>CAZAQV010000030.1:0-76024 GCA_964487255.1 uncultured Polyangiales bacterium | reverse complement strand
GGCTTCTGGAAAGAGCGCTCATCGCGGCTGGCGAAACAAAAGGGGGCGGGTTATGCAGGCGCCATGGCGACACTGGACTGGGCAGTATTGATCGGTTTTCTACTTGCTGTCTCAGCTGTTGGCCTTTGGTTCACGAAGCGCGCGTCAGGTTCGGCGGAAGATTTCTTCGTCGGTGGTCGTTCGCTGCCCTGGTGGTTGGCCGGCACCTCGGTACTTGCCACGAGCTTCGCGTCCGACACCCCGCTTCACCAAACCGCGATGATTCGCGAACAGGGGCTCTCAGGTGCGTGGTTCTACTGGAACGGAGTGCTGGGACATGCGCTCGTCGCGTTCTTCTTCGCGCGACTTTGGCGGCGCAGTGGTGTCGTGACCGATAACGAACTGATCGAGTTTCGCTACGCCGGAAAACGCGCGGCGGTGCTTCGTGGTGGCATGGCACTTTACAAGACACTCGTGCTTGAGATTCTCACCATTGCGTGGGTCACGCTCGGCATGGTCAAAGTAGTCAAAGCCATCATGGGACTGCCCGAGTTTGTGGCGCTTCCAATCTTGGGCGAGGTGCGCGCCGAGGTTCTCGTCGTCGCGCTGCTGCTCGTGCTCACGGTTATTTACGGAGCTGCGTCGGGCATTTGGGGTGTTGTAACGACTGACGTGATCGAGTTCACGGTTGCCACGCTCGGTGCCGTCATCTTGGCCTATGTCGCGCTTGACAAGGCCGGTGGCATGGAGGTGCTCCAAGAGACGCTGCGCTCCAACACAAAGACAGAAAATGCTTTCGACTTCATTCCCTCGTTCGACTCCGACCGCTTCACGTTTCTAACCATGGGTGTTTGGGTGGGTGTGCAGTGGTGGTCGGGGCCAGGGACCGATGGCAGCGGGCAGCGCGCGCAACGCTATCTTTCCTGCAAAGATGAGCGACATGCGATCGGTGCAGGCCTGTGGGGTTTGGCCGTGCAGTGGCTCATCCGGTCTTGGCCCTGGTACATCGCTGCGCTGGCCTCGCTCTCGCTCTATCCTGCCGTAACCGATGGCGAATCTGTCTACCCCATGATGATTGCTGAGCTTTTGCCCGTAGGGCTAAAGGGGTTGATGGTCGCTTCCTTTGTCTCGGCGTTCGTGAGCACGATGGACTCGCACTACAACCTGACCGCGTCCTACCTCGTCAACGACATCTATCGACGCTTCGTTGCGAAGGACCGCCCCCCTCGTCATTACGTTTCCGCTTCTCGGCTTGCGACGCTCTTCGTCGCGCTGATCGCCGGGTCGCTTGCGCTTGCACTTCCTTCGGTGCTTGACGCCTTTCGTCTAAAGATGGAGTTGATGGCAGGCCTGGGCCTCGTCTATGTGTTGCGTTGGTTTTGGTGGCGCATCAACGCGACGACGGAACTCGTCGCGCTTGGAGTCTGTGTAACTTGTGCCGTCATCTTTCGGTCATGGGGTGTGACCACGGGTGACGGCGCAGATGGCTCTGCGCTTCGCTTACTCTTGATTGTGTCGTGCGTTGCGGCTGCGACTCTCGTGACTGCGAACCTGACGCAACCTGAACCCCGAGAACATTTGGTGAGGTTCTATCGACGTGTTCGTCCGCCAGGTTGGTGGGGACCGATTCGCGAGGAGATCGGTGCGCCACTCGAAGTTGGCTTTTCTTGGACCATCTTTCGAGAGTTTGCAATCGCGCTCGTGTTTGTGTTCAGCGGCATGATCGGAATCGGAAAGGTGTTGTTCGGGGAGTTCGCGGTTGGCTTCTTTTTGATCATCGTTTGCGCAGCGACGGCGACATACTTGGTCCGTTGGGTCACCCGTCAATCTGTCGATTACCAGCCGGACATCTAGTCAGGTGATCGTCTCCACAGCCGTCGGGAGCCGAAATGGTGTTTGCCTTGCGCAAAGAAACACGCGGTCTGACACGGTAACCTTTCAGTTTTTTATCCGATGTGCAGAGAACGGTTGAGATCCAAGAAAAGCATGCGATAGATTCGCCGTCATGGTCAGGGTGCGAAAGGCGCGAGGCGTGGTGCTGTCAGTGGTGATGGCATCGGGTTGTGGGAGCGAAGGCTCCAGCGCCGAACAGCTTCAAGCGGCGAGCGCTACCGAGGCGACCGGGTATGCGACGATCGAAGGTGTCGTTGAACTTGCCGACAATGTCACGGTCGAGCCTGACTTCGACGTGGAGACGACACTTAATCAACCGCCGCCGCCGCGTGAGTGCGATGGTGATGTTGAGGGCGCCAGCTGGCTCGATGATGGCGTGGTTGGCGCCGGAGGTTTCTCCATCAAGTCGGCCAAGAAAGTGGAGCCCCAAACCCACGAGGTGTCGATCGACCGTTGTCGACTTTCCGAACGCATACTCCCTGTCACCGTTGGCGACCGAATTAAGCTCGTCAATCGAGGCAGTTATCCCTTTATGCCGACGCTCGGCGACCGCGAACCATCGAAGGTCTTGCTGAAGGGGGAATCGCAGTCCTTCGAGGTGACTGAAGCGGGCATGCACGAAGCCCACTGTTCCTTTACGGCTCCGTGCGGCAAGACGCGCGTCGCAGCATTCCACCACGCGGTACACGCACAGCTTGGACCGGATGGGCGCTTCCGTTTGACGGACGTGCCGGCGGGGGTCGCAGTACAGATTAGTGTGTGGCATCCCAAGCTTAGCGCTGACGTTCAGACCGTGACGCTCAAGCCTGGCGAGACGCGCAAGCTTAAGTTCGTCATGCAGCCCGGTCAGGCGGACGGGCTCATGGTTGCGGCCTCGAACTAGGGTTAGACATGGCGCTGGTGCGGCTGCGCGAACCCACTGCGGTGCGGATGATCGAGGTTGACGGAGCGACCATCGAAGCAGGTCAAGGGGAGCCCTTGGCGATGTCGATCGCCGCGAGCGGTCGCATGCTGCTCTCGCGCAGTGTCAAGTATCACCGTCCGCGCGGCGCCGTGTGTTACAGCAACCGTTGCGACGGTTGTCTAATGCGTGTCGATGGGAAGCAAAGTGTACCGACGTGCCAACTTCGCGTCGAAGGTCATCATATTTGTGAGACTCAGAATGTCCTCGGTTCGGCGAGAACAGATTTCCTTGCGGTCACAGATTGGTTTTTCTCCGACGGCTTGGATCACCACCACATGTTTACGCGCTTCGGTCCCATCAACCGCATCATGCAAAAGGTTGCGCGACGTATTGCGGGCGTAGGCACGCTTCCCGATCATACACCAGACATTGAAGACGCACAGAGAAGAGATGTCGACGTGCTAGTCGTGGGAGCAGGACGCAGCGGTTTGTGTTTAGCGAGAAAACTCGCCGAACGTGGACGAAGCGTCGTCGTAGTCGACGAACGAACGGTTGTTCCGCGCGAAGCGTTGTGCAAGCAGGTAGAGCAACTTGGCGTCACCATAGAACTCGGGGTGTCTGCGCTTGGCGTGTATGAGCAACTCGTACTTGCCTTCGATGGTGTGCGCTGCACAGTGTTCGAACCCCGGCAGCTCGTTCTCGCGACGGGCACGCATGAACACGTTCCCGCGGTTCGTGGTGCTGACCACCCAGGCGTGATCACAGGACAAGCGGCCCACCGGCTGCTCGACGAGGGGTTTGCGCCTGGGAAACAAGTTGTTTTGGTGCCGCGTGATGAGCGCGATGGTGCACAGCTCCGCCGTCGCTTTGAGCGCCACGGTGTTCAATCGACAGTCTTTGCGCTCGAACAGATCAAGCGTATTCGCGGTGGCAACTGTGTCGACTTGATTGAGCTCGCCGAGGGCACTCGTCAGCGCGCGGACGCCGTTGTGTTCGTTGGTTTTCGCTCAGGCGTCTATGAACTCGCTGTGCAGGCGGGGGCCGGTGCGCGCTTCCGCGACGACGGCTTTTGGGTCGAGGCGGACCGCTTTGGCGTTGCCGGCCCGCGCACATACGCTATCGGGTCGTGTGTCGACGGCCACGTCGCACGTGACGAAAATGTCCTCGCCGAAGAGTGTGTCCGGGTTGCGTCTCACATGATCGAGAATGCCGATGTCAGATAGGGCTATTGCCTGCCGCTGCGAGGATGTGTCCGTGAAGGACATCCGCGATGCGGTCGAGCGGGGACACCGAGACCTTGAGTCCGTAAAACGATACACGGGTTTCGGAACAGGCGTTTGTCAGGGCAAGCAATGTGTTGCCGTGTGCGCCAAAGCGATCGTCGATGCGGGAGGGGAGGCTCCGATTCAACCGATGACGCCCCGCCAACCGTTTCACCCCGTACCACTTCATGTGCTTCCGAAACTCCCTCGTGAAGGGCGTTCGTCACAAGTCTTGCAGCCCCATTCCGTGCCGCGCGTTTGCGCTGACGAACCAGCGACTCGTGCGGACGCGGTGGTCATCGGTGGTGGCATCATGGGCATGGCCACCGCTTTCGAAATGGCCAAACTCGGTATGAAGGATATCTGTGTGCTCGAGAAAGGGTATCTGTGCAGCGGCGCGTCAGGGCGAAACGGCGGCGGTGTTCGTGCGCAGTGGTCTAGTGAGGACAACATTGCGCTGATGAAGGAGTCGATTGCAATCTGTCGAGACTTCGCTTCGACCATGCGCATCAATATTTGGTTTCGACAGGGAGGCTACCTTTTTCTGGCGCGCAATGATCAAGCAGCCGAGAGCTTGGCGAAGTCCGTCGCGCTGCAGAACGCCCACGGTGTGCGTACGAAGATGGTCAACCCCAAACAGGCCAAAGAGCTCGTGCCGGTACTCGACGCGGCGCGCCTGGTTGCAGCGAGTTACAACCCCGACGATGGTGTGGTCTTTCCGTGGCCTTTTGTCTGGGGATATGCGCGCGGGTGCAAAGAGCAGGGGGTCGAGGTTCGGACGCACTGCGAAGTGGTGGGAATCGAGACGACGCAAGGCGCGGTCACTGCGGTCCAAACCACTCGTGGCCGCATTGATACCCCGCTCGTCATCAACGCGGCCGGCGCGTGGAGCCCGCAAGTTTCGGCGCTGTTGGACATTGAGCTTCCTACACACCCCCATCGACACGAAATTTGCAGCAGCGAGCCGCTCAAGCCCTTTCTGAAGCCGCTCGTTGCCGATCTGTCGACAGGCCTCTATTTTTCGCAATCGATGCGTGGCGAGATCGTGGGTGGTATTGCCAACGCCAACGCGCCCGCTGGACTCAACCAGCAGAGTTCTCTCGACTTCCTGTCGTTGTACTCGGACGAACTAACGGCCACGGCGCCGCCCCTCGGGGGCGTACGGGTGTTGCGTCAATGGGCAGGTTGTTACGATATCTCTCCCGATGCCAATCCGATCATTGGTCCCGTGGATTCAGTGCGCGGTTTTATCGTCATGAACGGCTTTATGGGTCATGGCTTCATGGTTGCGCCGATGATGGCGAGGATCATGGCGCGCTACTTGGCGAAGGGCGAGGCGCACCCCCTCTTTGATAAGTGGTCTCTTTCTCGTTTCGCTGAAGGTCGGCTTCTGCAAGAGACGATGATCTTGGGCTAAAGCAGCGCAGGTCAGAGGCCGGGTGGGTTGTGGGCCCCTGTGAGACGCTGAAGAATCCGCTGCAGCTCCTCGACACTCATGTCGACGTGCTCGACGACCCGGCCGTAGAGCATGGCTGTCGGGACGTTGCGGCCGCCACGCTCTTTTTGGGTTTGATGTAGAACCCAGAGTACAACCCGCTCCTTGCGGGTTAGCCCATCGCGTACGTCCGGGATGTCGTCCCATTCACCCATACCCCTGAGCTACCCCGAAGCACCCCGAGTCTCAAACGGGTGCCGGGGAACGTGTGCGACCAAGCGTTCTTTTTTACGGAAATGCTCGTTTTTCCCGGATACGGGGCAAGAATCAGGGGTCTTGAAACAGCGCTTGTTATCCCAACGATTCCGTTCTATGTGCCCCGCACCGAGGAGGGGTCTTTGGCGGACCATTGAACTATCCCGCCAATGGCCCCAGCGTTTTTTTGGGCAGTTTTTATGTCGGTCGTTTCACCTACAACTCCAGTACAGCAAGACAGCGCCCAGAAGGCCGCCGATGCGCCTGATGTACTTCAGCGCCTGGCGGCGGTTTGCACGAAGAGCGGGCTCGAGGCTTTGGCGGATGATTTGTTTGACCTCTCCACCTTCGTTGGCTCCGACATGGAGGCTTTCGAACAAAGCTTCGAAAAGCTACAGGTGCCGGCAAACCCAAAGGAGCACACGCAAATTCATGCCGCGGCACGTCACTTGCTCCGTGTGGATGGCAAGCGGTTACGACCTTTGTCGGTGATCTTGGCGGCGCGTATCCAGGGCACCTTCGATGCTCGGGTGGCAGACTTGTCGGTAGCAGTCGAACTGGTACACATCGCAACGCTTCTTCACGACGACGTTGTCGACCTTGGCGACCAGCGACGGGGCGAACCAGCTGCGCGCGCCATCTATGGTAACGCGGCGAGCATCTTCGCAGGCGACTGGGTTTTGATCGAGGCACTTCGGCGCGTGCAAAGAGCGTGCGTGCCGCACACGCTGGACGAGCTGCTGACGACGATTTCAGAGATGATTTACGCCGAGGCGGTGCAGTTGGAGACCCGCGGCCGACTCGATGTGACCCCGGCCCAATGGTTGCAGATCGTCGAAGGTAAGACCGCTGCGCTCTTTGCCTGGGCTATGGCCGCAGGTGCGCGGGCGGGTGGGCTCGATGATGTCGGCGCCGAAGCGCTACGCAGTTTTGGTCGTCACTTGGGTGTGGCATTCCAAGCCGTCGATGACGTCTTGGACCTCACGGGCGACGAATCGGTGACCGGGAAGCATCTTTTTGCGGATTTGCGCGAAGGCAAGATGACGTACCCGCTTCTTTTAGCGGTGGAGGGAGAGCCCTCTGTGGTGCCTGTACTGCGCGAGATCGTGCGGTATGGCCAGCAAGCCGTCAGCGAGCCGCTGTCACCGGAGCTTTCGCCACAACACCTGCAAAGGGTGCTCGAGGCGATCGACAAGACGAACGCTGTCGCGCGTTGCATGGATCTGGCAAGAGGCCGGATGAACAGCGCCTGCGAGGCGCTTGCCGTATTGCCAGATGGAGAAGCCAAAGAATCGCTCAAGACTCTCGCCAACATGGCCGTGAGTCGGAAAGTTTAGTCGTGGACCTGAACGCAGGGCAAGGTGCCCAGACATCGTATCCTTCTCGTGAAGCTTCGCGCACTGCGGAACCGCACAGTCGTCTCAGCGGCTTCTATCGCAAGTCCGTCGAAGCGCGTCTGGCCGAGCTCGTGTCGCAGGGGCGACTTTCACCTGAGGCTATTGCGCACTATCGCAGCGGTGGTGGCTTGTCCGTGGCGCTTGCAGACTTGATGAGCGAAAACGTGGTGGCCACGCATGGGTTGCCGCTCTCCATTGCCCTCAATTTTTCGATCAATGAGCGAGACTACTTGGTGCCCATGTCGGTCGAAGAGCCCTCCGTGGTTGCTGCCGCCTCCAATGCCGCGCTCATGGTGCGTCGCTCCCAGGGGTTCTCGGCCCGCACGACCGAGCCGGTGATGACCACCCAGGTACAGCTGGATAGGGTTGTGGACTGCAGTGCCGCTCAGGCTCGAGTTCTGGCTGCGCGCGATGAACTTGCTGCTCTCGCCGACCAGAGCATTCCGACGATGGTCCAGCGCGGGGGAGGCTTTCGAGACCTTGAGTTTCGCACGCTGAGCGAAGAGGAGGGCCTCGCGGTTGTTCACCTCTACATCGATGTGCGAGATGCCATGGGCGCCAACCTGGTCGATACCGTTGCCGAGGCGGTAGCTCCTCGAATCGCCGAGTTGGCGCATGGACAAATCGGGTTGCGTATCCTGAGCAACCTGCCGATTCGCCGCATGGTCACGGTGACTGCCGATGTCGAGTTCGACGCGCTCGTTCGTAACGACTACGAGGCGGGGAGTGAGCTCGCGCATGGAATTACCCGGGCTAGCCGGTTTGCGGAACTCGACCCGTACCGTGCAGTGACCCACAACAAGGGGATCATGAATGGTGTCGACGCCGTGGCGTTGGCGCTCGGTCAGGACTGGCGTTCGATCGAAGCCGGCGCGCATGGGTTTGCGGCAATCGAAGGTCGGTACCGTCCGCTCGCCACTTGGTGTGTGGTGAACGAGGTGCTGCACGGGGAACTCAACATGCCGATGGCAGTGGGAACCGTGGGAGGCTCGACGCGTGTTTCTGGCGGGGTGCGTGCGGCGTTCGAACTGCTGGGCGTTCACGGCTGGGATGAGCTTGCGATGGTCATGGGCGCGGCGGGGTTGGCTTCGAACTTGGCCGCGCTTCGTGCGCTTGCCGGTGAGGGCATTCAGCGCGGCCACATGCGCCTTCACGCGCGCAAGTCGAACCTTCCGCCCAATGGTGACGGGAGAGTTCCGTGAACGTGGCGCATGGTCCGAGCCCGGGCTCCGGGGAAATGTTCGATCAGATCGCGGATCGTTACGATCTCCTGAACCGGATCATTTCTCTGGGTGTCGACCAAGGTTGGCGCCGCAAGACCGTCAAAGCGCTGGCGCTTGAGGCTGGCCATCATGTGCTCGACCTGGCGACCGGTACCGCCGACCTGGCGATTCAAATCGCTGAGAGCGCCGATGTGTCGGTCGTAGGCGTCGACCCATCGGTCAACATGCTCGCCGTCGGCGAAAGCAAGGTGCAGCGTGCAGGCCTCGATTCTCGCGTCTCCCTTCTCGAAGGAGACGCTCAGGCGCTTGCCTTTGAAGACAACTCATTCGATGCCTGTACGATCGCGTTCGGTATTCGCAACGTTCCCGACCGTTTGCTCGCCCTGCGCGAAATGAACCGTGTGGTACGAACTGGCGGACGCATCGCCGTGCTCGAACTGAGCGAGCCTCGAAACGGCTTCTTGGGTCCTCTCGCGCGCTTCCACATTCACAAAGTCGTCCCGTGGGTCGGCGCGACCATTTCCGGCAAGCGTGAGTACGCGTACCTGCAGGAGTCGATCGCGGCTTTTCCTTCCCCAGAAACCTTCGCGGATATGATGAGGGAGGCTGGACAGGCCGTTGTCGAGGTTGACTCGCTGACGTTCGGGGTGTGCTGTCTTTACGTTTCCGAGGCGCAATCATGAGTCTCGCTGAACCACTCGCTTCCGCACAGCGGCCGCAAGATACGCAACACTTTCTGCGCGACGTTCTGAGCCACGTCAGAGACCGCCCCGTCCTTGCGCGCATTGAGCTTCCGGCGCCACCCATCGCGTTTCCATCGCTTCTTACCGCAGCGGTTCCGATCTCGATTGCGCACCTGGGCCACGCCACCGTGTGGGGCGAACCGTCACGCGGTAACTACTTTGCGACCTGGGGGCGTACTGCCGAGATCATGCCCAGCGGCGAGGACCACGTCGCCAATGTTTGCGCTCGCGCGGCGAGCATCTTTCGCCGCATTGAACCCTTCTTTTTCGACGGTCGGGGACCAGGTGCTCAGCTTGTGGGCGGTCTCGCGTTTGCAGAAGGCAGTACCAACGAGTCGTGGACCGGTTTCGGCGATGGTCGCTTTGTACTTCCCCGCTGGGAGGTTCGGGTTCAAGCCGGACGTGCATGGTTTTGTCTGAACATCGACTTGAGCCATGATCAAGACACGCAAGTCCCAGTTCAAGAGTACGACGACCTCGTTGCGAGCTTTCAGGCGGAGCATGCGACACTTGCGCGCGCACAGTCTGCAATGGAGCGCGTTCGTCACATGGGTAAAGACGAGTGGTGTGCGCTGGTTGAGGCTGCCAAGGACGAAATCGCGTCGGGTGCACTTCACAAGGTCGTTCTCGCGCGTCGCTCGGTCGTCGAGACAACGCGCGCGCTCGATGTTCAGCAGGTGCTTTTGAATCTCGAGCGAGCCTTTCCCGGTTGTTTCTTGTTCTCGTTTCAAGGTGAGGGCCAGGGCAAAAACCATTTTGTGGGCGCCAGCCCCGAGCGACTCGTTGCGCTTCAGGGGCACCAGTTTTACGCCGATGCGCTTGCCGGCTCCGTCGACCCGGCCCGTCCCGATGCCGAGGGTTGGCTCCGCGAGAGTCACAAGGACCGCCAAGAGCATGCCTTCGTGGTGGACGAGATCGTGGAGCGCGTGAAGCTGCTTTGCACGGAGCTCAATGTTCCCAAGGAGCCGGCGCTCAAGCGACTCAAGAACATCGTGCACCTACACACTCCGATCAGTGGTCGACTCAAAAGTCGGATACACGTTCTTGAATTGCTATCGATTTTGCACCCCACACCTGCCGTGTGTGGTGTTCCTGTGGACCGAGCGCGCACGTGGATCGAGACAAACGAACCGATGGGCCGCGGCTGGTACGCGGGCCCAGTCGGTTGGTTCGACGAGAGCGGACAGGGCGAGTTCGCGGTTGCGCTGCGATCGGGGTTGATCGCCGAGCGTCGCGCTGAACTCTTTGCAGGCGGGGGAATCGTCCGCGATTCCGACCCCGCAAGCGAGTATGACGAGACATCCGTCAAGCTAAATGCGATGCTTAGCGCGCTAGGTCTTGGCGAAAATGGCGCATCGAGAAGCGGGCGGTAAATCAGACCCCGGGCCCCCGGGAGTGACTCAAGCGAGTTCAGTTTCGCTAGCGCATTGGACCGTCAATTTACTCGGACCTCTCGGTGACCACTTCGTGATTTCGCCCGGTTCACGATCGACGCCGCTCGTCGTAGGTGCCCGCATCCTGTGTGAACTCGACGAAAAGCGAAAACGGCATCTGGTACGCGACGAGCGTAGTGCGGGGTTCTTTGCGCTCGGCCTTTCCAAAGCAGGCAAGCGACCTGTCTTGATTTGTACGTCGGGCTCTGCGCTCTCCCACTACTATCCTGCACTCCTTGAGGCGCATCGCGCCGCTCTTCCGTTTATCGTCGTATCTGCGGATCGGCCGCCGTACTTGCTCGGCTGTGGTGCCAACCAAACGATCGGTCAGGCCGACTTTTATGGGGAGCATGTGCGCCGCTTTTTCGACGCGGGCTTGCCAAGTGGTGAGGCTCTGGCGCAAGTCGTCAACCTGAGCATGCAAGCCCGGCGGTCGGCTGAAGGTGGCGACGGCCTGCCGGGGCCGGTACACATCAATGCGCCTTTTGAAAAGCCTCTGGAGCCGAGCGACGAAGTCGAAGAAGCGCCGCCGCGGTTCAAGCTTGGCAGTTGGCGCAAGAAGCAACGAGAGGAGACCGAACTTGGTGAATGGCCCCAGAAAATTCGCGAAGCCGTACACCCCGTTATCGTGGCAGGACCATCCCATCACGTGATCAACTCTGCCACGCGCGCCGTTGCGCTTGAGCGTCTATCCGAACTCTGTATCCCGCTTCTTGCGGAGCGCACGAGCGCCTATTTTTCACCGGATGCGCTACCGCTTGACCCACTCATGCGCGCGCTCAGCACCGGTTCGCAGACGTTGACGCCTGACCTCATCATTCAAGTGGGTAACACCCCGACTTCGCCGTGGTATCCCAAGTGGCTCAAGCGAATCGGCAAGGGGACCAAGCGACTTGTCATGTCTGAGCACGGTCTTCAAGACCCGTGGCACGAGGACCCAGAGGTCGCTGCCTTCGAGTCGCTCTTCGGCGACGAGCTTCACTTGCTGTCCGAGCTCTTTGCGGAGACGCAGCTTCGACGAAAGCCCAACTGGCTCAGCCAGTGGACCGAGGCCTTCGAACAGACGCAAAAAGCGATAAACGATTTGCGGACCGAGCTCGGCGAAGGCGAGGCGCTGGTTGCGTCGGCTGTCCTCAAGGCCACAAAAAAGCGCGGATATCTCGTGGTCGGAAACAGTTTGCCAGTGCGTCTGCTTGAGACATGGGGGCTCTCAACGCGACCGGACGTGCGCGTCGTATCGCGCAGAGGTGTGTCAGGCATCGACGGACTGATCGCGACGGCCGCCGGGCTTATCACCGCAAACGAGAAACCCGCTGTGGTCTGGAGTGGCGACGTTACACTCCTTCACGACATTGGAAGTTTGGCGTTATGCAAGGACTTGCCCGCTCCGATGGTCATTGTCGTCGTCAACAATGGCGGTGGACGGATTTTTGAGCAGCTGCCGGTCGCGAGCGAGCCATCGACGCGCGACGACATGGCGATGTTCACGAGCCCTCACGACGTCGAGTTCTCACACGCGGCACGTTTGTTTGGCATGCGTTACGTGCGCGCGGACATTGAGGGGCTTGAGGCTTGCATTCGCGGTTCATTCGGTCAGACCGAAAGTTCACTCGTTGAGGTGTTGGTCTCTCCCCGGTCCGCGTCTGAGGCAGAGCGCGCGCTGCGGGCTCTATTTGAGCCGCCGTCCGAGTAACGTCGCCGTGGCTTGGTCCGACGATCTGCCGACGATCATGTTACACGGCTTTCTTGGTTCTGCACGGAGTTGGGACCATGCGCCTGTTGCACCAAACCTTCGCATCACCCCCGATCTATTCGGCCATGGGGTGTTGCCGCCCGTGCGTTCTGCAACGACTTTCGATACTGAATGCGAGCGACTCCTTGAGCTGGCGCCTGCAGGTTGTCAGTTGCTCGGATACTCGATGGGTGCGCGCGTGGCGCTCGGCATGCTTTGCACTGCGCCAGAACATTTTTCATCGGTCACGTTGGTCAGCGTTAATCCGGGCTTGCGGACAGTCGAGGAACGTCAGGCGCGCCTCCAACTTGAGGAAAGCTGGTGCGCTCACATTGATGAGTTCGGCCTTGAGTCGTTTGTGGATGACTGGGAACGCCTAGCGCTTTTCGATTCGCAAGCGTGCATGGACGAACTGGCTTTCGAACGACAGCGTGCGATACGAACCTCTCACTTTGCGGAGGGCGTGGTAGGCGCAATTCGCGGTCTGGGGCTTGGCGTCATGCCGGATTTGTGGCCCCGCTTACCCGCGCTCCGTGTTCCGATGACCATCGTTTGCGGCGAATCGGACCGCAAATTCCTTGAGATTTGCAGGCAAGCCCAGCGCGTGATCCCCGGTTCCCGACTTGAGATTGTGAAAGATTGCGGACATAACCCAGTTGTCGAGAAACCGGAGCTGTTTTGGGCGAAACTTTGACGAGCACAACACAGATCGCACCCAAATCCATTGCGCCAGGCTCTTTGGCGGCCTGGTGGTTGGCAGCGCGGCCCAAAACCTTGGCGGCCGGGGTGGTTCCCGTCATGGTCGGCAGTGCTTGCGCACACGTTGCGGGGGGCTTTTCGCTGTGGCCGGCTGTCAGTGCACTTTTTGGCGCAGTGTGGATTCAAATTGGGGCCAATTTTGCGAACGACTTCTTCGACTACGAAAAAGGGGCCGACACCGACGCGCGCGTCGGACCGCTGCGAGCTGCGCAGGCAGGCCTGCTCACGCTACGCCAGCTTCGGGTTGGCGTGGTCGTGGCGTTTTTGTTTGCGGCGCTTGCTGGCCTTTACCTGACCTGGGTGGCTGGACCGACCGTCATCGCTATCGGTGCGTGCTCGTTGGTCGCTGCGCTCGCCTACACCGGAGGGCCGTTCCCGCTCGGCTATCATGGTCTCGGGGACCTTTTTGTCATGATCTTCTTTGGATTTGTCGCGGTGTGCGGAACAGCCTTTGTTCAGCATGGCGCGGTTCCGCACAGCGCGTGGGTCAGTTCCTGGTCTGTCGGCGCTATGGCGACGGCGATTCTGGTCGTGAACAATGTGCGCGATGTCCCGACCGACCGCGAAGTGGGGAAGCGAACACTGCCTGCGCGCTTTGGGCGGGGCTTCGGAGTGACTGAGTATGCGGGGCTCGTCTTGAGCAGCGTTGGATCGCTGTGGTTTCTGCGCGACGACCTCCTCGAACCGATTTGGCTACTACTGCCGGTGCCGATGCTAATACCGCTCACGTGGCTTACGTTAGAGCTGCTACGCAAGGATGGAGCTGCCCTCAATCGAGTGCTCGAACAGACCGCCAAGTGTATGACGCTTTGGGGTGTTCTACTGACATTGTCATTGATACTCGGAGATGGAGGCTTGTAGGTGCGGGTCACGCTGCACAGGCGAGGACGGTCGATGGACCGCTATGCGAATGCGAATACCTCCTGGACTGAGCGCCAGTGGCTCGAAGTGCAGCTGCACGACGCGGACGGAAACATCGGCAGCGCAGTGGCTGCTCCGCTACCCGGTTACTCTGATGAAACGCTTCACGATGTAGAGACCGAGTTAGAGCGATTTGCTGCGTTCGTAGAACACGATGCGTTTGGCTCGGAGCTCGTGTCGCGCGCACTGCGCAAGACGCCTGTGTGGCTCCCCAGCGCCCGCTTCGCGATCGACACCGCGGCGCTTCGACTGCGCGCTTTGCGCCAAGGCGTGGAGGCGGAGGAGCTGCTTGCACGTATCGTTAAGCGCGGGCGATCAGAGGTCGTCCAGTTTGCGTATTGGCTTCGCGACGAAGATCCGCCCGAGGCTGCAGTGGGCGCACGCGCGGTCAAGATCAAGATCGGGAGGTCCCTACAAGACGAGCTTCAGCGTGTCGCAGCGATTCGCGCACGAAACCCAGAGGCGGAGCTTCGTGTTGACGCCAACCGTTCGCTCGACCCGACGTTGGTGAGCGATGTGGCAGGGGCATTCGCGCACATGGGCGTCGACTTCCTCGAGGAGCCGTGTGATCCAGAGGCCTTGCTGACGATACCTGCGCTGCCGATTGGCCTCTGCTTTGACGAGACGCTGAGCGAGGCACGTGCGTTTTCGCTGCTCAAGGAGCTGCGACAAGTTCACCGCGTTCGTGCACTCACCATCAAGCCCACGCGACTGGGCGACAACGAAAACATCTTGTTTTGGTGCCAAAATGCGCTCAACTGGGGCGCATCGCCGGTCATATCGCACTGCCTTGAGCCCGACTCCGGGTATCGCGCGCTGCTTGCATGGGCGTTGCTGTTTCCTGGTGTGATCCACGGTCTCGGTCCCTACTCGCTGCTTGAGCAGACGTACGACGTTCTTGAGCATGACCGCTAGCACGGCTTCACCCGCATTGCTTCAGTGCGATGCACACGGCCAAGTCAACGCGGAGCGCACCCGTGAGCACGTTGAGCGTCACGCTCGGGAGTTGGGGAGCACGGGTGCCGATGCCATTGTTGCCTTCGTCGCTCGACCGGACATCGATACCTGTGCACGTATCCTTGCCCTTTGGCGCGCAGAACGCACGATGCTTCCACTACACCCGCGCTGGGACCCTGCACTGCGCGAGAGCGTACTTTCGATGTTCGATGGTCGGCGTAGAGGCGGCGTCGGCGAGGAGGAGCATCCACTCCAGCTTCGATCGGTGGAGTCGCTTTCGGCTGTCGCGCTACTCATGCCTACAAGCGGTACGACGGCGACACCCAAGCTTGCCCGATTACCGCGTGAAGCTCTGCTCGCTGCTTTGCGCGCGCATTCGGCGCATATCGGATGGCACCCAGGGGATCGTTGGATTCTCTCGCTTCCTACGGCACATATCGGTGGGATGAGCATCTTACTTCGCTGCTTTGAGGCGGGGGTTCCGGTGGTCGTCCCGCCCGACCAATTTGATGTGCTGGCTTGGCATCGATGCTTGTGCGCACAGCGCGTAACCTTAGCTTCTCTGGTGCCGACCCAGCTCAGAGCTTTTGTGGACCAGCGCCTTCGCCCCCCTGCGTCGTTACGAGTGGTTTTGGTAGGCGGCGCTGCCTGCCCGCCCTCGCTGTACGACGCGGCGTGTGCGCTCGGCTGGCCGTTGCGACGCACCTACGGGTTTACCGAAGCCTGTTCACAGATTGCGACCGAACTGTCGACCCACGGCGGCATGATTCCCTTGCCTGGTGTGGAGCTGAGGACCGATGAGCTTGGCGGGCTTCTCGTCCGCACGCCACAGCTTTTCGCCGGCTATGTTGGTGAGTCCGTACGGGACCGCGAAGGTTGGTACGCGACCGGAGACCGCGGCAGACTCAGCGAGGACGGGAGGCTCATCCTTGAGGGTCGGCTCGATTCGATGATCATTACAGGCGGTGAGAACGTGTCGCCCCACGAGGTTGAGACACGTCTCACCCAGCTGCCGGGCGTGCACGAAGCATGTGTAGTGGGCGTCGATGATCCGACGTGGGGGCAAGTGGTTGGAGCCGTGCTCGTAGCTGCCGAGCCCTTTGATGCTGTGGCGTTTGAGGCAGCACAGCGGACGTGGCCGGTGCATCTGCGCGTCAGGCTTTTTCGGTGCGTGCAAGCGCTTCCGCTTGGGCCCAATGGCAAGGTTGACCGGCAGTCTGCGCGCGACGTGCTTCGCCAAGATTGAGCGCTACTTGACCAAACGTAGGTGTGGCGCGCTGTCTTCGGTCCGTTGCTTCGACCGAGGCCCAACGGACCCCTTACCCAACGTTGACGGGGTTGGAGAGGAGAGCTGTCGTGGAGGAGCCGATGGCGGCGAACTGTCGATGAGCCGAAGCGGGCGCGAGGTCACCGACGAGCGAACCTCGGATGGCGCGTGCAGGGGGTCTGCATCGTAATCGGCCAAAACCTCCTCCAGATCGTCGGCGCCGAGCTTCGCGAATTCGCGATCGACGTCGGTTGAGATCTCTTCCGGTAAATCCTCGGGCCACATCATGCCTTTGCCGTCATCAGACACGACCGCAAACACCGCCTCCCATGGGATCCAGCATGTAAACGGACTTCGCTGGAACGAAAGCGTTGCGAAGATGCCGTCCTCGTCGACACGAAGGTCGGGAATAGGGATGGCCATCGAATACCCGACCTGAAGCACCAGCTGGGGTCCGGAGCGAAGCCAGCCAGGAACGCGAACCGCACGATGGCGTGGATCGAGGTGAATGAAGATCGAGGCCTCCTCAAGGAGTGCTTCGGCGACCGCACACTTCGAATTATCAAACTGCAGACCCACCCTTAGCGTTAGCGCGAATTGATGCTCTCGGCCACCGAAAAGCCCCAATCGGCGCCAATAATGGTACGAAATTGCTGTGCGTTTGGTCGTCATCGACAACCAAGACTCTTTCACTTGGAACTTGGTCCATCTCTTCGGAATGCAGCTGGGTCATCTGCCGCACGTGCTCGATCATCGTGCATCACTTGAGGACCTGCGTGCCCTTCGCCCACAGGCTATCGTTTTGTCTCCGGGGCCCGGACGCCCCGACCGACCGGCCGACTTCGGTCTGTGTGCGGACGTGATTGCAGGGCTTGATCTCCCCCTTCTAGGCGTTTGTTTAGGCCATCAGGGGTTGGGTGTTTTCAGCGGTGCGCAGCTGCAGAACGCACCCACTGTGATGCACGGCTATCGAAGTCGGATCTATCACGATGACGACGTTCTCATGCACGGCGTCCCCCAAGGTGCGTTTGCGGTTCGCTATCATTCTCTATGCATCACGAACTTGTCTCCGGCGCTCGCGCGCATCGCCTGGAGCGACGATGACGTGGTGATGGGGCTTCGGGTCAGAGGCCGGCCGCGATGGGGGGTTCAGTTTCACCCTGAATCGATCCTCACCCAGTTTGGCGAAAGATTGGCGATCAACTTTCTGCGCGAAGCATCTTCGGCCAACCGGCTTGAATGTTCTCCGGTTATCGAGGCGAGGCAGCCTCGTGACGAGTTCGTGGTGTCCACGCGGCCCGTGGTTTGTAGCCGGTCGCTCTCGTCGTGCCCGGATCCCGAGCACGTTTTTCGACACGTCTTTCGAACCGATGATGCATTTTGGTTTGACGGAGCAGTCGATACGCGGGCGCGGTATAGTTACATGGGACACTTGGGTGAAGCTCTTTCGTTTCGCGAACTCACACAGCGCGTAAGTCCTCCAGGTAGCGTCGAACACTACGGGGACGGGTTTAATGCACCGTTCGCGGGTGGCTGGGTGTGCGTGCTGGCGTATGAGGCGCTTGCCGAGGATGCGGCCGGGAACAACGGGGACACGAGCTTGATTCGATCCGTTCGCCGGTGGATCGCTTGGGATCACGAAGCAGCACAGGTCGCGCTCTTCGCCTTGGCTGATGACGACGCGGAACGCGTTCGCGCTGAAGCGTGGTTTGATGAGATGAGCGCGAGACTCGAGACGCTTCCCGTACCGTCTCAAGCGGTGATCTCGCGACAGCCGTGTGCGGAACCTGTCGAGGTACCCTTGTCGTGCTCCGATGATGTCTACCGACAACGCGTCATGCGGGCGAAGGAAGCGCTGGTGGCGGGCGAAAGTTACGAACTTTGTCTCACCGACCGGACCTCGTTTGAAATCGAGGACGACCCGCTCGACTATTACCTGCGATTGCGTACGCACAATCCAGCGCCGTACGCCGCGTTTATTCGAGACGGGGCTCGCGCCGTTGCTAGTGCGTCTCCAGAACTCTTTTTGCAAGTGGATGGTACTGGGCGTTGCACAGCCCGCCCAATCAAGGGCACGGCTCCGCGCAGTGAACATCTTTCAACCGACCAAGCCCACGCAGCAAAACTCCGCATGCCTCGCTTCGTGGCAGAGAACTTGATGATCGTCGACCTGTTGCGAAACGACCTTGGCCGAGTGTCGCTTTTGGGCAGCATTCAAGTGCCTCGTTTGATGGAGGTGGAGACCCACCCGAACGTGCACCAACTCGTGAGCACCATCGAAGGTCAGTTGCAACCTGGTCTCGACCTGACAGATGTCCTCCGAGCGGCCTTTCCAGGTGGGTCCATGACGGGAGCGCCCAAGCGACGCTCCATGGAAATCTTGGCCGATCTAGAAGGCCAAAAGCGAGGGCTGTATTCGGGCGCACTCGGATATGTGGGCGTTGATGGTCAGGCGATGCTTAGCATCGTTATTCGTACGGCAGTGTTTGACGGCAAGCAGGCGACGGCCGGAACGGGCGGCGCGATCGTGATGGCGTCCCAGCCGGACGACGAGCTGCGCGAGGCCAAACTCAAAGTCAGGCCGCTCTTGGCCTGTCGCACTCCCCAAAGTTAGCGTCTCGTGCGCTTCCGCTTTTCTCTAGGGCGAGTCGACCGTGTGCGTCGAGGTCTAACTCTTCGCGCCCAAGTTTTGCAAAAGCATTGCAGACGGTATCGACGAAGCGCTCCGAGTCCTGGATGGAGAAGGTGTGCTTGACCAACGCTTTACCGTCGCGGCGCGCTCGGCACAGATAATGCGTCAACTCCTTGAGCTTACCGAGTGGTTTTCGAAAAACTTCGCCATAACACTCGGCGGTGGTCGAAACAAAGTCTGCGACGTCGTCTCCGTTTGGGTCTGCAGGTGCGAGACCTTCTCGCAACGCCTGGGCTTGCGCAAAAATCCATGGGTTTCGAAGCGCCGGGCGACCGATCATGACGCCATCACAACCCGTTTCGCGGGCCATTCGCGAGAAGTCTTCCGCATACCAAACATCACCGTTGCCAATGACGGGAATGCGAAGTTCACGCTTGAGCGCGCCGATGATGCGCCAGTCGGCCACTCCACGGTAAAAGTCGGCCCGACGCCGGGGATGAACGACAAGATAGTCGATGCCGACCTCTTGAAGCGTGCGCGCGATAGTGAGTACGCGCGCGCTATCGTCAAAGCCGGCGCGAATCTTTGCCGAGAGAGTCCCGTTCACGTTGGCGCGCATCTCACCCACGACAGACTTGAGCAGGTCCAAATCTTTGAGCATCGCTGCGCCCACGCCTTTGCGGACGACGCGCGGCATGGGGCAACCCAGGTTGATGTCCACGACGTCAGCGCCGGCTTCTTCGACCCAACGTGCGGCCTCACCCATCTTGTCGGCATCGTTGCCCATGACCTGCACCGAAAGCGGCAACCCAGGTTCTTTGACGACCGCGCTGGTGAGCAGCTTCGGGTGGAGTGGCGCGCGGCTCACACGCACAAACTCTGTACACAGCATGTCCACGCCACCTCGTGATGCGATGAGGTGACGGAAGAGGGGGTGGCCGACCCCCTCCATCGGCGCCAAAAACGTCTTCGCCCCTTCACTGCGGGGGCACTCGCGATCTGAACTCACCTCGAACCCGCAATCGCGAAAGCTGGTGGCCGCGATGAATGTGCGCAGCCAAAGCGAACCGATCTGCTACCGGCAGATCGATGTTCGTGACGCGAAGCCATGAAGAGCCAGAGGTAGAGATCAGTTGATTTTGATGAGTTCGACGTCGAAGACGAGCGTGCCCAGGGGTGGGCCTCCAGGTCGGTAGGTCCAGCCCTTGGGCGCCTCACCGTAAGCGAGGTCGCCTGGGATCCAGAAGCGACGCTTCTCGCCCTCCACCATGAGTTGCAGGCCTTCGGTCCAGCCCTTGATGACTCGATTGAGCTCGAATGAAGCAGGTTGGCCGCGCTCAACCGAAGAGTCGAAAAGCTCGCCGTCGGTGGTCCAACCCGAGTAGTGCACCGTCACGCGATCGGTCTCCTTCGGGTGTTCGCTCCCGGAGCCTTTTTCCAGCACCTTGTGCTTGAGTCCAGAGGCTGTCTTCTTGGCACCGTGCGGCTTCTTGAGATCTTTGGGCGGTTCCGGCGGCCGCGGAATGGAGAGTAACTCGATGTCGAAAACGAGCGTGCCAAGCGGCCTGCCAGGGCGCGAAAATGTGTAGTCGGGAGGCGCCTCACCGTAGGCGAGCTTGCCGGGAATCCAGAAGCGACGCTTTTCACCAACCTTCATGAGCTGCACGCCTTCGGTCCAGCCCTTGATCACCCGGTTGAGTGGAAACACGGCGGGCTCTCCTCGTTTCACCGATGAGTCGAACATTTCGCCCGTGGTCAGCCAGCCGGTGTAGTGAACTTCGACTTCGTCCTCGGGTCCGGGTTTTTCGCCCGAGCCTTCTTGGAGCACTTTGCTCGCGATGCCAGAGGCCGTCTTCTCAGCATCGGCGGGAGGCGCCGCGACATCGGCTGGCGCGGGAATGCCCTGCTCCGCGGGGCTTGGGGGAGGCTCGACCTTCTCTTCGGCGGGCTTGGTCTCCACCTTTTCAACAGGTTTTGCCTCGGTTTCAGTTTTCGGACTCGAGCATGCGAGCAAAAGGGCGCTGCAGGTTCCGACGATCTTTGTCATGTCGACGAGCTTCATGTCAGCGGTGGTACCGCACATCCCGCGCGGACGCTACAGGCTGCTAGGAGCGGCCATTTTTGCGCTGAGATGCCCGGTACTCGGCTAGTTTTAGTTCGTACCCGGCCTTGGGCTCGTAGTATCGCCGTTGTCCCAGCGCTTCGGGCAGATAAGTCTCCCCTTCAACGTAGCCACCCTCGTCATGTGGGTAGCGATAACCCGTGCCGTAGCCCCAGTCCTTCATCGCCGCGGTCGGTGCGTTGCGCAGCTTCATCGGGACTGGCAAGGCCCCTCGATCGGTGACGTCTGCCTTGGCCGCTACGAAGGCGCGGTAGGATGCATTCGATTTGGGAGCGGTGGCGAGGTAGGTGCAGCACTGTGCGAGCGTGTGCATCGCCTCGGGCATGCCCAGTCGTTCGTAGGTTTGGTCGGTCGCGCTGGCGATCAGCAGTGCGCGTGGGTCCGCGTTCCCGATGTCTTCGCTGGCAAAGATCAGCATGCGTCGAATGACGAAGCGCGGGTCGTCCCCCGACTCAAGGAGGCGCATCATCCAGTAAAGCGCGGCATCGGGGTCGCTTCCTCGCATCGACTTGATGAACGCGCTGGTTACGCTGTAGTGCTCTTCGCCCGACTTGTCATAAAGCAGCGTCTTGGTCTGGAAGATTTGCGCGATCATGTTGGGGGTTATGTCCTGCTCTTGACCGATGGCGATCTCGAGCGCGCCGAGCGCTCGGCGGGCGTCGCCTGCTGCTGCCGCGACGAGAGCGGCGATTGCGTCATCGCTAATGTTTGCAGGGCGATCGAAACCTCGTTCGAGTGCACGCCGGAGCAAAGTTTCGATGTCACCATCGCTCAGCGTTTCGAGTCGAAACACGCGAGCGCGTGAGAGCAGCGCGGCATTGACCGCAAACGACGGGTTCTCGGTGGTCGCACCGATGAGGGTGACCGTTCCGCTCTCGACATGTGGCAAGAGCGCGTCTTGTTGCGCCTTGTTGAAGCGATGGATCTCGTCAATGAAGAGGATGGTTTTCTCGGCGCGGTAGGTGTGCGCCTCTTTTGCTTCCGCGATGCGTTTGCGGAGCTCAGGGACGCCCGCTAGGACAGCGGAAAAAGGGACAAAGTGATGGTTGGTTTCGCGCGCGATCACCGACGCGATCGTCGTTTTCCCCGTCCCCGGAGGTCCCCACAAGATGCATGAAGGAACCAGGTCCCGCTCGATCGCACGACGCAGAATGCCGCTGGGTCCGAGTAGTTTTTGCTGGCCGACACATTCGTCCAAAGCGCGGGGGCGAACGCGTTCCGCGAGAGGTTGCGTTGCATGGGCGTGTGACTTTTGGTGGTGTTCGAATAGATCCATTTGTCTCGCTCGGACGTCCTAACCTTTATGCCTCAACTCCGCCATGGCCACGGTAGGTGCTTATCCTACCCGTCCGCA
Organism: uncultured Polyangiales bacterium; assembly: GCA_964487255.1. Classification (GTDB taxonomy): domain Bacteria; phylum Myxococcota_A; class Polyangia; order Polyangiales; family CAZAQV01; genus CAZAQV01. Next base: position 53,756 of record CAZAQV010000030.1, on the reverse strand, counting down.
AGCTGGCGCATGCCCTTCGCACGATGCCTGACATCGCTGTCAGAGTGCGGTGCTTTCGCGGCCATTCATTGGTGGGAATCACTGGTGGATCGGGCGTGGCACACGCGTTGCAGATTGCTCGTACAAGAAGGGCGCTTGAACAGGAGAACCTCGGCATGATCTCAGAACTTCTCGACACCGTTTACGAGTACCAGCTTTTGCGGGCGAAGGAGCGCATGCAGATCGAACTCGGCCTACCTGACAAAGTCCGCGCGAGCGCACTTCGCCAATGTCTCCGTGGCGACTTCGTCAACGGACAGAAGCGGCGCTGTAACCGTTTTGAGGAGCCCCCTCAAGTACATTTTACCTATGCAGGTGGCTTTGGAGAGGGGCGTTTGCACGACATTTGCGGCAGCGGCGTCGCGATCGAAACGACCTGCCAGCTCAAACTTAGCAACCGGACGGTGTTGCGCATCTGTGACGTGCAGAGCAATGCCGAGTACGTCTTTCCAGCACGAGTCGTGTGGCGTGCACAGGCTATTGTTGGACTTGCGTTCGATGGCGCGCCATCTCGCATCGACGACCTGGCCTGGTCATGGAGTTCCCTGCGTCTCAACCGCCAAGGTAGACACTTGGTGGCGTAAAGCCATAGTGGCATAGTTCCGCGTGGTTCGAAGCAAGCGCAGACTCGTTACCCCATCCGTTCACCCGACTCCGGGCTCTGCAGCCGAGTCGAGGCGGCGCTTTGCGAAGGTCTTGTTGGACGCGCCCCTTCACGTTGCCGGTGACCTCAAGGACGACCCGAAGACATTGGTTCGCAAGTATCCTCCGGTTGCGCAGATCGAACTGTTTGATACGCAATTCTTTGTTGCCTCGCCGCGGCAGATTCCTGAGCTGCGCTTTGTCGTGGCTTACCTCGTTCAGAAAGGAGTCGCGAGTGCGCGGACCTTCGCACGCATCTTCTATAAAGACCTCTCACTCGTCTGGCGCGTCGCTTCGCATTTCATCGACTGCGAGGGCGAGTTTTGGATCGGAAAGGGTGCACTTGTCCGCGAAGTGCGCGACGGCTACGAATATGTCACCTCGGACGAGTCGAGTACCGACCTTCCGTTCGAAATTCAGACGGCGCTAGAGACGATCAACGCTGGGGCAGCCAAGGTTCCTCAGGACTCGCGCGCGCTTGGACACGTTCTTCGACGCGCCCCCGAGGGACGAATTGCCCCCTATCGCGATTTTAGTGCGCCGCGTGAGCGAGCCGCCTCCGATCCTGCTCGTCAGATTCACGGAGGGCAGAGCATTGCCTGGTTTGCGCGGCGCGGAGACCCGCGTTCGCTCAAGTTTGCTCGCGGATTCAGACCTGACTTCCGCGGAGGCATCGTGGAACGCTCTCGCTCCCGAAGCTCGTTCTACCACGGCACAATCCGCCGCTTCCGCATTCTTTCACAAAACAAACAGATTCAGTATTTCTTCTTTGCCGGACCCAAGCACGTGTGGTTGGCGCCACCGCAGTCGCTTGAGACCGAGCTGAGCAGTTATGGTGTTCGCTTGATCGCGCCCGCCGCCGATGACGACCTATTTGTGCCGGGGTACGAGTACCATCACGTCGACCCGGATGTGGATACGAGCGAACACTTCAGTCAGATCCCGAACGGCTTCGCGGGGGCGCCCAGCGCCGTGAGCCCGGACCGTGCCGATGCCTCCGCCTGGCTTGAGGCGCTCCCCATCATTCGCGAGTTTCGCCGCATCGTTCTTTGAGGGCCAGTCTCATTTTTGGCAAACTGGGCAGTAGTGCGTGCTGCGGGTCGCGATGACGACGCGTTTGATAGGCGATTCGCACACAGCGCACGGCTGTCCACTGCGCCCGTACACGCGATGTTCGAGTTGTGCTTTGCCGCTCTTCCCGTCTGCATCGACGTAGTCGCGAATTGAGCTGCCGCCGACCTTAATACTACGCACCAAAATGCGGTGGAGCTCTTGGCACAGCCGGTCTACTTCTGCGCGACGTAGGCGCAGTGCGCTCCGTCCGGGTCGTATGCTCGCCGCGAAAAGCGCCTCGTCCGCATAGATGTTACCGACTCCGGCGAGTACACCTTGATCGAGCAGCAGCGCCTTGACGCTAATCCGCCGCCGTCTCGAGACCGACCACAGGTGATCGCGCAACGCATCGATGGGCGTTAGCAAAGCATCGGGACCGAGCTTGTCGAGTCGCGGATCACTCTGGCCCGCAGTGAGAAATCGAACCTTGCCAAACTTGCGCACATCACGAAACACAACATCCTCACGTTCGTCTTGAAACGACAGGCGCAAGTGAACGTGGTCTTCCAAACGAGCGGGGCTCTGCGAGATCTCTGCGGCGCGAAGTTGTCCTGTCATGCCGAGGTGCAGCAGTAGCCCGCTGCCAGAAGCGAATCGAGCGATCAGATACTTTCCATAGCGATCCAACGCTTCGACGGTTTCACCCGGCAGCGCTTTTCGCAGACGAGAAGGAGGGGTGAGAAAAAAGTAGCTCGGTTTCGAGGTTTGTACGGACGCGATCGTGCGGCCCACGAGCTTAGGGACGAGCTGCTGACGGACGGTTTCGACTTCAGGCAGCTCCGGCACTCGCTGAGCCTAGCGCGTGGGCCGACGTGAGGGCGAGGTGAAACTCGATGGGAGTGATCGAGCGTCGGGCTGGGTCGACGAGCAGCACGCCGTCCACGTCGAATGCGAGCAGGTACTCAAGAAGTTGGCGACGAGTTCCTGCATGCGAGATGTTCCGTCCGGCTCCGGTCTTGACTTCGGCGAGCATATGTTGACCGTCTTTTTGCACGATGAAATCAGCGATGAGCTCGAAGTGAACGTCCTGGTTACCCGCTCGCAAGCTACAGCTCTGTCGGGCCTGTTCGGCGACGACCTTCCAGCCTTTCGCTTGCAGAAGTTTCTTAGCTGCCTGCTCCCCACGTGAGGCTCGCGCGGCACGACGTCGTCGCTGCCAGCGGTCGTAGTTTCGGCGCAGCCAGAGCAATACGGCGGCTCCCCCCGCAAAGGCGGCCAGGAGCCAAGGTGAGATTTCCGTCACACTCTATCGCTACAGTCCTGTTGTTCGTGGCGTCAAGAAAGCCGACCATCCGTCTATGCAGAGCGAACTCGTCAAAATCGTCGGTTCGCTAGGACTCGTGACCGTTACGTTCATCATCGCGGCGGTTATTTTTCGACGCATTTTTGTCAACCGTGCACAAGCGTGGCGTTCCGTGATCGAAGCGGAGGGAGGCGCGCTCAAGCCGAGGCTAGGTCTCAATGCGGTTCTCTGCGCGAAGGTCGCCCTGCAGAATGGGAGTCAACTCTGGTTCGAGCAATGGGAGATGCGCACCGCCGGGATGAGCTTCGGGCAGGTTGTGATCAAGATTCGCAATTCGAAGTGGTCGATCGCTCCGTTCTTTGTTGGTGCTGACGGCCATGCGAGTGCCTTTGCACGGTGGGCGCTGAAACTTCAGAGGGTCGTTGGACCGGGTCGCCCGCCCCTCGACGAGGCGCGGGCGGCAGACGCTCGTGTCATCGAACGCCTGATGCCGCCGACAATTGTTGCACAGCTTGAAGCGTTTGAGGCCTTCTTCGTTTGCGGAACGCACGGTGTCGTGCGTTTGCATGTACCCGGAGGTGCGCGCGGCGCAGGCGCCCAGGACTCGGTGCGCAAGTGGGTTGAGCTTGCAAAAGCGATCGAGGAGGCCGTTGATCGTGGGCTGTCGATTTGAGTGACATCGCGCTTGCGCGATCTGAAGGTCGAGCCACACTGGACGTGTGTGGGTTCGGATCAAATCACTCGCAATGTCCACGAAGCCACGCAAGAAGCAGCATCCCGCAAGACGTGAAGACGACGAGACGCGTCCGTTTGAGCCACGGCGCTCCGAAGTTGCGCCCTCATATTTCGTTGACGACCACCCGACTCCGCTGGTCACCGAGTTGCCTCTGAAGCGACCTTTCGTCTCGGGTTGGGGAACCGACGACTGAAAGTTGGCCATCTGTCGGGTAAGCTCCTGTCGTGTCTCGGTTGGTCCGCGCGGCAGCAGTGCTCGTCTTGTGGAGCGGTGTGCTCTTCGGTGGTTGGCGGTGGATCTCCGCCATCGAGCAAGGCGAGTCTCTTATCGAAAGCGAACCCAGGACGGTTGCTGAGCACGCAAAAGGACCCGACGCAACACGCGTGAGTGCGAGGTTAGTGAGCTTCGAAATCCAGGCCGGTCAGCGCGCGACATTTGAACTCTGCTTCCTAGCGCCGCCCCCTCGCGAGACGTTGACGGGTGCGTTTGACGTGGTGGTTTTTGGATTGAAACCGATGCGTCTCCTTTTGCGTGTTCCTCTTGACGAAGCTCACCTGGACCTCCTCAATCGGAGTGAGGACGCAGCCTGCCTTCCGCTCGGCGGCGGTGTCATCGAACAGCCTGGTGCGCACAGCATAGACCTCGTCTGGCCTCACCAGCCGCCACCGTCCCGTGTCCAAGCGACACAGGTGTGGGCCCGCGCGCTCGTTCGCCGTGAGCTGCCAGCCGCAGGTTGGTTTGCAATCGCAGGCACAGGTTTTCTCGTCTTGTTGGTTTTTGGTTGGTGGGGGCGGTCCTTTGGCCAGGTTTCCGCACCAGACAAGACGGGGTGGCACAAGTCCCTCGCAGCCGCGGTTGTGTTGCTTGGCGCGGTCTACGTGCTGCTTCAGATACCCACCGTCGGCTCGCGTATGGGTTTCGCAAAAGGGATGGGCGTTGCAGCACTTCAGGTGCTGATGCTCTGGGGCGCCCTGCGCTGGGTCGAGGGCGCGCGCGCCCCTTTTGAGCGCATCTCGCTTCGACTGCCTGATCACCTTGGGCTTTCGATCGTGCTCTCGCTTGCGGGTGGGGTGGTGCTTTCGGTCGTGGCGCGCGTGGCGCTACGCGCCGTTCCATCCACGGGCGTTGCCCCTATCGAGACGTTCATCTCTTGGCCAAGTGGGACGCTCGCGTTGGCCCTCGTCGGCGCCTTGGCACCGTTTGCCGAGGAGCTATTTTTTCGAGGATACCTCTACGCGATTTTTCGGCGCTGGGGTGAGTTCGCTGCGCTCGCGTTGAGCACGCTGGCCTTCACGGGGTTTCATTTGGCGCAGAGTTGGGGTAACTGGGGTGGCGTGGTTGCGATTGCCCTCGCGGGCATCGGCTTTGGGCTCGCACGTTATTGGAGCGCTTCGGTCTGGGTCGCAGCGCTTGTGCACGTTGTCTATAACCTGACCCTTTCCTTCAGTTCGTTCTTCGGCGTCTCGCTGTGGTAGAGTGCGCGACAATGACAGGGATTAGACATTTCGTACTCGCTTGCGCCGCTCTCGTCGTTGTCGCGTGTGGGCCGTCTCAAAAGGACCTCGACGCTCGCGATGCCAGAATCGCCGAGCTCGAAGAGCAAGGGGCGGTCTGCGACCAGGAACGCAACGAGTGCAAAGAAGCGCTTGCGACCCGAGAAAAGGAGCTTGCCGACGCGCAAGCCGAGATCAAGAACTTGGAGACACTCGTTGCCAGCATTTCGGCCGATGCGCAACACTCACAGTCGAAGATCGACGAGATGAAGAAAGCGCTCGATGAGCTCCGCGAAAAAGAACGCCAAAATCAAGCGCGTTTGAGCGAGTTTCGCTCCATGCTTTCGAAGCTAAAATCGATGATCGACTCGGGCAAGCTGCGGGTCCGCATCGTTCGAAACCGTATGGTGGTCGAGCTGCGTGAAGCCGTTCTTTTTGACAGCGGCAAAGCGGATGTCAAAGACGCGGGCAAGGCGCTGCTCGCGGAGCTCGCGCCCATCCTCAAGAGCGTCAAAAACCGCGAGTTTCAGGTTGGTGGGCACACCGACAACGTGCCCATCAAGACGCCGCGCTTTCCTTCCAACTGGGAGCTTTCAGCAGCGCGCGCCGTCGATGTGCTCAAAATCCTAACTGAAAATGGGCTATCCCCCACGCGTATTTCCGCCGCAGGCTATGCGGACACGCAGCCGGTTGCATCGAACGACAGTAAAGAAACCCGCGCTCAGAATCGCCGTATCGAGATTGCGCTCTTGCCGAACCTTGACGAACTTCCCGATCTGTCAGCGCTTGAAGGCTCTGGCAGTTAGGCGACGCCTCTAGTCCGCGAGTGGATAGGGGGTTGGGTCGAGCTGGGCTGCTAGGATTCGCAAGATCACCGGGTTCCAGCTCTTCCAACTGTGGTTGCCTTCGTAGAGCTCGTACCCGTGCGGAATGCGGTGGGCGGTGAGGTGTGCGCGAAAACGCTCGTTGAGGGGGCGGAGCATGTCGCGGTCGTTCGTACCCCACGCCAAGAAGAGCTTCGTACCCATGAGGTCTCTTTTGCTCTTTAGTTGCAAATAGGGGTCGTCCTTTTGCACATAGGAGCGCGGTTTTCCGGGACCGAAGATTCGGTGAAAAGGAATCACGATTCGAAACAGCGGGTCGTTCGAGAAGTCGATCATTTGCTGAGTGTTGAACATGGGGGCGCTGATGATCGCCACCGAGGCAAAGAGGTCGCGGTGGTGCAAGAAAAAGCGCATCGATCCCGAGCCGCCCATCGATACACCCATGAGGTGGCAACCCTCGGGGCATGGGCCTGTCCCGAAACGTGCCTGCGCGAGCGGCAAGACTTCTTTGATAACCCAGTCCTCGTAGCGTCGCGTGCCGTCGTGCCAGTTTGCCCACATGCCGTTGTGACCTTCAGGGATCACGATGACGGCGCGTGGGACGCGGCCTGCATGGATGGCTCGGTCGAGCATGCGTGAAAGCCCGTGTTTGTCGAACGAACCGGGAGAGTCGCCACCCCCGTGCAAGAACACGAAGAGCGGTAGCTGTTCGTCTTTTCGAAAGTTGGGCGGCAGGTAGGTCGCGTAGTCCATTGGAACGCCCATCGCGGCACTTGCGACCCGGGCGCGTATCGTGCGCTTCTCGCCTCCGCACGCCGCTGCCAGCGAGATGGCTACGAGGTAGAGCAGGGGATACGGTCGATCCACCCGGTGAACGTAGGTCCCAGCGAGACGATGTCCATGGGGCTCTCACGTTGCGTACGGGCGTGGTACAAAGCGACGTGAGCAGCGCGAAGATGGTGGTCGTAGATCTCGATGGCACGCTGCTCGACTCCGATCGATCCGTCAGCTCCGAAAACAACCGGGCCTTGGAGCGTGTACGCGCGGCCGGAGGGCGCGTCGTGGCAGCCACGGGGCGCTCCTTGGGCAGCGTTCGTGAAGTTCTGCAGCCGGACGCTCCTTTTGATGCGGTCGCCTTCTCGACCGGTGCGGGCATCGTTGAGTGGCAGCGCGATGAGATACTGTCGCTTGAGCGGATTGCAGAACAGCAAGTCAGAACAATCTTGGACGAGCTGCTCGCGCGGGATATCGGCTTCATGTTGCATCCGCCAGACCCATCGGACGGCACGTTTGCGGCGCGACGTTCCGAAACACGTGGCGCTGCCGACTTTGACCGCAGGATTGAGCACTACGGTAGCGCCGTTCGCCCATGGCGCAGCGACGAGTCGGTGCGCGAGAGTATCGAGATTCTCCTCATTGAAGACCCCGACGAAATCTCGCTTCTGTGCTGGGCGCGTCAAACCTTTCCAGACATCTCCGTGATTCACGCCACCTCCCCTATCGACCATCAGTCTCTGTGGATTCAGCTGCTTGCGCCGAATGTTGGCAAGGCTACGGCATGTCGTCGCTTGGCCGAGCGCTGGGGTGTTGGCGCGCACGAAATTGTTGGCGTTGGCAATGACTACAACGACATCGACTTTCTAGATTGGGTCGCGCATAGCTATATTGTTGCCAACGCACCACCTCCGCTGCTGGAGCGATACCGCGTGGTCGCCAGTAACGACGAGCACGGCGTGGCGGCAGCGATCGACGCTCACTTTTGAGGACCAGGCGCCGCTACTCACTAAGCATCCAAGCGCATGCGTGGCGCAGCTTCATTTTCGCATCGCGTTCGATTACATCGCCGTGACCGACGATGACACGTTGGATGTCCAGTTCCAGGATGCGTTCGAGTGACCGGCCCGCTGCGCGTCGGTCTTTGGTGATCCAACGCCAAATTTTCGTCTGCATGGGCGTTCCCAGTGCACCCGACCAACGCAGGTAGAGTTTTGAAATCCAGCCGTCCCCATGGTTTACATTGAAGACGAGGTCGGTGACGAGCAGCGTCCCGCTCGCGTGGTGGAAAAAAGCGAACTCACGCACCGAGGGAATACCCTCGATGCGAATCGGTTCCAGGTGCTTCGTCCAGGGCGCGTCCGTGGTCTCAAGTGGCGTAAGGTCTCGAAGTTTCTTGTTCTTCCTTGCCAGTTTCTCCGGTCCGAACACTGTCGCGTCGGGGAAGTGCTCCCTGGCACCTGCCGCGTACAAGTGATGGAAGAGATTGGGCGCCACGATAGCGCATGGATCGCCCAGGGCCGTGATCTGCTCAGCCAACGTGTCGTCGAACCGTACCGGCGAATGCAGCACCAAGCCTGCCGGCGTCCCGACGACCGCCGTGGTGAGCGGAAGGCCAAATGCAGGTAGCATTTGGATGTGCGACTGAACGCGCCACACGTTGTCGCAAACCTTCTGGATGTTTGCCGCCATCACGCAACGCTAGGGGCATCGTCGAATCGCGACAAGTGTTACGTGTATTCTAGCTGCGCGATGTGGGCAGCACACCGCGATCCTTGGCACGTAAGAAATAGCGAGCGAACACCTCACCGTAGCTTCGAAACACGAAGCCGCCATTTTTCTCAAGCACCAACTCGCGGTTGTCCCGATACCACCGGGGGATGTCGTACCAAGGCATGTCGGGCTTGGCGTGGTGGACTGCGTGAAAACCGTTGTAGAGAAAGAGCAAGCCAAGTGGCCCTCGGCTTTCGACGATTGCACTGCGAGCTGCGTGCGTATCGGCGGGTCGGTGCTCGATGAACGAACGCACGAGCGTGAGTGACATGCCGGTGTACGAGGCGCACAGTAGGTACTCCCAGGGAGCGATATTGCCGGCCCACCATGCAAAGTAGAGCACCGCGAGTGCCATTGGCAGATGCAACGACCACGATAGCTTGTTGGTTCTAATGCCGGTTGTCGGGCCGCGAAAGGGTGCCCAGAACGACAAGATGGGGCCGAGGAACATGCGGCCAAGCAACGTTTGCTGGCTGCGGTACCAAAGCTTTGTTGCCGGGCTCATCGCATTCCACTTCGCTTCGGTCACGTAGTACGACTCGGTGTCCTCCACGGGGGCCGTGAGGTTGCGGGTTTGGTGGTGCACTTCGTGCGAGCGCTTGTACAGGTTGTACGGGTAGAACACGATCAGCGGTGGCGTGGCGATTAAGTCATTGAGCCATGTGTAGGGTGTGGGGTGACCGTGGATGCACTCGTGCTGAAGTGAGCCGTGAAGCGCGACCAGCACACCACCAAGGATGGGACGCACAAGCCAGTGCATCTCGCGAAACGCGAGAATGTAACCGAACCACCCCGCGTATACGAGCGCGGAGATGGCGAGGGTGGGAAGTTCCCATTTACGCCCTTGTGCCACGCTCCTATTCTGGCGCCGAAAACTGAATCCGTCCAAGCTTTCTTGCCGCTCTGCGTAAAACACCGACATGTCATCTCCGATGAAATTGAGTCTGCCGATGTACCAAATCGGCGCGGCCAGAGAAGCCTACGCCCGGCTGGGGTCGCAACTCGCGCGTCGGGCGAGTGAGATATTGGGGTTGGAGGTTGCGTACGTCGACACCCAGCTCCCGGATGACCCTGCACTCGTGTTGACCCAGGTATGCGGTTTTCCTTTCCAGCACCAGCTGCGAGGTGCCTGGGTGGTGTTGGCGACCCCGAGCTTTCGGCAGTTACCCGATGTCCCGCCGGGGCACTATCGAAGTGTGCTGATCGCCGGGCGCGATGACGTTCGGACGCTCGACGAGCTCCGGCACGGCGTTGTCGCGGTGAGCGAATCGATGTCGCAGTCGGGTCACCACGCGCTCTTGCAACACCTGGCTCGGGGCGGTTTGACGCCCCAAAAGCCCGCTCAGGTGCTTGCAACCGGGGCCCACGCCAGCAGCGTCCGTGCCGTGGCAGAGGGCGAGGCGCAACTGGCAGCGATCGATGCGGTGTCATTTTATCTGCTCAGCCAAACCGAGCCTGAGGTCTGCCAGCGAGTGCGCGTGCTCGACAAGACCGAAGCGGTGCCAGGCCTACCGATCGTTGTTCGGGCAGAGTTCGCGTCGCGGCGGGCCAAGCTGCTCGAGGCGCTTGAGTGTCTTCTGCGGCTGCCGGAAGCATCCATCGTAGGCTGGCAGCAGTGGACGACCGATCTCGACTACGCCGAACTTACCCGGCGTCGAGACGATGCGGCGTCGCGCGGGTGGGGTTCCCTCATCGATTCGTAAGCCCGTCGCGGCCGTAGTGGGTAAGCTGAACTGGAGAGGTGTCGAGGATCTCGACGATGGCGCGTTCGACATCAAAAATCGCCTCGCGGAGTTGACGGCAGATGTCTTCTCGGTCTTCGGTGAAGTCGAGTTCGTCGATGAGACGCCCGAGTTTTCGGCGTGACAGGTGGGCCTTGTGTCGAGCCCACTCGGTGTAGAGAACCTCGGGCGGGTCAATAGGACGGCAATCATTGAGGCGCGAGACGTCGTAGCGATCGAGGTCTGCCGGAACATAGCTTTGAACCAGCGCTGTTCTTTCCGTACCCTGGGTAACTCGCGTGGCGCGGTGCACGACCATGTTGCCCTGCTGCAGCACTGCGTAGCCGGCTTCCGGATACGCCACTTTGATGGTCTCACTCTCGTACTTTTTCGGACTGGAAAGAGACGATATTGCCGCTTCTTTGGTCATCGGAATGTACTCGAAGGTGCCACCCTCAAAAGTCTTGGGGTCGGTCAGCATGAGCACGTAGTCGAGGGCCACCGTGTCGGTGTGCCACTTGTCGACGTCTCGCGCCTGCTCGGCGGGCATGAGGTTGATGTGCCCTTGGTAGAGCGGCATCGTGTGCGGCAAGATCGGCGCGCCGGCCAAATCGCCCACGAAGTCGGAGATCACTTGGCACTGGCAGAAGTCACGCAAGAAGCGCGAACGATAGACCCCTCCGCGCACGAAGTTGGCAATACGGTTGGAGCTCGAAGCGTGTGCGGCGAGTCTCTGGACGGTCGCCCGCATCGCCGCGAGACCCTCGGCGGAGAGCATACGGAAGGGGGAGGTGATAGCGAGTGGGAAGTGAAAAAAGTGAAGTTGCTGCTCCGAGTACCCAAAGTCGGTCAGGCTCCAAGTCCGCTCAGGTCTTTCCAGCTGTAGGTGAACGGCCGGATTGTATGTCGGTTCATCTTCGAGCCAGGCGTAGCCAGGCGGCTGTCGAATGTGCAGTTCTTCGACCATGATTGGGCAGCCATACGCTTAGAGCGGGCCAGGGTCGAGACGAACGCATGCCGGTCGTGTGCCGTGTTGGCCTGGCCCGCCCGTGATGAATACGTCCAAGTACCCGTCATTTTCGAGATCAAAGATGGCTGTGCCACACAACTCCATCGCCACCTAACGAGTCCCTGTGGCTTTCGAGTGAAACGCCGTCTGAGGCATTCTCCAAGTGTGGTTAGGTGAGGTTTCGGAGCGGGTTAGGTTCCGGCCTGGGGTACGCAGCCCCCGATCAGGCCCTGTTTGGCAATGAAATTACTCGGAATTGATCTTGGTCCGAGCCTTGCACAACTGGTGATTGGTTGTTGATGATGCTGTCCCCTCCCCTACACGAAGTCGCGCGTCGCCGGACCGCTGGGTTGGCGAGCTTTCAAAGTATGTCCCTGCTTGGCCTCGTGGCGCTGGTCGCCTTGGGCGGATTGCAAAGTCTTGGCGGCGCGCTCGAAGAGAACCTGATCGGTGAGGTGCAGGGCGAAGAGCCCGTGTTGGGCTCACAGAGTCACGCCGATACTTCGCTCATCCATTACAGCAATAACGCCGCTGGGCGCGAACGGGCCGAGGCCTACGTCGAAGCTTTCTGCACCGGTAATGGCATTACCTGCACAATCTCGGAAGCGGGTGGCAACCTGATGATTTCGACGACCTCGGACGACCGCGGTGCGTTGATCAACATGGGTGCGCCGAGCGACATCTACAACGTCTCTGGGCCAGCAGGCAAAGTAGTTGGCAGCAACCGTGGTAGCGGTAGCGACGGTGGCAGCAATGCCAATGGCGGCGGTGTCGGCAACGCTAACGGCGGTGACAACCACAACCACGGCAGCGACGCGGCGGGTGACAGCGGTGGCGGAAACACTGCTAGTAGTGACCAGGCTGGCGCAAGTCAGCAGGCTGCAGCCGGCGATCCCGATCCGGGCCGCCCGCGCGAGCAACTCGTGACGGACTTTCAGAATTTTGCGACCGCGCTTTTGACCAATGCCGAAGGCGAAGAGATCGCGCGTATGGCCTTCGGCCTCATGAGACCTGGCAACGACTTTGCCGGTATGAACGGTTTCATGCGCGAGGAGATCCAGAATCAAGACTACAGCGGTTATGGCTACGAAGAGCTCGCGGAGCTGCGAGGTGAGCTCTACTTGGCCATGGAAGCGGTCGAAGGACATCTCGAAGCACTCGATGGAAACAAGGATCTTACGGGCGCGGAGAGAGAGATTCTGCGCGAAGAGCTTGAGGAAACCCTCACGCGTTTGGAGAGCCGCGATGAGGCGATGCGCGACGCGCAAACGCCCAACTTTGACAACGAGTTGGGTTTCAACGAAACAATCCTGAGTCTGATCGCATCGGAAGGAATCCTGCGGCAGGACGGCTACCTGACCGCGTATGTCAACGAGGTTCAGAAGCTTTCCGAAACGCACGAAAGCCGCGAGGCAGACCGCGAACGGTTTACCAACCTGCAGTCAAAACGGGCAGAACTGGTGGAGCAGATCAAGGGCCTCAAGGAGAGTGGAGCCGATATGTCCGAGTATCTGGCGCTCCAAGAACAGCTCGCGGATATCGACACGCGTTTGGAGCGCATCGAGACCCGTGACGCAGAGCGAGCCGAGGAGCAACATGAGAACGGTGCGAGCATCGTGATGCCAGAACTTCAACTCGAAGGCGAACTCAAGCCCGTCGGCCCTGACGTCAACGACACGGCCGCCGTCGAAGCTTTCCTACAGCATCCTGGGCGCGAGGTCTTGGCTTACTCCGATGGTGTGCCAACAACGATTCGCGTGATGGAGGTCGAGGGCTATGATGTCGAAGTCAAGACAGCACAAGCTTATGGCGAAATGCAGCAAGCCGCTGCAGCGGACGGTGTTAGGTTGCGGCTAGTAAGTGGTCATCGGTCTATGGAGAAACAAGAATATCTCTACAACTGCTACCGAACTGGCCAGTGCAACAACGGAAATTTGGCTGCGAGACCTGGGCATAGCAACCATCAGAGCGGTGAGGCGATCGACATTCAAACCCATGCGAGTTACACGTCTGCCGAGTACAAATGGCTTGCCGCAAACGCACACAAGTTTGACTTCTACGAAACGGTGGCGAGCGAACCGTGGCATTGGGAGTACCTGCCCGAGCGCAGCCACAACCACTAGTGCTCTGACCAGGAGGTTCTGATCCGTGTCGCTTCGCAGCAAAGCGAACTCGGTTGTCGTTCAAACTCGAATGTACTCTGCACGTCCATCGTTTTCTCTCCTACGATTTCACTCCGCTGCTGTGCGATCCAGGCTCACAATCTCCCGGTCAGAGCACTAGAGAAGAGACACTCCGCGTATTGGCTTGAGCAACGAACCGGTCGGAGTCGCGGGCCAGCCACGCTAGAGGAAGTCCGTCTACCCTTTGTCCTGGCTACCTCTAGTCGACGCTATGCTCCCTGTCTTGGAGACCATGCCGAGGCCGTGGGTGCCGCCGCAGGTTGTGCAGGTCGGTGGCTCGCTTGCCATGCGGTGCAGGGGACCGAGCCCAAGCGGCACCAGTGCCAGGACTGGCGTCATACAGAACATGTCGAAGGTTGCGATGGGCCAGAGCAGAATCGAGAGGCCCGAGATGCCCAGCCAGAAGCGAAAAGCGAGCCGCCAGCGTCGGTCAGGCACGTCGAAAACCCGCACCGTCTTACACCGAGCACAGTGAAGCTCCGCTTGCCGCACGCCTTAGGCCTAGGGTCGAAATCTCCGTTAGGGCAGGGTTTGGCGGTTGCGTGGCGCGCGTTTTTTAGGAGGTTTGCGGAGGCAGATCGCATTTATGCGGTCGACGGTTACAACTTGTGAGGTGGCTCTCAGAGCTGCTGCGAAGCGCTAGTACACCCCTGAAATTCTTAGAAGATCAATGGGGTCACCAGACCGTAGCGCCCGGCTACTCAGTCCATCGCCGCCCCATCCGAAGCGCCCCCAACTACTGAAATCAAAAGAGATTTTGATGTAATGGTGTTGGATCCAACTTTGCAATGCATGTCAGCATGACTCTTTCGAAGATTCTCACCGTGATGATTGCACTGCCATGCATGATTGCGTTCGGCTCATTGGGGGGTGAGTTTCGTAAAGCTATCGCCGATGTCTCAGGTGTCGAGATCGGCGCGGTTAGCGCAGCGGCCAGCGACTCGCCAACAGGTGCGCCCGATTTGGTGGCGCAGCTGCAGGCTGGCCTCCAAGCTGGGGATGCTGATCCGTCGACCGCGCCATCCTCGGGTGGGGCGCAGCTCGGCTCGCAAGGCACTGACGGACAGAGCGCTGGCGGTGACCCACAGAGCGCTAGTGGTGAAGGACTCGACCCGAACGGCCTGTCCGGTGAAGGTCCTGACGTAACGCTTGGAGAAGGTTCTCCGCTCTTGAGTTCACAGCCTGGCACCGAAGCCTACAGCAACGATTCGGGTACGAAGAACATTCCAGAGCAGATTGCGTCTCGCGATTTGAGCAAGTCCTTTTCATGGGAATCACTGAGCGGAGCACTGGCCCCGATCGCCGGCATCGTTGGTGGCGTTGTTGCCAAAGCCGTGGGCGTGGCGATGGTCAAGGTCGCAAGCGGAGCGTTGCTAACCTTTACCGGAACTGTGATCGGTGGCCTGGGTACGGCAGCTGCCGTGATTGGTGGCGTGGCCTTACTCGGGTACGTCGGCTACAAGGTCGTCGAGTTCGCGATGGACAACATGGCTGAAATGAACAACGCGGATGGCGCTGCTCAGAATGGCCCACCCGCGGGGGCTGTGCTGAACCAGCCCGCAGAACTTCCCACCGAAGAGGAGCTTGCAGCAGAACTCGACGCGGACGGCGAAGGTATTTCTGAGGAAGACCTTCTCGACAACGAGCCGCTTGAGCCTCCTAGTGTCGACCTTCCCGAGCTCGATCCGGTGACGCCCGGGAGCGACCTGTCGGATGTCGAGGACCTCCTCAATGGAGGGTCGGATAACGACGCAGAGCAACCGACCTTGCCAACAGCAAACACCACCGCAGAGAAGTTCGCCAAGGCCATTCTCGACGGCGCAAACCAAGATGCGCGCGACAAGTTTCAAGCATTGCTTACGGTTGCGGACTTGAAGTCAGATGCCGAGGTTGAGACACAAGCTCGTGAGATTCTCGACTATCTTTCTGCACATGACTACGACCGCAACGAGAAGGTTCTCCAGTGGACCGAAGAGGCAATCATGATGGGCTACGACCCACGACTGCCGCTCGCGCTGGCCAAGATCTCACAGAATGGCAACTACTCCGCCAAGATCTACAATGACTTCGGTGGCGCGTGGAACGCGATCGCCGATGACGCAGAGATCTACGACATCATCGATTCCCTTGGGGCTTGCGGCAAAGGACCAAGCTGCACAAGCGCGATGACAAACATGGCTCACAGCTACGTGAGCGGAAGCGGCCACCGCTTGTCGGCGAACCCCAACGCAAGCGCAAGCGAAATGACCGCGGAACTCATCGAAGCGATCGAGACCTACCTTGCTGGTGATGCCGTTGCCATGCACACGGCAGAAACGATTCGACCGCTTCTCGAGAGCTACCCACGCTAGGTGGTTACCCTTTTGGGTGGGCCTCGAACCACTGCCACATACGTGCGGCGAAGTCGCTCGGTAGGCCAGGGATATGTGGGCCGTCTTCGATCGACCACAGCTCCACCGTGCTACCAGAAGCGCAGCCGGAATACCGTTCAACCTGGGTCTCCGCATTTTCTGTGACGGGTACCAAGTCGAGAGGCTCCCCTGCAGCAGCTTCCGCAGAACAGCCGTTGTACATCGCCCAAGTTTGCGTGGTTTCCTTGGCGCCAGGATAGAGACTCGTTCCGTCGTACAAGATGGTCGCGTCAGCTGTTCCATGAATCTGCAGAATGCTGACCGGTTCGCTCGGCGTGCAATCGCGCTCATCTTTGAATGTCGCACCGGCCAAACTTACCAATGCGGCGATCTTGTCCGCGTGGTCACACGCCATGCGGTAGGACATGAACCCACCGTTGCTGTGGCCCCACAAGTAGATGCGGTTCGCATCAACGTTGTAGACTTCGCTCACGTCGCCAATCAACGCACGCACATACGCCGAATCGTCAACGTCGCTCCCAGCGAAGTTGCAACAATAGTCAGTGGCATTCCAAAACTGGTTGTTGGCAGCATCCCTGGTGCCCTCTGGCGCGAGGAGCAGGACACCCTCTGCTTCGACCAATGTGTCGAGCCGCGTGTAGAGCAACTGTAGCTCCGCCGTAGCGGTGTAGCCGTGTAGTACGACAAGCAGCGGGTAACTAAGCGAGCTATCGTACGTGGACGGCACTTGCAGCCTGACCGGTCGCTCACCGCCGAAGGTAACCGGCAGCTCCGCGCTCCCGTCCGCCGTCGCGATGCTGCCGTCCGCTAACGTCGCGTCCGTTCTGGCGTCGGTCCCAATCAAGGTGGACGTTCCGTCGTCAGCGCAGCCACTGCACAGGACAAGAGGCGCTAGAAATAAAAAGGTATTCGCCTTCATGCGGGGAATCTACAGCCCGAGCGGAGGAGCGCAAAGGGGGTTAGGGCTTGGGGTGGGCTGCGAACCACTCCCACATGACAGCACGGAAGTTGTCTGTAATCGTGGGAAAGTGGGTTGCGCCACTTGCTGACCAGAGTTCGACATCGATTCCAGAAGGGCAGTCGGTAAACTGCTCCTTGGTCGTTTCACTCCCCGCTGTGTCCGGCGTGAGGTCGATGGAGTCGGTGACTTGCTTGGATGTGGCGCACCCATTGTAGGTAGCCCAGCGGTTCGCGGTGGTTTCGGCGCTTGGATAGCTTTCCTCATCGCCGTCAAACGCGATCACTTCGTCCGCAGTTCCGTGAAGTTGGAGCATACTGATCGCAGCGCTTGGAGCGCACGCTGATTCTTCGAGGTGGAGCGACCCAGCAAAGCTGATGACCGATGCGAAGGTTTCCGTGCGATCGCAGGCCAGGCGATGCGCCATAAAACCTCCGTTGCTATGCCCCCACAAGTAGATGCGCATTGGGTCCACGTTATAGACTTCCGAGATTTCCTCGATCAGGCCGCTGAGGTACGCGACATCGTCCACGTTGCGACCCGAGAAGTCGCAGCAGAAGTCGGTCGCATTCCAAAACCGCAAACCGACAGTGTCCATCAGGCCGTTGGGAGCGACAAGTAGAAGGCCCACCTCATCGACGAGCCGGTCCATCTTGCTGTAGCGCAACATCCGGGAGGCAGACGAACTGTAGCCGTGGAGAAACATGAGCAGAGGCCAGCTTTGCTCGGCGTCATAAGCTTCTGGAACGAGAAGTTCGACCGGGCGGTCCCCGCCAAACGTCATTTGTAGGACCGCCGCGTCGGTGTCGATTGCCGCGTCGGTGTTGATTGCTGCGCCATCGTCACCGCAACCCGCAAATACCATCGCGCATAGCGTCGAGACGACGAGTAACTTATGCATCGGGTGCCTCCGTGAGAAGGCGAGAGAGGTGGTGAGGCGCCGTCTGCTCCCTCCAGGGCGCAGCCTGTTCTACCTCGGCGGCAAAAGAAATGAGCACGGCATCACGACCATGGTTGGCCATGCATTGGACGCCGATGGGCAAGCCGTCAGCCCAGTGGAGTGGCAAGTTCACCGCGGGAAAGCCTGTCATGTTCGCTAGTGGAGTAAAGGGAACGTATTCAGTGAGTTTCGCCGCTGCTTGTTCGGCGGGAAGTTGCTGATCAAACGATCCGATTCGCCAGGGAGGCGCGCCAAGCGTGGGGGTAAGCAGCAGATCATATTCCTCAAAAAAGCGCAGCATCGCTTGCTCCGCCTTCTGAAACTCGGTCCATGCGAGCCAGACGTCGCTTGGATCGAAAAAGCGATCACGGCGCCCAACTGCAGCCGTGAAAGGTTCGACCAGCGGGCCGCCTCCGGGCCATGGGAGCGTTAGCGCTCGACGCAAGAGGCGTACGTGCGGTATCGCGCCCGCAATCCGGCTATCCAGCCGCTCGAGCAATCCGCTACGAACTTCCTTGAAAAAATAGCCTGCGGACATGCTCCAAAACACGTGAAGACCCCACTCGATGTCGGTGATTTCATGCGGGACGGTGACGAGTTCGACGTGATGCCCAAGCCCTTCAAGCACCTTTGCAGCGTGCTCGACCGCATCTACGCACGCGTGGTGGATGGGCTCACCATCGAAGCGTGATGCGACGTAGCCGACGCGTAGCTTTCCAGGAGCCTTGTCGAGTGCTGCGCTAAACGCATGGTCGCCGCCGACGGTGACGTCCATCAGCGCTGCGGAATCTCGAACCGTGCGAGACACGGGATTGTGCACGATAAAGCCGAATGGTTCATCCCGCATGTCTCGTGGGTGCAGGCCTCTTGAAAGCTTCAGTCCGAACAGACCACAACACGATGCCGGAATGCGAATGGAGCCCCCGCCGTCTGCCGCGTAGGCCATCGGTGTGATACCGCCTGCCACGGCAGCTGCCGAACCTCCGCTCGAACCACCTGGAGAATGGTCGAGGTTCCATGGATTGGCGGTGGGACCAAATGCGATGGGTTCCGTCGTGGGTAACAGCCCGAGCTCGCTCATGTTCGTCCGGCCGATGATGTCGATGCCCGCTTCGAGCATGCGAGTCGCGATTGGGTGGGTTGTCGTACAACGGTTGATGCGCGCGACCCGAGTTCCGTAAGACATGGGCGTGTCCTCAACGTCGAGCATGTCCTTGAGCAGTAAGGGAAAACCCGTAAGCAGACTCGGCCGGTTCGGTTGTGAATCGCCAGCTACCGAAAACTGGTGAACGACAGCATTGAGCGTTCCGTTCATCGCTTCGATGGCGTCACGTGCTACCTGGCGAAGCTCGTCACGGCTCACCTGTCCGTCGCGAATCAGTTCACAGAGCCCGACGGCGTCGTAAGCAACAAACTCCGATAGGTACATCGAGCGATCGACCTACCATATCCGCACCAACTAGTCCTCCAGGATCTTCGCGAGCTCACTACGCAGACAGCGGTGGCAGTCGCTGCGATCCAAAAAACCGCAACCATCCCGCTCCTTGTCGAGACGTTCGAAGATATGCTGGGCCTCATCACGATCCGGCAAGTCCCGGAGCTTGATCAACGCCTTCTTCCGTGCGCCGCAGCTCCTCGCCCGCTCAAATTCAGCCATCACTCGCGTGATCTCAGGGATTGCGTCTTGATCCTCATAGGCGAGGATTCTCTCCGCGGCACGCCGACGCGCGTTCGTCGAGTTGGCGTTTCGCATCGCATCGGCCGCAGGTTCAAGCTCCTCAGGGAGACCTGATCCGGAGACCGCCAACAGGGTCAGCAGAAGCACCAGACCGATTCCGGCGGAAACCTTCCACCATCTTTTTGCTGCGACTCGAACGTCTTGCCACAAGGTGATCCAGCGTTCGCTGTCCATCGAAGCCTCGCCCACGTGTTCGAGCACCTCACTCACCTCGTCGATGCTCGGACGCTCTTCGGGCTTGGGCGACAGTGAACGAAAGATGAGTTCCCGAACCGTTGCTGGCGCTTTGTTGCGCAGCCGTGTGAGATCGACCTGCTGGTGAATCTGCTGTGCAGCGAGTTCTGCCAAGCCACCCGTGAAAGGGGGGACGCCTGCCAGCATTTCGTAGAGCAGCACCGCGAGTGCGTAAACGTCGGTCGTCGTTTGTGCAGGTTCTCCCGAAAGCTGTTCGGGGGCCATATAACCTGGTGTGCCCAGCACGACTCCCGCCTGGGTAAGCGCCTTTTCTTCCTCTTTGCGGCTCGAACCCTGCTCGGATGCGATGCCGAAGTCGACCAACCTGACGAAGAGTGACTCGTCGAGCCGTTCGAGCAAGATGTTCTCTGGCTTAAGATCTCTGTGGATGACTCCCGACTGGTGTGCGGCTCGCAGTGCGCTGCAGAGTTGTTGCGTGATCTCGACGGCCTCGTCGAGCGATAGCGGCGCCTTGAGGTGCTCGCGCAGATTTTCGCCGCTGACCAGGGGTGTGACCAAGTATGCGCCGCCGGTTTCGGCGATGGTGCCGTAGTCGATTGCGCTCACGACATTGGGGTGATGGATGCGTGCGCTGGCCATCGCTTCGCGCTCGAAGCGTGCGCGAACTTCTTCGTTCTGTAACCACTGCCCCAAGATCACCTTCACGGCCACGTCGGTACCCAACGATGTGTCTTTGGCGCGATAGACGCGTCCCATCGCGCCTTCAGAGATGGTCTCTTCTAAGACATATCGATCCACCAGCATCGTCCCGACGGAGGGCATCAAGCTTGGGGTCGCGGTCGGGGCTGATGGCACACTTCAAGCTACGTGGGCGTGACCCGCTGCGTCAACGCTTTGTCAGCTTGTGTTACTCATGTAGCGATCGTGAAGAGCTTTTCTTGATGATTAAGACGGGCGCGGGGAGGGAAACGCAGCTGGGCGAGATTGGGCCTCGGTAAGATGCGTCGGACCGCGCGTGCTAGTCGTTGATGCATCGGTGCGTTGACGACGGGATCGACATGTCCGAATTCTGTCGCGCTGAGGGTTCCGGTCACGCATGCGTATGGTTTCCGCCGACACCGATCCACGCTAGGCTCACGCTTCGTGATGGCAGGGGCGATCGCTGCAGGTGATATACTCACAGCGCAAGCTGGGGCCGAAATGTTACGCGCTGGGGGCAATGCCATCGACGCTGCGATCGCCGCAGCGATGGCTGCGTTCGTGACCGAACCGCTGCTCTGTGGTGCAGGTGGCGCCGGAATGCTCGTCGCGTGTCGAGCAGGCGAAGCTCCCGTGAGCATCAACTTCTTTGCGACCATGCCATCGCTCGAACTCCCGCTTGCACGCGCACACTTCGAAGTTGTCAATGTCGATTTCGGCGCAACGACGCAGGACTTTCATGTGGGGCGCGCCTCGGCCGCGGTCCCGCTCGCGCTGCCTGGTCTTGCTGAGGCTGCGCGGCGCTTGGGCACGCTCTCGTTGGCTGATCTGATCGGCCCTGCTGTTCGTTTTGCGCGCGAGGGGGTTGTATTGGATGCGCTCGACGCGGACATCTTTGCGCTCCTATGGCCGATCATTGTTCGTGACCCGGAGACAGTGGCTTTTTATGGATCCCAGGGCGAACCGCCTGCGCTCGGAACACGTCTGTCAAACCCGCTTTTGGCGGAGACGCTGGAAGCCTTTGCTCAACAAGGCGATTTCCCGTCGCACCTGTTAGAGGGGATCTTACAATGCTTCGGTCCAGAGCGGGGTGGTCACCTGACGCGCGACGATCTATGTCGTGCGAAGGTCGTCGTCGAAGAGCCGCACAAGCTTCGCTTTGGCGATCGAGAACTTTACACGTCGCCAATGCTCGGTGGCCGCGTCATGGCACACGTTGTCGATCAAATCGGAACTGCGCCAGCGGATCTAGTTGCGTTTGCAGAGGCTGCGCGCTCTGCACACGAGCTTCGTACCAGTATCGCACGCGGAAGTACGACGCATATCAGCGTGATCGATGGAGATGGCAATGCCGCTTCGATGACGCTGACCAATGGAGAGGGTTGCGGGCACATTGTTCCAAGCGCGGGCGTCCAGATGAACAATTTTTTGGGCGAGGAAGACCTCAACCCCGAAGGCTTTTTTCTACATTCTCCAGGTTCTCGTTTACCTACCATGATCGCGCCGACACTCGTGCTCGAGGAGGGGCGGGCCGTGCTGGCTGCGGGCAGCGGGGGGGCAAATCGCATTCGTTCGGCGGTATCGCGCGTCATTCTTCTTGAGCGCCAGCTTGGGCTTGAGGCAGCGGTGTTGGCAGCCCGTATCCACGCCGAACAAGGGCGTGTGTGGTACGAAAATGTTGGGCTCGAACACCCAGCTCAGCTTGCCGCGAACCTTGCCGATCGCTTTGACCATGTGACCGTATTTCCTGACCGAGCGTTCTACTTCGGAGGTGTGCACGCGGTAGGACTTTCCCATGATAACGAACCCGTAGCGGTGGGCGACCCACGTCGAGCTGGGGTCGGCCTTACCGTCTAAGTGTCGGTCGTTGGTTAGCTCGGTTCGCGCACGATTCCGTAGCGGCGGATTTTCTCCCATAGGTTCTTGCGGGAGATGCCAAGGCGCGCAGCAACGCGCTTTTTGCTCCAGTCGAGCTCGTCGAGCGTTCTTGTGATGAACTGACGCTCGAAAGCGGCTGTCGCTTCGCTCAGTGTTGCGCGGCGCTCCCCGGTTCGTTGCGTCTCCGCACTTCCCCGAATCTCTTCCGGCAAGTGACACGCATCGATGGTTCCACCGTCGCTGAGTACGACCGCATGATGAATGGCATGCTCCAGCTCACGCACGTTGCCGGGGAACGGGTATTGCCGCAAGAGCGCCCACGCGAACGGCGAGACGGTCGACGGGTCGCGGAGCGATAATCCAAACTTCCGCAAGAAGTGTTCGACCAAGAGAGGGATGTCCGCGCGGCGGTCACGAAGTGGGGGCAGTCGAATATCCAAGACCTTGAGTCGGTAGAGGAGGTCTTGGCGGAATTGGTCGTGTCCGACGAGTTCGCGACCATCGGTGTTGGTAGCGGCGACCACGCGAGCGTTGACTGGTGTGGTTCCCGTACCGCCGAGAGGTTGAACGACCCCTTCCTGCAAAACGCGTAGCAGCTTGACCTGACAGGCAGGCGACATCTCCGTGACTTCGTCGAGAAAAAGCGTGCCGTTTTCGGCTTCCGCAAACTTACCCAGGCGACGCTGCACGGCACCGGTGAAGGCACCTCGCTCGTGGCCGAAAAGCTCCGATTCGATGAGCGTTTCGGGCAACGCGCCGCAATTGATAGCGACGAAGGGTCCGTCTTTACGTTTGCTGGCAAGATGAATGGCTCGGGCGGTGACTTCTTTGCCTGTCCCGGTCTCCCCGTGAATGAGAACCGGTGCGTCGGAACGTGCGATGGCCGAGAGGCGATGCTTCAAAGCAACCATGCCGGGCGTGTTACCTAGGATTGCCGTCGCGATAGATGCGTCGGTCTGTGAACCACCCGACTCGTCAGCGAGTCGTTGCGCAAGCGTTCGCTCGGCGACCTCCTCGACCGTCGCGAGCAGCTCGTCGATTTCGAACGGCTTACGCAGGTAATGCACGGCGTTGTGGCGTAAGGCATTGACCGCCTCGGAGACGGAGCCGTACGCGCTCATCAAGATCACCGCAGTGTTGGGTGCGTTCTCGCGCGTCCAATCGAATAGCGCAAGACCGTCCATCTCTGGCAAACGAATGTCCGAGATCATCACATCGTAGTGACGCGACGAGAGCGACTCGAGTCCTCGTTTGCCATCGCTCGCAACATGGACGTTATAGCCTTCGTCACTCAGGCACTCAGCGATGGGCTCGGCGATGTCCGCCTCATCTTCGACCAACAATACTTCCAGTGGACTCTTTGTGGTGGACGACTCAATGGTGGTGGAACTCAACACAAACGGACCTTTCGTGGTGTAACTCTAGCCTGACACATATCACTAGCCCATTCGAATAACCCGAAGTGAGTTCACAACTTCTCGATCTCAGCTGTGTTTCTCCAGTCACCGACTCGTAACTGACGCGGTGCGTCTCACGAGATATGTTCGAGAGAAGGGGGCGGTGCCCCCTCGAGGATCGGGTTGGCTATCATCACGGCGCTCGCGGACTGAAGCGATCGCCAGGTACTCACACGGCGTCGTTTCTGGCGCCGTTCAAAGCGGCGACGAAGCGCGTCGAAGCCGGTGCGAACCACCGCAAAGGGATCATCGCCGCTCTGATAAACCTGAATCTGCCGTCCACGGAAGCGCACTTCGATGCTGATCTTGTAGGGGCCGCCCTGGAGGTGATGTTGGTTGCCGCTGACCCGCACCTGACATTGGGTCAGGTGAAAGCGCTCACCGCGAAGCTTGTTGATCTGATGAGTGAGATACTCGATCAACTCTGCACCCGGATCGAAGTGACGAAACGTGAACTGAACTGGAACGGTCATTGAGGTCCTCCCTGTGTTTGCTCCCTGAAGCCGACGCCCTTGAGCCCCTACAAAACAAGCAATTTTTGTGCCGCGTCCGAGGGGAATCTGCTTTTCTCGAACTGCTACACTTTTGTGTCACGGCTTCGTAACCCGAGCAAAAATTGGGGTTACCACGGCGTGTATTCTGAAGTTGTCGAGCGGTGCATATCGCCACGCTGCGACTTACTTGCCGCGCTCAATCTTGCTACAAGCAGGAGGATGACGACCAATGTTCTATGAGTAAACCAATGTTCTATGAGTAAAAAAGACTCCGGTCCCAATCAAGATACGCAGCGCAGCGACTCCCGATGGAGCACTCGCACGCCACGTACGCGGACGACATCCCAACAGATCCTGACGCGGTCCGTCCTTGCAGGGTCCGCCGATCTTCTGTGCTCGACCGATATCGAGTCCTTTTGTGCCAGCGCGTGGATGGTCGCCCAGGCGCTCTTGCCTTTCGAGGGTTGCTTGGTCGTCGTCCTGCGAGGTCGGGACGACAATTGCGACGTCTTCGTTTCCTCCAAGGACGGACCGGGCGTAGAGCGTCATGAGCAAGCCAGAGGCAATGGGCTGATCGATGCAGCGATCAACTGCATGAACTTTCGCATCATGGGAGAAGAGGAGCTCAATAAGGTTCGCGAAACATCTGCTGAGGGCTTTGTTCCAGCGCCCTCGACCACCCGTGCAATTCTATTGCCGCTCTTTTGCTCCGACGGGTCGATCAATGGCGCATTTATTGGGTTCATCGGCCGCGACGTTCGTTTTACAGACCACGACTTGGTGTCGACGCAGATGTATGCGCTTCAGTTGGGCGCCACGATCGAGCTGATTCACTCTCGATTTGACTTGCGCCACTGGAGTGCCGTTGTGCAGTCGAGCCGCGCTGCGATTATTGGAACCATTTACGACGAGCGCTACGTGCCGCGAATTTCGCATTGGAATGCCGCGGCAGAGAAGCTGACGGGCCATTCCGCTGCCGAAGTGCTCGGCGAACCCATCGGCACCGTACTCCCAATGCACAGCGAAGAACATCGCCGCGGAGTGACGGAACATTTGCTCGAGGGTGAGAGCCTCTCGTTCGAAGCGCAGATGGTAACAAAGAGCGGACGTGTTCTTGACGTCGATATCACGGTCTCGCCCATTCGAGACGCATGGGCGCGTGTGATCGGTGAGGTCGCCATCGCCAACGACGTGACAGAAGAAAAACAGGAGCGTCAGCGGTTTCGTGTTGCTGTGGAGTCTGCTCCCAATGCCATGTTGCTGTCGGACTCAGATGGAAAAGTGGTGCTGGTAAACGAAGAGGCAGAGCGCCTGTGCGGATATACGCGCGAGCAGTTGATCGGTATGTCCATCGGCGAACTGTTTCCCGAGGCGGTAAGTCGACTGCACGAGGAGCACCGGCGAAACTTTGAGAAACGCCCGGTCGGCCGCGGGGCAGATTTTGACGTGTTTTTCCGCGGTATCACGATGCCGGTCCAATTCGGGCTCAACCCTATTCGTTTCGGTGAGGAAGTCTGGATGCTCACTGCGGTTGTAGATATGTCGGAACGACACCGCGCTGACGAGGAGCGGAAGCTACTGCTTGAAAAAGCGCAGCAGGCTGTGCATGCCCGCGACAACTTTCTGTCGATCGCATCGCACGAACTCAAGACACCGTTGACTGCCTTGCAACTGACGGTTCAGACGCTTCTCCGCGCAGCCAAGAAGCGCGACAAAAATACGAGTGGCAATGGCAGCAGCAGCGATGTACACAAGCTTAATCTCGCCAATCGTCAAGTCTTGCGTCTCGGAACGTTGGTCGAACAGCTGTTGGACGTGTCGCGTATCTCAGCTGGGCGACTTCTCTTGGAGCGTACGGAGACGCGGCTCGACGAGGTGCTCCGGGAAGTGGTCGAGCGTTTTTCCCCCGAGGGAGGTCCTGAGGTACGCTTCCGCGAGCCGCCAACGGAAGTCGTGGGGTATTGGGATCCTGGACGCCTCGACCAGGTGTTTACGAACTTGGTGTCCAATGCGGTGAAGTATGGCGGAGGAAAGCCCGTCGAGGTCGCCGTCATCGCCGACGAGGCACAAGTGCACGTCTCTGTTGTGGACCAGGGCGACGGCGTAGCCCCCGAGGACCAGACGCGTATTTTTGAACGCTTCGAGCGACTGGTTTCTCACCGACACCACGGGGGCTTCGGTCTCGGGCTTTGGATTACGCGTCAGCTCGTGGAGGCTCACGGCGGAGAGGTCGCAGTGACCAGCGAACCCGGCCGCGGCTCAACGTTTTCCGTCAGGCTTCCGCGCAAAGCCGAAGCGACAGTGGAGCATAGCCTGCGCCCGCTGGACTAGGTAGGACGGAGACCAAGGTGTCCCACGCACGCGTGCTCGTAGCGCTTGTGATGACCGCGCTGGGTTTTCTTCCAGTGGGCTGTGACGGTTGCTCGTCCACTTCAGCGAAGACGCGCGACGACAAGTGTCCCGCGGTGTCAGCAGCGCCCCAGCTGTTGCCCGAAGTGCGAAGTGAGCACCGGACGGCCGCCTACTGGCTTCGCCGGCTCGATGAGCGTTACGGGGGAGCCCACCAGGTTGTGATGAGCGTGGCACAAATAGAAGCTTACAATCACAATCGTCATGAGCACGACCTTCGCGCTCCGCCGCGTTGGGAGTGGATTCGTTCTGAGGTCCGAAATCAACTCAAGGCCATGGAACAGCAAGTGACATCCGAGGCATTGGTCTTGGCCAATGGCAGGCCGCTCGCGCGTGAGCAGCGAGAGGCACTGCGCGATCCGCAACTTGAGCCTGAGGTTCGGCTCGTGCGCGCTGATGAGAATACTCCGATGTATTGCGCTCCTTTCGCTGATGCGTTGCTCAAGCGAGAGGACCTCGACCGCCGCTTCGATCGTAATTTGTGCAATACGGTTCGAAGGGGGGAGGCGGTGCGACTTCTGGCAAGAGTTGGCAGGTTTTGGCTCGCGGAGACGGACTACACCTGGGGCTTCGTTCGTGATGCGGAGTTTGAGCCGCTTGAGCGAGCTGTGCTGCACCCACCTGAGGGAGGACTGACTCGTGCGAGGCTCTTCGAAGAAGCATTCTCCCACCTCGGCGAGCCCTATGGCTGGGGTGGGTTCGAGGGGGGACGAGATTGCTCGCGGTTCGTGCTCGATTCGTTCCGGGCGCAAGGGTTGCGCGTGCCAAGAAACAGCGGGGCGCAGTCTCGTGCGGGTGTGCGAACCGTGACAGAGTTGCCGGCTGAGCGCGAAGCCCGACTCGCGCTGATTGATAACGCTGCCCGGACGGGTGCTGTGCTTCTGCACCTTCCGGGCCACATCATGCTCTACCTGGGGATGAGCAAGGAGGGGATACCGATGGTGATCCATGCGTTTGCCAGCTACGAGCGCGCGTGCGCTGGGGCAGAGGGAGCGACCCGATTCGAGGTCCACCGAACCGAAGTTTCCTCGCTTCATCTAGGTAACACGAGCGAGCAAGGCTCGTTGCTTGAGCGCATCGATCGATTCACGGTTTTTGAGAAGGCACCCCCGTAATCGCCGCATTGTGTTTCTGTGCCCGCGGATACGTGTGGAGCGTGCCACACAAGTTGGTCCGAAGGACTCGTAACTTCCGCAAAATTGCGGTGAGCGAGGTGTGGCACCTAGGTTGCACTGATCGCGGATGTGAACGCATTCAAAGAACTGTCCGCCGTAGCTGTCTGTCTTTTCATAACCGCTTCGTCCAGCGGGATCGTCTCCGCGGATGACAAAACACTGTCCCCGTACTTTGCCGTGCGAGGGGGCGCACCCGACGTCCTTCCCCTACGTAGCACCGATGTCGAAAGCAATATTGCTGGTGTGATCGCGGATGTTCGCGTCACGCAGGTGTATCAGAACACCGGTCTCGACCCGATCTCTGCGACCTACCTGTTCCCGGGTTCGACTCGCGCCAGCGTTCACGGGATGAAGATGGTTGTCGGTGATCGAACCATCATCGCAAAAATCCGCGAGAAGCAAAAAGCGCGCGCTGAGTACGACGCCGCCAAGCGCGAGGGAAAGACGGCTTCCCTTCTTGAACAGGAGCGGCCGAACGTCTTTCAGATGAGCGTGGCGAACATCATGCCGGGCGACCGAGTGATTGTGCAGCTGCGCTACACGGAATTGCTGATTCCCGAGCAGGGGGTGTACGAGTTCGTCTATCCAACGGTAGTAGGACCACGCTACGCCGAAGCCGGGGTAGATGCCGGGTCCACCGTCGCCACACCCTATCTCAGTCAGGGAAGGGGTAATCCTGCCAAGTTTTCGTTCTCGGGTCGCCTCCACGCGTCGGTGCCCATCGCCACGCTCTCGAGTCGCACGCACCGAATCAAAGTCGACCAGCATTCAGCGCAGAAAACCGCCTTTCGGCTGGACGATTCTGAGGTGAACCCCGCCAACCGCGACCTTGTGGTTCGCTACAGCCTTCGCGGCAATCAAATTGAGACGGGCCTCTCGCTCTATCAGGGCAAGGACGAAAATTTCTTTTTGCTGATGGCGCAACCATCCCAAGTGGTGGCTGCCAAGGAAGTGCCCGCTCGTGAGTACGTGTTCATCGTCGATGTGTCGGGCTCGATGTATGGGTTTCCTCTGGACACTGCCAAGCGACTTTTGCGCGACCTCATCGGCAACTTGCGCGACCAAGATCGTTTCAATCTGATTCTGTTTTCGGGCGCTGCGGAGCTGATGGAGCCGCGCTCGATTTCGGGCACCGTTCGCAACATTGATCGCGCGATCAATCTCATCGATCGTCAACAAGGAGGTGGCGGCACGCGCCTCCATGATGCGCTACAGATGGCGCTCAAACTTCCTCATGAAGAGGGTATGTCGCGCAGTTTTGTGGTTGTCACGGATGGCTACATTTCCGCCGAGCGGGAGACTTTTGCGACGATTCGCGACAATCTCGGACAAGCCAATGTCTTTTCCTTTGGAATCGGATCTGGTGTCAACCGCTACCTGATCGAAGGCCTCGCGAAAGCGGGACAGGGCGTGCCCAGTGTGATCACGACGCCGGCGATGGCGGACGAAGAAGCTGCCAGGTTTCGCAAATACATCAGCACGCCCGTGCTCACGGATATCAAGCTGCGTTTCGAGGACTTCGATGTGTACGACGTGCAGCCCAATGCCGTTCCCGATTTGCTCTCAGAGAGGCCGGTGGTCGTGTTTGGTAAGTGGCGTGGTGCGCCGAAAGGAAAAGTTCACATCCACGGCCGCACAGGGGCAGGTCGCTACGCAAAGTCGTTTGATGTAGAGAGCAGCAAGCCGTCCACGGCGTTTCGTCCACTGCGATACTTGTGGGCGCGTGAACGCATTGCCACGCTGTCCGATTTCGGGACACCCACGGCCGAGGAAGAGGCTGAGGTGTTGTCGCTTGGTCTCCACTACAATCTGATGACCAAGTACACATCGTTCATCGCAGTGCTCGATGAAGTGCGCAACCCAAGTGGAACGAGCCAGAACGTAAACCAACCGCTTCCTCTTCCCGCTGGCGTAAGCGACCAGGCGATCGGTGTTGAAGTGGGCGCGGAGCCGCCTTGGTACTGGGTTGCGCTGCTCGCTGCTCTGTTGCTTGGCTGGACACGTTTGCGTCGGCGGGTGGCATGAGCACGCCGCCCCGCCATCTTTGGCTCGCGCTTGCGGCCGTAACCTGTTTCGCACTCAAGCGCTTCAATCAGCAGGCTGGTGTCGACGAGCTTCACTGGATTCTGGCGCCTACGAGTTGGCTCACCGGGGGGTGGACCGGCCACGACTTCGTGTACGAGCCCGGCTTTGGCTACGTTAGCTTTGGCGAGCGGTTCGTGATCGCACCCGAGTGTTCGGGTATCAACTTCTTGGTCATCTTGTTTGCGTCGCTCACTGGATCAGCATGGCTCTCGTCGAGGCTCGATGGCCTGCGTTTTTCGCTCGCGGCGCTCGGCTCGCTTCTGATGACGGTGCTCGTCAACAGCGTCCGCATCACGCTCTCACTGACCCATCCCGTCGTCTTGGGGCTCGACGCAGCCGATTCCCATCGCGCATTGGGCATCGTCGTGTTTTGTGCTTCGCTCTTCGTGACTCATCTGGTGTGGACGAGGTGCGCTCTACATTATGTGCGCCCGCCCCTGTGGGTCGCAATGGCCGCATACTTGAGCGTAACCTTGGTCGTTCCCGTGCTTCGAGCCAGTACAGGGCCGGAGTTCATGGAACATGCCGTTTGGACGCTTGGTCTTTCGATTGCCTTGCTTCTCGTCGCGTTTGGAGGATGGTCTCTGCGTGGAAGACCGACCCACCTGAGCTTTGGGTCTCCTTTTGCAATGCCGAGAGCCACGAGCAAGAGTTCTCTACGTGATCTCCGGAAGACCTGACGCGTCGATTGACGGCCATACCTGCTCGGTGCGCGAAGGTGATGGTGTCGGGTTCCCGGCAGGCACAGGCATTGCGCACACGTTATCAACAACGCCGAAGAAACAGTGTGCAGCGGGGGACTAGGTTCAGGATTATATTTTCACACCGTTTGACGGTATGAAGGTAATGAGGTATCTTGGGATGTGATTCGCTCGTTTGCGGACAAGACGACGAAAGACATCTTTGATGGATCAAACTCAAAACAGGCGCGAAAGATTCCTCGGACGCTTTGGCGTATCGCGCAAGTCCGGCTTGATGCGATCAATGCAGCGGTCGAGCTTCGCGACTTGCGGAGCCCGCCGGGCAACCGGCTCGAAGCCCTTCAGGGAGATCGGAAAGGGCAATGGAGTGTTCGCATCAACGATCAATATCGAATCGTATT
This sequence comes from uncultured Polyangiales bacterium, assembly GCA_964487255.1. Taxonomy (GTDB): domain Bacteria; phylum Myxococcota_A; class Polyangia; order Polyangiales; family CAZAQV01; genus CAZAQV01. The sequence goes on along the minus strand of CAZAQV010000030.1, from coordinate 22,704 downwards.
CCGCTTCGAGCAGGGCCAAGCCTTTGACGTCCACATCATCGATTATCATCGCTAGGGAATGCGATGCTTCCTAAAAATCGACCCCCGACAGCACCAGGCAAGCTGTTGAGACACGAGTTCCTTGAGCCAATGGAGATGACGCAAGCGAGTCTTGCTGAAGAGATGGGCGTTCCTCTTCAGCGAATCAATCTAATCGTCAACGGCAAGCGTGGCATTACGGCTGAAACAGCCATTTTGCTTTCGCGTGTGTTCGACACTACGCCGCAATTTTGGATGAACCTTCAAACCAACTACGATCTTTGGCATGCCCAGCGCGCCCTCGACGGCGTCGGGTAGTGGCCGCACTATTCGCTGAGGATGGTTCCGTAGTGCAAATGAGTATCGTAATGGAGGCTGACCGCGCCGTCCTGTTGGTGCTCGTCGAAGATTGCGCGGAGTCTGGCCAAGCAGATGTCGTAGTTGGCTTCACCCCGTTGTGGCGCAAACGAGCATGACAGAAACCGTCCGCGTAGACCTTCCCATCCCAATCGCTGCACCACGCCTCGGAAGGTCGTCTGCGCAGGGATTCGGAAAGAGCTGCGCGCTTTCTTTTTCCGCTGAGATGCGCTAGCGATCGACGCATGTTTTGTCTCAAATTTGCGCGGTACGGGGCCGAGGCCGCCGCTCTTTACTGCCGGGATTCCGATGGCTACAAGATCGAAGTATCGTGGCACGCAGAATGAGAAAGTTCTCATCTCTCACTCGACTCTTTGTCGTCGCTCTCCTAGTCGTGCTTAGCGGATGCGACGGGTCGAAGAACGAACGGCAATCGAGGCAAGCGGCGGAGCCCGGACCACTACCGCGTCCTGCGTTTGAGCGGGGATTGGCGGCGCCGGTTCCGGAAAAGCATGTGGAGCAACGGGTTCGCGATGCAAAGAAGCGACTGCAGAGCAGCGCGGGCGGAAAAGTGATCTGGCAGGCCATCGAGGCCCACGGTGGTCTGTCGGACTGGTACCGCCAGGGGACGATGGAGTTCTCCTTCAACTATCAGCCGGTGGAGCAGCCGGAGCGCACCATGCACACGCGGCAAAAGGTGGACCTCTGGCGTTCGCATGCTCGGCACAAAGAGCTAGGCCAAGACGCCGACGCTGAGTTTGCCTTCGATGGTGAGAAGGCTTGGATCACGCCAGGTCCAGAGGCCTTCCCAAGCAGCGCACGATTTTGGGCCCTGACACCCTACTACTTCGTGGCCATGCCTTTTGTTTTGGCCGATCCCGGCGTGAACCTCGAAAAACTAGAGGACGCCGTACTCGACGGTGAAACGTTCGATATCGTCAAAGCAACGTTTGAGCAGGGCACGGGCGACGCCCCAGACGATTACTACGTGCTGTACGTCGGTAAAGGCGACCATCGAGTTCGCGCCTTACGATACGTCGTTTCCTACCCTGGCTTCTTTCCCAAGGGTAAGCACTCGCCCGAGAAGCTCATGCACTTCGACCGTTATCGGGAAAAAGCCCCCATTCTGGCGCGGCAACTCGACACCTACGCCTGGACATCGACCACGCAGAAGCCAGGCGAGCTGCGTACGAAGATCGCAGTCACCTACCACAAGTTTGGCGAGACCTTTGCTAAGGATTGGCTCGTCCCTCCCCAGGGCGCGGTGATCAGCGAACTGGTTTTCGTCAAGGAAGACAAAAAGCTGGAACGGAAGAAGGAGTAGTGGCTCTTGCGTTACATCTTTTGAACGGTTCCGTTTATGGTATTGAGCTGGTAGCTGTGCTCTTCGTCGATCGTGATCGTTGCACCGCCTTGTGCATCAAAAACAACGACGACCTGGACGTCCAGCTCGGCATTCGAGCTGGAGAGTCGACCTTCGCGCATTCGTGAAGCGGCTACATCGTAGGTGATGGTGCCGCCCATAAATGTTTGCCCGACACGGTCCCAGGTCACGCCCGCGTAAGAGGCTTGGTAATCCAAGCTCCATGTGACAGAACTTGTGCCCCGGTAATTGGTGAACATCGAGTCGACTTCGAAGGTTCCCGTTCCATTGAATGTCGCATCGCCTTCTGTGAGTGCGAGTGTCCAATCCCCGGTTCGAAGCACCGACGCGTCAAAACGCTCAGTGTCGATGGCGCCACTCCATTCCACCGTGAGGTTTGCGGTGCTCGTGTCGGAGCTGCAGGCCTCGAGGGTCACGGTATCGGCCATACAGGTAAGTGAATACTTGTACATGAAGCCGCCACGCGTGCCCTCGTAACTCCCGTCAGCCGTCGCCGTGAGTGAACTGAGGCCGAGGCTCAGCTCCACTGCGTCATTGATCGATTTGGTTTCACCGCCCTCTGCATTCGATGCGACAAGCGCTCCGACGGCAATCGCGATGTCATCTTGATCGCTGCTCGACCCATTTTTCTTACAGCTGCCGAGGCAAAGCGTCAGCGCTGAGCAAGTAAGTACAAGGATAGATTTCATTTCCCCTCCGTGGCCCAGCGTAACATTGGCTTGCCGTGCGCGTGAAGCAACCTATGGTCGCGCCGTGCACACCCTTGCCTACATCTTTGACATGGACGGCGTCTTGATCGACTCAGAACCGTTTTGGCGTGAAGCCGAAATCGCCGCCTTCGCCCAAGTTGGCGTCTCGATCAGCGAGGCGGACTGCGCTGCAACCAAGGGGTGGCGCATCGATGAGGTGGTCGCGCATTGGCGCGAGCTGCGGCCTTGGAGCAGCGCATCCAACGACGAGGTTCGGGACGCGATCATTGACGGAGTGATCGAGCGTATCGAAGCCCGCGGTGAGGCACTTGCGGGCGTACATGACGCGCTGTTGCAGATCAGTGAGGCGGGCCTCCGGCTCGCGCTCGCGACGTCATCGAGCTTACGTATCGTTGGCGCGGTCCTGGGCAAGCTCGGCCTGGGCGACCGTTTCGAGGTGGTCTGTTCCGCGCAGGACGATACCTACGGTAAGCCACATCCACAGGTATTCTTGCGAACCGCGCGCGAACTCGGAGTTTCTCCCACGCGAGTTGTCGTGGTTGAGGACTCCGTTGTTGGGATGACCGCTGCCAAGGCGGCGAGAATGCGCTGTATTGTTGTGCCTGAAGCCAGCGAACGAAGGCGTCCGGAATGGGGCCTCGCGGACCTTAAGCTCGACTCGCTGACCGCCTTTACGCTTGACGCGCTCTGGGCTACGGGTGCGCTATCCCGAAGTGGTTGTCCTCGGGCAATGACGTCGCGTTTTCGCGCAGCTCTACCTCGCCCTCCGGTGGGCTGTCCTCTTGAGGTTGTTTCGTGGTTGTTGCTTCGTGGGTTGCGTCGAGCATGTTGGTGGGTTGTTGCAGGGTGACTTCGCTCGTTGCAGCGGAAGCGCTCAACTTCTCCGTCCCAGTGCTTTGCGGCGGCGCCGGCTCCGCCGGGCTCATCGAACCCCACTGGGTGGTTGCGAATGCGGCGCCAGCGATCATCGCGACGACCGCCGCGAGGCCCCCCCACAGTCGCCATCGACGCTTTGCTGGCTGTGCCTTGTTCTGGGTCTTACGAGGTGGAAGCAGGTTGCGGCGCATGTCGATGTTGGCGATCAGCTCGAGCAGGTTGTCTTCGGCTGCGCAATGGTCTTGGCGTATGCGCGACAGTTCTTGTTGGACTTTGACTAGCGTTGATGGCCGATCTTCGCGGTCCTTCGCCAGTAATGAGAGCAAAAGCGCTTCGAGTTCGGGGGGGACATCGCTACGAAAGTCCAAGATGTCAGCCGGTGGGGCATTGAGGATTTGATCGGCAGCGGCATGTGAGTCTTCGTGCCAAAAAAGCCGCTTGCGGGCCAAGATTTCCCATAGGACGATGCCAAAAGCGAAAATGTCGGACCGCCGATCCAAGGGGTCGAAACGAAGCGCTTCGGGGGACATATAGGAGATTCGTCCCCGCAAAACGTTGGATGTCGTCTTAACCTGCCGTCCACGGAATTTGGCGATCCCAAAGTCGGTGACCCGTACGATGCCATCCTTTCCGAGCAATACATTTTGGGGACTGACGTCCCGATGAATGGCTCCGAGTTCCACACCGTTCTGGTCGGTGAGCTCGTGCGCCGCATGGAGGCCAGCGGCCATCTGTTCAGCGATCTCGAGACATGCTCCAAGCGGCAACAAACCTTCGTGTCGCTGGAGAAGTTCTCCAAGGTCGATCCCCTCGATGTAATCCATTAGCAGGTATGGGCCTTCCTTATCTTCGCCGAAGTCGATGACGGGAACGACATTGGGGTGGCTCAGAAGAGCCCCGATACGGGCCTCTTCGCGTAGCAGTGCGTTCAGGGCTTCGTTGTCGGACCCCTGGAGAATTCGCTTGCGGACAAAACGGCGTTGGTACGTGGCGCACCGCCGCGCAACGAGCTCAACGCGGCCCATTCCGCCGCGACCGAGTTCGCCGACCACGGTCCAAATATCTCCCGCCGTGCTCATTGACTACTACCCATTAGGTTAGCTGAAGGTTTCCCGTAAATCGAACGGATCGCGCGCGGTTCCGGTTGGCGGAAGGTGTTTGTCATGACGAGGTGCACATCGGCTTGCTTGCGTGGCGAATCAGAGCCAAACCTCCAATGATTTTCTTGGCGCGTCGATTGGCTGGCGTTGGAACGAATCATGCGTTCGATGGAAGAGCATTGGTCGGGGAAGCTGGCCGAAAAGGTATGATTTGCGGGGGGATGATGGAGCAACAGATAGATGTGGAACGAGCACTGCGGCGTGTAGACCCACAAAGCGAGGATGAGCGGGTACTCAGTGGGTTGCTTTGGGAGGGCAGGGTATCCCCGCAGCTGTCACGTTGGCCGGGGTACGTTCTCCTGCATGGCTACATCACGACGCGACCGGTTCACGTCGAGTTACGCGAAGACCAGCCGTGGACACTGTTGGTGGATGCCGTCCTTCGAGGGGCCGAGCGGCGGGCACGTGAAGTTGACGAAGCGCTGCCTGAATCGGCGTCCCATAGCGCTTCACTGGAAGCTGAGCTTCTGTGCGCGCGCGCGATGATGGCACTTCGGTTCGAGGATGCTGACGTGGCCGTACATGCAACGCGTCGACTCGCGATTCACGCCCGCACTCATGAACTCTCTTACTTTGAGTTGCTGTCGGGACTACTGGTTGCCCGCGCAAAACGCTCGGCGTCGTCCCCGGTTCAAGCACTACGCATCCTTTCTGCCCTCGACTCTGTGTTTCCGCAACATTGGTCCGCGCGTATCGCCTGGGAGCGCACGCTCGCCGGGGAGCAAGTTGCATCGGAGGACCTTTGCACGTGGGCCAAGTCGGTCTCGGATACGGATCAAGAAGCACGCTGCTTTCTGGCACTTGCTCGCGTCCAAGATGTCGCGGTGCCGGTGGTCGACGAGTGGCGTCAAGGACTGGTCGATGAAGCTCCCTATGGCATCACGCTACGAGGCAAAGACGACCGCAACGTGTGGGTTTGTGTCGAACCTACCGGTGCGCGACGAGAGACTGCATTTGCCAAAGAGAAGATGGGCGCCCGCGTTGAACTTCCCCCACCGCGGCAAGAGGGGCAACGCACGTACTTGGTCTTGGCGCGACTCGCCCTTGCCGATGGGATGTGCCTCTCGCGAGAAAAATTATTCGAGCGAGTGTTTGGCTATCCGTTCGAATCCAAGAAGCATAGCTCGCTCTTGCGCGTCACGCTCAACCGCGTCAACGAGATGCTCAGCGACCATGCGTCGATCCAAAACGACGTCCAAGTCTTTCGGCTGGTTGTTAAGCAACCCTTCAGTTTCGTCGACCCGTACCAAGTCCGAAAGATGGAGGACCGAGTTCTTGGCCTGCTCGCGACAGTCGGACAATGGCTATCTGCCGCGGAAATTGGTGAGCGGCTCGGCGTGCCTCGTCGCACTGTGGTCGATGCTCTGCAAGCGCTGGAACTAGAGGAAACGTGCGAGCGCGAACGCCGCGGGGCGACCGTTTGCTTTCGCGTTGAGGACACCACGTTCTACGAGCCAAGCATCACCCGCCTGCGAGGCTTCGCAAAACCCGCTAGCTGAATGGTCCGCTGCTTTGTTCTATATTGGGAGCGGTGGATGCCAATGACATTGTGATCTTTGCGGCTGTGGTCAAGGCAGGCAGCTTCGTAGGGGCATCACGCGCACTCGACATACCGAAGTCGACGGTCAGCCGCCGTATTGCCGAGCTCGAGAAACACCTGGGCGCAAGGCTTCTTCAGCGGACCACACGACAGCTGAGCCTTACCGACGCGGGTCGTGTGTTTCACGCACACGCTGAGCGAATCGTCGCTGAGATTGAAGGTGCGGCCGAGTCCGTTGGAAAACTTGAGGTCGAGCCCAGAGGTACGCTTCGCGTGACCGCACCCGTCAACTTCGATCATCTTGCGCCGGCCGTCACCGCATTCATGTGTGCGTACCCGAAGGTACGCGTCGAAATGCTTTGCACCGACCGTATGGTGAACCTGATCGAGGAAGGGTTCGATGTCGCAATCCGGGTAGGGTCGCTTCGCGACTCATCTCTCATCGCGCGGCGGGTGGGGGCGCTCAAATCACTTCTTGTTGCGAGTCCTGCGTATTTTGAGAAGCGAGCGAAGCCCAGCAAGCCCGATCACCTCCGGGGTCTTGAATGTTTGGTGTTTGGCGGCATCCGTGACGGTCATCGCTGGACTCTCGTTCGCGACGGGAAACGTACGATCGTCGAGGTTGGCCACCAGTTGTTTGTCAACGACTTCAACTTTATCCGCGCAGCATGTCTGCAAGGGCTGGGCATCGCCTCACTTGGGGAGCACGACTGCCGTGCAGATCTGCAGTCTGGTGTCCTGGTCCGCGTACTCGACGACTGGAGTTCGCCCGCGCTCCCGGTGCACGCCGTGTACCCAAGCACCCGTTATTTGGCGCCCAAGACCAACGCTTTCGTAGAATATTTGGCCAACGCTGGGCTCGGCTAAAACCCCGCAGATTTACCCACAGTCACCCACTAATTTTTCAGTGTGGGTTTGATTTTTCAATTTTTATAGAATATCTTCAAGATTGAGGTCGGGGAAATGACGGCAGCAATACGGCAGGTAAAAGGACGGCGTTCGAGATGGGCGAAAGATGTGATCCAACGCGAGCTCAGCGAGCTCTGTAAAGACACTGCGCGAGACGTTCTCGACCTGGCATTGTTGTTTGCATCCTACGACGACGTGCCCTGCGAGACGCAATCGCTCCGAGCGTTTCTATTTGGAGAGTTGCAGCAGACGCTCACACGGGTTGAGGGGGCAGAGGCGGCACAAGACATGTGCGCAAAGCTCGCGGCTCTGCTTTTGGATCAAACGGGCGTTCATCGTCTGACTGAGGCGCCGAAGCAATCTTTTACCAGGCTCAAAGCAGCGCCTCACGGTGAGGAGATGCGTCATACTACGCGTCCGCAAACATCGCATACCAAAGCACTTGGCGTTGATATGGACTTTGACCTCAACGCCCAGGCGCTGATCGCATCTGTCAATCTCGAGTTGATGAGCGATGCCGAGGTGGCCCACCAGGAGCCTGCGCTTCACCCCGTTTTGGTGCTATCCGAGTTTCCCGAAGCGGCGGAGGGCATTCAACGCTCCCTGAACGAGAAAGTCGAAGTTTATCATCACGGTGCGCTCGACTTCTTCGAATCGGATCTTCTCATCCTCGCATCGCGTCATCCGGTCGTCGTCCTCGATTGCCGTGGCAAGTTTGCGACCTTTTCCGAGCGCTTTGTATCCCGCGCAGACCACGGCCTCGCTCTCCTCGTTTGGGGGAGAGAGGGCGCAGTACAGCCCCTTCCGGGGCGTCGCATGGTGACATGCCTCGCCAACAGCAGCCCGAGCGAGCTGGCGATGCTCGTTGACATCTTTTTGCCGCAGTACCGTTCCGGGCGTTAAGATACGTCGTTTTGATGAGGCACAACCGCCTGCCAAGCTCGACCGGACGTTATTGCCGCGCGCCTGGTTAACCCACTTTTCTCTTGAGTTGTGCGGTGTTGCAGGCGCTACAGCCGGCGCTCGGCTGAAATGACACACTTTTTGTCATTTCGCTCATGGTGATAGGGTGATAGACCGACCTTGCCGACAGGAGTGTTGGCATTGGGAGAGGAGCGAAAATATGAAGCGAATAACGACAATCACCACTCGCACCCTGTTTATTTCCATGCTTGGCGCGTGCGGCGCGTCGACCACGGTAGACACGACCAAGCAGGTCGAAGAGAAGCCGGCCCCAGTCCAGAAGCGTTCGGGTACCCAAGAGGCGACAGGTGAGCTGCGTGATGCACTCATCTCGCTGCAAAAAGTGCACTTTGCCCTCGATAGTTCTGAGCTTCCCAAAGAGAGCCGTGACGCGCTCGCAGATGCGGCCCCAAAGCTCATCAAACATGGTGTCGAGTTGCACGTTGACGGGCACACCGACACACGCGGTACGGAAGAGTACAATGCAGCGCTCGGCGAGAAGCGGGCAAACGCGGTCGTGGACTACCTGACGTCTCTCGGTGTCGACAGCGCAAAACTACACGCACACTCTTGGGGCGAAGAGAAACTTGCCGCGATGGGTGGTGAGACCAAATCGCATGCGGCCAATCGCCGCGTTGAATTCCGTATGATGCAGGGCGACGTACAGCTCGTTCTAGGGGAAGGCACGATGGTCGACGACGAAGGAAACGTGATCGAGTAGTCCATATTCTTGCTTCAGAGGTGACGACCGCTCATTTTTGAGGGGTCGTTTCTTTTTGCGCTCTGCCTGTCATCGGTACGAACCGCACCGCGGTTACGCGTTGCTCATCAAAGCCGGTTTCTGTTCGGGTAATCACGCGCAGTTCTTGAACATCACGACCCACCGGAATGACGAGTCGGCCGCTGAGCTTGAGTTGGGCTTTGAGTGGTTCCGGAATTTCTGGCGGTGCGGCCGTGACCATCACCGCATCGAAGGGTGCGTGCTCGGGCCACCCTTTGTAGCCGTCTCCGTGCCGAACATGAACGTTCTTGTAACCAAGCGCGTCGAGGGTTTCGGTCGCGCGCACGGCGAGTGGTTCTATGATCTCTATGGAATAAACTTCGGCGCCAAGTTCAGCAAGGACAGCGGCCTGGTAGCCGGAACCCGTCCCGATCTCCAGGACGCGATCGCCTGGCTTGACCTCTGCCAGCTGTGTCATGAGGGCAACGATATACGGCTGGCTGATCGTCTGCTTGTGTCCGATTGGCAACGGCGAATCGTCGTAGGCGTGTGCTTGCATCTCCTCGGGAACAAAGTGGTGTCGTGGCACGATACGCATCGCATTGAGTACTTCCTTGTTCGTGATGTCACGCATCTGAAGTTGCTTGTTGACCATCGTTGCTCTCTTTCTTGTCGTATCGTCTGCACGCTCGCGAACTGTTTTGTTGGTCTCGTTCTTTATGGCTTGGGAAGCGCTGCTTTCTGGTGGACGTTTCTTACTCTCACAGCTCGCGTTCAGAGCGATCAACAGAGCAACCGAAACGAACTTCCTGAGAGAAAACATTCTCTTCACCATCGCATACTTGGCGAGTCCTCTTCCAGGCCCTAAAGTGACACCATGGAATCGTGGCTGCGTCGCGCTTGGCTTCGCACGTCCTCGTTGGGCGTTCTGGGAACGAGTCTGCTCGCTGCCTGTCGCCGTGTGCCCGTTCACGAGGCTTCGTCACGCGCCGTAGAGAGGTTGCGGGAAGTTCAGCAGATACACCGTCCTGGAGCCGAGCACTGGGTGGGCGATGGCTTCTGGGTGAGCACGGTATTCTCGCCTTTCCAGGTCGAGCCTGATTCGATCAGTCCCTTTCTTCTGCTCGACCATGGCGCACCTCGAATCTTCGAGCCTGCAAAGGTTTCGCGCGGCGTGGGCGCACATCCACATCGTGGTTTTGAAACTGTCACCTTCGCGTATCAGGGCGAGGTGGATCATCGCGACTCTGCCGGGGGCGGCGGACGCATCTATCCAGGTGATGTGCAGTGGATGACAGCCGCGAGCGGTGTTGTCCACGAAGAGAAGCATTCGCAGCGGTTCACCGAGCAAGGTGGCACTTTCGAGATGGTCCAGCTCTGGGTGAACCTTCCTGCGACACACAAGATGACCCATCCGCGCTATCAAGCGTTGGTGGACGGCCGTTTCCCACGCAAGTCGTTCGGTGATGCGGTAGCTCGAGTCATCGCGGGAGACGTCGAGGGGAGCCGTGGGCCGGCGAAGACTCATACTCCGGTTACGCTCTTTGACTTGCGCTTCGATCGCGCGGGTGAGGCGTCGTTCAATAGCGTCTCCGACCACACCCTTCTCATGGTCGCTTTGCAAGGCTCACTGCAGTTGCCAGGGGGGAAGACCCTCCCGGAGCGACACCTGGCTGTGTTTCGACGAGACGGCGTTGCGTCGCGCGTCACCGTGGGGGCATCGGGGCCGGCGAAAGCGTTGGTGCTTTCGGGTAAACCACTCGGTGAGCCGGTCGTCGCACACGGGCCTTTCGTGATGAACACGCGCGAACAGATCAACCAAGCCATGCGGGACTATCGAGCGGGCAAAATGGGCGCCCTCCGACCGAGCGAGTCCACGTGAGACAGAGAGAGGAGCGCAAGTGGGGAAGTTAATCGACGGCAAGTGGCACGACGTCTGGTACGAGACAGACAAGCACGACGGCAAGTTCGTTCGTGACGACGCTTCGTTTCGCAATTGGGTTGTACCGAAGCGAGAGGGCGCGCCGTCCGGAAGAGCGTTTGCGCCGGAAAATGGGCGCTACTTGCTGTACGTCTCACTCGCCTGTCCTTGGGCCCACCGTACGCTTATTTTTCGGAAGATTAAGGGACTCGAAGAGATGATCCCAGTGTCGGTTGTTCACTACTTCATGGGCGAACAGGGCTGGAGTTTTGACGATGGACCTGGGGTTGTTGCCGACCCCATCGGGAATGTCGACTACTTGCACGAGGTTTATACGAAAGCGAAACCTGACTTCACCGGACGCGTTACCGTTCCCGTGCTCTGGGACAAAAAAGAGCAAACCATTGTCAGCAATGAGTCGTCGGAAATCATCCGCATGTTCAATAGCTCGTTCGATGCACTTGGCGCCAAGGAAGGCGATTACTACCCTGATGGGCTGTGCGAGAAGATCGACGAGATTAATGAGCGCGTCTACCACACCGTCAACAACGGCGTGTACAAAGCAGGGTTTGCCACACGTCAAGAAGTCTACGAGCACGCGTTTGACGAGCTATTCGAGACGATGGACTGGCTCGAAGAACGCCTTTCGCGACAACGCTATCTCGTGGGCGACCCAATTACGGAGGCTGACTGGCGGCTCTTCACGACACTGCTCCGCTTCGATGCGGTCTACTTCGGCCACTTCAAGTGCAACAAAAGGCGCCTTGTCGACTACCCGAACCTCTGGGCGTATGCGCGCGAGCTCTTCCAGGTACCCGGCATCGAGGAAACCGTCGACTTTGTGCATATCAAGCGCCACTACTACCAGAGCCACGGGCACGTGAACCCGACGCGTATCGTCCCGAAGGGGCCAGAGGTCGACTGGCACGCACCTCACGGCCGCGGGTAGTCAGGCGCGGCCTCGCCGAAGCTCCGCAAGGAGCGAAGGCGGGTGGAGCCGAGGGGGATCGAACCCCTGACCTCATCACTGCCAGTGATGCGCTCTCCCAGCTGAGCTACGGCCCCAATAGGGACGGAGTCTGTATCGCGAAGGGCGATGTGGGTCAAGCTCAGCTGGGAGAAGCGATGAGCTGTGAGGCGAAGAGCCCGGGTATTGGAATTTTGTGACGGATGCCAACGGCGTGCGACAAGCCAGTTCCAAGGTGATGCGAGCCGTTGTGTGCCCAGTCAGGCTATGGTGCAGCAAGACTTTCGCTCGATCTGCGAAGCGGCTCCAATCTGCTATGCCTGGTCGATGCAGCCCGCCACGGCATCGCTTCGACCCTGGATGGCGATCGGCCTGGCCATTGCGACGGGCTCTTTCGCCGAATCGCTGGCGTCTGCGCAGTCTTACTCGCTCGCGTACCAAGCGAGAGACGGCTGCCCTCCCGAGCAACATTTCGTGGACGCGGTTGTCGCGAGGCTCGGTTCCGATCCGTTCACTGGGGAGGGTCCCAGCCTGGAGGTGCATGCACAGCGCTCGGGCGCACACCAGTTTGAGGTTCGCCTGCTTCTTGAGCAGGGGGAGCAGAATGCGGAGAGAGTGTTTAATGCGCGCCGCTGTGAGGACGGCGTTGACGCGGCCGCAGTGGCTTTTTCCGTACTCTTCGCGGAGATCCAACGGCAGGAACAGACCGAAACCACATGGGACGCGCCTCCAGCTTGGCCGGAGCCCTCACCGTCCGGGCAGCGCACACCAGAACCCCCGCCTGCGGTCGAGCCGGCGCCCGAGCCAAGCTTTCGACTGGGTATTTTTGCTGGAGGTGGAGCGGAACTCGGGCGCTTTTCCGCGCTCTCAGCCGTTGCGGTTGGCGGTTTTAGTCTTGGAGATGTGTCGCACTGGCTTCGTCTGCAGTTTTGGTACGCGGCCACCTTTGGAGAATCGGACCTGGACCGCACAAGTCGGGCTGGGTTCACGGCTTATGGTGGATCGGTGGGGGGCTGCCTGCGTTTCGGCTGGCCGCTTCTATGCACAGATTTCGAACTGGGCGCAGTTGCCGTTCACGCCACCTCGCTGCAGCCATCTGACGACACGGCACTGTACAGCGCCTGGGTGCTCGAAGGAGGCGCACACATTGAGATCTCAGGCGGGCTTTCGCTTATCCCGATGTTGCGCGTGGGCGTCGCTCTCAGTCCGCCAGAAGTGTTTGTCGCCGAGGAGTCACGGTGGCATGCCGCTCCGCTTTTTTCGGGGTTCGCTTTACGCTTGCATTGGCGGCCCGTATGAGCGGCACCACGACGGCAAGGTTTGCTCAAGTTTTCGAGGCGGAGTTTGACTATGTCATTCGTAGTTTGCGGCGATTGGGTGTGTATCCGGGTGATCTGGAAGATGTCGCGCAAGAGGTGTTTTTGACCGTGCACGACAAGTTCGAAAGTTACGATCCGGCCAAAGCCCTGCGGCCTTGGCTGTTTGCGTTTTGCGTTCGAAAAGCATCCAACTATCGGCGGCTTGCACGGCATCGCATAAGCGATGACGAGCGAGCGATGGAACGCGCGGCAGACCGCCACACTCCATACGAAGCGATGCAGGCAAATCAACGCCGCGAGTTGGTGGTCCGGGCACTCGACGAACTGTCGCTCGACAAAAAGACCGTCCTCATCATGCACGACCTGGACGGACAGTCTGCGCCCGAGATTGCCGAAGTGCTTGAGATTCCTCTGAATACTGTCTACTCAAGGTTGCGGCTCGCGCGCGACGCATTTCGCAAAGCCGCCGAGTCCGTACGCGCCCAGGGAGTGGCGGCATGAGCGACGATATGAAGCTCCCTGATGACCTCGCGGCACTCTTCGACGCCGAGCGCGAAATCATGCCGGCGGAACCGGCGCTCAAAGCGCGTGTTCTGCGAGGTCTGGAACAGACGTTGGGCGACTTGGGTGGCGGCGAGGGCGGCGCCTCGGGCAGCGAGCGCGCGAGCGGCGAGGCCAGCGGCACAGGCGTGGGGAGCTCGGGTGGTGGTCTAGAGTTTAGCGGCGCGGCCATGGGCGGTGGCGCTGTGACATCGGGTGTTTCTTTGGCTCAAATCGCCGGCATCAGCGCGCTCACTTTCTTGGCGGGCGCAGGTACGGGCGTCGTGCTCGATCGTAGCGTGCGCGCACCCGAAATCGTCGAGGTTCCGGTCGAGGTTCCGGTCGAGCGTATCGTTGAAGTGCCAGTACCAACTCCCATGGTGCCCGATGCATCGGTTGTCGTGTTGCCACGTGCCCAGTCGGCGCTTCCCAAGGCGTCACGTTCCCCAGATCCCGGCGCCAGCGCGCTGCAGCAGGAGCAGCGTCTGATCGACACTTCACGCGCCCAAATCGATAAAGCCCCAGAGCGCGCATTGGCGACTCTGGCGCGCTATCGCAGGCAATTCCCCAACGGGCTTCTCGCGGAGGAAGCAGCGGTCATCGAGGTTTTGGCGCTTCAGAACGCAGGTCGCGAGGCGCAGGCGCAACGCGCCGCAAAGGCCTTCTTGCAAGCTCACCCCAAAAGCATGTTCCGCAGACGCGTCGAGGAGGCCGTTCAGTGACCGGCCGGGTTGTGCTTTTCGCTGCGGCGATTGTTATCACTTCGTGTTCGCAGCGGCTGGATATTGGGACCGTCGTGGACGCGTCTATGTCTGATGCGAAGCTGACGGATGCAGCGCTTGGCGATAGCGGTTTGCCCGACGCTTCTCTTGACGCCACCGTTGATGCAGGGCCTGGTGACGCCGGCCTCGAGGATTGCCCGCGACCCGTGTTGTTGGGCTCGCTGAGTCACCAGCTCCCCAGTGGCAAGGGAAAGGTTCTTCGCTATAGCTTGCAAACAGAGTCGCGCTGTGAGGACCTCGTGCTCGACACCCAGGGCGTGTACGCCAGTTATTCACGCGGTGAACAAATGTTCGTCGCTGTCGGGGGCGTGATTCGACGTGTTCATCCAGACACGGGAGCGACGCGTTGGCAGCACAACTACATCGACGACTATCCCAACGCACGTCAGCCGACGATATTTGAAGTCGACTTTCCCAATGATCAAAAGTCGGTTGGGGTTGCCGTTTTCAATCCGCTGATGGCCAATGAACTCGATGTCTTCTACTTCCTCGACCCCGAAACGGGGGCAGAGCGCGCGGCATGGACGGAACTCGAATTCTTCCCTTCAAGCATCACAGGCTTTGCGCCTCATCCCGATGGGGGACCGCGACTCTTGGGCACCCGCCGCAATTTGTTTGGACTCGCTGAGTTCGAACTCGAGACAGTGGGACGAGCGAAGACGCCATATCTTGTCGAGCAGGATATCGCTCCAGAGCGCTTTCGCTCATACAAGGTTGGCGGAGACGTCGTCGTGCTCTGGATCAGCTCAGGAGGCTTTCGCTATTCGCGCGTTCAGTCGCTGGCGAGCGTGAGCCCACTTGGACCGGTGACGTGCGGTAATCTTGAATGCACCATTCAGGACGTGGTCCCCGACCCAGTAGACCCAGACCAATATTATGTGGCTTGTTGGAACTCGGACCTCGTCACGATCGACGTGCGGACCAGTGAGTGCAAGGTTGCGATCGCAAGGGCCGACGACGAAAACCTCACCATCCAGGCACTTTCGCTCGAACCATAGCTTGCGCGAGTTTTTCTGACGGAAGCGGATCCCCGCGCACAAGTCTCTGCTGAACGCCCCAAAAATGGGGGAAAGGACAGGGAAGAGATGACAAGGGCAGTTTGGGTTTCATTCGTTTTTGCGGGGCTGATGTTGGGTTGTGCGCGTAAGCCGAACGTTACGATTTCGCACCCGTTGACGAGCGGGCGCGTCGATCACAATGTTGTGGTGCAGAGCCAGAAGGCGCTTGAGGATCATCACGGTCTGGGCAAAGGTACGCTCGATTCCTGGGCGCAGCTCACGCGTCTCGACGCGGAGGCAACTTGCTTTCGCGTGATGTTTTCGAGCCTTCTGCAAGACGGCGTTGCCGCGCCCTTCGTGGTCGAAGAATGGAACCCGGTCATGCGCGCTGAGGCGCAGAACCACGCCGACTTTGACCTGATTGTTTCCGAGCAGAAGCTTGAGCAACATCCGGGGCGTGTGCAGGAGCAGATTCCCGTCGGTTCCGAGACGGTGTGCGATTACAAGGACCAATATGGCAGTTGCCAGCGCTGGGTGACGCGACCCACCTATCGCTCACAGTGGAAACCGACGTCGCTTTTGGTTTCGAAGGTGCGCGGGGAACTTTGCTACCCGACCGCGGGCCGAGTGGCAGCGACGACAGAGCAGTTGGCGTTGGTCGCGGAGTTACCGAGCAAGGCACGCCAACAGCAGCGCGCGGGCTACTTCGGTGGCGCGCGTAAGCAACAGCTTTCGTTCCGTTGGGGGTTTTTGGTGGCTCAGCGCTAGTGTGGTTGTTTGCCAAGGCCGGGGACAAAGCGGCCAACGCGCGACGCATACTCGCGGTAAGCTTGTCCGTGAACGTCCAAGAGGTAGGGCTCTTCAACGAGACGCACCTGAAGCTGCACGGCGACTAAGATGACAAGCCATCCGCCGAGGGCCAGCGTGGTTGGAAGCAACAGGGCGCAACCTCCGAAGCAAAGCAAGACTGCGGAGTAGATGGGGTTGCGCACCCAGCGAAAGAGTCCGGTTGTGACGAGCATCGTGCGCTCGCGTGGGTCGACACCGATACGCCACGATGTACCCATCTGAAGTTGCGCGACGAAGGTGAGGGTGAGACCCAGAACGTACAATGCGAGGCCGACTCCGATGACGGAGAAAGTTCGAGACCAAAGCACGTTGAGCTTACCGTACCATACAGCGAAGGGGGAGAAGCCCGCGACGGCAACCCCCGCGCCGAGGCAGAGCTTGGCCGCTCCTGCTCGTGACCACGAAAGCGCTTGCCCGAGGCGCAGGCCCGTATCGCCAGTGCGCGCCCATTGCAGCAGGATGCGGGCGCCGAGTGCCACCGCGGCGAAGAGCACAACGAGCATGCAGACGAAGGGCGCCATGCGATCGGTCTACCATGAACCCACTCGAACGTCCGGAGAGTTTGGCTTGCGGTCTGTGCACGTGCCGGTATGTCCAGAGGGATGAAGCGCACATCACTCGCGACCGCTCGTCTGCAGATCGCGGCGGCTTTCTTGGAACCAGGTCTTCGCTTTGCGCGCCTTGCGGGACTTACCCTCGATGAGCTTCAGGAGCTGACGACCGAAGGTTACTTCCGCGAGCTTAAGCGGCAGGGGATGAGCTGGACGGCGATTGCTCGACGAATGGGTAAGAGTCGGTCGACAGTTGCGACGCTAGCGAAGCGTGCCGCGTCCAAGGCACCGCCACTTGAGAAAAGCGAACGCTTCTCGATTCAGCGTGATGTTGTTCTGCTCTTGGGGGATGGCCGTGAGAACCACGTCGACGACGTAGTGGCTGCGCTTCCGTCTTACCGCGCGCAAGACATCTCGGCGGTCATCGACATATTGGTCACGGAGCAAATGCTGGAGCGCAACGATGACCGCGTCCGCATCGCGGGTGGGATGCTCGACATTCTGGGGGAGGGGTTCGAGGAGCGACTTGGATCGCTCCGACACGTACTCGACGTCGTCGCGCAGGCGGTCTTTGATCGCTTTTACGCCACCAGCGATCCTCCGCGTGCGTTCGCCCGAGTTCTGACATTTCTTTCGCGGCCTGAGCCTGGACAAAAACTCGGCGCCGATGCCTATGAGGCACTGGAGGCCGCTGTGATCGAGGAGGACGAAACCGCGAGCGCACGAAGTGGTGAGGAGCCGACCGTCGAGTCGTCCGTCGTGATGGTCTTTTCCGAAAAGCCCAAAGCTTCCAACTGGTAATCGCCACATTGTCCGGTTGGGTGCCGGGCACCATTGTCCGGTCAACGCTCTTGAAGCAGACGCTTTTTGCTTCCCCTTCGAACCTCGTCGGCACGCACGGAATGGCGTCGGCATGCTTCGTAGATTACCTTTGTGTGCGGCTTGAGCTTTGTTTCGGTCACGCTCGACTGCATCATTTCGCAAGCCAATGAACCATACTGGCCGCAAAAAAGTGCTTCCAAGTGATGGAGGCTAAGTGAGCGGAATCGACTCGAATCGGGGACCAGGGGCACCTACGACAATGAAACCCACAACTTGAACTCACACTGGATGTAGGTATCAATGCGCATAACGAAATTCTTTGTCGATTACCCTTACATGGCTTCCCACCCACTGCGAGCGATTTCGGGACAGACAACCGCGTATTAAGATCCAAAACTCGGCCTTGCCACTTTTGACAGTGTCTCAAGTTCCCAACTATACTTAAGCATCATGCGATTTGGAATCAGAGCTGGAACACAAGTGAAACCCACACCAGGTGGCGGCGCAACAATCGATTTGGAGTTTCAAGAACTAGACCTCAATGTTCAGGAGTTTGAGATACTTCGAAGTTTTGAAAAACCTCGGGAGCTGCGAGTTGAAGCGAAGCATGTTCCCCTCGTGAACGCCCTTCGTTCTCTCGCAGTCCTCGTGCCCGAACTGATTTATCCGAAACGTTCATTTCTGAAGCTTCCAGTTGAACTCGACAGTGCTGCGTTAACGTCTGATTTGGAAGGTCTATCGGAGTCCGACTGGATACCGAGTCCGTGGCAGACCCGTGTCGCCCATGAGTCGATCAAGCTAGCTATGCTCCGTGGTGGTGATAACCAGGACGATCCAGATGAGGTAAACACAGGAGCGGCGTATCCAAACTTCAATAGACCGTTGATGGACAAGGTTCCTTACATAAGGCGTCTGCTAAGTGAAGAGGGGCCATTTGGCGAAGTATATGCGGCGTTCCTTTTTAGGATGCCTCCTGGTGGAACCTGTCGCTTGCACAGAGATGGGATGGTCATTTGGGAGTCGCTTTATCGCATCCATATTCCGCTTCGTACGCACCCTGATGCGTTGTTCATATCGGGCAATCGCGCTATCAATTTCAAGTGTGGTGAATGCTGGACTTTTGATAACCAGAAACGCCACGGCGTGATCAATGGCGCCAAGGAACGGACGCATCTTATCTTCGATGTTCCCCCGAACTCTAAAGTTAATGCTCTCGTCCGTGCCGCGACCTTCGATGCCGGTGAAGAGCTATCTGATGAGCGATTGAAGTCTATTCAACCTCTAACGACTACAGAGTCGCAGGAAGAGTAAGAACCGAGGACTTCGCTTGAGCGAATCGCTCCGGGTTTTCCAGAGACTGTTTTATCTGAGAACCGCCTCCACCATGGAAGTGGCCTGGCTTTGATAGTAAGGCACCCTCAAGTTCAACCGGCGGGATTGAGCTGTAATAGTCACGACTTAATCTGACGCCTACTGAACGTAAAAGTAGGGTTGTCCTGTTCGAGCAAGAACAACCGGTCGCATGACCAGCAAAGGACAACCCCAAGGAACGATCAACAACAGAAAATCATCGAAAGCAAGGTCGGACTTCTCGGGCTCACCGAAGAGCTCGGCAACGTCTCGAGGGCGATACGTTCTATCGCTACAAAGCGGCAGCGGAAGAAAGGCGGTGTCGAGGTGAGAGGGGCTCTTGGAGAAGAGTCGCAGGGGCCGACCGAACCTTCGTAATCGCATGGCGAGATTGAAACGCATTACCCTGAATTTCTAGGCTCGCAGCCTCATACTTCAACTTCCGCGCTGCGTAAGGATCGTGCTTTGCCTTGGACCGCCGTACGTCTGCTAGCGAAACCACCTTCGAAGCAGAGCTTTTCGGTCTTCGAGCCATCCCAAGGGGCCTACCCGCAAGTTCCCTCAGAAGCAACAGGCTGCTAAGGACAACCAAAAGCCGTTCAGGCGGCAGTGTGATGAGCGCTCTGGAGAGGCTGAAGTGGAGGTGAGGGGGATCGAACCCCTGACTTCCGGCTTGCAAAGCCCAAAGTCCAACCGGGAAGAAATTGAAACCACTGACGAACCCGACGACCCCGGATAACGTGTAACAGAGGGTGTAACACTCCTTCTCGAAACAGTACCAAGGAAGAAAACTTTGGACGTGCATCGATGCCAGCCTATAGAAGCACTCCGTGAGCCAAGTATGGGACATCATTTACGGCATTGATCCAGTGGATGAAAGTTGTCCTGCGGACGAATACCTTGATGGGCTATCGCTCGGACTTCAGGCTCGGTTTCAGGCCATCTTGAACGCCGTGGCTGCTGCACCACCTCCAAGATTCAGCGGCGGTGGCATGTGGGAGGCGATGCACGACGATATGAATGGCTACTACGAAGTGCGCGTTGATGAGGGAAAGAAGTTTCACCACCGTCTATTTTGCAAAGCCGTTCGAAATGGTGCCGAGGCTGGGCTCGGCGGACCCGCGATCTTTGTGATCACCGGGAGGACGAAAAGGTACCGAACGACTTTCAAGCGGCGCGAGTACGAGGCTATTCGGGAGGTGGCGGAACGGATGACCCGCGACGTGCCTTGGAGCTTTGCGACGTAGGCTTCTTGCCCGTAATGGCTTTCGGAAAAGGCAGACTTTCCATCCCCAATGCCAGGGCGATTTCCACGAGAGAGCTTAGTTGGGGGTTTTGTCCTTCGGCTGTGAGTAGACGCCGTACGCTGGCCGGGTTGGCGCCCACGCGTCTTGCAAGCTCGGCTTTGCTCATCTTGATTTCGGCACGCCGCTCCTCCAGCAAATCCAGGATACCGTTCACCACGCGATCCACAGCCTGGATCCGAGATAGCTCAGACTCATAAACAGCCCGTGCCTCGGGGTCGTTCATGATTCGCTCCATCCGCTTTTTGTGTGGATTCGCCATATTCATAGTGTAACGCTGATGTTACACTTTTCAAGGCTTGGAAAAGAAGTTTCTGTTCTTGTTACGACGCCCTAGCGGAGTCAAGCTTTGAAATAATGGATGATTTGGAGCGATATATCGCAAGCCGGGATAAAAAGTCTCCGGGCTTTTCTGCCTTGGTCGATGCAGCGCAAAGCCGACGTTCTGCAGCACCGAAACAGAAGAAACGCTTGGCGGAGAGTTAGACAGCCCGGTGTTTCGCCTTCGCTGCACAGCAAAGCTCCTCAAAGTTGTAGGAAAGCCTGCAGAGCCGATCGATGCGCCCATCACCACGCGGTTTTGGTGCTTGGTCAAGACATAGCTTCTTCGCGACGCGTGTGGAGCCACTTCAGCGCCCCGTTGGTGTGAACCCAGGCTGTGCGTGCGGGTATCACGTAGGAAATCGCCTCGCTCTCATCACCGAAGCCGATGTATTCAGGTAACTCGTCGATCTGAGGCAGCTCGCCCAAGAGAAAGCCTGGGACAAACGGGTTCTGTTCGAATGCGCTTTGAAGTGCCAGCTCTGCCCGTTTGGTTGCTCCGCGACTCCGGAATGCGAGCAGAGCCCGAGAGTAGAGCCAGAGCGCGCTCCCATCATCCTTGTATTTTGCGAGCAGTGTCCGGGCTTCTTTGTTCTTCTGCAATTCGATCAGCAGCAAGAGCAGTCGATCACGAATACCTTGGTTATCGTTGGGGTTGAGCTGCAGCAGCGTCTGAAAGTGCTCGATGGCCTGGTCCGTCTCACCGAACTGCCAAAGGTGTTCGGCCAGTTCTGCGCGAGCCCGCATATAGGGACGCGTGTCGATATCCAGCCAGAACACCCCGGAGTATTCTTCAAAGAAGCCAGCGCCAAATTGGTCTTCAGCAGCCGAGACGCCTCGTTGCAGGATCTCGACAGCTTCGGCCAATGACTCTGCAGTTTCTTCAGCCAAGATCACGTAAGCGTCCGCGCATCCTGGTGAAAGCGAGATGGCCTTTTGTGCGAGCGCAACCCGCTCCTCTGGATCCGCAACTTCAAACGCCTCGTACATCAACTTCTGCGCTGCATAAGGGTCGGGCTTTGCCTTGCGCTTAGGCCTCCGTGCATCCGCCAGCGAAACCAACTTCGAACCAGTGCTTTTCGATCGTCGAGCCATGCAAAAGGCGTAGCGACAAGTTTGGTGACGTGCAATCGGTCGCCGCTTGTTCGTTGAGGTTGGCGGGAACCAGACTTCTCCCCGGAGGAACCAATTGAAACCCCTGAAGAAACCGAGTGAGGTGTAACAGAGCGCGTACCGGGTGGGGATACGGCAGACCAGTTGTGAGGTCTATCGTTGTCTAGATCCTGATGGGTCGTGACTCTAAAACCTGCGCCCTCCAGCTTCAGTGGTAGCTGATGAAGCGTCTCTCGTAGACAACCCGTTGCCCTTTTCGTCCTTGGTACACGCTCACTAGACCGCGTTTGACTTTTAGCTGGAAGAAAATGCGAACGGCTCCACTCAGCCTAGCATTTCGTCGAAGGATGCTTGAGTCCTCGGCCTCACAGGTGTCTTTATCCCGCTTGTCTTCGCGAAACAGATCGCCATCATCGATATCGAAGTCT
Source organism: uncultured Polyangiales bacterium (assembly GCA_964487255.1). Taxonomy (GTDB): domain Bacteria; phylum Myxococcota_A; class Polyangia; order Polyangiales; family CAZAQV01; genus CAZAQV01. The sequence continues at coordinate 801 of CAZAQV010000030.1, read as the reverse complement.
TCCCCGTAGATCGTGTCTCCTCTGGATATGCCAAAGCAGTCCAGTTCTACGTAGAAGCGTTCTTCAAAAGGACTCTCGACGATGAACCCATCCCCTTTTTGACTGAGCACTTCATAGGGATGTTGGGCTTGCGAAATTGCCGGATGGAAACAAGCAATAACTGAGAGGATGAGAATTGGTTTCAACACTTGCGCTCTGGTATCAGCACGCCCTATTTGGCGTTGAGCTTTGAGATTATTGGCCTCGGCAGCTCCCGAAAGTTCTCTTATCGACATTCCACCCACCTACATTGACCGCACCTATCACGCTGCGTGCAGACCTGTCGTAGACCTGCCATTTGGCAGATGGCCACCCCTCCGCTGAAGTCAGGTGCGGGTCCACATCCAGGGGCTGCCGGTGGTTGTGCCGCCGTTTGACCGGGTGCACGTTGTCCTCCGCTTCGGCTGGAGCCACTGACACAAGCCGCGGACAACGAGAAGAGAAGAGTGCAGCCAGTGAAAAATGCCAACCTAGAAAAACCGCTTTGTCTCTCGCATGGCTTCACTTCGCTACTCTTCTCAAACCACGTCCATGCGCGGGATCAGGGCGAGGGCATGGATTCGATCGCCAACGATGATCTCTGACGGTTCCGCGGTTGGTACGGAGAAGAACCTTCCGTTTTGTTCGTTGAGTGAAGTGCCGTTGGTAGAGGCGAGATCGAAAAGCATGGGTTTTCCGTCGATTTCGATCAGTAGGCAGTGGAGCCTGAGATATTGTCAAAAGTGGTGGATCGGTGTCATGAATTAGGCAGCGTTTTCGTTG
>CAZAQV010000029.1:25879-78666 GCA_964487255.1 uncultured Polyangiales bacterium | reverse complement strand
CCGCCATCTGATCGGTTTCAAACGCTTTTTCGACTTATGTTGAACCCTGAGGCTACTTGCAAATCATTGGTTCGGAGCAAAGGCTAGCGGAGAGCCATAAACGCTGCGATGAGCGCTCTTTGAGAGAACCTGATTTGGAGCCACGCGATGACGCGTCAGCGGAAGAGCAAGAAAGTCCGGCGCAGTGCCAAAGGGGCTGTGGTAGCCGGTTAGGCCGCGATGAGCGCTCTTTGTGAGAACCTGATTTGCTAGTTGCAAATCACTGGTTCGGAGCAAAGGCTAGTGAAGAGCCGTAAGTCTAGTGCCAAAAACCGATGGAGAGCCCCACGTTCAGGTAGTCTTTTGCAACATCGCCCGCTGTCGAAAGCCGAATCGAAAACGGGTCCACCAACTCGAACAGGTCCCAAGTAAAAAGCTTGAGGTCAAAACCGAGCGTTCCGTGCGGCCGAAGCGACCGTCCCTGAACGCGGCTCGGTTCAAGGTAGCTTCCGCCACGTATCCGCAGCCAGTCCTCGATGACCTCCGCTTCGACGCCCAAACGAACTCCCACCGTCACATCGTCACCGGCCACGATGCGGCTCCCCAACACAAAGCCTTCGAGGTTGGTGGCGTTGTGTGTTGGGCCTTGAATCAACACTTCGCTCGAGATCAAGACATACTGCCCGCGCACCATGTCACGAGCCACGCGTAGCGCATCGAGATGCGCGTCGACGACCGCGCGTTGCTCGGTCTCGGGCAGAGCGGCAAAGGCTTCGGCTTCTGAGGACATGGTCGGTGGACATAGCTCGTCGCTGGGCAACTTGAGGCAGTCGCGAAGCACAGCCGTTGTCGACTTGTGTGAGCGCAGCTTCTTGTGCCACTTGCGGTTGAGTGGGCGCTCGCCCAGCTGGTACGCAAAGCCAGCTTGCACTTCCCACGGCAGCGTGACCTCTTTGGGAAACGCCAGACCCGTAGCGGATGCTTCGTCATTCACACGTTCGATTTGGCTGCGCACAGTGCTTCGAAAGGCCACGCCAAGTCGCCACGGTTCGTCGCCGAGACGCAACATCGCGCCCGCCTCCAAACCCAGCCCGGTAAAACTGATGAGTTTGACGGCGTGGGCATCTTCGGCACTCATGATGGCTGCGCGAATGCCTACGCCCGCGACCAGTTGTCCTTTGAAGAGTTGGTAACCACCGCCGGCGTGAAGCGTGCTGAGCACGAGCTCAAGCGCGGCGCTGTCTGGCCCTGCGGGGATGGAGAGCGATTGGACTTTGAGCAGGCCGCCAATGCCAAGGTCGGCGAACTGCATGCGAAAGCCGAGGTCGGCGAATACGATGTCGGGTGAGACGTCGCGCAGTGGGCGTCCGCTGTTGAAGTAGTCGTTGCCGATGACCGCGACAGACAGTCCCAGGCCGACTTCCCACTCGAACCAGTCGTTTTCCCAAAGTTCGCGCGACGCGTATGCAGCAGGGTTCCAAGGAATGGCATCGACGCCGGACGCGAGTGCGGTAAACGCCCCGCCAAGACCACGGATGCGACTGGTGCCTGCAATCACGCCGGGAGCGTACTCCAGCACATACTCGCCGTCCTGCAGTGGCTCTTGGGCGGTCGCAGACTCAACTGAAAGAAGGGCGGCGACCACAAGACATGCGCCGAGCCTCAATCGTTTGACTCCTGGTCCAAGATGAGGCGGTACGAGACCTGTGCCTCGACGAACCCGAGCTTCTCGTGTGCACGCCGGGCGCCCTCGTTGCTCGCCCAGGTGCTCGATTCAAACACTTGGCACCCTGCGCGCTCAAACTCGACGCGAAGCTGCTCGAACAGCATTCGGCCGATTCCCGCGCCACGGTGTTCGGGCTCGACCCACCAGTCCTCCATGAAGCCACGCCGGTGTAGGAGCCGCCCCGGTTCGCTTCGGACTTTTCCACTGACGTAACCTACTGGGTGTCGATCGACGCGAGCAATGAAAACCAGACTCGCACGGTCGCGCAAGAGGTGGCGAAGGTCTTCTTGTAAAACCGCGTCGAAGTTCTGGTAGCCGCTGGCGCGACGAATCACTTCGGAGATATGCGAGTCGCGGTGCGAGATGTGGAGCGCCCGATGCATCGCGAACAAGGTTGCGAAATCCTCCATCGACGCGGGCTGGATGCGCACGCGGCCTTTGCCCACGTCGGTCATGAAGCGCCATCTTGGACCAATTTCTCATCTTTGCCAGCGTCATCCGTCGCTGCACACCGGTTTTCTCGTGCGCTCCCTTCTTTTTTCGTCAGGCTCCGAGCTTTTTTGCGTGAGTCCGCGATTCTCGGTGAATGCCCAGACTTCCGGTCATCTAATGTGGTGCATATGATGAGCCAAAATCTATCTGTTCTGGTGCTAGCCCTTCTGTGTGTTTCAATGACAGCGTGCGGGGCACGAGTCCATGAACGAAGTGATCAGAGTGACGCTTCGGTCGGCGACGCGCGTGACGAACTGGCCGCAGCGTCACCTTCGTGTGAGCAGACCTGCGAGGAGCTTGCTGAGGGCTGTCGGGTACCGCTCAGCGATCAATGCTCGCTGCTCTGCCAGAACTCGATTGAGCAAGAGCAGGTTCAATGTTTGCGTGGTCTTCGCTGCTCGGACTTCTCCGAGGTATTGCGCCAGGAGTCATATGCGTGTGGCTTGGACCTCGCCCAACAAGAAGATAAATCTTGTCGGCAATTTGGTGACACCTGTGACGGTGCGTCCGAGTGCTGTCCTGGGCTTGCTTGTTTGGGGGTAACTCGGGCCGGCTTTCTTCCCTCAGCCAGCAGCTGCCAGCGGCGCTAGTTCCTAGAGTGCGATGTGTAGGGCACGCAGAACGGACTCGAAGTTCGAGTCGACGTGCTGTCCCCACGCTCGCAGGTAAGCGCGCTGCAGCGCAGCAGGTGACGACTGCTCGGTGCCGAGCGTGCCTTTTGCGGCACTGATGAGTTCGAGTGGCATATTGTCGTAGGCGACTGCCGGAAAAATAATCGGTAGACGCTCGCGTGGTCGCGACAGGGCGTAGCCGATTTTTGCGAACTGGCCGGGGACTTTAAGCGCCCCTTTGGGAGAGCGCAGCGCGGCGATTTTCTTGGCCAGCGCACGTACGCTGGTCGGGTCTTCGGTGAGCCGCTGCCTGAACGCTGTACGCGCATAGCTTTGCCACTCGAGGCCGCTCACACCAAGACGCATCGCTTCGCAGCGCAAGTGAACGTCTGCCAGTCGTCCGCGCAGTTCGTCGTTCCACGCGCGCAAGTCACGGCTTAGGTAGCTTTCGTAATCAGGCTCAAAGCGAAATTCCATGGCCTCGTCGTAGAGCTTTCGGAAGGCCTCGCCCACGTGCGGGTTGTCTCGCATCCGCGATTGTTTTTCGCGGTAGCTCCAGTCGTACTCACCCAGAAAGTACAGTAGTGCATCGCCGTAGCCGATGACCGCTTTGATGCCGTGTTTGATGATCGTCCGCCGGTCTCGTTCGGAGAGCGTGTCTCGCTCGAGTAGGCGCTCGTTGATCACGAGCAGTGTACCGCGGTTGACGAGCAGGTTGCGCACATCCCAGTCGGGAACGTGCTCCAGGCGAAAATGCGAGAGTGACGGAACGTAGGTTGGGTCGCCCAGTAGGTGCTTGTGGCCGTGACGCATGTCGTACCACATGACGAGTGCCGGAGAGGATTCGAGTTGTTTGCGAGGGATGACGCCGACGTCAAAAGTCACGTTCGCATCAACGCCGTTGAGCGCCCGCTCAGCCCGCTCTTTGATGTCTTGGGCGGCGTGTTCGGCAATGATGAGAATGTCGAAGTTGTTGTGTGGTTGCTCTGTCCCGGAAGAACGGTCCACACCGCCTTCACCGCGCCCGTAGCCGCCGATCAGCAGCACGGCGCGATACGTCCCATACTCTAGCGCGCGTTTGAGCTGTATGCGCACATCGCGCATGGTGTTGGTGATCGACTTTTCTACCTCTTTGCCGCCCCGCGCCGTAAATCGTCCCCAAGCTTCCACATCTAGCCTCGTTCCTCTCCAATCGCGCGTTCGAACACGCCTAGCAGCGTCTCGATGTGCTGTTCGGGGTGAAGTGTTTCGCGCACGCGTGCCTGACCGCGCCGTGCCATCTCCCGCATGCCCTCAGGGTCCGCCATCGCGCGGCGCAGCGCGGCAGCGAGCGAACTCGGCTTGCAGGTTTCGAAGGCCAAGCCCGTTTCGCCGTCGACGAGCCACTCGCCCATGCCACCAACCCCGCTTGCAATGACGGGCGCGCCGCGCAGCAGAGCCTCTGGGCCGACGAACGAAAAGGTTTCGGGAGAGCGCGAGGGAATTACGACACAGCTCGCCTCTGCGTATGCTTGCTCGACCGTCTCTCGGTCGGCTTGGCCCTCGAAAAAGACGCGGCTGCCAACGCCGAGCCTGTCCGCCATCTCGCGGAAGAGCGCCTCTTGGGACCCGGTGCCCAACACACGAAGTTGCAAACGTGAAGGCAACTCGGTCATGGCGTGGAGCAAGATGTCGAGACCTTTGCCGCGCAGCAGTGCACCCACGAATAGCAGCTGTCCGTCGCGGCGCTCTACGGTCGAGTGTGTCTGCGGCTCTTGCACGTAGAGACGCGCGACGTGCACCGAGTGCGGAGCGAAACCATGAAGCTGTGCGTGCTCTTTCATGTAGCGTGAGCCGACGATGACGCCACTGAGTCGTCGGTTGATTTCGATCTGTGCCTCAAGCCCAGATACGGTACGAAGGGCGAAGCCATCGTGTCGGTTGATGAAGCCCAGACAGGGATAGCAGCCGACACCGATGCGCCGCTCACATGTGCGTTTGGCGAGCGTCGTATACTTGTGCTCGCGCAGACAAAAGAGCTTGTGGTCGTGCAAGAAACGAAAGCTCGGGATCGCTGCTTCGGCGATCGGCCGAAGCGCACGCTCCTCGGCCAGCTGGTGCACATAAATGAGGTCGGGCCGGAGCGCGGAAAGCTGCGCAGGCAGGTCGACCATCGGAAACGCGGCGTCAAAGCGCTCCGTGAACGACGGTTCCATCCAGCCGTGGACACCGTAAAGCAGAGTAGAGCGATGACCCTCTTCGGCCAGGCGTGGCGCCAGATCGGCGATGTACCGCTCTGCACCGCCGACGAAGTCGGCCTTCTCATTGACCCAGGCAATGTGCATTTGTCTGCACAATCTTACCGGAAATCGTGCTCGTAAGGCACGAAAGGTTTGACGAGCGGTGAACCCGTCCACACACTCTGGGCACACCATGTCTCGCTTATCCATCGCGATGTTTGTCGATGCCTGCGGCTGGGGTGTGCTCCAGACGCGCCCCTGGTTTCTCGAGGAGCTGCAGACACGGCGCAAGGTTGAGTCGCTTTTCGGGTACTCGTCGGCCTGTGTACCCGCCATCTTGAGCGGAAACCGCCCCGACCAGAACGACCACTGGTCCGCCTTCTACTACTCGCCCGACACCAGCCCGTTTCGTCAGCTGCGACACCTACGCTTCTTGCCCAAGGCGGTTTTCGACCGCGGGCGCGTGCGCGCCGTGCTCTCCAAAGCCGTCGCGAAGCAATATGGCTTCACGGGGTACTTCCAAATTTACAATGTCCCCTTCGACGTCCTTCCTGAGTTCGATTACGCGGAGAAAAAAGACATCTTCAAGCCGGGCGGCATGAACCGTGGTGGCAGTATCTTCGACGACTTGCAAGAGCGTGGCATTCCGCATCACGTTTCAAACTGGCGTCTGAGCGAAGAGCAAAACATTGAGAGCTTGCGCGCAGAAATCAGTCGTGGGCAGATTCGCTTTGCTTTTCTCTACTCTGCCGCGCTCGACTCGCTCATGCACGACGTTACCAAATCTTCTTCGCAAGTCGACGACAAGCTTCGCTGGTACCAAAAGAAGGTGCGCGAACTGCTCGACCTTGCGTCGCTTCGTTATGACGAGGTTCGCTTTACGCTTTTTTCGGACCACGGCATGTGCACGGTCGAGAAGGTCGTGGACTGGGTTCCGAAGGTCGAGGCTACGGGGCTTCGCTTCGGCGAAGACTACTCGGCCGTCTATGACTCCACGATGATGCGCTTTTGGTTTCTCAAACCAGACGCCGAGCAGAAGATTCGTGCGGCGCTACCGGACAATGCTGAGGGGCGCTGGATCAGCGATGACGAGCACAAGGCTTTCGGTACGTACTGGGAGGACGGTCGCTTTGGGCACGCGGTGTACGCGCTCGAACCGGGTGTGATTCTCAACCCATGCCATATGGGCAACGTGGCGCTCAAAGGTATGCACGGTTACAGGCCGGATCACGAAGATTCCTACTCGGCAATGCTCGCTAACTTCGAGCCCCAGACCGACACGCCCAACATCGTCGACTACTACACGCTGATGAACGAGATGGCCGATTGGGCCGTCGCGGCCGACTAAAGCCCGCCCCACGCGCCGCATCCATCTGGTGCTCGCGTTCGTGCGCGGGATTCGTTAACCTCTTAGAGCTTGGAAACCTCACTTTCAGCATCGGATCTGTATCGCCAGCACGCCGTTGTCGTGCGACCTGGCGAGTTTGAGCCTGCGAGGCATTTCTATCCACGGGCTCTCAACGCCCAGATTCACCCCTTGGTTGCGTATTTCTTTCGCATGGGCCGCAAGCGGCTCATTTCCCGCTATTGTCACCTCAACCCATCGGTCAAACAAGCCACGATGGAGCAGGTGCTCAGCTACGTGCCCAAGCACTTTCGTTGGGCGGGCTGCGACCTGTTTTGCACGACGACTGCGCTGGGGCATCGCCGCATGGTCGTGGTTGAGACGAACTCGTGTCCATCGGGCAACAAGTCCATGCCGCTGCTCAGCGAGGAAAACGAACAGGGCGGCTTTCGGACGCTGATCGAGACGACTTTTCTACCGCTGATCAAACGAAGAACACTCGAAGGCGCGCTCGCGGTCATCTACGATAAAAACTACACCGAAGCCTCGGGCTATGCGTGTGCACTCGCTGATCTGACTGGCGAAGCGGTCTACCTCTCGCCCTTTCCGCAGGGGGCCGAGGGTGATGCCGCGGCGACGTGGTTTGAAGACCGAGTGCTTTACGTGCGTGACACGAAGGGAGAGGTTCAACCGATTCGTGCGGCGTTTCGCTACGTCACCCAGCGTCCTTGGAGCCGCATCCCCGTCAATACCAAGACGCAAATCCTCAACCCCGTCATCTCTTGTCTTGCGGGGGGACGCAATAAATTGGTCGCGTCCAAGGCCTACGATTTTCTCAACGCCGAGCTTGAAGGAACCGGTCTACGGGTACGCGAACCCGAAACGATTCGCGATGTTCGCAAGGCCGAGATTCCTCTTCTCGTGCAACGTTTCGGTGGTCAGGTCGCGATCAAAATTCCGTACAGCAATGCTGGACAGGGCGTTTTCACGATTACCTCTCAGCAAGAGCTCAACGATTTTATGGCGCGAGAAGATAGTTACGACACGTATATCGTGCAGAGCCTGATCGGTAACGCGACGTGGAGTTCTGCGACGCGGCAAGGCCGTTTTTATCACGTCGGAACCATGCCCGATAAGAAGGGCCGCATCTATGTGGCCGACATCCGCATTGCGGTGTGCGCGGGACCGAATGGGTTCAAGCCGCTTGCCGTTTATGCTCGTCGTGCAGCCGAGCCGCTCAAGGCAGAACTCGACGGAAGCCCTTCGTGGGGCATGCTCGGCACCAACCTATCCACCAAAGCGGGGGACGGCGGCTGGAATGCCGATACCGAAAGGCTTCTTCTGATGGATCAGCGCGATTTCAACACGCTTGGCATTAGCGCAGACGACTTGATCGAGGGCTTTGTCCAGACCGTCTTGGCGGCAACCGCGATCGACAAGATGGCGCAGGCGCTGATCGGCAGCAAGGGAGGTCTACGGCGTAAGCTCTTTCGTTCGCTCAATGACGATGCCGCGTTGCTCGAAGAAATCCTTGTTGCCAAAAAGTCGAGTCTTACAACTCCGCCTGGAGCGTCCTAACGCAGGCCGATTTCGATACTTGGCCGGCGTCTTCTTGTCCGTCCGCTTAGCTCGCTTGTCGCTTGGCGGGTCGGTCGCTCTGGCGAACGATGCGGACAACCCCTGAGGCATGTCGGTCGCGAGATTTACGTGCGCAAGTGCACTGGTCGCAGTCTTTACACGGACTGGGAACGAAGGAGGGACAGGTGAGAGATACCGCGGTCGACTGGCGCACGAGGCCTGTGGCCAGGGTGTCGACCACATGTGTGACTGAGCTCGCGGTTGCCGATATGAAGGCTCGTTCATTTTTGCGACGCAGGCGAACCACGCCTGTCCACTCGTCACCCTTGCGCGCGATACATGCGCAGGCCTCGTCTACGCCGTGTCGAAGGCCAACCGCCAGATTGAGCCAGTACGCGAGCTTGCGTGTGACGATGAGCCGAACCCAATACCTTACCATCCCGATACCCCCGTTAATCAAAGTGAGGTGTCCTCGGGATGTGTTCCAGACGCCTACGTGAGCGAGCCCACGAGAAGCGTGTAGGTTCATGGCGTACACTTGTGAATGCACACGCTTTTTGGGATTGCTGGCGTGCGTGATCTCTCGCTGCGCTTGCGGCGCGTCGAAGACGGGTGCGTTAGCCGGCGAGAAACGCGGCGGCGTTGACTTCGGGCTTTGCCTCGGAACGCACCTGCTCGATGATGGCGTTGAGCAGGGTCGGCACTGAGCCTGCCGAAAAGCCAAGGCGAACAGCCAAGGTCTGGCAGTAGTCGTACTCGTTCTCGGTGACTTTGCCGTCGGCCAGCGCCATGCGCAGAAGGTCGACCAGCTGTGCGCGGCCTTTTTCGTCACTTACCGGCGAGAGAAACTTGATCTTCGAAGGGCTCTTGAGCACTTCGCGCATCTGCCTTTCGGTCAGCCCCCAGTCGAAGCCTGCTCCGAAGAGCTCGGCGAGCTCGTGATCGGCAATCTCGCCATCGATAGCGGCCACCTCAAGCAGATTCTTGAAGTGACTTTTGTTTTCTTTTACTTCGCGACTTTCAAACCATCCCATGTTTCTTTTCCTCTCTCGTTAATGGACAAAAACCTGATTCGCAAGAAGCACCAGTTCGTGCTTGTCGATGCCAAACTCAGTGCCGTACGCGTAGAGCGTGTGTAGCTCGCTGGAGTCAATCGAGCCGTCGGCTGCGGCGACGGCAAGCGCTTGACGGATGATGCGGACGGCATCTTTCTTTGTGAAGTTTTTCTGCTGCGACTCGGTGACCGCGTGTTGGACGAGCTTTTTTGACTGCTCGATGAGCGCCTCGCCTTCGAGGTTTGCGTCGGCCCACTTGTCGACCAGTTCGCGCGTTTCTTTCGCATCCTCACCGACGATGCGCTGCACGGCCACCACTTCGCTTTCGTCGAACACGCCGTCTGCGAACGCTGTCGCAAGACCCAAGTGGTAGAGGATGAGTTCAAGCTCAGAGCCTTTGTCGAAAAACTCCGGGTAGACCGACGCGACCGCGACATCGATGATGCGGTTGTGCTCGTCCTTCATCGTTTGCAGCGGGGCGTTTGAACTGGCGCCCAAAATACTGCGCACAACCGGGCTTTCACCGATGAGGTGCAGAAGCTTGAGGCGCAGCGGAGTCAGCGGGTGGGTCGACAGCGCCGTCTGGTGTACGGAGCTGCTCAGCTTTTCGAACTGTTGAAGCGCGCTGGCAATGACATCGTCAACGCCGAGCGACTCAAGGATGTCGCTGCGAAAGCCCGTGGTCATCTTGAGCAGACTCGTCGTGCACGCGCGTGCATTGCCACCCGAGGCAACGTAACCGAGAAGGTCGGCTGAAATTTCCCCGCACACGGACCAATGGATGGCGTGCGTACCCAGCTCTTGAACGAGCTTGGTGTCACCGGCCGCGTGAAGCAGTTGTGGTAACGGCATGTGCAAGTGGCCGAGCGCTGCGTGCCCGACTTCGTGTCCGATTACGAACGCCTGCTCGTCTTCGCTCAGGTCGTTGAAAAAATGCTGCGAGACCACGATGATGACCTCTGCGATTTCCTTGGTGTGCCCGTCCGCTGCCGCGGCGTTCGCTGTGTAGCGATAACGCGGCTGGCACATGGCGCGGCCTTCGGTGGCGGAGTGCACAAAGAGGTTGATGGGAAAGCTCGTCCCCAGGCGCACTTTGACCTTGTCGATCATCCCTGCGACGCGTGGAACGGCATCGACGCGCACCGCGTGACTTAGATACGTGAAAAAGTCGGCTTCTGCTTCTTGGACGTTGTCGACGCTTTTGAGTGACTCGCGACAGTTGTCGATAAGCGGCGCGATCTTTTCGTAGAAGTCGCTTTCGCGCGCGTAGCGCAAGTCTGAAAGCGTTACGCCTGCACTCGCAGCCGGCCTGGCTGCGCCATCCGCTACAACTTGAACTCCAACCATGAACGCCAGATAGTCGAAGCTTTTGTGCGAGTCAAAGCGACAAGGTCGCGTGCTCACTTCCGGCTCATCGCGTTCACGAAAACGTTGATCGGGTTTTGCATCACAATTTCAGGCGTCACCAGTGTCGTTTCGGTAACCACGGGGGGCGACACGAGGTGCGCCTAGCGGCTGATTTTCGGTTGGCAGACGCACGTGCGGGCTTAGGGGCTTAGGGGACGATCTTCGTCTTTTCGTCTTTTGGCAGGCAACGTTGCTCTTGCCATCGTCGATAACCCCCCATGCCTCGTGGAAGACGCTGGTGGGTGCCGGGTGTAGGGATGCACGCAATTTCCCGCTTCGTTGATCGCAGGTTCTATATCGTCGATGACGACGACCGTAGGTCCTACCTTGACGCTATCCGTAAAGCCCAAGAGCGATGGGATTGGTCCTGGCTCAGTTTCGCATTGATGTCATCTCATGTGCACCACGGCTTTATCGCAGGAAGAGTCGATCCGGAGCGCTTCTATCGGTCCGCACATACCCGTTTTGCGGCGCGATACCACCAGCGAGAGAATCGTCCAACGCTGGGTCCTGTCTTCGCGAGTAGGCCGAAGTTCCACTCAGTGCGACCTGGACTGCTTTTGAGAATGGTCGCGTATCATCACCGCAATCCAGTGACAGCGGGAGTTGTAGATCGAGCAGTCGATTCCACATGGACGAGTCACCGAATGTACATGCGAATGGAGCCAGCGCCGCCTTGGCTCGACGTGGAGCATGCTCTAAATATGCTCGGTTTTTCGGATACGCGGGCTGGACGGTCGGAGTTTGACCAGTGCGTCATGGAGATCGAACTCGAAGATTCGACGTGGCACGAGCACCAAGACGAGCATGAAGAGGTTGCGATCGGGACGGGCGGCGTCGATTTGAACTGGGACGAACTGCTTCAGCTGGCGAGTGGCCTGGTCGGAGTGCCTGTTCGAGAAACACTTGCTTCAAGGGGACATAGAGCCGCCCAAGCTCGAGCGCTTGTTGCTCAGGTGGCAATGAACGACTTCGCGCAGCCCTATCGAGTCGTTGCGGAGCGATTCGGAATGTGCGTCGGCAGTGCCGCCAATTTGTTGAGGCGCAAACAGCGCGAGCCGGCGTTTCAGAGTCAGCTTAAGGAGCTGCGACGCAGGTTCGTCGTGGACTAGGTTGCCAGGGTGACGGGCAAGGGCGAGTTCCAAAAAGACGAAAAGACGAAGATCGTCCCTAACTGCTCGGGCGCGGTTTGCCGCGTTTGGGGAGGACAGCGGAGAGGACGGAGCGAGGGCCGAACACGACGAGGCGGTCGCCTTCTTCGAGTTCGATGTCGAAACTGGGCCGCGCCTGGGCTTGCTCGCCGCGCACATGCAGCATGATCTGCACATCCGGATGTGCGAGCACGGTCTTGGCGATCGATTTGCCGATGAACGACGAGCGCTTTCCCAGGGTTGTTTCGGTCACCATGTAGGTCGAGTGAATGTTGAGCGCTTGATGCAGATCCACCACCGGTAGTGACACGAGTTCTTCGGCGCAACGGATCACCTCGCGCGCGACGTTCTTCTTCGAAGCGCCTTCGATGCCTTCGAGTCCGGGCGACGAGTTGACTTCGATCACCATCGGCCCGCTGTTGCTCTCGAGAATATCGACGCCGGCGACGTTGAGGCCGAGCACTTTCGCCGCACGCACCGCCACCTTCCGCGCTTCGGGTGTAAGCTCGACGCCCTCGGCTGTGCCACCGCGGTGCAGATTGCTGCGAAAGTCGTCGCCATCGGAGGTCCGCCGCATGGCCGCCACGACTTCGCCTCCGACCACGAACGCACGCAGGTCAGTTCCCGATGCTTCGCGAACGAACGACTGTATCAGCGCATCTTGCTGGATGGTTTGCAGCATCTCCACGAGGGAGTGTGCGGACTTGCGACCTTCGGCGAGCACGACGCCCAAGCCTTGGCTGCCTTCGAGAAGTTTGATGACGAACGCATTGCCGCCGACGTGGTCGAGCGCAGCGGGTAGCGGCCGTGGTGCGCGCACAAGCGCAGTGCGTGGTACGGGGATGCCGTGCCGGCTCAGCATCTGAATCGCGCGCAGCTTGTCGCGTGAGGCGAGGATCGAATATGAAGGGTTGAGCGCGTAACTGCCCATCTGCTCGAACTGGCGTACGACCGCTGTACCGAATTGGGTGATCTGGGCGGAGACGCGCGGGATCACCACGTCGTAGGGCTTGAGGAGCTTGTCCGCGTAGGCGAGTCGCGGCGCATCTTCATCGGCCAAGATGGCGAACTTCTGGGGGTCGAGCGCGCGGGCTTGATGACCGGCGGCACGGGCCTCTTCGATCAACCTGCGTACACTGTAGCTCGTCGGGTAGATCGAAAGCACCGCGATCCGTAGCTGACGGTCGCTTTTTGCCGCCCCGTGTGGCTGTGGTGTGTGCTCCTCACTCATGGCGCATCTCGATAAGTTCGCGTTTCATCTGCGGAAACAGTTTCTGCACTTCGCGCCGGGACGCGACATTGCCGATGTGGACGATTCGGCTGCCGGTGGGGTTAACAGGGTTGATGCTCTTGCCGATCACGATGCCATCGCGCGGCGAAACATATTCTTCGACTAAGTTCCCGTAGACGTCGACCACGTGTGCGACTTTATCTCCCTCCTTGAGACGCGCAGCAAGATCGGGAATTACGGTGAGGACGCCGCCCGACTGCGTGTACATCCAAGCCGACGAGCGGCAGACCACGGGTAACTTCTTGGGAACCACGATTTCGTGGTCCACCATGTCGAGTTTGCTCAATACGTTGAAGATACCCTCGGTGCCTCGGAGCACGAGCTTGCGTTGGAAGCGCTGTGGATTGCCCACCTCGACGGTGATCGAGGGGACACCGCGTTCTTGGCAGGCGTTGCGCAAGGTCCCGTCGCCCGCTTCGCTGTGCAGGATGATCTGCGCGAACTGCAGGTTTGCCATCCATGACACCGTTTCGTTACGCAGGTCGGCGCGCACGTAGTACGAGTTGGCCCGGCCCGCGCTCGCCGTGTGCAGATCGATGAGGTACTCAAAAGGCGAGGTCACGCGGTCGAGGAAACGGTGGGCGTAGACATCGGAAGGAGCGCCGTTCTCCTTGCCCGGCATGACGCGGTTGAGGTCGTAATCGTCGAGGTAGCGCCGCTGTTCGCGTAGGTATCCGGGCACGTTTGCCACCGGAACGGCTACGATGGAGCCGCGCAGTTTCTTCGGGTCGAGCTCCTGGAGCAAGCGATGGATAATATGCATGCCGTTGAGCTCGTCTCCGTGTAACGCTGCCGTAATCCCCACGACGGGGCCCTTGCGTGTGCCACGAACGACGACCACAGGTACGTGCGAAATTTGGCCCAGGCCGTTACCGACCAGTTGCACTCGGAGCTGGGAGGCCTTTCCTTTCGGCCAGTCCTCAACCACGACCCGAGTGACGATGGGCAGCTGGCTGATGGCTGCAATGTTGGATGGGTTTGGAGGTCTCGACGCGCGCGTACTCACGCGCGTACGCTATCTCACATCGGCTGTCGGACGCTACCGTCTAGGTCGCGAGCTACGAACGCTCTCGTGGCTGCTGAGGTCGACGTCTGAAGCGTCTCGGGGGTACGAGCTCGGGCGGTCATCGGTGTCGAAAAAGGCCTCGTCCGGGCCCCCGAATTTCTCTTCCCAGATCCGCTCGTTGATGCCCGACTGGTGCCGTCCGCGCCCTTTCGGGTCAAAGCCTCGGTGGTCTTTGCGTTTGGTTCGGCCCATGATTACCTGAACTTTCTAGTTGGTAGATCAACTGCCTTCAATCGATGCATGAGGCATGCCGTTACCGCAGCTTTGGGACCCCTCCAGGAACGATGGGACTTTTTGATCGGCAGCAAGGTTTCTCAGCGCACCTTTTGCCAGCAGCGGGGGGAGTGGAGCGCAAGTTTTTCCGCATTGCGGTGCGCAGAGTGTTGCCAGACGCCTGCGACCGAGTAAATCTACCCATCGTGCAGCCCGTCGGTATTCTTGGCTCGGCTCCGAGCATGCAAGAGTTAGAGCGTCGAATTGAGCAGGTTGGGCAAACCAAGGCGACCGTGCTCATCGAGGGCGAGACCGGGACCGGCAAAGAGCGTATCGCAGAACGCGTGCACGCAGTATCAAAGCGCGCCGAGGGCCCGTTCGTGCGCCTCAACTGTTCGGCCTTGGCCGAAACCTTGCTCGAGTCGGAACTGTTCGGCCACGTTAAAGGAGCTTTTACGGGCGCTTCGGCCTCACGCGAAGGACGCTTCGCCCAAGCCGATGGTGGCACATTGTTCTTGGACGAGGTCAGCGAGCTGCCCACCTCGACGCAGGTCAAACTACTGCGTTTTCTACAAGAGCGAGAGTTCGAACCCGTGGGCAGTAACCGGACGGTACGCGTCGATGTGCGTGTCGTCGCCGCGTGTAACCGTAGCCTCCAAGAGCTCGTCGAGTCCGGGCATTTTCGCCAAGACCTGTACTACCGCCTCAACGTGGTTCGACTTTCGGTCCCACCCCTGCGCGAGCGTGGAGCCGACGTCCTTTACCTTGCCATGCATTTTCTTGAACGCTTTTCGCACGAGCACGGTGTAAGCATCCAAGGATTCTCCGACCAGGCCAAGAACCTGCTGATGGGCTACGGCTGGCCCGGGAATGTTCGCGAGCTGCAAAATGTTGTCGAACAAGCGGTCATCTTCACGGCGGGGCCACTCATTGAAGCCAGTGAACTGCCGCTGCAAAAAAGTGTTTCCCAGGGTGAGTCCCTGGCGCTCATGATTCCCGGCGCGACCATGGAGCAAATCGAACGCTACGCGATCGAACGTACGCTTGAGGCGACCGGCGGTTCGCCGACCAAAGCCGCTGCCATGTTGGGCATCAGCCGGCGTACGATCCACAACCGCCTTAAGCAGTGGGGGGCGCTATGAAGCGCGCCATGTGTTAGACCTTGCGCGAGGCGAGGGGCATTTCGGAAGGCGGCGACGAAAATCGACGCACGCGAGCGTGCGCGGGAAGCCGAAGCGCGACCGCGGGCCCAGCGATGTAGCGTGAGAGGTCGCTTGCGTCGGCAGACATTTCGTCTGCGATCCAAGAGATCAAGCTCATCATGGTGAGCGCACCACGCAGCACCTCGCCTTCCTGCACGGGGAGACAGCGGAAGTGGTTCTCCGCCATCAAGTCGAGCGCGACGTAGACGGGCGTGTTCAAGCGAACGGTGACTAGTGGTCGCGACGCGATCGATGCTGCAGTGACCTCGTCGGCCGACAATCCTCGCGTAACCACACGGGTTAGAATGTCTCGCTCGGTCAAGATTCCATCGGCACGGCCATCCTTTCCCACCAAGCAGTAGCCGACGCCATGGTTCGTCATTTTTTCGATCGCCTCGGTGATCGTTCCGTGGTCGGCAAGCAGCGCGATGGGTGGCGACATCTGCCTCAGAACTTCGCTGATCTCTTTGTCCAGCATGGGTGGTGCGTCCTCGTTTCGGCGCGCCACTACGATTGTGCGCTCAGCCGTACGACCACCCTCAAGCAAGTCGCGTGCCGTCGGCGTGGGCGTGATGGCTCGGCCGGCGTTTGCGAACCTCGGCGTTGCGTGTGAGGTCGCAGTGGGAAAAGCCTGCGCGGGTTGGGTGCATGATTTTCACTTCGGTGGGTCATGCTGCGGCGCGTGGCACACCCAGATGGCAGAAGGGTAGCATTCTGGGAGGCCGGCAAGGTTGGCACCAAAACTGCTAGCCGCAGTGGGTTCGAAGTGCTCACATTTTGAGTGCTTCCCACACCAATGATCCATCCAGACACCGAACTGAAGTTCATAGACTCGAAGATCGGTTTTGGCGTGTTCGCCACCAAGCCGATACCCCGCGGATCACTCATCTGGGTCCGCGACCCCCTCGACCGAGAAATCGACGCACGCTCTGACCACACCCTCACCTCGGAGATGCTTGAGCATTACGCGTATCGACTGCGGGACGGCAACTATCTGCTGTGTTGGGACTTTGCTCGCTACATGAACCACAGCTGTGAGCCGAACTCCATTAATCCGGGCCTTGATTTCGAGTTTGCCGTGCGCGACATCGCGGTCGGTGAGCAGCTGACGAACGACTACGTCATGCTCAATCTCGAAGCATCGATGAACTGTGCGTGCGCTGCGCCGAGTTGTCGGGGTGTCGTCGACCCCGCCGATTTTCAGTTGCTTTACGAACAGTGGGACGCTTGGGTCGCGCAGGCCTTCGTCGATATCGAAAGGGTCGAGCAGCCCCTCTGGTCGCTACTTTCTGACTTCGACCGAGGGATCGTTCACGCAGCTTTTCGTTCGCCCGAGCGCATCCCCTCGACTCGTGTGCAGCTCTTCGTGCCGTTTCGCAGAACGCGTCGGCCCGCGCGGATGGTTGCTCGTTAGCCATGATTCATCCCGAAACAGAGTTGTTTTGGCGTGCCGATATCGAGGGTTATGGCGTGCGCGCGACTGCAAGGATTCCTGCTGGCACTTTGCTTTGGGTACGAGACCCTCTCGACGTCGTGCTCGCACGCAAACAAGTCGGGGCGCTATGCTCCCCATTGCGCGAGGAAGTCGAACGCCTTGGATATGTCGATCGTTCGGGTCGTACGATCGTGTGCTGGGACGCCGGCCGCTTCGTCAACCACTGTTGCCGTCCTTCGATGCGCAGCGTTGGTGAAGACGCGATGATTGCGATCGTGGATGTGGCTGTGGGTGATGAGCTTACCTGCGACTACGCCGAATGTAACCTTTCCGTGTCGCTTGCTTGTCGATGTGGAGATCCAGATTGCCGAAGTTCGATTTCGAGCGATATTTTAATAGGTGACGCCGTGCATGTGGCGGAGTGGGATCGGGTCGTGAAGCAAGCTGTTCAGAAAGCGAGTCAAGTGGAGCAACCGCTCGTGCTTCATGCGTGTGCAGCGCCAAACCTCCTTGCGATGTTTGATGGGCGCTTGGCCGTTCCGTCGCTGACGGAGGTTCGATGCGTTCTGCATTAGAACACATCTCCCTAGTTCGGGTGTTGCTTGTGACCTCTTGCGTGCTCTTGCTTGCGCCGCGCGCGGGCGAGCAGGTTGGCATTATCGAGCCCCCCGAGATGCGTTGCGACGACTGCAACTTGCTCTTGATTTCCATCGATACGCTGCGTGCGGACGGGCTGGGTGTGTATGGCGCGCCCGCCGAGGCCTCGCCGCATATCGATGCGTTTGCGCGTCAAGCCACGGTCTTCGAGCGCGCGTACAGCGCTTCGTGCGTCACGGCCGACGCGCACATGTCGATGTTCACGGGGCTCTACCCGTCGGTGCACGGTGTGCATAACGCCGAGCCGGTCAAGCGCGAGCAAGTGCGGCTCTCAGACGCGGTCACAACCCTTCCGCAGCAGCTTGCGGAACACGGTTTTCGTGCGAATGCGATCGCGGCTGGTGGCAACATGTCGGGCGCATACGGGTTCTCCCGCGGCATGGACAGTTACGAAGAGATTTTCGAGCTCGCCTTGGCCCGAAAACGTTTTTCCGAGCTGCTCGATGGCTACCGTGCGGGCGAGCGCTTCATGTTGTTCTTTCATACCTACCGACTGCATGACCCGTACATGGCAGAAGATCGTTACATTCACCAACACGATTACGAGGGCGCGATCGAGCACCGGCCTGATGTGCTCAAGCAGATGCGGGACGAAGAGACCTTCCGGTCACTGCGGGACACCTTCTGGTCGGGAGTCGATAAGCACTCCGACGCCGACCGCGCGCGTCTGGTTGCGCTCTACGAAGCCCTCATTCGCGAAGTCGACCAGGTGATCGGTGAGATGCTCGAAGAGCTGCGCGAAAAACACCCGAACACGATGGTCGTCATCGTCTCGGACCATGGTGAGCAGTTCGGTGAGCACGGAGGCTTTCTGCACAACGACCTGTTCGAAGAGCTTGTGCGCGTGCCGTGGATTGTTTCTTCTCCGAAGCAACGTTACGGGCATCGCGTGGCCGCGCCGGTCAGCACGGTCGACCTGGCGCCGACCTTGCTTGAGTGGCTCGGCGTGCCGGCGTTGGAGGGCGTGCAGGGGCGCTCGCTCGAGGGTATCGTACGCCGCGATGAGCCGCCGAGGCCGATCTATGCAGAGAAGCGCGGCAACGGCGCAGCGTTGCGTTTGGGCAGCGACAAGATCATCGAGCGTTATGGCCGGCGACTTGAGTACGATCTGTCGGTGGATCCGCGCGAGCGCGTAAAGCGGCACATCGGCCTCGACCACCCGCTCGAAGCCATGGCAGCGGTGAACCAAGAGAAGCGAAATGCGATTTCAGCGCAGACGTCGGAGGCGACCCATTCTATGCTCGACCCCGAACTCGAAGCTCAGCTCAACGCCCTCGGCTACATGGACTAATCGGCCCAGTTGTCGGTCGACCTATCGCCAAGTTTGCCAAGCCCGAAGCTCGTCACAACGGCGAAGCTTATTGCCATCAAGACCCCGCCAGCCACCAGCGCAATGGCAAAGTGCCAAGTAGGACTGTCATCGGGCAGAAGCGATGGCGCCACAACGGTCCACGGCAGACCGCTCAACCAAGCGGCCACATTGTAGCCAATCCAGTGACGCCCGCCGCGAATCGAAGCTCGGTGCAAGGTGTATGCTTGCGCGACCCCAATGATCGGCAAGACGAGGAGCGCAGCCACCACCCAAAGCACGATGGACAGCCACGTAGGGAGTTCCAACAATGCATCGAGGGTGGGCTGCAACATACCGAGTGCCCAAGCGGTTGCCGCTGCAAAACCAGTCGCCGTCACCCACAGCACGCGCGGAAGCTGAGGGAGTGCCCGAACGAGTACGGTGTACTGAAAACTGGCAAGCACCGCCCCTTCTGCGAAGCCCAGAAAGATTGACGCGATGTAGAGCCCGAGGGCTTGCTCAACCTGGCTTTGGTTGCTTAGTGCGTAGATCACGCCAGAGCCCAATAGAACTGGGAACAGGCCAAAACCCAGGATCTCGCCTGCGATGCAAGCCAGGATCCAGCGTTCCCTTAACAATTGCGGCTGAGCGGTCGATGGTAAACGCGGGCTATTCAGCGGCGACTTGGCGCAGGACATCGACGTAACTGACGATGCCGATGAGCGTGTCGCTGGCGGCTTCGACGACGGGCACGGCCCCGACACCCTCTTCGAGCATAAGCTGAGCGACTTCGGCGATCGAACTCGAAGGGCTGACGCTGACGACGCCGCCGCTCATGAGGTCGGATACAGGTCGCGCAGACTGTGCTTGAAACTCGTCGAGGTCACCACCCGCGAGCGCGCTTCCGTAGGCCACCGACCGAAGGTCGCGGTCGCTCAGCATGCCCACCAACCGACTTCCCTCAAGCACCGGGAGATGGCGAAAGTTCTTCTCCAGCATTAATTCGACCGCTTCACCGACTGTCGTGGTGGGCCCTACAGCAATCGGGTTGCTCGTCATAATTTGCTCAGCGTTCATGGTTCGACCTTTCTATCACATCTTTAGAAGCTTGGCCCGATGGTGCTCACGTTACGACTCGCCCAGTTGGGGAGCTGCGTGGAGCCTATCGGTCGGTAGGTCCATCGTGTTCCGTCGGGGGATGACGCGAGCTCGGAGGGGGGAAGCATCTTCTCGCGTTCGGGCACGTTGGCGTAGTCGACTTCTCGCTCGACCCAGACCGGACAAGGTGCTGTGCGCACCAACTCCTCGGCCACCGAGCCGAGCAAGACACGCTGAACGCCCTTGCGTCCGTGCGTGCCCACGACGATCGCATTGGCCTTGAACTCCGCTGCGGCTTGGATGAGCGCTTGGACGGGCGCCTCGATACGAACGTGCACAAACACACGTTGCCGCTCGCCCTCCGGCGTCATCATGCCCGTTTCGCGCAAAAGCTCCGCAATCGCTTTCGGGACCTCTTCGAGCGCGTTGTTCTGCCTTTCTAGGACCGTTTCGCCCTCAACCCGAACGTAGTCGGAGTAGCCGAGCGAATGAACGAGGTGAATCTCGGCGTCATCGTTCTGCGTTCGCCAAAGCGTGTTGCGAAGCGCGCGGAGCGACTCTTGGGAGAAATCGAACCCGAGGACGAGGGTGAGGCGTGGCTGTGTGGTTGGGGTGGAGGTCATGTCTTCCCATGAAGCAAGGTTCGTACCGTGGCCAATTTTGCGTCGTTGGTCACCGTCGTCTGCCGGATGTCGCGAAAAAAATGCGTCCAAGAGGACGCCGCCCCGCGATTTTTGCGTCCTAGGCCTGCGGAGCTCGCGAAAAACGGCGAGACGTGGCTGGAACGTGACTTGCTAGTAGCCATCAGACATGGACAACACCCTGCGGGTTACCGAGGTCATGACAGCGCTACCGAATGGGATCGGCGCCGACCAGAGCATTGCCTCTGCCGAGGCGCGCATGCGGCGGCTCAAGCTTCGCCATCTACCCGTGTTCGATGAGGGCAAGCTTGCCGGTGTGGTCAGTGACCGAGACATTGCCATGATCGCGGGCGTCACCCAGCTCGACCTGCAACGCACCTCGGTGGGGGAAATCATGCAAACGGACCTTTTCACCATCGAGGCGAGCGCACCGCTTTATCAGGTGTCTCGTGCACTCTCGGCCCGCAAGATCGGTTCGGCGATCGTGATGGACGAGGACGAAGTGTTGGGCATCGTGACAACCACGGACCTGCTGCGTGCGCTCGGCGACCTGCTTCTCTTTGGTAAGATTCAGCGCGAAGATTACGAGAGCCCCAAGAGACTGCGGGAGCGCCTTCTTCGCGAGCACCAGTCGCTGCGTCGGTCCGTGCAAGCGGTCGAAGGTCTGCTGGATCAAGCCGAGTTTGACCGTGAGGATGCCGTGCTTGAGTTGCGGACCAAGACACGCGACCTGTACACATCGCTTTGCGACCACTTGGAGCGCGAAGAGCAGCTGCTGAGTCCCGTGCTTCGCGAAGCCAACGCGTTTGGCGAGGAGCGTGAGGCTCAACTACACGAGAACCACCGGGCGCAACGAGAGAAACTCGCCAGCCAACTTGCCGATAGCGATACGATGACGAATACCGAATTGGTGGCGTCCCTGCGCGCCTGGATCCCGACGGCATTGCAGGATCTCGAACGCGAAGAGCGAGAGGTGCTGACGGAAGACATGCTCTCTGATATTCCGACCGTCGTGGACACCTTCGGCGGGTAGAAACCGTCGATCGATGTCCGTGCGTAGGGTTCTATGAGTGCGCAAAGCAACAGTGATGACGTAGTGTTTTCGGCCCAGGGCGGCCGTGTTCTCATTGTGGACGACGAGGCGAACGCACGTGCGGCCCTCTGTGCTTGTCTCGAGTCTGAAGGGTACGAGACGTTTTCGGCATCGGACGCGCAGCATGCGCTTCGCGTGATCGCAGACTTCGACCCAGACGTTGTGCTCACCGACTTGAAAATGCCGGGCATGGACGGTCTTGGCCTGCTGGAGCAAGGGCGGCGCATTTGCCCGCAAAGCGTATGGGTGGTGATGACGGCCTTTGGCTCCATCCAAAGCGCGGTGGAAGCCATTAAAAAGGGAGCGGAAAACTATCTGACCAAACCGCTCGAGCTCGACGTTGTCGTGGCGATCGTGGGCCGTTCGGTCGCGCGCGCTCGGTTGCAGAAAGAGGTCGGTTCCCTGCGCGAACAGCTCAAGCGCCGCCACCGTATCGACAATGTCGTGGGCGACCACCCCTCGATGCAGCGGCTGATGAAACAGATCCACCAAGTCGCGCCAAGCCGGGCGACTGTCTTAATTACCGGTGAGACCGGTACCGGCAAAGAGCTGGTTGCGTCCGCCATTCACTACACCTCCAAACGCGCCGACAAACCCCTGGTCAAGCTCAACTGCGCCGCCTTGGCCGAGAACCTTCTTGAATCGGAACTCTTTGGCCATGAGCGTGGTGCGTTTACCGGTGCGGTCGGACGCCGCGACGGGCGCTTTAAGCAGGCCGACGGTGGGACGCTGTTTCTTGACGAGGTGAGCGAAATACCGATGGCGCTGCAGGTCAAGATTCTGCGCTTTTTGCAGGAGCGCGAGTTCGAACGGGTGGGAGGCAACGATACGGTTCGCGTTGACGTGCGAATTATTGCTGCGACCAACCGCAACCTCGCCGAGCTCGTCGAGCAAGGCGAGTTTCGCCAGGACCTCTACTACCGCCTCAATGTCGTCAACTTGGCGCTGCCACCTTTGCGAGCGCGGCGGAGCGACGTTCCGCTTCTGGCACAGGTCTTCCTTCAAAAGTACGTGCAAGAGAACGAGCGGGACATTGAGGGCTTTACCGACGCTGCGCTGCAATACTTGCTGCGCTATTCTTGGCCGGGGAACGTACGCGAGCTGGAAAACGCGGTGGAGCGGGCCGTGGTGATGGCACCGGGGCGGCGCGTCGATGTCAGCGACCTGTCGAGCTTGGAACTTGAGGCATCGGGTAACGACGACTTGAGCCTGCTCGTGCCCGGGGTTTCGATGGCCGAGGTCGAACGCCTGGTAATTGAAAGAACGCTCGACGCGGTGGGGGGGTCAACCGCGGAGGCCGCCAAAGCGCTGGGCATGAGCCAACGCAAAATTCAGTATCGCCTCAAGGAATGGCAAGCGGCTGATGACTAGCGCGCCCGATACGCCCGAGAGCGTTCGCTTAAGTTTTTCAAACCTCATCGAGTCCTGCCAGGACGCCGTCGTCTTCATCGATGCTACGGGTGAGATCAGCTTTTTCAATCGCTCGGCGGAGCGTGTGTTCGGGTTTGCGCGTCAGGAGGTGATCGGCCAGAACGTCCGCGTGCTGATGCCCGACCCGTACCGCAGTGAGCACGACGGTTACATCAAACATTACCAACAAACAGGAGAGAAGCGCGCAATCGGCCGCATTCGACGTGTCCAAGCCAAACGCAAGTCAGGAGAGCTTTTTCCAATCGAGCTGTCGGTCACCGAGCTTCAGATCAACGAGCACGTTCGGTTTGGCGCCTTTATCCGCGATGTCTCCGAAGAACTCAAAATGCAGCGCACCCTCGTCGAGCAGGAGCGTCGTTCGGCGGTCGGGCTGAGCTCTTCGGTGTTCGCACACGAAGTGGGCAACCCACTCAACAACATGCTGCTTCATGCGCAGCTTCTCGAACGAGGGCTCAGCAAAGAGAACCACGCTTTGCGGGAAAGTGCCGCCGTCATCACGCAGGAGCTACGACGGCTCGGGCGGTTGCTCGACGAGTTTCGCCAGTATGGGCGGCCGCCTGACATGACGAGAGAAGCGGTCGATGTTCCGTCGCTCATCAAGACGACGGCCGAGCATCACGTTCTCACCAGCAGCTCAGCGCACATCGTGGTCAAGTGCGAGATCGCCGACGCGCTGCCGACTATCGATGCCAACCGGGATAAACTGCAGCAGGTGCTGCTCAACCTGGGCAAAAATGCGATCGAAGCAATGCCGCAGGGCGGCACGCTCACCTTTCGCGCGCGCGCCGAAAGTGACGCGGTGGAGATCGACGTCGTCGACACGGGCCTTGGCATCTCTCCGGACATCAACGTGTTTCAGCCGTTCAAGACGACGAAAGCCAACGGAACCGGCTTGGGGCTTCCGCTGGTCGAGCAGATCATCCGACTTCACGGCGGCAGCATATCTTATGTGAGCGAAGCGGAGGTCGGCACGACATTTACGATTCGCCTCCCCACCTATTGCCTGTGAGCTGCAGAAAGAAATGGCGGCACGATGATTGAGGTCACGAGCTTCGGCGCAGCATTGGGCGTAACGGGCTCCAAGCACCTTGTGCGCACGCCCCAGGCGACGGTGCTCCTCGATTGCGGCATGTTTCAGGGTCACCGGCAGGAGTCGATCGAACGCAATCGAGAGCTGGCTTTCGACGTTTCGGAAGTTGACGTCGTCGTGCTCTCGCACGCGCATATCGACCACTCGGGGTCGCTTCCGACGCTCTATCGACGTGGCTATCAAGGGCCCGTCTATGCAACCCCCGCGACCCGCGACTTATGTGCGGTGATGCTTGAGGACTCGGCCGCGATCCAGCTGCACGACGTCGAGTGGATCAATGACAAGATCGCGCGGGGCCAGTCCAGCATGAAGCCCGTCCAGGTCCTCTACGACCAGGACGATGTCGTCGAAGTGCTCGAAAACATGATCGGACTGCCTTATCGGCACCGACATGCCATCGCGAGCGGCGTTTGGCTGACTTTTTACGACGCGGGGCACGTGCTCGGTAGCGCGCTCGTCGAACTCGAGATCGACGATGAAGGAACGACGCGAAAGCTTCTGTTCTCGGGCGACCTGGGTCGCCGAAACATGCCCATTCTGCGTGACCCCGAGCTGCCATCGGGTATCGAAATTCTGCTCTGCGAAAGCACCTATGGCGACCGACTTCACGATCCGATGGAGGAAATGGAAGAGGAGCTCGCGCAAATCGTTCAAAAGGTCGTTGCGCAAAAAGGCAAAGTGCTGATTCCATCGTTTGCCCTCGAACGTGCACAAGAAGTTATCTTTGCCCTCGGTCGACTGCATGCGCGCGGCGCATTGCCCGAGGTGCCGGTCTATGTCGACTCTCCGCTGACCGTGCGGCTCACGGAAGTCTTTCGTATGCACCCTGAATGCTACGATGAGCATGCCCTTCACTTGCTCAGCGCCGGGAAATCTCCGTTCGATTTTCCAGGACTCGAATACGTCTCGGACGTCGCGCGTTCCAAAGAGATTAGCGCGGCGGGAGGACCGGCGATCATCATCGCCGCGAGTGGCATGTGCGAGTTCGGCCGTATCGTTCACCACATCCGGGCCGTGGTCGATGACGATCGAAGTGCGGTCGTGATCGTTGGCTTCCAAGCCCAGCATACGCTTGGCCGCCGTCTCGTGGAGAAACGGCGGGAGATTCGTGTGCTCGGGGTGATGCAGGAGAGAAAGTTTGACGTGCACGTGCTCAACGGGTTTAGCGCGCACGCCGATCAGGCCGACTTGCTGAGTTTTGCCGAAGGGCTGCGTGAACGCGGACCGCTCCGTCACGTCTTGTTGGTGCACGGAGAGGAGACCGCGATTCGAGCCTTCGAGTCGGAGCTTGTGTCGCGCGACTTTCCCTCGGTTCACGTGCCAGAGCGCGGTGAGGCGATCGAGTTGTGAGCCTACCAGGTCGCCGGGAGTTGAATCGAGGCCGCTGCTTTCTTGCACTCCGTTTCGGTACATGCGTCCAAGCGCAGTTTGTCGGGTGGCGATGCAAGACCCTTGGGCACTTGCACAATCACCGTGATGCGCTTGTCCTCGAAGGGCTCAAGTTCAACCCGGTCTGAAGCCAGCGAGACGTCCGCGTCGGCGGCATCGGTTGTGAGCTTGACCACCATCGGGTCGGCGGACTTGCTGGTGACGTGGATGTTGAACATGTTGCGAGCCGAATCTCCTTCGACGACGAAGGGGGGCCCTGGCAAGCGCAGCAGGTTTGCCTCGAAAGAGATTCGTTTTTGGGCTGCCAGCATACCGACTGAGATCAGCGCGATGCCAATGGCAAGATAGGCCGCGACGCGAGGCCGAAAGCGCTTCTGGTATTCGCCAGCGAGACCTTTGAGCGAGTCATAACGGATGAGCCCGATCGGTCTGTCGACCTTGACCATGATCTCATCGCAAGCGTCGACACAAGCCGCACAGGCGACACATTCCATCTGAAGACCGTTTCGGATATCGATGCCGGTTGGGCATACGTCGACGCAACGAAAGCAGTTGATGCAGTCCCCTGCGTTTGGATCCGAAGCTTTTCCGCGTGGCTCGCCTCGCTTTTCGTCGTACCCGATCACAAGCGACTCATCGTCGACCAGCGCGGACTGAAGGCGGCCGTAGGGACAAATCACCAAGCACAGCTGTTCACGAAACCAGGCGAAGTTGCCGTACATGATGAGCGTCATCGCAACCATCCACAGGAATGGAATGATGTTCTCACTCGGCGGGGATTGCATCATGCTCAGAAGGGAGGGCATCGACACGAAAAGGCTCACGAAGACGTGCGCCACCAACGCGGCGACCAGTATGAACAAGGTGTGTTTCGCTACCTTTTTCGCAGCTTTGGCAAGCGTCAAGGGTGCGGCATCGAGCTTTCGTCGCTCCGTGGCCGGGCCTTCGATCCAACGCTCGATACGCCGGAACACGCCCTCGAGAAAGACGGTTTGCGGGCACGCATAGCCGCACCAGATGCGTCCCCAGACCGCCGTCACGCCCACGAGTGTGAGTGCCACACCCAACAATACAAAAACGAGGAGCCAGCCGTCTTGGGCGCCGAATACGCCCCCGAACAAAAAGAAGCGTCGCCCCGGGATATCGAGAAAGACGAGCGGGTCGCCATCGATGCGAATCCAGGGCAAGGCCAAGTAAAAGACGATGAGCACGGCGAACACGAGCGCGCGCACCCGCTGAAAGCGGCCTCGCACATCGGCTGGGTGGATGCGTACGTGTGAACCATCCTTGCGAAGTGAGCCTTCTCCGCGGACAACTGGGAGCTTCCTGGCCATCTACCTTAGGTTCTAGCGACCAGGGTCTGGGGTGCCAAGCGCCGCATCCAACATAGAGTCTGTATCTTGCTTTGCGCTGCCGTCTGCGGTCGCGACACCTGCGTCGAGCTGACGATGATCGGCTTGAACGTCTTGGTCGCCCGTCCAAAGTTCGCCTTGCGGCTCCTTACCGGGCACGTTCTTGCCGCGTAAGGTCGTGACATAGGCTGTCACGAGCCGTGTTCGTTTCGAGCCCAATGGTCCCTTCCAAGACGGCATGCCTTTTTCGAGCACGCCCTCAGAGACGACTTTGTAGATGTCCATAACACTCCCGCCGTGGAGCCAATAGTCGTCGGTGAGGTTGGGACCGATCTTTCCCTCTCCCCGTGGTTCGTGGCACGCGACGCAGTTTTGCGCGAAGATTTCTGCGCCGTCCTTCATCTGCGCGGGGTCGGCCGCGAGGGTCTCGAGGTACTCCGCGGTGGGTTCCTGGCCTGCGCCGGCCAGCGCCTCAACTTCGGCGAGGTATGCTTCGGTCGGCAAGTCCGCGACTTTGAACTCGTGGTAGATGAACCAATAGCCCACTGAGAAGATGATGGCGCCGTAGAACGTGAGCAGCCACCATTTGGGAAGCTCGTTGTCCGCTTCCTCGATGCCGTCATAGACGTGCACGATGTCGCCCTGAATGTCGTCTACGCGTGATTCTTCGGCTTTCATGGGGACTCCTCACCTTCGAAGGGCAGCTGCGCGAGGTCCGATGTTTGCGCGCGGTCCATGCGAACCGCGCGGATGGAAAGCACAACGAACACGGTCACGAAGATCCCAAGAGCGACCAAGGGAAAGATGAGTGCGGGGCTCTTCTCAAAAAACTCTGCTGCGTAACGTCCGAGCATGACTAGTTCTCCTCTTTCTCGGCCGATGCGATGGCCGTCGTGGGTGGTTCAAAACTCGTCTCCGGTTTTCCCAAACGCTGAAGGTATGCGATGAGCGCGATCAGCTTGGTCCCGCTGGCGACCTCGGTGCCGAGTTCCGTGCTCAGTTCAGACGCGATCTGTACGGCTTGCTCTTGTGCGTGACGCTGTGCGCTCTGAATCTCTTCGGGCTCGTAGGGGACGCCGATGTTGCGCATGGCGCGAAGCTTGTCCGCCGTCCCAGCAAAGTTGACGTCTTGACGGTCCAGATGTGCGTAGGGCGGCATGATCGAGCCTGCACTGATTTGTCGTGGGTCGATCATATGTTGGTAATGCCAGAGGTGGGAGCGCATCCCGCCTTCACGGGCGAGGTCCGGACCGGTTCGCTTCGAGCCCCACTGAAAGGGGTGATCAAAGATCGATTCATCTGCTCTTGAAACGGGACCGTAGCGAGATGTCTCCCACACGAAAGGGCGAATCATCTGCGAGTGACAGGTGTAGCAACCTTCCGCGAGGTACACGTCGCGACCTTCGAGTTCGAGCGGCGTGTAGGGTGTCTGGTTCGTTGCGGCGAGCTGCTCCTCGTTGGCCATCACCATCGGAACGATTTCTGCGATGCCACCGATGAGCACCGCGATGACGGTGAGCACGGTAAACATCAAACCACGACCCTCCAAAAAGTGGTGCCAGGTCTTGCCATTGCGCTCACGATTTCCGAGCGAAATGATGATCCCGCCCATGATGGCGATCGATGCGATCAGCACCACCACGAAGATGCGCAGGATGGTTCCGCCCGCGAGCATCAGAAAGCTCAAGCCGGTGAGCACGGCCAACAGAATCATGACCGGTGAGAAAATCATCTCCTTGGTGCTGGGCTGCCGAACTGGTTCTTGTCCTTCACCCTCGAGATATTTCTCGTGGGTGAGCTGCTCGGCATCGTCTTCGACTACGATCTCGACTTTGGTCGTGGAGGGCGCACCCGACTTCGCGGTTTTCCACAGGTTCCAGGCGAGCGAGATAAAACCGAGCAGGTACACGGTGCCGCCGATGAGGCGAATCCAGTACAGCGGTGCGATAGCGAGGACCGTTTCTAGGAACTCGGGATATTGGAGGCCGCCTTCACCCGACTCGGCGCGCCACATGAGGCCCTGCGTAATGCCGCCCGCCCACATCGAAATCACGTACATCAAGATGCCGATGGTTCCCGTCCAAAAGTGAATGTTCGCCAAGCGCTCCGAGTAAAGCTTGGTGCCGAATAGGCGCGGGACGAGCCAGTAGAACATGCCCGCCGCCATAAAGCCGTTCCAGCCCAGGCCGCCCTCGTGTACGTGGGCAATGATCCAGTCGGTGTAGTGCGCGAGCCCGCTCACGCTCTTGATGCTCAGCATCGGACCTTCGAACGTCGCCATGCCATAGAACGTGACCGCGGCCGCGAAGAACTTGAGCACAGGGTCGCGCCGGAGCTTGTCCCACGCGCCGCGCAAGGTGAGCAGGCCATTGATCATCCCGCCCCAACTCGGCGCCCAGAGCATCAAGCTAAAGACCATGCCCAGAGACTGGGCCCAGTCGGGAAGGGCGGTGTAGAGCAAGTGGTGCGGACCGGCCCAGATATAGATGAACACGAGACCCCAGAAATGGACGATGGACAGCCGGTAGCTAAACACCGGCCGCTCGGCCGCTTTAGGCAAAAAGTAGTACATGATGCCGAGGATCGGCGTGGTCAGGAAGAACGCGACGGCGTTGTGCCCGTACCACCATTGGACCAGGGCGTCTTGGACGCCGCCAAACACCGAGTAGCTCTTGGTGGCGGAGACCGGGATCGACAGGCTGTTGACGATGTGCAGCACCGCAACCGTGATGATGGTTGCGATGTAGAACCAGACGGCGACGTACAGCTGTTTCTCGCGACGTTTGGCTAGCGTCCAAAAGAAGTTGACGGCAAAGACGACCCAAACCACCGTGATCGCGATGTCGATCGGCCATTCGAGTTCCGCGTACTCCTTCGCTTGCGAGATGCCGAACGGTAACGTCAGCGCGGCGGCCACGATGATCAGTTGCCAACCCCAAAAGTGAATCCAGGAGAGCCGGTCGGAGGCCATGCGCGCTTTGAGCAGGCGTTGGGTGGAGTAGTAGATGCCTGAAAAAGCCATGTTCCCGACGAAGGCGAAGATGACGGCGTTCGTGTGCAAGGGGCGCAGGCGACCAAACGAGAGCGTTTCGTGAACGTTGGCAGGCCAGAAGGCCAGCTGCAGTGCAACCAGGGCGCCCACGCTCATTCCCACGATGCCCCAGATGATGGATGCCCAGGTGAACCAACGAACAACGCGGTCGTCGTACTCGATTTCAATCGTCTTCATTCGGTGTTTCCTTTTTCGAAGAGAGCGGCTCGCTGGCGCGACGGGGCGCGTCATCGAGCTCGTCCAAAAATGGCAATATGGCCAGACGGTCTGCGTGTTCTGCGTTTCCGCGCGCCTGGTTCCACAGGAAAAACAACAGGGCGGACACCGCCAAGACCAAGCTCACGAAGAGCAGTAGCGGCAAGACGTTCATCGCAATCTCCCGACGGCGGAGACTGCGTACGCGGTAAACAACAATGATGTGACCGGCATGATGATGGCGGCCTGCCAAGGCAGAAGCTGTCCGCTTAGCGCCACCGCAGCGATTGCAATATTGTAGAGGACCGCTGCAACCACGACGTTTCGGTTCGTTGCGCGAAGTCGCCTCGCCGCACGGATCACGCTGCCGAGGTCCGCGAGGCCATCGCGAACCCAAAACGCGTCCGTTCGGTTGGCGATGAACGACGACGCTTGAGCGGGCGCAATCGAACACGCGCTCACGTTTGCAGCCAAGACGTCGTTGACGCCGTCGCCGACGTACAGTGTCCTCTCGGCGTGGTGGGCCTTGAGCCAGTCGCGTTTTTGCTCGGGACTCAGCGCTGCATGGACCTGCGCTGGCGCAAAGCCGAGCTGACTCGTGACGCGGGCGGCGCGTTCGATGCTGTCGCCACTGAGAAGTACGAGTTCGTAACCGAGGTCGCGTAGGCCGCGGAGTGTCGAACGTGCCTCCTGGGCAAGTGTTTCCTCGCCCAGAGAGAAGCTGGCAAGTGGGGTCCCGTCCTTGCAAAAGACCAAGTCTGGCGAGGTTGCCGTGCGTCCCAGAAAGTACACATGTCCTTCGTGAGACAGTTGGATGCCACGACCGGCGCTTTCGCTGGGGAGTATGCCCTCAAGCTCAGCCACGCCGCCGTCGAGCAGCTCGTCGACGACGCGTGCCTTGGGGTGCGACGAGTATGTTGCGAGCGTTTTCAGAACACGAAGTTCGGTTTCGCTGACGCCGTGCAGGCGTGCTTCGGCGCCTGCCCGCTCACTGCCTGCCGTAAGCGTGCCGGTCTTGTCGAGCGCAATCTGTTCCACCGTTGCCAGGCGCTCAAGGAAGTCATCCGAGCGCAAAAAGATGCCGCGGGCGCGTAGGCGGGCTTGCATCACACTTCGGGTGAGCGGTACGACGACGCCAAATACGCATGGGCACGTTACGACGAAAAATGCCGTTGCAACCTCGACTGCGCGCGCGGCTCCGGCGGCCCACCACCATACGCCAAAGGCGGTTGCGCCCACGACCAGGACGCTAGCAAGGTACCACTGCGCCAGTTTGGAGATTGCGAGTGCGCGGCCCCGTGCCGTTCGCAAAAGCCTCGGGAGTGAGGAGTCCGCGAAGTCTTCGAGTGCCTCGACCGCAACCAGGTTTGTGCTTTCGCAGATGGCGCCCGCAGGTATCTCGTCCCCAGAGCGATAGTGCGCTGGTCGAGACTCCCCGGTCGCCCACGCCAGCGAGAAGGGGACTCCGCTTGGCGCATTTGCGACGAGCTTGATTCGTGCGCGTGTGGGAAGAACATCGCGGTGTCCGACCACCAGAATGTCTCCGCGCGCCACGTCCGCGAAACGTGTGCGTTCTACATGTTCCCCGCGTTTCACCTTGCAGCGCAAAGTTCCGACGTCACCGCGGTCTTGGGCAAAGGCTCGCGAGCGAGCGATCATCCGACCTTGTAGCCAACGCCCGACCAGCATCAGCGTTACGAATGCTGCGAACGAGTCGAAAAAGATGGCATCGCGGCCACTAAGCGCGGAGAAAGTTGAGCCCGACCAAGCGAGGATCATTCCGACCGCGATCGGCGCGTCGAGATGAGGCGTCCGCGTGCGGAGTGCAGCCATGGACGTGCGGCCAAAGCTCTCAAGACCCACGAGCAAGACGAAGAATGCCAAGGTGGTTTCGATGCCGAGCATGATGCTCGCCAACGGTTGCTCGACGAGTCCGAGGTAACGCGCGATGGCGAGAATCATGATATTGAGCGAGAGGGCCCCGCTAATGCCGATTTGGGTGAGCGCCTGCTTGGCTGGAGCAACCCGTTCGGAAGGGGCGGAGATGTGATAACCAGCGCGTTGTAGTTGCGTCGCAAAGCCGAGCACGTCGAAGTGTGGACCGACGCGCAGTTCAGCCACCGCATCCCCGGCGTGCAGCTCAATCGCCAGCGCATCACGCTCGCGTCGAAACAGTGCCTCAATCAGCCAGGAGCATGCACTGCAATGCATGCCGTCGATCGCGATGCGAAGACGGCTATGTCCGGCCGTGACGCGCTCTTGTTGTTCGTCGCACCATTGTCGGTCGATTTTGAGGTCGCCGCGCACGGGTAGGCCGACACCCGCACGAAATGTGTAGAATCGCAGCAGGTCTTCGCTGTTCAAAAAGCGGTATACGACGCGACATCCCATGCAACAGAAGTCCCCTCGATCGCGTATGCGAAGGGGCTGGTCGCAATGTCTGCACCTACGTTCGGTGGGTTGTTTTGCACCTAGCCCGTGCAACATGAACCTCCCGTTTGCTGCAGGGCGGAGTAGGCACGCCAAACCATGACCAGCGCCCCCGCGAAGACCGCACTGCTCAGAATTTTACTCGCGGTCGGGCGCTCAAGGGAGCGAAGCCACCCCAATAGTCCACTGGCGGCTGCGAGCGCAGGCGCGCTTGCGACGGAAAAGCCCAGCATCGTCACGGCGCCGCCGAGCGCGTTGCCAGAAACCGACGCGACCAAGTAGGCGCCGAAGAGCGCGCCGCACGGCAGGAGCGAAGTCCCGAGGCCAAGCGCCCATGCCGGGACTCGGACCTGGCGCGGCACCGGCTTGCGTCGAGCAAGGGACACCCGTTGCGGGCGTCCTCCGCGAAGGATCCGCCCGCCCGCCCACAATAGATATCCAGCCATGGCAAGCGCGAGCGCGGCCTCCGTCCAGCGAACGGGCAGTCCTTCGAGCAAGCTCCCCCCTAGGCTCCCGACAAGGGCGCCGAGCGAGGCGTATCCAACACAGCGGGTGAGCACGAAGGTGAGCGATGATCGACCGGTCGTGGACTTGCTGCTCGCGCACGTTGCGGCAACGAGCGGTCCGCACATCAGCGCACAGTGGGGCAGCGATGCTGCCCCGAGAACGAGACCGGAAAGGAGATGAGCGAGAAGCATGATGGTTGCGACGTTGCGAGCGCGCGTTACCGATAGGCAACTGCCGTGCCAAGCAAAGAGCGCGAATCAGCCGAGTCATTTCACCCCGCGAGCGCAAAATCTGCGTTGGCATTCCTGGGCATGCAGAAATTTCGTTCCTGCGAGGACGGATGCTGATTTTTTCGAATGCGTATGCGCAATCGAAGTGTGCGACGCATGGCACGCTGTTTGCGATAGTGTTCGGCGATGGGCGCGATCGACAGCATCTTGGTGGGTACCGACAACACGGCGCAGAGCTTGATAGCTCTGCGCTACGCAGCTGCTCTTGCGGGGCGAACAGGCCTGCCTTTGACAGCGCTGCACGCCTACCTTTACCCGCCCGACCACTATTACTTCCCGGACATGATTTTCGGCAATCTGCGTCTCGAGGACAGCACGGTGCGACAGGACGCGCTTGATGCGCTTGATCATCAGCTCGGTAAAGCGGAGCTTCACGATGTCGCGCGCGAAGCGAAGCCCGGGGCTGCACATGAGGCGCTGCTGGAGCGGGCCGACGAGTCGAGCTTGATCGTGGTCGGGCACGCGCACCGTCGGGCGACATCTCGTGCACTGGCTGGCAGCGTGGCGACGCGTGTTGTACGTCGCGCTTCGGGTCCGGTTCTCGTCGTTCCGCCCGGCCACACGTTGTCGCTACCCAAGAAAATATTGATCGCAGACGACTTCTCGGAAGCGGCCAAAACCATCGTGCCTGCCCTTACCGCCTTGGGGTTACTAGAGGGCGCCGCCATTCAAGCCGTGTACTGCCTTGAGGACGCGATGGAGCCCTTTATGCACGCGATTGAAGACGTCGATCAAGAGATGCCGAAACGCTGGAAAGCGATGGAGCGAGGCTTCTCCAGCATGTTGCTCGAGCGCTACGCACCGCAGCTTGAGGCTCAGCCTGAGCAGTGGTCGACGCGCGTGCTGCGCGGCGAGTTTGCGGCAGACACGATTCTTGAGCACGCCACCCGCGAGGAGATTGACCTGATTGCAGTTGCATCGCGGGGCAAGGGCGCTGTTGCGCGGACCGTGCTTGGCAGCACGACCGAGGCGCTGCTTCACCAGGTATCGGTTCCCTTGCTCGTGACCCACTAGCCCGACGAAAGAAAGCCGTTTTTGTGAACACAATTTCCCAATGCATGACGGCCACCCCGTCCTCCATTCGTTCCAGCGAAAGCGTGGCTGTCGCCGACGAGCGCATGCACCGGCATGGCATTCGACATCTTCCCGTCATGGGCGATGAGGGCGTCGTCGGTCTGGTAAGTGAACGAGATCTGACCATCATCGGCGACTTGAAGGGCACCGACCCCAGGGTGATGAGCGTTGCGGCGATCATGCGCTCACCGGTCTACACTTGCAGCCCGTCGCAATCGATCGGGGAGGTTGCGCTGCAGATGGCGACCCGTAAGGTGGGCTCCTGCGTGGTCGTGGATGGAGGGGCTCTCGTCGGCCTGGTCACAACGGTCGACCTCATGCGCTACCTCGCAAAGGTCGAGAGGGAGCCCGAGCCCCAAGCGAGCCAACAACAGGGGTTGGGCGAACTCGTCGACTTCTTTCAACGCGAAGCCCCGTTGCTCGAGGCAGAACTGAACGAGCTTGAACGTACCCTCCGCGGAACGTTCTCTCGCTCGCGTCAGGCGGACAAACAAGCGCGGCTTCAGGCGCGTGAAACGTGTGAACACATGCTGCGTTATCTAGAGCAAGAAGCGCTTCTTGTTGGGCGAGCTGCCGCGCGGGGTCCGAGTGAGCACGATGCACGGCTGCTCGACGAACTTCATTCCGAACACCGTGAGCGGTCGATGCAGCTCAAACTCGTTGTGGCACGAATTGCGAGGCTCGAAACCGATGAGCTGGCGCACGCGATGCTGGATCTGATTCCTGTGTTTCGGAGCCAGCTTGTGCACCGCGCGGAGGCGCTCGGGAACGACGTCAAAAAAGAACGGAGCACGCCATCATGACCAAAACGCTCATCCTCATCGCAACCGACCTGTCTCCTTCCGCAGATCTAGCGGTCGAGAAGGGTGCGAAGTTGGCCGCGGCCTTCGGCGCGAAGGTTGTGCTTTTTCATTCCTACGATCCGATGCCCGCGGTTCCGCCGGGCGCCATTCCTGACCCTGCGGGCTTTGAGGCTGCGATCGAACGCGAAATCGTCGCGTCGATTAACGAAGCGATGGAGCGCGCCCGAAACCAGCACCTCCGCGGGCTTGATCCGAGCGATGTGGAGTTATGTGTCGAGCGCTCGAGCACGCCAGCCAAAGCTGTTTGCGACGCCGCAAAAAAGAGAAATGCAGCATTCGTCGTGGTTTCAACGCATGGTCTGACAGGCCTCAAGCACATGCTGATCGGTAGCGTTGCGGAACGCATCGTGCGCCACGCGCCGTGTTCAGTTTTGGTGGCGCGCTAGTCGCTGTCGGGCTCGCTATCCGCCCTGTCATCGGTCGTCAGGTGTTGGCCTTTGCTTCCGGGCTCTAGCGAAAGGGATTGACGCTGCCATTTGCGGCTCCTTTTGTTCCTGTACATTGCGGCGTCGGCGTCGGCGAGTGCCTCTCGGATCTTGGGGGGCTGGTCACACCACGTCGCGCCAAACGAGAAACGTAATATCTGGGATCCTGATGTAGCCTCACTGGAGAGACGCCGAAGTCGTTTTTCGATGTCCTGTAAGTCAACCTGGCTGACGCCTGGAAGCAATGCTGCAAATTCATCTCCACCGACCCGGCACACGACATCGTCCCCGCGCAGAATCGAACGGAGTTTTTTTCCCATTGTCTTGATGAGCTGATCGCCAACGCCGTGACCGAGGGCATCGTTGACCGTCTTGAGGTCGTCGAGGTCCAGTACGATCGTACCAATCGGTCGACGACCTTTGGCCAGATGCTCAAGCTGTAGCTCTAGGAAACGACGGTTATAGAGTCCCGTCAGTGCGTCCTTGAGGCTCATGTCACGAAGCTTCTCCTCCATCGCGCGTCTTTCCGTCACGTCGCGCACAGCACAGACAGTCCAACGCTGCTCCTCGACCTCGACAGGGCTGAGACTTATCTCTGCCAAAAATTCGGTTCCGTCCAGTCGCAGACCGCGAATGTTGGGTGACGCGCTCATGTCACGCATTTTCGGTTTGCGCGCGTAGGCTCGTCGAGACTGTATATGGGCATGTCTCGCGTCCGTTGGCATGAGTTCTTCGACGGCCATGCCGATGAGGACGCCTCCGAACAAGCGTTCTGCCGAGTCATTTGCCATACGCACCACGCCGTCGGGATCGACCACGAGAATCGCATCCGGCACCGCCCGAAATACAGATCGTACGATCTCGGCGTCTGCCGGGCGTGCTTGCGTTACGCCGTCCCCGATCATTTCACTCATGAGAAGCGATTAACGCAAAGTCCGGCGCAAGTAAACCAGATGCTGGTGTGATTAGGGCAGTGTGCCCTCGCAATATTCGCTGGGCAGTGGCGGAACCTGGGTGGGGGTGAGGCCGGGCGCTTCGCTCACGGTGCCGCTTTTGGCATCGATGGTGTAAAGCCGTGCCCTTTCGCCGACGCCGACCTGCAGCTCCTCGATCGAGTTCAGAAAGAAGTATCCGGTGTGAATCTTGTCGTCGGGTGAGTTGTACTCGACGATCACCGTCTTCTCGCCCGAGTCGCTTTGCCCGCACTCGACGCAATACACTGCGAAAGGGTCACCGACCGTCGGTTCGTCGATCATGTATTTGCCTTCAGTGGGTCGCACCAAGATCGAACCCGGCGGCGTTGGCGTCGTGTCGACGACCGGGCTGTTGACGTCCACGGCCAGCACCAGACGGTCGGTTCCGTCGTCGACCCACACCGCATCGCCGACGCCTGCGCCGCCGAAGAAGTTAGGGCCGAGCCATTTGTTCTCTTCTCGCTGAACGACTTCGTCAACGAACCACACCATGGTGTCGTTTCCTTGCCCGCCAAACACGCGAAAGTCGTGCGCGTTGCCCCGGATCACCACGAGGTCGTCTCCGTCGAAGGGGTCGATGCCATCGGTGCGACCGTTTTCACCCAAGCCGAGATCGATGGCGGAGCGTGACCAGTCTCGAACAAATACCCAATCGTGCCCTGGACCAGTGTGAATCGAGGTGGTCAAGATGCCGAATGCACCATCGGGTCGGCTCTCGCAGCCTCCGACGACCAGGTCGTTGTCGTGAACGTGCCCGCTGCTACTTGAGCCGACGCGAAAGTCGAGTGAGTACGACTCGTTGAAGACCAAGACGTCCGGTCCGTCACCCAGGTCGCCTTTTTCGAAGCTATGGATTTTTCCGCGTGCTCCGAGGTTGAGCAAGTCGGCGCCGGGCGTGCCTTCGAAGTAGTCCGCGGGGCCTTGGTAGTCGATGGCGCCGGGTGTGTTGCCGACCAGACGCCACCCATAGTGATTGTTTTGGCTATCACGAAGCAGCTCGAACTCGCCCAGGTTGGACTTGAAGTTACGCCAGTTCGCCAGGTCGTCATTGTCGTCCTGCCAGTCCCACTGCCCAGGGGGAAGGATCGGCGTGGGCCCGTTTTCATTTTCGTGACCATCGAAGTACTCGTTGTCGAGCAGGCCCCCGATAGGGAAATCAGGCACCCACAGACCGTCCCACGAGTAGATGTTGCTTTCGGGCCATTGACCGTCGCCAACGGGGGCTACGGGAGGTTTCATCCCGTCGGGTACCTGGGTTGTATCCGGGTGAGCACCGTCCAGGGCCGCGTCACCGTCTTCGACATCGCTCGAATCGCTGCAGCCAAAGGCAAGCGCGAGGAGCGAAAGCCAGCTCAAAGCACGCATTAACATCCGATTTGATCTACCCCATGTAAATCCTTTGGGCCACTGGGGCTCGTTGTGGTTCGAGGCCTGCTTCCCGACCCGAGGATAGAAGGGTATGCTTCCCGCGAAAACAGTGAGGTTCCCAAGATGCTGACGCCAAACTACCTAATCCGAAACGCCAAAGAGTGTCCGAGTGCGGCTGCCCTATCGACCAAGAATGCCCGCGGTCAGTGGGTGACTCAAACTTGGTCCGAGGTGCGGGATGAAGCCCTTGCAATCGCCAAGTCGTTGCTCGCGCTCGGATTTGCCAAGGACGATAAGCTCAGCATCTATAGCTACAATCGTCCCGAGTGGTTCACCAGCTATGTGGCGGGGCAGCTCATCAATGGTGTCTCGGTGGCGGTTTATCATACCTGTTCCCCCGAAGAGGTGGAGTGGATTGTCGGCAACTCCGAGTCGAAGGTCGTGTTCGTAGGGCACAATCCGCAGGCTGGCGGTGACCCTCAGAAGTTTCCCGAAAACCGTTTGGCGGAGGTGCTCGACAAGCTGGATCAAGTCGAGCACGTCGTCCTCATGAATGGCGTTGGCAAGCTCGACCACGCAAAGGTGATGGACTGGTCCGCCTTTCTCGAGAAAGGCAAAGACCTCAATGATGAACTGGTGTTCGAACGGCTCAACGGCATCGATCCTTCCGATACGGCGTCGTTAATCTACACATCGGGAACCACAGGTAACCCCAAAGGAGTCGAACTAACCCATGATAACTTTTCGTTTGAGCTCGACTCGATCGACGACATGCTGGGCATGGATCGGGGCGATGGCCTCGTGTCATGGCTTCCGCTTGCGCACGTGTTTGGGCAGCTCGTGGACAACCACCTTTGGATCAAGTACGCGCTTCATTTGCGCGTCGTCGACAGCCCGCTCAACGTCGTCGACTACATGAAGGAAGTGCAGCCGCATCTCTTCGTCGGTGTGCCCCGCATTTACGAAAAGCTCTACTCCAACCTCAAGAGCACGCTCGACGCGAAGCCTGCATTGCGGCTGCTGCTTCGTATCCCGGTGGTCAAGGGCGTGCTTCAAAAAGCGGTCAAGAAGAAGATTGGGCTCGTCAACTGCCGCATTGCGCTGACCGGCGCGGCGCCCATCAACGTCGATATCCTGCGCTTCTTTCATTTTATTGGCGTCCCTCTTTTCGAAGGTTACGGCATGACCGAGACCACGGCAGGTGCGAGCATCAACTACCACGACAACTTCAAGTTTGGTTCAGTCGGCCGCCCGATTCCCGGGACAGAGCTCAAGACGGATACGGACGGAGAGATCATGTTCCGAGGTCGTCATGTGATGAAGGGCTACTACAAGAACCCCGAGGCGACCGCCGAGGTGCTACAAGACGGCTGGCTTCGGTCGGGGGACATTGGTGAGATCGACCGCGATGGATACGTCAAGATTACGGGCCGCAAGAAGGAGCTGTATGTGAGCTCCGCGGGTAAGAACATCGCCCCGCTGCTCGTCGAGGAGACCATGAAGTCCATTCCCATCGTCTCGCAGTGTTATCTCGTGGGTGATGACCGCAAGTTTTGTAGTGCGCTCTTTACGCTCGATGCGGGCGCCATCTTGCGCGACAAGTTCGGGATGGACCCGGTGAAGATCCCGCGCGACCCCGCGGAGCAAATGCGCTTGCTTGAGGAGAAGGGCCAGTCGCTCGAGGCCTTTGCCCGGCGCGAAGACATTCGCACGGAGATCCAAACTTACGTCGACCAGTACAATCGCAAGTTCTCAAGCCCAGAGCAGGTCAAAAAATTCACGGTCTTGCCGCGTGACTTCAGTATCGATGCGGGCGAGCTGACCCCCACCCTCAAGATTCGTCGCAAGCAGATCAACGATAATTGGTCCTCCGCCATCGACGACATGTACAGCTAGCCGTCCGCCGACCGAAACTAGCCGCGCCTACGGTATCCGAGATGCAATTCGATGAAGCGTTTGCTCTCGCGGTCGCTCATGCACCCGCAGAGGCGACCGTGTCCCTGGTAGCCGAGTATGAGGACTGTTGGCACTTTGCGTATCCTCAGATTGGCTCAAGCGGGATGTTGGTCCACAAGCAAAGTGGTGCGTTGTTTGAGATGGGTTCCGCGTATCCGGTTCAACGAGACTTGGCGCTCTGCCGTGACCTGGACTGGCGTGCCGAGCACGATCTTGTAGTGAGCGATGTTTCGGACCTTCTTTCGGCTGTGAGCCTGCTCGAAGGGCTTTCGCTGCGCAGGGGCAAAGCGTGCCTGTACGCGCGTTACGATCTCGCAAAGTTGCTCGCCGTACCGCCGGTTCGCTTTGCCAATCAGAACCTCTACTTTGCATACGAGGCATACTGCGAACTGCGCGACTCGAGCAGCTGCACCGTGCGACTTCACCCACCCACAAACCGCGATGCGTAACCGATGCTGGACATTGCAGTGGCCGGCCTTGCGGGGACGTGGGCGCCGATCGGTAAGTTTTGAGCTCGTTTGAACGAGGAAAGCTCAATGATTTTAGCATGTCAATGGCAGCGCGCTTCGGCGCGGCATTTGCTTAGAACTTGGGTGTGAAGCTACGTCTGTCCCCGCGATGGTGGGCCGCGTGCATGCTCGCCGTGGTGGCGGGCTGCGCCACAGGCCTCGATGACCGTCCCGTCTTTGGCGAGGTGCGCGATCAAGTCGCGTTCGTGGGCTCGGCGCTTTCGATTCCCATCACAGCCGATGACCCCGACGGAGACGAGCTGCAATATGCGTTCGACAGCTCGCTCAAGACGCTTTGCGGAAACGGCGGGTGCCGTGCTGGCATCGTCAAAGACAAAGGCGAGGCGTTCTTTCGTTGGGTGCCGCAGGCCGACGACGTCGGCTCCCACCAGTTTCGCTTCTTCGTGACCGATGGAAAGTACGTTTCCGAAGTGTCGATGGCGATCGAGGTGCGTTCGTCCGTGGGCTACAACGGTCTGCCTCGCTTCGTGCAGCCGCTAGGCGCAGGTGCGACGCTCGACCTTGGTAAGAACGATTGTTTCGATTTCGATGTGATCGTGGACGACCCCGATTCACCTGGCGTGGGCATCTCCGCGGCGCCTCCTGTCGTTTCGGGTTTGAGCCTGCGCAAGCAAGACGGTTTTTCGGCGCGCCTTCGTTGGTGCCCGACCCGCGCGCAAGCCCTCAGCAGTGGCCTTCACGCAATCGTTCTCTTGGCCGACGACGCCACCAATCCGCCGACCGAAAAAGACTTTTCGCTGGTGCTGCGGCGGCCCGCCAAGCCTGAATGCGTTGGGCAGCCCCCGGTTATCCAACACACGGTCCAAGACTGGAACGGTGCGGGTGACATCCCGCTCGTGGCGCGTGTGCGAGACGACAGCGGGCTCAAGCATCCGCCCATCATCTACTACTGGAATACGAAACCCCAGAATCCCGATGACCTGACCCGCGCCAAACAGGTCTCGATGTCGATGACATCGGGCACAACCCGAGAAGGTATTTGGACTGCGATGCTTCCCAACCCGACCGCGGGCAGCACGTCGACGCTCACCGAGCGCGTGTATTACAAGATTGCTGCTGTGGACAACGACGACCCGCGCGGAAGTTGTGACCACACTTCGGAGAACCCGGTGACTGGCGTGCACGAGCTACAGGTGCAGCCGAGCGCACCCGACGTGGTGGCAGACGGTAAGAGCTGCGAAGTGTGCCGCGCCGATGCGCAGTGTGGAGCGAGCGAAGACCTTTGTGTTCGCATGGGGACGCGTGGTGCGTCGTACTGTTTGATGTCATGCGTGAGTGATGCAGATTGCGAAGCGGGCTTCGTGTGCTCGAAAACACCCGTGACCTCTGTCGAACGCAAGATGGGGCGCTTGTGTACGCCGCTCGAAGAGTCGTGCGAGCCCGAAATGACGTTCGGGTGCCCGGACGACGTCCATGAGGATAACGACACGCCTGCTACCGCGACGCCCTTTGCGCAGGGCACGCTCGAGCCACTGACGGCATGCGTGGAAAACGGGCGCGGCGACGCGGACTGGTTCGTGCTTGAAGTCGCCGAGAACTCACAAGTCCAAGTCAACGTCGCCGGTGACGACGCCAGTGATCTCGACCTCGCCGTGACCGACGAAAACGGCACCGTCATCGCAGTCGCCGAAAGCTTGCGTACGCAAGAGGACCTTGCGCTTTGTCTGGCGCCGGGCAGCTATCGCGCCCAGGTGCGGCCCATCGGCGAGGTGACCGGGCACTACGGTATCGAGTGGTCCGCACGTCCCGCAGCGTGCGGTGCGCAGGGGCAGTGCCAAGCTGACCCAAACGAAGGTGATGATGACCAACAGAGCGCGCGCAAAGTCGACTGGAGGCGCGGCTATGAGATGAAGGGCAACACAATCTGTTCCGGTAATGAGGATTGGTACGAGATCAACCTCGAGCGCGGGCAAATGTTCGCCGTCGAACTGACGTTCACCCAAACGTCCACGGCGGAGGATCTCGACCTTCACTTCTACCAGCAGGACGGTACAGATCTTACGCCGTGCTCGGAAGCCGATCCGAGCCAATGCTCGTCGTTTCAGGGGCAGAGCGTCGACTCGAACGAGTACTACGACTTTCTCGCAGAGCAGGGCGGTCGCTACTATCTGGTAGTGCGCGGCTTTGCTGGCGCTGAGAACACCTACGACATCCGGATTTACGCGCCATGAACCTGGGTAGGCTGGTCGCTGTTGTTTTGTTTTGCCTGGCGTGCTCGACCACGGAGACACTGGTCGATGACAGTTGGGTCGACCCTGTCTTTCTCGACGCGATCGGACCTTCGACGCTGCTCGTTGGTAGCGAAGTCGTGGTGCGCGGCGAAGGCTTCTTGGATACCAAGTTTGGACGCAACGAGCTCCACTTTCTTGGGCCCACGGGCTCGGGGGTCGATGTCCAGGTCGACACCGAGTACGTCGACGCCCAGAACTTGAAGCTGCTGGTTACGGCAGAGTTGCTCGCGAGGCTCGACATGGGTGACGGCGGCTACCAAGGCGCGGTTCGCGTCGAGACGGGCTATGCCGGTAGTGCGCTTTTTCGTGCCTCAAACGTGCTCGAGCTTGACTGGCGGTTCGTTCAAGAACTCCAACCACAGGTTGACGTTGAGAGCGCACTCGACGTTTTTGTGAACGACCGAATTCGCGTCAGCGGCCAGGGATTGCTCGCGGGAACAGACGAGGGAACCAGCGTGGCGCGCCTCGGAGGTTGCTTCTTCCCGGGCGGCAACGGCGGTTGCATCGCACTTGAGGACGAAGAACTACCGATTGTGCTCGAGGACGCCACGCAGCGGGACAAGGGTTATTTCGTGTTGTCGCACGAGCTCATCGGCATTGAACCCGGCCTGTTCAGGGGGACCGTCGAGGTCCTCAA
The DNA here is from genome assembly GCA_964487255.1 of uncultured Polyangiales bacterium. Classification (GTDB taxonomy): domain Bacteria; phylum Myxococcota_A; class Polyangia; order Polyangiales; family CAZAQV01; genus CAZAQV01. The sequence goes on along the minus strand of CAZAQV010000029.1, from coordinate 35,322 downwards.
CCTGCACGGCGACGAACGCTCGCGGCTGACCATGACTGCGGAGCAGCAAGTGGAGTATGTCGTCCAACCCTCTCGCATTACCAACGTGGACATCGAAGCGGCGAGCCTTGGCCAGTTCATCCACATTGATGGCGGTGGGTTCGTCGGTGGTGCGCCCGATGCGCTCACGCAACTCGAAATTCAGGCGACCTTTACGGCGGACGCGTCGGGCCGACAGCGGCCCGTCGATACGAGCGTGGTGACTGAATATGTTTGGGGGCGCCGGGTTCGCTACATCCTCGACGAAGTGGACGGCTTGGGCGAGTCGATCAACCTGCGTCGCGAATCGGGCTGGCTCGAGGGAAGTATCGTCCCGGTTCTACGTTACGGCAACAAAGAAGTCCGCGGCAATAGCGTTCCGTTTCGCTTTCGGGTTGCACCCGTCAAGCAAGTCGTCGTCGTGGTGTTTCTACCTTCGTTTACGGAGAGCTTGGGACGCTACGGGCTTCGCGCCGTCGACGACCGGGTTCGAGCACGCGCCCTGGCTATGTCGCGATCACCGTACCGAGGCGTTAACGTCGAGTTCCGTACCGAGCTGCCCGAAGAGTTCGCGCTGTATTCCGTCGTGGAGGTTTCGGGTAAGGACCCGAACGAACAGGGCCTCTTCGGTTACGACAACACTGCGGGCAAGGACACCAACAACCAACGGCTTAACGACCGCATCGGCGGTGTCAACGCGGCCACGCAGGAGCAGGGCTATCCAGGTTATGGGGGCGTTTTCATCGAGTCGTTCTTCGAGTTCGCCGGAGGTGGTGAGATTGCGGACCCGTTCTTTGACTTCATCTTCGACCCGATCCGACCTGACCGTGGGTTCGCTGTCACGCAAGATGACCTCGACCGCGGGATCCCCGAACTCTCGGACGGGCGCGGTTGTGTTCAGACCGGTCTCGAGCGCCCAATGCAGATCGCGTGTGCGATCTGGGTGATGGGCAACCTGGTCGGCTCAACGCTCGCTCACGAGGTGGGGCATTCGCTTGGGCTCGCCAACCCGTTCGAGCCGATGGCGTTTCACAACTCGGGTGACAAGCCTCGGCGCCTCATGGACTCCGGTGGCGCACGGCCTTTTTACGAACGCGCCGACCTTGACGGGTTGGGCGGCGCGCTTTTTTGTGACATGGAGTACGAATACCTCCGTGAAATCATGCCGGACGGTGACCCCGACACGCGCTCTCGTCCGGGCTGCTACTGACGGTGCGTACCGAACGGTTACATCGAGAGATAACCGTCGCCGAGCCCCACCGAGCTCACGCCCGCACCAGGTCGCTCGACAACCTCGGCGCACCTCCTGTGCGCCAAACCGGATAGATACGCTACACTGTGTTGTGCGTGCCCGATTCCCCCATTATTGATGACTCTGCATTCCCGCTGGTGATCGTGACCTTCCCTGAATACCCGGCGCGCGAGACCTTCGATGCGTACTTCGCGCGGATGGAGACCATCATGAAGCGTGGACCCATCGCGTTTGTTGTCGATATCCGGCAGGTGTCGATTGAGGGGCTCAGCTCCCAGCTGCGACACGAGTTTTTTCGCCGGGTGGCAGAGCGAGATAGCCTCCCGGATGTGGCTGGCAAGATCAGCGAGTGTCTGGTGGCATCATCTGCGGTCGTGCAACAGCTTTTGGCGAGCTATCTCACACAGGTGCAGCCCGAAGGCCACGAAATAACGGTGATGACCTCGCTCGAAGAGGCTTGCGCATGGTCGCTCCGCAAGATCGCCGCTTATCGTGCGGGCAAATCTGGCTAACTGCGCTACGCTGCGTAGCGCGTGTTCAGCTCACCAATCATTGATGATTCTGAGTTTCCGCTCGTGATCGCAACCTTCCCTGAGGCGCTGCACGTGGAGGTGTTCGACGCGTATTTCGAGCGCATGCAGAACATTATGAAGCGTGGCCCAATCGCCTTCATTGTCGACATCCGGGAGCTCACCCTCAATGGGTTTGAACCTCCAGTGCGTCAGGAGTTCTTTCGCCGCGTCAAGGAGCGAAATACCTCGCCAGGAGTGCATGACAAGCTCTGCGAGTGTTTCGTTGTGTCGTCAGCAGACGCACAGAAACTTTTGGCGACCTATTTCTGGCAGGTGCAACCTCAAACCGAACTGCGTGTGATGACCTCGCTCGAAGAGGCTCGCGCTTGGTCACTAGAAAATCTTGCAGCGAATCACGCCCTTGAGTCCGCGTAGTTGCGCTACACTTGTCTCGCGTGTCCAGCTCCATTGAGATTGATGATTCTGAGTTCCCGCTCGTGATCGCGACGGTTCCTCCGATGCTGTGTGCGTCGATGCTCGACGGGTACCTCAAGCGGATGACAGGCATCATGATGCGAGGCCCTATCGCGTTTATCATCGACCTCCGCCAGTTATCGCACGAAGGTTTCAGTCCTGAACTGCGACAGGAGTTCTTTCGTCGAATTGAAACGCGAGACGCCACGCGTGGTGTTCATAGCAAGCTCTGCGAGTGCTTGGTTGCACCGTCAGCGATTGGCCAGAAGATCTTGGCGACCTACATGTGGCAAGTCCAACCGAAAGGTTTTGAACTATGCGTCGTGTCGAGTTTGGATGAGGCTCGTGCCTGGTCGCTCGCTCAGCTCGCCGAGAAGGGCGCTGGGACGTCCGCCTTGAGAATAGGTCCGCGCCCCGTCTAGAGCAGCGATTCGAGTTTGAGTTGGGCGCTTTCCCAGCGCTGCGTCAGCTCCTCAAGCTTTTCGTGGCGGGTCTGTAGCGCGGCGAGCAGTTCGTCCCGCCTTTTTGCATCTTCGTATGTTTCGGGGAGCTCAAGTTCGGCGTTTGCTTCGGCTTGTTCGGTTTCTAAATTCGCGATGCGCGCTTCGAGGTCGGCGACGCTTTTTTCGAGTTGTTGGCGCTCCTTCCTCTGCTTGCGTTCCTCCGCCTGCCGACGCCGTCGCTCTTGTTTGGACTCTTTGGGGCGCTCGGACTTGCTGGCGGTGCTCGCTGCTTGTTTCCCTGTGGCCAGCCTGCGTGGCGCATCGGTTGACTTGCTCTCCCCTGTACGCTTGGAACGCTCGGAATCCATGTATTCGTCGAGTGTTCCCGGATACACTTCGACCTTGCCGTCACGTACGTCCCAGATCTTGTCGGCGAGCTTGCGGACGAAGCTTCGGTTGTGGCTCACGAACAGGAGCGTGCCGTCGTAGCGAGAGAGCGCTTCGGCGAGCGCCTCACTCGACTCAAGGTCGAGGTGGTTGGTGGGCTCGTCCATCAACATCACGTTGCCCGGCGAGATGAGCAGCTTGGCCAGGGCCACGCGCGCACGTTCCCCGCCTGAGAGCACGCCGACTTTCTTGTCGATTTCGTCTTCACCGAACAGGAAGCCACCCAAGATGGTGCGCAGCTCGGTTAGGGTCGCGCCATCGGCGTGGTACTTGACCTCGTCAAGGATGGTGAGGTTTTTGTGCAGTGTGTCCGAGTGATGCTGTGCGTAGTAGCCGACCTGGGTATTGTGGCCAAAGTTGTACTCGCCCCCGCTCGCCTCGATTTCTCCGGCTAGTATGCGGAGCAGCGTGGTCTTGCCCGCCCCGTTGACGCCGATGATGCCGATCTTGTCTCCGCGGCGGACTCGTAAGTTAACGCCGGAGAAGACCTCAAGGTCGCCGTAGCGCTTCGCCAGATTATCGATTTGCAGTACTTCGTTTCCAGCGCGCTCGCATGGCGGAAAGCGGAAGTTCATCACGCGCCGGTCCTCGTAGACGATGACCTCGTCCATCTTCTCGAGTGCCTTGATTCGGCTTTGCACCGCGGCGGCCTTGTTGGCCTGCGCGCGGAAGCGGCGAATGAACTGCTCGGTCTTTTCGCGTTCGCGCTCCAGGTTCTTGGCGCGGTTGATGAGATTCTGCTGTTCCTCGGCCCGTTGTTGGAGATAGCGCTCGTAGTTGCCGGGGTAGGTGCGCACACCTTCCGGCTCGTAACTGATCATGCGATTGATCTGCTCGTTGAGAAACTCTCGGTCATGGCAGATCAACACGAACGCACCCTTGTAGCTCCTAAGGAACGCGCCAAACCACGCGACCGAGGGCATATCGAGGTGGTTGGTGGGCTCGTCGAAGAGCAGTAAATCAGGTTTTTGAAACAGCAGTGACGCGAGGACGGCGCGCATGCGCCAACCGCCGCTAAACTCGGACATCGGGCGCTGCAGGTCCTTGTCCGAGAAGCCGAGGCCCGCGAGGATCTGCGTGGCGGCGTGCTCGCCGAACTCTTCATCGATGCGAGCGAGGAGCTCGTGCGCGTCCCCGAGTTCGGTCGCCAGTGCAAGCGCTTGCTCCTCGGGCAGCTTGGCGGCGTCTTGTAGCTTGACCTCAAGTTCTTGGATGCGCTTTTCGAGGCTGGAGCGGTCTTGCGCGGCGCGCATCACGAAGTCGATGACGGTCCCTGGGTGGTCGAGACTGAGGTCTTGCGGCAGGTAGCCGAGCCGCATGTTGTTCTGACGGGTGATTTGACCGCCGTCGGGGACCTGTTCGCCGGCGAGCAAGCGGAGAAGCGAGCTTTTGCCAGAGCCGTTCGGGCCGACCAAGCCCAGACGGTCGCCTTCCGCGATGCGCATGTTCAGCCCATCGATAATCGTTTTGCGGCCGAGCGTGAGGCTGACGTCTTCGAGCACGATGAGGGACATAAGGGGCCTGTACTTATGGCGCTTTGCGGCTGGATCGCAAGCATTTCCCTTGAGTTGTTGGGCGACATCGGGCGCGAATCACGCTATGTGGGGGCCTGGCCATGCTCCTCTCGACAAAATCCAGCTGGCATCCAGTGCGGTGGGCGGTCGTGTTTTCGTTGTTGGTGCTCGGGGCCTGCGGCGAGCGCAAGTCGCAGAAGTCCGGCGAGCGTAAGGGTGAGGACAAGGGGGCTCAGGAGCCGGCCCAACCGATCCCAGCGCCCGAGTCGTCCGAGGGAGTCCATCACTATCGCATTGGGTTCGACCAGCGCGGCCGGCACCTGCTTCAAGTACAGGCCTTCTTCCCAAGCGAGGGGGACACGCTCGAGCTGATGATGCCGACGTGGACGCCAGGCTCGTACCTGGTCCGAGAGTACGCGCGCCACGTCCAGGACCTGCGCGCGCAAACCCCGGAGGGCAGAGTTCTTCCCGTGCAGAAGGTCAGCAAAAATCGCTGGCGTATCACCACCCAAGGGCAGGCGAGCGTGGTGGTCGAGTACAAACTCTTCGCGCGCGAGATGAGCGTGCGGACCAACTTCGTGGACAGCGACCTGGCTGTGCTCAACGGCGCGTCAACATTTTTGACTGCAGTCGAGCACCTCGATCGCCCCCATCTTGTTGAACTCGACCTCCCGGAGGATTGGCGTGGTTGCGTGACGGGGCTTCCGCAGGTTGAACATGAAGGCGAGTCGGCCGGTAAAGAGGCCAAAGAGGGCAAACGCGCAGACCGAGCTCTTGGTTCGCGTTTCGTCGCAAGCGACTTTGACCAACTCGTCGACTCCCCGCTCTTGTGCGGCAGCCCCACGGTGCATCGCTTTTGGGCGCTCTCGAAGGAGTATGTGTTTGCCAACTCCGACGAGAGCGACGGCTGGGACAGCGACAAGAGCGTCCGCGACCTCAAACGCATCGTCGAAGAGCATGTGAGCTTCTGGGGTGAGGCGCCCTACGAGCGTTACGTCTTTCTGAATGTCAACGAGGGTTCGGGCGGCGGGCTCGAACACAAAAACTCGACCCTCATGATGTCACGTCGTTTTGTGACCGACGAGCGTGACGATTACTTGAGTTGGCTGGGGCTCGTGTCTCACGAGTTTTTTCACACCTGGAACGTAAAACGCTTGCGTCCGAAAGCCCTGGGACCCTTCGACTACGAGAACGAAAACCTCACGCCGGATCTTTGGATCGCGGAGGGCTTCACGTCGTACTACGGCGACCTCTTGCTCACGCGTGCATCGGTGATGAACGATGACGAGTACCTTGAGGAGCTGTCCAAAACCATCGACCGCGTACAGAACACGCCAGGGCGTGGCGTGCAGTCTCTAAGCTCCGCGTCCTATGATGCTTGGATCAAGTACTATCGGCCTGACGACAACGCCGTGAATAGCGGGATCAGCTACTATGCTAAGGGTGCGCTCGTGGCGTTCTTGTTGGATGCCAAGATTCGCGAACACACCCGTCATAAGACGAGCCTCGACGATGTCATGCGTGCGGCGTACAAAAAGTTTTCAGGCAAAGAGGGGTTTTCCAGCGAAGCCTTCCGCGCGCTGGCGTCCGAGGTTTCGGGCCTCGACCTCAGCGAGTTCTTCCGCCGCTATGTCGATGGGACTGACGAACTCGACTATGGTCCAGCGCTCTCGTTCTATGGCCTGCGCTTTAAGCCTGTCGAAGAAGAGAGCAAGCCGCACGCGGACGCGGGTAGTGACGGCGATGGTGATGACGAGGCAAGTACGTGGCTGGGCATCGATCTCAGCGACCGGGGCGTGGTGACCCGGGTTCGAAGTGATGGTCCCGCGGCGGGCCAGCTCAACGTCGATGACGAGCTGCTCGCGATCAACGGCTTTCGTGCGACGCCGGCTCTTGTCGAACAGCGTCTCAAGCACTTGCGCAGCGGGCAAAAGGTGACGCTTCTGGTGTCACGGCGGGATAAGATCCGTGAAATTACAGTGGAACTTGACCAAGCCCCTGACGAAAAGTGGGAGATCGAGCCGCATCCGAAGGCCACCATGACAGCCAAGCACAACCGATTTTTGTGGTTGATGGATGCACGACGCGACGAGAAGAAGTAAACCCGCGGCCAACCCTACGACAAACTAGATTTGGCAAAATCCAAAAGGATATCTATAACCTCGGGGCACTCAACAAAGGAGCTTGGTTTTGGCGAGAAGAAAAGGCGGCAAGAAGAAACGATTCGACGACTTCGGAGAAGAAGCGAACGAGCGCGACGATCATGTGCGCGTGGAAGGCGTCGTGTCGCAGGTATTCGCAGGCGGCCAATTCGAGATCGAAACCGATGCCGGAGCGACCGTGCGGGCTCAGCTCTGTGGGCGTATGCGTAAGTTTCGTATTCGCGTCATCTTGGGCGATCGCGTGACCGTCGCGCTCTCTCCCTACGACCTTACGCACGGGATGATCGTCTACCGCGCCAAAAACTGAGTTTGCTCGCCCGATCTGCTTCGCGATACTTCGTTGTCGTCTGCACTGCCTGCGCAGCTACCTAAAGTAGCCTTACGCGGGCTGCTCGACTCCGCCTCGTCTCACTTGCATTTCGCACGAGCAAAGGGGAGCACTCTGAACCGAGCAATCCTGCTCAGCTGTGGGCGCACTCGGAACCTGCACGACTCTGGGCCCAGCAATCCCAAACCACCGCCGACTCACTCGCAATGTGCTCGACCCGACAACGCAGCTAGCAGCATTTCCTCTCATACTGATCTATGATCAGCAGAGGGGGCCGAAGTTGAAGGTTTGGCAAAAGGTTTTGCTCAGCATCTTTGGGCTCATCGTTGCGTTGCTGGCGGTGGGCTTTCTGCTTCCGGCGTCTGTGCGCGTGGCGCGCTCTCGGACGATGGCCGCTTCTCCCGAAGTCGTGATGTCGCATGTTTCTGACTTTCGGCGTTGGCCGGACTGGTCACCATGGGTCGACCAAGACCCGAACATGACTTGGAGTTATTCCGGCCCGCAACAAGGCGTTGGGGCAACGCAGGTTTGGTCGGGACCGAAAGCCGGGCGTGGCAAGATGACGCTGACCAAGGTCACGCCGCGTGGCGTCGAGTACGACCTGTGGTTTGACGATAACCCGGCGCCGAATCCGGGCGGCATCACGCTCAAGCCAAGCGGCAAGCGTACGAAGGTCACGTGGTATTTCACGGCCGAGTTTGGCAATAATCCCTTCTCTCGCTGGTTTGGGCTGTTGCTCGACGCCATGGTCGGTTCCGACTTCGAGCGAGGCCTTGAGAAGCTCGGTGCTTTGGTTGAGTAGAACAGAACCGCGGGGCGCTTCCTGCTACACGCTGTAGTTCTATTGTATTATCTGCGCTCCCCGCAGCGCGCAGCAGAGCTTCTGTACTTGGGGGACGGGATTGTTGTGTTCATGCGCGAAACCCTCGATAATCTTTGATTACCGAGGCCCTATGAAAAACTATATACCCGCTCTTGCACTCAGCTTTGTTCTTTTACCCGCATCGACCTTCGCGCAGTCGACGACGATCGTTCTCGATCCCAATGAAGGAACGCTTACCTGCCCGGGCGACACCTGTGGTCCGGACTATGCGGGCTTGGTGTTCGGTACGCCAGACGGTGTAACGTTTTCGTTTTCCGATCCGCTGCCGGCCGGAACCGTCGTGACCTCGATCGACGTGCGGATTTTTGGTGCAGGCGAGCTTTCCACGGCGGAGGTCGAGGTGGGTTCACAAGTCGTCGGAACGGGCAGTGCCGGCTCGGGGATTCCGCTTTGTGGTTTCAACTTCTGTGCCTTCGGGCCGTCCATTACGGGGCCCGTTGTCGCGAGTTGGCCCGGCTACGTCTACGGGGGGACAAACACTGCTTCCATGACCTTGATTGAGCCCGGAAATTTTTTCGTGATGCTCGTTCAGTCCGTGGAGCTCACGATCAACTACGAGACCGCATGTGGTAACGGCAATATCGACGCAGGGGAGACATGCGACGACGGCGACGGGGACAATAGCGATAGCTGTCCGGACGGTGTCGGCGGCACCTGTCAGGCCGCGAGCTGCGGTGATGGATTTGTATGGAGTTCGGACGGTGGCTCCGAGACCTGCGATGACGGCGACGGCGACAACGCAGACAGTTGTCCCGACGGCGTGGGAGGCACTTGCCAAGTTGCCACCTGCGGCGATGGGTTTTTGTGGAATACCGACGGTGGCGCTGAGACGTGTGACGACGGCGACGGCGACAACGCGGACAGTTGTCCCGACGGCGTGGGAGGCACCTGTCAGGCCGCGACGTGTGGCGATGGCCTTGTCTGGAGCACGGATGGTGGCTCGGAAGCGTGCGACGACGGGGATCTGAGCAACAACAATGATTGCCTCAATTCGTGCGAACTGCCGACCTGTGGCGATGGTTTTGTGTGGAATGCGGGCACGGGCAGCGAGCAGTGCGACGACTCGGACAACAACGACAACAACGACTGCACGAACGCGTGTCAGAACGCGACGTGTGGCGACGGCATCGTGTGGAATGCGGGCAGTGGTAGCGAAGCGTGCGATGATGGCGACGCCAGCAATAATGATGGCTGCCTCAATTCATGCACGATCGCGACCTGTGGTGATGGATTTGTGTTCAATACCGAGGGCGGTGGCGAGCAGTGCGACGACTCGGACAACAACGACAACAACGACTGCACCAACGCGTGTCAGAACGCGACGTGCGGTGACGGCATCGTGTGGAATGCGGGCACGGGCAGCGAGCAGTGCGACGACTCGGACAACAACGACAACAACGACTGCACCAA
>CAZAQV010000029.1:0-25779 GCA_964487255.1 uncultured Polyangiales bacterium | reverse complement strand
CGGGCAGCGAGCAGTGCGACGACTCGGACAACAACGACAACAACGACTGCACCAATGCGTGTCAGAACGCGACGTGCGGCGATGGCATCGTGTGGAATGCGGGCAGCGGCAGCGAGCAGTGCGACGACTCGGACAACAACGACAACAACGACTGCACCAACGCGTGTCAGAACGCGACGTGCGGTGACGGCATCGTGTGGAATGCGGGCACGGGCAGCGAGCAGTGCGACGACTCGGACAACAACGACAACAACGACTGCACCAATGCGTGTCAGAACGCGACGTGTGGCGATGGCATCGTGTGGAATGCGGGGAATGGCGCGGAAGTTTGCGACGACGGCAACCTGACGCTCACCGATGCGTGTCCTGATGGACCGACCGGTACCTGTCTTGCGGCGACCTGTGGCGACGGATTCGTGCAGGACGGGACAGAGGAATGCGACGATGGGGGCGACAACTCGGACACAGAGCCTGACGCATGCCGACTCGCTTGCGTCGCGCCTGTGTGTGGCGACGGCGTTACAGACCTCGGCGAAGGCTGTGACGACGGGAATCTCATCGATGATGACGCGTGTACCAACGCATGCTCGCTTGCCACCTGCGGCGACGGCATCGTGCACGACGGCGAGCAATGCGATGACGGCGTCGACAACTCGGACGTCGATATCGATGCGTGTCGGTCGACGTGCGTCGTGGCTTTCTGTGGTGACGGCGTGATCGACACCGGCGAGGTCTGCGACGACGGCAACGAAGACGAAACGGATGCCTGTCCAGATGGTGTCGACGGGACCTGTATGCCCGCCGTCTGCGGTGATGGCATCGTACAGTCCGGAGTGGAAACCTGCGACGACGGCAACAGTGAAAACAGCGACGCCTGCCCGGATGGGGAGAATGGGACGTGCGCCGCGGCTGTATGTGGTGACGGCTTTGTGCAAACGGGGCTCGAGGCCTGTGACGACGGCAACGACATCAACGACGATGACTGTCGCAACGATTGTGCGTTGCCCGAGTGCGGCGACGGCATCGTTCAGGGTGAGGAGATGTGCGACGACGGTGGCGACAACTCCGACACCGAGACGGACGCTTGTCGCACGAACTGCATGATCGCAACGTGCGGCGACGGCGTTGTCGACAGCGGCGAGGAGTGCGATGGTACGGTCGACTGTACGAGCCGTTGTATGCTTGCGTCGACCGTGCCCGATGCCGGGGTGCTCGACGGTGGCGTGCCGATGCCTGACGGTTCGATTCCAACGCCGGACAGCGGATTCGTTCGTGACGAGGTGCTCAAACTGCCGCCTGGAAGTTCGCTTTCGGGTGGTGCAGGTTGTCGCGCATCGTCGGGCGGACAAGGCACTGCGAGCTTGCTTCTGCTGATGGCGCTCGGGCTAAGCCGTCGCCGTCAACGCAAGCAACGCTAATCTGCCAAGTTCGGGCGCAAGTAGCGCTCGGCCAGCTCGATGGAAATGCCGCGACGCGTGGCGTAGTCTTCGAGCTGGTCGCGTCCGACCGTGCCCAGCGAAAAGTACCGCGACTCGGGGTGCGCGAAGTACAGGCCGCTGACACTCGCCGCCGGAAGCATAGCGTAGCCGCTGCTCAGAGTCATTCCGATCTCGTTGGCGCCCAGCAGCTCGAACAAGAGTGGCTTTTCGCTATGGTCGGGGCAGGCTGGATAGCCGAGCGCCGGACGAATGCCTTGGTAACGCTCTTTAAGGAGGTCGTTGAGCGAACAGTCTTCACCGGGAGCGTACCAGCTCTTGCGCACCTCACGGTGAAGCCATTCGGCGAACGCTTCGGCCATGCGATCGGCGAGCGCTTTGACCATGATGGCGTTGTAGTCGTCGCCGCCCGCTTCGTACTGCTTGGAAAGCGACTCGATGCCAAGCCCGGCCGTGACGGCGAACGCGCCGATGTACGCACCGTCTCCCGCGACGAAGTCGGAGAGGCAGCGGTAGTACTCTTCGCCGCCGCGCACGGTTTGCTGACGAAGCATGTGAAAACGGCCCGCCTCTTGATCCCGCGCCTCGCTCGTGAAGAGCACGAGGTCATCACCGTCGGCCGTCGCCGGCCAGAAGCCGTAAGCGCCTCGGGCCGAAAACTGCTGCTTGTCGATCATCGTCTGGAGCATCGATCTGGCGTTGTCGAAGAGTTCCCTTGCGGCTTCTCCGCGCTCGGGGTGCTCAAGCACGTCGGGGTATTTGCCCCTGATTTCCCAGGTATGGAAAAAGAAGGTCCAATCGATGAGTTCTGCAATGTCGCCCAGCGCCGGGGTTTGCACTTCTTTTGCCCCGACAAAGGGGGCCTTGTCGTGCTTGTGTCCGAACATGGGCGGTGCATGCTCGCGCGCGATTTCGATGGGCACGAGCGGCCTCTGCTTTTTGGCTTGATGAAGACGGACGAGCTTGGCCTGCTCTTGCCGGTTGTTCTCGTCGAACCCGGCAACTTGCTTTTCATCGAGCAGGCTTGAGACGACGTTGACGGCGCGCGAGGCATCCAGGACGTGGACCGTAGGCTGCTCAAACGCAGGCGCGATTTTCACTGCGGTATGCTGGCGACTCGTCGTTGCACCGCCGATCAAAAGTGGAACCTCAAACCCCTCGCGTTGAAGTTCGGATGCGACATGGATCATTTCATCAAGCGAAGGGGTGATGAGGCCGCTGAGGCCCACAACATCGACAGAATGTTCCTTCGCCGCTGCCAAAATTTTGTCGCTTGGAACCATGACACCGAGGTCGATTACTTCGTAATTGTTGCAACGAAGCACCACGCCTACAATATTTTTCCCGATGTCGTGCACGTCGCCCTTGACCGTCGCAAGAAGCACCTTCTGTTTCACTTGGACTTCACCGTCCACCATCTCGTCGTCCATGAACGGTGTCAGGTAGGCCACCGCTTTTTTCATCACGCGGGCGCTTTTGACGACCTGCGGCAAGAACATTTTGCCTGCGCCGAACAGGTCGCCCACGATCGACATGCCAGCCATCAGGGGGCCTTCGATGACGGAAAGCGGCTTGCCGTACTTCTGGCGGGCTTCTTCAGCGTCCGCTTCGATAAACTCTGTGATGCCGCGCACGAGTGCGTGTGAGATACGGTCTTCAACGCTTTCTTCACGCCACGTGAGGTCGTTTTTCCGCTCCTTCTTTTTTCCCTTCACCGAGTCGGCGATTTCGATGAGTCGTTCGGTCGCATCAGCCCGCCGGTTGAGAATGACGTCTTCGACGCGCTCGCGAAGGTGGGGCGGGATGTCCTCGTAAACCTCGAGCTGGGCGGCATTGACGATGCCCATGTCGAGACCCGCTTCGATCGCGTGGTAGAGAAAGACAGCGTGCATCGCTTCTCGCACGGGGTTATTGCCGCGAAACGAGAACGATAGGTTGCTGATGCCGCCGGAGAGGTGCGCACCCGGGCAACGCTCTCGGATGAGCCCACAAGCATCGATGAAGTTCCTTGCGAACGCGTCGTGCTCTTCGATGCCTGTGGCAACAGCCAAGACGTTCGGGTCGAAGATGATGTCCTGCGGTGGAAAACCGGCCTGCTCCGTGAGCAAGCGATACGAGCGCTCGCAGATTTCCACCTTGCGCTCGGTGGTTTCGGCCTGACCTTGCTCGTCGAACGCCATCACGACCACGGCGGCTCCAAAACGCCGCGCTACGCGGGCTTTGGCCAAAAAGTCCGCTTCGCCTTCTTTGAGCGAAATCGAGTTAACGACCGACTTGCCCTGTACACAGCGAAGCCCCGCTTCGATGACCGACCACTTCGATGAGTCGATCATGATGGGAAGGCGGGCCACGTCGGGCTCGGACGCGATGAGGTTGAGGAAAGTCGTCATCGCTTGCTCGGAGTCGAGCATGCCTTCGTCCATGTTGACGTCGAGGATGTTGGCACCACCTTCGACTTGGTGTGCCGCTACTTCCAGTGCCTTGGAAAAGTTGCTTTCTTTGATGAGCTGCATGAAGCGCGCCGAGCCGGTCACGTTCGTGCGCTCGCCGATCATGATGAAGTTGGACTCGGGTCGAATCACAAGTTCTTCGAGCCCACTGAGGTGTGTGAGTGTGTCCGCGCGGGGGATGTGGCGGGGCTTTTTGCCTGCAACCGCCTTGGAGATGGCCGCGATGTGGTCGGGTGTCGTGCCGCAACAGCCTCCGACCAGGTTGACAAAACCGGATTCCGCAAACTCGGCGATGCGCTCTGCCATTTCTTCGGGGCTCTGGTCGTACTCGCCGAACGCGTTGGGAAGCCCCGCGTTGGGGTAGCAGCTGAGGTAGGTGTCCGCGGCGTGCGAGAGCGCTTCAACGTAGGGGCGCATCTCGTCGGCGCCCAGTGCGCAGTTGATGCCCACCGAAAGCGGCTTCGCGTGAGCGACCGATGTCCAGAAGGCCTCGATCGTTTGACCCGAGAGTGTACGCCCCGAACGGTCGGTGATGGTCACCGAGATCAGGATCGGCAGTCGCGTTGCCTTTTCTTCGAAGACCTCCTCGATGGCCACAATGGCGGCCTTGGCGTTGAGCGTGTCGAAAATAGTCTCCACCAACAGTGCGTCAACACCACCATCGATAAGCCCACGGACCTGCTCTGCGTAGGCGCCCTTGAGTTCGTCGAACGAGACAGCGCGAAAGGCAGGGTCGTTGACGTCGGGCGAGAGGCTCAGCGTCTTGTTGGCTGGGCCGATGGCGCCAGCCACGAAGCGGGGGCGCTCTGGGGAGCTGAACTTGGCGGCGCTCTTTTTGGCGATCTTGGCGGCGGCGACATTGATGTCGTAGGCATGTGCCTCGAGTCCGTACTCGGCCTGCACCGTCGAGGTTGCTGAAAACGTGTTGGTTTCAACGAGGTCGGCGCCGGCGGCAAAGTATTGGTCGTGAATGTCTTCGATCACGTCGGGGCGCGTCAGGACCAAGATGTCGTTGTTGCCCTGAAGCGGACGGTCGTGGTCTTTGAAGCGCTCGGCGCGAAAGTCGTCTTCGCCGAGCTTTGCGCGCTGCACCATCGTACCCATCGCGCCATCGAGGACTACGATGCGCTCCTGGATCAGTTTTTCCAATGCGTGCTGTGTCGTCATGACGCTCGGAGCCTAGGTCGGCTCGCGCGATGCGCCAAACGAAAGAAGCGACCCGGGCGCGGAAAAATCGCGATTCGGCTCAGAAAAAGGCGGTGGTTAGGACTGGTCCTTGCCGGAGCCGGAGCTGCTGCTGGAGCTCGAACTGCGCGACTTGCGGTGTTCGACCGTCGGGCCGGGCTTAGCGTCGCGCTTGTTGCGCGGGGGGCCACCGCGGTCACCGCCGTTGGGAGCCTTGGGCGCAGCGCCCTGCGAATTCGTTGGTTTGGCACGTCCGCCGCCGCCACCGCCTCGGTTTTTCGGTGCGACAATGGCGGTCATGGTCCGCCCTTCCATGCGGGCCGTCTGCTCAAGCGAGCCCAAATCGCCCACCTTGGCGAGGACGGCGTTGATCTGTTTGAGTGCGGTCTCCGGATGGGTGATTTCGCGGCCGCGAAAACGCACCGTGATTTTGACCTTGTTGTTGTCCTCGAGGAAGCGGCGCACATGCTTGACCTTGAAGTCGATGTCGTGGTCGTCGGTCTTCGGTCGCATTTTGACCTCTTTAATCTCGATCTTGTTTTGCCGCTTCTTGGCTTCGTTCGCACGCTTCTTTTCGTCGTACTTGAACTTGCCATAGTCCATGATCTTACAGACCGGCGGCTGCGCTTTCGGATTTAC
Organism: uncultured Polyangiales bacterium; assembly: GCA_964487255.1. Lineage (GTDB taxonomy): Bacteria > Myxococcota_A > Polyangia > Polyangiales > CAZAQV01 > CAZAQV01. The sequence goes on along the minus strand of CAZAQV010000029.1, from coordinate 20,069 downwards.
CTCGACCAAATCGAGGTTGGCCTCGCGTGCGAGTCGCTTGGCCTCGTCGGTCTTCATGACGCCGAGCATAGAGCCATCGGCTGCGATGACCCGGATCTCGGGCAGACGAATGCGTTCGTTGGTACGTGGACCCGAGGGGCGGGGCCGGCTTCGATCGTAACGTGGTCGTGGAATGGTAAATGTCCTTTGTCTTCGAGCTACGTGCTCTCTGCGGTTGGAATCGGCATTGCGGTTGGAATTGGCATTGCGGTTTGCTCTTGCGTGGAGGGCGCGTGCGCCTCCGCGCGGAGTCGGTTGATAAAGTCGCTCAGGGGCAAGAAGCCCAAGTCTTTGTTCTCGTCACGGGAGCGAACGGAAAGTCCGGTACCCTCGACCTCTTTTTCGCCAATGACGGCGAGGTAAGGGATGCGTGCCAAACGCGCGGTGCGGATCTTTGCCCCGAGCTTGTCTGCGCTGAGGTTTGCGGTGACTCGAAAGCCTTGGCTTTGCAGTTGGCGCTTCACGTTCAGAGCATAATCGTTGAAACGTTCGCTCACGGTCAAGAGCGTCACTTGCTCGGGTGCGATCCATGTAGGGAACGCTCCGCCAACGTGTTCGATGAGAACGCCCATGAAGCGCTCCATCGTGCCGAGCACGGCGCGGTGAAGCATCACCGGACGGTGACTTGCGTTGTCTTCGCCGACATACGAAAGTTCAAAGCGTTCCGGTAGGTTATAGTCCGCTTGAATGGTGCCCAGTTGCCACGAGCGGCCGATCGCGTCCTTGAGGTGAAACTCGACTTTGGGGCCATAAAACGCGCCTTCGCCCTCGGCGATCTCGAACTGGATGCCTTTGGCCCGCAAGCCTTGCGCCAACGCCTCTTCGGCGCTGTCCCAGAGCGCGTCGTCGCCCAGGCGCTCGTCGGGTCGCGTGGCGAGCAAGATCGTGGGGTCTTGGAAGCCGAAGTCCTTGTATACCTCGGTGACGAAGTCGATGAAGTTGGCGATCTCTTGAGGGACCTGCTCGGGGGTGCAGAAGATATGCGCGTCGTCTTGTGCCATCGACCGAACCCGCGTGAGTCCTTGAATTACGCCGCTTCGCTCGTAGCGGTGCAGACGCCCAAAGTCGGCGACGCGCCAGGGGAGGTCGCGATAGGAGTGGTGCTCCATGCTGTATTGCAGGCAGTGCGCCGGGCAATTCATCGGCTTGACGCCGAAACGAAATGCTTTGCCGAACGTGATATGGAGCGCTTCGTCTTCGCGCGCGGCGCACGCTTCCTCGATGCGGTCGAGGTCGTCGGGTGTTGCCGCCATAAACATGTTTTGCGCGTAGTTGGGCAGGTGGCCCGAAGTGCGGAACAGTTCGGCGTCGAAGATTTGCGGCGTGACGATTTCTTCGTAACCGTAGCGGCGGTACTTTTCGCGCACGTAATCGACAAGCAGGTTGTAGACCGTCGAGCCGCGCGGGGTGAAGAAGGGCGAGGCGGGCGCGTAGGGATGAAAATGGAAGAGCCCCAGTTCTTTGCCGAGTTTGCGGTGGTCGCGCTTTTTCGCCTCTTCGACCTGCTTGAGGTGCGCGCGCAGCTGCTTGGGGTTCGCAAAAGCGGTGCCGTAGATACGTTGCAGCATCGGGTTGCGCTCGTCGCCGCGCCAGTAGGCGCCCGACACTGCCACGAGTTTAAAGGCTGTTAGAAAGCGGGTGCTGGGAACGTGCGGGCCTGCACAAAGGTCGACCCAATCGCCGTGACGGTAAAGCGAGATGGGTTCTTCGAGCCGCTCAAGGTGCTCAAGCTTGTACTTTTCGCCCATGCTTTCGAGCAGCTTGCGGACCTGTTCCTTGGGCAGCACCTCGCGTCGAAACGGGTGGTCCTCGGCGACGATCGACGCCATCTTCTTTTCGATTTCACGCAGCTCGTCTTCGGAGAACGCGCCAGCGGGACGGTCGAAGTCGTAGTAGAAGCCGTCGTCTGTCGCAGGACCGAAGGTGACTTGTGTGCCTGGGAAGAGCTTCTGAACCGCGTCGGCCATGACGTGTGCACTCGAATGGCGGATAATCGGAAGCGCTGCCTCGTCTGAAGCTTTGATCGGCTGGACGTTGTCGGCGCCCTCCGGAGCTTCGGTGTGCAGGTCGTGCAGCTGGCCGTCGACCACCGCCGCGACCGTGTCCTTGCTGAGGAGCTCGCGCTCGCTCAGCAGCTGGCCAACTGTTATCGGCATGAGTACATAAAAGCAGTTTTTGTACGCGATGAACGCTCTTTCGAGGGACCGATTTTGCTAACTGCAAAATCGTTGTCACGCAGAAAGGCTAGTGAAGAGCCAGAAATACGGAGCGATGAACGCTCTTTCGAGGGGCCGATTTTGCTAGGTGCAAAATCGTTGGCACGCAGAAAGGCTAGTGAAGAGCCAGAAATACGGAGCGATGAACGCTCTTTCGAGGGGCCGATTTTGCTAGGTGCAAAATCGTTGGCACGCAGAAAGGCTAGCGAAGAGCCAGAAACCTCAGTAGGCACGGGCAGGATTGAACTGCCGACCCCTACCGTGTCAAGGTAGTGCTCTCCCACTGAGCTACGTGCCTGGGTGTTTATCTTCATCGAAGGCCGAAAGGGATACGCGGGCTCTTGTTTGCTGTCAACTGCCGAATGCGTTGGTTTGCAGCCTGATTGGGTGATAAAACGCCGATCTCGTGACGATATCCTTCCGTGATGTGCTTCGGGCGTGGCCTCTGGTGCGGCGTCATCTGCCGCGAACCCCCCTCTATCGCTCGCCGCTCTTGAGCGCGCGCCTCGGTTTTGACGCTTACATCAAGCACGAGAACCACCTGCCGATCGGGGCATTTAAGGTGCGCGGTGGCGTGAACCTCTTCGCTTCCATGGACGAGTCGCAGCGACGCAAAGGTGTTGTCACCGCGACCCGCGGCAACCATGGCCTTTCGATGGGATGGGCCGCCAAGTCGTTTGGGTCGCGTGCGGTCGTGTACGTGCCCCGTGGCAACAACCCTGAGAAGGACGCCATGATGGAGGCGCTCGGTGCCGAGGTCATCGTGCACGGTCACGACTTCGACGAGGCGCGCAAGGAGGCCGAGGCAAGGGCGTCGAACGACCGCATGCTCTACGTCCACGTCGCCAACAATCCCTTCCTTGTTGCGGGCGTGGGGACCTACGCCATGGAGGTGGCCGAAGATCTGCCCGATGTTGACGCGGTGATCGTGCCCGTCGGAGGCGGCAGTTGTCTTGCGGGGACTGTGCTGGCCCTGCGCGCCCTGTGCCCCGGTGTCGAGATTATCGGTGTTCAATCCGATCGTGCCGACGCACTGTGTCGCTCACTCGACTCGGGCAAGCTCGAGCACACGGAGAGCGCCGACACCTTTGCAGACGGTCTCGCGACACGCTTTGCCTTCGAACTGCCTTTCGAGATCGTGCGCGACAAGGTCGACCGCATGGTGCGCGTGAGCGAAGATGAAATGAAGAATGCCGTCCGCATGGCCCTGGAAGCGACGCACAATGTGGCCGAGGGCGCGACGGCGGCGGCCTACGCGGCGGCCCTCAAATTGCGCGCAGATCTCGCAAAGAAGCGCGTGGTGATCGTCCATACGGGCCAGAACTTGGACCGGGACACGCTGCGTTGGGCCATCGGTCTTTTCGACGCTTAGCCGCGCGATCTGCGGCGCCATACTTCGTTGTCATCTCCGCTCCCTGCGCACGCACCTTAAGTGCGCTTACGCGGGGTGCTCGTCTCCGCCTTGTCTGGCTTGCAGCTCCCCCGCCCTTAGCCATTGGGCAATACGTCGGATTGCGGGGTATCGGATGGGCTGGTAGGTCAACCGTCCTGTGGTTGAAGAATCGGAAATCGCGTCGCCGGAGCCAAGTATCCGGCAACCGCACAAACCCTTGCCGTCGGTCGATATGCCGCTATTGCGCAACGAGCGCCGTGCCGCGCGATCGCGTCAGCTGTGGGTACTTGGGCTGCTCGGTTTTGCGGTCGTAGTGGGCGTCGCGGGGTTTCGTCTGCTTGGTGATGAAGAGCCAGCGGAAGCTGGTATCGAGTTGGGGGCTGGCGTGCAGGCCGATCCCGCGCTTGGCAAGGTCGCGTTCGTCGACGATGGGCCGGCGGCCGCGGGTAACGAAGAACAGGCCGTCGATGATGTCCCGGCCAACCCCGAAACCTTGCCCATTCCCAATGACGTGGCGCCCGAGGAAGTCGTCGCCGGTGACCAAGAGCGCGATACGCCCTCGCAGCCTGGCGCGGTCGAACGCATTTCGCGGTCGTTCGGTTCTGCACGGACCTTCCGCGGAGCACTCGAGAAGTTTAAGATTCCGCCGACACAAATTGATGCGCTCGAAAAATCGACGGGTGACGTCATCGACTTTCGGCGCTGCCAGCCGAGCGATCGGATCGTCATCGAAAAAGATGCAGCGGGCAACGTGTTGCTTTTTGAGTTTCACGCCGAGACAACCTCGTTTGTGCGGGCCAAGCCTCACGGGGATGCTTTTATTGCGCACCACATCGAGCATCCGATCGAAACCAGCCGCCTTCGGCGGGGCGGCATTATCAAAAGTACGCTCGGCGAAGCGCTGGTTGATGCCGGCCTTGAGCGCTCGCTGGTCGGGCGTTTCGTCGAAGCCTTTCAACGCCAAATCAACTTTACGAGCCAAACTCGCGAGGGGGACTCGTTCCGTATCATCGTTGACGAAGAGCGCGTTAAAGGTGCGTTCCATCGTTACGGCACTGTGCATGCGATCGAGTACGCAGGGCAGCGCTCAGGGGTGTTGCGCGCCTACTGGTATGAGCCGAAAAACTCGAAGGCGGGCAACTTCTACGATGCCAATGGACGTTCGATGTACGGTAGTTGGCTCAGAACCCCCCTGCGTTACGATTCGCTTTCATCGCCCTTCAACCCGCGGCGCATGCATCCAGTGCTCAAGCGCATCGTGCCGCATAACGGGACCGATTACGCGGCGCCGACGGGTACTCCGATCTGGGCCGCGGCCGCGGGTACCATCAAGTTCATCGGAAATAAGGGCGCCAATGGCAACCTGGTGTCCATCCAACACGCCAACGGCTACGAGACGGCCTATGCCCACATGTCCCGCTTTGCCAGCGGACTCAAAAAGGGCGACCACGTTAAGCAGATGCAGACCATCGGTTACGTGGGGTCGACAGGCAGGTCGACCGGACCGCACTTGCATTTTGGTCTTCGTAAGCGTGGGCGTTGGGTCGACCCGCTTGCTGTCATTCAAGGCCCGGGCGAGCTCTTGCCCGGTGGCGAGCGTGCGAAATACAAAAAGCAGCAGGCGCGCCTCGCGACGGAACTTGAGAAAATATCTGTCGCCTCACCGCAGCGTTAGCAACCTCGGGAAAAAGGTGTTAACCCTCGAGCATGCGTATTTTTATCGTTTTGGTCCTGGCCCTAAGCGCTTGCAGTTCCAGTAACAACAAAAGCGAGTCTTCCAACGCTCAATCGACGCAGCAGACGGCGACACCCAAAGCGACGGACGGCACCGAGCCAGGCGCGGCGCCCAGCGCACAAAAAGTCGATGTGCTCGACCCAGCCACCGCGACGCTCGAAGCCCCCGCTGAATACACGGCGAAGCTGGAGACGACGAAGGGCGAGATTCTAATCGACGTCAAGCGCGAGTGGGCACCTCAAGGCGCGGACCGCTTCTACAACCTCATCAAGGCGGGTTACTTCGAAGACGTCGCTTTCTTTCGCGTGATCGATGGCTTTATGGCGCAGGTCGGCATTCACGGCGACCCCTCCGTGAGCAAGGCCTGGAAGGACGCCAACATCACCGATGATCCAGTCAAAGCCAGCAATACCCGCGGCACGGTGTCGTTTGCCACGGCCGGCCCCAACACACGCACGACGCAGTTCTTTATCAACTTTGGCGATAATGCGCGCCTCGACGATATGGGCTTTTCGCCCTTCGGAAAAGTGCGGGACATGAAGGCTGTTGACGCGCTCTACAGCGGCTACGGCGAAGGGGCCCCGAGCGGAAACGGCCCGAGCCAAGGTCAGATCGAGAGCGAGGGCAACGCCTACCTCAAGCGCGACTTTCCCAAGCTCGACTACATCGAGCGCGCCTCGATCGTTGAGTGAGTGTGTACGCGCGGTCGACTGTCTGCTTCTGTCACTCTAGCTCAGCATGGAGAGTAGGGTGGCTTCGTCGAGGATGGTGATGCCGAGCTTTTGGGCTTTGTCGAGCTTGCTGCCCGGGTCTTCGCCGGCGACGACGTAGTCGGTTTTTTTTGAGACGGAGCCGGTGACTTTGCCGCCCGCGCCTTTGATGAGGTCGGCTGCTTCGGTGCGCTTGAGGGTGGGCAGTGTGCCGGTGAGCACGAAGGTCTTTCCCGCGACCGCTTCCTTGTGCTCGACCTTCGCCGGTTTGCTCGCCTCCAGTGAGACGCCGGCTTCGCCAAGTGCGGCGATCACCGAGCGCATGTTTGGGTCGTCGAGTTGCTCGAAGATGGCATCGGCAGTTGTGCGCGCCATCCCGGAGATTGCGCCTTGGCCCTTGTCGGGCGCGACTTCGTCGATGGCGTCTTGCTCGCCTGCCATGTAGCGCGCTGCAAAGGCCAGCAGGTTGTCGGCACTCCCAAAGTAGTGGGCCAGGTCCTCGCCCATGCGCTCGCCCACATGTCGAATCGAAAGCGCAACCAACACGTTGGCGAGGCCCCGCCCCTTGCTCGCTTCAAGCGCGCGCAAAAGGTTGTCGGCGCTCTTTTTGCCCATCCGCTCCAGGCCCGCGACCTGGTCGCGATCGAGTGCATAGAGGTCCGCTTGGGTCGCGACACCAAGTTTGTCGACGAGTTGGTCGACCAGGGCGCTGCCGAGACCGTCGATGTCCATCGCTTTTCGGCTTGCGAAGTGCTCGAGTCGTTCGCGAATCTGCGCCGGGCATGTTGGGTTTTCGCAGTACACAAAGATTTCTTCGCGCGCGACGTGTCCGCCGCACGATGGGCACGCGGTCGGGACATCGTAAGGCTTTGCGTTGGGCGGACGCTTCGCCAACACCACACCGAGAACCTGCGGGATAATGTCACCCGCCTTTTCGACGCGTACCGTGTCACCTACACGGACGTCTTTACGCTCCAGTTCAGAAAAATTGTGGAGCGAGGCGTTGGAGACGGTGGTTCCCGCCAGACGCACTGGCTCAAGCCTTGCGACGGGCGTTAGCTTACCCGACTTGCCGACCTGGACATCAATACCCGTGAGCAGCGTCGTTTTGACCTCGGGCGGGAACTTGTAGGCGATGCCCCAATGTGGATGGTGACCCGTGCCGCCGAGGCTCTCGTAGTGCTTGAGTTGGTTGATCTTGATCACCATGCCGTCGATTTCGTACGGCAGCTCGCTGCGTCGCTCGATGTATTCGTCGCAATAGCCATAGACTTCGTCCGCATCGGTGCTGGTAAGCACCTCGTCCAGGTAAACCTCCGCGCCTTGCGCGGCCAGCCAAGCCAAGACCTGCGATTGCGACGCCGGAAGGACGACTCCTTCGTGCCACGCGACCTGATAGAGAAAGCTGCGAATGCCGAACGCGTCGAGGCCGCTCGGGTCTTTTCGCTTCATCAGGCCCGCGCAGCCGTTGCGTGGGTTTTGAATGATCCGTTCGCCACTCGCCTCTAGCTTTTGGTTGTTTTCTTCAAATGCCTTGCGCGGCCAGTAAAGTTCGCCTCGGATCTCGAGCGAGCCTTCACGTAGCGCAAGGTTTTTGGGTACGGCGTCAGCGGCGAGCACTTGCTTGGTGATGACATCGCCACGTTTGCCGTCGCCGCGGGTGACCGCGCGTTGCAGTGTGCCGTCCTCGTAGATGAGCGATACCGAGATGCCGTCGACTTTCGGTTCGACGACGAGTTCCAGCTCGTCTCCTGCGTCCAGTGAAAGGTCTTTGCGACGCCGATCGACCCAGTTTTTTAGTTGCGTCTGAAGCGCGATGGGTTCGCCTTTGCTGTCGCGTCGGTTCGGCGAGAGCTTTTCGAGGGACTGCATCGGATGAAGATGCGCCACGGTCTCGAACCCTTCGGTCAGGTCGCTTCCCACCTGGAGGTCGAGTCGATTTTCAAGCGGCAGTTCGAGCGCGTCGGCAAGTTCGATGTAGCGCTCCACTAATTCATCGAAGGTGGCGTCCGAGATCTCTGCTTCACCTTGCCGGTAGGCGGCCTCGTGATGCTTGATTTGCTGGCTCAATTGGTCGAGTTCGGCCTGAAGATCCACGGTTGCTCCCCAGAGCGTTCAGTTATCAATTTTTGCACCTAGCAAAAATCAATAACTTCCGCTCCTGTATCAAAACGAGGGGGAATTCCCCTCGAGCTCAGCTCGCTTACGCTACCATGCTGGCGTGGCGAAGCCGAAGTGGCAATCGTTGGACGGGGTACTGGTCGATGGCAAGTACCGGCTGCACAAGCCGGTCGGCAAGGGCGGCGCGGGTCAGGTGTATGTCGCGACGCACGAGCTGACCCACCGCTCGGTTGCCGTTAAAGTACTGTCCATTCAACTTTCTAAGCGCGAGGATGCGGTCAAGCGTTTCCTTTTTGAGGCGCGGGTTGCGGCGTCCATTCAGCACCCGAACTTGGTGGACATTCTCGACATGGGCTTCGAGGAGGGCGTGGGCGCCTACCTTGTGATGGAGCACCTCGAAGGTGAGGCGCTTTCCAGGCGTATCCGCAAGTCGGGCCCCATCCCGAGCAGTGTCGCGCTGGGTTACTTGCTGCCGGTCATGGAGGTGCTGAGCGAGGTGCACCGGCGCGGCATCGTGCACCGCGATCTCAAACCGTCGAATCTCTACCTGACCAAAGACCACCAGGGTCGCGACCTGCCCAAGCTGCTCGACTTTGGCATCGCGAAGCAAACGTCCGACACGGACGCAGCGGTGCCCGGTCTGACCCGACCTGGCATCGTGCTCGGGACGCCTTCATACATGTCCCCCGAGCAGTTCGAAGGCAGCGACGAGTTGGGCGTTGCCACCGACGTGTGGGCGATGGGGGTGATGCTCTACGAGTGCATCGCAGGTCGCGTGCCGTTCAAGGCCAAAGACATGAGTGGTGTGTACTCGTTGGCCGTCGCGGGGAAGTACACGCCGCTATCGGAAGTCGTGGCAGGGGTCGACCCGGTTATCGAAGCCGTCATCCAAAAGGCGCTCTCTCCGCGCATTTCTGAACGGTTTGCATCGATGGACGAGATGGCCGAGGCGCTCAAGCAGTCGGCCGCGTGGTCGGCTAGCGTTCTGCTTCCGCAAGCGCAGTCGGGCTCGGACCTGCATACGGACACTGCGCGTGCCTCACAGGCACAGACCCATATGCCTGCTGGCCCGACCACGGGGCAAACGCACACCTATGCGCAGCCGACCATCGGCACGCGGGTCACGCAACTCGTGCAGGGGATGCATCCAATGGCCATTGTAGCCATCGGTGTGCTCGTTATCGGTGGTTTTTTCGGTTTGATGCGCGTGGCGCTCACCCCACCGGCGACCCTCACCGTCACGGTCACCACCGACTTTGAGCCGTACGAGTACACGGGCATCTTGGTGCAAAACGTCGACGAGCACGGCGAGGTGTACAGCGAAAAGCGCCGCGAACACGTCAGCCTTCCGCTCAACTTCGAGCTCAAAGACACGCTCGAGCAAGAGGGCGAAACGCAGGTCTTTCTAACCGACGATCAAGGCCGTGTGCTTGAGTCGAAGAACGACATGCAATGGCAAGGTCAGGGCCGACACACGCGCCTCGTCGTGCACATCGGTCGCCCTGTACGCGAGCGCAAACAATGAATTGATTGGGTGCCATGCACCGGTGGCCTAAATTCCTGAAACCAAAAAGCTTTAAACGTCAACCGCGACGAAAACACTTTTCCTCCGCCGAAGCAACATGCAGCGGAACAAAGTCGATAAGACAAGGTGCCACGACCGCCACGAATCTACAGAGCTACCCCCGGTGTTCCGAACCACGTTGTAATCCGAGGCAACAATCGAAGGCGTATCTTCTCGTACGTCAACGACCGGGTCACGTTCATCCACTATCTGGCCAAGGCGTTGGAGAAAACACAATGTCGACTTCATGCCCTTGCACTTCTCACAAACCACGTTCATCTCGAAGTTGATCCCCCAAGCGTTTCAGCGCTCTCGGAACTCATGCGTTCGACCTGCTGGCACTATTCGCGATATCGAAATGCTCGCACCGGTGGAAGCGGAAAACTCTTTGAGGAGCGATTTTGGTCGAGACCGCTCAATGATTGGTCGGATGTCGCAACGGTGACCGCCTACATTGACCTCAATCCTGTGGGTAAGCTCTACGGGCGACCGGCAACTGACTGGTCCAGCAAGGGGCTGCATCTCGGTGAAACAAGCAATGTTCCGCACGACATCTGGGAGCCCTCACCCTGGTACCTAGACCTTGGACAGTGCACCTCTGCCCGCATCGACCGCTACCGCGAGTGGATCGCGGACTATCAACTACGTCGGCTCGAACGGAGCATCGAGGAGCCCCTGTCGTTACCTTGTGAACACCGAGGCCGACTTGAGCGACCCGATCGGACGAGCGCCCGCTAAGGTTCGTCGCGTTTTGCTGAGCTGCTTTGTGATCCCGCGGGGTTGGACTGCCGGTGCATGGCACGCGCTAATCGTCGTTGTCTTTGGGGAGCTTGAAGCCGAGCCCTTCGGGCGGTAGTGACGCGCGCGGCGTGTCCTTGCGCTTGCGTTTGGAAACGCCGGCGCGGGCCGACGGAAGGCCGGTCGTCACGCCGGCGGGAACGGAAGCGCTTGCTGGTGTGGCCCCCGCAGGTCTCGCTCGGCCAGGTTGCGGAGCTTTGGGCTTCTTCGGAAACTTCTTCCAGCGTCCGCCTTCGCTGAAGCTTGTCCAAGCCCAAGGAACCCAACCGAGAAGCTTCCACGCGAGCCAAAGCGCCCACACGAGCATGACGCCCCGCCACCAACCGAGTGGCAAACTCAAAACCGACACGTGCGGCATCGCCCCTTCGCTGCGGTCGAGATACCAGTTGAGCTGCCCGTTGTGACTGCCTTGGCCTTCGACCTGCCAGTCGGGGTTGACCAAGAGGCCCGTGTGTACCGCCGCGTAAAAGCAGACGAGTGCGATCAAAGTATAGAAGGCGAGCGCAAGCTGCGTGACGTTGAACGCTCCCGCAGAGGTAAAGGGGCGAGCGCGTCGGTATGCGAGCGCGAAGAACCAACCCGCGAGCAAGAGCGCGACCCAGGTTGGAACCTGGGTTAGTCCGAGCCCGAGCAGGACCCACTCATGAAGTCGAAGGGGGCTTCGCGGCACGCGTGACGCGAGCAGGGCGAGTAGCAGGATCAAAAAGAAGTTCGACCAGAAGAGAATCGCCGGACCCCAGCTGGGGCCGTTCGCCCAGATGAGCCAGCGGTCTTGCGGCAGCTCGATTTCGGTGCGCAAGTTGACTGCTTGAGCACCGAGCGAAACTTTCGGCGCGTTGAACGTCGTGCCCATGCCCCTATCTTGTTGCCACTCGATAGCGACGGAGTTTTCGCCGGGCCGCAACGTGGTTTGCAGTTTGCCCTTGCGAAATTCGATCGGGATGTCCTCACCGTTGACCGCAAGCGACTGTACTGCGGCGTCGCTCGGAATCTGCCACTTGTGTGGCCCGCCTTGACTGGTGCGGATGGAGGCTTGCAGCGTCGCGCTCAGTAGGCGGTTGCCTGGTCGAAGGGTTAGGGTTGCGTTGTCGATCGTGGACGTTGCGCCCTTGACGCCTTTAGGTTGGACGAATGTGACCGTCAGTTTCTCACCCGGCCACGGCCGATACACCGGCGACCATTGCGCGCCGGAGAGGTGCGAGACGGGCGCGAGGTTGTCTCCCGCCGTGCAGCGCCAAATCGGACCGCAAGTGATCTGCCACGCCTCGGACCATGGACGACCCTGAGCTGCGGTGAGTGTAAGCGATTTGGTGGGGCTTAGCGAAGAGGTCCAGGTGCGGACCTGTTCGTCGCGCCCGAACGAGATGACGAGTTCGCCGTTTTCGATCTCGAGTTCTGATTCGGTGACCGACTCGCCCGGGAGCAGCGGGATACGCACGATTTCGGGGCTGCCGATAGGCGTCCGACGCTCGAGTGTGGAAGTCACGGACCAGCGCACGCCGATTTCGAGCCGGCGCGTCAGCATGAACCATGGCGGCAGTTTGGAGGCCGAGGTCTTGCCTTGCTCGCCGGCGACATCCATGCGTCGCTGGAGCTGCAGCGAGCCGCTGATGCGCCCGTCTTCACGCAAGCCGATGGCTTCCCACTCGGGCGCGCTCACTTCGACGCGATGAGGCTGCTCGCTGAATTCAAGCGTCACGGCGTCTTCGGGAGGGAGCAGGCCGCTCAGCTGCACGGTGTGTTTGCCGGCGGGGACCTTGAGCTGCAAAAAGCCACTGCCGTCGAGGCGCAGCGCCGTGCTCGAACGACCGTCGATCCGCACATCATCAGGTGTCCAGCTCTTGGCGGGTCCGGGTAAGGTCACGGCCGAATCGGTCGCGGCATGCACATCAAGGTCGAGTGTCGCGGCGTTGCCCTTGACGCGGACGGTCGCGGTGCCGAGCTCGACACACGCGTCGTCGCACTCGGGGCTCTTGGTGACCCGTTCGCGTAGTTCGTCCAAGAGTTCAGATGACGGGAAAGGCGACTGCGCCTGCGCGACCGAAGTGAGAATCAAGAGGCTCGCCGCAGCTGCCGCTGTGGTCGACGGGGCGGGCTTCGAGGCCGGTGGGTGTTTGGACGCGGACGCAGGTCGGGGGCGCCACGGATGTAAGAGGAGCAGCACGATGGCGAGGGCGAGCAGACAGAGCACGCGAATTGCGGTCAAGAAGCGATTGTCGAGCGGCGAAAGCAGCCAAAGCTGAATCTGGTGGTCTTTGGCGACGGGGCCTGACCAGCTTAGATCAGCGCGCTTCCACTCCCAGTTGTAGACTCCGGGGCCGGTGGAAATGACCGCGTTGGGGTCTTGCTTGAGCAGCGACTTTTGCTGGGACCGATAGTTGATAGAGTCGCTGTAGCCGTTCCAGTCGCCGTCCTGGTTCTGGGCGGGATCGGAGACTAGCGAATCGAGGATGCGTCGTTTGCGCTTGTCGAAGATCGATCCGCCGGCAGGTTTCTGCTCGATCGCGAGGTCGTCTTCGGCAGCCATTTGTTCTTTGGCGTCGATGGTTGCCATGTCACCTCGGCCGCGCGTCGCGCTTTGCACGAGCGGCTCCTCCATCATTTCGACTTCCTCAGTGGGTGCTGGGCTGGCGGGCGCCTCGAAGTCCTTGGCCGTGCCGCCAAATCCAAACGAACTGTAGTCAACGTAGCGCTGTTCGATCTGCGGGTACATGGCTTCACGAACCTGCGTGACCAAAAACGGTGCGAGCTGAAAGATGAGCGCGAGCGCTGTACACGCCCAGGTGGCTTCGGTCAGCGTGCGCCAGACGCCGGCCGGGAGCACGGTTAGCAGAGCCAAGAGTGCGAGCAGAACGACCCACACCACGAGCGGCATGTCGCTCTCGTGGTAGGCGAGTACAAAGCCGACGAGCGCGACCGGGAGCCAGCGCCAGCCCGCGAGTTTGCCAATGGCCAGCGCGATGAGTAGTACGAAAAAGAAGCCGTACACGTTCCAGCGCGCCACCCACGTGTTGGGCACCTTGTCGACGCCGCGGGCGGCGAGTAGACTCCAGCCGGGTGGGATGTGGAGCACCGCCGACAGATGCTGCATGTCTTGTGACCAACCCACGGCGGGTAACGAGGTCTTGCGGTCGAGCCGCCACTCGGCGGTGAGGTCGACGTTGCCGTCACGAATCTCAACCCCTGAAGCATGGCTACCCTGTACTGGCGACTGCGTAATGAGCTGGTCCTCACCGGAGAGCGAAACGTGGCCCAAGGGTGCGGCTTCCAGGTCGAGGCGCCAGTCTTGCTTCATGGAGCCGTGGATTCGGTCGCGAATGGTCAGCGCTTCACCTGAGAGGTCGAGCCACATCTGACGCGCCAATCGAAGTTGGTTGGGGGGTTGCGCCGATTGCCCACGGCGCAAAACGTCGAGCTTGAGCGTTTGCTTTGGTCCGACGGAAAACGCGGGCAGGGCGCGCCACGCTTGGGGCATGCTCGTGCGCGCCGGATCGATACCGGGCACACCTTGAACTTCGACCTGGCGAAGTGATTCGTCCCCTTGCCAAGACCAGATTTCAAACTCGGGCCATGGCGAGGGGGCGCTCACCATCTCGAAGCTTCTAACATCACCATTGGCGCGGCCCTGAATGCGTACCTCATGCGAACCGGCGCGCAGTTGGATGCGCAGGTCTCCGCTCTGAGCGTCGATTTGTACGGGTAGGCCGGCGGTGACGTTCATAGGCACCACGTTTTGAGGGAGCACGTTACCCAAGTTGAGTTCGCGTGCGCGGCCTGAGGCGCGCACCAAGATCACGGTATCGAGCATGGGTGGAACACCGTCGCGAAGAACTCGGAAGACATCGAGCTCCACGCCGTCTCGCGCTGTCCCGGCGGCAACTTCGCTGCTCTTCGCGAGCCAAAGTTTGCCGTCCTCCGCACGGCGTGCGAAGCGGATCTGCTCGCCCCCGACCCAGAGTTCGACCCGACCCACGTCCGCAGGGATGTGAAGGCCGTCAGGAAGCTTCGGCCAAACGAAGCGGCCGGTGAGGGTGTGTGAGCCCGGCAAGAGCGTCACAAAAGGCATGTCACCCATGTTTTCGATGGCGATGGCTTTTCCGTCTGCGCGGACATCTTCGGGCCAGTGCTCGGCGTCGCCCGGCAAGGCGATGGCGAGCTTACGGTCGACCTCAAGCTTTTGGCTGAACGTGGCGCCCGAGTCGCTTGCGCGCACTTCGAGTACGCCAGGCCAGTCACAGGTGCGGTCGCCGTCCACCCAGGTGCAGCCGTAAAGCGGCGATTCGTCGAGCACCCAGTCGACCCACGGCTCTAAAGAAGGGGGCACGTTGAGGTCGGCAGCTTGCGCTTGGGATAAGGCGGGCGTGAGTAGGGTCGAAACGAGAAGGGTGAAGAAAAGTTTTCGCATGGGGCCCCTGAGCTGACGGTCGGGAGCCACGATCGATCTGCACCCCCTCAGCGGGCGAGTCTCACACAGGCGTTCACTGTTTGCTATAGGCGGAGGATGGGCCGGTAGCGCTTATGGTTTCCACAGGTTATCGCTGGGCCTACCGAGGTAGTAGCCTTGAAGCAGGTGTGCGCCACAGGCGATACTGGTCGCGAGCTCCTCTTCGTTCTCGATTCCTTCCGCTACAACACGCGAATCGAGTGTGCGTGCAAGGTTACATACCAGTCGGACCACGTGTTGACGGTGCAGGTCGAGGTGAATGTCTCGGATGAGGCTCATGTCGATCTTGATGTATCGAGGTTTGAGTTCGGCGAGCATCGAAAGCGAGCTATAGCCAGCGCCCAAGTCGTCGAGGGCGATGCCGAACCCCATCTCCCGAAGGCCACGTATCGATGTCCGCAGTGATGACAAGTCCTTCACGGAGCCTCGCTCGGTAATTTCGATAATGATGCGCTCGGAGAAGTCCTGGAGGACTGCGAATCGCTCGAGCAGCGAGGTCGGATTTTCAAGTTCGGCAGGATGCAAGTTCAGAAACAGGTGTTCGTCATTGTCGAATGCCTGAAACCACTGGGCCCCGAGTTTGCACATCTCACGGCTTAGCTTCTCGATGCGGCCGTGCATTTCCGCGGCTTCCAGTACTTCGAGTGGGCCTCGCAAAACTTCATGGCGGCTGCGCAAGAGCGCTTCATAGCCGAAGCATGCACGCGTTTGCGCATCGAAAATGGGTTGCACGGCAAGACGGAGCAGGTTCGACTGAAAACATTCTTCGAGGTCGGCGGCCACCTGCGTACGATCCGAAGCTGACGAACGCACATAATGTTCGCCAACCTGCTTGAGTGAGCCAACCGCAGCCTCCACGGAGGACACGAGGTCGGCACCCGTAAAGGGTTTTTGAAGAACGCGCGCGACCTCGCCGCGGTTAACGGCCTCCATGGTGCTGTGCAGATCGAGCGCGCCTGACATCATGAGCCGCGCACTGGCTGGGTAAAGCTTACGGACGCGCGCGAGAATCTCGAGCCCGTTGACTCCAGGGAGGTTGTAATCCGCGACCACCACATCGACGATGTTGTCTTCGATCCAGTTCACGGCTTCCGCGCCATCTCCGAGACAACTGACTTGGTGCCCACGATCGGTCAGGCAGCGGGTTGCGATCTTTTGGATGGAGGTGTCGTCGTCAACTACAAGGATGCGCATGGTGGGCTCTTCTTTTGCTCCAACTGTTATTGTACACGCCGCGCCCGCTACGCCGTGTAGTAGTGAACCTTATGCGGAAAATCTGCCTAAAAACAGGCCCGAGCGTCAGCAGGAGGCGGTGACGGGCAGGGTGCGGCGGCCGATCTTGCCGATGTGAAGATTCATCATTCGATTCACGGCGACGGTCTCGTTTTCTTGCATCTCGTTCCAGACGTTTTCGCCTTTGATGACTTCGCTGGAGATGACGAGGTGATTGACGAAGCCCGAGCGCGTCGGAGACTCGCACTGCGGCGCCAAGTTCGGGCAATGGTCGCGGTCGCTGCAGCGCGTCTTGTGCGTCGACCAACGGAGTTCCTTGCCGCCGTGGGTGGCAAACATCAGTTCGCCGTCGGTGAGCACAAAGGTGAGGAGCGAGCGCTTCTCTGCGCTGTCGCAGATGTCGCGAACCTGCCCGACCGTTTCGCCCATGGCGTCGTTGATCACATCGAGCTCGAAGCGACTGGCGAGTGGACCGTGTTTGGAGAGGTGTGTGAGAAAGATGAAAAAGATGGTTTCGCTGTCCGTATCGCCGAGGATGAAGCGACGGAGGTCTGCCTCGACCAGCGCGGTGAGGTCGGGACGCATTTCTTTCCAGTTGGGGACGTCGCCGTTGTGGACGAAGGTCCAACGCCCGAACTGAAAGGGGTGACAGTTTAGAACGTTGTTGTCGCCCTGGGTGGCTTGCCGGACGTGTGCGAGCACGGTCTCGGAGGAGGCCACGCCCGAAACGCGACGAAAGATCTGGTCGCTAAACGCCGCGCTCGGCACTCGCGTCACATGAGGAGCCGAGTCGATATAGTAGGCGACACCCCAGCCGTCAGGATGCTTGGCGCTCTGGTCGGCCAGCGCGTTGTCGGCGTCAACCAGTGAGCGGTGCACCCGCGAGCGGATGGTGCTCCGAAAGCCAAAGATCCTGCACATAGGTCACCAAATTACCACAGCTTGCCGGCGGTGCCCGTTATATGAGGTAGAGTCACCTTGAGGCCTGTTGTGTCGTCGTATCTTGTGGTGGACATCGAAACTGTGCGTGACCCTGAGCTTTCGTGGGACGCGACCAAGCAGGGCTTTCCGCCTCCGCCGATTCATCAGGTGGTGGCGATCGGCGCGATTTGGTTGGACGAACAGCATCATTTTAGCCGCATGGGCTCGTTTGGCGGTGACGAGGAGGGGGCACCGGATGAGCGTATGATGCTTAAAGACTTCTCACGATTCGTTGGCCAGTCGCGTCCAGATTTGGTTACGTACAATGGGCGCGGGTTCGACTTGCCGGTGCTGACAAACCGTTGTCTGAAGCACGGGCTTTCGTTTCCCGCCTACTTCGCGAACCGCGATTATCGCTACCGTTACACCGAGCGAGGTCACCTCGACCTGCTCGATACCCTCACCGACTATGGCGCCGCGACCCGCACCAAGCTCGATGTGTTTACCCAGTTGATCGGCCTTCCAGGCAAGATGGAGGTCGACGGCTCCATGGTGCAGGGTATGTACGATCATGGCCAGTACCAAGAGATACGCGACTATTGTCTGCACGACGTAGCGCAAACCGCGTTTCTCTTCCTGCGCACGCAGCGCCTGCGCGGTATTCTGCACACGGACGAGTACCGGCAGGCTGCCACCATCTTGTGGAACGCGATGGAAGCGGACGAGCGCACACGTGAAGTCATCAAACGCTCGAACCGCAAGCGGCTTTTGCTTGAAGAAGACGACTGACGCCGCTTTCGAAGGCGGTTCAGCGATCGCGCTGATAGACAGCTCATTTTCGCGAACTCCTCTTACGGACTTAGCGGGACGCTACCGTTGCGAAGCAGTGCTTGAGCGCGGCTCTTGATGTAGAGCTGTCCGTCTCCGTAGTAGTCGTTGGTATGATGGGCCATGCCGCCGGTGCCGACTCCAAAGAGGAGCGAAATCACCCCAGCTTCCGCGAAACGTTCTATGTTCTTTGGGGTTCCAAGAAAGTACTCCGCGCGGTTGTCCTTGTAGCCCTGCCTCGGCTGGCCGTCATTGTAGACGTTCAGATTGTTTGAGTTGCCTTCTGGGATTTGCCAAAGCACCCAACGAAGCTGTGCGCGCTGGTTGAAAAGCCGAAGCCACTCATGATAGCGATTAAAACTCTTGCTATTGATGGGGGCACTCTCGCTCGCGTCCCACCAGCGATCTTGGCCATAGACCAAGCGGTAGTAGTCCGCGTCACGATCGAGCGGATCAGAAACCAGCACATCGTAGCGCTCTCCGGTCACGTTGTCCGCCAGCCCGGCTGGCCCCAGAAAGTTGTAGATGGCATCGACGTCGGGGGCGAGGGAGTCGGAGGTCGAGTAGTGCAGGACGTCACGACCGCTTGCCCAAGCTGAAATATGCGCGCCCAGAATGGCGTTGTTTGCGCCGACCGCTTTCTTGATCTGTAGAAAGGCAAGGCCCCACCCAGCGACCGTGTTCGGAAGTCCGGCAAGCTCGGGCATTCCACTGGCCGCAATCGCAGCGTAGGTGCTGGGGTTGCCGGAAGTTTGCTGTTGCACAAAGCCGAGGGCGTCTGCTTCAAGCAAGATGAGCACGGGTCCGCCGTGATCGCGTACGCGCTCCATAAGAATTTTGAAGTCGCCGAAGTAAGAGCGCATGGTTTCGGCGTTTTGGAGTTTGGAAAGGGTTGCGGATTCGCCACCCCCCGGCTCTCCAAAAAGCTGATAGTATTGGACGGCCGGAATGGACCCCTGGTCAGCGCACTCCTGAAAATACTGCGCGCCCCAACTTCCATCGTAATTTCCCCAACCCCAGTTGTTCACCCAGTTCTTTGTAAAATACCGA
The DNA here is from genome assembly GCA_964487255.1 of uncultured Polyangiales bacterium. Lineage (GTDB taxonomy): Bacteria > Myxococcota_A > Polyangia > Polyangiales > CAZAQV01 > CAZAQV01. The sequence continues at coordinate 1,017 of CAZAQV010000029.1, read as the reverse complement.
TAGCGCACATCCCAATTGACGCCGCTCGAACGCATCCATGTTTCGTAGTGGTTCTCAAAGAGGCCCACGGACACGCGAGTCGGTAACCCAGGGGGGATTTGTCCGGCAGCCGAAACGGCGTCACCACTTGAGCCGTCTAGTTGTGGAGCGGCCGCGTCCGAGACCTGCGCATCGGGAGTCGGGCTCGTCCCATCAGCCTGTGCTGTTCCCCCATCCGTGACCTCGGCGTCGAGCTCAGGTGTCTTCCCATCGTTACACCAATGGCGGGGGTTTTTATGTGAATCGTCGCAGCTGCGCAATGATGAGGAGGAAGTTGTACTGAGTTCTTCTCCAAATGTTCCCGTGCACGCCGTGCATACCCCGATCAATAGCAAAATAGATGTGAACCGAGCCATGTCGACCTCCTTGGTGCGCCCCTGTGCCCTCTGCTCAGTGAAGCAGGAAGGCACTGAAACAGCCGTAACGAGAATGGCGAGTCTCGGTTATCTTTGGAATTGCCTGGGTTCGTGCGAAGCTGGGCAAACTCGGAGCTTGCGCTTCTGCTCGAAAAATGACGTCTTTCTAGTTGCTATCGCGCGTCAGGATCCACCAGCGGAGGCGGAGGGTTGTTGCGAATCTCTGTTTCACTCATGGTTGTGTAGGTGAACGCTTGCCAGTTCTCGGTGAGATACTTATGGCGCCCAATACCCCAGCCACTGGCGATCGACAGCGTTTCGGTGGCGCCTCCGTAGATATCGCTCGAAGCGCAACCTAAGACCCGAACCGTGGACAAGTCGACACCTGGGTCTGTGTCGGGGATCAAGCGCATTTCCACATAGGTGTGACCGGCCGTCGTCCCTGCGGGAAAGGATAATCTTGGCCACTGTCCGTTCCACGGGTGGATGATGGCATGGTCGAAGTCCACCATCCCCGAGACTGAAAAGGAAATGCCTTGGCCTTGGCCTTCGTCGCGCGTCGCCAGGTAGCACTACCTGATCAACCTCCTACCGGGGAATCGTTCAAAGGGTCGTTGGCATG
>CAZAQV010000028.1:71244-79149 GCA_964487255.1 uncultured Polyangiales bacterium | reverse complement strand
ATGTGCTCATCCGTAGCGTAGATCACAATCCTCAACCCTAATCAAGTAGTGCTAGAGAGCTTCTCAAAAGTGCTAGCTGTCTGCCGCCTCGGTCAACTGAGCGACGAACCAACGAATGCGCATTCGACTATGTTCGTCGAGCGCGACAAAGCGAATACCGGCCGCAACTTTGCCGGGCTCGTTCTCTGCGCTCCACATCACCTTGGCTTTGCACTCAAGCGGCGGTTGGTTGGGATCGGCGATGCCATCCTCGGCGAGGACGAGGCTGACTTTCACCTCCACGTCTTCAGGGACCGATCTGCGCAAACTCAGCCCTGCGCCCCCTTCGGAAAGGTCCCGAACCTGAGCAACGGTCGTCGAACCCTGGTGATAGAGCTCCAGCGTTAATGAAACTTTGACACGTTGAAACTGACGTTGATTGGCAGGTCTATTCATGGTGTGCAGCGCGAGAACTTCGAAGCATGCGGAAAAAAGCGCCCTCGGTAAAGAGGTTCAAACGCGCCGCAACAAGATTAATGTGAGCATGGTGCTGCAACGGGACCTCCCCCAGATGGTCCCGCGCCGCATTCAAATGAACCCACTCGGAGTAGAGCTCAATGATTCTCTCTCGATCCTTTCGTCGCCGTTCGTTGCGCTCCGCCCGCTCCCGCCTCAACGCTGGCTCCGCCTGGTCATAGAGCAGGCGGTCGAGCGAGAACCTGAGTTCAACATCGAGCGTCAGCTGTTCGTCGGAGGAGAGATTGAGCCGACCGCTATCATCAGCCTGTACCTGCAAGAAGTTGTTGCCTTTTCGCACGCGTCCGCCGACCCGGATCTGTGGAACGAGCCCCCGCAGGCGCGCACGAGCGAGGGCGCCATCGTCATTGGGTAAGCGACGGGCCACGGCGTGGAGTAGTCGCCAGAGCGGTACCTGCAATTGGTAGCGCTCGACGAGCTTGGCATATCGTTCTGTCGCAACTGTGGGTTCCACGGTTTGGGCGCACGCGCTCGTGCACAGCAACCCACACAGGATAGTTCCAAACGCAGCCACGCCCATCTGTCTCCGGGCTTTCATGGCCGTGCGACCTCACCCGTTTCTCTCGAACGCGTGGGGGCAAGCACAAGCGCGAGGTCCACACGCCAGCGCTCCAATTGGGGCTCACGCGTGTACCGCCCTCTTAGACTCAGCTCCGAGCTGAGGCCAGCGCATCCCCAAAAGCTAAGCACGACCATGAACACAACGACCCGCATGTGGGGCTGTTATCGGTCTGGTGGCGCCTCGGTTTCGTCCCATTCGCACATTGGGGTCACCCAGCGGAGAGCACCATCGCGCTCGACGGCCGCGATCGCGTAATCGCCACGGTGGACAGGCTCAAACGAGAAATCACGACCCATCGCAACTCGGTCATCACGCTGGACCTCCCATTCGACCAATGATCTTCGGTCGAAGCGCAACACTGCGAGGTGCAGTGGTCGCTCAGCAATGCCGTCGTCCTCGCGAATGCCTGGGTCATGAAGGTAAAGGTGCTCTCCGCGTTTACGCAGATGTCGCCAGGTGATGGGGGTCTCTGCTTCGAGTGCTAGCTGGTGGTACGCGGTCATTCGTTCTGCGGCGAGCGAGAGGTCTGGAACTGCTCCCGATGGGCTCTTCTCCTGCTGCAGCTGGTCGTAAATCAGAAGGGCGCGAGCCCAGCGAGCCTGTTTCATGAGCAGCCGCGCCATCGTCCGAGTTGGAAGCGGTTCATGCTCAGGGGCCTGCTCCGCTGCTTTTCGCTCCCGCTTCTTGGTCAGCCGCTTGCGCCGGGAAGCCTGCTTCGGGCTCGCCTTTCGCTCTGGCGGCTCGGGTCGCGCCAACTCCGCCTCACGATTCGAGGTGTGGTTGGCCGCAGGTTCATGAACGTCGCTCGTGGTCCCGGCTTCACGATCGTCGGCGGACCGCTTGGCAAGTTCTTCGGCGGCTCGCTTGGCCACTTCTTCAACCGCACGCTTCGCAACGCTTTTCGCAATCTTTCGGAAGTGCCTCAGAACCACGCCATCACCTCATCTTGTTCGAGCGCAGCGCGTGAAAGTGCGCGTGCCTGATCGACGTCGGCTGCAATCTGACGCTTGAGCTCGTCAACACCGTCAAATCGTAGTTCGTCTCGAATGCGTGCCACAAAGCCTACCCTTAGACGCTTACCATAGAGCGAATCGGCGTCACCCGAAAAGTCGAGCAAGTGCACCTCAACGCTGTGCCCCGCAGCAAGGGTTGGCCGCACCCCAAGGTTCGCCGCGCCACCCCACACCCCAGGCGAACCATCGAGCACGCGCGCAACAACGGCGTAGACCCCGTCGGAAGGCAGCAACGTCGGACACGATCCCAGGTTGGCAGTCGGAAATCCGATCGTGCGACCCCGTTTGTGACCTTCAACCACCACCGCCTCGACTTCGTGAAAGCGGCCAAGTGCATGGGCGGCCCCTACTACATCACCACGTCGGAGCTGTTCGCGAATCAAACTCGAAGAAATCCGCCTCCCCGCTTCACACGCAACATCAACCTCATGAACTGCAAAGCCGTGCTTTGCACCGAGCCTTCTGAGCATTGCCACATCTCCAGCGCGCCGGTGTCCAAAGCGAAAATCGGGTCCGACGACCACCAAGCTCGCACCGAGGCGCTTCTTAAGGAACCTCGCAGCAAAATCGGCGGGCAAAATTTGTGCGGTCGTCTGGTCGAAGTGCTCGCACACCACGTGGGATGCCCCTGCATGCACGAGCAGCTCGATTCGTCGTTTTGGAGTCGTCAGCGGTTCGGGCGCTTGGCTCGGGCGCAGGACCTTTGCTGGGTGTGGGTCGAAAAACAAGGGCACCACGGGCGTGCCTTGCGCTCTTGCCACCGCAACGGTCAGCAGTCGCTGGTGACCGCGATGCACACCATCGTGGTTGCCTGGTACGATTACCCACGGCTGCGGCGGAATGGACATCGCTGCGGTGATAGTACAAAAGCATGGTTGTGCACTACACGCGCTTGCTGACGGCCTGTTTGCTGGTTTTGAGCGTCGTCGTACCCGTACATGCGCAGCTGCGCTCCCCGTGGGGCCCGCGCCCGTTCGACGATGACGAGCAACCAAGACGTCATTCGATCGTCACCGTCTGGGCCGATGCACTTGAGTCCCTCTCCCACCCGAATCCTCTTCTGCGTTGGCACGCGGCCCGTCTTTCTGCCCGTCACACGCTGGCGTTCGACGACGATGAACTGACGAGGGCTTGGATGCGCGAACGAGATTTGCGCGTTCGCGTCGCGCTCAAACGTACTCTGATTCAACGTGGCAAAGGCGATGATCTGGTCCGCCTCAGCTCCACGAACCCAAGCTCGTGCTCGCAGGTTTCCACGCTAGTCCGGACGAACGAGGCACGCCCAGTCGCAGAGCTGCTTCTGCTTCTAGAGGATGCGAAACACGCGGAGGACCGCACCTATCTGACATTCGAGCTCGCCCTCGCACTACGCCAGCTCCGCAACGCCAACTCGCGCACAGCAGGCCTACATGCGCTGCGGGCCCACGCTCAACCAGAACACATGATGATACTACGAGGCGTTGCGCGCGACGAAGCGGTCACCGAGGAGCTGGTTCACATGTTGGCCTCCGAAGAGCCTGGCAGCCGTCAAGAAGCGGTCAACGCACTGGTCGCGCTCGATAATGCGCATCACGAAACAACGTTCCAAAACCTTCTGCAAACCGAATCACACCCCGATGTCGTTCACGCGTTACTCAAAGCATTGCGAAGATCGGGCATCCCTATCTCGCAGCCAACTCTGGTCGAGGTCCAGCAACGCGTTCAGCGCTTCGCCCGCGAGCAAGCAGAAGATGCCGTCTTAGACCTCGTCGGCTACCAGGTTGAGCTGACCCGAGCCATGTTGGCCGTGACACGTGCACACGAGGAGCTCCACGGGCAAGCGCAGCGGAACATTCGCGATTGGCTCTTACCAACAAGCCCACTGGCCGGCCTGGCGATCCATCTTCTCGGTCAACTTCGCACCGTCCCGCTATTCACCGTTGCGCCCTACGTGGACGACCCACGGTCGTACGTTCGAGAAACAGCGGTCCGCGTGATCACGCACCGTTTATCGGCCAAGCACCCCTTGCGGCAATGGCTCTCGCTTGAGGCGATCGACTCCAGAGCGTTTGAACGCCTTCAGCCCAAGTGGAAGCCCACCAAACCTGGACCGGCCGTGCCGGTGCTCTTACAAAGCAGCGAGCCGATCCTCGTCGCCTGGGAGAACGGACACGAACTCGCAGATCCACCGCCTTCTGGGGTGCTCTTTGAACCCTACGCACCGCTGGACGCTGCGTTCTGTCACCCCGAGCGGACGTGGCTTTCTCTGGAAGAACAGATCAGGGATTTGTGATCCATCGCCGAACTGGATAATAGTGTCGCAATGAAGAGGGCTAACCCCCACTATCGTGGACTAGGATGGGTGGCGTTTTTCGCCATCGTGGTGCTCTCCTGCGGGAAGCATGTGGACGATCAGTTTGCTGGGCTGGTCGAGTGGAGTCCATCGGATCAGAGCTTCACCATTCGTTACTTGTCTCCCCCTTGGCGTTTTGGCGAAGCGCTCGGACAAAACTTGCGCATCGAGATCCCGCGCGCCGGTGATGACGTCTCCGGGCCTGACGCCGAGATTGAACCTTTCCCGAAATACCGACTCGTCACGCAAGTCGTGGAGGGGACCCCTGGGGAAGTTTCCGACACCGTCAATCCACCCGCAGACGCGCTCGACGTCGTTCCGCGGCAGGCATTCGAGACGTATGAACAAGTCGAAGGCGTCGAAGTCGGTTGGCGCGACAATGCGACCGATTACAACCACCGCGTGGTTCTATTGCCGCACGTCGAAGGCACGCTGCGAGTCGACATGACCGGGTTTCCCGGTCTCTATGCCCCAGAAGTGACCGACATGCTTCGTTCGATCTCGGTGAAGGAGGCGGGGCCATGAGGGCTGCACTTTGGGTGACGTTTGTCGTCGGCACGACGACCGGGCTCACGAGTTCGGCACGAGCGCAACACGACCCACTTTTCGACAACGCTGCTGCAGACCAACCCGTCTCGGGCGGAGCTCAAGCCGAACTCGACAAGCTGGACCGTGGCGCTGGCGACGAAGAAGACAACGCGTGGGACGGGCCACGACTTGAGGTCGGTTACGAGTACTTCGACCTTAGTGATGGACACGGCGGCGGCGCGACGCACATGGCCATGTTCGGTGGCTTTTTGCCCATCGTGCCCCAGTTGCGGGCGGGTTTGAGCCTGATGGGTGGCATCCGCGATTACGCCTACGAGGATAACGACCTGTTTTTCGGTGCCCGAGCGATCGTCGGATATCAGTACACAGACTGGAATGGTGTGCTCCCCTACCTGGGCGGTACCCTCATGGGTGGCGCTGTAATCGGCGAGCGTTTTACCTCCTCGGTCGCATTTGGCCTGATCGGACTTGGCGTCGAGGCCGGGCTTGACGTTCGTCTCGTAAATAGCTTTTACGCCGGGTTTGGACTGGGCTATACGCGCGCAGACATGGCCGGTTTGGCCCACGATCTGCTGATCGTACGGCTCCGAATCGGCCTATAGGGCAGAACGCTACGCCAGGGCAAAAGAGAGCGTCCGAACGCGCGCATAGATTGACCTAAGCAGTGTTTTTCCGGCAATGTTCCCCCATGGCTGGCAAGGTCCGCACAAAAGCATCTTCCAAGAAAGGTGACCCACCTTTCGAGGTTTTGCTTGAGCAGCTCGAAAACACGGTAGATCGGCTAGAAAACGGCAATTTACCACTTGAAGAGTCGATTGCGCTGTTCGAAGAGGGTGTGCGCCTACGCAAAGCAGCGGACGCCAGGCTTCAAGAAGCTGAAAGACGGGTGGAAATCCTGCTCAAGGCGAGCGACAATGCGGACTCGGACGTGAGAACTGCACCCTACACAACAACCGATGACGAGGTGACACCGTGACACAAACACTGGTGGTGCCAACATTCTTCAAAGACCTCGCTGAGCTCGCCGAAGGGTTGGCGGAACGCGTGGAATCCGATCAGGTCATCCTGTACGGCCCGACGCCGTTCGATGATGATGCTGAACTAATCTTTCAAGTCTTGCTCGAGGACCAGAGTGTTGCGCTCGAGGGCAAGGGTCGGGCCGTGGCGAGTGAAGACGGGGGCGAAGAGCGCGACGTCGAGTACCGATACGACATCGTCATTCACGACCTAGAGTTCAACGACCGCTTCACAGCGGTTCACGATCGAATCTTGTTGATGCGTGGCGAAGGTCCCGGCACAAACGAACACGAAGTCGTGGACGCCGGCGCCGTCGAAGAGGTCAGCGAGGCCTACGAAGAGCCCGTTTCTGATCGCATCGATCACACGACCGAGTTTGGTGCCGAAGGCGACATGGCAAGTTCGAGGCCTAGCGGCTCACCAAGCCAGCCGCCCTATAGCCAACCGCCAGCAAGCCAACCGCCGGCAAGCCAGCCGCCCTATAGCCAACCGCCGGCAAGCCAGCCGCCGGCAAGCCAGCCACCGGCGGTGAGCAGCCGACCTCCCTCACAGGCACCCGATTCGGCAATCGCCGACGCGGAGGAGGTCGATGGGTTGGTGGATGAGGTCAGCGTTGTTGAGGCCAGCCCCGAAGACCTCTTCGAGGCACCGGATGAGGCGACTATCTACGAGCATCCGCGCGCCTCCAGCCAACCGCCACCTTTTTCACGCCCGCCATCCGCACCACCACCAACGCCATCGTCTCGTCCCCCCGCGCGGGGCAACGTTGACGAACTGGCCCTCGGCGAACGTGACCTCTATCCAAATCCCGAAGCCCCACAAAGACCACCAGCGCCGCAGGTGAGCGCGCTCGGGGACGGCTTGTCTCGACCCACGAGCGCACAAGCCTACTCGCTTGAGCCTGAAGACGAGGAAACGCTTTATCCCGCCTCAACCGGGCTCTTTCAGTACGCCAAAGGTGAGCTGCCGAAGCCTCAAGCGCCGGCTCGTCCGCGCGAACACTCCTTTCGGCCGGTACAACCCGCGCCGAGCCTCGCGCCCATCGCCCCGCGGGGAAGCCAACAAGGTTTTGCGGAGCACCTACCTTCACTCCGTCCGGTCTCGCTCGGCGAAGTCTCGTTCGGCTCTCGACCACCTTCCTACGCGCCGCGAGCAGCCGATGTGGGTAACGACTTCGAGTCGGTACCGCCCGACGCTCTCGATGCGGTCGAAGACTTGGGCGAGTCACTTCCACCCGAAGACATTGACGAGCTCGTCACGTCCATCAGTCCTGCAGAGGTGAGTGCAGAGTCGTATGACGAAGCGATGGGCTACGACGACGACGGCGAAGCGGCCGAGGGCGCGCCGGTGGACGACGACGCTATGTCCTCGGAATCATTGCCACATGATGCGAGATCCGGCGATTCCCTTCCGCCCGAGTCACCCAAGCGAGACGCCTGAAAACTTGCGGCTTCAGGCAGATCCCATAGCTTTGATGAATGTTCTTGCGACGCCAAACGTCGTACCAGGGACCACTAAAGGGGAGCCGTCATGATCATCCGCAAACAACCACTCACTCGCATGTATGCCGTCTTTTGTGCGGCAATGCTGGGTATGCTGGCCTGGTCGGTGGCACCCCAGAGCGCCTCGGCGCAAGCCCTCGTCATCGTTAAGGTCCGCGACTCGGGCGACAAGCCAGTCGATGGTAAGGTCACACTTGAGAGCAAGGACAAGAAGAGCACCTATACCTGCCAGACTTCGTCCGGAACCTGCAAGATCGAAAATGTTGCAGGTGGGCTTCATGTGGTGACCTTCAACCCCAAGGCCGGTAAGCCAAGCAACCCGCGAAACGTCATGATTCCGCCACAGGGCAAAGTCACACTCTTCGTCGCCCCTGGCCGCGACGAATAATACTGTGATGAGGCCAGCGAGACCGA
>CAZAQV010000028.1:0-71144 GCA_964487255.1 uncultured Polyangiales bacterium | reverse complement strand
GAAGCGCTGTGCTATCAGCACCGCGTCTTCGAATCGAGCGTTAGCCGAAGAACCAGCGGCACAGGATGAGGCCAGCGAGACCGAGAAGCGCTGTGCTATCAGCACCGCGTCTTCGAATCGAGCGTTAGCCGAAGAACCAAGAGCAGAGCCGGAACTCTTGGCTAATTCAGCCAGAAACATGGACATGGATGTACGCCGCGTTGTAAAAACGCCGCATGCGTTGTCTTCCACTTTGTGTTGCATTGTTGGTCTGTCACCCCGTCGCAAGCGCGCAAGACGGCTTTGAAGGGTTCGACGACGAGTTCGGTGGCGTCGAGACGTCCAGCGAGGCATCCACTACCACGACGCGCAGCACTGAGGCGACGACCGAGGCCTCGGTCGAGGTAGAGAGCGAAACGGCGACCAAGGCAACGGATGGTGATGGCGACGCGTCGCTGTTTCGCAATCACAACTCACTCATCGGCTCGGTCGGTGGCTTGCGGGTTGTCGACGCAGGCTCGGGCAAGCCTGGCACTTTCCGCCTTCAACTACACACCGAGTTCTTTTTCTCGTCATCCTTCCTCGAGCCCGGGGACGACAACGAACACATCGGTGGCGCCCTCTCTCTGGGTTTAACCCCCCTCGACTTTCTCGAGGTCTACGCATCACTCAAAAGCTACGCGAACTCCAACCAGATGGAGGACCCGGGGCTATTTCAAGTTCTCGGTGACACCACGTTGGGTATCAAAGGTTTTTACGAAATCTTGCCAGGTTTCACGCTGGGCGGTGACGTCGAGTTGGCTATTCTCAACGCGGTCGGCGACATCGGAGTCGTGCTCGACAGCACAAGCTTTGGCATCCGGCTCAACGGCGCACTCGACTTTCGAAAGCTCGCCGACTTCCCTTTGCTGGCGAGGCTCAACGTCCAGTACTTCTTCGACAACTCAGAACACCTCATCGAGGACGCAGAAAACGCCCGCTATGCCGACCTCGAAGATCCAGCTCCACGCGAGGACGAGAACCGCCATCTCGTGACCCGCATCGAACGCTTCGCCCTCGATATCAATCGCACCGATTTCGTGAACCTTGGCGTGGGTCTCGAAGCACCACTGATGGTTGCCGAAGACTTCTCCATCCACCCGATTGCGGAGTGGACATGGGCCATTCCGGTGAACCGTCAGGGCTACGACTGCTTGTTCATTCGTGACCCTGCTGACCCGAGCAGCCCAGCCAATAGCGACGACAGCTGCCTCGGCATCGAAGGTGTTTCGTCGAACGAGATGGACCTCACCTTCGGCGTGCGCGTGCTACCACCGGTGCAGGGTCTTTCCATGTTTGCCGCTGTCGATATCGGTTTGACGGGAACGAGTACTTTCGTGCGCGAACTTTCGGGTAACGCCCCTTACAACATCATGCTGGGCATCAGCTACGCATACGACCCTGACCCGCCTGAGCGCGTGGTCTACCAGGAGGTCGAGAAAGAAACCGCCAAGCCGCTCGGTTTTCACGTCATCGGGAAGGTCATCGATGACAAGACCAGTGCAGGCCTAGATGCCGCAGAGGTTTCGTTTTCGGGCGCACACGCCGCTCGCAACGCGATCGTCACCAGCCAAGACGGTAGCTTCAAGAGCTATCGCTTTGAGGACGGACCGGTCGACATGGTCGTCAAACATCCAGACTATGAGACCGGCTCCTGCTCAGCGACGATCGCGGGTGCAGACGTTGAGACAACCTGCAAGCTCACTGCCAAACCCCGCGACGGCGATTTGAAAGGCACCGTCAAGGACGAGGACGGCAAAGCAGTTAGCAGCGTGGAGGTCCAAATCTCCGGACAGAAGCAAACCTCGGTCACCCCCGATGCGGGCGGAGGCTTCGCGATCAACGGGTTGCCAGCCGGCGACTATTCGGCGCGAGTCGAGAGCCCCGACCACCTCGTCAAAATCGAAACCTTCACCATTCGCTCGCAAGAGACCACCACACTCAACCTCGAACTCAAGAAAAAGTCGAAGAATCCGCTGGCGAAACTGACGGACAAGTCGATCAACATCCGGCGAAACATCAACTTCGCGACGGGGTCAGATGAGATCAACCCCAACAGTTTCCCCATTCTCGAAGAAGTCGCGGACGTGCTCATCCGCAACCCGCACGTCAAAGTCGTCGAGGTCCAAGGACATACGGACGACCGTGGTGGACGCCAAATGAACCAAACGCTTTCCGAGAAACGTGCTTTGGCGGTGCGACTGTGGCTCATCGATCATGGCATCGACGAAAGTCGCCTCACATCGAATGGCTTTGGCCCGGACCGACCGAAAGTGCCGAACATCACGGCCGCCGGACGCGCACGCAACCGCCGCGTCGAGTTCATCATCATGGAGAAGACCGAGCCCTCCTCGCAGTAACGAACCTCTACTTGCGCTTGATATCGAGGTACGTAGTACGGTGTTACGGAGTACGGGGACGGTCCTCATCATTTCATCATTTGTAACCCAGGTCCGACGTGTGGCTTGGGAAGTTCTTTTCGATGTCACCCTTTTCAATAAATGATGAAATGATGAGGACCGTCCCCCAAGTCACGATCTACTTGCGTTTGATATCGAGGCGCAGGCCGTAGTGGTCTGAGTACGCCGAATCGGTGGCCTCTCCGTCAATTTCAACGGTGAGGGGTTCGGTTAGAAAACGCTCGGCGGAAAGTTCGTACGCATCGCCGGAGATATCGCGCGTAAAAATGTGGTCGATCAGGCTTCCGGTCGCTACCGCAAGGTCATCGCCGATCCGGAGTACGGGGACGGTCCTCATCATTTCATCATTTGTAACCCAGGTCCGACGTGTGGCTTGGGAAGTTCTTTTCGATGTCACCCTTTTCAATAAATGATGAAATGATGAGGACCGTCCCCCAAGTCACGATCTACTTGCGTTTGATATCGAGGCGCAGGCCGTAGTGGTCTGAGTACGCCGAATCGGTGGCCTCTCCGTCAATTTCAACGGTGAGGGGTTCGGTTAGAAAACGCTCGGCGGAAAGTTCGTACGCATCGCCGGAGATATCGCGCGTAAAAATGTGGTCGATCAGGCTTCCGGTCGCTACCGCAAGGTCATCGCCGATCGGATTGGCGTCACATGAAGTGCACTGCGCATCGGGGCGAGCGGCGTATACATTGTCGTAACCTGCCGCTGCGTAGCGCGCGTAGTTCTCGGGGAGACTCGCACGAATATCGCCCTTCGCGGGTCCAGAGTTGAAGTCGCCGGCCAGGATGACTTGCCCATCGCTGCCTGCCTTCTCCTCGACCCAGGCCAACATGGCTTCGATTTGCGCCGCTTGTTCGTCGCCCCAGGACGCATACTCGCCGTTATAGGGAAGCTGGGTGAGGTTGGCTGTAAGGTGTGTGCAGAAAAAGTGGACGGTGTCAGCGCCAGTACCCGCGAGCTTGGCATAAAGAACAGCGCGACGATTGGTGGTCGACCGCAAAACCAGCGTGTCAGCGTCGCGAAGAGGCATGTTCGAAAGAATGCCGGTGCCGAAACTGCCTTCATAGGCGAAGCCGCCGTCCATGCCCCCCATCCCCTCTGGTCCGCATCGATCCAGAATTGTGTCGAGGTCGTTGCCGATGGCACCGACGACGCAGTCGAAGCACTCTGCGCCAAGCCCTCCTACTTCCGTAGGACAAGCATCGACCACACAGCTGACGAGACCATCGATAGGGACATCCCCACAGTTTGCCCTGGCACAGGTTTCGAGTGGCGTGGCCTCCGCTTCTGAACAACGAACGCCACCGGGTTCGGTGCTCGCGTCCGTGCTGGCATCCATCGAGCCGTCTATCATCGCGTCCATCCGCGAAGCGTCGACCGAACTGTCCATCATCGCGTCCATCCGCGAAGCGTCGACCGAAGCGTCGATCATCGCATCCGCGCTGCCTGCATCGGTCATCAAAGGCGGATCGGCATCGGGCTTCGGAGGCTTACGGTAGCTATTGCCCCAGACCTTGGCTTCGGCTGCCGCTGCGTTCAACGCGTTCCAGTCCTTCGCCTCCCAAAACTCCTGAACGCAGAGCACATCCACATCGATCTTGGGTAGCGCCGCAAAAATTTCGGGTGCTCGCTGTTCTGCGTGCGGCACGAACCCATACGCCAACCCGGCGTTGTACGTGCCAACCTTGAGCGTATCGCGCGTCTGTGAAGCGTCACCCAAATCGGTGCATCCACAGATTACCAACAAGATTCCGAAGCTACAGAAGCGGTACATGAGCGAGGCTTAGCCCGAATGAAAGCCTTACGCTACGCCCACTGAGACGACATTCGCATGCCCAGACGGCCCAACTTATGCAGAAAATTGGCCGTTGAACGACCTTTTTGGCGAACGTCGTGTGGATGCAAGCTCGCCCGGTACGAATCGTGATGCCCTCGTGGTTTGCGCCCCTGCTGATCGTGGTCGCCCTGCTCTGGGCCATGGCGCACCTCCGCAATGTTTTCTCACCGCTCTTTTTCGCGTTCCTGATCGCCTACCTCTTCGACCCACTGGCCGACAAACTCGAAGCCAAAGGCCTGCCGCGCGGGGCGGCAATCGGCGTGATCTTGGCACTCTCCGCCATCGTGCTGTTACTCGTGATCTTGATCGGGATTCCGATCATCGGTCGCGAGCTGGCCTACTTCGCGAGCACGGTGCCCGACAAGATCATCGCCGTATGGAAGGACTTCGAGCCTTGGCTTGCCGAGCACGGAATCGTCCTTCCCAGCAGCTTCTCCGAAGCACTGGCTTCGCTAGACTTTGATGCGGAGGCAGCCGCCAAGCAGTTTGCAGCGCCCCTAAAGGGCGTTTTGGCCTGGCTTCTCGGGGGAGCAGCCAACGCGCTGGGCGCTCTCTTTGGCGCAGTCATGACGCCCGTGATCGCCTTTTACTTTCTGTACGACTTTGACCGCGCGGTAGCGGCGATTCGAAGCTTCATTCCCGAGCGTCGCCGCGACATCATCACCGGTTTCTTTCGTGAAGTCGATGACGCTCTGAGTCAGTTCGTGCGCGGCCAGGTCATGGTCATGACTATACTTACAGTCCTCTTTGTCATCGGTTATGCCGTGATCGGTGTGCCCATGGCGCTCGTCATTGGTGTTGTCGCGGGGCTGCTTTCTTTCATCCCGTACGTCGGAGGCGCCGTGGCGCTCTCGCTCGCGCTCTTGATGAGTGCGCTTCATTGGTCGGGCTGGGGCCAACTGCTCGGGGTCGTGGTGGTCTACACCATCATCCAGCTACTTGAAGGCTTTGTCATCACGCCGAAGATTATGGGCGACAAGGTCGGCCTCTCCTCGGTCTGGGTGATCATCGCCCTGTTGGCAGGAGGCGAGATGTTCGGGTTTCTGGGGGTCTTGTTGGCGGTCCCGGTCGCTGCCGTGCTCAAGATCACCCTCGTGCGTTTGGCGGCCAAGTACCGAAAATCAAAGTTCTTCTTGGAAGGATCCGGCGACACTTCCGAGCCTGATATCTTGCCGCGCGGCCTTGCCACCGACCCCTGAGCCGCCTCAAGTTTTTGATGGGTCGGTGTGATCTCGGGCCCATCTCGGGCTATAGGGTGTGCGGTGATGGGCAGGGAACGATTTCAGCTTGTTTTGATCGCCGCCTTTTGTGTGCCGCTCTTTGCGTGCAGCAACGGTCGGCGAGGCACGGTACCCGCAGATACCGACGCGAGCACGGGCGATGCGAGCTGGAGCTGCGAGGTTGGAAGTTACTACGAATGCATGGGTACTGCCGGTTGTCGCGGCGCTGCACAGTGCATCACTGGTGGGATGCGGCTCGGCGAGTGTCGGTGTCTGTCCGGCCCGTCGGACGCGGGCATCCATGACGCAGCGCCAGAGATCGACAACCGGGTCTGCAACCCAGGCCAGGTGTATACCTGCAGCGGAACGGGAGGCTGTTCAGGCGAGGCCATGTGCGAAAGTGACGGCCGTTCGCTCGGCGCCTGCATGTGCCCGGACGGCGGCGTCACACCCGATGCATCGCTCGGGAATGGCCGCTGCAGCAATCCAAACGATCAATCGGCGGTCAACGGAACGTATGCTTTCGGCACCGTCGAAGAAACGCTTTCGTTTTGTCAGCTCCTTTGTTCGTTCGAGGAGATGCCTCCCCCCACCTGCGTCACCGATTGCTTGTACGACTCCACGCTCGGAGCGGTGAGCCGCGACTGCCTGAGCTGCTACGACGAAAGGAGCGCATGCGAGGCGCAAAACGGGTGTCCACTCCTGTGCTTGCTGGGCGAAGCGGACTGCATGCAGCAATGCGCCTGCGGCGCGTTCGGCGGGACCGACTGCTCAGCGCAGTTCGACACCTGCACCGGCATCGCGAGCAATCGCTGCTCCTAGTCAGGCTCGGATTCGCGTCGGCTGGTAGGCGCAACATCCGGGTTTGCACGAAAGCGTCGTATCACCCACGTCTGGCCCCGGCGGTCGGCCAAGCGCCCGCTCGATGAGGTCGACAACAGCGCTCACAAAGCTTGGGTGCGTGCCCGGCGTATGAACACGATCAAAGCGCATCCCCAACTTCTCTGCCGTCTCGCGCGCCTCGATATCGAGGTCATAGATCACTTCCATGTGATCTGACAAAAAACCGATCGGGTGAACAATCACGTGTTCACAGCCGGCATCGTGATGTTTGGCAATCGCATCGTTCACGTCCGGCTCAAGCCAAGGAACCGATGGCGGCCCGCTGCGGCTTTGCCACACAAGGTCCCATGCGTCGATTCCGAGCTGACTGGCAACGGCCGCGCAGCTGTGGTTGAGATGCTCCTGGTAGGGCGCCGTCTTGGCCATCGCAAGCGGAATGCTGTGTGCCGTGAAGAGCAAGCGGGTCTCGCCATGTGTTGCGCCCGAGCGCCTCCAAACATCTTGCAGATGCTCCGCGTTGGCTTCGACAAAGCCATGCTGGTCGTAGAGCTTCGCGCAGTAGATGAACTCGGGTCGACCTTCGATGCTTTTGAGCTTTTCGAACGCTTCTTCTCGGTACACGCGGCATCCGGAGAACGAACCGAACGCGGCGGTGACGAACACGGCAACCCGCCCGATGCCATCGGAAACCATCTGCCGGGTGACCGCTTCAAGCTCCGGTGGGGTATGCCGATTTGCAAAGTAGACGGGCCAGACATGGTCACGGGCGTCGAGTTCTTGCTTGATCGCGCCAACAAGCGCTCGGCCCTGGTCGTTGATGGGGCTCTTGCCACCGAAATGGTGATAGTGCTCCGCAACTTTGGAGAGGCGCTCCTCCGGTACGCGTCCGCCCGTCACACGCTTGAGAAACGGCATGACCTCGCCCGGCGCCTCCGGCCCACCAAACGAATACACCAAGACCGCATCAGCCATCCGTGGATCCTAGCACTACTCGAGGGGGCGGAGTGGGGACGGTCCTCATCGTTTCATCTTTCGGTTGATGGTTTGGGCAGATCCGGGAAAAGCTTCCACCGCAGTTCACGGAGGTGCTCTTCCGTCGACGAACTCCGCGACGACGCGCGCGCGAGCAGATTTGAAACTGCGCCCGGGCACATACCAACATGCGGCGCCAAGGCAGAACACGGCAAGCCAAGCTCCTCCGTTGCAATGCGGCCGATTAGAACTCGAGCGAGCACGCTCGAACGCTTCCGAGAAGCAATCGACTGCCCAATCGGTACGTTCGCAATGTTTCGTGCAGCACAGATGAGCTGAACCCAGTCTACGTTGTCGGGTACTGGCAGCTCATGGACAGGTTCGGGCCGATCCTCCGGCTTGGAGTCACCGAATGCGGGTTCAAAATCCATCACAAACTCATCAAACCGCACTCGTCCGGCGGCTGTGTCTGAAAAACCAAACAGATCCAACGCCCATTCAATATCGAGCCAGGGCGGCGCTGGCTCGAGGCGGAGGTAGTATCGGTGACTGGTCCAGTTCGATTCACTCGCGCGGGCGACTACGCCTGCGTTCACAGGGTTCTGGTGATGGTACGCAACCATTTTCAGCAGCTGGGCAGGCTCCACCGGGTAGTACTTCGGCCTGCTCGAGAATACGGGTCCACTCGTGGCTTCACCACGTCGACGATGGAAGTGGGCGGCATAGCGCGTGTGCGCCGATCGATAGAATTGCCCAGGGTTCGTGGTTCCAGCGGCGAGTCCGTGGTGCACATGGGATGACATCAAGGCGAAGCTAAGCCACCGCCAGTCCCAACGGGATTGAGCGCGGCTCATGGCATCAAGGTAAGCCTTTCGGTCTTTCGCGTCAGCGATGTGGAATTTACGGTCGACAAATCGAGAGATCAGGTGCGCACCTCTTCCAGGCAGCCACCAACGAGGTTTTCGGGCCATACCTCTTTTTCGCGCGGAGCCGGTTCAAGGTGCGGGCAATTTGATGAAAAGATGAGGACCGTCCCCAATTCAATAGAGACAACAGCGGAAGCCGGTGTTGGGGAACTGAAACTGGTTGTTGCCCGCGGTAAACGAGAACTGACACGTTCGCCCTGATTCGATGTTGTTGTACGAACCACCGCGAATCTCGTGCACTGTGGACGAGCCGCGCTCTGTGGACGTCCATTCCTTGATGTTGCCGCTCATGTCAAAGACGTCGCCGTTCGGTAGCGCCGCAAAGCATGCCGGGAAAGTCGTGGAACCCGTGACATAGACACTGTCTTGGTCTCCAGCGTTACCGGCGCTGTCGTGCTCTTCGCCATTGCAGACAAGCGGCTGCGACGAAGAGCAACTATTCTCGTAGCTCCAGGTACACGTGTTGTTGGCCTCACAGGCGTCTTGCCAGTCGTCCGCTGAACAAAGACGCCAGCCCGTGCCGTTTGAAGGGCAAGTGCCGGAGGCGTTGAGCGCACAACACGCATTTTTCGCCTGCTGCCAGGTCACATTGGTCCAAGGCAAATGCCCTTTGGTCGAACAGGCTACCGTGTTCATCGAACCCGGCTCGCTGGCACTGGCGTCGGGACGTGACGCTTCGTAGGCCATGATTCGCACGGTGTCGCCGTCGCGGTTCGAGAACGGAACCGTCGCAATCGTCGAGATGCTCATCATCTCGTCGACATCGCCATCGCAGTCATTGTCTTTACCGTCACACTTCTCCGCAGAACCCGACGCAACGTCTGGGGCGTCACAGACCGTCGTCGTGCCCGTTCCGTCGCACTTCCGCATTCCGCGGCGTTTACACTCGCCGTCACGGCCATTGTCGCAAGCGTCTCCGACCGGAAACCCCTCGTCAATCTTGCCGTCGCAATCGTTGTCTTTGTCGTCGCACGTCATCTCGGCTTCTTCGTAATCGCCCCCATACTCGCAGCCCCAGCCCTGCTTGCCATTGCAAACGACACTTGAGTTTCCGCCGCAGACGCCGTTCGGGTTGCAGAAGTTGCTGGGCGCGCTGACTGCTTCGTCGACCTTGTTGTCACAGTCGTCGTCTTGCCCATTGCAAATCTCGCTACCCGCGAAGGTGCACGCGTATTCGCAACCATCGGAGTTCGCGGAGCCGATATCGCCGTTGGCATCGCTTAGCCCAGCCTGACAGCGAACAAACTCGCACTTGCCGGCATTGCAACGCATCACAGCACCTGCAAGGTTGCATGAGTTTCCGCATTTGCCGCAGTTGTTGATGTCAGTTTGCAGTGCGAAAGCCTCATCGGTACTGCCATCGCAGTCGTTGTCCTTCTCATCGCAAGACTCGACAACCGGTAGGCCCGCATTCTGGCACGCAAGCGTTCCGGCTGTGCAAACCTCCGTGCCCGCGGTGCACTCGCCGCGCGTCTCGCCACACGCAGAACCCCCTTCGGGGTTCCCTTCGTCGATAATGCCGTCGCAGTCGTCGTCCTCGAGGTTGCACTCGACTTCTTCATCCGCGACCTTGTTACACGCGTATTCGCAGCCGGTTCCAGGCTGCTTGTCGAGATCCACGTAGCCCTCCTGACAAGCGGTGAGCACGCACTTGCCCCCCGTGCACCCGGCCTCTGCATTGCCGAATATACAGCGGCGACCACACTCGCCGCAGTTGAGGGGGTTGCTCATCTTGTCGATGTCTTCATCGACCTTGCCGTCGCAATCTTCGTCAACGAGATCGCACTTTGCGTCATCTTCGGCGCGTGGCAGGCAACGGTATTCGCAACCGTCGCTCTCGTCGCTGTTGAGGTCGTAAAAGCCAACGTCACACATCGTAAAAGCGCATTCTCCGGCGCGACACTCGGAAAACGCATTTGCGATCGCGCACTCGTTGCCACACTTGCCGCAGTTTCGTGGATCGGCTTGCAGGTCGAAGGTCTCGTCGATCTTGCCGTCGCCGTCTTCGTCGGCACCATTGCACACCTCGACACCTGGTGGGGCCGCATCGGGCGTCGCGTCGGGCAGGCTGGCGTCTTTGACGACGGTCGCATCGCGCTGCACGTTGCCATCCGGCTTCGGCACCACACGACCATCGCCTTCTTCCGCACAATCCAGGCAATACGGCTCCACATCACACGCTCCGCACACAAGTAGTATTGCGCTGATAGCACAATACACTTGGTGCTTCGCTTGTCTCCCTGGCTCTTCCGCTGACGCGTCATCGCGAGAACTCGTGATGAGCGCTCTTTTCGAAGAACCCGATTTGCTATCTGCAAATCGCTGGTTTCGAGAAAAGGCTAGCGAAGAACCAAAAGAAACGGCCTCTTCCGCTGACGCGTCATCGCGACGGCGGATGATGAGGGCAGCGAGCACGAGGAGGCCGAGCCACAGTGGTTGTGGGGACGGCTTGTCGACGGCACAGGTGCACCCGGAGCCGCTGGCAAGCACGCGCTGTCCGCCAGCGTCGGCCACGCCCGCGTCCGGCGTCGTCGTCACATCTTCGTCGGCTAAACACTCGCCGTCGATACACAAAAGATCACCAGGACAATGCAGTCCAGCACACGGATCGGGCGCACACATTCCCGTGTTTGGATCACACACCGACTGCGCCGGGCAACGCACGCCGCGGCACGGATTGTTCTTGCAGACCCCATCCGTTGGATCGCAGAACTCCAAGCTATTGCAGGTTACGCCTGCACATGCGTCGGCGGCACATTCGCCCCGCGAACAACTCTGTCCCGCAGCGCACTCGACAACGGCACACGGCGTCTCGCACGCGCCGCCGCGGCACGCCTGATCACCGCAATCCATACCGGCACACGGGTCGACATCGCAGGCGCCCGTTTCGAAGTCACAAAGCTCGCCCTCCGCACAGCCAAGGCCACGACATGAGTCCTCCTCGCACCGCCCTTCGTCGTCTCGCGGGTTGCAGATCGTCCCCTCCGGGCACACCACGCCTTCGCATGGGAACGTGCACGCGTTGTTCTTGCACACACAACTTGAGACGCCTTCGGTATCTGGGGCACAACGAACCTGATTGTCGATCTCAATGGTCTCGGCACCACATGTGCTCTCGTTGCAGCGCTCGCCCACGCAGTAACAAGCGTCTCCTTGCTCGAAAGGAGTTTTTCCAGGCGGACAGTTGTTGCCGAACTCACGCGTCTGCTGACAGGGACCCGCACATTGGCACTCAAGGCACGCGGAGTCCCCTGGGCAAATACCGCCAGCCTCTGGGTTCTCGTCGATCTCGCCATCACAGTCGTTATCTTCGCAGTCGCACACCTCGAGCCCCGGAGGCACTTCACCTACGCAGACTTGCTGGCCGCGTACGCACTGCAGCGTTCCCTGCATGCACTGTCCTTCGTCTGTTCCGCAGAGCTCGTTCGACTGCAGGTCCTCATCAACCACACCGTCGCAATCGTTGTCTCGTAGGTCACAGACCTCCTCGCCGTCACCAACCCCGCCCGAGCAGACGACCTGGCCGCCTTGACAGATGCGCGTACCAGGACGGCAATCGCCCGTGCTCGAACCGCAGGGATCGCCAAGACCAAGCCCCTCGTCGACCTTGCCGTCGCAATCGTCGTCCGCATCGTTACAGGTTTCGGCGCCGCCCGTGTTCATGCCTATGCAGATGAGCGAACCGCCGACGCATTCGAACTTACCCTGCGAGCACATGCCGCTGCCGCACGCCTCGCCGTCTTTGGCGACATTGTCGTCAACGGTGCCGTTACAGTCGTTGTCGAGGCCATCGCAGACTTCGGCGGACTCACCGATTTCGCCAACGCATGTACCCCAGGTGCCCTTTGTGCATGTCTGGTTGCCGGGTTGGCAGGCTCCGGTACTCTCTCCGCACGGCCGCACCATGCCATCCACTACGCCATCGCAGTCGTTGTCTTGATTGTCACAGACCTCAGCGATCGGCGTACGGCCCGTGCACTGGCCCCAAACGCCCGCCGAACACGTCTGGGTACCGGTCGAGCACTGGCCCACGTCGTTGCCGCAGATGCGCTGCAGCGATTCGTCGACCTTGTTGTCGCAGTCGTTGTCGAGGTTGTCGCAGATCTCGTCGTCCTTGATGCAACCATCGCAGACGTTCATCTCGTCGATGGCAACGTCGCAATCGTTGTCAACGCCATCGCATACCTCGGTAGGCACCGCGCCGCACGAACCACAAGCGTTGATGACGCCTTCGTCGACGTCGCCATCGCAGTTGTCGTCTTGGTTGTCACACTGCCGCTCGCCCGGGTCATTGCACAGATCCAAACCGGTCACGCCTGCAGGCAGATTGCAGTACTTGGTAAAGCCCTCATCCACCAAGTCATCACAATCGTCATCATCACCATTGCAAACCTCGATCAACAACGATTGACGTACAATATCCGACAGCGCCGCCGCCAACGTATCCTGATCATCCGCAAAATAGGCAGTCGTGCCGCCCGAGCTAGCAATTTGATTCAACGCCGGTCGCTCCGTTGAGGTAATCGACAGGCCGACAACGTAGACGTTCACCCCAGCAGCCTTCAAATCCTGGGCAGCGTTCTTCGGCGCATTTGGATTGGTAGCGCAGCTCTCCAAGCCATCAGTCAGCAGAATCACCGAATACGGGCGGCAGTCACGTTTGCCATCGCCACTTCTTATGGGCGTAATGTAGTTTTGTGCGGCTGCAAGAGATGCGGCCAGAGGAGTAGGCCCTCGTCCACGAAGTTCGCAATCTCCACCGCCTGCGTGGTTACAAAAATTGCCTTCCGTTGTCGTTCCCAGCAGCGGATTGTCTTCATCCCCGTCGAGCCACTTGAGAATGGCGTTTTCATTTCCCTTGCTAGCGAACGCTCCCAGGCCCGGCCAACCCACAAGAACATCCGCTCCGTCACACGTGCTCCAATAATTCAGCGTGTAGCGTGGATCAGCATTCTGTGGAGGTGTCGTAACCGCGAACCGGCCGGGCGGGTTTCCATTTTCGCCAGGGCGGCAACTCAAGGGAATTCCCGTGAAGCCACCTTCGCCTGTCAGGGGATCGTCACAGCTTCCGGTCAGGACATTGCCGCTATTGCATTGAGGATTTCCTCCCCAACCTAGAATGCTATTGCTCCCGCAGACGTAATCAAGACTAGCAACGTCCGCCTCCTGCGTCTGACTAAAGCGCGACAGGGACCACTCGACGTCACCGTAGGCACGGACCATGTTCGCAATCGCCTCTTTGGCAACATACATACGGCTATCGTTAATGAGCCCGTCGCAGTCGGTATCGATGCCGCGTTCGCAGTCGCTGTCGCCGACACCATCTCCCCACGTGTAGATTCCGTTGAGATCAAGTCGCATCGTGCCGGAGGTGTCGACGACGACCATGATGCGGGGTTTGACTTGCGCTTCGGCACCCGCAGCGAACAAGAAAAGCAGGGCGGCGATGCTGGAAAACACAAATGACGTGCGGTTCATCACGGCTGAGTTCAACGGCGTGCGGTTCATCACGCTGAGTTCTACGAGCTTGCGCACATTCTGGCCAGCGCCCCCGGCTCTCATGCGAGAGGAAGTGCTTATGGGTCCAGCTTTCATTTGCTCGGGCAGCTCTAAGTCATGGATGTGAAAGCGTTATCGCGTTCAGTTGCTCGGCGAGCAAAAGCTTTACCAAGGCGTGACACCCGCGCTGCGGGAGCCCTTCGCCAATTCGCCTGGCGCCCACCCGAGTGGCGTTAGCCGGCGATAACACGCGCCTTAGAGAGGATGAGGTCGAGGGCGACGTCGGTACGGCCTCCTTCGGGCAAGATCACATCCGCATGGCGCTTCGACGGCTCCACGAACTGCAAGTGCATCGGCCGCACGGTTGCATAGTACTGGTCGCGAATCGACTCAAAACTTCGGCCACGCACTTCAATGTCTCGGCGAATGCGACGCAGAATCCGAATGTCTGCGTCGGTGTCGACGAAGATCTTCAGGTCCATGAGCTCGCGTAGCTTGGGCTCCACGAAAACCAGAATCCCTTCGACGATGAGCAGCGGCACAGGCTGAACCGGGATGGTCTCGGGAGTACGGGCATGTTTGGAAAAGTCGTACTGCGGCATCTCGATCGCTTCTCCAGCCCGCAATTGCGCGAGATGCTCGATCAGTAGCTCCGTATCGAGCGAATCGGGGTGATCGAAGTTGATCCGACTGCGTTCCTCATGCGGCAAAGCTTGCAGATCGCGATAATACGCATCGTGCGTGAGAACCGTTGCCGTGCCGAACGGAACAGCCGCTGCGATCTTCTCGGCAATCGTCGTTTTTCCAGAGCCGGTTCCACCGGCAATCCCGATCACAAATGGCTTCGTGTTCACGGCTCGAGTCTGTATCGCGCCTGGGACAGGTGTGCCACAACCGTGTGAACCCAAGGTCACAGCAGGTCCGTGACCGCAAGAAATTACAAATGAAAACACCTGGGTACGCTTATTGCTGCGAGTAACGCCGAGCGCGCTACAATGCGCCCGCCGTGAGGAGAATAGAGATGCGTGATGAGTTGAAGCGAGCAGGTTTGGTGATCTTAACCTTCGGGGCGGCGCTATCGCTGATGGCTCATCACGCCGCTGCGCAAGATCCACAGCCACAACCTCAGCCTCAGCAAGACCCTCAGGCGTATCCTCAGCAACCACAGCCCTATCCTCAGCAACCGCAGCCCTACCAGCAACAACAACAGCCCCAACCCTACGGGCAACAACCTGGTTACGGCCAAGGTTATCAACAGCCAGCTCAACAACAGCCGCAGACGGTGTACATCACCGACTTCGAAATGCCCCAGAATAAGATCACGATTCAGCCGATCGACCTGTTCTTCTTCGGCGCCATCAACATCGAGTACGAGCGCGCACTCGGCGAGTTCTTTAGCCTTGCAGCGGGCGCGCACCTCAACCTGTGGGAGCCTTTTGAAGGCGACATCCAAGGCTATAGCTTCCGTATTGCACCCCGCGTCTACCCACTCGGGGAAGCGCCGGCGGGTTTGGTCATCGGCGCGCGCATTGAGTATATCCACCTGAGCGGAGACAACTGTTACTACGATTACGGGATCGGTGGCGACACGTGCACGGACCTGCCCGCAAGCGGCGGAGCGTTCGGTGGGTTCATCGGCTGGGATCTACTCGCGGGCGACGTATTCGTGCTTTCGATCGCGGTTGGTGCAAGCTACAGCACCGTCGGCAACCCCGAGTGGACGCTCTACTCTCCATCGATGCGCTTCGATAACCTCGATGGCGAGGACCCCCTCGAGGGCGCGGTCATCCCGTGGTTCCGCCTGGGCGTCGGCGCCGCCTTTTGATCGGTCCATCTTGCGCTGATCCTGGCTTACCGCTTCCTACAGTCGCTCGAAGTACCTTTCGTACGTCTTCGCTCCTTCCGTCCAGGGGCGCTCAGGCTCAGCACAACCTGAACTCGATCAGTGTTTCGCCCGGCTTTCGCTAATCGCGGCGAAGGCCGTCGACGGGAGTCATTCTGGCGGCCCACCAACTTGGCGCAATCGTGGCGAGTGAGCAGATCACAAACGCCACAATAGCGGTGATAAAGTACTCGGTGGGCGTTGCGCGCATCGGCAGGTGATCGATGAGATAGACCTTTGGATCGAGCGGAAATTTGTAGTGCGTGAGTATCGTGACCACCCCACCCCCTAAAATTAACCCGAGGGCTGTACCCACCACGCCTATCACCACCCCTTGCATCATGAAGAGCGCAACCACTGCGCGTCGACTCGCCCCCATGGCACGAAGTATCGCCACCTCGCGACGCTTCTCGAGCACAACCATGATCAAGGTCGCGATGACATTAAACGCCGCCACGACGATGATGGTCGCGATCGACAAAGACAAGGCCCACTTCTGGTTTCGCAACGCCTGGAACAAGGGCTCATTAAGTTCCTGCCAACTGGTCGTGTGAAAGGGTCCACCAAGGTCCGCCTCGAGCGAGCGCGCAATCGGCACCGCACGGTCAATATTGTGCAGCTTGAGCTCGACGCCCGTGACCTGGTCGCCCTGATCACGCAGCCACTGCGCTTCGCGTAAGTCCACGTATACCAACTGCGCGTCGTACTCTTTGAAGCCCGCTTCGAAAATCGCCGCCACGCGAAAGTCGCCCGATTGGGGAATGCGCACACTGTTGTCAATGTACCCGGCGCCCACGCCAGCAAGCGGCGAGACGACATGAACGCGTGAACCGATTTCGAGGCCGAGGTTTTGTGCCAAGCCCTTTCCTACGACAATCCCCGGCAAGGACTTGGGCGCGAGCTCGGGTTCGTCATCGAGCCAGCTGCCGTCCGCGATGTCAGGCGGACCGTCTCGGCCAAGCTCGTTGAGCAAAGCATTCGCCTCGTCAAGCGATGGCACGCTCACTTCGGGAAGCGCCGCGACACTCTCCTTAACCGCTGCGTCAGCCACATTCGTCTGCAAACCTGCGTCGCTACCTCGATCCACGCTCGCATCACCGTCAAAGTCATCACCAAGCTGTCGCAGCAGATCGTCGAGCGGACTCCGGCGCCTGTCGTCGGTCTCTGTTGGCGGTTTCCGGTGACTTCGCATGTCTTCGAGCGAGCCTGCGCGAACCTGCTGGGAAAGCGACAACACATTGGCAGCACGCTCCGGATCGATGCCCTTGAGCAGTACGATCGACCGCCGAGACCCATGTGCAAGCAACATCTCTTGGATGACGAACGGAGACGCGGCCTTCACGTCGTCTCGCGATTCGGCCCGGTCGGCAACGTCCTGGTACTCATAAAAGTCTTGCCCATACTTCATGACCAGCACATCCGCGTTTACGCCGAGTAGCTTCTGACGAATGACCTCTTCGAACCCGGACGTAATGGCGATCACGGGGAGCAACGCACCGACGCCAAAAGCCACTCCGACGATCGCAATCGAGGTGATCAGCAAGATCGTCATGCGCTTCTTGCCGAGCAGATACTTGGAACCGATTTCCAGCGCATAGTGCATTGCGGGAATAGATATCACGAAACAGCTGCTAGAGTACTGAGGTGGGCGATGACGCCATCAAGAAGTTAGCGCGGGTACAGGCGGTCAGAGCAGCTAGTCACGAAGAGGCGCTTCGCCGTGCTTTAGGAGAGGAAACGGCCGCGGCGCAAAACGTGGAACTCGCTCATGCGGCAAGACAAGAGGCTGAAGCGGCTCTCGCAGAGAGCCAAAAGGTCCTCCTCGAAACAGAGTCGGTCTTGGCCGAAGAGCTGCTGCGTCGCGCCGATGACTTCGTGCGTAGCCGATCAAGTGTAGAGTGCAGCGCGCAAATCGAGACGCAGAAACTGGGCACCCTGGAAAAAGCCAAAGCGGCCGCGAACGAGAAACGGCGCGATTGGGCTCAGTCCCAATCTCGCGAGAAGGCACTCGCAAAGAAACTTCAAGCTGCTCAGAAGAAAGAACAAGACCGGCGCGAAAACCGCGAAGACGATTAGATGCCGATCAGCAACGCACACGGAGGCAATGAAAGGCCCTTTTCTTTCGTTTCACTTGGGATGCGCTATTCTGCCAGCATCTTTCGACATGCTGCATACGGCGGTCATGCCCGCCTCTCGTTATATCGCCTGGCTTGGTTGGCACTATGGATTGCGCTCGGGTGCCAACGAGCCCCGGACGCCCGCGCACAGCATGCGGCCGATGGCGAAGAGAAGAGCGAAAAGTCGAACGCATCAGATCCGCAGAAACCGAGTCCCGAAGCCGAAGCATCCGAACCTGAGCCACCGCCAACCCCCACTGCGCTTGCTGTGATCCCCGCTGGCAAGTCGCCGCTCGGCGTCGCACGAGACGCGCTACGCGACGAAGACTGGCCAACGCTGCAAACGACCACTGCCGCAATCGATCCGAGCACGCTCGGGAGTTGGGAGCTTGGGCTCTGGCAGTTCCTTCGCGCAAGGGCGCTAGAGAACAGTGAGCAAAGCGAGCAGTCGCCAGCAGATGCCAATGCGGCTTGGCAAGCGCTTGAGCAAAGCGACCACCCTCTGGCCGTCCCCGCACGCTATGAACTCGCCAAGCGATTGCATCTACCAGACCCAGCAAAGGCCGAACGCCTTCTGGCCGCGCTCCCTAAGAACTGGACACTTTCGCGCGCTTCGGACCGCTTGCGTGCGGCCGTTCTCAACACCCAGGGCAAGCGCACCGAAGCCATCGCAGCGCTTCGCAAGGAAAAGGACCTCTTTGCGCGCAGTGAACTCGCGGATTTGCTTGCTGAGGGATCGGCCAACGACAAGGCCGAGGCAGCCGAGCTCTATGCCGACCTTGCCGCGCAGAACCCGACCCATAGCTTGGGCATCGCAGCTGATGAAAAGCTTCAGGAACTGAGCAAGTCGCTGCGACCCAAAGACCGCCGCGCGCTGAAGGAGAACCAGCGCGAGAGGGCGATGACACGCGCCGAGGCGCTTTACGACGCACGCGAGTTTGACGAAGCCGTCGACGCCTACCGTAAAGCTGCGGCTATGTTTCCGAAGCGCGAACGGTGCGATGCATGGATTGGTCAAGGCCGCGCCCTCCACAGGGCCCGCAAACGTCCCGAAGCAGCGGACATTCTCGAGCGAGCCGCGCCCACTTGTGAAGGCCGTCAGCTCCTCTCGCTCTACTATCTGGCAGGTGAGGCGCGAGCCAAATCCGGCAGTCATAAACAAGCGATCAAGCACTACGACACCTTGCTCAAACTGGGGCTCAAGTCGTCACTCAATGACGACGCGCTCTACCGTTCTGCGCGCCAGGCCGAAGAAATCGGGGACAAGAAGGAGGCGGCGCGGCGCTTCGAGAAGCTTTGCCGAGAACACCCGAACGGCGACATGTGCCCGGATGCTCTTTTTCGTCGAGCCTTTGTGATGCGTCAGGAAAGCGACCTGCAAGGCTCGCTCGACTTGCTGAGCGACGCCGTAAAACGCAAGATTCCTGAGGACCGGGAGGGTAAACGAGGTCGCTTCGCCTACTGGAAGGCGCGCACCGAACTCGACCTCGGAAAACGACAAGAGGCTATGGACGGCTTCGAGGCGCTTATCAAGGAGCACCCGCTCAACTATCATGCGCAGCTCGCGATGAGTCGCCTGCGCGGCCTCGACCAGGAGCGCGCCGCCGTGCTTCTCAAGACCTGGGATGGCACCGCCACGCAAAGCACGGCCCAGATCCCCCTTCCCGAAGCCCCCAAGGACATTGCTTACCAGCGCGCAGTGGCATGGCTCGCCGTCGGTGAGGACGCCTACGCCGACGCAGCTTTCCGACGTTCTGGTGCGCTGGGCGCAGGCACGTCACGAGACCTACTGTGGCTCGTCGCAGCCCTCTTCGACCGAGCCGAGTATTACTCGCAGAGCATCACGTTGACGCGCCTACGCCTTCGAACCTTCCGCGATACAACCCCCGACACGGCCTATGCATTTTGGCGACTTGCCTATCCTCAAGCCTATGACGAGCAGGTCTCCGACGCGGCGAGAAAGCGGGGTGTCCCAGTCGAACTCGTGCGCGCCATCGCTCGCGAGGAAAGCTCCTACAACCCGCGTGCAGTTTCGATCGCCAAAGCTTACGGCATGGTGCAAGTCATTCGTCCCACAGCCCGACGTTGGGGTGGCGAGATCGGCTTGCCATCGGACCCAGACAGCCTGCGCACCGCCGAGGTCAACTTGCACATCGGCGCGCGTTTTATGCGTTATCTAAAAGACAAATACACGGTGGTGGCGTTCATTCCACCGGCCTACAACGCCGGCAACCACGCGGTCGACCGCTGGCTTGCCGAGCAGGGCGACTTGCCGCTCGATATCTGGATCGAGTCCATTCCGTATCTCGAAACGCGTCGCTACACACGTCGTGTACTGCAAAGCCTGGGCACCTACCACATGCTTGAGCACGGCACTTTGCCAACGTGGCTGGAAAACCACAGCAAACCAGCCAACCAAGTCGCCGTACCCAACCCGTCGAGCGAATAGTGACGGAGGGGGAGTTCCCTTGAATGCCCCAGCCCATTGTCGGTAGTCTAGGCGATATGATTAGAATTGCCTTTTTCACTTTCGTTTTTGTTCTTTTGCCCCTTACAAATGAGGTGTTTGCCCGGGATGACCAAGCCACCAGCTCCAGCTCGGTCAACCGTGAGGAACCGCGTCTCGATATTCTGAGCGTGCAATGGATACTCCCGAACGCAGCCTTGCGGGTAGAGTACGAGTACGCGTTCAGCGACAGGTTCTCGCTGACGATGAATATCGATTCCATGTTCTTCAAAGGACTTTGGTGGGACATTCCTCGGGACACCAAGGTGAGCGCAACAGGTGGCGGGTTGGGTATTCGCTTCGCATTCGAGCGGGCACCGTTTGGTCCCAGTGTAGGTTTCCGGCTCGGTACCCTCTTGTTTGGCGGTGGAGAGAATCGATATTGGCAGATCGCCTATTGGACCGAAGCAGACCTAAGTTGGACCTGGCAGGTCACAAAAGTCGTGACACTCGCGATCGGAGGAGGGTTTCGCGCAACGCTGCCCTTTGGGGAGCGGCTGTCGGAGCCAGACGATCCAGACTTTGAAGAGAGCGAACGAGAACGGGCCATCGACGACGAGATCCGCGGTGCAGAGCCGCTATTCAGGCTCGCCATTGGGATCGCGTTCTAGGCCTTAGCTTTCGTCGAGGGCGGCTTGGAGCTCTTTGATCGCCTTTTTGACGCGGCGGGACATCTTCTTTGGAACGTCCACCTGGAGCACGCAAATCATGTCTCCGCGGCCACGCGCGTTGAGCTTCTGTACGCCAAAGCCTTCGACCACCATCGTGTCGCCGGGTTGTACACCGGGCGGAATCTTGACGGTCTTGTCCTTACCATCGATGGTCGGGACTTCGATTTTATCGCCGAACGCGGCCTGCGGGTACGAGAGGTGCACTTCATGAACGAGGTCGGCGCCATCACGCTCAAAGCGCTCGTCTCGCTCCACACGCATGTTGATATAGAGATGACCGGTACGTCCGCCCATACGACCTGGCTGGCCTTGCCCCACGAGGCGAAGCGTCTGACCGGTGTCGACGCCCGCCGGAACCGTCACTTTGACAGTTCGTTTCTTGTTGACCATCGCCGCTCCGACACACTCACCGCACCGCTCAACGATGGTCGAGCCCTCACCGCGACAACTGGGGCACGGCGTCGCCATCATGATGGGACCACGCGCATGCGCAACTTGACCGCGTCCCTTGCAAGTGTCGCACGATTCGCGCTTTCCCCCTGAGCCGTCGCATGCCTCACAGGGCACGGGATGTTCAAGCTCGACGTCTTTTTCGACGCCAAACGCGGCCTCAAAGAGCGAAAGTGAGAGCGTGGTTTGGATGTCCGCGCCATCCTCCCCTCGGCTACGCCGTCCACCACCGAAACCGAAACCGCCACCAAAGCCTCCGCCGAACAGGTCGCCGAAGATGTCCGAAAAATGCGAGAAGATGTCCTGCATGTCACCCACGCCGGAATATCCTCGACCTTCAAGGCCCTGGTGACCGTATTGATCGTAGATCTGTCGTTTTTGGTCGTCGGAAAGGACCTGAAACGCTTCGCTGACCTCTTTGAACTTATCTTCCGCAGTAGCGTCATCTGGGTTGCGGTCCGGGTGATACTGCATGGCCATCTTTCGATAGGCCTTCTTGATTTCGACTACGGTGGCTTGCCGGGTTACGCCAAGAACCTCGTAATAATCGCGCTTTTCGCCGGCCATCGCCGGGCAACATAAGTCGCAGACCGGGTACGTCAAGACCCACTGTGGCATTCCGGGTGCCTGGCATGGCAACCTGCCCGCATGGCGAAAGACGCAATCGTCTGGATGGACCTCGAGATGACGGGGCTGGACCCAGAGAAGGAACGCATTATCGAGATCGCGGTGCTGATTAGCGACGGCGACCTCAACGTGATCGCCGAAGGGCCAAACCTTGTCATTCACCAGTCCGACGAACTGCTCGCGGCGATGGACGAGTGGAACACCGAGCACCATGCAAAGAGTGGCCTCACAGAGCAAGTCCGAGCGTCCACCGTTTCCGAAGCCGACGCTGAAAGCCAGGTGCTCGAGTTTATCGCCGCACACTGCAGCGCGCGTACAGCGCCGCTGGCTGGAAACTCGATCCACCAAGACAAACGCTTCTTGCAGAAATACATGCCGCGCGTCGAAGCATACCTCCACTACCGCATCATTGACGTCAGCTCCATCAAGGAGCTGGTCCGGCGCTGGATGCCCAAGGTGCACTACAAACAACCGGCCAAGAGCGAAGGCCACCGCGCGATGGACGACATCAAAGAAAGCCTGCGCGAACTGCAGTACTACCGCGAAGCCGCATTCCGCAATGATGCCTCCTAGCCTCACATCTCAATTGTGGACAGTCCAGAATTGAGACAGGGCTCGGAAACGGTCGGGGCCTATGTGCATTTTCCGTGGTGCGAGCGTCGTTGCCCGTACTGTGACTTCGCGACGCGCGCGGAGGAACCACAAAACATCCCGCAAACCCGCTACACGAATGCGGTCGTACGCGAGGTCAAGCTGCGTCGGGCAGCGGGTCAGCTGGGCCGTCCGCTTCACTCGGTTTTCTTCGGCGGAGGGACCCCATCGCTGTGGGCGCCCGCAGAGCTCGCACGCGTCGTCAGCGCGCTGGGCGGAGGTCAGGACATCGAGCGAACCATCGAATGTAACCCCCATTCTCTCGACGACAGCGCAATCGATGCCCTCCTCAACGCGGGCATCAATCGTATGTCGATCGGGGTTCAATCGCTACAGGACGAGCAGCTCAAGTTCTTGGGACGACTCCATGACCGCTCGCGTGCCCTCGACGCCGTTCGCTCCGCTGTCAAGCGCTGCGGACGCGTCAGTGCCGATCTCATCTTCGGCATGCCGGGCCACCGCTGGGAAGATTTGCGGGACGATGCGAGCCAACTCATCGACTTGGGGGTAGAGCATCTCTCCACCTACGCGTTGACCATCGAACCGGGTACGCAATTTGGACTTCGACACAAAAAAGGCCTGCTGCGCGTGAGTCGTGACGAGCTCTACGCCGACCTCTACGAGCGCCTACGTGAGCACTTGGCTGACCAAGGTTTTGTCCACTACGAGGTGTCGAACTTCTCTCGACCCGGTGCAGAGTCGGTGCACAACATGGGTTATTGGCAGGGGAAGGCCTATCTCGGCCTCGGTGCTGCAGCCGTCGGTGCCTTCGATCAGAACGAAACACGGTCGCGAAGCAAGAACGCCGTGACGCCGGAAAACTACCTATCTCGTATCGAATCAGACGGTACGCTCAAGGAGCTTGCGGACGAACATGAAACACTGGACTCTCTCACGCAGTGCCGAGAGGCCATCATGCTCGGCCTGCGGACTCGGACCGGTGTCGACATGGACTCTGTCGAAACCACAACAGGCGTCGAAATAGCACGCGAATTCAAAGATATTGTTTCAAAATTGCAGGCCGAGGGCCGGTTGGAACTCGAAGGCAGTACCATGAGAGTGCCCCCGTCTCACTGGTTTCGTCTCGACAGCATCGTACTGCACTTTTTCTAAAAGGCGAAGGGCCGTTAGCTGGCGTACATGTGCTCGGCGATCTTGTACGCGCTGAGCTCCAGTCGTTGCAGCGATTCGCGTATCGCGATGGCGTCTCCTGCCCCATCGACCAAGCCGCGCAGCTCTTTCATATCGCGCTCAACTTCTTCGACGATCTCCGCGGGCACCGCCTCACGACACTCTTCGACGGCCTTCCCGCTCGTGTAAAGAAGGGTCTCAGCGGTGTTCTTGAGTTCGGCGAGCTCTCTCCGAAGCTCATCGCCTTGTCGGAACTTCTCGGCCTCGCTGACGAGAGCATTGATCTGGTCCTCGCTCAAGCCGCTCGAAGCCGTCACCTGCACCCGCTGCTCTTTGCCGGTGCCCATGTCTTTCGCGCTCACGTTTACGATGCCATTGGCATCGATATCGAACGACACTTCGATCTGCGGGACGCCGCGTGGGGCAGGAGGAATCGGTGACAACTCAAAACGCGCTAGCGACTTGTTGTCTGCCGCCATCTCGCGCTCACCTTGCAAAACGTGGATAGGAACGAAGGGTTGGTTGTCGATGCTTGTCGTGAATATTTCTGAGGCGCGCGTCGGGACGGTTGTATTACGCTCAATCAGACGTGTGAATACGCCACCGCCCGTCTCGACGCCGAGACTGAGTGGCGTCACATCGAGAAGCAGAACCTCGTCCACCTCGCCGGCAAGAGCCGCAGCTTGGATGGCGGCGCCCACCGCCACAACCTCGTCCGGATTGACCTGACGGTTGGGTCCTTTCTCAAAGAACTCTTCCACCCGTCGCTGCACCAGTGGCATGCGGGTCTGCCCACCGACCAAGATCACCTCATCGATGTGCTGTGTGGTGATGCCGGCGTCGGTCATGGCTTGGCGACACGGACTGAGCGTACGCTCGACGAGCTCCGAGCAGATGATCTCTAGCTCCGAGCGTTTGACGTCGAGCTGCAGGTGAACCGGTTCACCATCTTTGGTGGCGATGAAGGGAAGATTGACTTGCGTTTGCCGCGCACTTGAGAGCTCATGTTTGGCCTTCTCGGCTTGCTCTTTGAGGCGCTGGAGCGACACGCGGTCTTGACGCAGATCGATCCCGGTGTTGTCCTCGAAGTTATCCGCAAGGTGCTCAACCAAAACGTTGTCAAAGTCTTCACCGCCGAGATGCGTGTCACCCGCGGTCGCTTTTACAGTAAAGACACCATCGGAGATCTGCAGAACCGACACATCGAACGTGCCGCCACCAAGGTCGTAGACGATGATCGTCTGTGTGCCGCTCTCCTGCTCAAACCCGTAGGCGACGGCAGCCGCCGTGGGCTCATTGATGATGCGCTTGACGTCGAGTCCGGCGATGCGGCCCGCGTCACGTGTAGCCTGACGCTGCGCATCATTGAAATAGGCCGGTACCGTGATGACTGCGTGTTGTACTTCCTCGCCGAGATAGCTTTCCGCGATGTCCTTCATTTGCTCGAGGATCATGGCGGAAACCTCGGGAGGTGAGATGTCTCGTCCAGCCACCCTCACCCAAGCGTCGCCGTTGTCCGCCTCGACGACGTCATACGGAACGAGCTTGCGATGACGCACAGCATCCTGGTCATCGAAGCGCTGTCCCATCAGTCGTTTGACAGCGAAAACGGTCTGCTCTGCATTTGTGACCGCTTGTCGTTTCGCCACCGAACCAACCTGGCGAGAGCCGTCTTTGGTGAAGCAAACCACCGAAGGCGTCGTGCGACTTCCCTCGGCGTTGGGGATCACAACCACCTCGTCACGATCGACGAAAGCAACGCAACTATTGGTCGTTCCAAGGTCGATTCCGATGGTCTTGCCCATTTACGACTCTTCCGACTCTGAATCTTTCTTGCGATCGACCAAGGTCTGCCCGTCATCCTCGGCGCTATCGTGATCGGACTCGTCTTGCACGGGGGGAGCAGCAACGACCACCATCGCGGCGCGCAGCAATCGCTCTCCCATCACGTAGCCGGGCATCATCTCAGCCACGACAGTGCCGGGCGGGTGCTCTGACGTGGGCTGACGCTGAACCGCGTCATGAATGTTGGGGTCGAAAGGATGACCCACCGATTCGAAACGCTCGATGCCAAAGCGCCCGATAATCTCGTCGAGTTGCAACTTAACCATGGCGACCCCCTCGGCGACGGATTTCACGTCCTTGGCCGAGGTCACCGCTTCTGCTGCACGCTGCAGGTTATCGGCAATTGGAAGAATCTCGCGAAGCACATCCTCGCGCACGCGGCGAATGGCATCCGCCAACTCCCGCTTGGAGCGTTTGCGAAAGTTGTCATAGTCCGCGGCGGTTCGCAGCAGTTGATCTTTAAGTTTATCCCGCTCTGCCTCAAGCTCGTTGATTGGATTGGCGTCAACCTGAGTCGACTCGGGTGCAAGCGACTCTTGTTCGCCTTCGGCTTCCGGCGATTGATCTTTTTCCGAAGGATTGGGCTCTTCCACGGCCAAAAGATACGCCCAATCGATGGTTCTTCGCTAGCCTTTGCTGCCAACCAACGATTTGCATCTAGCAAACCGGGTTCTCGCAAAGAGCGCTCATCACGGCCGCCCTTTGACTCACAAAAAAACTAGCTGTTTTCGCCGTCATCGCGGGGGTCGAGGACCTCGGAAATCATCCTGGCGGTAAACTCGACGAGCGGAACGAGTTTGCCGTAGTCGACGCGCGCGGGGCCGATCAGTCCCACCGAACCCGCCGCACCGTCACCCTGGTACTTCGTGGCAATCACACTGATATCGTCGAGGTTCTCGATGTCGGCTTCGGATCCGATCAATACCTGAACACCTCCAGCCCGCAGCGTGCGGTCGAGCAAGGAAAGCAGGTGCTCTCGCTCTTCGAACGCTCGGACGAAGGTTCGAATCTTGTCCGGATCCGTGAACTCGGGTCGATCAAAAAGTACGCGCTGCCCTTCAATGACCACCACGGTCTCGCTGGGCATCTGAGAAGCGGCCTTGTCGACCATCTCTCGGGCTGCCGCACGCAGGCGAACGTACTCGCCGCGTTCGTCCTCGACGTGTTGAGCCAAGGTGTCGCGCAACCCCGCAAGCGTCTGTCCCTCAACATGCTCGGCCAAGTAGTTGTGGATACGCTCAAGTTCTTCGCTAGGCATACCCCGCTCGAGTGGCACGGCGCGGTTTTGAACCGTCCCATCCTTCATGACCATCACCGCGAGGATCTCGTCTTCGCGGAGCGGTATGAAGCGAATCTGTGCGAGCCGTTGGGCCTGGACGAGTGGGGGCGCAATCAACGCTGCGGTGCCCGTAATCTCCGAGAGCAACTTGCCGGTCTCACGAACGATATCGTCCCTCCCGGGTGCGAGATTTCGAAGCCGTGTCGCAATGGCATCGCGCTCATCAACGGTTACCTCGCGCATCTGGACAAGCGCATCGACGAACACCCGAAACCCCTTCTCGGTAGGGACGCGGCCGGAGCTCGTGTGCTGTTGCGTGACGAGACCCGCGGATTCAAGATCGGCGAGCTCGTTCCGGGCGGTTGCCGCGGAAATATTGAGCGGATACTTGCGCACGAGTGTGCGCGACCCGACCGGCGTACCGGTCGCGATGTACTCGGTTACCAGCGAATAAAGAATGCGCCTGGCCCGATAACTAAGCTCAACACCCAAGCCGCGCATACTCTAAAGATATCGAACTCCATTCTTTTGACCAAGTCGAGTGATTTACGCCAAAAAGGGTGAGATGCAGGGGCGTCAAAATGCCGGAAATGCTGAGCGACGGGCCGCGCTGTGGCTCATGCCCTTTGCCCTGCTCGTTTTCACAGCGCTCGCGGTACCACTGCTAATCACCGAAGAAGAGGGTCTTCCGCGCGTCAGGGCGCTACGACAAGAGCTGCTTGAGCTGCATGTCGAGCACGAGCGATTGCGGGACGAGATCAAGCACCTGGAAAAACACATCGATGACCTAAAAACCGACCCAGAAACCATCGAAGGCCTCGCTCGGAACGAGCTCGGGATGATTCGTAAAGACGAGGTTGTGTTTCAGTTCTAATGTCCGCTCTGCTTCCACAGCTCATCTGGCAGTCAAAACGATTCCTCCGTCGCTACGTCGGCTTGGTCGTCGCAGCACTGGCTGGCGCCATCATCATCGCTCGCTTGCTCGTACACCCCGAGCACGGACCGTGGATCAGTGCCTCACTTACGACCGTCTACGCGGCTCTTGGATGGTGGCGATTCGGACGGGTCCGCGAGACGCGCCTCAAGACACGTGACCTCGAACTCGGTGCGCTGCTAATGACCTTGGCCCAAGGCGTCGTGCAAGTGTCCGGTGGCGAGACCTCAAGCTTCTATCCCGTGATGTACATTGCGGCCGCCACGGTCGCGGTCTTTCTTCGCCCGTGGGCCATCGTATGCTCCCTCGCGCTCGGCATGGGCATTGAAGTCGCGCTGCGAATGACCGCCCCTTACTTCGAGTTGGAACCGTCGCCTTGGCGCGCACTCGTCATGCACACAGTCTTTGTTGGTGTGTTCGCCAGCCTCGGAGCACTCTTCGTGCGCGCCGAGGTGCTGCGTATTCGAAAGCACGCCGAGCAACGCAACGCCGCTCAAGAAGAGCGGCTGCGCGACGAGACCCGTCTCTTTCGCTTGGTTTCTGCTCCGATGGGTCGTGGTAGCACCGAGTCGCTCTTTCGCTCCAGCGTCGAAGAAGTACGTTCATCGCTCTCGTACTCACTCGAGCTACTCAAGCAGACACTGGACCTTCACACCTGCGTGATTCTGCTTCTCGATGACCGACGCGAGCAGCTTCGCGTTGTGGAAGTTGCCACCGACAGCGAGTGCATTGCGGGTGGAGCGATCACCGTCGGGACCGGTGCGGTGGGCGCCGTCATCGCCCGTGACTCGATCATGAACCTCCATAATCTGCGCGCCGGGTTCTCGGGTCTCTGTTACTACGCCGCCCCGGACGGCGTACGCAGCTTTCTGGGAGTGCCTATTCATGAACACGGTCGCGTCATCGGAGCACTTTGCGCGGATCGTAAGAATGGAGTCGAGTTCACGGAAGGCGAGAGCGCAGCGCTCTGTACCGCCGCGAAGAATGTCGTGAGAGCACTCGAGAACGAACGCGTATTCGTTCAGTTGGAACGATCGCGCCGCGAACAAGACGTTCTGTTTCGAAGTTCCGAAGCGCTGGTCTCGGCAATGACCGAGGAGGCGGTCATCCAAGCGGCCCTATCGGCTGCTCGGGAAATCGCCGACTTCGACTTGTGTGCGGTCACGCTCTTCAACCCACAGAGCAACAAGCACAGCGTCGTGCACGTCGAGGGCGAAGGCGCTGCTCGCTTCGAGGACCTCATTTTCCGGACCAACCACTCCCTGGTCGCGATGGCGGTCAAGAATGGCCACTACCTGCCGTATCGCGGCGAGTTTGACTCGCGTCAGCAAGTCGTTTTTACCAAGCGCCGCAACCTTCGCGATATGCGCTCAGCCTTGGTCATGCCGCTCATCGCGCAAGAGAACGCGCTAGGCACGCTGGTTCTGGCTGCACGTCCAGCCAAAGTTTTTGGGGAAGCGAAACGCCAATCGCTGATGGCACTTGCCAACCAGCTCGCGGTCGCGCTCTCAAATGCAATGGCCGTGCGCCGCCTCGAGGAAATGGCGACAACCGACGGGCTTACCGGCTGTCTCAACAAGCGGGCGTTCCTCGAAGCTCTGGAAGCCAAGATGAAGTCGGCGGAACGCTTTGGTCGACACTTGTCGCTCGTCGTCACCGACATCGATCACTTCAAATCGGTCAACGACACCTACGGTCACGCCACCGGTGACGTCGTCATCAAGCGTCTTGGTTACCTCTTGCAGGAACTCAAGCGAGACACCGATATCGTCGCGCGCTTTGGTGGCGAAGAGTTTTGTATCCTGTGTGAAGAAACCGATGTTGAAGGCGCTCTCCTGGTCGCGGAACGTGTTCGCTCCGCGCTCGAATCCGAAGTGTTTCAATCGGACTCCGGAGAGCTTCGGGTAACCTGCTCGCTCGGTGTCGCATGCTTCCCCAACGATGCAGACAGCGAGCACGGCCTGTTCGAGGCCGCCGATCAAGCGCTCTACGCCGCCAAACACGCCGGCCGCAACAACGTCAAAGCCGCCTAAATTCAGCGTAATTCGTACCGCTTCGTGTTGTCACAACCGACAAAGCCAAGTAACAAAAGCTGATGAAGCTCAAGACCATCCGTCACCTTTGGGGCGTGGACGAAGCCTGGGAGACCCTTTTTCCGAAGCTCAAGTCGCTGGGCTACGCCGGCGTTGAATGCCCCATTCCGCCCCCCGAACAAAGGGCACGCTTTGGGCAACTCTTGGCTGAACATGAGCTTGAGTATGTGGCCATGGTGTTTAGTGCCGGCTGGACACCGGGACGCCCCGTCAACGAGCATGTCGATTCACTACGTACGCAGCTGCGAGAAGCCAAAGAGCTCAAACCACTTTTTGCGAACGGCCAAACCGGCGCCGACCGTTGGTCGCTCGAGGAGTGCGTGCGCTTCTTCGACGCAGCCCTGAACCTTGAGGCGGATCTTGGTATCCAGCTTTGCCATGAGACCCATCGAAGCCGCAGTCTGTTCAATCCGTGGCGCACCAACGAAGTCCTCGATGCCCTGCCTTCGCTGAAGTTGTGCGCGGATTACAGTCATTGGGTTTGCGTGGCCGAGCGTCTGATCGACAGTGAACTCGACATCCTCGAGCGCTGCGCGGAGCAAACGATTCATATTCACGCCCGGGTTGGTCATGAATGTGGACCTCAAGTGCCCGATCCACGTGCCCCCGAATATGCGCGACACCTCGAAGCCCACGAGCGTTGGTGGGATTTAATCTGGGATAGCCAGCACCGTCGTGGCGCCACGAGCACCACACTCACCCCGGAGTTCGGTCCGCCCACGTACATGCCAACGCTCCCCTACACAAATGTGCCCGTTGCCAACCTATGGGACATCTGTAACTGGCAGGCCAAGCGTCAAGCAGAACGCTTCAACGCCCGCCACTTCGGAGGCTGACCGAAAGCACGACCATGCCCAGGACGCCGCTGGCAGCCGAACCGGCGAGGATGCCGACTTTGGCTTGGCTTAGCAGCGGCTCTTCAATCGCCAATGAGGCAATGAAAAGCGCCATGGTAAAGCCGATACCCGATAGGCAACCGCCGCCGACAACGGAGAGCCAACCCACTCGGTCGGGTAGCCTCGCCAGCCCCAACTTCACCAAGACAAACGCCACAAGCGCAATGCCCAACGGCTTACCGACGCTTAGGCCGACCGCGATCGCAATTGCGATCGAAGAGCCAAGCTGCTCGCCGCTTACCGATACACCCGCATTGGCCAGTGCAAAAACGGGCATGATGAGAAAAGCAACCCATGGATGCAACATGTGATCAAGACGCACCAACGGCGATACAGCCTCGCGTGTTGCAAAACTAAGGTCGCTCAGTTTGCCGCGGCGGTCATCTGCATCCAACTTGTCGGCGGGTTCTCGCAAAGTCTGCACCGTCTCCTGCGCGATGCGTAGGAACCCAGCCTCATCGATCCAGGCGCTCGCCGGTGTTAACACCCCAAATACAACCCCCGCAATGGTCGGGTGAATCCCAGTCTTGAGCGTACAGAGCCACGTGATCGCGCCGACGACGAGGTACACTCCGATGTTGCGTACCTGAAGCCGGTTGAGCATGACTGTAAGTCCAACGCCGAGAAGCGCTGCAAGTCCCCAATCAAGCTTTAATGCCTCGGTGTAGAAAAGGGCGATCACCGTCACGCCCAAGACGTCGTCCACGATCGCGATCGACAGCAGCAGGACTGTAAGTCCGCGTGGCACCCGTTCCCCGAGCAGCGCCAAACACCCCATCACGAAAGCAATGTCCGTCGCCATCGGGACAGCCCACGCGCGTCGCGCCTCGGCCGAACTCTCAAGCGCAAGAAAGATCGCGATTGGAAAGGCTGCACCACCTAGCGCGGCAGCGACGGGAAGCACAACTCGTCGTGGTTCTCGAAGCTCGCCAGTTGTAAGCTCACGCTTGACCTCGAGACCGATCACAAAAAAGAAGATGGCCATCAAACCATCGTTTATCCAATACCAAAGCGGATACGACAGCATCGCGTCTTCCGTGCCCACGGAAAATTCGCGATTCCAAAAAGACAGGTACGGCTCTGAGAGGCTTGTGTTGGCGGCGACGAGAGCAACGAGGGTACACAGTCCGAGCAAGATTCCACTGCTCGATTGCACATGCATGAACTTCACGATCGGTCGCGAAAGCCTCTGAATTCTGCGTTTGGGAAACGACGCGGGGTCTTTCTCTGTAGCCATCAGCCGCGACTCTACCTCTGCTCATAACTCCAAGATAGGCAGGACAGTCGCTGCGCTTCGGACGTCTGCCGGCACCTCTCGGTGAGGTCAATTGAGGACCGTCTACTTGGAACGGCGACGGCGGCGTCCGACATATACAACCCAGAGCAGCAGGGGAACACCGAGGTACGCGGGCCAGTCGCCAACGGTGCGGTACATCGTCGTCCCCTCCATCAGCGCGACCTTGTGTACGAACTCATCGCGCACGAACACGTCCGTGTGCTTGAGCGTGCGGCCCAGCGGATCGACCACTGCGCTCACGCCACTGTTGGTCACGCGCACAAGATACTTGTGGTGCTCGACAGCGCGAGACTTGGCGAGCGCCAAATGCTGCCATGGCTCCGTCGTGTCCCCAAACCAAGCATCATTGGTCATATTAACGAGAAGATGCGGGTCCGAATGCGCGACCATCTCCCGAACAAAGCCCGGAATGATGTCTTCGTAGCAAACCAACGCTGCGATGCGATGCTCGCCAAAGGGAACCGCCTCTACACTTGAGCCAGGCGTGAACCGACCGCTGCGTGGCGACATCTCGTAGAGCTGCGGAAAATCTTCCCCAAAGGGGATGTACTCCGCAAATGCCAAGAGAAAGGTCTTGTCGTATCGACCCACAACATTACCTTCTCCGTCCGTCATGAACGCCGCATTGTACAGCTTGTGCTTGCCATCGACTTCCATACGCGCAAGCCCACCGAAGAGCAGCGGCGTCTTGAGGCCACCGCGAACATGACGCTGAACATTGCCCTCGTTCGGCACGAAGTACGAGTAGGCCGACTCGGGCCAAACGATGAGGTCCGGGTCACCCATGCGCTCAAGTCGAGCGCTCTGCTGCAAATGACGCCTCAGGCCCTCCATCGGGTTGGTGCGCTTCTCGGCAAAGTCCATATTCACCTGCACGAGCCCGACGTTGATCTTCTTGCTGTACTCGATCTGTTCCTCGATCTGCGCAATGCGAATCGCACCATATGCGGGAACGACGACCAGCACGACGGCGGCGGTCACCAAGACCCGCCGATCTAGAGGTTCGCGTTTGCGCCACCAAAGGAGAAGTTCGTAGAGCACGCCACATACAAAAACGATGAAAGCCGAAACGAGCGTCGGGCCGCCCAAGTCCGCAATCTGCTGAAAGTGGGGAAGTTCGTGCAGATGGTTAGAAACATAGAACGGAAAGAGTCGTGGGAAGATCCACTCCGAGACGGGCATCGCGGCCGCCGCTGCAAAAGCCGGACGCCAGCCCAAGTCACGAAGACGTGTCCACAACCAGCCAAAGATCGCGAATGAGATGCCTTGGTAGCCACATACCAGGACAGCCATCAGAAAAGAGGGAACGACTGAAAAACCAGAAAACCGCTCCATGGTTTCAACTAGCCAATAGTAGCCACCGAGGTTGCCCGCGAGCCCGTAGATCACGCCCAGCCACCAGACTCGCCAACCCGAAACCTTGCGTTCGCGGTCGAGCACAAAGAAGAAGAGAACAAACGCAGGAAAGGTCAGCGGCCAAATGTCGATACCTGCAAAACCGAGCACCTCAAGTCCGACTGCAAAAATTGCAATCGCGGCGGAGACCCAAAAGCGCGGGGTCGACCCGTCGCTGCTGGCTACTGTATTCACGAATGCCTATCTACACTGCACGACAGCATCAGCAAGCTTCTGCAGCATCAACGCCAAATCATCCATCCCGATGTTCAGTGGTGGACACAGGTACACGGTGTTGCCGAGTGGCCGGAGGTAAAGCCCCTGAGCTCGGGCGGCCTGGCTGATCTGCCACCCTCTACGACCCAGATAGCCCGATTCGCCGAACTCACCCGCGCCAACCATGCCAAGCGCGCGCGGGTTTTTGACACCCGGCAAGGATTCGAAAGCGGTGCGCAGCATCGCTTCGCGGTCGGCAATGCCCTCAAGCACCTTCTCGTCGCGATAGATGCGTAGCACCTCGCGTGCAACAGCCGCCCCAATTGGGTTACCAAAGAACGTATGGCCATGCATGAAGGCACGCGCCTTGTCACCGGCAAAGCCTTCAAAGACCCGCTCGGTTGCGACGGTCGCCGCAAATGCAAACATTCCGCCCGAGAAGCCTTTGGCCGTACACAGGATATCTGGAGCAATCCCGGCATGTTGGCAGGCCCACATCGGTCCAGTGCGGCCGTAACCCACGAAGACCTCGTCGGCGATCAAGAAGGTGTCAACCTCGTCACACGCCTCGCGAACCGATCGAAGTACCGACGGTGAGCTAAAGCGCATGCCACCCGCGCCTTGAATCATCGGCTCAACCAAGACGGCGGCAATCTCGTCGCCATGACGGTAAAGGTGCTCGACGAGAGAGCTGGCGTCATCGCTTGGCACGCGCACGACGTCAAAGAGCAGTGGCGAGAAGTGTTTATGAAAGGCCGCGATATCGCTGGCGCTCATGCAGCCCACGGTCTCACCGTGAAAGGCATGCTCCAGTACGACGAAGCGCTGGCGCGTCGGTCGGCCATTCTGCTGCCAATACTGAAACGCCATTTTCTGCGCGACCTCGACCGCGGTCGAACCGTCGTCGCTGTAGAACACGCGCTGCAAATCACCGGGACAAACATCTGCGAGTTCTTGGGCCAACGCCGCAGCTTGGCGGTGGGTGGTCTGCGCCATCGAGCAGTGAACCAGGGTATCGCACTGCTCTTTGAGTGCACGGACGAGTCGTGGGTGTCGATGCCCCAGGTTCTTACACCACCACGAACTGTTTCCGTCGAGGTACGCTCTGCCGTCCTCGTCGTAAAGCCATGTCCCCTCGGCACACGCGATCACGAATGGATCGAGGTTTTGCTGGTCATCACGCGAGGTATACGGCCGCCAAACGTATTCTCGGTCGAGCGCGACAATATCTTCGCGTTTCATACCGCGACGCTACCGCGCTCCCGACAACACTTCCAAGTCGTCGGCCACGATATACTGAACACGTCGCTCACCGAAGGATAGCGGCTCGATCGCGAAAACATAGGCACTAGGATCGACGGTCGTGGGATCCAACGACCACCCCTCAACGATCTCGCGGTTGTGTTGTAGCCACGCGGGCC
Organism: uncultured Polyangiales bacterium; assembly: GCA_964487255.1. Lineage (GTDB taxonomy): Bacteria > Myxococcota_A > Polyangia > Polyangiales > CAZAQV01 > CAZAQV01. The sequence continues at coordinate 35,994 of CAZAQV010000028.1, read as the reverse complement.
AACGATACGCGCTTAGTCGATGGCTCCCGGTCTGCACCCGCCACTCCAGTTGCGCGTAGCTAGGTCTTGCAAAGCGCGCGGCAACCACGACCGTTCGTTCCGTTTGATAACTTCTTACGATCGCGAGTTCGATCAGATTGGTGGAGGCCGTAGTCACCTCTAGGGATCGATCCGGACTGGCATTCGTCAGCTCTCGACTAAGCCGCTCAGTCGCTTGGGCGAGGTACTCTGGAAGAGGGCGTTGCAACCGTGCCACTACGTTGAGGCGTGATCGTTGGGGCCAAATCCTCTTGACCCGCGGCGTCGTGCTCCCATGGTCGAGCTGAACCTCCACTTGCTCGCCAACGCTAAAGTCGTCCACCAACGCTACAGCGGCGTCAAACTCAAGAGGCTCGGGAAAGCCAGAGCTTTTGATCGTACCGCGCGCATGCTCACGCGACCAACTGTGAATCTTCCAAATGGACATTGTGTCCATTGTTCACGGGCACGGGCTCCCGTCAACCAGCCATTACGCCATCAGATGTCGAGATTCTTGACGTCGAGGGCGTTCTTTTCGATGAACTCGCGGCGCGGCTCGACTTGGTCGCCCATCAAGATGCTGAAAAGCTCTTCGGCCTGAACGGCATCGTCAATGCGCACCTGAAGCAGCGTGCGGTTCTCGGGGTCCATCGTTGTCTCCCAAAGCTCGTCGGGGTTCATCTCGCCAAGGCCCTTGTAGCGCTGGACGTAGAGTCCTTTGCGCGCGCGCTTATCGATGTAGTCGTACAGCTCGTCGGCGCCACCGATCTCTTCTTCTTCTTTGTCCGAGACCGCCACAAACGGTGGTCTACCGAGCGCGGTCACGCCATTCCAAATGTCGCGCAGCTCTTTAATGTCGCCACCTTGTAGCCGCGTGAAATCGAGCACCGTCGTTTTGCCGGCGACGCCGGAGCGCGTGCTCACAACGACGGCTACGCGGTCGTGCTCCACGTCGCGCTCGACCTCAAACTGAGGCTTGGCATCGGGGTGATACTCGTCGAGGTAGGCGCCGATCGACTTGATCGCTGCGTCGACCTTCTCTTGGTCCCGAAGTCCCGCGGTACCGAGGTCGGATGCACGGATGGTCGCCTCCAGCACGCGCGCGTCAGCGCGCCGGTCAAACTTGGCCAAAAGCGAGCGCCAACGATGCAGGTCACTAATGAGCCGTCGTAAGGGCTCTCCGGTAATCGTGACACTGCTCTCTGCGGCGCGAACGCTCAGTCCATCGAGACCCGCTGCGGTGAGGTAGGTGCGAAGTGCTGTTTCGTCTTTGAGAAACTGCACCTTCTTTCCGCGCTTGGCTTTGTAGAGCGGTGGCTGTGCAATATACAGGTGGCCGGCCGCAATGACTTCCGGCATTTGCCGATAGAAGAAGGTCAGCAGCAGCGTGCGAATGTGCGAACCGTCGACGTCCGCGTCGGTCATGATGATGATGTGGTGGTAGCGAAGCTTCTCCAGGTCGAAGTTACCTCCGCCTGCGACGCCACACCCGAGCGCTGTGATCATGGTGCCGATTTCGGCGCTCGAAAGCATCTTCTCAAAGCGCGCACGCTCGACGTTTAAGATCTTGCCGCGCAAAGGAAGGATGGCTTGGAACTTGCGATCGCGCCCCTGTTTGGCGCTGCCACCAGCACTGTCACCCTCGACGATGTAAATCTCGCACAAGGCCGCGTCTTTCGACTGACAGTCGGCGAGCTTGCCCGGCAACGTGCTCGCATCGAGCACGCCCTTGCGCTGAACCATTTCGCGGGCCTTACGCGCAGCCGCTCGAGCGCGTGCCGCAACGACGCACTTCTCGATAATACGCTTGGCCTCTTTGGGGTTCTCTTCGAGGTGCTGGCCAAGCTTGTCGCCGACGATACCCTCGACGATGCCTTTGACCTCGCTGGACACGAGCTTGCTCTTGGTCTGCGAGTCAAAACTCGGATCCGGGTGTTTCACAGACACGACCGCCACCAAACCTTCTCGCGTGTCTTCGCCGCTTAGCGGGTTTTTCAGATCCTTGAGCAGCTTGTTGTTGCTGCCATAGGTGTTGAGTGTCCTGGTGAGCGCTGTGCGGAGACCGGTAAGGTGGGTACCACCCTCTCGGTTGTGAACATTGTTCGTGTAGCAGAGGATGTTCTCGTTGTACGAGTCGTTCCACTGAAGAGCGATCTCCACCTCGACATTTTCGCGGTTGTCGGTGATGTAAATGACAGGATCGTGAAGCACATTCTTGCTCGCGTTGAGCGACGAGACGAACTCGCGAATGCCGCCCTCAAACTCGTGAACGACTTCCTTGTCGTTTCGTTCGTCGCGTAGCTCAATGCGGAGTCCGGCGTTGAGAAAGGAGATCTCACGCAAACGGTTGTTCAAGATATCGAATGAAAACTCTGTCTTGGTGAAAATGTTTGTATCTGGCTTGAACGAGATCTTGGTGCCCGTTCGGTCGGTGTCGCCAAGAATGTCGAGCGTCGTCTGTGGCGCACCACGTGAGTACTCTTGATAGTACGTCTTGCCTTCGCGTCGGATCTCCATCTTCAGCCACTCGCTAACTGCGTTGACCGCACTGACACCAACGCCGTGGAGACCAGCCGATACTTTGTAGCTGTCGTTGTCGAACTTTCCGCCTGCATGGAGCACGGTCATCACGACCTCGGCCGCGCTGACCCCTTTTTCGTGCATGCCTACTGGAATACCGCGACCGTTGTCCTCGACGGTGATCGAGTCGTCGACATGGATGGTCACTTTCAGAACTGAGCAATGCCCCGCAAGGTGCTCGTCTACGCCGTTGTCGACGACCTCCCACACCAAATGGTGCAGACCAGAGCCGTCGTGAACATCGCCGATGTACATGCCGGGACGCTTGCGAACCGCCTCAAGCCCCTCCAAGACTTGGATCGACTTCGACCCGTATTGACCATCGGCGCCCTCCCCCTCGGCACCTCCCCGTATCTGCTCTTCAACCATCTAAAAACGTCCGTAATTTCCACTGCCTACCGGTTGCGATAGCGCGCCCAGACCATAGCCTTTCCGGCCCCCGCAGGCAAGGTGTTCGGACGCCCTAACATCTTGAAATTGAGGGAAAAATAGTGGCTGGAAACTAGCCTAGGTCGGACGACGCGAGTTCGAGCACGGGAGCGCCGGATTCGTCCCAACGGTAAAGCCCCGCGCGCGGCTCATCGCCTGCCCAACGAACCACAAAATGGGTGCGTGGAGCGTCCTCAACCGGCCCTTCGAGGTCGTCCGTCGCCCAGTTTCCAAGATTGACGTAGGTCGACGTGTCGCTGAGTTCCGCGACGCGTGGGTTGTGCGTATGCCCCATCACCACGTAACGCGAGGGCATGATCGCGGCGATTCGCTTCGCGGCAGTCTCAAGCGCCTCATCACAATCGACGTCAGCCTTACGCAAACGGAGCGCACTTCGGGTGTAGAGGCCGCCTGCTATCACAAGCGCAGCCACCACCGGTAGGGCCATGGTCCACGGTGCGAGTAGCAGCAGCAGTCCAGAAGCCAACGCGACGATGATCGCCAAAAGGAGCATATCAATAAACATACTACGCAAGATTGCCAGGCGGGCGGCGGTCACAGGACGTGGGGCAAGCTTCGCAAGTCGCTGGAGCACCGTCTCTTCCAGACCAAAACGCTGCGCCCACTTCCCCATGCGACGGTGATGGATCTCTCGAACCCGCGCACCCAACTTACCCGAATGCGCCTGAAAGCGACGAAAGGCGCGAGCTGTCGCCGAAACGTAACGTGCAAAGAGGCGAAAGCCACCGCGAAGACCCAATGACACACCGAGTCGGATGTACTCGAACATTCCGGTCGATTCGTGTCCCTCACTGCATAACCCGCGAGTCGGTCGAACGACCATGCGCAACAGCATATCGGAAAAAGTTGTGCTGATCGCATCAGGGTCACCGGGCGAAACGGGTGCGAGCTGGAAATGCTGGCTGCACATCGCATCAAATTGGTGTCCATGCTCCACATAGAGCAACCCCTTGACGTAGTAAAACCATGGGTAGAACTCGATACGCCGGCTGGCGGCTTCACGGTCAACGCCAGGCGCAAGCCGCTCAAGCAGCGCATTGCGAAACGCGTCGCGCGCAGACTGCCAGTGGAACTCCACATCGTGATTTCCGCGTACAAGCACGAGCGAGTGCCCAGCCGCAACGAACTCAGCGAGCTTCTTGAAGACGGATTCGTGCCTTCGCACGACCGCCCCAAGCTTGAGCGCCGCATACTGGCGCCTGCTGCCAAGACCAAACGCGTGGTCGTCGACGGTTGGTGCGACCTCTTCGGAGGGAGCGATCGCCATCCCGATAAAGTCGACCAGATCGCCCGCGATAATCATTTTCCACGGCACGTCAGGATCGGCGTTCTTGAGGTACCAGTCGAGCATCGCGCATAAATGGCGGTCGATCTGTGCAACGCGCCTCAGCCGCTCGGTCGTCCAAGGACGGACGTGCTGCACCAAGTCTGCACCCAAATGAACGTCCGAAAACACGATATAGTTCTCGCGCTGTCCATTCGGTCTGGGGATTGGGCGCACCCCACTGGTTGAGCCATCCATGTTCGTCGGTCCCTCGCTTGCAAAAAATAGTTAACGCCAGAGCCCTAGGAGTCGGTTTTGAACCTACCTACACCCACGGTTGGGGCCGGCTGCAAGCCATCGCTATGCAATCTGAGACTCTTCCAGATTTAAATGTGCAGCTGAACTACAGGTGCCGCAAGGCCAATTAAGAAACAATTACGATCGGGTAGAATGAATCAGCGCGCTACCACAACAACTTACACACGCGTAGCCGTAAAGAGCCAAAAGCACGATCGCGATGAGCGTGCGAAGCCAAAGCAAGCCGATTTGCTATTTGCAAATCGTTGCTTGCGACGCGTAGCCGTAAAGAGCCAAAAGCAGAGCTACAGCTCGTCGCCGGAAGCGAAGCCGAGAAGCTGCGCGCTGACCGTCGCTTCCCCTTGTGTTGGCAACTGCATGGTTGAGCGGATTTGTACGGGACCGACGCCCACGCAGAACGTAGTGAGCGTGTGCTTCGGCGGGTCTTCGGTGCGCTCCTCGATCTCCGCACACGGGGAGAAACTCCCACCCTTGGTCTCCATCGAAAAACCAGCTCGTACAATCGTTGCCCGCACGTCGGGAGCACTCTGCCAACTACGGCCGGGTTCGATCGGGTCTTTGAGCAGCCAACCGTTGCGCGACACATTCCAAATGCCCTCTTCGCGCTGCTCGTAGAGCAGTGGGTCGCTACCGGTGGATATCTCGATGCGGTTGCCTTGAATCGACACAACCCGGCTGATGGCCAAGGTTGGCGGCCCGGACCCCGTGTCGACCTCGTGCGACCATACAAACTTCTCCTCGAACGGGTAAAGGTTGTTCGCTGTCAAAGCATTGTTGTCACCGTTTCCGGCCCCGCCTGCGCCGCCACACCCGAGGCCGATGAACACCACCAGTCCATATAGAAGTCTTCGCATCCTCTCTGGAATGTCACAAAACCACCTCGATTGACAACCAGCTAGCGAAAGAAGGTAATGGTCGCGACGAGAAGGTCGCAGAGCACCAAAAAGAACAGGATGGGCGTGCTCTTGCGCCGGTACACCGCCCACGTGCTCATCAACATCGCCGCCATAATCAGCAGAAAAAACCACTCCGGGACGTGTCCCGCCAAGCGGTCCGAAAGACTGTCATCGAGTCGCACACCTGCTCGATCGAAATGTAAAGCCCGCGCGCCCGAATCGGTCTCGAGTTTTGCCACAAAGGCGTCAAAACGCTCCTCGATCTGCATCGCACGCACCCCCGTTCCGACGCGACCGGCGCCCCCGCCATCCGAGGTCTCGAGATAGACACTTCCGTTCGCAAGACGGATTGCCAAATCGCTGCCCTGGGCGCGGAACTGATTGCCATCGGTCGCCGAGTTGAAGACCTCGGCACCATCAAAACGCGCCTCGTCCGTCAGCGGGGCAGGTCGAAGCAATGACAGGACAGAAAGCAAACAAAGCACGACCGGGAGCGCTAGAGCAAGCACGTCCAACCAACGCGCCGGTTGACCCGCGGCCTGTTGCTCAGCGCTGAGCTCCACGTACACCGAGGACACAACGCCCTGCGCAAATGGCAGCAAGACGATCTGTACCGGGCTGAGCACGAGCACGCCGAGAGGGATCGCTTCGCGACCCCAGATCCAAGTTACGAAGAGGGCCATCAGCAAGAAGGGGGTAAGCTGAAAAAGCTGTGTGAGGAGAACGAGCCGGTACACCTTGACGAACCCCAAACGCGTGACGTCGCGCAGGCCGTCACCGAGCGCTTGGAGCGCACCCACCTTACGACTCAGAAGGTGATGAGGGACGAAGGTGAGCGGGATCGTGACACCAAGTGAGACGATCAACGTACTCACAAAAACCAACAGCGGCCGTACGGCGACAGCATCGTTCGCGACAACTGCTCCCTCGAGCGGCGCGCTGGTCGACAGACCTATCCACGCGAAAACAACTCCCGTCAGGATCAACATCTGAAGACCTAAGAACAACAGGCCCGCGACGAGCCAACCGCGGTCACGCTCGATTCGCTTCATTCCACCTAGACCAAGAAGCTGAAAAGCAATGAGCTCACAGGCAAACCACGGACCTGCGATCAAGCCGAGCGCACAGACGCTCGCAATAAACGACACATGAAGGCAGGTGCTCAAACCCGCGAAAAGCCAAAACTCACTCCGAAGCAATTCATGCGACTGACGAATGTGATGTGTGATCTTCATCGCTCAAATCGGCTCTGGAGACTTGACTCTCACGCAAACTCCTGCGTAGCAACGATCTTGGCTTCGTGGCAACTTCGCTTCTTCCGGGTTAGAAGGAACCTGTGAATGAGAGCATCTTTCGACCCGGATTGATGAACAACCGAATCTGCCTCGTGTCAGGAGGCGGTACAGGTATCGGCTATGCTATCGCGCGTGAACTCGCTTCCCTCGGGGCAAGCGTCGTCCTATGCGGACGAAGACAAGAGCCGCTCGATGACGCAGTCGAAGCCCTCTCCGGTGCCGGCGGTACCGCGAGCGCACGAACCTGCGACATCCGCAACGATGACGATGTCGCAGCCCTGTTCGAGCGCATCAATGATGAGTTCGGCAGACTCGACGTTCTCGTCAACAATGCGGGAGGGCAGTTTCCCTCGCCTGCACTGTCGCTTACGAACAAGGGGTTCGAGGCCGTCATCCGCAATAACCTGCTGGGCACTTGGAAGATGACACATGCGGCAGCTTCGAGGTTCATGGTGCCGCAACAGTACGGGCACATCGTCAACATCACCGCCGACGTGAGGAACGGCTTTCCTGGCATGATTCATACCGGCGCCGCACGTGCTGGCGTCGAGAACCTCACGATGACTCTCGCCATCGAGTGGGCGCAACACGGCATACGTGTGAACGCGGTGGCACCAGGCATCATCGCTACCGAAGCGTTGGCCAACTATCCTGACTCGCTTCGGGACGGCTCGAAGAAAGCAACCCCGTTACGACGCTTCGCACATCCCAATGAGGTCGCGCATCTTGCAGTCTATCTCGCGTCCGAGTACTCGGATTTTGTGACTGGACAAACCTTTCGCATCGACGGCGGAAAAAGCCTGTGGGGCAAAAGTTGGCCTATCCCCGAATCGGTTCCGCAGCACCCGCCCTATGCAGGCGAGGCTTTTTTGGGGCCGAATAAAAACGCCAAGAGCACCGACAGGAAATAGAGGACGACCAGCGGGATGATCATCAAGATCTGTGAGGCAGGGTCCGGTGGAGTAAGCAAGGCCGACAAAATCGATGCGATAAGCACCCACCAACGGCCGAAGCTCAGAAGCTGTTTCCAGTTCACGATACCAAGCATCGCTAGCAAGGTCGATATGACAGGCACCTCGAACACCAGTCCGAATGCAAACAACATGCGAATGACAAACGAGAAGTAGTCACCCAGTCGCAGTGTATCGTCGAGTCCCTCGTTGAAATCCAAGAAAAACTCGAAGACATAAGGAAAGACAAAGTAGTATCCGAAGAATGCGCCGCCGGCGAAAAACAGCCCGGCGAACACCATTGCTGGCAAGGCAATTTTTTTCTCTTTCCGATAGAGACCCGGCGCAACGAAGAGCCACAGCTGCACGAAGATCCAGGGTGCCGCCGCCAGTACGCCCACCGTCAGGGCAACTTTGAGCGACACGATAAAGGGCTCCATTACCTCGAAGTAAGCGAGTGGTTTGGGGTCAAGGCCCCGCTGCGCTCGGGCAGCCTGAAGAGGAGCTTCGAAAGCCCCCCGCAGCTCGTTGCGGAACATGAATGCGACCGCAACGGGTGGAATGACACCGACGACAGACCAGAGCAAGCGCTTGCGAAGCTCTGCGAGATGCTCGAAAAAACCCATCTCGACATCGTCTTCAGGCATCTCCGCAGTCATACGATTACGCCGCCTCACTGTTTTGAGCAAAAACGATATCTACCGATGGCATCGGCACCTCCTGCGCCCACTCGTCCTCTCTTTCAACGGCTGCCGTGCGCGCGTACTCCACGTCCGCACCGACGACCGGCACCTCGCGTGACACCTCGTACTCACTTAGCTTCGTGACTCGTTTGGGTGGCGGCGGACGGTCATCCAGGAGTCGATCGATGCCCGTCGCGTTGCGAAGGTCGCGCGCTGTTCGACGAAAATCACGAATGCCCTTTACGGTCGTCTTGAGAAACGTCGGCATCTTGTCCGGGCCGACAACCACCAGCAGGACGAGCGCGATCACCAGAATCTCTCCCCATCCGATACCAAACATCTATCGCTACCCTATCGCTTTGCGCTTGGAGCGCCTAATCGACACTGAGTTGGTTCATGTCGCGCATGCACGCCGTGAGCGAGTCCTGCAACTGGCGAACGGCCTGGTTGGCGCTCTCATTGGTCTGCTGCGCGCGGTGGTGAGTCTGCTGAAGCACATTCACCATCTTGGCGATGCCTTCGATCGCACGAGTGGTCTGGTCGCTGCCTCGAGCTTGCTCTTGTGCGCTTCGCTCAACCTGTTGGGTGATCACTCGCATCTTTTCTGCCGACTTCATGATCAGCTCGGAACCACGGGCTTGCTCCGCGGTGGCAGCAGCGATCTGCTGAACAGCTTCGGCGATGCGGCCGATCGCATCAGTAACCTGCTTGGAGCCGCGGGATTGTTCGACGGTCGCACCCGCAATAGCGCGCACCATCGTGGTCGAGCGCCGCGACGACTCGAGGATCTTCTTGAGTGCGGTTTCGGCCTCAGCACTAATCGATACACCCCGCTCGACAGTTTGCGCACCACGCTTTACAGCCTCGACGGCGTTATCAGACTCGGCCTGAACGGTCTTAATCAGCTCCGCAATTTCCTTCGTCGACGAGCCGGCACGTTCAGCGAGTTCCTTGATCTCCTCGGCAACAACCGCAAAGCCCTTGCCGTGCTCGCCCGCCTGCGCCGCGATAATGGCCGCGTTGAGCGCAAGCAAGTTGGTCTGCTCCGCCACGTCGTCGATCACACCAAGGATGTTGCCGATGGCACCAATGCGCGAACCCAGAAGCGCGATCGTGTTTCCAACTTCCGATGACGTGGCCCGAATGTGGTTGATCTCCTCAATGGTGCGCAAAATCGCCTCGGCGCCAACCTCGGCATCCGCCGCGACCTGCTCTGAAAGCCGTGCCGTCTCGTTCGCGTTCGACTGAACCTGATCGATCGACACGTCCATCTCGTTCATCGAAGAAGCCGTTTCTTCAGCCGTCAATGAAAGGGCATCGATATTTCGCGCAACTTCCTTGATGCTGTATGCCATCTCTTCAATTGAGGAAACCGTCTCACGCACACTTCCGCCTAGACTTGAAATACTCTCGACGACCTCCGACTGCGTCGCCGACATCTCGAGGAGCGACGAGTTCGAAGACTGGGCACCAGCACCCAAGGCGGAAAGGTGCTCGTCAAACTGACGGTGAACGACGGTCAACTCACTCGTGCGTTCGGCCAAATCTGAACCGGCTCGATCGACAGCATGGAGGTGTCCTTGAATCTGCTTGGTGCCATCGGAAATCTGGCGTCGCCCCTGGCGCTGCGATTCCTCTGCGCGAGACAGTTCGGACGTCGCATATGCACGCAGTTGCTCATACGCTTGTGCACCCGTCCACCATGCGATGAGCGCACCGAGCGTTGCACACACAAGCGCGACCCAACCTGAATCGCTGGGGCCCAAGGGCTGTAGAAGCTGCACAGCAATGCCGCCCAACAGCAGAAGCGCCCAAACATATCGAACGAGAGATTGTGACTGGCTCTGCATCGACACCGGCAGGCTAACACTCTCCCGGTGGTAGGCGGAAGTATTGCGCAATCAACGTCGGCGTTGGGCCGCGAGCGCGGCGAGGCGAAGGGCGTGGGCGCGTGCCTCACGGGCTCGGCCTTGGCTCCGATACAGCTGGATTAGTGCCTCTCTGCATAGGATCGCGCCTGGATCGATTCGCAGCCCCTCAAGCAGCCTGTGCTCTGCCTGTTCCGTTTGGTCTGCTGTGGCGAGGGCGCTCCCCCAGTTGCACCATGCAACCGGCAAATCGGGTGCTATCACCGTGACATACGCAAAACGTGCCAAGGCCTCGTCGAGCCGCCCCTCCGCAAACGCCGAGGTTGCAAGGTTCGTCGCAGCCTCGGCAAACATCGGATCGTACTCCAGCGCCAAGCGGAAGGAGGCTTCCGCCTCAGTTCGTCGGCCCGCCAGCAGCTGCTCGACACCGAGACGATTGATGTCGAGCGCCTCTCGTGGCGTTGGTGGCCTGCCAGCACAGGCACAAAGACAAGAGATTGCTAGAAAAAGCGGCGCAAGGTACACGGGCATAGCCCAGTTATCGGGCAAGCTTCAACAAACGTTGCGTCCGTTCAACCCAGGACCAAGACCGTCCGTTCGATCCAGGACTAGGTCGAACCGGGAATTACATAGCCTACGAAGATAGACGGGGTCAGAAAGAGGTCGACAGCACCGCCTGCAACGGGGTTGTCCCCCGGCTCGTTATTCATGGAGTAGTAGAAGTACCGCACGTCAAAGCCAACACCGACTTCGAAGCCATCGAGGAGGTCGTAGGCGAGCGAAATGCCGCCTTCTAGACCTCCCACGCTGAGATCAGGAAACCACGCATCGTTGCCAATCTGGTTCAGGTCGCTTCCAGCACCGAGCACGTGCAAGTATGCCGCATTCACACGAACGATTACTTCGTCGAGCCGAAAGTCCCCTTCGGCCCCCAGCCGTACAAACGAGTAAGACACGTCTGGAATGTTGGGCCGCGTCGGATTGGCATTGAGGTTCTCTGCAAACTCAAGCGAATAGTGAACATAGGCTGCTTTGATCGATAGCGACGAGGAGTCAACTTCGATCCGGTAGCGCGCGCCGAGGTGCCACTCCGTCGAACTATTGTCGTAGCGGACCACTCGAACACCGCCCATTGCCGTCGAGTCGGGCACTTCGAGGTCCGCCTGCACACCCACAATCGTAGCGAAGCGAAAATCGATACCAAAATTCGCGGCTGCGCCGTCGCTAAAGTGCGCGACGGGATACCATGTTGCTTCGGCACCAAGGGTTGGCAGCCAGGTCTTGTGGGTGCTCAGGGGGGTAAAGCCCGCGGACGCGCCAAACGCGTCGTTGTAGGAGAAGTTTCGAAACCGCTGCTTGTAGAAGGCTGCGATGCGAAGCGGGGACGGCGCATCGTTTTCGAAGTCAAAACTTTCCTCTTCGTCGCGACTGTCCTCGCCGTTGTCATCGTCGTCATCGTCTTCCTCGAAGTCGCTATATTCGTCCCCCCCTGGGGAGCTACTCTCCGCAAACGCGTCCGCAGCACGCTTCCAGAAATCGCGCTCAATTTCTCGCTCCAACGCGCTCTCAGAGCGTGCTGAGAAAGTCATGCTTTCCAGCTTGTCGCCGTCCTTTGCGTTCTGGACCATCACTTGAGCGCGCCAACGTCGCCGACTCTGTCGCTGAACTCGACCTACGACAAAAGCGTCAACTTTGAGCTCACGGCCCACGGCGACGCGCCCCTCGTCGGAGGACAATGCACGTTCCATTTCAGCGGCCTCTTCGCGCGCCTTGTCCGCGTCGACAAGCTCGATCGCCGAGGACTGCTTGCTTAACGCTTTGACGATGGCGCTACGCATACGATCGCTACCATTTCCTGAAAACGAACGAACGACGACTCGCTTCTTGCCACCTTGCCACGCGGAATCTTCCCCCGGGTCATCTTCGAAATCGTCGCCGCCGCCCTCGTCGTCGCCGCCACCGCCGGCATCGGCTTCGCGAATAGCACCACCGATGCGCCCCCAAAGGCCGCGTTGCACAGAGCGCGTCAGCGCCCTCACATTGCGCCCACGAAAGGATGTAGTCTTGATCACCTCTTGTGAGGCTCCCGCCTTCACCATGATGGTGGCTGTCCAACGACGCCCGCGCTTACGCACCCGCCCGTCGACAAATGCGTTGAGGTTGAGCTTGGTCGCGGCGCCCTCAAGTCCGCCCGCAGCTTTAACTTCATCCGAAGGAAGCAGTTCTACAGACTTCTGCCCCGAAAGCGCCCGCACCGCTGCGTTTCGCACCGCTGCCGAACCTGGACCCGAGAAGTCCAAAACGATAACCCGCAGGTCCTGGGCCTGGACGTCAGCTTGTGCAATCCACAATGTGACAAGAACAACGAAAGCTGAACGAATGAAAGTTCTCATCACATTCCCTCGATCCAAGCGCGAACACACTCGATTTCATTGGGTGAGAGGGCGGGGCGAGTGCTCGGCATCCGATCCCCTACGCATGGCGCCCGCTCACCATCGGGCAGCAGCTTGAGATAGAGCGCGCTTGCGTTGGGCTCGCCGGGCGTGACATAAGGTGTGTCCTTGCAAAACAGGCTCGTGGCGCCGAGGTTTCCCCAGTCGTCCATTTCTAAGCTCGGCGCCGTGACGCCACCACCAGCATGACAGGATGCACCGGCACATCCCGTCGTCGCGTTCGTGAAGAGCTCCAGAATGTTACAACCTGTCGTTGCATCCGGAGTACTCGTATCCTGACGCCCCGCATCCGTCATATTGCGAGCATCCAAAAAAGCTTGTGGGTCGTCGATGGTTCCAGGACACCCTTGAAGGGAAAGCATCAGCACACCCATCGCGATGGCCCTCCACCAAAGCTTGTTCCTTCGCATGTGCGTTAGAGTAGCAGGCCTCTGTGAGTGTGGGCGATGTTTTTTGTTATTGATTTAGGACGGAAGCCGGGTACAAGCCGGTTTTTTCGCGCCTTCGATCGACACGAGCGCACCTGTTGCTGTCGAAAAAGCGGCCAACTGAACTTGCGCGAATTGAGCGGCCATCGAGCGTATCAAGGGTTCATGACCCACAAGTAGTACACGGGAAGCCTCCTCCGCGCGATCAAGACAACCAAGACCCGCTGCCGTCGTACCGTACGCGAGATCGGGGTAAGCTTCGATGGCTGAATGCGGCACTTGCAGCGCGCGCAAGACGAGTTCACATGTCTGAACAGCACGAACTTTGGGACTCGTCCACACCTGATCGGGTGTCCAAGAACGATGGGCGAGGGACTGTCCAAATGCGAGCGCTTCCTCGCGACCCTTTTTTGAAAGCCACCGATGCTCGTCTTGAAAGCCGAAAGCATCTACTGCATGAGCGTGCCGTAGGAAAAGGACTTCCATCAGGCTGCTTGGTGTGCAACCCGAACGAGTGGAGTCGTCGGTTGCTCGGTGCGAACTGCTGGTAAGCCCCTCGCGCGAGAGAGAAGCTCGGCGCCCACATCGGCAGGGGACGACACGAAACGATGGCAAGCTCGCGCCATGAAGCGTGCACTTGCGAAGCGGTCGTCGGGATTGCGTTCCATTGAACGGTCGATGAGCGCCGCAACGCTAGGGTGAATGTCGGGTCGTACTTCGTTGAGTTTCGGCGCATCGCAGCGAATGATCTTACGCAAGAGATCCGTGACATCACGCCCCGTAAAGGGGACACGACCGACGAGGCACTCGTACATGGTCACGCCGAGCCCAAATAAATCGGCCCGAGAGCACACTTCGGGAATCCCAGCCGCTTGCTCCGGCGAGACATAGCTCGGTGTCCCAAAAACACGACCCCGCTCACGTTCGCGCTCGCCTTGGGGCGCCGTGACTGCCGCGCATACACCGAAATCAATGAGTCGGATGTTCAGCCCTTCGGGCGTCGCGCACAGCACGATGTGCTCAGGTTTTACGTCGCGATGCACGTAGCCTGCATCGTGGGCGCGCTGCAGGATCGCAGCCACGCGTCCACCGATGTAGCACGTTTGCTCCACGCTGAGCCGTCCAACGCGGTAGAGGAGCGATGCCAGGCTCACGCCCTCGATATACTCAAAGACCACGAAGACCGACCCATCGATGAGTTGCCCCTCGTATATCACCTCTGCAATCCCTGGATGCCGGACGCGACGCGCGATCTCGGCCTCGCGCGCGAGTCGCCGATTAAGGTCCGTGTGCGCGGTGTACTTGGGACGCATCGTTTTGACGACAACGGCGCGATCGTCGCGTTCATCGTAGGCAAAAAAGACAACGCCTGTACCACCCACCGCGATCAGGTGCTCGATGCGAAACCGACCTCCCAAACACGTTCCAACCAGCTCGCTTCGCTCTTCGTTCTCATCGTGCATATCGACCCCACGACATTCGGTCAGCGACTCCATGCGGTCAAAAAAAGTGATCGCTTGTGCACGGACAATTTGTTGTCAGAAAATTTGCGTTGGCATTCGCAAGAACAAGGCGACACGAAATCGTAACAACGCATCACGCGCGCAGAAGAATGATCGCTTCCGTTCGTTTTCGCGTACCTGTGTGCGACCTCTTCACAGTCGCCGCGGCAACAAAGCTCATCCCGAGTTCTTCACTGGTGCGTCGAACTTCACCGACAGCGGACAGTTCCGTTCGACCCACGCGTCCATCACCCAGCACGAGTAGAATGGGCGCTTCCGGACGACACACGCTCTGCATCGCCATCAGTAAGTCTGTGAAGGTTTCGCGCCACCGTTCGACATCTGCGGCCTGCATCTGGCGGCGAGATCCGGATTCTCCTTCGACGAACTGCTTTGCACGAAGCCCGAGCCAGGCCATTCGCAACCGATGGTGATCGAAGTAATCGTACGTTCCCGCGTAGGGTGGCGAAGTGACAATTAGGTCAACATCTTCACGGTTTTTTCCTCCGAGTACACGTCCCAGCTTAAGGGCATCGCCGCGAATCAGTGTGGGCTTGTGCCAACGGCCTCCCTGCGAAGTCGCGAACTGTTCGAGCTGCTGCCACTGTTCCGCTAGCAGTCTCGATCGGCGAAGAAAAAACTCCGTGCACAGGCCCTTGCGAATGCGCTTTTGCTCACGGGCGGAGCTTGTTTCCGACTTTCTGAAGGAAAATTTTGTGGTCAATGCAGAGAACAAGACCTCCATCGGTTGCTGCCATGTCTCGGGCGCTGCACGTATCTCTTCGAGCAAGCCACTTAACTCGAATAGAACATGCGGCGGATACCAGGACGCGTCGATTTTGCTGATCGGGATTTTGGCTCTCGCACGTGCCCGCACGCGCTCTTCAGATTTGGCTGCAACCGCTTCACAGGCCAGCACGAACTCCTTTCGGTCGCGCTCCGAGGTGATGCGGGTCTTCGTCTTGCCAATCGGTACCGCGAGCGGATTGAGGTCGACACCAACGGGCTGGAGCCCCGCGAGCATACCTTCGAGCATCGTGGTCCCACCACCCACGAAAGGATCCAGCATCCGAGAGCCTGCTTCCCCATAGTGTCCCATGAGCTTTCGCGCGATAGCCCAATGCATGCGCCCGGGATAAGGATGGACCGAGTGGGTCAGCGGCTCTTCAGCACTGGTGTTGCTGGCCTGCCAAGCGGCCTTAAGCACGTCAGCGTCCTCGCCCCGTCCCCAAGCGCGCAGCGCAGTGAAAGACTGGCTCACTGCACGCTTTTGCTCTGCCGTTTTCTTTTGCCCGGTCACGGACTGGCATGCTCGCTGAGATTGGGCTCGAGACCAAAATACTCGCGGAGCGCGTGTGCCTGGGTGGTGCGAGCGCCACGACGGTCACGCGCCGTCCAGCTCTCGACGGGCCAGTCCGGGCGAAGCGCATCCGTCGCCCGTTCGAGTGTCCAAATCGAAAACAAGCATGCGCGCCCTGCGCGCGGAAATGCGTCGGTTTGATGCAGGATCTGCAAGCCGATCTTAGTGGCGGTGTCGACAACACGTTCCGGGCGACGCGCATCACCACACACGACGATCTTGCCACTCGCTGCGACGAGCTTGTTGGCAACAGCGAGGTAATCTTCAACCCCGCCTCGGTACTCGATACGCGCGTACGCGCGCTGAGAGTCCGGCGACGGTATTGCAGTACCGGGTGGAAAGTAGGGTGGGGTGCCCGTTACCAACATCGGTTCGGCGTCCAGCGTCACCTCACGGAAATCGCCCGCGACGAGTTCGAGCTTCGACTGCAGGGCGTTGCGCTCGACATTCTTACGAGCAAGTTCGATCGAGACTTCTTGCGCCTCAACGCCGACGCCCTGCCAACGAAGACGGTCGTGTACCATCAAAAGTACAGATCCAAGGCCGCAGCCCAGATCCACGTGGGTCGGTTGCTCGCTCGCATCGATCTTCAGGGAACGAGCTGCCTCGACCGCACGCCATGCCGTCAGCACGTCATCCACAGAAAAACGATGCCCTTTCCTGCGCTGCCAGACACGGAACGAACCCGTGAGCGCGTCGTCGGTCAACTCGTCATTCACGGCCGTGCTATCTGATCCCAAGCGCTTTCATCTTTTTATACAGGTGAGAACGTTCAAGGCCGAGGTCCTGTGCTGTGTTGGTTACGTGCCCCTCGTGGTGCGCCAAGGCTTGTTCGATCACCATACGTTCCGCATCATCAATGAGCTCGCGAAAAGTGGTCCCCGGCCGGTACAATCCTGTCGCGACTCGCGCACCATGTGGCGCGAGTTCTCGTGCCTGTTGTTCGCTGATTTCTTCTGTTGGGGCCAGAATCACCATGCGCTCGATAATATTGCGTAGCTCGCGCACGTTCCCGGGAAACGGATAGCTGCGTAGGTACTCCAACGCCCCCTCGGAGAGCGTCTTCTTTGGTCGGTCATTCGCCTCACAGCAAAGCTCAACGAAATGCTTCGTCAGAAGTGCAATATCACCTACGCGTTCGCGAAGCGGTGGCAGACGTAATGGTAGAACGTTGAGTCGGTCGTAGAGATCGGCGCGGAATGCGCCCTCTTCGATAGCCTCTTCGAGGTTCTTGTTGGTCGCAGCGACCACGCGCACGTTGACTTCGATGAGCTTGCTGCCTCCCACGCGCTCAAGCTCTCCCTCCTGCAGGACGCGCAGGAGCTTGGCCTGCATGGGAAGCGGCATATCGCCGACCTCGTCGAGAAAGAGGGTGCCCCCGTGCGCACGTTCGAACTTGCCCAGTCGTTGTTTCGTGGCGCCAGTGAACGCACCGCTCTCGTGTCCGAAAAGTTCGCTTTCAATGAGTTCGCCTGGTACGGCCGCGCAGTTCAACTTCTCAAGCGGTGCATCTGCACGCGCAGAGCCGCGGTGGATCGCACGCGCGACGAGCTCCTTACCAGTGCCGCGCTCTCCCCGAAGCAACACCGCTGCGTTGGCATCCGAAACGCGTTCGATTTGCTCTCGCAGCGACTTCATCGCAGGGCTCTCACCAAGCAGCTCGTCGAAGAGCCCGCCGGCGCGGCGCAACGTTTCGTTTTGCTCTTGAAGACTTTGGAAATCGAGAGCGCGAGAGATCGAAAGTAACAATCGGTCTGTGGAAATCGGTTTCTCGAGAAAATCGTGAGCGCCTAGACGCGTTGCCTCAACCGCGGTTTCGACCGTGCCGTGCCCGCTCATCACCAGCACGACTGCCTCCGGCTGGTCGGCCTTAAGCCGGCGCAGAACCTCCAGCCCGGTAATATCCGGCATCATGACGTCGAGGAGCACGAGGTCGTACTCAACCGCTGCAACCTTCTCGAGCGCCAGTTTGCCATGACCTGCGACATCAACGTCGTAGTTCTCTAGGGAGAGTGCACGCGACAGCGTTGTAAGAATATTCTTCTCATCGTCCACGACGAGAATCTTTCGTCGCCCGTTCACGTTCTTCTCCTGGCCCTTCTCACCGTACCTCTCCCTCTCATGACTCGCGAAGCCCCAAGTCTTTCATCTTGTTCTGCAATCCCTTTCGCGAAATTTTCAGGAGCCTCGCTGCGTGCGTGACGTTGCCTTGTGTTTGCTTGAGTGCGCGTACAATCAGCTCGCGCTCCACGCGAAGAGCGGCGTCTTTGACAGCCTTCTTGAGCCCGACATCGCCGACGGCACCCGACTTTTCGACCGCTTCTTCGGCAGCTCGTTTCTGGATGCTTTCGCCGCGTAGATCCTGTGGCAGGTCCTCAACATTGATCACCTCACCGTCACAGAAAAGCACGCAGCGCTCCACCGCGTTCTCAAGCTCACGGATGTTGCCGCGCCAAGGCGCGTCGAGCAACTGCTTCATTGCGTCGTCAGAGATATCGACTACCTGCTTATTGAGCCGCTTGTTAAACCGCCGAAGGAAGTGCTCCGCCAATAGCGGGATGTCCTTTTTCCGCTCGCGTAGTGGTGGCAAATCAACCCGGACAACATTGAGTCGGTAAAATAAATCCTCACGAAAACTGTTTTGCTCGATCGCCTCTTTCAAATTGCGGTTCGTTGCCGCGACGACACGCACGTCGACCTTGATGGTTTTGATACCTCCGACACGCTCGAAAGCTTGCTCCTGAAGCGCACGCAACAACTTCACCTGCATCGGCGAAGGAATTTCACCGACTTCGTCGAGAAAAAGCGTCCCGCCATTGGCCAGCTCGAAACGCCCCGGCTTGGAGCTGACAGCGCCCGTAAACGCGCCTTTTTCGTAGCCGAAAAGCTCGCTCTCAAGGAGCTCCCCTGGAATCGCCCCGCAGTTGACGCTGATAAAGGGCTTATCTCTGCGCCGACTCTCTTCGTGCAGCGCACGTGCAACAAGTTCTTTCCCCGTCCCCGACTCGCCGGTGATCAGCACTGTGCTGGGCGTATCGGCTACTCGGTCGATGATTTCGTGCACGTCCTCCATCTGCGGAGACTGCGAAACCATCCGATCGCGCACGCCAAATGACTCGACGTTCTCTCTGCTCCGCGCATCGACCGTCCGAGCAGCCTTGCGCACGACGGCCCGAAACTCGTCCTTGTCGAACGGCTTTGTGACGTAATCGAACGCCCCGACTTTGAGAGCCTCGACGGCTGTGTCCACGGTGCCATGCGCGGTGATCATCACCACGGCAATCGTGGGGTGTTCATCAACCACATGCTTGAGGAGCTGCATCCCGTCCATGCCAGGCATGCGCAAGTCACTGATGAGAACATCGACGTGATTGTCCGCAAGAAACTCTGCCGCGGAAGAGCCGTCATCGACAGTCTCCACATCGTACCCGTCACGCGACAGCTGAGCGGCCAAGATACGCCGAAGATTCGGCTCATCATCTGCAATCAGAATCTGTTTCCGCGCACCCATCAGCCCCCAACTCTAGCTGAACAACCCCGGTCTGTGGGCCTGGTCTACCGTCGGCCCACCTTGACACATAACCCGTGCGCACGTATTATGTGTTCATGAACATCACTCTCTCCGCGGACCCCGAACTGATTCGAGCCGCTCGCGAAGCTGCGCGAAAACAGGGGCGATCACTCAACGACATGATTCGCGAGTACTTGAAGTCGCTAAGTGGCGCCGGGGCGAATGATGATGCGGCGGATGAACTTGAGGAGCTTTGGAGAGTCGAGTCCGGAAATTCACATGGTCGAGCATGGTCACGCGATGACCTCTACGAGGACCGTGTGAAAACGAAAGAGCGCTGAGCATTGTCAAATCGAGTTTTCATCGACACCAATGTGCTGGTGTACGCGGACGATGCGAGCGATTCGTCTAAACGAGAGCGAGCACAAGCGGTGGTTAAAGAAGCAATTCGTGACCACTCCGGAGTGATTTCAACACAGGTACTTCAAGAGTACTTCGTCGCAGCAACACGAAAGCTACAAATGGATCCGGCAAGGGCTCGACGCAGAGTCGAACTCTTCGCGAAGATGCATGTCGTCCAGGTCGACATCGCGCTCATCCTTGAGGCGATCGATCAGCTCAGGCTTTCGTCACTCTCCTTCTGGGATGCACTCATCGTACGCTCAGCCGCCGCGGCAAACTGCGCAGCACTCTGCACCGAAGACCTCAATCACTCCGAAGTCATCGCCGGCGTCCGCATCACCAACCCGTTCATCACATAGCCCGCCACGAGTGTAGGTTGGGTTGGGCTTTCGTTCCTTCGCTTAGAAGCGGCCATGAACACCAAACTCCGTGATCGGCAGCTGCTCTTGGCGCCGCCGCAGCTCGAGCCGCTCCTCCGAAGCGGCGGCATCGGACAAGCTGGCGTAGGTCCAATACACGCCGATAGTTGCCACGGACAGGCCCAAGATGCCAAAGATCGACCCCGCCACGAGTTCGGTTCCTGAGTCGTCACTTGGAGGTTCGCCGATGGCATCAAGCGCCAGCGCGCCGAAGAAGCCACCGATCGCTAAGCCGCCTACGATCATCGCGATGCCGTAGTATTCACGACGTTCACCGGGGTGCCGAATGTGAAATACATGCGACCGTGGCACCGCCCTCAATTCTTCGCTGCGTCGGCCTTTGTAGTAGATCGCGTACTCGTTACTCCCGACGATTTCTCCTTCGAGATGTTCAGTTCGGTTTACGGTGCGGGTCGTAATGGTCGCCGTCGTCCGATGACACCCGGTTACAAAGATCAGGAACAGGGCAGATACGATTGCGATGCGCATACTCCTCGATACTGCAAGCAACGCGCCAACTCCCCACGCTGCCATTCAACCGGCTTCTCTTCGACCCTCAAGCGCCCAAGCGGACACCAATGTCCGACCCCGTGCCACTCTGCGCCACCGAAAGATTCGAAACGAAAACGGCCTGCGTCGCGTATTGCGAGGCAGGCCGAGATACTTGGGTTTCGGCAGATCTAATTGCGGAGTTCGGTGAACTCGATGATGGCCATGGGTGCGTTGTCACCGCGACGGTCACGCGTCTTGATGATGCGCGTGTAACCGCCACCTTTGCCTTCTTTGACACGGTCCATGAATCGTGGCGCGACATCATAGAAGAGCTTTCGAACCGGCTCGACATCTTCGAAGTCACCACCCGGAAGGGTGCGCGTAAGCTTGCGAGGAAGGAACGAGCCTACCTCACGCATCGCGTGCACACGTCGCGCAAGTACACGGTCGCGCTCGTCGTCCTTGAGTTTGCCGACGTCGACGGTGAGGTCATCACCCAAGCGCGTGGCTTTGGTGATCAGGCGCTCAACCACGCGTCGCAGTTCCTTGGCCTTGGCCTCAGTCGTTTCGATGCGCTCATGGATAACGAGGTTGCCCGCCAAGTTGCGAAACATCGCGCGCCGATGGCTCGTGTTTCGCCCAAATTTTCGTCCTGCCTTTTTATGTCTCATACTCTACCTCTGGTTCTTCACGGCTGCGCTTCAAAAGTATCGATTTGCAAGTAACAAATCGGCTTTCTCGGGCTTCGCACGCTCATCACACCATCAATACTCGCTTTGTTTGGCTTGCCAGCGCTCCAGGAGCTCTGGCCAGTTGGGAACCTTCGTATTGAGCTTGAGACCAATGTCCTCAAGCGTCTGCTTGATCTCTTTGAGCGACTTGCGGCCAAAGTTCTTGTACTTCTCGAGCATTTCTTTCTCGTTCTTCTGAACGAGCTCACCCACGAAGCGAATGTTGGCGTTCTGGAGACAGTTATGCGCACGCACCGAGAGGTGAAGCTGGTCGATCGTGAGGAAGAGGTTCTCGTTGAGCGGCTCCTCTTCGCGCTCGACACGCTGCGGCTCGTCTTGCTCTTCGAAGTTGATGAACACGTTGAGCTGCTCTTTGAGAATCTTCGCTGCGAAAGCGACCGCATCCTCGGGCTGTGTTGCCGCGTTTGTCCAAATCTCAAGCGTAAGCTTGTCGTAATCGGTCATCTGACCGACACGAGCGTTGGTCACCGTATAGTTGACCTTTTTGATCGGTGAAAAGAGCGAGTCGATCGCGATCGTTCCGATCGGCGCCCCCTGCTCCTTGTTCCGATCGGCGGTCACGTAGCCACGACCTACGTCGATCGTAAGCTCTGCCGTAAAACGACCGCCACCTGACACAGTGCAAATCTTATGATCTGGGTTA
Source organism: uncultured Polyangiales bacterium (assembly GCA_964487255.1). GTDB lineage: Bacteria > Myxococcota_A > Polyangia > Polyangiales > CAZAQV01 > CAZAQV01. The sequence continues at coordinate 13,710 of CAZAQV010000028.1, read as the reverse complement.
AGGATCTCGACCCTGTCGCCCGTCTGGATGTCGCTGGCGAGAACATCACAAGGACCGTCCTTCTCGATGCGCGCAGTGACGGTTTGCGGGGAGTGCGAACGTACGATGACTTCCTTGAGGTTCAAGATGATCTCGGTAACGTCTTCGACAACGTCCGGTACGGACGTAAACTCGTGAAGGGCGCCTTCGATCTTGACGGAGGTAATCGCCGCACCTTGTAGTGACGAAAGAAGTACACGGCGCAGGGAGTTACCGAGTGTGATGCCAAAACCGCGCTCGAGCGGCTCGACCACAAACTTTCCGTAGGTTGGCGTGAGGGTCTCTTCGTCGATCGGAATGTTTTTCGGTCGGATAAGGTCGCGCCAGTTGCGTGCGGTGAGTTGATCCATATTTTCTCTTTCTCCTACTTTTCCAGGTCTATTAGCGAGAGTAGAACTCGACGATGAGTTGCTCTTGGATCGGCAGCGCGATCTCTTCGCGGTTGGGAGCGGCCTTCACGGACGCTTCGAAGTTGTCTTTGTCGAGCTCGATCCATTCGGGCATGCCTCGACGTTCGGCAAGTTCCTGAGCAGCAATGATGCGAGCCTTGGTGCGGCTCTTCTCTTTGACGGAGACCTTATCGCCGGCCTTGACGATGAACGAGGGTATATTGACCGGCTTGCCATTGACCAGGATGTGGCGGTGAAGCACCGTCTGACGAGCCTCTGAACGCGTCGAAGCGAAACCCGCCGTGTACACAAAGCTGTCGAGGCGACGCTCAAGCAAGCTCAAGAGGTTGTCACCCGTGACGCCCTTGGAGCGGTCAGCACGCTTAAAATAGCCGCGGAACTGCTTCTCCAGCACGCCGTAGATACGGCGAACCTTCTGCTTCTCACGAAGACGGATACCGTACTCGGTAAACTTCGTGCGACGTTGGCCATGCTGTCCCGGCGGGTAGGGGCGACGGTCGAACGAACACTTGTCCGTGTAGCAGCGCTCGCCCTTCAAAAAGAGCTTCGCACCTTCACGGCGACACAACTTACAAGAGGGACCAAGATAACGAGCCATGACTAAACCCTTCGCCGTTTGGGAGGCCGGCAACCGTTGTGGGGAATCGGGGTAACGTCACGAATGAGGGTGACGCGCATACCCGCGTGTTGAAACGCCCGGAGAGCGGACTCTCTGCCTGCGCCCGGGCCTTTAACAAAGATTGCGACCTGATTGACGCCGTGTTCTTGTGCTTTTTGGCACGCATCTTCCGCGGCAAGCTGCGCAGCAAAGGGCGTGCTCTTACGCGAGCCTTTGAAGCCACGCGACCCTGCGCTGGACCACGAAACGGCGTTTCCGTTCATGTCGGTAATGGTGACGACCGTATTGTTAAAGGTCGTGCAGATGTGCGCGATGCCCGAACCGATGTTCTTTTTCGCGCGTTTCTTCTTCGTTGCTTTTTGTGCTTTCGCCATCTTGTCTCCTAAGGGGTTGGCACCCAACCCCTCTCTCGCTTTGCTCGATTCACCCCAGCTCCCCCGACCAGACTTCGCGTCGAACGAGTTCGTGCTGATAGCACAAACCGTTCTTTGGCTTCGTCATTCCCGAGCAAACCTAATCTCATCTTTCTTCAGTTCCTTAGCTCTTCTTGCGCGCCATCACGCCACGTTTTGGTCCCTTGCGCGTGCGCGCATTCGTGTGCGTGCGTTGCCCACGACAGGGGAGGTTCTTGCGGTGACGCAGGCCCCGGTAACAGCCCAGGTCCATCAGACGCTTGATGTCCATCGAGCGAATGCGGCGCAAGTCACCCTCGACTTGGTAGTTGGCGTCCATCACTTCACGGATCTTTCGGACTTCGTCTTCGGTGAGGTCGTCCGCCTTCTTCGTCGGGTCGATGTCCGTCGCCTCGCAAATGTCTGCCGCGATCTTCGGCCCAATGCCGTAGATGCTGCGCAGAGCAATCTGCACATGTTTTCGTCCGGGAAGGTCTACACCTGCAATACGTGCCATTCTCTATCTCCTGCTCTTCGCCTTGCGGCTCGAAAAAAGAGCCGATGGACCTACCACAGTCCGTTTTTCTTCACCTTGTCTCATCGCCAACTCCTAACCCTGCCGCTGCTTGTGGCGGGGGTTGTCACAAAGTACGCGCACCACATTCTTGCGGCGAACCACTTTGCACTTTTCACAAATCTTCTTAACGCTGGGTCTTACTTTCATTTTTCTCTCGCATCTAAACTATCTGACCACGCGAAGGGTCGAACTTTGACAGCCGGACACTAACCGGCTCGCCAGGAATCAAATGAACCGTGAGGCGACGTGCTGTGCTGCTTAGTGAAGCAGTGATTTGGCGCCCATTTTCGGTCGTCACCAGAAAGAGCCCCCTCGGCAAGCGCTTGGTCACAACGCCAGCGGTGACATTGGCCACCTCCATCGGGGTCCGCCGAGATTCCGGCGACTCTGGTGCAATCAAGCTCATGCGGTCTCTCCAGTCACATCAGTGGTTTCTTCAATGATTGTGCGGATTCGCGCGGTAACTTCGTCGAGCGTTCCGACGCCATCCACGGTCCTCACCAAATCGCGCTTCCCGAAGTAACCAAGTAACGGTTCGGTTTTGTTCTTATATTCCTGATATCGCGTGCGCACGACCTCCTCGGTGTCGTCTTTACGTTGGATCAGGCGGTCCTCTCCGCACGACCCACATTTCCCCGATGAGGGCGGGGGACTATATCTGAGATGATACGTTTGTCCACACGCCTCGCACACACGACGGCCTACGGCGCGCTCGATCATTTCATCGAGCGGAACTTCCAGTGAAATTACGCGATCTACCGAGCGTCCGAGCTTGTCGAGCGCCCCATCGAGCGCCTCCGCCTGGTTCACCGTGCGCGGATAACCATCGAAAATTGCCCCGTTGCTGGCGTCTTCCTCGCCAACGCGGTTGCCAATGAGTTCCGCGACCAGCTCGTCAGGCACGAGCTTGCCTTGGGACATGTAGCTGTCGAACTTCTGGCCAAGGTCAGAGCCCGATGCACGTTCGGCTCGCATCAAATCGCCGGTCGAGATTTGCGGGATACCCAACAACTCGACCAAACGTTTGGCTTGCGTGCCTTTTCCCGCTCCCGGAGGTCCAAATAGTACCAGATCCATATCGTCCGCTTTCCTCTAATCCTCGTTGCGTCCCGCTACGCAGCAGCGGGCTTCTTTCGGCTTCGAAGTGGGCCCTGCGAAGGACCGGTGAGACTTTCGTAATGACGGGTGATGAGATAAGCGTCGATCTGTTGCACAAAGTCGAGCGCAACACCGACTACAATCATGAGTGAGGTACCTCCGAGGTAGAACGGGACTTGGTAACTCGACTGCATAAGCGTGGGGATCGTGCACACGGCCGCGACATACAGCGAGCCACCGACGGTGATTCGTGTAACGACGTTATCGATATACTCCGCGGTCGCTTTACCTGGCCGGATGCCGGGAATAAACGCGTTCTGCTTCTTGAGGTTCTCGGCAACATCAACGGGTTGGAACGTCACCGCGGTGTAGAAGAAACAGAAGAAGATGTTCATCGCCGCGAACACCACGATGTACGCCCAGTGAGATGGGCTGGTCAGCATGTCGAACACGCTATCGAGGATGCTCGTATACCAATGCCTCCCCCATTTTTCGACGAAACTCTCGCCGAGCCACTGGCGAAGCGTGCCCACAAACATCAAGAGCGACGACGCAAAGATCGGCGGAATCACACCGCTCATGTTCACCTTGAGCGGCAGATGAGATGCCTGCTGCCCGTACACCTGCTTGCCGACCGTTCGCTTTGCATAGTGAATCGGCAACCGGCGTTGGGCGCGCTCAAAGAACACGATAATCGCGATGACGCCGAGCGCGATCGTACCGATCACAAGAAGGTCGATCGGTTGGATCTTGCCAAATCCGACAAGCTCTGAGGTCTGCATGATGGCTTGTGGCAGGTTGGCGACGATACCGGCGAAGATGATCAGCGAGATTCCGTTACCAACACCACGCTCTGTGATCTGTTCACCAAGCCACATCAAAAAGGCCGTGCCGGTCGTCAGCGTGAGCGCTGCCATCAGCTGAAAGCCAATACCGGGGTTACGAACCAGATCCCCGACCTGTGTTTCCTGTCCTTCAAAGGTACGGGCAAGCAAAAAAGACTGAAAGAGCGCAAGCGCAACCGTGCCATAGCGCGTGTACTGATTGATCTTGCGCTGGCCCGACTCGCCCTCTTTTTTGAGCTCTTCGAGCGGTTTATAAACCGCTGTCATCAACGAGATAATGATGCTCGCTGTCACGTAAGGCATGATGTTGAGCGCGAAGATCGACGCCTGCTCAAGCGCACCGCCCGAGAACAGGTTGAAGAGTCCCAAAAATCCGCTCGAACCCGAGCTAACCCACTCCCGCATCACGTTTCGATCCATGCCTGGAATCGAAACGAAGATTCCGATGCGATACACCGCGATCAGTCCGATTGTAAAAAACAATCGGCGACGCAGTTCCGGAACCTTAAACATGTTGGCATATCGCATCGACTCTATCCTTGGCTCTTCGCGTTCAACTTACTGAGCTTCTGCCTTCGATTTTTTGGCACGCGGTGGAGGGCCGGGATCACGGATTTCGATCACGCTGGTCGAACCACCAGCCTTCTCGATTTTTTCCTTCGCCGACTTGGAAAAGCCGTGCGCGGAAACCGTAAGTGCCTTGTCGAGTTCGCCGTCACCGAGAATCTTGATGCGGTCGAACTTGCCTTTAGCAAGCCCGGCGTCCGCCAGAGCCTGCGGATCGACCGTGGCACCCGCATCGAAGCGCTTCGAGAGCTCGCTGATGTTGATCGCTACGACTTTGTCCGAAAACACAGCCTTGAAACCAAACTTGGGAATGCGACGGTAGAGCGGCATTTGACCGCCCTCGAAGCCGAGCTTGGAAAAGCCACCGGGATGGCGAGCCTTCATACCCTTCATGCCCTTACCAGCCGTCTTGCCCAAGCCAGAACCGATGCCACGGCCCTTGCGGCGCTTACGCTTGACCGCACCCGCCGGTGGGCGAAGGCGTGAGAGAATGGGAGTCGTCTGCGCTTCGTCTGAACTCTGCGCTTCTTTTGAAATTGTGTCTTCTGACATTTTATGCCTCCTCGACGTTAACGAGGTGAATGACCTTTTTCACCATGCCGCGAAAAGCCGGTGTGTTCTCCACCTCGACTGTGCGGCCAGGTCCACGAAGACCGAGCCCTGCGAGCACCTTTCGATGCTTCTCGGGGCGGCCGATCGCGCTGCGTGTCTGTGTAACCCTGAGCTTACTCATACTCTATCTCCTGCTCTTCGACTCTCGGCTCACACCCTATGCGGATGCTTCGACCTGCTCCTGCTGGACGAACTTCTCGTCAGCTTGCGCTTTGGGCTGAACCTTTTCAGCCTCAAGGCCACGACGCGCCGAAACCATCTCAAGCGAATTGAGGTTGCGAAGCGCCTCCACCGTTGCGTGCACCACGTTGTGCGGATTGGTCGTCCCGATAATCTTCGAAAGCACGTCACGAATACCCGCTGACTCAAGAACGGCACGGCATGCGCCGCCTGCGATAACGCCGGTACCTGGGCCTGCTGGTCGAAGCATCACGTGACCCGCTCCGAAACGACCGTCGATCTGGTGAGGAATCGTGTTGCCCAGAAGCGGCACCTTGAAAAGCGACTTGCGAGCACGCTCGTTGCCTTTGCGGATGGCTTCAGGAACTTCGTTGGCTTTGCCGAGCCCAACGCCGACGTGACCTTTTCCGTCACCGACGACAACCAGGGCCGAGAAGCTGAACCGACGGCCACCCTTGACGACCTTGGCAACGCGGTTGATGTGAATGACGCGATCTTGCAGATCTTCGAGTTGGTTCGCGTCGATGAATGTTGTTCTATACATGCGGTTTTCCTAAAGCCTGTTTGTCGTTCCCAAAAATCTAACTCGTCGTTCTAAAAAGAGAGGCCTTCGCCTTCATTGCGCGCACCGTCGGCAAAGGCCTTGACGCGACCGTGGTAGAGGTAGCCATTTCGGTCGAATACGACCTGCTCGATACCCTTTTCCTTGCAGAGTTTCGCAAGCCCTTCGCCCACTGCTTTGGCAGTCGCGGTCTTGTTTCCGTCTGTCGGCACACCCTTGGACAGGCTCGAAAATGCGGCAAGCGTCTTGGCCTGCGAGTCGTCGACGACTTGGCCGTAGATGTGCTTGGTGCTCCGAAACACCGTCAAGCGTGGACGCTCGGTTGTGCCCTCGATCTTCTTGCGAATACGGCGCTTGCGACGCGCTCGTCCTGTTACTGCCTGGCCCATGCTACTTGCCTCCTGTTTTGCCAGCCTTCTGGCGAATGCGCTCTCCCGTAAACCGGACACCTTTTCCTTTGTACGGCTCTGGAGGTCGGAATGATTTGATGCGCGCAGCGACCTGCCCGAGCGCCTCGTTGTCGTACGACTCAAGGTGGATGCGCGGACGTTTGACACCAGCTTCGTCGATGGTCTCGACCTTCGCGCTGACCGATTTCGGCAACTCGTAGATGACGTGATGCGAGAGGCCGAGCGCCAAATCGAGCTCGCTGCCCTTGACCGTCGCACGATAACCAACGCCGTAAAGATCCAGCGAAGTCTTGTACCCCTCGTGAACGCCGTTGACAGCGTTGGCCACGAGCGCGCGCGTCAGCCCTTGGAACTGGACACCTCGTTTGCCCGAACCGTCCTTCTTCTTGACGATGATCTTTCCGTCTTCTTGAGAGACGCTGATCACATCGTCGAAGGTGCGAGTGAGTTCGCCCTTGGGCCCTTTAACGGTGACGGACTGGCCGTTGACGGTCACGTTGACACCGCTGGGCACCGCAATCGGTTGCTTACCAAGACGTGATTCTTTCGATACTTCAGCCATTACCAAACCTCGCAAACGATCTCGCCACCTGCCTTTTGTTCGCGGGCTTTGCGATCGGTCAGCATACCCTTGGACGTCGACACGATGGCGATTCCAAGACCATTGAGAACCTGTGGGATATCGCGGTATCCGACGTAGACACGACGGCCCGGACGGCTCTTGCGACGAAGACCCAAGATCGCGCTCTTGTGGTCGCGGTCGTACTTGAGCTCTACCTTGAGCGTCGGGGGAAAGTTCGTGTCCACCGAAAAGTCGCTGACGTAACCCTCTTCCTTGAGGATCTTGGCAATCGACTCTTTCATCTTCGAGTGGGGAACCACCGTCGCATCGTGGCGGGCGAGCGCCGCGTTGCGAATACGAGAAAGCATATCTGCTACGGGATCGGTCATCATAACGGCGTTCCTCCTACCAACTCGACTTTGTGAGGCCAGGAATCTCACCCGCAAGACCAAGCTTACGGAGACAGATTCGACATACTTCGAACTTCCGGTAGTAGCCGCGTGAACGGCCACACTGCTTACAACGGTTGCGGTGCCGAACTTTAAACTTCGGCTTTCGATTCAATTTCGCGAACATCGCTGCACTTGCCATAACTTCTTTTCCTACTTTTCTTTGCTCTTACTGGAGTCGGTTTCTTCTAAATTCTGATTGGATGACTACTTGCGGAAAGGCATCCCGAGTTCGCGAAGGAGCGCGCGGCCCTCTTCGTCGTTGGTGGCGGAAGTCACAAAGGAGATGTTGAGCCCCTTGATCTTCTCGACTTTGTCGTAGTCGATCTCCGGGAAAACAATCTGCTCTTTGATGCCAAGCGTATAGTTGCCACGCCCGTCAAACGCTTTGAGACTGGTGCCCTTGAAGTCGCGAACGCGGGGGAGCGCGAAGTCAAACAGGCGACCGACAAACTCGTACATCCGCGGACCACGAAGCGTGACCATGACGCCAATCGGCATATTCTCGCGCAGCTTGAAGCCCGCGATAGACTTCTTGGCGCGCGTGATCACAGGCTTCTGGCCTGAAATCGCGGTGAGATGCTCGACGGCTGCTTCGATGAGCTTCGGCGACTGCACCGCTTCACCAAGCCCCATATTAATCGTCACCTTCTGCAGGACGGGGACTTGGTTGGCGTTCTTGTAGGAGAACTCCTTGGTGAGCGCCGGGATCGCCGACTCGAGATACTTCTTTCGAACTGAGGGTACGTATTCTGCCACTGTCTTAAACCTTATCTAGAGCACATTGCGGTTTCTAAAGGACACTGCCGCTTTTCACGGCGATGCGAGCCTTATTGCCATCCTTGTCCTCACCGGCACGAAGGCGGGTGGGCTTGTCCGTCTTGGGGTCGACCACCATCACGTTGGAGATATCGAGAGGCATCTCTTTTTCGATGATCCCGCCCTCTTCGCCGATTCGCGTCGGTTTCTGATGGCGCTTGACCAAGTTGATGCCCGCAACGAGAACCATGTCACCACGGACCTGGAGCACCTCGCCTCGTGCGCCCTTGTCGCCGCCCGAGATCACTTGAACGGTGTCGCCTTTTCTGATTCGAGTCGCCATCACACCACCTCCGGAGCAAGCGAAACAATCTTCATGAAGCGTTTCGAGCGAAGCTCGCGCGCGACCGGTCCAAAGATGCGGGTGCCGATCGGCTCGTTCTGTGCGTTGATGAGCACAGCCGAGTTGGTGTCGAACTTCACGTAGGTGCCATCGTAGCGACGGTACTCACGCTTGGTACGAACGACCACGGCTTTGGCCACGGTGCCCTTTTTGACCTTGGCGGTCGGGATAGCCTCTTTGATCGAGACCACGATGATATCGCCCAACCCGGCGTAACGACGGCGCGAGCCCCCGAGCACCTTGATGCACGAGACACGCTTGGCACCGCTGTTGTCGGCGACGTCGAGCTCTGATTCTACCTGGATCATTTCGTTTTCTCCGTTAACTCTCTTGTTTCAGACCCGAGGACTAAACCTCGGGCGGCCTGTCGAGCAGGCGGGTGACGACCCAGCGCTTGGTCTTGGAAAGCGGTCGGCTCTCCTTGATCTCAACCAGGTCGCGCGTGCGGTATTCGTTGTTTTCGTCGTGCGCGTGGAAGCGCTTCTTAGTCTTGACGTACTTGCCGTAGAAGGGGTCGCGAAAGCGACGAACAACCTCGACCGTGACCGTCTTTTGGGCACGTCCGGGGTTCTTCGTATCGTTGACGACGCGGCCTTGAAGACGACGCGCTCGTCCGCGCTCTTTGGGCGCCTTCGGAGTGGGACCTGATGCTTGTGTTGTCTCTGCCATGGGATTCTCCTACCGAGGCCTACGCCTTGGCTGCCTGCTCCGCTTGCTCTTTTTGTGTCAGCTTTCGCTCGGTCAGCAATGTCTTCGCCCGTGCAACGCCGCGTCGCAGTTTTTTGATGCGCGCGGTGTCATCGAGCTGGTTGGTGAAGTTGTCGAAGCGCGTCTTCCAAAGCGCGCGTCGAAAGTCCGCTTCAAGGTTCTCGAGTTCTTCGGTTTGCTTTTCACGCATGTCTTCAAGCGTGATTTTCTCTAGGTCACTCATAGTACGTCCGTCCTGCTGCGAAACTGTGTGGAAACGGGGAGCTTGTGCGATGCAAGGCGAAACGCCTCGCGCGCTTGTGCCTCGGTCACGCCCTCGATCTCATAGATGATGCGACCCGGCTTGACGACGGCCACCCACTGCTCGACCGAACCTTTACCTTTACCTTGACGCGTTTCGAGCGGCTTTTTGGTAAGCGGCTTGTCTGGGAAAATGCGGATGTAAAGACGCCCGGCACGTTTTACGTGACGTTGAATCGCCATACGAGCAGCCTCGATTTGGCGGGCCGAAATACGGCCAACGTCCGTCGCCTGAAGCGCAAAGTCGCCCTTTGCAATGTCCGAACCGCGGTATGCGAGACCGCGCATACGGCCCTTCATCTGCTTACGAAACTTGGTTTTCTTTGGTTGAAGCATGACTCTCTACCTCTAACGTGCTTGCTGCTGCCCGGCCTGGGGATGTTGGCGACGACGCGTCGGAAGCACCTCACCGCGGAAGATCCAGCACTTGATGCCGATCGCACCCGCCGTTGTGCGTGCCGTAGCCTCACCAAAGTCGATGTCCGCACGGAGGGTGTGCAGGGGAACGCGTCCCTCGTGGTAACCCTCTTCGCGCGCGATTTCTGAACCGCCGAGACGACCTGCCGCGCGAACCTTGATGCCTTTGACACCGAACTTCATGGCCGTTTGAACGGACTTTTTGAGTGCCCGGCGGAAAGCCACACGACGCTCAAGTTGCGTAGCGATGTTTTCGGCCACGAGTTGCGCGTTGGTCTCGGCCTTACGCACCTCTTGAATGTCGACGAAAAGCTCGTTCTCGGTGAACTTCTGAAGGTCTGCCTTGAGCTGCTCGACGCCAGCACCACGCTTCCCGATGATGATCCCGGGGCGCGAGGTGAAAATGACGACCTTGGCTTTGTTGGCGGCTCGCTCGATCTCAATGCCGGCGATACCCGCATGCGCGAACTTCTTGCGAACGCTCTTTTTGATCTTGAGGTCCTCGTGCAGCCATTTGGCGTACTGCTTGTCCTCAAACCATTTGGACTTCCAGCCCTTGATGACACCGAGACGAAATCCGTACGGATGTGTTTTCTGACCCATTTCTAATTCTTCCCTTTAACTGCAGCTGCTTTTTTGGACGGCAGCTGTTCGTCTGACAGCGTCAGTGTAATGTGGCTCATACCCTTCACGACGCGGGTCGCTCGGCCCTGTGCACGAGGACGCCAGCGCCGCATATGTCGGTCTGGAGCCTTATCCGCGTAGCACGCCTCAATACGAAGCTTGTCCAGGTCGATATTCTCGTCGAGCTGACGCGCGTTGGAGATCGCACTGTCGAGCAATTTCGCGACGAGCGGTGCTGCAGCCTTGCGCGTAAACTTGAGTTCATACATGGCATCGGCGACGTTTTTGCCGCGAACCATGTTGAGCACCATCCGCGCTTTGCGGGGAGCAATGCGTTGAAAGCGTGCTTTGGCTGTGGTCTGCATGGCTCTATCTCCCGCTCTTCGACTCTCGGCTCGAAAAAGCCGCCGGTGGAACTACCACAGTCATTTTTTCTTCACCTTGTCTCATCGGGTTACCTGCCCCTCTTTGCCTTCTTATCCGCGGCATGTCCGTGAAAGGTACGCGTTGGCGCAAACTCGCCAAGCTTGTGACCCACCATGTTTTCCTGGACATACACAGGAACGTGCTTCCTGCCGTTGTGCACTGCGATGTTCAGACCCACGAACTCGGGCGTAATCGTCGAACGACGCGACCAAGTACGGATGATCTTGCGATCGCCCGCTGCTTGCGCTTTTTCCACCTTCTTCATCAGGTGGTCGTCCACAAACGGACCTTTTTTGAGTGAACGTGGCATTACTTCTTCTTCCTTTTACGAACGATGAACTTGTTGCTGGCTTTGTTGGTGCGAGTCTTCTTGCCTTTGGCAAGCTGACCCCACGGTGAACAGGGGTGACGACCACCGGAGGTGCGACCCTCACCGCCACCCATGGGGTGATCGACGGGGTTCATAGTGACGCCTCGGTTGTGTGGGCGGCGACCGAGCCAACGGGTGCGGCCCGCCTTGCCCATGGAAATACGTGCATGTTGATTGTTGGACACGTGCCCGATCGTGGCACGGCAGTCGAGGTGCACCATGCGAACCTCGCCCGACGGCAGACGAACCTGCGCGTACTTACCTTCTTTGGCCATGAGTTGACCCGCGGCACCCGCCGAGCGAATCAGCTGCGCGCCCTTGCCAATCTTGAGTTCGACATTGTGGATGACGGTGCCGAGCGGGATGTAGCGAAGCGGCATCGCATTGCCAGGCTTGACGTCTGCGTTGCGCGACGAGATGACCTGGTCACCCCTCTTGAGACCGTCGGGGCAGAGGATGTAGCCCTTTTCGCCATCCGCATAGTGAATGAGCGCAATGTGCGCCGTGCGATTGGGGTCGTACTCCACTGCGGCGACCTTGCCCGGCACGCCAATCTTGTTTCGCTTGAAATCGATCTCACGATAGCGGCGCTTGTGACCGCCGCCACGAAAACGCACCGTGATGCGGCCATGGTTGTTGCGTCCACCGGTCGACTTCTTGGCGCTCGTCAGGCGTCGCTCAGGAGCCTTCTTGTCGAGCATCGAAAAGTCGGCGGTCTCGTAGTTGCGGCGAGCCGGCGATGTTGGTTTGTGTTTTCTAGCCATTCTTAATCTCCATAGGGGTTGGCACCCAACCCCTCTCTCGCTGAGCTCGATTCACCCCAGCTCCCCCGACCAAACTCAGCGTCGAACGCGTTCGTGCTGGTAGCACAAGCCGTTCTTTGGCTTCGTCGATTCTGGCTTGACCTTGTCTCATCGTCATCTTTCCTAATCCTTGCCCTATGCGCCCTCAAAGAGATCGATGCTCTCGCCTTCTTTGAGCGTCACGACCGCCTTTTTCCAGTCTCGGAGTTGCGATTTTCCACGACCCATGCGCTTGAACTTGCCGCGATAGTTCGCGACGTTGACCGCAGCGACATCCACCTTGAAAAGGGCCTCGACGGCGTCACGGATATCGAGCTTGTTGGCGCGACGATCGACCTCAAAGGTATACTGATTGAACGCGTCTCGCGCACTCGCGCTCTTCTCGGTCATGACGATCGGACGCTTGATGATTTCTTCGTGAGTAAGCGGTTTCATGACTCAGCTCCCTTCGCGACTGCCCTCGAGCTATTCGACGCGCAGCGCTTCTCAAGTGCCTCAACGGCGTCCTTGGTCAGAATCAGGTGCTCATGGCGAAGCAGGTCGTACACGTTGACGCCCTCGGGCGGCAGGAAGTGATGCTTCGGCAAGTTACGAATGCTGAGGCGCAGGTTCATGTTGTCCGCGCGGTCAACGACCATGGCGCTCTTTTGAGCTTCAAGGTTGTTCAAAGCGCCAACGACATTTTTTGTCTTGATCTCGTCGAGGTCGAACTTGTCGACGACGATCAGGCTTCCCTCTTTGAGCTTGAGCGAAAGGGCCGAGCGCAGCGCGCCGAGACGCATCTTCTTGTTGGGTTTGTACGAGTAGTCGCGCGGCTTGGGACCATGAACTTGTCCACCACCCACGAAATTTGGGGCGGACTTTGCGCCGTGACGCGCGTTGCCGGTGCCCTTTTGCTTGTAGATCTTCTTGCGGGAGCCGCGAACCTGCGACCGCCCCTTCGTCGAAGCGGTTCCGCTGCGACGAGATGCGAGTTGCGCTTTGACGATGTCGTAAAGCAGCCCCTCGTTGACCTCAGCGCCGAACACCTCGTCGGAGAGCTCAAGCTTTCCGACGGACGCTTTTTTCAAATCATAGATATCAACTGATGCCATCACGACCTCCGTTAGGAACGAATCTCCACGTCGACGCCGGCCGACAAGTCGAGCTTCATCAGGGCGTCGAGCGTTTCCTGGGTGGGCTCAAGGATGTCGAGAAGGCGCTTGTGGGTGCGGATTTCGAACTGCTCGCGCGACTTTTTGTCGACGTGCGGTCCCCGCAGCACAGTGTACTTGTTGATACGCGTGGGTAACGGGATGGGACCCGCCACGCGCGCCCCGGAGCGCTTCGCAGTATCGACGATTTCCGCAGCCGACTGGTCGAGCAGACGGTGATCGTAGGCCTTGAGGCGGATCCTAATTCTCATTGCTTGTGTCATGCTCTATCTCCGGCTCTTCGCCTATCGTTCGAAAAACACTCGGTGTGGAGATACCACACGCTCGAATTTTGCTTCACTGGACTCATCACGTCTCCGTTCTCACTCAATGATGTTGGTGATGACGCCAGCGCCGACCGTGCGGCCACCTTCGCGGATCGCGA
>CAZAQV010000027.1:65535-82965 GCA_964487255.1 uncultured Polyangiales bacterium | reverse complement strand
ATCGATAGGAGCGCGGAAAGGGACCAACACGGATAAGCTTTGAGCACCTTCTTCGAACATCACTTGAGGCTCAGCCCCACTCGCTTCCGCCAATTCGACATAAGCATCGGGAATTGAATACCTACGCTGCATTTCGGGATGACGTCGAGCAAAGAAAAGAATGTCTCGGACTTGCTCTAGCTGGGGAGCAACACCACCGAATAAGTCTTCAGTCGGAAGCTTCCGAACGACCTCGATTAGATTCATTACTATCTGACGCTCTTCCGGCGTATCGCAGGGAGCTTCCTTGATAACTTCATGTGGGCTAACACCGCTATCTAGATCTAAGAGTTCCGTTGCCATGTGCGGTTTTTCGTGAAGAAGTTTCGCAAACGAAAAGATCGCCCGCATATAGGTCGGCGTGTTTGAACCCAAAAGCTCCGTCCAACTTTGACGTGCGAGACTAATACCTTCGGATTGGACTTGGTGCCACCATCGCGCCGGAACGTACAAAGTTTCCCCTGGTCGAAGGTCCGCAAACTGCACCTTGCTCCTCAACTCAGGAGGAATCTCCTCAAATAAATCGAGGGCACTATGAAATACGTCATTCAACGTAAAGCCAAGTGGTAGATGCTGGACGATTTCGAAATTTCCGGGTTCAACCAAAAAGAACTTCTTCTGCCCGTTAAAGATATTTATAAAATTGTGGTCGAGATCGTAATGGAGTGCAGTACGACTCCCATTTCCCATCCACAGGCGGTCAGACCGATGAACATCGATAGATAGTTGTTCAAGAAATGGAATTGACGAAATACAAGCGCCGAGACCCGCGACGGGAAAGGACTGCATATAGGCTCGACTGTCGCTTTGCGTAGCTTCCTGCCAGATCAGAAGTTCAATGAACGAGCCCATGTCGATAACTGCACGCTGTGATTCAACAAGCTCGATCTGTGACCCCTGTATATTGAAGTTAACTTTATTGTTGATAGGTTGGCGAAATATGTCTGCAGCGATTTCAAGCTCCCCCCACAGTCCAGAAATTAGCTGTAAGCGGTTGAGGTCGTTGCTTTGAGCTCTAAGCGCTCGGAATAACGGCCATGATTCCATTAGTCCGGTTATCTTTACGGGCTGGCCTCGCTTCGCAAATTCCAAGAATCTTTCGGTTGTAGGGCAGTGCAGGCAAGGAACTTCTGGGGTGGTGGTGATCATAGCATTTTGATATCGCCTGTTTTATCGCACCGTCCTGGCCCGACCAAAACCTTTGCATGAGCGCTCTGTCTTGGAGACTTAGAAATGCCTAGGACCAAGTTTGCGCAAAGGCACGAACAGGTGTCAAGCGAATCGAGAAACACTCTTTCGGGCTTGGGCGGTTCGCCTGCATTTTGAGCAGCGCGAGAATCACAGTTCGGAGTGGGCGTGCCTGACGTCGATTGCGAGCAAGATTGGATGTGGGACTGTCCTGAGTTTTGTGTATGGGCAAGAGCTGGACCATCATCTCGGCTACGGACCCGGCGAGGAGGCTCCCGAGGAGCAGGGCAATCGCCGCAACGGCAAGAGCAAAAAACGTATCCGTACAGGTTCTGGGCCGGTGGATATCGAGGTGCCACGAGACCGGGAGGGAAGCTTCGAGCCGCAGCTGGTCAAAAAACACCAACGGGATTTCGATGGCTTCGATGGTCAAATCCTTTCGATGTACAGCCGCGGCATGATCGCTCGCGACATCCGTGCGCACTTGCGCGAGCAGTACCACACCGACATCAGCCCCGAGCTCGTCAGCCGCGTGACCGAATCGGTTCTTGAGGAGCTTCGAGCCTGGCAATCTCGGCCACTCGATAGCGTGTATCTGGTCGTCTACCTCGATGCGCTGAAAATCTTTGAGAGTGGTCCGTTTTGTGGTGCCCTTGCGCTCGTCGCTCGAGAACGCAGCTTCGTTCTTACCTTGATCGCAGTCGGCCTGCGCTACAGCGTGGCGGATGCTTTGGTCGGAGGGCACGAGCTCTCTTTCGAGGTCCTTCGGGTCCTCGTCCAGCTCGGACCAACTCGATTTCTAAACGCCGCTAGAGTCCACAGACAGTTTCGACTGCTCCACAAGTTCATGGAGTAATGCGCGAATGTAATCTTCTGTAACTTCCACCGCACAAGTTTGGTACCAGGATAGTACGTCGCTGACATCAAAAGAGGAATATAAGGATAAGCCTAGGAGCAAGGGCAAATCTTTCATGTTGTCGGTTTCAATTGTTTCTTCCGTTATTTCTTCCGTTTTGGTTGACTCGGATGTGATCAATTCCCACGTAGGGCGGTGACCTTCAAAGCGCCAGGTTAGTAAAGCGGGAAGCTTGAACGTCGTTCGGCATGAACCACCACGAGGGACGTTTCGGCCAACGGCCGTGCGCATCGCTAAAAATTTTTCAGACAAAGCGATGTCTTTCTCATCGCCTCGTTCGCAGAGTAGGTCGGCGTTTTCGATCTCTCGCGCTCCGGGCACGTGATAGCGTGTCGGGCGGAGGGTCATAGGAAGTTGCGAGGCAAACTTCTTCAACTCTCCAAGGAATTCCGCCGCGAGCCTTCGATCGGAGAACCAACCTGGTTGAGATAACACCGTGGCGATTCGACCAGCCGTCTCTTGCAGTTTGTCTAGCAAACTTGTTTCATCTGAAGCAAGGGATGCTTCTTGCCGTTGCGCTTCGTCAAATACGTCCACTATCCACCGCTGAGCGAATAGCATTGCACCGTGGACAAGGTTTACCTTTAGCAGGCGTTCCCCTAGTGCAAGGTCGTCTTGACGGCCAATGAATGGCAGCTCGGAAGCGAGTTTGCGAAGGAACGCGGATGGTTTATACGACCGATGATCTTGATACGAGGGGCTCTCGTGCAACGCGAGAAGATACTCCGAGATCAAATGATCTGGGGCGCGCCACCAGTACTGAATCATCAAGTTTGGAACAGGATTAGTTACCTGGTGCCACCACCCAATGGGCAGGAATAGACACTCTCCCGCTCGCACCGACACTTCTATGGGCCGCACGCCGCCGGGCAGGTTATCCAAATCCACCTTTGGAAAGGTTCCATACGCAAGGTCTTTCTTGTCAGCTTCATATGCCTCGAATGAGAATTGGTTTGCGTGAACTGGGGGTAACAGCTGAAACCTTTTTTCCCCGCGGAGAATCACTATCAGATTGTGGACTCCATCTTGATGTAAGCGAGTCTCAGAGTCGGGGGGGCCTAGCCACAGTCGTTCGCGAAAAAGCTGATTTTCCGGCACGTAAGGTGGAATGGATATATCACCCCTTAGCTTCTCTGGCACTGGGTCTTGCTGGTCTGCATACATAGAAAGTTCACGTGCATCACTCAAACAAGCTGCGTAGTTTCCTAGGCTGAAGTAACGGAGGTTATCTCGTTGTCCCTCGCCCCCAAGCGTATCCGCGAGGTGTTCACTCAGAAAGTCAAAGGTCCATTTATCAAGCGCGGGCCAATCTACGAGTTTACGAAAAAGCGCTGGCTTACCAGTATCTGCGTAGCGTTGGTGAAATTGTTCCGGGGAAATCTTTTCAGGAACGAGTTCGACCGTGTCAGCCTGGGAAGTCTTCATCCTATTGAGGATGCAAGCACAATTAGAGACGTGTCAACGTTCAGCTCTGCCCACGACGGCAGGGTTCATTTATCTAGCAGTCGTGCTCGACGCGTTCAGGAGGCGCATCGGGGGCTGGTCGCTGGCGGGCCATCTCCGAACCGAGCTGCCAGACGGCCGTCGGTTCCGAAACAAGTTTGATGCCCGCAGCGCCATCTTCGAGTTCATCGAAGGCTGGTACAATCCTCCTCGTCGCCATTCGGCGAACAACCGTTCTTTCACCAACGAAAAACAACAAACCCAACCCATTTACGCTAGTGCTTAACCGTCCGAAAAACCGGGTTCACTCCAGCTTGGTCCCCAGGGAAGGCTTGATTGTGCGAAGGTCTAGTGAGATAATTTGCCTGGGATATTGAGATAAGCACGGTGTTTGTATGCTGGAAATTCGGGCTAGGCGAGATCGATGAATAAGTCACACATCTACGATTTTTTCAGTACAGTGATTGCGCCCCTCTCGACCGATGTTTTTCTTGATGAGTATTGGCAGCAAGCACCGATCTTGCTTAGAGGCAATCAAGAGAAGTTAACCGATATGTTCGGTCAAGAGGACATTCGTTCTTGGGTCATGGCGATCCTTCGCGAAAGCCACACCCCTATTATGTATCCTGACACTTCACAAGGACAGCCGGTCACCGCATATGTCCAACTACAGACGGTGAAGGATGCGCTGACAGAAAATCTCACGGGGACGGGGCGGGCTGAAGATATTTTTTCTCTTCCCGTTTCACTTCAACGGGCTTCTGAATATATGGCCGGCGAGGTCGCAGAAGGTATGCTTGCCATTTCGGCTCCCCACCGGCTTGACGCTCGGTTGATGGACTTGACGTCTCGACTTTGTTGTGTACTGCGACAACCTGGCGGGGTTCATACTTACTTTTTCTACCATTCTCATGCGGGGAAAGGGCGCGGCCTACATTTTGATAGTGACGAGACCTTTTTCTTTCAGCTTTTTGGCACACGCACATTTCGGGTCAGCTCGTCTCCAATCAAGCGGCATCCACCCTTTGCGGCAAGCCTCGCTTCGGATGACAGCTGGCGAGGTGTGAGTGGCAACGAGCCGGTAAAGTTTAGCGTGCCTCCTCCGGCGAATGTCGAGATGCACGAATATAAGCTATCGCCTGGCGATATACTCTACTTCCCGGGTGGTACTGTTCATGAAACCTACACTGAGGAAGGCAACTCGCTTGGGTATGCACTCTCCGTAACTCCTACAACTAAAATTTCGTTCTTACGGGACTTTGTATCTAGCGGTGTTAACTCGGAGTCCTTGCGATGGCGCGCTTCGGTGCAAATCGGGAAGGAAGAACAAGTTACGGAACTTTTGGAGGAGCTGTTGGAGCTGAATCGCGAGGGTGACAACGTAAACTTCCGTGTGAGAGATGAACTCCTTATGCGGGCAGCGCAGCCCACCGGAAGACTGATCAGGCCTGTGCCTAAAAGCGATTTAAAGACAGGAGGGCTTACGCTCAATACATGTTTGTACTGCCATCCCGAGAAGCGCTTCATTATTGACCGTGAGCGATATCCGGAGTCAGTCCACATCTATATTGATGATCATATTCTGGAGTTCGCCGAGTCTCGATTATTTAAGTTCGCTGAAGGGCTGGCGACATTTCGAGAGTTTCTTGTTTCAGAATGTTTGGCATGGGATTCTCCCGCCTATGACCTTAGCGAAGTAAAAGGCTTTCTTGAGAGCCTCATCCGCCTAGAATGTCTTGTAGTTCGCCATGAATAAATCCTGCATGGATTGGTTATTTGCTCCGTATACTGCAGAAGAATTTCTACAAAAATTCTGGGGTGAAAAGTTTGTGCGCTTCAATGGGAGCTCCACGCGCTTCTCAAAGCTTATGGATTGGGAGACTGCGGAACGAATACTTCAAATGAACCCGCACCCAGCTTATTCACAAATCCGCGCAATCGACCAGGGATCCGATAAGGAACTTTATTATCAGTATGATCCCTCCCTCTGGAAAACCCCGATAACATGGAAAGAATTAGTTCCGATTCGTATCAACACCACGGAACTATACGAACGCTTACGAAACGGCGCCTCGATCACTCTCAATCATGCGGAAAGTTTCCACCCTCCGTTATTAGACTTCATCGAGGACCTGGAAAAACTGATTCATGAAAACCTGGATGTCCAGGTGTGGCTGGCGTTCGGACGAACCCTAGCAGTGGATTGGCACGTGGACCCCGATGATCAATTTATACTTCAAGTTGATGGTCGTAAAAAGTGGTCGGTCGCGAGCCCTTGCGGAGTCACGACGGAAAACCTTGCAGAGTTCCAGCAGAAAAATCGTGAGTACTTAAAGCGTGGAGAGCTTAATCCGGCGATAAAGAATGGTTTAGTCTGGACGGGGATTCTTGAAGCAGGTCAGGCACTTTACCTGCCGAGAAATTGGCTTCATCTCGTTACGCCTCTAGGCGAGCCTTCCTTACATCTGACGGTGGGAGTAAGCGTCACCGACGGTGTTTCGTTATTGGATGTATTGAGAGAAAAGTTGAAAAAAAGCGATGTTTTCCAACAGCGCCTTCCGCGTTTTCGAGACCATGCCGAACAGAAAAACCATCGGACCCTTCTTTTTGAAACGCTTGCCGAGGTATGGAACGATGGGTTGTTTGAGAAAACATTAGCACTTCATGACCAAAATGCGGTCCCTGCTCCACGCTTTTCTCTGCGGGAGGCTGTTTATCCAGAGAACTTTTTATCGGATAAACTGGATGACGAAAAAACATTTTTTCGTTGGTTACCAGTACGATGGCGTCATGAGCAGAAGGGCACAAGTCTCGTGATTGCCACCCGTGGGCAGGTGATAGAACTGGATGATCCTCTAAGCATTGCGTTAGTCTATGCGTTTTTTGAAAATAGACGACGGTCGTTAAAGGAGCTTGTTCTCATTGGCTCCGAGAAAAAAAAGTCGAGAATGGAGGTCATCCGTTGTTTAGGAGACTTTACGCAGCACGGCTTATTGCTTCTTGATAAGCTACGATAGTTAGAAGCAAAAGTGGTTCACGCCAGCCGTTTGAAAGAGCCAGATTTCTTCAGTTGAATCGCCCCGGGTTTCCTGGAGGCTCCAAAACTTGAGAGGATGGAGCAAATGGGAAAAAGGAGGAAGGTATTCGCAAGAGGTCAAAGAGCGCGCGGTGCGGCTGCATTTTGAGCAGCTAGGGAGCCACAGTTCGAAGTGGGTGTGTCTGTCGTCGATCGCGAGCAAGATTGGCTGCACGCCGCAGACGTTGCGTGCATGGGTTCGCCAGCACGTAAGTCGGAAGTCCTCGCGCTGGCCCGACTTGTTTGATGCCACTAAGCGAGCTTGCGCTCTTCATCGAAGGCAGCGATTGGGTCGGTCGGCACGAGCTGAGCCCGAGGAGACACAACAGCTTCGATGAGTTCGCCGGGAAGCGAAGGTGCGCACACAAGAGAAAAAGCTGCGGCCTGGTTCGCACAGGAGATTTTCATCAATGCATGGTCAGACGTTCATCGAAATCGCTCTCGTCATCTCGTCAGGTAGCTCTCCTGATCGTGGGAGATGATCAGCAATGTCTTAGCTCGCTTGCGTACACATTCCACACACTGGATCATTAGATCTGGGTCAAGCGCAGAAAACGATTCGTCTAGTATTACCACCTGCGCTTTTTGGAGCAATGTTCGCGCAAGAAACACACGGCTTTTCTCTCCATGAGAGAGCTGCCATCCCCCCTCCCCAACAATCTGACTTAATCCCGAGGGCATCCGTTCGATGAGATTGCCAAGCCCCAGCTCTTCGCACAGCTCCTCAACTTCCGACCGATACCTGTCCTCAAGCGGCCATTTGAAACCGAGACATAGATTAAATAGCAGGGAGCCCTGAAGGATAACATTTTCGTGGAACTGCGGCGCCAACGCCACAACGTGTCTTATCTCATCCTGTAGCGTCCTAGCATCGACTCCACCAACAAAGTATACCCCCGCCGTTGGAAGTTTCAGACCAGTAAGCAAGGATACTAGGGTCGACTTACCACTGCCAGAGGCTCCAGTAATCATGATTTGGTCCCCGGGATACACCTTCCAGTCGACGTTCCGAAGAACTGGCTGATCCCGCGACTCGTATCGAAAAGAAACATCGTGGAAGGAAAGTAGCGGTTTATCTTCTGAGCGCGCGTCCTCGCCAATAACGAACTCCGCCTGGTTCGCCGGAGATCGGGCCGCGTCCACTAACAACTTCGCTGCTTTCCATGATGAAAGCTGGGGGACAAGCTGACTGGCAAGTCCGACAATTCCTTGCAGGGTAATATACCCGAATATAATCCCGCCTAAAGTAACAAAAATGGGAGTTGCCTGTGCGGTGGTGTTTAGCGAAGCTAACAACAACACCACGAGCGCGGCTGTAAGCCAAAGGTAAGGAATGACGGCAAGAAGACGCACACTCCTCTCGTCCTCTTTCTGTAGCTTTGCTGAGTAGGAGGCCAACGATCGGTCGATCTCGCTCCAATCCCAAGGAGCCCCCTGGACGACCTTGGTCCTAAAACCATTGACATAATCGAAAAGCCAATGTGTCTGCGACATCTTTTCTTCCATACTCTCTATGGCCGCGTGCCAGTGAGCTCTTGCTAATCCAGCAGCCGTAGCTAGGATCACCAAGAACAGCAACGTAAGGCTCCCCGCTTGAAAGCCCAGCTGAATGGCAAGAATTACATAAGCCAGCGAAACAATTAGCGAAACCACCTGAATTATACCCGTGCTCAGTATCTGGACGATCCCTTCGGATTCGAAAGCTCGCGACATGCTTTTCCCACTTCCTTCTCCTTTCACGAGGTCGTCATCAACTCGCATCACGCCTTCCATCAAAAGCCGCTTTAGGAACGTCCCCATCAGACGGACAACATCCTGTGCCAGAAATGCGGTCACGGAGTTAAAGAAAACCGCTGACACAGCCAGAACGAGCCACCCATAGAACCAAGAAAGCTCTGTGTTGGGAGAAGTCGCGAACAAGAACAGCATGACCCACAAAACTGCGTTCAGACCCATCGATATCACTTGTGAAACCAAGAGCGCAGAGAAAGTCGGAAGAATTTTATGCTCTCGCATCAAGCGCAAAAGGGGAGCCTGACATCCATTTCGAAACAACCACCCCTCAAGGTTGACGCGAGCTAGCTTGAAATCATCGACTTTTTCTTCGAACCTAGGAACCAGGAGATCTTCATACCGTTCGACATCCAAAAATCTATTGAACTCGGCACCTGCCACATATGCTTTCACAACAGCCTTGTCTTCTTCACTAGAAATCGCAACAACCTCTCTCCATCCGAGACTCTTCGTTGTTCCGTCCGCTGCCAGCAGGTCAAACCTTCCCCGTTTGAGTTTTGTCGCCAAGAAATAGTAATTGCCGGATAGCGACCGGATTCGCAAAATCCCTCCTTTGGTCTCAACCGCATTCCAATCAACTCCCGCCGAGAAGATCTGCTGCGTTTCAATACCGTGCTGCGCCATCGTGTCAGAAACCCAGAGATTGACCGTATCGGCATTTGGCGGCTGCCCAGTCGATCTTCGCACGTTGCTCTCGGGTGCCAGCATGCCAGCAACAAGGTCTAACATCACGGGAAGGTCTTTCTCTTCCCAGACGAACTGCTCGAGTGGCGTGCCTTTAGTTAATCTGTCTAACTTTTCCATCACTCATATGAACCTTCGACCATGTGGAGTCGGAACCCCAAACTACCGTCTGGGCATGCCTGTAGCGATCTAACATCGTTCTGAAGGTCGAATCCTCCGCAGCGCTCAGTGCATTTGGATGACCAAATTCCACGACCTGTCCTTCTGAAACAACAATCACCAGATCGAAGTAGAGAGCGGAAACGATGTCATGCGTCACATATAAAACTGTCGAGTCTTCAGAAGCCTCTCGAACCCGTCCGAGCAGCCTTACACGGAGGTCAGGATCCAAGCCACGGAAAGCTTCATCGAGCACAACCAGCGGACCAATTCCTTGCACTAACGCGCGAGCGATCCGTACACGCTGGCCCTCTCCCCCAGATAACATACGCCCTTCCTCGCCTATCCAGGACGAAGAGCCATGGGGTAGTGCCTTTACCACATTGAGCAACTCTGCTCGAAGCACAGCTTCTTCGAAACTCATCTCGTAATTTTCGTTTACGCATACGTTGCGCCATAAACTGTCATTCCATAAGTACACGTCCGGATCGACCCAGGAGGTAAGTTCCTGCAGCTTTCGGTGCTCACGTTTGTTAATGCGTTTTCCATTCACGAGCAGGGCACCGCTCGTGATCGGCATCGTCCCAAGAAGCACACTTGCAAGCGTCGACTTTCCCGCGCCAGATTTACCGACGATCGCTACATGTGCACCGGCAGGAATTTTGAGGTTGATATGATCCAACACATGATTGCGTCGACGAACAACGGAAACGTCGCGCATTTCAATCTCGACAGCAGTAAGCCCTCGACTCAAATCTAGAGCACTGGAGAGCTGCTGCGACGCGCTAAATTTTTCTATTTCCTTCGATGAAGGGCGCTCAACAATCTGGAGTTGAACGGTGTCGGACAGGCTCTCTTTGCGGTGGGGCGCCGCTGTCTCCAGCATTTCGATATCCACTCGCTCTGGAAAAAGGCCTGGATATTTTCTGTTCTTTTCGTCCAACGCCTCAGCATCCGCCTGGAGCTCAAGAGACGCATGTTGTACGCTCTCCATCGGTTCAAATAAGCGGACGAGAGTACCCGAGAGCTGCGCCATTGTGGTCAGAAGCGTATTTGTAAGCGTGGAAAGGTTTTCCATCGCCTGCAGGAACCAGTAAGCCACCACCAAGATAATAAGCCCCTCGTCGATCACTAGGAATACAGCACCTGCAAATCCGATCGCGTATATCAGCTCATCGAAGAACGAGGCCTTCACTCGCGTACCGAGCAACTCTCGGCTTCCGTTTGACCACGCTACTAGATTTTTTTCGTGCTCACGCGAAACAATTTTTTCCGCCACATGTGCGCGAATAGGCATCCGCGCGAGTAGAGCCTGCAGATAATGGACACTTAGGGATCCGTCTAAAGTCATGAGACGCAATTCCAAAGTCGATACCTTGCCGACGTAGCTAAGCGACAACGCTATCCGTACGACCATTAAAAAGCAGAGTAGGCCCCCTACTTTTACATCGACAAAGAATAGCGCCGCAACCAACACGATGACCGACATCGCACTCTTCACGACATCAAACAACACCCGGGGAATGGTCTTCAGCGTGGGTATAGAGTGCAAACGGTTCGAGATATCAGCAGCTTGCCTGGTTTCAAAGAAGCGCGGTGGCAACGATTCGAACGCATTGATTAGACCAGCACGAAAACCGAATTCCACATGACGCCCAATAACGCGAACGACCGACTCACGAACGAACGAGGCACTAGCAACGACAGCAAAGAAAGCGATGAGAAGAACCAAAAAAAGCATCTGGCTCTCTGGTAGCGCAAGCCATCGCTGCACACTTGTCAAAGAGTAGAACAGCAAGGACTCCATCAACGTCACCAAGCCCACTACGCAAGCAAGCAGCCCCATTAGCATCAGGCCCCGTTTTCCTATACTGGAAAACACACTTCTTAATATGTCATTGCGTCCCCGACGCAGGAGCCGCTCGCGATACTCAAGCCCCGTCGATGCGAGGGGCTCGCGGGGCGCCTCGTCTCCATCCTGCAAAACCTCTTCTTGGTCGGCTGTAGCAGTAGATGAAACGGGTGCGCTCGCATCTGTAACTTCAGCCTGCGCGAGTGATGGATCTATCAGCCCCCGGAGCCGAATAAGTACAGTCCCGGATAACGAAACGTTTTGGGGGTTGTCTCGTGCTGTTTTGGCGTAAAAGTACCGACTGGGTATGCAGCTCTCAAGCGGAATGCCGTCTTCTGTTATTCTCTTCCAGAATTTTATCGTGTTGGCGGCAGGCAGAGCTTTGCATCTCAATAGCTGCTCCACCATACGTGCAGCCGCATCGACCAATCCGATCGCTTCTGCGCTACTTTCAACTGCAGATCGAACGCTTGTGTCAGCAAGTTCGGTACCGACAATCCCCTTGAGCCTAGTATGAAGTGGGATCAAGAAGTCGTCGCTCCGGGCAAAATTATCCCAATTCTCGCGCGGAACCGTCGCCTCATGCTGATATAGCAGGAGTTCAAGCTCTTCTCGTTTTAGCTTGTATACCCCCTTCGCGGGATCCATGATAATGGCGCGATCCTCCAGACGCCAAAGGAGGACAAAATGTAAGGCGACGGCCCCCATTCGAAACAAAATAATGCTCGGCGAATATGGAGAATCCGGAAGGAGAAGGTGGTCTATTGGGACCAGCGACTCCTCAGCATCAATGCCAAACTTTCGAAGTACATACTCGAGAGAGTCCGTCGATGTACCGTCGGCATCGGTCTCACACAACTCACGGAGCTTTTCGAAGGAGAACGGGATTTGATAGGACGCGAGAGCGCTCGCCATCACAGCGGGACCGCAGTCCATCGCTGAAACTTGCAGAAACTCTACTGGTCCTTTGTCGTTTTTCTTATATCCAAAGAGGCGCACTACGAGGGTATCCAAAGAGGCGCACTACGAGGGTACCGGCTCGTGATCACTGGGTAGCATCAACTGGACAGACCCCGCTGCATCGCTCACCGATCGTCGCGCACCGATTCATCGCATTGGGGTTGAACCCATCGCGAGGCGCTATATCGAGACGTATTGCCGAAAGCTCATTATCCATGATGCAGTTGCTCAACGAAAGCTCGCGATCACCCACGTTATAGCCCACAAAAACGACTGTCTGTGTTCCCTCCGGCCAGTCGGGTATTTCGAATCCGTTAATAAACTCGCAAAGGTTTCGATCTTCATCGACCAAAGCGTCTTCGAACTCAACTGCACTGACGAGAAATCCCGCGCCGAACTCATTCTCAACTTGTGCGCAGTCGGTTTCAGCCAAAACCAGCAACCTACCCCGGTCGGTGTTGATCACATGCTTATCATTCTTGAACGAAAACGTAATGGGGATTTCTTCTGTGCGACAACTGGACAGCCCGAAACATAACATTGCCATGAAGAATAGACCGATTCGCATAGGTAATTGTCATGATGTACCAAATCGCATGTGTGTGTAAAGAAACTCCGTATCGCTGAGCTTGGAAGGCTTCACAGCACGTTCGCCTTAAAACAAAAATGCCCGCGGACCACACTGCAAAGCAGACTTATCCGCGGGCAATCTTGTCGTTGCTCATCTTCTGTAGGCGCTCAATATGACATTGGGCCTATCGGAGCGCGTAGAGGTTACTCTACGGCGCGGGACACGGTCCAACGGTGAAGGTCTCTGCGTCCTCCACGATGAAACACTCGGACTCCGGCGGCTTCGAGAAGTGGTCACCGTTCGAGTAGTCCGTCGTATTCGTGGCGCCAAGATAGACGACATCTTCGCCATCACCAATCGCCTTCACCGCTGCCCCAAGCTCGGTCGGGCCATAGCCCGCAGTGTTGCTGCGATCGCTGATCACCTGCAACGCAGTCAGAATAGCGTTGGGGTCCGTGCTGCCCGCTTTCTCGATTGAAAGAAGCAGTAGCGCGGCCATGTCGTAATTCGTGCTCATATGAAAGTGAACGAAGTCGGGAAGCTCTGCGCCGTACACGGCTTCATAGCGACTGACGTAGTCCTCGTTCCGCTGAGGGTCGAGTTCGTTCAACAGGGCGCCATACGAGCCGTTGAGAGGTGCCAAGCTATCCGCGATGCCTGTGGAAAGCGGCGGAATCAGCGCGTTGGCGATAAGAACGTTTACGTCCGCGAGCTCGGTGGGCATATCGCGCACGTAGTAGGCGATCTGCGGCGAGTCGACCATGATGCACTCAGGTGGATCGGCTACGAAGTTTGCCAGCTCCTCCGAGAGACTATCTGGAATAAAGCCGTCCAGATAACCACCCCTCCAGGTCAAGCCTCGGTCCGTAGCTGCCTGCTCAACGCCTGCGAGGAGAATCGCATCTGCCTCTTCGGTGATGCCGTAGATGCCGACGTAGCCGATCTCGGTGCAACCCACGTGATCAACCGCGACATCAAGTGTCGGGAAACCAAAACGGAAGGTCGGAAGGCCAAAGCCGGAACGCCCCCAAACCATTTGTCCATCCTTTGCTGCTTCGTCCCAAAGAACGTCACCGCCGTAGGTCGAAAAGTACGGAATGGGATTGGCCGAAGCTGCCAAGACTTCGTCCGCTGCCGCGGCATTACCCTGGTTGGTCGGACCGATCACTGCAACGACATCTTGATCGAGCAAAGACCGGAAGCCGTCAATGGCTTCAAACATTGTTTCTTCTGCGGTGACGATTTGAACCTGTCGACCATCGAGAAGACCGCCAGCTGCATTAACTTCGTCAACTGCCATTTGCACAGCACGGGTAATAGGGCCGACCTCTTCTTCGTTGTCGAAAGCCCAGTGTCCAATTAGGATAGGATCTTTCATCCCGCCCTCCGGGCCGGCTTCTGGGCCTGCCTCCGGATTGTCGCTACTATCAGGCTCAACCCCGCCATCGGGAGACGTCTGATCTCCAAAGACGTAGTAGTAGGTGTCACCCTCGCACCCAAACGCCCCGAGGCACGCCGCTGCGCATACCGCCCATATTAGTTGTTTTTTCATTGTTGCTTTGCCTCCCAAGCCATGCTTACTGGAACTCAAATTCGATTCCGGTGTCCGTAGTATTAAGCCTGCCCATCAATGTCAAGTCCTGTGCAACGAAATCATTGATGGTGAAAAGCCGGATCTCTTGCTCCGGGGTGTTCCGCTCGTCCGCTGCTTCGCCCGGATAGTCGATGATTCCGCTTACCCCGCGATAATCTGGACTGCCTCCGTTTCCGTTGAAACCTGACACGCCCTGCGAAAAGTGTTCCGGTAGTCCATTCACGCGCACTGGCGGATTGAAGGTCTCCGTCGCAGACATGGTGGTATTCGTCGCGATGAGGGGAATGTTTTCGCGAACGCCTTCACGCGACAACGCCGTCGCAATGCCAAGAGAAGCGATAAGGGCACCGTCGAAGTAATATCCTTCCCACCACTGGGGCCGCGAATCGGTTTGGCGTACATACATCTCCTCGAAGGCGGCCACATTGCGTCCTTCAATCGGTCCATTGCTCGACCGCAGCACCAGTTGTCCCTGTGTGGGGCCAACGAGCTCAGGGTCGGCACTGAACTCCTGTGCATCACGCAGATCGATATACACCAACGTTGTTTGCTCAGCTTCGATTGAGGCGCGAAAAGCTCGCGTAACTTCGAGATGCAGACCGCGCTCGACGACAATACATGATGGCACTGTGGACCAAGGATCTTCAATACTACCATCGACAAGCAAGCGTGTGCCCGAATAATTAAAGGCCAGTCGCTCTGCGATTTTGGCGGCCAATTCGATATCAGGCGCTCGACCTGGCCCCTCGAGCACGAGCCCGACTGAAGTGCAGGGAAGTGCACCATCCGTATCTTTTCCCATAAACTGGCCCAGGGCAGCGAATGCGCCGACGGTCGGTCCGGAAAGCCCAAAGGTCCAAAACGGAGCGTCTTCCTGTTGGGTCTCCCACCACGTCAAGCCCAGAGGGGCCACCACGGCGATCCGGTGCTCCGCGGCCAACTCGGCCACGGTCCCGCTATCCTTCGGGGGAAGCAGTGACACGATCGCACGAACCTGGTCGTCGCCTACCAGCCCGACGAACGCATCTTTGATAGAGTTGAAATCTTCGACGTCGTGACGAGAGGTGGTCAAGATACCACCATAGACCCCGCCAACTATATTGGCGTTGCTAACCGCGAGTGTGACTGCATCGATGTTCTCAGGACCTCGAACTAGCACACCGAGGGACGCGCCAGACGGCGCAGCATCGCTGGTGGAAGAACAGGAGAC
Source organism: uncultured Polyangiales bacterium (assembly GCA_964487255.1). Classification (GTDB taxonomy): domain Bacteria; phylum Myxococcota_A; class Polyangia; order Polyangiales; family CAZAQV01; genus CAZAQV01. The sequence continues at coordinate 67,479 of CAZAQV010000027.1, read as the reverse complement.
GCAAAGGAGATAACAGAAGCAAGACGCAAGAGGTGAGAACCGATGCATACGACCAGTTTACAACGTTTTGAGATACGCGACGAGATCATCGATTTCCTCCGGCGCAAGAGAGGAAACACCGCCATGGTCAACCCCACCACAAGCCTGGTCGGTGAACCGTTGGTAGAGAGTTTCCGCACACCCGTCGTGCATGTACGGAGCTCGGATCCACAACCCGTGGAGTCTTGGCACTTGCAGCGCTTCATCCAATCCTCTGACATCGTAGCTCTTGTTGTCTGTGAGCAGCGGCGCTACATGACAGGTTGAACACAACGTTTCGGTTCGGAAGAAAATTTCTTTGCCGCGGTTTACTTGCTCAGTGTCCTGAGCGAACGGACTCTTGAGGTTCTCCATCCGGTCGAAATAGCTACCCAAGGCAGCCGCATAACGAGCGTCGAGGTTCGCCCCTCCCATTCGACGGGCAAAAATCTCATCGAGCAAGACCTGAAAGTCATCCACGTCCCCACTCCAATGGAAAGGTTCGGTCATGGACAACCCACCGCGAATGTAGGGCGTTCTACGTGGTCCCTCAAAGATTTCCCCAGCAAAATGCCACGTGAGACCATCGTCTCTTCCCATCGGGTGACACGATGCACAGGCGATGCCTTTTCCGGCGTCGGTATGAAACAACGTAAACCCTGTGTCTCGAAGGTTCTCTGCCGGCAGCGGGATCTCAACTCCACCCACGCCGACAAGCCAGGGGTCACGACTCTGATAGACGATACCGTGCTCTTCGGACATAGCGACAGAGACGATGCTCCTGCGATCCCGGAACTCAAGACCAGTTAGATTGCACTCCAAGGCATTCTTATTCTGAGCGTTTCCCAAGATGCGCCCTTCTTCATCGTGGACCACCGCCGGCTCTCGCGACTGCCTAAGATTGCTGTTACCCGCAAATGCAAGCACTAGCTTCGGCGACAGGACATCACTGTTATCGAACGCCACATCGACGGGAAGCACTGCGTTTCCCAGCGCCCTACCGCCACGCGGCGCCTGACCAACCCTCAAATGCGACACGGTCGAAGCAACCACCGCGACGCTACACTCTGAATCGGTGCCATAGACGGTTGGGAAGTTAAGGTGCAGGGGTGACTCCGGGCTCCCTACCGACCCGGACTGATGCGCCAAGATGATTCCCCCGCGGGGATGCGCGCGCATTCGCCACGCGACTGCAGGGACTGTCTTTGACCTCGTTTGGGGCGTCAGGACGTCTTGTTGCTCTAGCTGACGGTTCAATACGATGACTTCCGCAGCCCGAAAACGGGAAACGTACACCAAATCGTCAGCGATAACGATATCGCGGATGTCGGGCCCCAGGTCGACTTCCTGTTGCACACTGAGGTCATCGATCGCTAGCTGGAGCGTCCTCCCGCTCAAGCAGGTCACCCACAGCGCCGACGTCGCTGCGTCATAAGCAACTCCTTCCATGTGACCGCAAAGCTTCGCCCGTCGCACTTCGCTCCACTGGCCATCCGGGCCAGCATTGAGCAGCGCAACATGCCCAAGCCCCCGCGACGCAACAGCAACGCCTTGGTCCAGAACAGCAATGCGCCCTGGCTCAGTTCCGCTTTCGAGCTGAACTTCGCTGGCGACCTCCCTCTTGTTGAGGTCAATCACCCACACGCGATCTCGACCTGGGTCGGAGACGAACGCCTCGTCACCTTCTACTTCCAAGGTGCCACCTTGAATCGGCGGGGGGAGAACTTCTGAAATTACGATTTCGCTAGGTAAGACACCCTCAACTTCCGCCGGACCGTCAGACCCCTCGCACCCGAGTACACAGACCAAAAGAACAACCGAAGACAACCTGGATACTCTCACGGTATTAATCTACCACGAGCCCCTGCAACCGACTACAGGAGCGAAGAGCAATGAGTGTCGACGACACCGGAGCTGATGCCACCA
>CAZAQV010000027.1:53035-60535 GCA_964487255.1 uncultured Polyangiales bacterium | reverse complement strand
AGTTCCTGCCGACCGACCCAGTCGCTGCCTTCGAGCACGACTGCGAGGTCCCCCCCTCCTGCGTGCGGACATGCGTGATGTCGGCTGCCCATTTCTGGTTCGGTGCGGTGGCCTCGAAGGCTTGCTCGAGCACGTTGGGCACGGCAGGTCCTCTCTCGTCGCGTTTCGCCAGATATTGGCGTTTGCGCCACGTAACGCCAACAATTCCAGCTTTCTTCATGATGGGGGCAATGCCGGTGACGGCCCACTTCAAGAACCTTCTTCGAGCAGCTCCTTGTAGATTCGCGGACTGCCGTAGACGCCATCACTGGCTTCGTGAAGCGAGACAATTCTCGCCTTCAGGTTCTTGTTCTCTTGCGCTCGACGGCTTACACGGCGGCTCTGTGAGGCGTAGAACCGCTCTCATTGACACCGAGCAGCGGGCACATCATGCGCACCAAGAATGTATTGCGGTTGTCTTGGATACAGCGAAACTTCATGTCTGTTCCTTGGCACTAAGTATCAATCAACCGCAGACGCCGCCGCACTTTTTAAGAAATCGCGCTCCTGTTTCACCTGTCGCAGCTCACGGCGAAGCGCCGCAATCTCTGCTTCGCTCTCTGCGGATACGCGGGCCGCCTTGTTCCCAGTGTTGTAGCTATCGCGCACCCACTTCGACAGCGTTGCCTGCGCAACCCCAATATCCTTCGCTACCTGGTTCGCGGATTTGCCACCATCTCGGACTGGACTTGCCCCGAATTGATGGAGACCCAGGGATGACTCGCTTCGCGGCACACGAATCCATCAAGCCAGACGGGCCACGGCGAGGAGATACGACTCACCAAGGCAAGACGTGCTGCGGAAGAACCCCGATGGAAACCTTCCTTGACGGAATCGAAAAACGACGCAACATGAATCTTCCAGGGAGATGCGTAAAACCCCCATCTGACGGACACCTGCCGAGCAGAACAACTGTCAGACTAAGTCTGAGTTACTACAACTAAGCTGAGGGCAATGTGCTATTGAGACAGCGCGTTCTCGATTGCATCCGTTAACATTGGGTCGTCGGGCTCTACGTCGGGCGCAAAACGACCGATTACCTCGCCATCCTTGCTGAGCAAGAACTTCTCAAAGTTCCAGACAACATCGGGATCCTCAAGCTCAGCCCCTCTCTGCTCAAGATATCTTCGGAAGCCGCTGTCAGCCGGCCACTCTTTTTCTGGTCGTCTATCCGTCAACAGTGCGAACAAAGGATGTTGATTCGCACCAAGTACGTCAACCTTCGAGAACACTGGAAAGGTCACATCAAAATTAGTTTTGCAAAAGCTGAGAATTTCGTCGTCGGAGCCAGGCTCCTGTTCACCGAATTGATTGCAAGGAAACGCCAGCACTTCAAAACCTTGACTTTGATACTCTCTATAGAGTTCTTGAAGCGACTCGTATTGTGGCGTAAAGCCGCACTCCGACGCGACGTTGACGACGAGGCACACCTTTCCGGAAAATGCTTCAAGACTAGTCATCTCACCAGTGGCCGTTACAAGTTGAATCGCGCTGATACCGATCATAGAAGCATACTTATCATAAGGAGATGAGTCTAAGCTAACCCTATCTATAGGTTGCGGAGTCGAGGTGACCTTGCCCGGGAAAACTGGAGTTGCGCAGCCGTGAAGAACAGACAGTAGAGCCGCATGTCGCACGGCTCCATGTACCCGTACGCACTCAGCGCTCGATTCGAGAGCAGCATCAGCCTTGCTTCGCGGCCGCAACCAAGACCGAAGCAGCGGTCCTCACATCCGGGCAACAGAGCCGAAGTCCGTGTGCGCCCTCGATCACAAGCTCGCTCCGGACCTTTGGCATATCGAGTTTGGCGAACTTGCTTCGCCGGTTGCGGCCCAGCGGCGCCAGTTTGTTCACCGTCGCCCTGCTCAAGCCCGTGCGCTCCGCAAGCTCCGGAGCCTTCGCTCCTCCCGCACGCTCAGCACGAAGATACGCGACCACCCGCGCATGTTTTGCCTTCGGCAATCGCGGCCGCCCCGATTTATCCCGATGCGCATCGAGCAGTGCGCGAACCTCTGCATCCGTCATCCATTCGCTTTGCCCCAGTCCCAACCATCAAACAAGACGGGCCACCGCGAGGAGATACGCTCAAAGTATGGAATCGCGACAGAATACGACATATGATCTAGGTCGTGAGTCAAGAAGAACAGCACCCTGAAATGCTTCAGAAACAAGAGTGGCGAAGGCAGTACCTTGACCCGATCGGCTGGCGAGCTGGCATAGAGTTATTGCTTGGTACGACAGACTCTGTAGCAAACGTCTTGGATGAGAGCCGTCGTCCGCTTGGGGAAAGAGGCGCGCGATTGTCCGAGTTTCCCGACCTGGAACTCACTGGACCTGTATGTGCGTTCGCAGGCTCAAGGGCAGGAAAGAAAATCAACCAGTCCGCGATGCGTCAGGTGGCATCTGTCTGGGATGAAGTGCTCGAAACGCTGAATTTCGTGGCGTATCATACGATGACTCTGAGCAAGAATGACGGAGTCTCGGTAGCTGATCTGGACCTGATAGGGGGTATCGCGACCGGATGGTCGGCCTACTTGCACCGACGAGGTCAGCCCGTCAGTAATCTTGCCGCAGCACTCTACAAGACTGGGCAAGGACTAAACACGGTCTGCCGAGTCATAGCCCATGACGTGGATGAAGAGGACTGCCCACTTGATCGACCGCTGACTCTTGATGAAGTCTACGACTTGTGTGAGGCCGCCAAGTTGTTTGTGAAAGGTGACCATGCCTGTGCTGGTCCACCGAAACTCATTCATCGCTTTTTTGAAGTCGCTCTTAACCCAAAACCAAGCTCTCAGGTTCCGCGGGAGCTGTCCCAGAATTGGGACAAGGTTTTTCGTTATTCTCAACTTACAACTCTCGCTTACAATACCTTCATTTCCCTTGGTATGGCAGCAGAAGAGTGCTTCTTGCGGACATCGCACAAACTTGCATGTGAGGGAAGCTCACTTTTTGCTGTACATAATGACGGGGAAACTCGTGAATCCGAAATTGAGGACTTAGCCTATATGTGCAGGAGACAGCAACAGAGATGTAATCTGCAAGCCGCAGCGTATGCAATTCCTCCGCTGGGTTTGGAGACGGAAAAGTTCATTTCTAACGTCACGCCTCTTCTTAGTTCTGTATTGCAACAACCTCGATTACAAAGTCATTCCCACATCTTGGAAGAAGGGCTCACGGAAGAACTCGCAAGGGTATATCAGACGTGCAACGAACTCGGACAACTTGCCGATCTTTTGGCTGGGGAAATCGATGCGCCCTACGATCTCGAGTGGACAAGCAAAGATCTAATGTTGCACCCTTCAGTTCACAAAATCGCACATCAACTGGATATCTACCCAATTGTGCATCGGGATGGCACCGTCTCGTTCTCGGCAGGCACAACAGGCGTGCTTTTCCGTGATGATAAGGAAGGCTGGCTAGGAACCAGCACACTTGGCGAATGTGGAGTTGCCCCGTCAAACCGGACAGCAGAATCAAGTTAGATTTGGAGTTGCCCCGTCAAACCGGACAGCAAAATCAAGTTAGATTTGCCTTCCGAAACTGCCTTGGCGATAGCATTGGCCCGTCTTGTTTGATGGATGGGACTGGGGCAAAGCGGATGGATGACGGATTCGGAAGTTCGCGCACTACTCGATGCGCATCGAGATAAATCGGGGCGGCCGCGATTGCCGAGGGCGGAACACGCGCGGGTGACTTAGGTGGACCCATTGTTCGTAAGTCCTCGCGCTGCCCCGTTTTCGGGTTTTTCTCGGTTGAGCGGCTGAAGAAAAATCAGTCGGCGGCCGCAAACTCGTGGGGCAACGGGACGTCGCGACCTTCGAGGGCTTCGCGGGTTGCGTTCAGAAGGTATTGTCGGGGCTCGACGCCTGCGAGTTTGGCCGACTCGATGAGGCTGTAGAGAATCGCTGCGACCTTGGTGCCGCGCTCAGATTTTGATCCGTAGTGGTTCTTTACGCCCGAGCACAACGCCGCGAAGCGCGCGCTCGGTGCCGTTGTTGTCGAGCGGCACGGCGGGGTCGCTGAGGAAAATCGTCAGCCCGTCCCAAAGCTTGTGCATGTACTCGAACGCTTTTCGAAGTGGTGAGCCCGGCAGCGCACGCACGTCCGCACTCGCTTGCAAGATTTGCTGCGTGATGGGCTTCGATTCGCTCTGACGGCGCGCGAGAATTCGCTCCGATGGACTGCCGCGCACATCTTTTTCAATCGCGTAAAGCTCGGCGATGAGGTCCAGCACCTTCTTGCATTCGTCAGGATGCTGCTCTTCACATTCCACAAACTTTCGTCGCACATGCGACCAGCAATGCGCGATGCGCAAACTCGGGTTCTGCTTCTTGCACGCCTTGTATGCAGTGTATCCATCGGTGATGGCTATGCCTTTGTAGCCCGAGAGAAGTGACGCTGCCTGCTCGCCACTACGCGAATCAGCAAGCTCGTAGTACACGGCCTCTTCCGAGCACAGCGCCCACACCCACCAGCGCTTCTTTCCCTTGCCGAGCAGGCGCCAATGCGTTTCATCGGCGCCGAGCACATCTTGGCTGAGCACAAACGCCTTGAGCTTTTCGTAGGCAGGCTCAAGAGCCCTAGCGAGCGCTGCGATTTGATCCCAAAGCGCTTGCGATGTCACCTCAAGTCCTTCGCGACGCATGCGCCGCACTTGTCTTTCAAGCGGAAGATGGTCCGCGTATTTATCGACCGCGACTTCCACGGCAAAGCCATTGCTATAGCGTCCGCCTGGTGTGAGACGCGGCTCGTCATGGAGCGCCGTTTCGATGTGCGTGCAGCATGCGCACCGATACTTCTGTCGCTTGATTTGCCTCACCACAAACTTGCGCGTGATGACATCGACGACTTGCGATTGTTCAAACTGATCATCCCACGCCCCAAGTTCAGCGCCGCACTTTGGGCAGCTCTGGTCCGCTTCGTCGAGCGTGCAAAGCTCTTCAATCTGCTCAAGCTGGGGTTGCTCAGACGGGCCGTGGCCGGTTTGCGGCGCCCTGTCTTTTGCAGCGCCTTCGGTTTTGGGACGGCGCTCACTTTTGTCGCCAAACAAAAGCCGGTTGCGCACCGCAAGCTGCTGCTCAAGCTCCGCGATTTGAAGCTGAAGTGACGCGGCGTCTTTGTTTTGCAGTGCCGCAAGCTTGCGTCGTAGCTGCAAAACTTCTTTTTCAAGCGACTGCGCTACCAAAAAAAGATTCTGCGGATCGTGACGCAAATCCTCAACACGCACGTTTTGGGATTAACAGATTCCGATCAGCGTGCAACCGGTTTCATCCGAAGATCGTGCTCGCGCAAAAGCGGCGGACTCAGCTCGTGGCGACCGACCCAGTCACTGCCTTCGATGAAAAGTGCAAGCTCGCTGATCGATAGCTCAATCGGAGTCGACGTGTCCCGTTTCCAAAAACGCACGAACCGTCCCTTGTCCATTCGCTTGCACAACAAACAGAGGCCTGTTCCATCAAAGTGCAGGATCTTGCAGCGCTTGCCGTCGCGGCTGACGAACACAAAGACGTCTCCTTTTTCGATCTCGTGACCCATCTCGCCAGTCACCAGCGCGCTCAGTGTATTGAAGGCCGTGATGAACATGCGGAGCCCAAGAAGCCGATTTTGCTATCTGCAAAATCGTTGCTTCGACGCGCAGCCGTGAAGAACAGACAGTAGAGCCGCATGTCGCACGGCTCCATGTACCCGTACGCACTCAGCGCTCGATTCGAGAGCAGCATCAGCCTTGCTTCGCGGCCGCAACCAAGACCGAAGCAGCGGTCCTCACATCCGGGCAACAGAGCCGAAGTCCGTGTGCGCCCTCGATCACAAGCTCGCTCCGGACCTTTGGCATATCGAGTTTGGCGAACTTGCTTCGCCGGTTGCGGCCCAGCGGCGCCAGTTTGTTCACCGTCGCCCTGCTCAAGCCCGTGCGCTCCGCAAGCTCCGGAGCCTTCGCTCCTCCCGCACGCTCAGCACGAAGATACGCGACCACCCGCGCATGTTTTGCCTTCGGCAATCGCGGCCGCCCCGATTTATCCCGATGCGCATCGAGCAGTGCGCGAACCTCTGCATCCGTCATCCATTCGCTTTGCCCCAGTCCCAACCATCAAACAAGACGGGCCACCGCGAGGAGATACCATTTTTCGGACCAGAGAGCAGGTGGTCTAAGGAATAACCTCGCCTGACCCCGTTCTGGGTGTTTTGGCAGGAGGGGGGGGAAGAAAAAAATCAGTCGCCGCTCGCAAACTCGTGCGGCAGCCAGACCTGACGAGCTTCGAGTGCCTCGCGGGTCGCGTAGAGCAAGTACTCTCGCGGCTCGACGCCTGCGAGCTTGGCCGATTCGATGAGGCTGTAGAGGATGGCAGCGACTTTTGTGCCACGTCCGGACTTGGAGCCGTAATGATTCTTTCGTCCAACGACCACGCCGCGCAAAGCGCGCTCGGTGTGATTGCTATCAAGTGGGATTTGCGGGTCGGATAAAAACACCGTCAATCCATCCCAGCGCCGAAGCATGTACTCGGTCGCTTTTCGAAGCGGCGAGCCAGGCAAAAGACGCAGCTCGGCGCTCCAGGCTAAATCTGGGACTGTCCTGAGATTTGTGTATGGGCATTGGATTTTCAAAGGAAAATCACAATGCAAAACCACGAACACGACGTATGCCCTGGAATGGGGCGAAAGAAACTTAGCGAACTGGACAAGGCTCTCGATAAGCTGCTGGCCGAGCACGGCGGCAGCGCCGGGGTTGGAGGCAAGGACGGGCTACTAGCGCAACTAACAGGGCGGCTGGTGGAGCGGGCTCTGAACGGGGAGCTGGACCATCACCTCGGCTACGGCCCTGACGAGCAGGTGCCCGAGGAGCAAGCCAATCGACGGCAATGGCAAAAGCAAACAGCGTATCCGCACGGGCTCTGGACCCGTCGATATCGAAGTGCCGCGTGACCGCGAGGGAAGCTTCGAGCCGCAGCTGGTCAAAAAGCACCAGCGCGACTTTGTCTATCTGGCGGACCGATTCGATGCCGATTCGGTTATCGCGCAGCTGCCAGATTGGTTTGAAGACTACAACGAAACTCACCCCCACAAGGGGCTCAAGATGCTATCCCCTCGCGCGTTTCGCAGAGCTAACGTCACATGATTTTGCTGTCCCGTTTGACGGGGCAACTCCAGCGGGTCCTACGACAATGAAACCCGCAAAAAAGAAAAGGCCGGCAGCTTCTGCTACCGGCCAAAACTTTCTCAGCTTCGATATTACAAGCTTACGCTCGCCAAACGTATCCGCCGACCTTCAGTGATTTTGCTTTGCTCTTTTTGGTTCGAATTTTCATGGTTTCTTCCTCCTACTTCAAACTTTGACTCACACTGGATGTAGGTTTCAATGCGCATCTCAAAATTCTTTGTCGATTACCCTTACATGTGCGCTCTGTGCGGGTCCTACGACAATGAAACCCGCAAAAAAGAAAAGGCCGGCAGCTTCTGCTA
>CAZAQV010000027.1:0-52935 GCA_964487255.1 uncultured Polyangiales bacterium | reverse complement strand
TGTCGATTACCCTTACATGTGCGCTCTGTGCGGGTCCTACGACAATGAAACCCGCCGCTCCGTTGTGCCGTGCTCGACGTTTGCCGTTTCGCTCATCCACACCGAGGCTTGGCGGTTGAGGTCGTCCATAAAGACGCGGCCAAGGAGAAAACTCTTTTGACGTAGTCGACGGCACGCTCCCTTGGTACGTGGTCGGTAGGGCTTGCACGCTTATGCGCACCGCCGAGAGACTGATGGTAACCGCTCGCGCTGCCCCGTTTTCAGGGTTTTCTCGGTTGACCGGCTGAAGAAAAATCAGTCGGTGACCCCAACACCTGAAAAACCGGGGCGATTCAGACGCCCAAGGTGACGCGTTTGAAGGGAAACGCTCAGGTCAACTGACGCTGCAATTCTCGTCGAGAGCACCACGCATTTTTGCAATCATCGCAGTGCGCTCATTTTGTGAGAGGTTCCAAAGAACCCCGGCTTCGTGGCCAAACATGGCGAGAAGGTTTTTCCAAATGTCTAGCTCGACAAGGTCCTCATCACCAACGCGAACGCTAATCGACGGCGAAATCGTTTCAACGTAGTGCCAGGCAAGGCTTGGCATTACGATCAGATCGCCTGGAAAGAGCACCCCCTCCCAGCAAGGTGATTCAAAGAAATTTGGGTACTCCTCTGGGTCGATCTCTCGAAGTTTAATAGCCCGACTTCGTCGACCTCTTAAGCCGATTGGAAACTCATACAGGTCTGCCGCAGCCGGGAACATCACGAAACGTTTTTCGCCCTTTACTTGCAGTAGATAGTTTGGACCCACGTCACAATGCAATGATGTATTTACTCCTGCCATAGACGCCCAAACCCGAGGTTCGCCCAGGTGGGATAAACAAGGCGGAAGAGTGAGTAGCTTCTCAAGCTGCGCAGGAAGCTTTGAGGCATAAAGGTAGAGCTTCTCGCCGTCTGCAACAAGTGGCGAATACAGACCAGGTTGAGTAATTCGCGCAACGAGTTCATCGATTGGCAAACGGCGGCGAAAAACAGCCGCCTCCGGAATTGCGCGAGAAGCCGAATTTGGGTCGAGGTAGATGTCGTCTTCGCAATAGTTATTCAAGACATAATAACCGGTGGGAGTCACAGCTACGTCAACAAATGCACCGTCGTAGGAATCTCTATAAACGTCCCAGGTCCAGCGAATCGAATGCGCATTCCTGACCAGCACTGGTGTTCCTTGTGCAATGTAGCGAGTGTGCAACTTCTCGAAATCTAGCTCACTGGCAGCTAGAACAGGAAAACTCTTGGAGTGCTCAAAAACAGAATGGCCTAACTTTTCCTGATTCATAGATTCGACTCTACTGCAAGGTGATCTTCCATTGCAATCAGTTGAATCAAGCTGGCCGCTGAGTCAGGCCGGGTTTCCGCCCAGGCACCCAGCCCGATCAGTCCATTGACAGCAAAGCATGCAGGCCGATACCATCGAAACGTGGTCGCTAAAGATTTGCTGAGTATTGTATCCAGCCGCGCCATTGACTTTCCCGTACTTGACCCGAGCGACAAGGAACAATGGCTTGAATTTCTGGAGAAAGACGGACCCGTTCTCATCAATAACGCTCACGGTATTGACTGGAAGTGGGATCAGATCTCGTCAGCTTACCAGGGCACATTTATAGATGTGGTGGTCTCAGCCGATGGCCATCACTCCATCAACGACCAGCCCGAGTTTCATAAGTTTGCCAACGAAGACCCTCGGGATCCTGATACTGACGTCGTAGCGGTTCGGCGTCGCATCAGTATTGACGAATTTATCCGGCGGGTCACGGACCCTGAGCAGTGCTCACCGCTGCTCTCAAAAGGAGAGAAGCTTTGCCACTATGGTTATAGGCTTCCAATTCCACTACGGGACGATGCACAACCGCCAGAGCAGCTAGAGGCGTTTAGCGACAAGCTCTTGCACCTTTCACAGGAAGGGATGATTTCATCGCCCCGATACGAACTTGCGAGTGCCGCGATGGCGCAAATTGCTGGGGAGAGGCGAGTGCTCGTTTTCCCAGCGGACACAGACCTGTATGAGTTTCCACTCGGAAGCGCGATGGAACAGGAAAGTAGAGTGTTTCGTCTTCGGGGAGCGGACCCTGCGATGTTCCCAAATGTTGCCAATAGCAAGTGTTGGGACGGCACCCTTAAACCGGGTGATGTCCTCTTCCTACCGAGCCTTTCCTGGTACTATCTAGAAGCGCTTTCTCCATCGATCGGAATCACCTATTACAATCATGATAATATGAATAGCCAAGCAATCGATCTTGCTAGAAGCCTTTTGGGTAGCCAGGCTGCTCTTTGGAGCATGTCTTCGAATTCGAGATCAGCATTCACTGCAAGGATTCGGCGTCTTCTCGACAGTTCTGAATTGAACCTGATTGATCCTAATGACGAACTCCAGTCACTAGAGCCGAAGGTTGTGCAAACCGAGGACGGCTTTTATCTAGAGTATGACAATGGGCATGAATTTGAGTTTGAGGGGCGGTGGTGTGATTTCGGTTCAGGCTTGGCAAAGCACCGCACATTCCGTGCCATTGATGCAACGAAGTGGGGCATAGGCTATTCGTGGGATGATGTCTCAGAGTACCTCAACACGCTAAACCGCCTTGGCGTTCTTCGGCGGCGTTAGCAACCGCCCTCAACGTGGCGATGTGAACTTGGGCACGGCCGGAAACATCGCTGACACTTCGGTTAGGTGTTTGGTGCTTAGATTAGACGTTGTGCCACGAGGGCGCTGAGCCACGCAAAAAGCCTCTTTGGGGGTGGATATAGCCCAGCTGAATGAATAACCTCGCCTGACCCCGTTTTGGGTGTTTTGGCAGGAGGGGGAAAAATCAATCGGCGTTGGCCAGTTCGTGCGGCAGCGGGATGTTGCGACCTTCGAGGGTCTGGTGTGTGGCGCGCGGCAGATATTGTCGCGGCTCGACCTCAGTTCCGCGTTTTGACTTGCTCCGGTGGACTTCCGCGTTCATCCTTTTCGATGGTGGTTCAACAACAGGCGCCTTCTCGGTCCCATCGGCGACATTCCGCCGGTTGTTGAAACTTGAGGTGTAGCTGAAGCGACTTAATCTGACACCTACTGAACGTAAAAGTAGGGTTGTCCCTGTTCGGCAAGAACAACCCGGCCGCAAGGCCAGAAAGGACAACCCCAATGAACAATGAACAACAGAAAATCATAAAAAGCAAACTTGGACTTCTGCAGCTCGCCGAGGAACTTGGCAACGTATCACGTGCGTGCAAACTCATGGGCTTCAAGACGCGCTCGATGCATGGCTCAAAAAGTACAACGAACAGCGGACTCAGCAAGGCAAGATGTGCTGCGGAAGAACCCCGATGGAAACCTTCCTTGACGGAATCGAAAAACAACGCAACATGACCTTCCAGGGAGCTGCGTAAAACCCCATCTGACGGACACCTGCCGAGCAGGGCAACTGTCAGGTTAAGTTTGAGCTACTACACTTGAGGCCGCCTCTGGAAAAACCAAGGCCATTCAGTCTGCTTTGCCTCTTAATAGTTCCCACATGGGTCGCCGCTGCAACGGATAGGAACGGTCGTGCACCGCGCAGGACGCGCCTGATCATAGCCCTCGACGGGCGTAACGACAGGAAAACTTATGGCGTCCTCTACTTGCCTCAGGCAAGCGAAAAGCGACATCTGCGAACTGCCTACATTGTACCCGTAAAACACGGCCGTAAAGAGCCCCTCTGGCCACTCCGGAACCTCAAAACCACTGATGAAGTCGCACATGTCGCGATCTTCATCAACAACGATTCCCTCAACTTCGACGCTGTTCTCAAAGCTTTGCTGAAGTGACAGACAGCTAGCATTTGGGTTGTCAATAATCAGCAAACGACCGCGGTCGGTGTTGATGATGTGCTTGTCATCTCGGAACGAGAGACTCACATTGATCGTTTCCGTTCGGCATCCCGAAAAACAGATAAGCACCAGGAGCGCGGACAATTCGCGGATCGAGTTCAGAGTCATTGCTTTCTATTTGGCCTTCTACTTTTCGAACGAAGTGTTTCAAAGTGGAACCTGGAATGAGCGGAAGGCAGGCCTGCATGATAACCAGGCCCAGCAGCCAAATACAGCATAGTCCCAGGACTCAGCAAACTCAAGGCGGGACACGACCAAAGATTTGTGTGGCCGCATCCCGCTGTGGTTTGCCAAAGAAGCAATCGCTAGTCGCAGGTGCCAAACTCCAATGCGTCAGCATTAACAACCGTGTAACAACGCGGCTCACCTACATCCGCCCAAGCCCCGCCGCTGAAATCAGCCGGACCAATTGAGCCTTCATAATTGATCGTCTTGCCTTGACGTAGTGCCTCCAGCCCAGCTGTCAAATTCGATGGTCGAACCTCAACCTCACCAGCCGAACCAACCTCGGCAATAGCTGTTCGGATTGCTGCACCGTCGGTTGAGCCAGCCGCCTCGATAGCAAGCAGAGTGAGAGCCACAAAGTCATATATTGAAGCCATGCTCAAATGTTGCCCGTCCGGGAGCTGCTCTCCGAAAACAGCCTCGTAGTCAGCGAGATACAGGTTTAGCTCGTCGGGATACAGTCGCCTTTGAGCAAAACCGTAGGCGCCATCAAACATCGCCAATGAGTCTGCAACTCCCTGCACCAAGTCCGGACGAATGGAGTTAGCCAGAATCAACTTCGTGGAGTCAAAACCTGCCGGCGCATCACGCGCTACGTAAGCCATGTGGGGGGCATCGACCATGAAGCAGTCTGGGACATTGCCATCGAAGACCGCAAGCTCGCTCTCAAGGGAGGAAGGCATCTGTGGAGCGACGAACCCTCCACCCCACGTTAGCCCCTTACTCTCGAGCGTAGCCTTTACCTCGTCAAGAAGAGCTTGTGATGATTCAGCGGACAAATCTTCGACTACGGAAGCGCCAATCGTGGTGCATCCCAACTGACCTGCAGCAAGCTCTCCAATAGCGTCATCAGTCAGTACTGAAGGAGCAACAAACGCTGAACGCCCCCACGGACCAGATTCTTCCTGGGCAAAACCCCAGTTGTAGGCTGCGCCCCCAAACAGTGAAAAGAATGGAATCCGCTCGGTTGCAGCAATTTCGATGGCGTCCTGTGCATTGTTGAAGTTAGCCGGTCCTACCACCGAAACGGCACCGCCTTCAATTGCAGCTCGAAAACTGTCGAGGCCTTGATCTTGGTCCTCAAGCTGAAAAAGAAGTGTAACTGTTCTGTCGTTTAGCAAACCGCCGCTTGCATTCACTTCATCAATTGCCAGCTGAGCTGCTCGAGGAGCCGGCCCGGTGAAGTCGGTTTGAGGCCAGACCAGACCGATAACGATGTCAGATGTATCGATGGCGTCTGGAGTCGCATCCGGTGTTCCCCCATCTGGTTGTCCTGTGTCTGGAGACACTGACGAATCAGGGGAAGTGCCGGTGTTGTTAATGTAGTAGATGGTGTCGCCTTCGCAGGCAACTGAGACAATGCAAAGCATTACCAAGAAGTTGAGTTGAAATCGCATGCGCGGATGAAAACCGACATCTATCCTTTCTGTCAAGTAAATCTCTCACGTCATCTGGAGTTCCCCCGAAAAAGTGGAGACGGTTATGCAGCTAGGGCTGCGTAGAATTGCTCTTGATAGTTGACGGGAGAAATTTGTCCATTGGCGGAGTGTCGGCGCCTGCGATTGTAGAAGCGTTCTATGTAATCGAAGGCCTCCATGCGCGCCTGTAGGCAGATCGAACGTGTTGAGCCTCGGGACTTCGCTGACCACATGGCTGAGAAGCATGAAATCAAGCAGAAATGAAGACAGCGGGGCGCTTTGCCAATATCATTGTTCTTCCCATGCGATATATGCGTAATCAACGCTATGCCGACACGCTTTTCGCGCTCAAAGAGGGTGCTCGCAACTACCGCGTCACGTTGGCAGTGGTCGCTTCCGTTTACATCCTATTGGCAGTGTTCTGGGCTTTATTTGCCAATGTCCCAGTATATCAGCCTGTCGACGCGGTAATTGCACCAGTTCAGCAGGCGCAACCCGTTCCCTCACCCTATGACGGACGGATTGCGCGCACCGTTGCGTTTCTCGGCCAACAAGTCGAAAAAGGACAGGTGCTGTGTGTGATAGACTCAAGCACCGAGAAAAGTGAGCTTCGGTTAATTCGCGCTGAGATTGCGAGTCTTAGAGGGCTACTAGAATCCACTCTCGAACAGCGCGAGCGTATCGTTCAGGACGTCAGTGAGTTGCGCAGCAGCAGAAAACTTGACCGCCAAAGCCTGCTCAGCGAGGTCACACAGAAAGAGCTAGCGCTGGAAGACTCTGTGAAGCGCCTAGAATCAGCGGAAGAGCTGCGGAGCCTCAACCAGGCGTCTGAATACGAACTGGAACAAGCACGATTAAAACGACGCAGCGACGCGCTAATTCTCAAGGCTTGGCGAAGCAAACTAGAGGGTGCAAAGTTTTCGAGTCAGGAACAGCGATCCGTCCGTCGGGAAATCGAAGCGCTAGATCAACAAATCGTTGATCTAAAGGGAAAAATCGATGTGCAAAAAGCTACGGCCGAGGAAAAACTGGCGGAGATCGAAGGCAAGACGATCCGGGCCCCTCTTTCCGGACGAGTTGTTTTTGCTGCGGTCTTGAACAAAGGGACGTCTGTAACGCGAGGCGAAAAACTGTTTGTGATCGAACCCCAGGAAACTCTCGCAGTCCGCGCTCAGGTCGATGCTGACGTAGGGGGGAAAATAAGAAAAGGTCAAGTTGCGAAGATGGAGTTAACTTCGTTCTCGAGGCTGCGCTACGGTTACCTCCATTGTGTGGTGGATCAAGTTGTGCGCAATTCAGAAGACTCTACTTTGTTGGTTCGCCTCAGGCTGACTAAGTCCAAGGGCAGGGGCAGGGACAGGGGCAAGATGTACGAGCCCAAGGTTGGAGATCGCGGAACGGCTTTGATCGAAGTTGATAGAGCGACACCCTTTGAAATGTTGATCGATCGGATCTAGAATTCTTTTCTCTGGTTAGGGCGACAGGTAAAAGTAAAGATGTATGTAAATGACAAGTTCGTGTTCCTGCACTTTCCTCGGTGTGGGGGAACGTTCATCTACGAATTCCTGTACGAGCACTTTCCAGAAACCAAAATGCTCGGCTATCACTACCCCATCGACTTGTTGCCTGATCGCTACAAGCATTTGCCTCTCATTGGTGGGGTTCGTAATCCATGGGCGTTTTATGTCTCACTCGCAACACGATTGGAGGAGCCGGCTTTTAGCGCACTGCTCGATCCACCAGTCGAAGGTCCGACGGAAAAAACCCAGGCAGCAATCACGAATGCCATCCGTGGCATGCTCACTGTTGGAAACGATGATCTGGCTTTCTCTCGGTATCAGCAGTCACTTCCATTGAGCTATGCGCCTGAACGGAAAAACTCAAACCTTTCTAGACAATGCGTCGAAGACCTACGTGGTTCAGGTCTCGGACTGATGAGTTTCTTGTTTCGGCGACACTATCGCAACCGACACGACATACACTTTGTTCGGCAAGAATATCTTGCAGAAGACCTGATCGATGTTTTCACGACGCTAGGCATCCAGGTCAACGAGAAGATGCGCAGTGCTCTCGTTTCTGAGCACCTACATGCTCTTCCGCACCGCCCTTATTCTCTCTACTACGATGATGATCTTCGCGATCTTGTGGCAGTTCGGGACCGTCCGATCATCGAGCAATTTGCTTACACTTTCGCTCCGTTCGAAACCTGGTCCCGCAACCACGTGCCTTTGGCACGCTCAGGATTCGAGTTTCTTGAGTCACTGGATCGACAGTGCATGAGCGTTGCGACTGAAGACCAAATTTATGAAAGATTTGAGGTCGATTCGGATGATTGGGTGACTTTTAAGGTGATGTGCAAGCACGTGGCTGTCAACCGTGGGCGACAACGAGACTTAGAAGCCCTTTCAGACGAGTCGGGCATCTCTTTACCCGTTTGGATCGAATTCCTTACCGCGCTAGACTCGTATGTTGAACGAGCGTGACACCAAGACGCAATTCAGTTTCGCCTTAACCCTTAACCTTTCGCATCGGGGGAGACATATTCCAGGATCCCCAGTTCCAAAAGATGATCCAACTGCGCGCGCGCGTCTTCTTCGGATAAGCTGGTTTTTGCATGCGCAACATAGTCAGCTACTGAAAACGTGCCGCCTTCGTACAGCAGCTCCGCCAGTTGGGCATCATTTTCGGAATCGAACTCTAGAAACTCACTGCCACAAAGCAGACTTCGAATAGAACCACTGCTATCTCGATCATGCAAGAAAACGCAAATCTGAGGTGCGACGCGATAGAAATCCGAGGCAGTGACCTCTTCCGCCTCTACCCTCCAAGGGCCAAATTCACGAACCTGCGGCTGAAACGAGTCCAGGACTTCGATTAGTAAGTCCGGATTTTTTTCGAGCGATTCAACCCACTCCCTTGCCATCTCATAAAACTTAGTAAGGGATGAGGGGTCGGCACGAACCTGTGGCACACGGCAAAGTGCAATCGGGCCAAACCAATGAGCTGGTTGACAAAGCTGCATGTGCCTTTCGAAAATGGCAGGGGGAGTCGCCGATTTCGCGAAGACGGAGACCGAGATCGAACTAGGACTTCGCGCAGTGGTGGAATGCAGGGTCCTTGCTGGTAGGTAGATCAAGTCACCAGGCTTCAACTCATACTCTTCGTACTCAAACTCCGATGGGTCCACAACGCGGTCTTCCCCCCGCGTGGGCGTCCTAATCCTTCCCTCAGCGTCGCGATACGAGCCATTGTTGTCGCCCCAATGGTCAACCGGTCGCGTCGCTACATGCCAGACTTTCTTCCCGCTAAGGTTCATCTGAAACAAGCATGTCGGGTCGAGGTGCAGATCCGTACCTTGATTTGCTGAGAAGTGCGCATACCCTACCGCCGAATGAGACCTGTCTTCGGTAAGCCCTAGCAATTCGATCATTCGGGTACGGAAGGCCATGACCTGCTCATCGAGCCGATCCACCTTGAGCACCAAGTAAGCACCATGCCATCCGGCCTCATATAAGGTGCGGATAAGATTGGCTTCGGCTCGAATCTTTGGCTCCGCTTTTTCACGACGAAGGTCTTCAGTATGTTCGCCAACAATGAGACGCGTAAGAACAGCCGAGTCACTTGCAGCTCTGGCTAACCACCTCTCGAATCGCCGTATCGGATCGACTCCCCCGAAGAAAGCCGACAGCCTTTTCTGCTCGGCGTCCCGAAAAACGTATGGCTTTTTATCCCAGTACTCGGAAAAGAACTCATCCTGCGTAATATCGTTGAAGAGCAAGTCCCGAAATACCGAACGCTTCATAAAAGAAGCGTATCAGTCCTGTCAATTGACGGTCAAGCCGATTCCTGCACTGGGTGGACCCGCGTCAAGTTTAGTCGGCTCACTGCTGACTCAATGATACCTCGTACTCCATATTCGATCGCCGAGTCGGAAGCGAACCGACAGCCTCGAACTCCTCCGTTACAAAGTTAACGATCCGATCCAGTCGATAGGTCTGGCGTGGTATCGGTTGGGCTGGCAGGTAGTCAATGAGCCCGGTAGCGCCCCGATAATCGGGGTTCCTAGAAGGAGAAAACTTCTCCATTGCGGTAGCGAGCACTGTGGGCATTCGATACAGCTGCGCGTTCACGTCAACAAACGAATCTTCGTCCTCCGACGCCGAGAGTCGATAGTACCTAGGGGCGAATGCACGCTCAGGCACGGTGATGGCAATCATCGCACCCAGCAGACTCGCATCAAAGGCATGTTGGTCACTCCAGTGGGGCAATTGTCCACCGGAATTCTTTCCGTACAGAAGCTCAAAGTGCTCAACATCTCGCATATCCGTGGGCCCGTTGGTACCGACCAGTCGGTATCCACCTTGCAAGTATTCAATCGCGGCCGGGTTTGGCTCAAACTCATCTACACCACGTAGACTAGAGTAGAAGATATTGGTTGATGCTCGCCCATGACCCGCAACCGCTACTTGGAGATGCGTCCCACGTTCACCAAGCACACAGGCCGGCCACTCACTCCAAGTCACATCAAGCGCATCCTCGCCACCCAGCGAGACATAGGAAGCTCCTCCCCAGGCGACACCTGCCTGTGCCACCAGGACCTTCATGATGGCTATATCTCCACTACGATCGTTTTCGCTACCTCGCAGCACGACTCCCAACGACGGGCAAACCACCTTTCCGTCCGTTGTAAACTGTGTCAGGGCGGCTACCGAGCCTACCGTCGAGTGCATAAGACCGTAGAACCAGGCGTCTTCCGTTTCTGATGCGAGCGCCGCATCCCACCACTCCGAGCCCACGGAAGAGATAACCAGAAGCCCTTCCTCGGCTGCAATCGAACGCGTCTCAGGCCCGTACTCAGAGTCCAACAGAGAAACAACCACTTGGACTCTACGATCATTCGAGAAAGCCAAGAGCTGATCTGCGAGTGTCGCTTCTTCCAGGCTTCGAGTAGAAACCCCGAGCGGAGCACCCGGAAGCAACCCCGCTAAGTTGGCCAAACTGATGGCGGCATGCACAGCGGTATCGTCAGCGTCGTCTCTTGGAACGAGCACTCCCACCACCCGCGCACTCGGCATTGGCTCAACTGGGTCCGCGCATGACACAAGAGACAAAGCTCCGAACAGTAACGCACAAGAACAGGAGAGCATTTGTCTATCCATGCTGAAACTCTAACATCGTTGGTTGCTCCCCCTCAACTACGCCGCCGCTAAATGGACTCAAGGTATGCGATCAAATCATCCAACTCACTCTCCGTGAGATGGCTAGTCTTTCCATGCTTGTCGCCACCACCACAGTCTGCATCTGTAAATCGTTGTCTAAGAGTTTCTGCGCACCCGTCATGCATGTACGGTGCACGAAGCCGTAGTTCCAGTAGGCGTGGGACTTGAAACGCCTCACCTGTGCCGACATCGACAGTGGTATTGTTGGTAAAGCTTGTACCAGAATGACAAGTCGTACAGCCTACCTCTGTATCCGTGAAGATTTCTCTCCCTCGAGTTGCAGCTTCTTCCTCTCGAGGAGAAAGCTTCAGGGCAGGGATTCGGTCCACATATTCACCGAGTGCAACAGCGTAGTCATCACCCAAGGCATTCCCCCCCATTCTCCGAGCGAAAACGTCGTGCAGCAAAGCCTCGTATCCGTCGACATCCCCAGACCAGTGAAAGGGTGCCGTGTCTTCAATTCCACCTAGAATCAAGGGTGTGCGGCGAGGTCCAGAAAACACGTCTCCTTCGAAATGCCAAGTGACACCATCATCTCGACCAACAGGATGACAAGATGCACATGAGATTCCGCCTCCTGCATCGGTATGGAAAAGCTGATGTCCTGTATCCCGAATCACTTCGCCGGGCAGATCTACCACATGATCTTCGCCGATGATGACCTGCCAGGGGTCACGCGTTTGGTGTACCAATCTTCCGTCGCCAAGATACACCACCGATACGATTTGCCGGTCGTCTGAATAACGAACTCCCGAGGACGCACAAACTGGTGTGCCGAGAATATTGGGATCTGAAGTTAAGTAAGTCGCCTCTGAGGTTTGTACCAACGCAGGAGGACCAGGATCACGGTTGTTTCGATTACCGGCGCAAGCAACTGCGACTTCGGGACGAAGAAAGTCTCCGTCAAGTGCAAAATCTATAGGGAGCACTGAATTACCTATGGGACGCCCGCCACGCTGAGCTGCTCCAAGACGCAAATGAGTAATTGAAGAAGGCATCACAGATACCCGACAAGCGCCACTGTCTCCGTAAGCGTTGATGTTCTTATCAACAAATATTGGACGTTCCGTCGATCCGGGCCGAGCAATCTGGTGAGCCAACGCAACGCCGCCTTGCGGATGGGCGCGCATTCTCCAAGCCACAGAAGGAACGCTTCCCGCCCCGACTTGCGGACGTAACGTTGTTTTCAGCTCTCCGGACGTATCCAACACAAGGACTTCAGCTGCCCGAAACTTTGATACGAAGATGTCAGTGCCTTGGATAACGATATCTCGCAGATCAGGGCCGAGCGTGAAGCTCTGCAGAACCTCACCATTCGCTGTATCAAACTTCACCAGCTCACCTTCAAGACAAGTCGCCCAGCCCTGACGATTGGAAAAATCGATCGCCAAGTCTGCGATCCGCTCACAGATCGACATCACAGCAGTCTCCGACCAGTTCAGGTCATACGAATATCGCCGTATCTCCCCTAGGGCTCTCAGCGTCACCCAAACTTGCGCATCGTCGGCGACGACACGTCCAGGCTGGCTACCACTAGGAAGAGAAAATGTTTTTGCGATCGTGCCTGTTTCGATTTGGATGATATGAAAAGCGTCTCGATCCGGATCACTTGCAAAGATCCAGCTTGCACTCGCTTCCAGGGTGCCACCTTGGAGAGGAGGAAGCGGCTCCTCGGAGCTCACAATTCCTCCTCCCTTGGGAGGCCTAAAGCTTCCTGATGGTGCGTCCTCCGAGCAAGCAACCAGTGGTACGACGCACATCAGGCGAATTAGTAAAGTCCTCATCACCACCATCCAAATATAGTACTCTCCTCTGCGTATTCCAATCTGAGAGGATGTTTACCCGAGGTGCTCGATGACAATCAGGGCGTTTACCCTACTAGTCACACACCTCATCGCCTGCTCAAGAGTTTCAGGATCGAGCGCCGAAAAGCTTTCATCGAGGACTGTTACTGGGCAATTTTGCAGAAGCGTCCGAGCCAAGTAAACCCGGCATTTCTCTCCATGAGACAAGTGCCACCCACCCTCACCAATAGACTGCATTAATCCTAAGGGCATGCGTTCGAGCAAGTCAGAAAGGCCTAGCTCGGCGCACACTTCCTCCGCAAGCGACAGATCTTCGGGCTCCGGTGGCCAGCGACGTCCGAGCAGCAGGTTAAAGGCAAGTGGTTCCGGAAGAATCGCGTTCTCATGAAACTGGGGAGCCAGAGCCGTCACGTGTCGCAATGTTTCCGACCCGAGCGACTTAGAATCGAAACCGTGGGCGAAGATCAGACCTTGCGTGGGTTCACGCAAGCCGGCCATCAATGATACCAGAGTTGACTTTCCGCTGCCTGACTGTCCGCGCAAAAGTATTCGGTCCTTCGGACGAATGTCTAACTCGACATCGTGCAAGGCCCGCGTTTGGCGAGAAGCATAGGCAAAACCGACGCCACGCAAAGAAATTATGGGTGCATCGTCGACAGTTTCACTGTCATTCAATAGAGCACTTCTCGGCGTTGGCTCCCGAGCCGCACGCAGCATGTTCAGCGTCCGGGTAGCTGCCGCAAAAGACGGGATACCAGCGTCAATGATCTGAACCAGTCTCTCAAGCGAGTGGTAGCCCGCAACGATCAATCCAGCGGCCAGCGCGGCTCTCGTTGCATCTGCCCCATCATAAATTGATGCTCCTAGCACGACCAAAGATGAGACCATCCATACAAAGGCAGGAAACGTCACCAGAGCCGCACTCTCACTATGCTCCGCGTTGATTGAAGAAGCATACTGGCCCAAAGAACGGTCAACGCTGTAGTCGTTCCAAGGGGCTCCTTGAGCGATCATCGTCCTAAAGCCGAACATCCAGTCGATTAGAAAATGTGTTTGCTCAATTCGACCGTCCACGCGAGATTTACAAGCTTTCCAAAACCGTACTCCCGCCACTGCCACCAGCGCTAGACAAAGAATGTATACCATAAGAAATGGGGCTGGAGCTGGTGAGAGAAATGTTCCGATGCCGATCAGGATGATGTGAATGCTTGCTGATAGAACCTGAGAGGAAAGGTTTATTATGGTCGTCGAAAGCTTGTCGCTCTCCATTGCTCGCGTCAGCGATTTGCCTGTCCCTTCTTCTCGAATGAGCTCCCCCTCCAGTGTAAATGCTCCTAAAAGCAGAAGTCGTTTGGTGAGCAATCCCATGCCCAGTGATGCCCGTTGCGCAACGGCCGCTCCAGCCAACGAAAAAGCAACGCCAGCACTCATAGCAAGCATGATAGCGACAAACCAACCACCATCGATGGAGTTACCGAGCGCCAGCTGCGCGACAAGTACCCAAACCAGCACAAAGACTGCTGCACTCCCAAATTCGAAAGCCAGCGTTAGAATCACATCCCGAAACAGCCCCAACGAGTTAATGAGCGATCGCAACTTTGCGTTACCTCTGCGCTGAAACAGCCAAACAGGCTCAGTGCGTAGAGATTCGTGCATGGCGGCGTTAACCACCTCCATGTGTTGTGATTCAGGTAATATGTTCTCGAGCAGCTCCAACTCCGACATTGCATGTTCATGGGCTCGGCGAAAGGAATCTGGGCTGTGCGCCTGGAGTACACGCTCTAACTTGGCGTTGACATACTTTCGTTCGGGAGTCAGTAACCGCGCAACACCTCTCTTGATCGATGCAACCACGAGAAATGAGTCAATATCTTCTCCGTGCCTGCGAATCGGTAGAACAGCGGGAACATTGGCTTCGAACGCCGCCGTGACGCCTTCATACTGCAAAGACACTGCAACGGCATCCATCGACAATTGTTGGGCGGCATGCGCGCACCATTGCCCTGCATCATGAATCGACGGATCAAACGCAGGCACATCCACGCCGGGGTGAACCACTCTTAGCGAATCCGCGACGAAGTGAAGCACACGAGGTAACCCACTTAGGTCCCAGTAGGCCTGCGGCTCGATGTGCTCTTCAATTTCTAGTGACGTGGCCATCTTCGACGTTCACTACCTCCCAACGGTTTCGATCCGCCCACATTGCTTTCACATTCTGGTGATCGCTCCACATTCTATGGAACGCCGTTCCTTCTCGCATGAGCTGCGAAGACGTCCCGTACTCGATTACGTGACCTGAATCGATGACCACGATGCGATCAAAAGCGACGGCTTCATCCATATCGTGCGTCACGCAGAAAAGCGTTGCGTTTCGCCACTCTTCACGCAGATCCCGCATCAAGAGATCTCGACGACGATAATCAAGCCCACGAAATGCTTCGTCCAACAGCGCGAGCGAGGGGCGGGAGATTGCCAGCCCGCGACCGATCCGAAGTCGCTGCCCTTCGCCCCCGGAAAGCAGGCGACCTTCTTCCCCGATGCCGGAAGCGCCTCCCAAATGCATCCGAGTAACAATATCCGCCAGCTCTAACCGGTCGTATAACTCGTCGGGTCGGAGGTCCCCTTGGCGCCTCTCGCCTACGAATAGATTTCGCAGTAGCGTGTCGTTCCATAGATGGACCGAGGGATCCACCCATGCAGTGCGAAGGCTAAGCTCCTCAATCGATTGCGAAGACAGTGCACGCCCATCGATTCGTATCTCACCCGATGACACTCTCTGATGTCCAAGGAGCGCTGCGACGATCGTTGACTTTCCCGCCCCGGAGCGACCGACCACCGCGACATGCGAACCAGCTGGCACATCGAGAGATACATTTCGCAAGATGTACTGACCATGCGCGACAATGCTAACGTCGGAAAACTCCACGTGCACAGGTCCGGAGTAATTGCCCGCGTGTCGCCTTCTGTGTCCTTCATCTTTCGGCTGCCACCCAAGCCGCTCAAACGTTGCTTCCAGCTCTTCGTCAAGCTCTACTCCACTGCGGTCGGTCTCGCTAATCACTTCATTGAGGCGCGCTAGCGTCACCGAGGCATGGGGTATCCACGTGAGAAACGCAGCCGCTATCTGTCGAGCATCTCCGACCGCGATCAGATACCAGTACAGAATAAGCATCGTGGCCAGCGGTGGCGACCCCGAAGCAATCTCGACGTACACAATGAGGCAAAAGCCCAACGCAGCAAGCCCTTCGTTGCCGCCTAACACCGCAAGTCGTTTTCCAATAAGACCTCGAGCAGTTTTCTGCCACATCACCAATTTGGTTTCGTGCTCAATGGCAATAAGTGCTTCGGCCGCATGTGTTTTTAGAGGCATTCGGGCTTGCAGCGCTTGCATATAGTAACCACCAAGTGCGGCTTCATTGACTCGGAGTAACGACTCCCGGCTACGTATTCGAGTGAAGTAATATTTTGTCAGAAAGTAAGATAAGAGCGCTACAGCAGACACAATGATCGCGGCTGTTGGGCTGATGATAGCCATCGCTGCTGTCGCAAGAATGACTGTCCCAGCTTGAGCCGATAGACGTGCAATGAAGGCGGGGATATCAACCAAAATATCCGCGAGATGAAACCGGTTTGCCATGTCTGCCACGGGGCGCGTCTCGAAAAATCTAGGAGAGAAACGCTCGATCTTCTCGTTCATGTGAATACGATAACGTATCCCCAAACTCAGCCCGAACTGCAGGGCTACCCGTTGGACGGCCCATCGCGCAGCGATCGCAACCACGAAAAACACTAGAAAAGCCACTGCCGTCTCCAACCAATATCCAGAGACCAAATTGAAGAAGCGCTCTCCCAACACACCTCTTAGAAGCACTGATTCGAGAAGTACCACCAACGATATGATCACCGGCAACGCGGAGATAAAAACCAGCTGTCGCTTCGACCACAGTGCGAGTATTTCACTCCAAGGGTTGTCGTACCGATCCCTACTAGAACTCGGCGCCTGCTGTACATCTTCACTTCTCGATTTCTCGGCGCTCCCTTGAGACAACACTTGTGGGACGCTCTCGCTCTTCACATCGTTGTCCCTGGAGATGACATAAGAACCTTGCGCGACGAGGAGCTCAGGGTCACCTGGCTTAGGAGAGACATGCCAACATTCGGCAGGTATGTTCCTCTTTGGCTCGTTAAGTGCTGCTGTGATTATGGGAATGATGTCCTTGCGGCGGATCGACCCTCTCGCGAACAGGCGTTCACAAAAACGGATCGCAGCATCCAACCGACCGATGCCGCGCCACGACGCATCGTCGAGCGCCTGGCCAATAAACCGTTCTGAGTATTTTGTCGTCTTAGCCAGCTGATGGATTCGCTCTGCAAGAGGCACGAGGAAATCGTCCGTTGCCGCAAAATCTCGCCACGCACTCGCCTCGACGTCTTCAGATATTGGATAGAGCAGCTTAACAAATGAGGATCGGCTAGGGTGGTAGAGACCCACGCCTGGATCCATCACTGCCACGCGGGAACCTTTTACACCCGCGACCAATACGACATGTCCGGTTCCACCGACTTTGAATGCGACCAATCCTGGCAGATAGGTTGTAGATTCGAGCAGGAGATGTTCAAACGGGACGATCGATAGACGGACCGGCAAGCCGTACGACTCGATTACGTCCGCTAGCTCCGCATACGAGCTTCCATCTCGTTCCGTATTACACTGAACTCGCAATTCCTCATAACTTGCTGGGATCCCATAGCCACGAAGAAAACTTGCAACCGCCGCCGGCCCACAATCTGCCTGTGAAACCTGCAAGACTTCAGTAAGACGAAACTTCATTTACGTGTGGTCTTCCAAGTGACTCGACGATCGGGTTAATGATTATTGTGTTGGTAGCGACTTGACAACGTCCAACACACCACCTTCGATCAAGGATCGAATATACTCCTGCACCTTCTGTTCTGAGAGTGTTCCAAACGGTTGTCGAAGCGCATTCATTCGAAAGCGTTTGTTGCAGACAATGTAGTGAAAAAGTGGATACGCCTCTTCTTCAATTGCAATAACGTGAGGGCCGCTAAATATCTCGATGCCTTTTCCATGGTCTCGCCGATCCCAAAGATACATCGCCCCCGCATAGCTGTGCACAATCTCCTGAGTAGGATCTTCCGGGTCGAACTTTGAAGCGATCTCGGTGTCTGGGCTCAACAGACATTTGCTCGATCGAGTCATGAGGCCGAAGAACTTTCGTTGAATTTCGGCATCCGAAAGCTCATGCGCACGATCGACCAGAAACCCCGTGAGCTTCTTCCAGCTCGCTGCAGTCTGTAACCCGGGTTCAACCGCACGTGCGTATTGTAAGTGCACGAGTTCATCCCCCATCACCTCCTCAAGAACCCTAAGCCATGAAAAGGGATCGAACGAGATAAGAACGCTGAGTGCAGGCGTTCCAGGGACTGCGGGCACCTCATGCCAAAGACCGGAGGGTATATATATCGCCGAGCCCGGGATCATCTCTCGCTCGATGAGAGCGTCGCGAGCCGGTATACGCTCGTAAATTACCTGTTGCCAGTCGTCGATTGACGAAAGGTCCATTTTGTCTGCAAAGCCAGAGGTCTCAGGCCATGAAAGCGCAACGTCAGAAGCGTGCCGCCAAGTCTTGCGGCCAGTAACTTGGATATTAAACACACCGCGCCCGTCGAAATGCAGCGACGTTGGATTCTCGGACTGCGTCAAGATCACCGTCATCGAGATTGGTCCTATGAATTGGGTTTCTGCCCGAACCGCGGACGACAGCTTCTGAAGGGCCGGATCGACCTCGTCAACGAGCAGCAGGTGCACATCGCCACCCGCTTGTATCTTCGAAACCGCTTCCTCGGGAGTCAAATCTGCACGTGTTGGACCATCAAGAACTTCAACCTTCTTGTGTCGAGCCCATTCGAGACATTTCGCGACCGGATCAAACTGCCCGAGCAAAGACTGAACAGCGTCTTGCTGCTCGACAAAGAGCGGATTTTTTTGCCAGTAGTCATCCAAAAACCGACGAATGGATAACCCACCGAGCAGCTCGTCGAACAATGCAGAGGGTGTGTACGTGTACTTGATTCCCTTAGGAATATTCCGATTCGTCCTTGTCATGCCTTGTGCTCATTTCAGCCGGTGCGGGTTCACTCCCTACGCCCCACGCTCTTCCCCTGAAAAGCTTGTACTATTCAACTCTTTAGTTCAAGAAACGCGCAGCAGCACGTGCCAAGAGGAAAGGCTACGCAGCTGTCTTCATTATTCTAGTTCAACTCCATCCAAGTTAAGGGCAGCCGTCATTCCACTGAGGGTCGCGACCATCGAGAAAGGCGGGAAATCCCGTATCCGGCGTGCTTAGACAGCCAGTTTGTCCCCGAAGCAGAAAGGTCGTTCCGCCAGGGACGGAAGCAAGGGAGCTTGGAAGCGTGCCGGAAAGCTGGTTGTAAGCCAGACTAAAGATCTCGCAACTCGTGAGAGAGCCAGCTTGGTTTTGACCGCTACGAAGGGCGCTCTTGGGGTGGATTACACCGTCACCCGGCAATGGTGGCACTGATGCACGTTTTCATTGCCCTCCACATGGAGGGCTTTTCCCCCTGAGAATCGAAAGCAAACCTGGACTTGGAACGACTTTCAAAAAGTCGTCACTCGTTCGAACGTTTTCCAGGACGAAGGCTGATCAAGTAGTGCTAGTGCAACTCCAAAGCAGCTTTGTCTCAGATTTCTCGGACAGGGGGTGCGCAACCCTTTTACCTCGATTCGACGCCGAGAATTAAGGGCTGCCGCCGTCCGTTGGATAGACTCCGGGCATGCGACAAATCTTGACATGTCTGGTCTTACTTGTGTCCGTGGCCTGTGGTGATGACGACGGGGTGACGTGCGGTGATGGGATGTGCGCCGAAGGAGAGGTGTGCTGCGGCGATTGCGACGGCACACCTGTGTGCATCAGCGGCAGCGATGGCACGTGCCCGATGATCTACTGCGATGCCTCCATTGCGGATGCTTCGGGCGATGCGACGAGCACACTCGTTGATGGCTCTATCACAGCTGAAGGCGGCGTGTGTGGCGGCTCAGGTCAAGCATGTTGCGACCCGGCCCCGGGCGACGGCCCGAACTATTGCAACGGCGGGCTCATGTGTTGCTCGGGCGTCCCATACCCCGACGAAGGAGTCTGTGCGACCGAGTGCGACGCTAGAAGTGACCGCAACGCAAAGCAGGACTTCGAGCAAGTCGATACCGAGGCGATCCTCGAAACTCTGCGCAAGCTCCCGATTCAACGCTGGCAGTACCGCGAACGCGAGGGCGCGCACATCGGTCCGATGGCACAAGACTTCCATGCGGCGTTCGCCGTTGGCAACTCGGACAAAGTCATCGCGGGGGTCGACGCACAAGGCGTCCTGATGGCGTCCGTCCAAGCTCTTGCAAGCGAACTCGAACATGAACGCGCTCAACGTCGACAGCTCGAACAACGACTACGGCGGCTTGAACGGCGAGCCAACTAGAGCGTCAAGCAGCGGGACCGCTTTCAGCTATTCAATGATCACTTCGAACCAGGTCTGCGCGAGCTTTTGCCCACTGGCGGCCACTTGAATTTCCGCGATGCAGCGACAACCCGTTTGGCCAAAGGCTTGGCGTAGCGTGCCGGAAACTGGCACTCGCACCTCGTCCGCGAACACCATTGGCGCACCATCCCCTTCGTAGATCAGAATGCGGATATCGCTCAGGACGCCCTCAATCGTCCAACTGATGTCGACGCCTTCAGATGGCATCAAAAGAAACCGCTGCCCCAGCGTCGGCTCGGTAAACATCGCGCTACCGCTTGAAGCATCGAACAATAGCGCGCTGTCCTGCCCGCCCATCTGCCCGTCAATGGGAGACTGTGAATCGCTGGCCGATCCGTCTTGTATCGACGATGCGTCGAGTGGCTGGGCTCCGTCCCCGAGCGCGTCGCCGCCATCGACCGCACCGCCCTCAAGCATAGCGCCGGCATCGCCAGAGCCGGACCGCACGTACGAGAAGTTTATCCGCCCGCACCCGACAAGGATGCAGAGCGAAACACCAAACAACCAGCGCATGGATCTAAGGGCAGCCATCGTTCCATTGCGGGTCCCGGCTATCGAGCAGCGTCGCAAATCCATTGTCTGGCGTGCTCAGACATCCACTTTGACCGCGAAGTAGAAATGTCGTTCCGCCCGGGACGGAAGCAAGCGTGCTCGGAACCGTTCCGGAAAGCTGGTTTTCCGCCAAATTAAAGATATCGCAGCTCGTGAGGTTGCCTAACTCCGCGGGGATTGCACTGTCCAGTTGATTGGCTCTGAGGTTGAGGGCGGTCAGGCCGGTCAACCCGCCAAGCGATGCAGGAATCGATCCTTGAAGCTGGTTTCGGTGAAGTGTCAGACGCGTAAGCGCCGTCAAGTTACCCAATGACCCCGGTATGTTTCCACCGATGTTGTTATACGAAAGATCGAATCGGATGAGTTGCGTTAGGTTCCCCAGCCCTACGGGAATCGCACCCGACAACTGATTGTTGTCCAAGTCGATCACCCTCAGTTGACTGAGACTTCCCAACTCGGAAGGAATACTTCCTGCGATCGAATTTCCGTCCAAGTCGAAGATCTCAAGCTCGGTTAGCGCACCAATCTCAGGACCGACAGCACCAGCGACATTGTTGGCCTGAAGGGAAATTGCTGTCACGTTCGCGGGCCCACACGTTATACCAACCCAGGAGCAGGGGTCAGGAGCGCTTAGCCAACCCGTGCGATCCGTCCAACCCATTCCGTTGGTGTTGCGATAGAACGCCACCAAGGCATCACATTCAACTTGTGGAATGGTCGTGACGGCTGTGCAGTCGTAGCAAGGGATACAGACACCGCCACAGTCGACACCTGTTTCATTCTGGTTCCGCACGCCATCGGTGCAGCTCGGAAGTGCGGCGTCCATCGAGCCGTCCATGTTGCTCGAGCCGTCCATGCTGCTCGAGCCGTCCATGTTGCTCGAGCCGTCGCGCGCGGGCGTTTCAAAGTACACCCTTCCGCATGACATGGAGAACGCAACTAGCGCGATGCACATCCAGCGAGCGGGACAGCACCTGGCAGCGCAATCGCCTCCTCCCAGCACCCCAACACTATGGTTCATAAAGCCCACCTATGACTCACCTAATGTGGCCGATCTGACCTAAAAGACCAAATATTGACTGGGTCCGCATTTTTGATCATGAGCAGGGCCGAATATGCGATCTAGATTGGCCCGGAACAACGAGAGCGATCTTGACTAATCGAGCGCTTCGAGTGCGAGTCTCTTCGCAATCTTGAAGTTCTGGGTACTGTCCGACTCCACGCGCACGTCAATATAGAGAACCTTGTTGCCGCTTCGAATCGCGATCTGACTGCTTTTCTCAGACCATGAGGCCGCGTCTCCCACACCCGCGACGGGCTCGTAGTTCCGCTGAAATGTTATCTTGTGATCGCCGAGCTTGGTTTTCGCGGTACGCGAAACACCCTTGGCCATCCGATTGATTGCCGTTTCATAAATTTTCTTGGCCTGCGCTGCGTCTTTGATTTCAAACTGCGGAACGCTCACCGAAACCGTGCCCGTGGAAAGCTCACCCTTGCGCACCGCGTCCATCAGCGAACTGGAGATGGCTTCTTTTCTTCTACCCTTGTTCTTGATAGCCGCCATGACCGCTTCGCGCTGCGCCTCGGCGTTCTTCTTGCGAATGGCCTCCGCGTTGGGCTTGTCCCACGAATAAGAGCAAAGGTTTTTCGCCACGCGGCCAGGCGTAACTTTGACCTCGGTCTCGGCAGGGACACCCGCGATGGACCGAACGTCTGCTTCGCTCAGAAAGCTGCAAGGATCAGGAAAGTTTTTGTCAGTTTCCAGGCCGAGGCGCTTTTTCTCTTCCTCCACCGTCGCCTTGACCTTCTCTTCGACCTGTTCGGCCGTCGGCGCCGTGTCCACCGTCGGCTCGTCGTCGCCGCAAGACAGCAAAACGCTTAATAGAAGAATGTGTCTAGTTCGCACGAGGCACTTGTAACACAGCTGATGCCGCCCCCGAAAATGGCTTTGCTCGCACCACGAAAGAGGAGAACTAAGGACAGCCGTCGTCCCATTGGGGATCGCGGCTATCGAGCAGCGCCGCAAAGCCGGCATTGGGCGTGCTGAGGCATCCGCTCTGTCCGTGAAGCAGAAAATCCGTCCTGCCGGGAACCGAAGCAAGGGTTGTTGGAACTTCTCCTGAAAGGTCGTTAAACGCGAGATTAAACGTATCGCAGCTCGTGAGGTTACCCAGCCCCGCAGGGATGCTTCCGCCCAACTGGTTCCGCTTTAGATTGAAGACCACGAGGTCGGACAAGAACCCCAGCTGAGCGGGAATCGCGCCCTGAAGTTGGTTGCCCTGCAAAGTCAAACGCTGAAGCAGAGTCAGGTTGCCCAGCGAGGTCGGTATCCCCCCGGTCAGATTGTTGAATGAAAGATCCAAACGGAGCAGCTCGGTGAGGTTGCCGAGCGTCGCCGGAATCTGACCGGTAAGCTGATTGCTATCCAAATCGATCGTCTGCAACTGGCTCAGGCTCCCAAGCTCCGGCGGGATCGAGCCACGGAGTCCATTGGCATCGAGGTCCAATACGCTGAGCATGGAAAGGTCACCAACCTGAGAACTTATGAATCCAACCAGATTGTTGGCTGCAAGGTTGAGGTTGATCACGTTTGAAGACCTACAGGTCACACCGAACCAGGAGCAAGGGTCCGGCGCGCTGAGCCAGCCGCTCGCGTTGGTCCAAGCCGGACCATTGGTGTCACGAAAAAGCGCCACCAATGCATCGCACTCGCTCTGTGGAATGGTCGTGACCGTCGTGCAGGCAAAGCAAGGAACACAGACGCCTCCACAGTCGACACCCGTTTCATTCTGGTTCTGTACCCCATCGCTGCAGCTTGGACTCATCGCGTCCATCGCGCCATCCATGCTGCTTGAGCTGTCCATACTCACCGCGCCGTCCATCATGCTCGCGCCGTCCATCATGCTCGCGCCGTCCATCATGCTCGCGCCGTCCACACTCACCGCGCCGTCCGCCATGCTCGCGCCGTCCATCATGCTCGCGCCGTCCATCATGCTCGCGCCGTCCATCATGCTCGCGCCGTCCACACTCACCGCGCCGTCCACACTCACCGCGCCGTCCGCCATGCTGGCGCCGTCCGCCATGCTGGCGCCGTCCGGGCGACTCAATCCGTCCACATTGCTCAAGACGCTTACGCTGCTCCCGCCATCCACGGTGCTCCCGCCATCGCTATCGAGTGTCTGAAAGTACAGCCGCCCGCACGAGACCGAGGATGCAACCAAGATCGCGCAGATCGATCCGCACAAAATTGTCGATCGCTGCTCGGAGCACGGTAGACGCTTGACCCAACCCATACCGTTGAGCTGGAGCAATTGGCATGCCATTCAGGACCACTTCGTTTTTCTCGCTATCTGTCTGCTCAAAGAGACAGGCGCGCCTAAAACGAGCCTTCAGGTGAACCCGCCTTGTTCCGCCCGAGATGGTTCTGCTCGGCGTGCCGCTCCTCCCTGTAATCAGCGGCGACGAACCCTGATCAAGGAGCGTATTCGGCGCGCCGCGGCTTGCTGTAGCGCTGAATCAGACTCTTCTTGGACCCACGAAAAGGCCGCGAGCGCCTGAGAGCTCTCACCTCGGCTACGCAAAGCCTCCCCCAACAAGAACCACGCCCGGCTGTCACTCTTATGAACATCCAAGTGTGCTCGAAAGCAGTGCTCCGCTTCCTCAAACGATCCTGCGCTGAGCGCTAGCGCACCAGCCTCAAGTTCGGACCGTTGCTCCGCTTGCGCTTCACCTGGCGACCGCATGGCACGAGCGTTAAGTACGTCGCTCGTACGAATTTCTGGGACCGTTGTAACCCGTCCACGGGACAACGCGGGCGGGACGGCCTTTGCGACTTGTAACCAGCCCAGTGTCTCCGTCGGAGTGAAGGCGGACTCGCGCCGCACAAGAGAGTCAGCCGGTGATACGATCAATGCTCCGTCTTCCCGCACTCGCGATCGAAAACACAAGAAAAGTTTCTTCGCATTGACGGATCCGAAATAGATCAGCACGTTTCGACAAACGATGAAGTCAAAGCGCAGATTCGGCGGCGAGGGCTGCGGGCCAACCAAACTTGCTTGCTCGAAATTGATCCTGCGTCTGAGGTTGGGCGTCGCCGCCCACGGCTTTCCCGTCGGCCCCCTCGCATAGCGACCATCCTTCGCTTCGTCGATAGCTTGTCTGTTGATGTCAGAAGCGAAGATGCGGAGTTCGACCTTGGGCGAAGTGAGCAAGGCGATCGAATAAGCCTCTTCGCCGCTCGAACAACCAGCCACCCAAACATGAATCGGCCGACATTGAGACCGCCACCTCGCGAAGATGGCCTGCGCGAGTTTCTCCAACTGAAAGCGATGCCGAAAAAACTTTGTGTGCGTAATGGTGGCGCTCGAAACAAGGCGCTCCATCCAGTCTGGTTGGGTGCCAAGTCGAAGTTTTGCGAGAACTTGCTTTTGCTCAAGGCCGAATTCGTGAGCCAGTTTCGCGATCGTCCTTCGCGTTTCGCGCGGCCATCGCCGCATTTGGTACCCCAACGTGGGGCCAAGAATCTCCGTCAGCTCTTCGTCTGTGATCTCAGAGTCGAGCACGGAATCTCGCTTGGACGTGTTGATTGATCCAGCGCACGAGTTGCTCCTCCTCGCCAACGCGTACCAGAGAGCTTTGCAGCGCAGCAGACTCGGGCATCGACGGCGCAACGCAAGAAGCGGGCCTTTGAACAACACACCGCGCCCCGGAGCGTAGCGAACGCGCTACGCCTCTGGCACCGTCGTTTCCCATTCCGGAGAGAACGACAGAGAGCAGTCGCGCCCCAAGCACCTCTCCTGAGCCGATCAGGACTGACGCCGATGGGCAATGACCATCAACAAGCTCTTGGTTCGTGCAACGTAAACTCGTGCCGAAGGTTTCGTGCTTGCGGAACTCCACCTGCTGACCTCCAACCGCGCACCAAACAGCCCCGGGTCGAAGCTGAACTCCAGACGTGACAGCAATCGCATCGATGCTGCGCGAACGAAGCCACTGCACGTACGTGTCGCCACGCGATTCGGGGAAGTGTTGCAGAAGAACGATCGCTCCGCCGGGTTCGATTTGCTCAAGGATGCGTGCGCCAACCTCGACCGCACCAGTTGAACCGACAATTGCGACGACCGCAAAGTCATCGACTTTGCGATAGACCCGAGCCAAGTCGCGCACCTTCTCACAAAGGCTCATCTCGCCAGGCACCGGATCGCGCAAGGCCTGTTTCGGGAAGAAAGCTGAAGCTCCGCGAGACAACGCTTCTTTGGCGAGAGCCGAATCTGCGGCTTGATCACTGATCGCGATAACAGGGTGAGTCGATGCAAGCTGCGGAAGTACCGAAAGTCCAGACTCGCCAGGCGTGAGCAAGTCCACGATGAGCACGTCGTGCCCCGCCTTCTTAGCCAATACTTCGGTTCCCGTCTGTACGGCGGTCACAACATGGATTCGAGGGTCTTCAGCCAACGCTCGTCGAATGAACTTCGCTGCGATCTCGGAGTCTTCGCAAAGCAGCACCCGAACGGGAGCGGGCTCTATGCTTCGAGACATTGCTCAACAACCATACGCAACTCCTCTTCCACGAAGCGTTGTTTTGATAAGAGTGCGCGCACGCCAAGAGACGCAGCGAGTTGGCGCGTACGTTCATCGGACTTGGTCGTAAGCATCACAATCGGTACTTGTTCGGTGGCCTCATGGGCCTTGAGCCTCCTAATTAACTCAAAGCCGTCCATCCCCGGCATTTCCAGATCAGTGATCACAAGATCGGGCGCCTCGTCCTGCGCGTACTCCCAAGCGCTCTTTCCGTCCGGCTTATCGATCACACTGAGTCCAAAGGACCGCAGAATCCCACACAAGAGCTCGCGGGCGACTGGAGCGTCCTCGGCCACCAGAACGCGTGCGCGACGATGATGACCGTCCACAAGCGAGCCTCTTCCCTCACGCAACGCAAGTTCCATCGTGGTTGCGGGATCGAGCAATAGGTAGACATCGCCCTCCTCTGCGCAGGCAACTCCGCGAATCAGTGTCGAAGAGAAGGCCAGTTCGGATACCGGATGAAAAGGCAAAGTCCGCGGGCTTTCAAAGCATTCTATTGCGAATGCACAAAGCCCCTGGTTCGAACGGAGAATGAGAGCGGTATCGCCCTTTGAAACTTGTCCGGGCAGATCCAGCACAGATGCAAGCGAGAGGAGAGGAATCAACTCCTCATGGCCATCTCGCTCGTATTTGATTCTGACTCCACCCGGAAGGTCGATAAGGTCAGCGACGCGCTGCGTTCCCACAATGGCGCGTGCCGGAATCGCAAATTTGGCTCCCACAACGATCACGCCAACAATTAAGTCGGCTCGAAGCAACGCTGGAACGGTGATCTCGAAGGTGGTCCCCGCTCCCACGGCGCTCTGCACCGCAACCTGTCCTCCCACCGAAACGATCGCGTCATGAACCACGTCCAGACCCACGCCTCTTCCGGAAATCTCGGTTACGCGCTCTCGGGTCGAAAAGCCATGTTCAAAGAGCGCCTGTATGAGTTCCGTTTCGCTTAGGCCCGCACCGCGACCGCCAAGCCGTTCACGCAGACGATCAAAATCGATGCCAGCTCCGTCGTCGCTGATCCGCACATGAACGTCCGACTCGTTCTGCCTAACCTGAAACGTAATCGTTCCTATGCGATCTTTCTCTTTACGGTAGCGCTCCTCTGGCGCCTCGATGCCATGGTCGACTGCGTTGCGAATCAAGTGCACGCAAGCTGGTCGCAGACGGGCCTCCACGGAAGCATCGATGTAGGCGTCCCCCGAGAATTGAACGCGCACTGACTTTCCGAGCTTTCTGGCCGTCGTGCGCGCGATTCTTTCGACCGACTCTCGCATCTCACCGATCGAGACCAGCGCTGCGCGTTTGGTGAGGGTGTCAACCTGCTCAATGGTTTGCCGAGAAACAAACTCATTGGCCCCCCAACGTCTCCGTAGACTGGCCAGACGACGCCGAATCTCGGGTCCGTAACCGATGGTTTTGATGAGCCGCTCTTTGAGCTTCTCAGGCGACAGGTTGATGTCGAGCTCAGCTACGTAAGCCGAAAGCATTCGCTCAAGCTCCCGAAGCTCGTTCGGCAATCCTGCACGCTCTGCCTGCAGACGATAGAGGTCCGTGACAAGCGGCTGAAGCGTGCGGGCGTCGAGACTGTTCTGAGGGAGCGCGACCACGGAACCTGCATGCGGAGCGGCCGTCGGTTCCGCACCACCAGGTCGATTTGATGGTTCCGATGGAGAAGAAGATTCAAGCGCTTCTTCGCTCCCGTCATCATTCGAGATGCACGCCACAAGTCTTTCACAGACACTTTGCACGTCTGCTTGAAATGCTCCGGGTTCGGTTTGAACGGATAAGAGCGTAACAATCTCAAACGCTTCAAGCACGAGATCCGCTGTCTCAGTCCCGATCATGTCTTCGGCAGCGCGACCTTCAACCGCAGACTCGGTGAGCTCAAGCACGCGTCCTGCTTCGATCTCTCCGAGCATGTGCGCCTCGCCTTTGACGGTGTGAAGAAACCTCCGAAACGCATCTTGGGCGCTTGAATCACCACGCTCGGCGGCCAACCACAGCTTGGTTCCCTCCGCGATTCGTTCTGGAATGCCCTCCCAAAACCGGCGTCTGAGATCGTCGTGCAAAATCTTCCTCAACTATCTCGATGCTTGGAACGCGCTGACCGTCTCCTTGAGCTCTTGGGACAGCTGAAGCAACGCTTCAGCCGATTCACTCGACCCAATGCTAGCGTCCAGTGACTGATTGACGACCCGGACCACCTCGTCGGCGGAAGCCTTTGCAAGCGAGGTATCCTCTCGTTGGCGCATGATCGCCTGTGAAATCTTATCCGACGATGCAGCGGTGTCTCTGGCCAACTTGATTCCCTCCTCAGTGGCAAGCACGGAGGCGTGCGACGCGGAACGCATATCGGATACGAGCTTGCGAATGTCTCGCACCGAATCCATGACATGTTCAGAAAGCCTTCTCATTTCTTCAGCAACAAGTGAAAAGCCCCTGCCGACATCGCCTGCTTTGGTCCCCTCAAGTGCTGCGTTGAACGCGAGTAAATCGCTGCGATCGGCGATCTCCTGAATGAGCGTCAGGATCTCACCAATACGCTCTGAATGTTGGCTCACAAGTCGCGTATGATCGGCAATTCGTTGCGAACTTTCTAGACTTCGATTTGCCATTTCGGTAACAAAGCCAACATCTTGCGTAACCCCGTCGGCCGCAGTCGCAAGGGCTTCAAGTGAGCCACGAATCGCTTCAAGCGACGCCGTCTGCTGCGTCGCGGACGACTCCTGCTCTCGAATGGCGGAAAACATGGTCGCGGCAGCCGTCGCAACCGAGGACGAAGATCGCTCCAGCCGAGACGTAAGCTCCCGCAAACTATCGGACATGGCGCGAAAACTCTCGAACAGCTCTCCATCGCCTTCGATACGTCCAGTGAGGTCGCCGGACGCTATTCGACGAGCGTGGTCGCATAGCTCGCGCAACCGCGCGATCATCTGCTCGAAACTCGTCGCCACGCGACCCACCTCGTCACCGCGAGCAAGGATGTCGATTTGATCTGGAATATCTCCCTTCGCGACCTGCTGAGCGGACCTCGCCAGTTGATCGAGGGGAGAAAGCATGCGCCCAATCGTTAAGTAGGAAAGAACCAGAAAGACGACCACAAGAATTAGCGCAACCACCGACAGTGTCGTCCAACGCTCCGCCACTACGCGATCAATACCGCGAGCATCCATCGACACTTCGAAGTAACCGCGCCGACCATCGGCGATCGGCTCCACGACGCTCATGTGATCTCCGGCCATCTGCCTGCCCTGCCTGTGCTCCAACCGGACCGGCAAGTCGACGCCTTTACGCGCCCGTCCGTCCATCAAGCCGCGCTCCTCGGAGTAAAGCGCGATCGACCGCACGTCAGGGTCCGCCTCAAGAGCAGCTTCCAGTATCTGCGACGTAAGCACCGAAGATAGCGCAGCCTCTTCGGCCACCGATGCAGCAGCCATGGACGCAAGCCCCTTCGCTCGGAGCGCTAGATCACGCGCCGCATAATCGCGCGCAGCGCGCGTCGAATCGAAACCGAACGCAACGCACATCGCGACCAACGCAAGCACGACCACTCCGGAGAGCTTCCACTTCAACGACATCGCCATCTTCCCTTCTCTGTTTGTTCTTGACGGTTTGCGCTAGATCCGACTCGCCATGAATCTCCGATCGATGCCGCATCGATCAACCAGACCGCTCCCTCAGGCGTAAGCGCAAGCCCCACATAGGGAGACGAAGACGGAAGGATATTCCTAAGCAAAGTCGGCAGCTTGAAGACGGACTCCTTGGGAAAGGAGTCGAAGTAGACCCTCGCACACCTTAGCGCGGCGCCGCTCGTGAAACACATCCGCCTGGTGCCTTTGTCTGCCTCTTCCACATCGAGTGCCACGACTTCACGCGCCAAGACGGCATGTTCAACACCATCAAACTCGAAACGCACAACATTCTTCACGCCGGTGCTCCGATCAAACTCGTCAGTACAGAAACAAGTCCCCTCGGAACTTCCTTCTTCGTAATCGACGCAGCAGCATCGACTGCACCCTGGATTTCTTGAAGCTCGCTTAACGGGCGATCGGAGACCAAAACAATTGGAATCTGGCTAACAAGCGGGTGCCGTTGAAAAAGCACGGCAAGTTGATCACCACGCATCGCGGGCATATTGATGTCGAGGATCATGGCCGCGACGCGATGGTGGGAGAAGCAGCGCATGGCTTTGGCCGGAGAGTCCGTTGCGATCACTTCGTAACCCGACTGCCTGAGAATTTGGGTCATCACGTTGCGTGCGACCTCGCTGTCGTCTAGGACCAAAATGGTCTGCGTCTCGCTCATGTCTCTCCTTGCTTCACTACGACTCTTGCCTTGATCAACCCGCATGTTGCATGCTCTTCACCGTGAGTGATTCGGACACCCTTGCTGCATTCGCAGATGACACTGACGCCCCCTGTGAACAAGAGAGCCAACCGTCTATCCTTCTTTCGACACTGATTCTTGAACGCCAGTCGCGTCTTTACTTTCTTGAGGCGGATCGCGTCGACTCGGTTCTGCCGGCCACCAAGACCTTCCCGCTGCCACATACGCACCAAGGGATCGCAGGTGTGTTTCAAAATCGTGGACGTGTGATCACAGTACTGCGCGATGTATTGGCTTCCACGGAACAAGTCGAACAGCCCAAAGCTCGTCGTCTGATCGTCTGCGAGACCTCGCAAGGTTTGCTCGCGGTTCCCGCCGACCGCACGCTCACGGTAGGGTCGGTGACGATCAGCGCCGCTCCGGTGCACGGACAGGCGGTAGAGCTTGAACCCGGCGTGGCGACATTCATCTGTCCAGAGGAGTTGGCGCAGACGATCTGCAAAACGGTAACGCACTAGCCCACATTCTCCCGAATGATGAAGCATGAAGATGGCTCTTCAGAGAGTCGATCGAATGCGTCATCGATAAAGTATGTCGTCTCCGCAGCGCCCAAGAACAAGTATCCATCACGACGCATCACATTGCGCATGCGCCGAAGGATTTCGCGCTTGTGTTCCTTATTCCAATAGATCATCACATTGCGCAGAAACACAATGTCGGGCTGGATCACGATCGGCCAAGGGTTGAGCAGGCTAAACTGATGAAACTCGATGTTCTCCTGGAGGCTTTTGTCGATCAGCCACTCGTGCTCGTCCTGCGCAAAATACTTCACCAACATGCGCACTGGAAGCCCGCGGTTAACTTCGATTTGTCGGTAGCGCCTCGACTTCGCCTTCGCCAACGAGCTTGAGGATACGTCGCTCGCAATAATCCGGACGTCCCAACTCGCGAGTTCCGGAAAGTGTTCTCGGAGGACCATCGCGATGCTGTAGGGCTCCTGTCCGGTGGAACAGGCCGCACACCAGATTCGTAATTTTCGCTCCGAGGCGCGCTTTTTCACGAGTCTGGGCAGCACTTGATCACGAAGCGCGTTGAAACATGAAATGTCGCGAAAAAAAGTCGTCTCAGTATTGAGCATCGCCTCGACAACTTCCGCACGCAGTGGAGCTCCATCTGAAGAGCCGACAACATCAATGAAGTCCGCGAGCGATGAGAGGCCACGCCTCTCCATCAGCGGAACCAATCGCGACTCGATCAGATAACTTTTTTCTTCATCGAGGATGTACCCCGCGTGCTCGTAGAGAAGAGACTGCACATACTCGACGTGTCTTGGGCGAATCGAAGGTCGCCTGGGGATACGAGTGGGAACGCGCGAGATGCTCATGACTCCACCCGTAGCGATCGCCTTTCACGTTGACGCTTCGAGAGCTGAATGTGCCGCTGGATCGCCGGAGCGATTTGCTCAATGGGCAGAATCTCGTTGGCGATACCAGCCTTCGCGACCGATCCCGCCATGCCCCAGACCGTGCTGCTGGACTTGTCCTGGACCAGAACCGATCCACCAAAGGAAGCTATACGCTTACAACCACTTAGCCCGTCAACGCCCATCCCAGTGAGCAAGACCGCGATCACGCCACCCTGGCAAGCCTCTGCCGCCGAGCGAAATAGCACGTCGACGGCCGGTCGACAGGCTTGCTCTCGCGGGCCCTGGTGAATCACAGAAACCAACCGTTCGTCTCTTCGCTCTACCGCCAAATGGTGGTCGCCTTGCGCGATCCAAACGTTCCCTGGTTCAAGAATTGCTCTACGGGTCGCCTCTCGCACTTTGAGCTTGCAAAGACTATCGAGGCGCTCTGCAAACAAACGTGTAAACAGCGGCGGCATGTGCTGGGCAACCAACACCGGAACCGGAAAGTCGGCGGGCAGTCTCGGAAGCAGTTCGGATATCGCCGTGGGCCCACCGGTCGAAGCGCCAATCACCACAAGTTCAATCTCTCGAGACGCTGGCGCATGGGACGATAGACGCGGCGGACGCGACGTCAGGTTGTAGCCCTGCTCGCGCCCAAGGGCTTTGAATCGCTTCTCCAACAACGCAGTCACCTTGGCTCGAAGCTCAGTGCACACACCTTCCACATCGGATGCACCAGAGCCGATCTGGCTCGGCTTGGCGACGTAATCGGCCGCGCCCAAACTCAGGGCATCGAGCGTAAGTTCACCAGCTCGCTCCGTCAGTCCGCTAAACATCACGACCGGCACGTCGGGCGCGCGGACCTTGAACTCTCGAAGCGCTTCGAGCCCTCCCATCTCGGGCATCTCGACGTCTAGGATCACGAGGTCTGGATTGCTTCGCTCCAGCTTGGCAAGTGCCAGACGGCCGTTGGGCGCGGTGATGACTTCCTCGATCATGGGCTCGCGCCGCAACTCAGCCGCGACAAACTTGCGAACCACCACCGAATCGTCGGCCAAAAGGACGACGCCACCCATGATCTCGCTAACGCCCACGCAGTCCTACAAGAGCGAGCTTCTCGAGAAGCACTTCGCGCGTGAAAGGCTTCATGATGTACTCATCTGCCCCAGCTTCGATCGCAAGCATGACACGCTCTTTTTCGTGCTCAGTCGTAACCATCACGATGCGCATTCCATCGTTGGCGGTGTCGGCGCGAGCTTGACTCACGAACTCCAGCCCATCGACGTTGGGCATGTTCCAGTCAACCACGGCGAGATCCAGCCTCTCGAATCGCTCCAGTAGCTTGAGGCCTTGTGCGCCGTCTTCCGCTTCATCGACCACGAAGCCAATCT
Organism: uncultured Polyangiales bacterium; assembly: GCA_964487255.1. GTDB lineage: Bacteria > Myxococcota_A > Polyangia > Polyangiales > CAZAQV01 > CAZAQV01. Next base: position 19,554 of record CAZAQV010000027.1, on the reverse strand, counting down.
CGCCCAAGAGTCCGGCAATAATCCGCCGGGTGGTTACCGAATCGTCGATCACGATGGCATGCATCGCTTAGTTTGCCCGGGCCGCCATCAAAGAACTGTCATCGCCACCTTCAAACTGTGCGACCAAGCGCTCCAAAGCCCCAGCCAGGTTGCTAAGCTCGCCTGAAGCACTTTGCACGCTTGCGCCGGTCTTCGTCGTGCCATGCGCAACCTGCGCCACCGACGAAATATTCTCTGAGATCTGCCCGCTACCTTTGGCTGCTTCGCCAACATTGCGCGTGATCTGACCCACCGTCGCCGTTTGTTCCTCCACCGAGGCCGCAATCGTCGTCTGGATGTCATTGATCTGCGTGATCGTCGCGGAAATCTCATTCATGGCGTTGATCACGCCCTCGGTGTCCGACTGAATCATCGCGATCTTGGAACTAATGTCCTCCGTCGCCCGTGCGGTCTCTTTGGCAAGCTCCTTGACCTCATTGGCAACGACCGCAAAGCCCTTGCCCGCTTCTCCAGCTCGCGCCGCCTCGATCGTGGCGTTGAGGGCGAGCAGATTCGTCTGTTGCGCGATCGATGTGATGACCTTGACCACCACGCCGATCTCGTTGCTGCTCGTACCGAGCTTCGAAATAGTATCGGTGGCTTCTTTGGCCGTGCCCACGGCGCCATTGGCCACGCTCGCCGCTTCGTCCGCGCTCTTGGCAATCTCGCGAATGCTCAAGTTCACCTCCTCGGTGCCACTTGCCACATTGGAAAGGTTGCGGCTCACCTGCTCTGCGGCTGCGGAGACTTGAGTCGCTTGGCTCGCTGTCTCCTCCGCGTTCGTCGCCAGCTGCTCGCTTACGTTGGAGAGTTCGCCCGAGGCATTGCTGAGCGAGATGGCGTGCTGCGTGACCTGACGGAGCACACCGCGCAGGTCCTCGGTGAGCGCTCTCTCCCGCACTTCAGCTTCCTTTCGTTCGGTGATGTCACTCGCAAACTTGACGACCTTCACCGGATGACCATCGGCGTCAAGAACCGGGTTGTAGCTGGCCTGAAGCCATAGATCTTTTCCCGCTTTGGTGACCCGTTTGAACTCGCCGGTTTGGTATTTACCCGCGTTCAGGTCCGCCCAAAACTGCTGATACTCGCGCCCTTGCGCGAACTCATGCTCGACGAACATACGGTGATGCCGCCCCTGTATTTCGTCGATTGAATAGCCGATCGCACGGCAGAAGAGTTCGTTCGCATCGAGAATGTTGCCTTGCATATCAAACTCGATCACGCCCATGACTTTGGCGATGGTCTCGAGCTTCGCCTCGGTATCGGCGTTCTGCATTTTTGATTCGGTGATATCGGTCGCGTACTTGATGACTTTCACCGGACGACCATCGGCGTCGTAGACGGGGTTGTAGCTCGCCTGCAGCCACACGGCGCGCCCGCCCTTTGCCACGCGTCGAAACTCCCCAGCCCGATGCTGACCCTGGTTGAGGTCGGCCCAAAACTGCTGGTACTCGCGACCTTGTGAAAAAGCGGCATCCACAAAAATGCGGTGGTGCTTGCCTCGGATCTCGTCGAGGCGATATCCCATCGTGGCCAAAAACTGCGGGTTGGCTTCGAGAATGGTTCCGTCGAGATCGAACTCGATCACCGCCATCACTTTGTCGATGGCATCGATCTTGGCGCGACTATCCGCGGCTTCGAGTTTGGTCTCCGTGATGTCGTTGGCCAGCTTAACGATTCTGCTGAGCTCTCCCTTTTCGTCGTAAATCGGGTTGTAGCTCGCCTGGAGCCATACCACGCTGCCGTCTTTGGTGACGCGACGAAACTCTCCCGATTGAAACTGTCCGTCATTGAGGCTGCTCCAGAAACGCTTGTAATCACGAGACTTTCCGTAGTTCTCGTCGACAAAAATGCGGTGGTGTTCGTCTTTGATCTCCGCGAGCTTGTAACCCATCGTGCGCAAGAAAATGTCGTTCGCATCCAGAACATGTCCGTCGAGGTCGAACTCGGCCACCGCCATGACCTTGTCGATCGCATCGATGCGGCTGCGCGCTTCGGCCCAAGCCCTTTCATCTTTGGTCACTTCTGTGTTTTCTTTGTGTTTACTCATTTTCTTTCTCGCTCCTTGATTCTTTGTATTCCGGATGCACGACGATGCACCGGCGTGATTAGTTTGTGCTTCCCAGGTGCTGCTTGAGGTCGGCGACGACCAGTTCCGCATCCAACATCACCAAAAGACCGTGGTCGGTTTTGTACACGCCTTGGATCGCTTCGCGCAGACCGACCTGCAGATTGTTCGGGACAGGCTCGATGCTTAGCGGGTCGTACTCTTCGACGTCACCGATCTCATCCACCAACAGGCTCACCGCGCCGCTTTCGGTGAGAATCACAACATTGGTGGGCGGCTCTTCGCTCTGCCGAGGTTGCAGATGCATCCGCATCCGCATGTCGATCGCAGGAACGATTTGCCCGCGTAAGTTCATCAGGCCGGCGACTTCCCGCGAAGCCAGTGGCACCTCGGTGAGCGGTTGAAAGCGCAGGATCTCCTGCACTTGCCGCACGTCGATACCAAACGACTTTCCGTCCAATAAGAACGTGCACACTTGCGTTCGCTTGCCTTCCATCATGCGAGCCCCCTTGCACTCGGCCGCGCCTTCGGACGGATGCTCGCGCGCTCAAGCGTGGCCTCTACGTCGAGCACTTCGGTAATTCGATCTTGGATGACCATGGTCCCGAGCACGCCCCGACGCGTGGCGCGCTGCTGAACGGCAAGCTTGATCTCGAGAATATCGAGAATGCCATCGACCATGAGTCCAAAATGACGACCTGCATCGCCGAATACGACCACGGGAATACTGTCTCGCCTCTCAGGCGTCTTTGTCTCCGCGTCACGAGGCACTGCCCGCCGCTCCTCGAGCACGTCGGCCAGTTCCATCAGCGGCAAGATCTCTCCTCGATATTGCATCGCAGTCTTCCCACCGACACGCTCGACGTGCCGGGGCTCGACCTCTTCGAGCCGCGCGACATTCGTGAGCGGTATGGCAAGGCGCCCATCCTGCCCCTGTTCGCACAAAAGAAGCAGCTCTTGATCTTGCTTGAGCTCGGCCACGGCCTGCTCTTCAAGGCTCTTGGTGCGCGGCTTGGCGTCCTCGGTAACGACGGTCACGCGCTGCTCCAGTCCGAGTGCATCGAGAATCAACGCGACGCGACCATCACCCATCACCGTCGCGCCGGCGTAGATCGAGAGTCCCTTAAGGTGCTTCCAAAGAGGCTTGACGACAATTTCTTCGGTGTCGTGAACTTCGTCGACCACGAGCCCAAAGCTGCGGTCGTCGGCCTGGAGAACCACGAGCGCTGTACCCTCTGCACGCGCGGCACTCTCGAGTCCCAGTTCGCGAGATAGGTACGCCACCGGAAGAAGCTTCTCGCGCAACCGGTAAACAGGCGCACCTTGCACCTCTTCGACGCCGAGCGAATCGTCTTCGTCGTCGAGTCGGACCACTTCGAGTACACTGGCCTGCGGAATCGCGTAGCGCGTACGCTCACAACTTACAACGAGCGCCGGAATGATCGCCAAGGTCAGCGGGATCTTGATCTTGATCGTCGTGCCCTCTCCTTGGCGGGTTTGAATGTCGACGGTGCCCCCGATCTGCTCGATCTTGGTGCGCACAATATCCATCCCCACGCCACGGCCCGAGACGGTAGTGACTTCCCTGGCGGTCGAAAAACCAGGAGAAAACAGAAAGTCGAGGGTTTCGCGCTCGCTCAGCTGATCTACCCGCTCCGGTGTGCACAGCCCCCGTTCGATCGCGCGACGCTTGACTTGCGCGACATCGATACCCGCGCCGTCGTCGTGAATCTCGATGTTGACCATGCCACCTTCGTGGTAACCGAGAAGGATGAGTTGCCCTTCGCTCGGCTTCCCTCGTTTCTTTCGTTCGTCTCGCGACTCGATGCCGTGGTCCACCGCGTTGCGCACCAGGTGCGTAAGCGGGTCTTGAATCGCCTCAATGATGCTCTTGTCGAGCTCCGTTTCGCGACCCTGCATCTGAAGGTTGACGCTCTTGCCCGTGGCCTTCGCCACATCGCGAACGATACGCGGAAAACGGCTAAAAACCGTCGAAAGCGGCTGCATTCGCGTCTTCATGGCGGTCTCTTGGAGTTCGGTTGTCACCAGGTTAAGCCGCTGAACCACAGTGCTGTCGCGCCGACCCAGGGCAGCATCTGACTCGCCGAGCTGCACGACCTGATTGCGCGCCAGAACCAGCTCGCCGACGAGGTTCATCAACTTGTCGAGCAAGTGCACGTCGACGCGAATCTTGCCGCCGCCAAGCGGCATCGCGCGCGTTGCGACACTTGCATCTTTCGCGCTCGTTTCTTCGTCTGCGTCGCCGTCGACAGCATCATCGTCAACCTGCGAGACGAGTTGCAGCTCGCGCACGACTTCTTGTGTTTGAACTCCGTCTTCGCTTCCAGTTTGCTCAATCTGGTCAAGCAGGCGCCGGATCACATCGACCAACTGAAGCAGCGCCGAGATGACCCTGTCGCTGAGCAGGAGCCGGCCATCTCGCAAGCGGCCGAGCAAGGTCTCCCCAACGTGTGCAACCTCTTCGAGCTTTGCAAGCTGAAGAAACGCGGAACTCCCTTTGATGGAGTGGATACAGCGGAAGAGTCGATCCAAGTTCTCTCTGCTGTCTCCGACCTTCCTTTCAGATTCCAGCAAGACATTCTCGAAGTCTTCGAGGTTCTCGCGGCTTTCGCTCAGAAACTCTCGCATCACCTCATCGAGTTTGATGTCCTCGGGCGCACCGTTGCCTGAACCGCTCTGACCATTTCCCTCTGACATGATTCTCCTACGACGCTCGGGCGGCTACGCGGCTGTGAAGTTTTGTGCAGTAAAGCGCGGTTGCCGCGTGTGTTGCCACCAACTGAAAAAGCTCGTGGTCGACGTTGGAGAAGGCACGTTTTTGCTGTAGCAGCCGAAACACTGCGATCGCTCCGCTCACGCCCTGAGCCAGGCGAAGGGGAATGCAAGCCGTCAGCTCCGACTCGTGCGGAAGCGCCAAGGGGCTAGGTGACCCATCTTTGACGAAGACCTTCCCTGTGCTGACCGCCTGACCGATCAACCCATCTTTGGCCGAAACTTTCTCGAACTGTTTGGCATCGACACCGTTGGTGCGAATCGCCCGCAGGTGTTGCTGATCCGGATCCATTTCCAAGACGGCAATTTCCTCAGAGCCAACAATGTTGGCGAAGATCTCTTGGATGCCGGTAAGGATCTCTTCCCGATCCAACGACTCGTGAAGTCGGTAACTGGCGATGTAGAGGTTCGCAAGGCTTGAGTTCTGCTTCTTGAGCAGATTGAACTGGCTGCGAAGTCGCTCATCGCTCTGCGACCGCTCCTTGCGTAGGCGCTCATTTTCCGCGCTCAGAAGGCCAACTTTTCTTCGAAGCTCGGCCACTTCATTCTCAAGTCGCCGAAGCTGCATCTCTGCAAGTGTCGTCATGAATCCCCCCGGGTGCGACTAGGCCGACGCTTCGGCTTGTTTGATCGGTTCAAGATACTCGTGAATCTTCGAAAGAAGCTCGGAAGCCAGGAAGGGCTTGGTCACGTAGTCAGAGCAACCAGCTTTGTAGCCCTCTTCCACGTTTCTCGACTCACCGCGCGTCGTACAAAGAATAATTGGGACGTTCTTCGTTCTCTCATCCGCGCGAAGCGCGCGGCAGACCTCAAAGCCATTCATCTCCGGCATCACCACATCAAGCAAGATCAGATCGGGAACATTCGCCTTGGCTTTTTCGACCGCTTCGCGCCCGTTGGAAGCTGTGTCAAGGTCGTAGCCCGCCTCACTCAGCATCATCTGCTCCATCATCAAGACTGTTCGCTGATCATCAACGAGCAAAATTCGTTTTGGCATCTCACGAGTTTTCGAACGCCGAGCGCCAAAAAACAAGTTGGCTTTTTGGTCAGTCGACCTGATCTCGAAGACAGGCTGCCTAGCCAAAACCTGTGCAGACTACGGGTTACCTGAGAGTGAGGTGTGATTCGAAAAAGGGTGCGACAGACGTGCAATCTTTGCCCAGAGATTGAGCCGACTACTCGCCCCACACTTCCGAATTACATTCGACTGGTGAAACTTAATTGTTCGCGGTGTAACCCCGAGACTTTTGGCGATCTGTGTCACCGTCTCACCCTGCACCATCAGATGGTAGACCTCGGCTTCGCGATCAGTTAGGCCGGCGCGATCGACAACGAGCTGCGCTGTGTATCTCTGCAAGCTCTCATACGTTTCAGCGGAGATGTTTTGCACGCGCACGTTCGCAACCCGCGCGTCCGCCCGCTGACATGCAAGAACCTGCACGCTTGCGGGCGATCCGCGAACGATGGTCTCGGCATTTCGCTTTACGAAAACAGGGCAATCCTCACAAAGACTCTGCCGGTCGAAAAGCACCTCGAAGCACTTTCGTTCGCTGAGCTCGCCGTCTCCGCGAACCAGATCGGGACGCGAAATATAGTGCAGGTTCCCTTGGCGGCTTGCATCGAGTGAGACCGTGTATTCAAAGTCGACCGCATACACCCCGGAAGCCGAAGAGTGCAGTTGATTGAGATCGGTGATCTCGACCAGCCAGGCCCTCGAAGAACTTGAGCCGACATCGCTGCAATGAATACGCATCTGCGTTTTGACATCGCCCGCGAGTCGACCGATCACGCGCCCTGTCTCCCCACGCATCGCAAGGGCCTCCATGCTCGGAGTCGTCTCAAGCCCGAGCAACTTTACAAAGTCTTGCATCCGGGGTGCCTGCCCCCAACCAAAGACGTCGAGAGCGGCCTGATTGCACTCCAAGACCGCGCAATCGGCATCGACGAGAAGTTGTGGGTTCATAGACCGGTTCATGAGCTCTGTCATAAGGGTCGTGGTTTCCACTCCCTGAAACGCCCCTTGCTTGCGAAGTCGCCTGTCGAGCTCACTGGAAAGCCTCTCGGCAAGTTCGACCAGCAACCTTACTTTCTCCGCAGAGATCATGATCAAGTCGGGGTCCATGACGCAGAGCGAAGCCACCGCGTGTTCTTCCTCCACGAAAACGGGGACCCCAACGTAGGTGCGAACGAAGGGGGCCGAGGTGACCAGAGGACACGCCATAAACCTCGGATCTTTCGATGCGTCATACACTGAGACCACCGCGCAGCTCTCAATGACATGCGAGCATAGCGAGCTCTGCCGTGGCAGGCCGTCCAGGTCGAAACCGTACGCAGACCGGCACCACACAGCATTTTCGCCTACGAAATTAAGGCAACTGTAACGTGCGCCCACGAGCTGCGCAGCGAGGCTGGTATGAAAGTCGAAATCCTCATCCCGCGTGGGGTCATCGATGCCAAGACGTTGGAGCGCTTCAAGCCTCCGCATTTCCCCCGGAACAACTCGGTTCCTCATTGCGGACTCTGTCTTTTCTTCTGGCACAAAAACTTTACAGCGAGACACAACACATCGATGGGCTCTTGGTCTCGATCGGTTACGTTAATAAGAGTAAAGGGATTCCGTCGGATGTAAATGCTGTTTTGAGAACAGCATCGGCGCTTCTTCAACCTGCATTTTTTGACAGTCTCCTGCGCGATGGTCTGTCGGTTCAGACAGGTCTCTTCTTTGCGGAGCTGGCGATCGAGGGGACGTTCGTCTTGGCAACAGGTCCATCGTCGCTCGAACGACCCGCGCGTCGCTCGCTGAACGCAAAAACAGAACCTGTCCATCTTTACAAGTGCATTGCCCGCACTACACACATAAAATAGGGGGATCCAGAAGAACCGATGCTCGGCTTGTTTAGTGATATCAACGCTTCCGCGATTGTCACCGACGCAGACCTGTCTGCGCGCGGGCCGACCATCCTGGCCGCCAATACAGAGGCAACACGCCTTTGGGGCTACAGCACGAGCGAACTACTGGGAAGAACACCTCGCCTGTTCCAGGGAAAGCGGACGGATCGTGCGGTGCTCGATCAGCTCAAGCGAGACCTTGGTTCGGGACAAGTCTTTTATGGCGCCACCTACAACTATCGAAAAGACGGAAGCGAGTTCGTCAACGAATGGACCATCAGTCCCATCTTCGCTCCCGACAAGAGCGTGCGCGCCTACGTCAGTGTTCAACGCGAACTCCAGTCCGACGACGGATCCGCAGAACGCCTGCGCACACTTGGCGTGGTCACCGCGAGCGCACTGGGGTCTTATTCCCGGATAGGCAGCGAACGACTTGATGAGCAAATGGCTGGGCTCGCCAGACGAATCGGTGAGCAAAATGACCTTACCAGACGAGAAGCTGAAGTTCTCTCCGCGTTACTTCGTGGAGTCCCATGGAGCGACATCGGCGAAGCGCTGGGCATCAGCCCACGAACCGTCAAATTTCACCTTGGCAACCTATACGCGAAACTGGGTGTCGCAGGACAACACGAACTCTACGCCTACCTATTTCAAGAGCTGAACTCGAGACCGTGACCGACCGCCTTTGTTCGAACCGTAAGCTGCGGTTAATGCTAGGTCTACGCGCGTCATGTTGGCGACCATCGACTGGGCCATCCTACTCGCCTACTTGGCGCTTTCGCTAGGGATCGGCCTTTTCTACTCAAAGAAGGCGAGCAGCTCGAACGAGGAGTTCTTTCTCTCCGGTCGCACATTGCCCTGGTGGTTGATCGGCACTTCGATGGCCGCCACGAACTTTGCTGCGGATGCGCCACTTGCCATCGCCGGCATTGTCGCCGAGCAAGGCATCGCTGGGGTATGGCTCAAGTGGAGCTACATGATCGCCGCAGCACTCGCGGTCTTTCTCTTTGCGCGCCTGTGGCGCCGCGCACGCGTGATCACCGACGCTGAAGTCGTCGAGCTTCGCTACTCGGGCGGGCCCGCGGTCGCACTTCGCTTGCTCAAGGGCGTGTACTTCGGCGTCCTGCTCAACTGTTTCATTATGGGCTGGGTGATGGTCGCGATGACGAAGATCATGTCGGCCACGGTCGGTTGGTCGCCCTTCGTCACGCTACTGGTGTTCGCATCCATCACCGTCGTCTACACCATTCTCTCGGGCTTTTGGGGCGTCGTTGTCACCGACTTCGTCCAATACTTTATCTCGCTTGCAAGTTCGATCTTGTTGGCCATCTTTGCTGTTGAGCACGTCGGTGGAATGACATCGCTCAAGACGCAGCTCGCTGAGCGCTTCGGATCCAACCACAGCTTCCTCAACTTTGTTCCAAACCTCTCGTTCGACGAAAGCGCGCAACAAGATGTCGGCACGCTCAGCGCCTCGACGTTTCTGGTCTACATCGGCATGCAGTGGTGGGCGCAAAAGTATGCCGATGGCGGCGGTAAGCATATCCAGCGCATGTCGTCGGCCAAGGACGAAGAGAACGCGGTGCTCGGCTCGCTTTGGTTCGCCATGTTGACCTACGCGCTTCAAATGTGGCCTTGGATCGTCGTTGGCGTCGTAGCCCTCGTACTCTTTCCGGGTCTTGAAGATCCCGAAAGCGGTTATCCGAAGGTCATGATGGAAGTCATGCCCCCTGGCTTTCTAGGCTTGGCGCTCTTGGCGCTCGTTTCTGCGTTTATGTCTACGATCGACACGCATCTCAATCTTGGCGCGTCGTACGTGGTCAACGATATCTACGCCCGCTTTCTCAAACCGGATGCTTCACAAAAGCACTACGTTCGTGTCTCACAGCTTTCCATCGTTGTTCTCGTCGTCATTTCTTGTTTGATCGCGTGGCAGATCGACTCGATTGCCAACACCTGGAAGTTTGTGCTCGCCTTTTCGTCGGGTGCGGGACTGACGCTCATCGCGCGCTGGATCTGGTGGCGCGCCAACGCGTGGACCGAGATCGTCGGTATGATCGCCTCCGGACTCTTCGCGACGACGATCAAACTCATCTGGCCAGAAATCGGCCACGGCATTCTCATCCTTGTCGTGGTCGCGTTCAGCACGCTTTGCTGGCTCATCGCAACCTACGCTACGGCGCCGGTCGATCAAAAAACGTTGATCGCGTTCTACGAGCGCGTGCATCCAAGTCCGCTTCTATGGGGAGACATTCCACAACTTGCTTCACCGAAGGTGGGCGTTCAGCAAGCGGGAGTGGGTGGCGTTCTGCTCGACATCATGATGGGCATCGCTGCGCTCATGCTCGTGTGCTTCGGTGTCGGCGTGGCCATTTTCCAAAGCGCTATCGCGGGCGCGCTCATGCTTTTCGCCGGCGGCGTCATTACGCTTTGGCTGGTGCGCCGGGTCGCATCGAGCCGTGTATCTGACTGAGGTGAAACACGTTGGCCGAGGTCATCTGTACGATACCGAGCGCTAGATCCGAGTGGGTCTCCAGCACGCTGGCAAAATCTTCATAGTCAATGATGTACGCGAGCACTCTGGTTTTCGCGACCGCACCATATGACCTCGGCTGCTCGGCGATCGCATCCATGACGCCGATGGTGTACTCACCTCGAACCTCTGCGCTGCCCGCCGCATTCGAGCACTCGGCCGTACCCTCGAGAATGTTGACCCACCAACGCGCAGGCTCCCCGAGGGAGAAAATCTCTTCGCCGGGCTCATACACCACGCGTTTCATTCGTCGCGCCACGGCAATGCCCGCATCGAGACTTCCGCGGTCGAGGGGTCCGCCGTCAAAGAGCAACAGCCGATCGAGCAGCGTGTCTTTGCCTGTCAGCGCGTGTTTCGCCGAGTCGTCGACATGTTCGCGCTCGGATCGAGGAAGTCCACCGCGAAGCTCCAGAATACGCTCCGCGTTTCCACGGATGATCGCACGAGCTAGGAGGTAGTTATCTTCGAGGGCACGCATCAAAAAGTCGCCCGAAAGCTCGAGCAGCACGCATTCCGACAAGACTTTCACGACGGGCGCTTCGACGTCGGCGAGCAACTCGAACCAGCCCACGCTTTGTCGCGATCCGATGGTGCTCTCTGCCAGTCCACTTTGCACCGACACCATTCCCTCGGCGACAATATAGACGATTCGCTCCGTACCGCGAACCACCGGCACCAACTGCCCCTTCCGGAATTTCCTCACCCGGGTGTTCTCCGCCGCCAAGATGATCTCGTCGTCGGAAAGTTTATCCATGTTCGGAATCGTCCGAAGAAGCAGAACGCGGCTTCGAACATTCTGGAGTGCAACATCATGCAGCACGCGCGACCTCCCCCAACCTTGCGAAAGAAACGGCGTCTAGCTGCGCAAGTTCCTCGCGATGCGAAGTAGCCAGTTCCCGTGAGGATTCACTCTGTGAACGGTCGAGTTCATCGAGCACCTCAAAATAGGTCCGGGACTCATGCTTGTGGTAGCGCTCTCCAATCGTGAGGCGCTCTGCATCTGAGAAATCACCGACCAAGCCTCGAATCGCGCTTCGTAGTGGCTCGGCAAGGACGTTGTCGATCATCTCGAGCGCCGCATCGCGCATCTGCGTGTCTTTGCCCCGCAGACTGTTCCAGATACTGATGAAATTCTCGCGTTTGCTTCTGATATCGAGCAAGATGAAGATGCGGCCGACGCACTGCATGTGCTTATCGCGAAGCAGTCGTACCAACATCCGGTGCCCGGGGAGCCCGCCAACCAGGGGCGCATGCGAGGCCAGCACGACCGCACGACTGAGGAGTCGATACGCACGCTCAAGCGTGCGATCAATTTCGCTGTCGACCCAAGCGAGGTCGGGGTATGCCTCGGGGTGGCGGTCCAAAAGCCTATTCAATGAACGCAGGATCCAGAAGCGAATCAACCCGTCTTCTTCTTGCCGCAACTGCGCAACGAGTACCTTCGCAGCCTGCGCGTGATCGGGAAGATCAGCGATTGCGGAGGGAAGGTGTCGCCGGGTCATCAAGTCAACGCTGGGGTCAGCCAGCGAATCGATGACCAACGATGCGGTCTTGGGACCCGCATGCCCAACGATTCGTCGTGCGAGGTTTCGCGTGCGTCCATCCGCGAGTGCGCCCAGCAACAAGCGATCGTGACTGGCAAACCTCTCGACATCGATGGCGCCCATCGCTGCCTGACGGACCTGTTCGTCATCGTGGTTGCAAAGCGTCTCAAGATAGGGCGCCAATGTTTCAGAGCTGAACACAGCCATGTCGCGGGCAAGCGATACGAGCTGCTTTGGGTCATCGCCGAGCGTCGTATTGTGAAGAAACAAATGCTCCTCTTGGCTCAGTTCGCGCTTCGTAGACAGGGCGCAAATACATGTGGCTTTCACGAAGAGTGAGTCACTCTCCGCAGCCATCGCTTCGAAGTCGATGTCATCACCGAGCACGTGCGCTGTGCGAAGCGCGGCCGAACGTACTTGATAGGAACGCACCTCAGCGAGCTTGTTTACATTGTCGAGAGTCGCATGACGTTCACTGCGCGCAAAGATGTCTAGGGCGTCGATCGCGACCGCATCGCTAGGATGATAAAGAATCAACGTCGGAATCAAATCAGCTTTGTCTTCTTCGACAAGCATCCTCATGGCTTCGCGGACCTCACCATCATCGGCGCTGTCGAGCGCACGAACCAGCGCCTCAAGCGACTCAACATCAAGCTCCGGCAGGCCTTCAGCATGCGCTCCACGCCGAAGTCGGCTGCGCACCAGCGACAAATACGGCGACCTTGTGGAAAGCAGCGCCAAGTGCCACAGCAAGAGCAGTGCTACAAGCGCCCACGGTAAGACCGCCTCCCAACCCAGGGCACCCAAACCTAGAATTGCGATGGACACAAACGCCTGCCCGCCTTTTTGCGAGATGACGTCGCCGAAAAGCTTCAGGTGACTCCGGCCACGACTCGGTAGGGGAACGAAGAGAAGCTCATTGGCCGTACGATTGAGTGTGTGACGCATCACACCATCAATGCCTTTCATGGTGAGTGCCGCCACTAACCCGGCCGCGGCTGGCAACGCAACAAGTCCAAGCGCGCCCACCAAGATGAGCGTTGGTAGGACAGCGAGCGCACCGAGCGTATTGAAACGGCGGATCAACCAGCTGACGACCACGACCTGGATAACGAGCGAACCAACATTGAGCGCAAGGTAGACCGTGGCGAAGAACGAACCGAGCTCATCGGGTGGGACACGCTCTGCCACAATCGTCTTAAAGATGTAGTCGACGACGGTAAGCGCCATCGCGGCAACCGCGATCAGCAGCGCAACTCTTCTTGCGTACCGATGTTCGAAGACGTAGCGGACGCAGTCACGCATCGAGTCGCTCTGCTGTTCGTCCACATCGGCTGCAACAGCCCCTTCTCGCCAGAAGAACAGGGTGATGGCAGAACCCAAACCGAGCGAGATGCCTCCAGCATAAACGAGCTGCCCAGCGGGCACGAGTTCGGACAGGGCGCGGGCAGCCGCAGAACCCGCGATGGCGCCGGTGACACTGCCCATTCCGACAAACCCGTAGAGCGCCTTCGCCTGCGTGACCGTGAAAAGTCCGCCGAGCAGAATCCAGAAACGCATGAGCACAACGGCGATCAAGACACCCGTCCACACGTACAAGACATAGGATCCCGCGACGGGGAATTGTGGCAAGAGCCACCCCAGTGCCAGTGTGATCAGCGACGTTGCACCAATGGTGAACGTAAGTGAGCGCGCGCTGCTGACACGAAGTCGGCCGCCAACCTGGGTGACGATGACCGATGCGATCGCGATCAAGATGTAAAGCCAAGGCAGCTTGGATGCTGATACTTTGGCCAAGAAGAGCGCGTCCCGAGCGGTCTCAAGAAGGGCGTGGCTACCTATCACGAAAAACAGCGCCCAAAACGCAACGATCGCAATGCGACGCTCGCGCGGTTTGGCTCGTAGAATGGCGGCACGCATGGTTGATAAGAGAGCGCGCCGCGATTGTAGAGCAACTACATGTGGGCCTCAAACCACCTGCCTTTTAGGCGCCTGTGATGTTCCAGCCATCACTGCTCTCGGTCAGCACCCCTATATTCATAGCGAATTGTTTTGGCACGGCGCTTGAATGACTGAGACTTGTGTGTGCAGAGCCTTATCCCGACGGCAAAAAAGAGGACATCGGAACGACATCGGGGCTGTACTCGATTTTGCCTCCACCCCCGAGCGGCAGCGAGGACTGCACTTCCGCTCGCGCGTATCTGAAGAGCGTCTCCGCGCCGAAAGCACTTCCCAAGGACCTGTTTCGCCTCACAGGAACCGCCCCCGCGGTCGCGGCGCTCATCAGCTCTTCGGACAGCGTGGCACGCATGCGAAACAAGCGCGACACAGAACCCGGAGGCCTAGTCGACAATTCCTCGGGCGCGGCGATCCAAAAAGAGCTACGCGCAAAGCTCGCCAGGCTCCGCGGTGAATAGCCGGGCTTGCTAAATCGCGTGGGAAGCATCACCGCTGTCCTATGGCTTGTAGACGGTCATGCGCAGCGCACTAGGTACTGAAACATCGAACGTAACACTCGTGACATTCTTGGCGAGGCTAACGCTCAAACGACATCGGCCCGACGCATCCGTCGTACAAGTGGCCACGCCGATATCGGCGCGCCGTCCGGACGTGGCCCAAGTCGCATTCACCATCACGCCCGATGCGCTCTCACCATCATCCTTAACGGTGAGGTCGATCCAGCCGATCCAGGTTTTACCCGAAGCCAGTGCCCCCGCTACCGCGTCGGTAATTTGAGGGCCTGCGTCCGAAACGTTGGATACCGTCACGTCGTGCGCGAGGGAGGTCGTGTTCCCGGCTGCATCGGTCGCTAGAGCTTCAAGTTGTTGGGGGCCATCCGTGAAGGCGGTCGTATCAATCAACGCCGTCCAAAGGTCCAAGCCCGCATCGTAACTGGCGGAGAAACGGGTGCCGGCGAGGGCGATGGTCACATCGAGCTGGGTGGGGTCACTGACGTTATCGCTGACCCGAACCGCTGCCGAAACCGTTCCAGTGAGGGTGCTGCCAGAGGTCGGCGTGAGCTCGCCAAGCACAGGAGGCTCGGTGTCGTCGCCGGCACCCACATCGCCGCCACCCGTGGAAAAGGGTCCAAGAAACCAGTCTCGAAGTCCCGGCACCTCGTGTGCCGTGGGCAGTTCGGCATTCTCTTGTCGGTACGACGCACCGTCGGGGTCCGCGAAGAGTTGGCGGTAGTCCTCGGCAATGATCTCTCCGAGGTCCCACGAATGGTTGCTGTAGAGACGGCTGTCATCCGGGTCGATGCCACGAACCTCGAGGTAAGGCGATAGGTCCGGCCACTGATTGACGATCCGCCGACGGTATTCGACCCAGGCGTGACCGTATTCGTGAAACAGCGTCCTCGATGCAGCGGTCAACCAAGACTGGTGACCAAGATAGACAATCCCATGAAAATTTGCATACGCGCCAGGAATGCCTTCTGAACCGGTCGCCGCATAACTGATATCGCTCAAACCGTATCGGATCTCAATGGTCGTTGATTCGGGACCTAGCGCGGCTCCGCCGGATAGCACTTCGCCGATGGCCGCAGCTGTCACCGCATCGTTGTAGCTCTTGATCACGACCCCTGAGGAATGGACCGTCTCGGAGAGCGGTGATTCAGGATCGGTGGACCAGGTGATGGGACGCCATCCGATAGCGACGTTGCGCGTGCCGTCGACGTCCACTGTGATGTTGGGTGTTCCGTCCTCGCTGCTCGTCACCGTCCAGTCATTGCGAACAGCTCCCCAACCAGGGTCGTTCATGACAAGCTCGTAGGTCCCTGAGGCGAGCCCATCAAAGATTGCCTTGCCACTGGCATCGGTTGCCGCACCTTGAACAAAGTCGCCTTCGGGAGTGAGTAGATAGAACACCTGGTCGGGCCAACCTGGCTCCGCTGAATCGCGCGCTCCGTCTCGATCGGTGTCCTCGAAGACGTCGAGTGTGATGCTCGACGTCCCAGTGAGAAGTGCACCTGTGGACTCAGCATCCGGCACCTCCATCGCGCAGCCACCCAGCAAAAATAGAAAATATGTCGGCACGCTGCCGATCCACGATCCCCTTACTCCAACCCTCATGACTGAGTAGCGAAAGAAAACTCCGTACCGGTCTTGTATGCGGTGAAACATCCAACAATTCTCTTTCGTACTTCGCTCAGCAACAGAAGCGGAGGAGCCGCTCCGGCTCCACGGACCGCATCCAGGGTTCCGCTCAGCAAACCGGAGGTCAGGGGTCCGAGCGACCGGCGGTCCTTTAGTTCGGCGGATCCCCAAAGTCCGGTCGACCGCGTGAGCCTTCCCAAAAGTGGTACGCGAGCTTGGATTTGGCTCTAGTGATCCACACAGCAAGCTCATCATACTTCTTTGACGAAGGCGCTGTGTTGGCCAAGCGACGTTCCGCGGCGTCGATCTTGTCAAATGCGTCGAGAACGACGTCTGGATTCAGCGCAAACGTTCGTCGTACGCCTTTCACATGAACAATGTCATGTTCAGCAAAACGTTTTGCGGTGTCAAAGTTGCCATCATAGAAACGTCCCGACAGCGGTATCTCAAGCGGTAAAGTTGGTTCCCGAACGACACGGCGTTCTAGGTCAACCGCTTGACGCATCCATTCGTACGCGTCGGCAAAGGTCCAGTAGCCAAGCCCCTGGCTGAAAAGTGGCATGGCCTCCAGAGTTGCTGCCTGGCCGTCTGGCCCAAAGATCGGGCGCGGGTCAAGCTGTCGACGCCGACGCAGTACGGTCAGCTCATCCATCTGCACGATATACTCGTCGACGAACTTGAGATAACGCTGCTTGGACAGCGCGTCCTCGGCAAGTAAGGCATTGGCGCGTTGCGCCAGAGAACCGATGCGTTCGATGCGGCGCTGCATATCCGATAGATCCAAAAGCGGCGCGTCACCCCAAGTGCGCACGAGTGCAACCAACTCCTGCTCCTGTAAACGAGCGCTCTCGTGGAACATTTCAAGCGCAGGGCGCACCAACTCGGCCAAGGCCACCCGGGGCACGTCGTCGTTGGGGATGTCACCCCACTTTTGGAGCGCATCGCGAAGTGCCTCGCCCTCGTCGCTCAGTCGAAACGGCAAACGTCGATTGAGCTCAAAGGTGAGGTGACGCTGCTCCCAGGGCATGTCGTCGCTCCCCTTGGATGCGTCCGGCCACCATGCCCCCAAGGCCTTCGGGTTGCGGGAAGAAGAGACCTCTTGGCGCGCGATTTCCTGCTCGAGTCGCGCCTGCTGCGACAGCCACTGCACTTGGTGCTCCACCCACTTGTTCGAAGTGCCCGGTGCGGCAAACATTTGCGCGGCGCGTACGGCCTCGGTTTCTTCGAGTTCCGCGAGAAGCAGCATGCCCTCGACACGACCTGGCTTGAAGTCGACGAACGCTTCGGCCAACGCCGCGCGTGGCACGAAACGCTGACGGTAATCGACGCTGCCGCTCGCGCCCAATCCGTGCAACCGAAGCGCACGGCGGGCTGCACTCTGGGGATCGGAGAGCTCATCGAGCCGCCGCGCGTCGGAAAGCGCCTCTAGGAAACGTCCGAGATGGAAGGTCGTGCTTCTCTTGCCATGCGCATCCACCAGGTCGTGACGAACTCCAAACTCGTCGAGAACGTCCTTCCACTGGCCGTTGCTCGTGGCCATGACGCGGTCGGCGATCTCGCCTCCTTTAAAGTCCGGTTGATAGGCACCGTATAAGACAGCGCCGCGCCAGTCCTCCAACGCGGCTTTCCTCGTTGCTTCAGGCAAAGCGTTGAACTCGCGGACGGCCGCAATGGTCGACTCTGAGGAAAAGCGTGGTCGCGTCACCGAAAAGTCTGTGCTTGTGGGAAGACGAAATCGATGCTGAACCCCATCGACGAGCGCCAGCTCTTCTACCAAGCTCACAAAACGCAGAAAACCAGTACCGGCGGCCAGAGAGCGTCCGCGCAAGGATGGCGTCGGCGCAGGGTCCGGACGACCGATCTCGGTTCGGGATAATGGCCCCGTCTCCATGACAGCGACGGTCTGCCCGCCAACCTGCCCGCTCACATTACGCCCAATCCCAGCACCGAGGGAGCTCAAGGCAAAGCTAGCAACAAGGCCGATGGCGCCGAGCAGAACCAGCTGCTCGGAACTGACCATCCCGCGACACGCACAAAGCGTCCCAGTTTTTCGCGCTGGCCTCATGGACTTGAGACGAAGCAAACGACATGCCATGGATCTGACAGGCATAAACACCTTGCTCGGGCCAGCGCAACGGGACCGAGGACCACCAGCCGCGATGGTTTGTATCCGGTTAATGTTGGCCTTGACCCCGATCTCTCCGCACGTTAAACACCCCGTTCTCCTGGGGATGCCCCTCTGTTGGCTCTTCGCAGCCTCTCCCCCAAACCAATGATTTGCTCGTAGCAAATCAGCTTCTCCTCCGAAGCGCTCATCGGCTTATGGCTCTTCGCAGCCTCTCCCCCAAACCAATGATTTGCTCGTAGCAAATCAGGTTCTCCTCCGAAGCGCTCATCGCAGGCTACACCACACCAGGTTATGCCTTGACCCCAATCTCTCCGCACGTTAAACACCCCGTTCTCCTGGGGGTGTAGCTCAGCTGGGAGAGCGCCGGCTTTGCAAGCCGGAAGTCAGGGGTTCGATCCCCCTCACCTCCACTCGCCTTCGCTCTTCGAGCTTCGGCGTTGCTCCGCTCGCCGGAAGTGAGATGAGCGATGGCGTGTCTCCCGCCGAAGCCTCGGCGAAGGCGGACTCGCAACCCCTAAAGCTTCGGCGTAGCTACACGCACTACAACCGCCGCCTCGCAAACGCCCTCCCCGATCCAGTCTTCAAATACCGCTCGAACGCCCGAGCCCTCTGCTCCGAATCAAAGCTCACCACCGTGCGCAGCCTCCACGGCCGGCCGCTCTTCGTCGCAATGCACCCGCCCTTATTGTGCTTCCCGAGCCTCTTCTCCACATCCCTGGTCAGCCCGACATAGAACCTCCGCAGCCTCCCGACCGACGCCAACACATACACATGTCTTTGCATGCTTCCTTGTCGCCGCCCACACCCCACCAGTTGCCCCGATTGAAACGCACCCCATGTTGCTGAGCAATCGCCACGCCGCGTGGATCGGAAGTTTTTGGAGGGCCGAGCGACACTTCGTTTCGCCCACCCTTGGAAAACAGGCAAATTGTTCGTGTCCAGACGTCTGGACTCCGGTGTCCAGGCGTCTGGACGCCAAATGATGAGGACCGTCCCGTGGATGCCGCACCATTCGGTGGCTTCAAATGGCTCGCTCGCGATGCGCATCGGACAGACCTCTCTGTTCGTCTTTCATCGCACAGATCTCCTGCAGCCGATTTTGCCGCCTTTCTCACAGATGCCCTGGGTTACTCCCCAGCGAGATCCTTTCGAAAATCCGAACGTCGAGCTTGAGCTATTCAAACGAGCAGCGGGATCACCTTATCGCTCTGCCGCCTTTACCATTCGCCGGGTTCGTAAAGATGAAGGCTGCGCCAGGTTCATGCTCCAGTTCGAGCAAGGTGGCATGCACCGAAACCTGAAGATCTCGGAGAGGCAGCTTCGCGCAGGCTGCCTAATCGGTCGTGACGCACGTTGTGACGTGGAGCTGAGTGACCAGTCCTTTGACATCGCCGTATCGAGGCTCCACGAGTTATGCCCGTAATTGGTGGATCGGGTATTTGAAGTAGGCGACGTTTCCAACA
>CAZAQV010000026.1:0-90954 GCA_964487255.1 uncultured Polyangiales bacterium | reverse complement strand
CCGATTTGCCATTAACTTTCGACCCTTTACCCCACTTGTGACAAACGATTAGACCAAAACGTACGTTTACGCGGGCTGTTCGAAGTCGCCTTGCCTTCGACGCGTCTCTCTCGGCTACGCGGCCCCTACGACGCCTCAACCCGCTAGCCCGACACGAAATGTAGCTTGCTCAGTCCACCAAGCGGAGGCGCTTTTTGTTTTGGGCTTGCGGCTTGTCTCGACCGCTGCGCTCGAAGGCAGCCTCTGCGATGCGCGTCGCGAGCTTGTCCGCCACGCCCATGAACACGTCCGCGGCAGCGCTTCCCGGCGCGGCCTGTACGATCGGTGTGCCCTTGTCGCCCCACTCGCGCACCTCCGGCTCGATGGGGACTTGCCCCAGCAAAGGCGCCTTTGCGAAGTCCGCGACGAGTTGGCCGCCGCCTTCGCCGAAAATAGCATGCTTGACGCCGGCCGAATCGACGAAGCCGCTCATGTTCTCCACAACACCGAGCACGGGGACGTGGATTTTCTGGCACATGGACACGCCCTTATAGACGTCGTCGAGCGCGACTTGCTGTGGCGTGGTGACCATGATGGCGCCGGTCGGGCGAATGTGTTGAGTCAGCGAAATCGCCACGTCTCCGGTGCCGGGTGGGAAGTCGCAGATGAGATAGTCGAGCTCGCCCCAAGCGATGTCGTTGACGAACTGGCGAAGCGCGCTGTTGAGCATCGGACCACGCCAGATGACGGCTTGTTTCGGGTCTTCGAGCATGAAGCCGATGCTCATCATCTTGATACCGAAGCGTTCGATCGGTTCGATGAGCTTGCCGTCCGAAGAAAACGGCGGGCTCGATGTGCCCATCATGGTCGGGATGGAGGGGCCATAAATATCGGCGTCCATGAGTCCGACCCGCGTGCCCATCCTTTTGAATGCCAGCGCAAGGTTGGTGGCCACCGTGCTCTTGCCGACGCCGCCTTTGCCGCTCATGACGAGAATGACGTTCTTGACGTCGGGCAGCGGGTCGTTTCCAACAACTTCGCGCTCCGGGACTTGGAGCTTCCAAGTGACCTCGGCATCGACGACCCCGAGTTTTTTGAGCGACGACTGGATGGCCGTGCGCAGCGTTTCTTGTAGCTCTTCGGACGGATTGTGAACCTCCGCGACGAAGGACACCTTTCCATCGTCCTCGACGGCAAGATTTTGGATGGTGCCGAGGTCGACCATGCTCTTTTGGTAGGTCGGATCGACCACCTCGCGTAGTGCCTCGAGGACCTGTTCTTTCGTGTACGACGCGGTCATGGCCCAGAGACCTAAGGGCCGCTGTTCAAAAGGTCAAGCGCTGAGCGCCGCGGCTAGGCGGCGGACGCCGCATGGCGGGCCAGCAAAAGGGCATGGTGCTCAGGCTGCCGGGCAACCTCGCCGATGATGATGGTTGCGGGCGCTTGGACGCCCAGTTTGGCCATCCGCTGGGGCAGGGACGCGAGCGATCCCGAAACCACACGCTCGTCGGGTTGGGTCGCGCGTTCGATGCACGCGGCGGGCGTTTCGAGTGGGAATCCCTGCGCTTCGAGTTGCGCTGCGATCTCAGCGAAGCGAGAGACGGCCATCAGGTAAATATAGGTGGTGCTTGCGTCCCAAAGCGGCGGATGTGGCACGCTGCCGCCCTGGCCTTGGCCGGTGAGAATGAGAATGCGGTCCGCGACGCCGCGTACGGTGGGCGCGATGCCGGCCTGTACAGGCGCGGAGAGCACGCTGCTGATACCGGGTACGACCTCCACGCGGACCCCTTCGCGGAGCAGCTCGTGCACTTCTTCGCAGGCGCGTCCAAAGATGGTCGGGTCGCCCACCTTGAGGCGAACGACTTTGCGTCCCGCGGTCGCACCCTCAAGCATCCATCGACAAAGTTGCTCTTGCCCACGCTCCGAGCGCCCCGCCAGTTTGTTGGCGATGCGCACTTCGCCACCGATCAGCTCACGGATGGCTGGCGCGACCAGACGGTCGCTCAGGACCAAGTCTGCGCTGCGTAACAAGTCGTACGCTTTGCGCGTGAGCAGTTCGGGGTCACCGGGCCCCGAACCGACGAGGTAAACCGTGGGTTCTGCCGTTTTCGCGCGTGGGCGCTTTTTTGCCGCGCGCAGCTTCGGCTGCAGCAGGGCGCCGCGTTCTTCGTCGTAGCGCTGTAAATACGGCCCGAGATTGTCATGTGCGAGGGCCGCAAGTTCGGACCAAGACAGCGACTGTGCAACGCCGCGCAGCCAGTGCATCCGCCTCTGGCTGGCTTCTGGACGCGCGTCGCTTTGACGGATCGCGTTGCGCAAACGCGCGAAGCCTTCAACCCCTTCAACCACGTTGTCGGGGAGGCTCGAGAGCAGGCTGTCGCGCAGCCGACTGGCCAACCCGGGCGCGCGTCCATTGGTGGATACGGCCACCTGAACATTGCCGCGCCGTCCGCGTGCGACGCAAAAGAAATCGCAAAGCTCTGGAACGTCAGCGACATTGACGAGTGTTCCGCGCGCGCGGCAGCGCCGGGCGATGTCGGCGGAAACCGCCTCGTCGTCGATGGCTGTGAACACTACGCGATGACCGTCCAAGTCACGTTCAGGGTTGACCTCGCGCGTTTGGACCACGACTTCGCCTCGTTCTGCCAGCGCCAAGATGGTCGGGGCGACGCGCGGTGCGATAACCACGACCTGAGAACCCGACTCAAGGAGGAGCTGGACGCGACCGACCGCGACTTCTCCGCCTCCGACCACGAGCGCGGGAGCGCCCTCGAGGCGCATCGCCATCATCATTGGGATTGCGGACGCGTTCGTCGACACGGTCTAGCCCTTCGTGCCGCCCAACTGGACCACGTCTGCGGCCGCCGGTTTTTTCGCGGCGGTCGTTCGCATACGCGCGATCATGGTGTGTGCCTCTTCGACAAACAGGCCGCACTCGTCGACAAGACGACGCAAACGGTCGGCGGCAAGGTCCTTGTCGCGCTCGTTCCATGCCTCAAGGAAGTAGTAGCCGGTGCCTTCGAAGATGCGACCTGCGTCGTAAAAACGCTTACGGAACTCGCCCTCGAGTTCTTCGTCGGCTGTTGTGTTGAGCCCCTCCGTGCTGAGCAGCGCACGGGCGCCCGCCTTGAAGGCGCGTACGGCGTGGTCGCGCGCGGTGGCTTCGTCGCCGTCTGCGAAGGCGTTCAGCGCTTCGGCGGCCTCGCGTTCACCCTCGGTGAGCAAGAAGTCCGAAATCTCAATCGGCATGCCTGCGCATTCGCCGATACCGCGCTCGACCACGAAATCTTCGTCGCTGCCCATGTCGCGGTAGAGTTCGGGCGCCTCATCGGGACCTGGGAGATCTTGCAGATCGGCGATCAACTCTTTGGTTCGCTTGTTGCCGACGCGCAGATAAAACTCGCCGAAGCCTTCGTCCGGGTCACTTTCTTCGAGGTACGTCTTGACCAAACGAGCGGTAGCGTCTCCGACTTTTGCGGCGGGTAGGCGCGTGACTGCCTTGCCGAAGCCCGACCCGAGCACACCGTCCCGCGCCTTGCCGCCGACGTGGCCGCCTAGCAGCAGCATGTAGTGCGGAGAGGGTCTACCGTCCTTCATGCGCGAGGCACCGAACCAACCGATGTCGGCGATGTGGTGCTGCGCGCAGCTGTTGGGGCAGCCGCTGACGTGAAAACGAAGCCTCGCAGCGCGTGGATCTTGTGCCAGCTCGCGGAGGTCGGAGCCAATCGCCCGAGCGAGGCCACGCGGGCTCGTGATACCAAGTTTGCAGCTGTCCGATCCTGGGCAGGTGACGGGGTCGGCAAGTCCGCCCGCGACGTGATCACCCAGCCCGATATCGAGCAATGCGGCACGAACCTGCTGCACGCGGTTCCAGGGAATCCAGCGCAGGTAGATGCTCTGATCAAGTCCGATGCGCATCGTGTCTTCGCCGCTGTGCTCGCGCATGATCGCTGCGATGCCGCGAAGTTGCTTTTCGTCTAGGTCTCCTCGGGGCACGTGGAACTTAACGACCGCGTAACCATTTTGTCGTTGTTCGATGACGTTGGCATCGAGCCAGGCCTTTTCGATCTGGTCAGAGGGTTTGGGCGGCTCGTTGGATGCTTCGTGCACCGGGTGCTCTTTGAAGGCATCGGCCCACTCTTGGCTGCAGAACCTCTTCCACTGCGGGTCGTCGGGGAGCGTCTTGCGGTAGGCGAGAACCTCCTCGCGGAACTTGTCGATGCCCCAGGCCGAGACCAAGAACTTCATGCGTGCGCGAGCACGTTTCTTCTTCTCGCCGTGGTCGCCGAATATCTTGAGCATGGCTTGCGCCAGAGGAAAAACCTCTTCGGGCTCCACGAAGTCGGAGAAGAGCTCGGCCTCGTGTGGCACGGCCCCGAGGCCTCCACCGACGTGCATGCGAAAGCCGAGCTTGCCATCCCTTTCGACCGCCGTGAGGCCAAGATCGTGAAATGGGCATTGGTTGAACTCAGGGTCGTCGTTGACTGCGAGGTGCGCCTTGAACTTCCGGCCCAGGCTCTGTGCATCTGGGTTTTTGAGCAAGAACTGGGAGAGCCCCATGCCGATGCCCGTGATGTCAAAGACCTCGCCCTGCTGCACACCGCTGAGCGGCGTTGCGGTCGTATTGCGCACCACGTTGCCGCAGGCTTCGCGAGAGGTCATTGCAAAGTCATTGAGAACGCCCATCAAATCAGGGGTCTCTTCAAGCGAGACAAAGTGCGTCTGGATGTCTTGGCGCGTTGTAAGATGTGCGATGCGGTTACCGAAACGTTCGATGATGTCGGCAAACGCTTCGAGCTGCGCCGCGGTCATCAGCCCGAGCGGTAGCTTGGAGCGCATCATGTGCACGCCGTCCTGACGCTGACCATAGACGCCGAAGCGCAGACGGTGTTCCATAAAAATGGCGTCTGGGATCTTGCCGTCCTTGAAGCGTGAAATGTCTATGCGGAAGTCCTTGAGTTCGCGCGCGACCGAAGCGTGGTCACCCGCGATCGAGGGGCGTTCAATCGTTGTCATGCTTTTCAACCTTATTCGTCAGGAGCTGGCTCGCTGGGAGGCGGGGGAGGGTTGGTGTTCGGCTGGTAGACGGGAAGGTGAAGACCACATTCGGTCTTGGCCAGTCCTTTCCAACGACCGCCGCGTTCATCAGTGCCAGAGTAGCGCGATGTGCACGGCTCACAACCTACAGACGGATAGCCGTCCTGAAGCAATGGGTTTGTCGGGATTGAGAATGCCTGGACGTGCGCCACGACGTCTTCGCGGGTCCATGTTGCAAGCGGTGAGAGCTTGGTAAGGCGAAACTGTGGGTCCCACTGCTCCTCTTGCACGATCGCGCGAGATCCGCCCTGGCTGCTTCGCAGGCCCGTAATCCAGGCCTGATTTCCGGCCAGGGCTTGTCGCATGGGCTCGACTTTGTTCAGCGAACAGCACACGTCCGGATCGCTGCGCCATAATTCGGCTTTCGAGGCGGATTCGCCCTCGCCAAGCTCCCTCTGAATTACTTCGATCTCGATTCCGAAGTACGACTGAACGCGTTTTTGCAGCATCAGCGTCTCCTGAAAGTGAAAGCCCGTGTCGATGAACTTGACCGGGATATTGAGGCCCAGCGCAACCGCCGTCTCGATGATGACCAAGGACTGCGGACCCAGCGACGTGGAAATTACCCACTCGGGTGCGAAGCGGCGCTGCCACATGGCGAGGCGCCTCGCCAAAGCGTCACGCTTTTCGCGCACGCGAGCAGGGAGCTGGAGCTTGGCCTCGGCCACGGACATAAGCCCGTATTCTGGGGCGTAAATGCGCGACCGCAAGGTCGAAGAGGCAAAAAATACCTAACAGACGTGTGCACTTATCAGACATTCTAGTGCTAGAAAGAAGCCGTGATGGGCACCGCACGACTTCGTCGAGCACACTTTTCTGACGCCGATTTTACACGGACGTTACAAACCTTGCGCGTGCGCGGCGAGCAAGACCTTCTGGAGGTTGAGCCGGTTGTCGCTGCGATTGCCAAGGACGTACGTCAAAACGGGGACGACGCGTTACGTCGCTTCACACAGAAATTCGAAAGGCGTTCGCTCGAAAACGTAGTCATCTCGCGTGAAGTCATCGCGGAACGCGCCGAACAGCTCGATCCCACACTGCGCAAATACCTGGCAGCTGCCGCGGACCGGATTCGAGACTTTCATTTGCATCAAGTTGACGAAGGCTTTCGTTTCGAAGCGCACGAGGTGCAGCTTGGAACGCGCGTGCGGCCCGTGCGCGCGGCAGGCATCTACGCGCCGGGTGGCAAGGCACGGTACCCTTCGACCGTTTTGATGAGTGCCATTCCAGCGGCGGTCGCAGGTGTGCCGCGCATCGTTCTCGCCACGCCATCACCCACGCCCGAACTGTTCGCTGCTGCGGAGTTGGCCGGCGTTCACGAAGTCATCGACCTCGGTGGGGCGCAGGCGATTTTCGCGCTTGCGTACGGGACTGAGAGCGTGCGGCCGGTCGATAAGATTGCCGGGCCAGGGAATATTTACGTCGCTTGCGCGAAACGCATGGTGTACGGAACGGTCGACATCGACCAGATCGCGGGTCCGAGCGAGATCCTGGTACTTGCAGATGAAACCGCCGATCCGGTAGTCGTGGCGGCGGACCTCCTCTCGCAAGCAGAACACGACGAGGCTGCATATCCGCTCCTGGTGACGACCGAAGCGAAGTTCGTCGATGCGGTGGATCGCGGGCTCGACAAGCAGCTTGTGGATCTGCCTCGCCGAGCCATCGCCGAGACGTCTTTGCGCGAGCGGGCGGTGGCATTCATCGCCAAAGATAGGGCACAGGCGATCGAGGTGGCCGATGGATTGGCCGCGGAGCACCTTTCGCTTCAGATCCGCGACCCGGAAGCTGTCGCAGAGTCGATTTGTGCCGGTGCCATCTTTATCGGGGCGATGACGCCTGAGGCCGCGGGAGACTACGCGGCAGGTCCCAGCCATACGCTTCCGACCGGCGGGGCCGCGCGGTTCGGCTCGCCGCTCGGCGTCCACGATTTCGTGGTGCGCAGCTCCTTGATTCGCTATTCCGAGGCGGCCTTGAGGCGACAAGCGCCGATGCTCACGGGGTTGGCACGGCTGGAGGGGCTCGAGGCCCATGCCCGAGCGATCGAGGTCCGTCTCCGCGGCAAAAATGCCGACGAGCGATAGATGCGGCAAAGCGCCGCGGCAGACTAGCGTCCTGTGACGCACGACCTTTCGGGGACCTGCCGCAATCACTGAGGTTACCGAACGTTCACGGTCGGCATGCTTCGTGCTCTCTCTTCAGCACGAGCACTCACCCCTTTCAATCGAGGTCACCATGCTACAATCCACTTCTCTGATGGCTCGTTATCGCGCTTCGCTAGGGCGCGTGGCATCGCTTTCGTCCGAGCAAGAGGCCGAACTCGCTCGGCGCTACCAAGAGGGGGAACTGACGGCGGGGCATCAGCTGATCGAAGCGAGCCTGCCTTTTGTGATCCGCATTGCGCGCGAGTATCGGTTTTGGGGCGTGCCGCTCGAAGATTTGGTCCAACAGGGCAACATGGGCTTGCTGAGAGCCGCGAAAAAGTTCGAGCCGGAGCGTGAATGTAAACTCGTCACCTATGCCTCTTACTGGATACGTGCCGAAATTCGCGACTACGTGATGCGCGAATATCGCTCTGTGCGGCTCGGACAGACACGCAGCGAACGCAAGGCGATTCGCGCCTATCGAAAGGGCGGTATCGAGTCGCCCGAGCAGCTTGCCGAACACAGCGGCATGCCGCTTGGCCGAGCGCGCAAGCTGTGGCCGCTTTTGCAGGCCCGCGACCGGCGGATCGACAACCCACTCTCCGAGCTCGGGCAGCGCATGGTCGACTCGTCCTTGCCGTCAAACCCGGAGCGCGCCGTGGCCCGTCGAGAGCGCCAAGGGCGTGCGGAGACGGCGGTTCGCCAGGCACTTGAGTCGCTTCCTGGGCGCGAGGCTCGCATTGTCCAAGCTCGCCTGATGAGCGATGCGCCGGCGACGCTTGAGGCGCTCGGCGATGAGTTCGGTGTCAGCAAGGAGCGGGTGCGGCAGCTCGAAGTGCGCGCACGAAAACAGCTTCGCTTCGCGCTCTCCGAATTCGCTCCGGCGGCGTAGCGCCGGCCAATCGATGCGGTCTCCGTCCGAACGACGCGGTGCAGGCAGCACCGCACGCTTTTGGGACTTCGCCTGGCTTCTTTGGCCCTTCGGCCAGGGCCTCATCGGGCCGATTCGGTGGGATAAAGCGGTCGCGCAATCGCCAGATCGGTCATAGGCTCACCGTATGCTTCCCCGGTTCACGTGTTTGGTGATGCTCGCTGGAGTCGTTTTGTCCGCTTGCGAAACGGACCTCGGGCCCTGTGACGATGCCGCGGCGCGAACGGTCTACTATAGCGCCGCTGGAACGCCCTCTTATGGCGGCCAAGCCCTCACAGCAACCTATTGCGCCCTGAAGTGTCATTCCGTAACCGCATCGGGAAGTCTACGTGAAGGAGTACCCGCCGAACTCGACTTCGACATGCTGGTTGCTGGGGACGATCCAGCGCTCATCGAGCGTCTGCGAGCCGGTCAGGCGAAGCTTTTCGAGTGGCGTGCTGAAGCCTCCGCCTGGGTGGAGGCCGGTACGATGCCCCCGGCCGGTCAGCCTCGATCGGGTGCAAATTACGAGGACGTTTCTGGAGTCAGCCTGCCAGGTCTCGATGAACCCGAAGGTCAAGAGATGTTTCGCAACTGGCTCGCCTGTGGCTTGCCAGTCGTCGAACGAAGCGAACCCGCTTCTGGCGGACAGAGTGCGGGGGATCAATGTTCCTCAGGTCAGGTCGGTGACTGTGTCGTCTCGCGCGAATAGCGCAGAATGCGGTCGCAATAGCGTCAAAGGGACTGTAATATCCGTGCATGCTTCGCAGCTCGACAATTGGGCTTCTGCTTGCGGGGGCCACACTTGGCGCGTGCGAGACCGACCTCGGGCCTTGCGACTACGACGAGGCACGCACCGTATACTTCAACTCTAGCGGAACCCCCTACTATGGCGGGCAAGCCTTGGTTGCTGAATATTGCGACAGCTGCCATGGTGCTCGCTCTGAAGGCGCAGCACGTGTCGGCGCACCTGCCGGTCTCAACTTCGACATGACGGTTGCTCAAGGTGACATCATGGCGCTCGCACACTTGCGCGCTGGACAGCAGAACATCTTCGATTGGCGCGGCGAAGCGCAAGAGTGGGTCGAGGCAGGCACCATGCCTCCTCCAGGTGAGCGATTTATCCGCTCTGGCGCCCAATACAGCGATTTGGAAGGCAACATCCTGCCCGGTCTTGATTCGGCTGAAGGAAAGTCGCTCTTGCGCAACTGGCTCTCTTGCGGCTCGCCTGTGGTTGAGAGGTCTGAGCCACCGGTCTTGGAGCAAGTGGCAGGTGCTGAGTGCAATAACGGTACCGAAGAAGTGGGCGACTGTCGGGTGTTGAAAGAAGAGACTGTTGTGATTGAGCCGAACTGGTCGTCGCTCTATTCGAACTATTTCGGCAAGGGAGCCACCTGTCTGGCTTGTCACCAAACGCAGGCGCAGGCGGACGCCTTCGGTACAACATTTGTCATGGGAAGCTCGGCGCAGACCGCCTACGATGCGATGGTCGGGGTGATGACCGACTCGGCAGGGGACTGCTCCGGACAAATCATCGTGGTCGAAAATGACCCCGACGCTTCGAACCTGGTACACAAGCTTGAGGGCGAGGGCGCGGGTGGGGCGGAGGTCTGCGGTGATCCCATGCCGGCCACTGGCGCGGCTGCTCCCGGGGCTGTTGTGCAGGCCGTGCGCGATTGGATTTCGGCAGGCGCGGAAAACAACTGAGGCTACTGTGAGCGATTTCCTAACGCACCTAAATCGGGGCGCGAACGTTTTTGACGCCGCGCTTGGTACGTCCTTGTACGAGGGGGGGTTGCTCTACAACTCGTGCCTGGACGCTGCAAATATTTCCAAGCCGGAGCTGGTACAAGAAGTCCATCGCTCGCATATCGAGGCGGGCGCACAAGTCATTCAGACCAACACGTTCGGCGGCAACGTTTACCGCCTGAATTCGCACGGTCTCGAAGACAAGATGGTGGAGATCAACCGCGCTGGGGTCCAGATCGCGCGCGCTGCCGCCGGGACCAATGTCTTCGTGGTCGGCTCGATGGGGCCGACCGGCAAGATCCTGCGCACCGTGCTGGACTCTGAACACCCCGCGATGCGCGACGCGTTTCGAGACCAAGCGCGCGTGCTGGTCGAAGCGGGTGTCGATGCGCTCATTTTAGAGACCTTTCGGCAGCCCGATGAGCTGGAGCTTGCGGTGCAGGGCGTCCGCGAAGCAGTGGGCGATCGCGTGCCGCTCATCGCGAGCGTTTCGTTTGACACCTTCGGCACCATGGCAGACGGCACCGAACCGGAGAGCATGGCCGAAACCTGGAAGTCGTGGGGCGTCGACGCCGGCGGCGTCAACTGCGCGGACGGTCCGGCCGGTGTCTACGAAATGTGCGTGCGCTTGCGCGATTGCGGCCTTCCGCTCATCGCGCAGCCCAATGCGGGCCTTCCGCGTCGCGTTGAGGGGCGTTTCGCATACCTGGCCACGCCCGAGTATTTCCAAATTTACGCCAAGCGCCTGTTCAAGGCGGGCGTCAAGGCCGTCGGAGGCTGTTGCGGCACGACACCCGAGCACATTGCCAAGATTGCGCTCGCTGCTCGGATGTTCGGGGCACCTGGAAAAGTCAGCGAAACAACATTGGGCGCTCGACAATCCGTCGTTCCTAATGCACCCGCTGCGGGTGTCTCGATCACACCCCGAGAAGAGAAGAGCGAACTCGGACGCAAACTGGGCGAGCAGTTCGTGATTTCGGTCGAGGTCAACCCGCCGCCAGGCTTGAGCCTGGCTAAGGCGCTTGATGGTGCACGCCTGCTCAAAGAGGGGGGCGTCGACGCCATCAACGTCGCCGACGGACCGCGCGCCAGCGCACGCATGGGCAACCTCGCGCTGTGCGCGCGCATCCAAAACGAGCTGGGCCTACCCACCATCATGCACGTCACCACGCGGGACCGAAACATCCTGGGTCTCGTTGCACACCTTCTGTGCGCCCACGACATGGGCGTCAACAACTTGGTGATCATTACCGGTGACCCGCCCAAAATGGGCGACTTCCCGGATGCCAGTGCGGTCTACGACACCGACTCGATTGGACTTCTGCGCATTGTCGATGGCCTCAACCGCGGCTACGACCCGGGGGGTAAGGCGTTGGGCGGCGCGACTGCGTTTTTGAGCGCAACGGGCGCAGAGCCTGCGGCGCAAGACTACGATCGCGAGCTCGACCGTTTGCGCCAGAAAGTCAAAGCGGGCGCCGAGTTCGTCATGACCCAGCCGGTCTACGACGTCGAGGTGCTGGAGCGCTTCATCAAGGACGCACGCCCGCTCGGCGTGCCCATCTTGGTGGGACTCTTGCCCCTCGCCAGCTACCGCAACGCCGAGTTCCTGCACAACGAAGTCCCTGGCATGCGCGTCCCCGACGATATCCGCGAACGCATGCGCAAAGCGGGCAGTGGTGAATCTGGACGCGGCGAAGGCGTCCAAATCGCCAGAGAGATGCTGGCGGCGGTCAAGGACACAGTAGACGGCGCGTATTTGATGCCGCCTTTTGGGCGGTATGAACTCGCACTGCGCGTCATCGACGGCCTGGTCCGATGAAGTTTGGCACGCGATCCATCGTCCAGCACTTCGTTGCGTTTCCGTTTCCGGTGCTCAGGTACCGAACACGTACATTCCGCTCCGGTACTCAACGCGCCTCGTTCTGGACGCGCCTCGCGCACCAGTCCCGAATCCGCGCCTCACCGATCTTCTACTCCGTGCAATCCATCCTTGGCGCGGTTGGTCTCATGGTTGCTGTGATGGGGTGTGGAGGCGCGATGTGTCCGACGGGACCTGAGATCACGCGTGCGCTCGAACCCTCCAAGTCCGGTGAAACGCCTGCGGGTCCGAAGTCGATCCGCGCCGAGGCGCGGGTTGAGCAATGGGGAGACGGGCAGCGTATCCGCGGCACCGTGATGATGTTCGCCAAACGTGAAGACAGCCTCCGTTTCGACGTCATGACGCAGTTCGGTCCGGCGTCCACCTTCACCAGTGAGGCGGGACAGTTTGCGCTCTGGGACCAAAAAGAAAATCAGTTCTTTGAAGGCCGTTCATGCGCCGCAAATATCGAGCGCCTCACGGGGCTACCGCTGCGTGCGCACGAGGTTGTGGCGCTGCTCTACGGTGACCCCAGAGGCCTGCGCGGAAATGTCGGCGATGACGTGACGTTTGAAGAACAAACGTGCGACGATGGCACCGTCTCGCTCGTGTTCTTGCGCGCCCGCGGCTCGCTGAAGTTCAAGCGAGTTGAGAAGTTCGAGCGGCCTGAAGACAAAGCGCCGCTGCAGATCGTCTCGATCTCGGAACTGGACGACAAGGGACAGACCTTGTGGAGCGTTGTCTTCGACGATTACGAAAAGCGTGCCAGCTACTGGCTGCCGTCGGAGATACGCTACCGGATGCCCGAACGGAAGATCGACACGACCATTCGTTTTAAGGAAGTTGCGGTGGATGTCGAAGTGCCAGAGGGCGCGTTTTCTCAAGCGCTACCACCTGGCCTCAAGTCACAGCAGCTCGATTGTCGGACTGCCGACAGCCCGATCTAGCTGTCGCTCGACTCGCTCTGAACCGGTGTAAACTCGATGGGGTAGTCGGCTTCGACGGAGGTTTTGGTCGGCTCGTCGAGCTTGAGCTTGGTGATGGTACCAAGTACGCACTGGTCAAGTTGCGGATCGTTGATCTCCGACGAGGTGACGCTCGCGCGCCGAAACTCCCCGGTTTCCGGGTCGGTCTTGACCCGAACGACCATGGTCCCTGTCGCCTTGCGGTCGCGTTGCAAGGCGGACGCGTAGCAAGACTGAATCATCGGCTCGGCAGTGCCCATCTGCTTTTGGATGTCTGCGCGAACGGCTTTTCCGAAGCCCGCCCCCGCACATCCACAGAGCGCGAGCGAGAAAAAGGTGAGACTCAACATTGTTTTGTTCATGATTCGCTTTGCGCTTCCTATTCGCTTTCGACCAAAACTTCTTTGTCGGTCTGTTTGAGAATGGTGAACTCGACCCGACGGTTGATTTCGTACGAAGCCTCGTCCGTCCCATCGGTAATCGGCCGGTCGGGTCCGTAGCCCTTGGTACGCAAACGTCCGGAAGCCACGCCCTTATCGACGAAGTACTGCTTCACCGATTGTGCGCGCTCTTGTGAAAGTTTTCTGTTGTATGCCGCGGCACCCTGACTGTCCGTGTGCCCCTCGATCCGCACCTCTTTGATCTGTGGGTTCTGTTTGAGCACGGCCACGATCTCGTCGAGCAACGAATACGAGACGGTTTCGATTTCCGCAGAGTCAAAGGCAAACCGAATCTTTTCTGTGATGCGGATACTCGAGGGCATGAGCACGACGCGCGGTGGTGGCTTGTCGGGTTGCACGGCCTGGACTCGAAGCGGGTCGAATGGGGCCTGCTGAACCGTGACCAACGAGCAGTTTGCGAGAAGCAAAATGGGCAGGGTAAGAACGAGTCGCATGAGGCGCGCAGCCTAGCGGCCAAGTTGAGGGGAGGCAATCGCGCATATCGCGTGCAACGGCTCGCTCTTTGGGTCCCTTTTTGTCAAAATGGAGCATGATGGGGAATCCTCCTGGGTTGTGCGGTCGCCCGAAGCGCGAGCGAAGCGCGCAGGTCCTGCTCGTTGCACTGCTGACCGTGGGTTGCGGAGCAATGGTGGGTTGCAGCGTGCTGGTGAGCCCCGACAAGGACCGCCTCGGCGCGCGCGTTGACGGTGGGCCCGTGACCGGTTGCGTGCCTGCCGACTGCGACGACCAACTCGACTGCACGGCCGACAGCTGCGATGAGGACAGTTGCCAGAACGTCCCCGACGACGCCTTGTGCGGGTCCGACGAACGCTGCGATACGATCGCCGGTTGTGTGCGCACGAGTTGCGAGCGCGACGAGGACTGTGACAACGGCAACGCCTGTGACGGTGTCGAGACCTGCGTTTCGAACGGTTGCGAAGCGGGGCAGCCCATCAACTGCGACGATGGACTCGATTGTACCGTCGACCGTTGTCAAGACGGAGCGTGCTCAAACGAGGCGAACAACGAGCTGTGCAACTACGAAGACCTTTGCGTCGTCGGCGTCTGCGGCGAGCATGCAGAGGCTGATGGGCGCGGCTGTCGACCGGTGTCCAAAACCTGTGACGATGGCGACGGCTGCACGCTCGACGTCTGTAACCCGGACACAGGGCAGTGTGAGTTCGGAAAGATCGACGAGGACGGCGATGGTGTTGCCGCCGTGAGCGAGGTTTGCCAGCAAGGAGACTGTGACGACAGCAACCCGAGCATCTACCCTGGTGCAAAGGAGTTTTGTAACGGTCGCGATGAGAACTGCAACGGTCGCTCGGACGAGTCGTGCACGTCGATTCCCGACTCTTGCTCGGGCGTTCTGGACGTGGATCTCAAAATTGGCCAAACGCGCACTATCGAGTTCGAGGTAAGTCAGTTCACGAGCCGCTACGTGACCTCTTGTCACGGGCCTGCCAAGCTCAACGGACCCGACGCTGTCTTTCGCATCCGACCGGACGCAGAGGCCGACGTCTTGATCGACGCGACCGAAAGCGCCTTCGATACCATCCTCGCCGTCAGTCCTGGAAACTGCTCACAAAATGCTTTCGGAAGCGGTGTTTGCGACGATGATTCGCCGGGAACAAACCCCAAGGGCTCGCGAATCTGGCGCCAGAGAACTGGCGACTTTTACCTCTTGGTCGATTCGGTCGAGGGCTCGAGCGGTCGCGCCAGGGTCACCGTCAAGGCGACCACACCCGCACAGAATCTGTGCGGTGCATCGCTCGATATTTCACTGGGTGGCACGTGGATCGGCAAGACCCGCGACTCCCCCACTTATGATGGGGCGTGTGATAGCGCTGGAGCGGGTCGCGAAGGGCTTGCCAATTTCGTTTCCGCGGCTGGCGGAAAGGCGCGTTTTGAGGGACTTGCTTTTTCCAACGGATTTTTCGATCACGCGATGTACATCTATGAAGACAACTGTAACGTCTCGCTCGCGTGCGACGGATATTTACCGCTCTTGCTGGAACCGACGCTGGCAGCCGGTCAGCGCTACATTCTGTTCGTGGACGGTGCCAACTCCAACGCACCGTTCGCCGTCAAATACACGCCACCCTGATGCTCCTTTAGCTCATCCAGGTGGCGTCTTTTTGG
This sequence comes from uncultured Polyangiales bacterium, assembly GCA_964487255.1. Classification (GTDB taxonomy): domain Bacteria; phylum Myxococcota_A; class Polyangia; order Polyangiales; family CAZAQV01; genus CAZAQV01. The sequence goes on along the minus strand of CAZAQV010000026.1, from coordinate 75,673 downwards.
GTCTCCCACTTACTGGTGACTTTGCGGATCCGCGTCCAGAAGCGATAGCCGTCCCAGCCCGTGATGTCGCCGTGGCCGAACTTGCTGTCGTTCCAGCCGCCAAAACCGAAGGGTTCGCGGGGGACGGGGACACCGATGTTGACGCCCACCATGCCCGCTTGGGCGCGCTCGGTAACGTAGCGCGCAACCTTGCCACTGGTGGTGTAGATCGCTGCGGCATTGCCGTAGGGGTTCTTGTTTTCGATGGCGAGCGCTTCATCGAGCGTCTTGACGCGTACGATGGAAATGACCGGTCCGAAGATTTCCTCACACGCAGTTGCATCCGTGGGCTTGCAGGCGTCGATGATGGTCGGCCCGACCCAATAGCCGCCCTCGTTGCCTTTCTTGCCGCGTCCGTCGAGTACGATCTTGGCGCCATCCTTCTCCGCGTTATCGATGTAGCCGGTGATGCGCTTGACGGCACCTTCGGTGATGATCGCGCCCAGATCCTCGCCGACTTTGATCGCGCTAGCTTGTTTCTTGATTTCATCGATGATGGGGTCGACGTCGCCGATCGCGACGAGCACCGAGGCCGCCATGCAGCGTTGGCCGGCGCAGCCGGTAAACGAAGCGACCACGTTTTGCGCCGTGAGCGCCGGGTCGGCATCGGGGACAACCATCAGGTGGTTTTTCGCGCCACCGAGGCAAAGCGCTCGCTTGCCCGAAGCTGCGGCACGGCTGTAGACGATTTTGGCGACGCGGGTGGAACCGACAAATGCGAGCGCGGAGATGCCTTCGTTATCGCACAGGGCTTCGACCGCCTCCTGGCCGCCTTGCACGACGTTGAACACACCGCGCGGCAGATCAGTCTCTTCGATGAGCGAGACCAAGCGCGAGACTGAGAGCGGCACCTGCTCCGACGGCTTCATGATAAACGCGTTTCCGCCCATCAGCGCCTGCGGCAGCATCCAGAATGGCACCATGAGCGGGAAGTTGAAGGGAACGACGCCCGCCACGACACCTAGCGGTGCGTAGATGTTTTGGCAATTGACGCCGCGGCTGACGTCGAGCTGCTGCCCGGCGCCCATGTTTGGGATGGAACAACCAAACTCGAGACACTCGATCGCTTTGGCGACCTCAGCGACCGATTCGCCGTAGGTCTTGCCGTTTTCGTGGCTGACGATCCACGCGAGTTCGTCGGCGTGTTTGAGCAGCTGATCGCGAAGTTGATAGAGCACTTGGGCTCGCTCGCGCACGGGCCAACTCGACCATTCCTTTTGGGCAGCTGCGGCTGCGCCGACGGCGCGCTCGACATCGGCGCTGTCGCTCATCGCCACTTTGGCTATCGCCTTGCCGTGTCGAGGATTGATCACGTCGGCGGTATTGCCACTTTGTGCGTCGCTCCACTCGCCACCGATATAGTTTCTGGCGGGGGCGTATTCGCAGTATTCGTAGTCGCGTGCTTTGAATGCGGGGAAGGTGCTCATTTTCGTTTTTCCTTGTCTTTTGTTCAAAATCTAGGGCGTGGCAGCGGACGGTTGCGCTTTCTTCTTGTTTTCCTGCGCGAGCGCCGCGTAGATACCGCCGGAGAGCAGAAACCCGACGAACCAGGCGTAGGTGTACAGCTCCGTAAAGAATGCAGGCACATCGTTCACCGCGCCAGCTGTCGCCAAAAAGCCGGGCAGGTTGGGCAAAACACCGAGGACGAGCGCGGCCAACGCGATGGGATTCCAACCGTTCTTTCCCTCATACATGCCGCCGCGTCGGAACAGCGACGAGACGTCAAGCTCGGTCCGGCGAACGATGAAGTAGTCCGCGATCAGAATGCCGGCGATTGGTCCCAGAAGCGCCGAGTAGCCGATGAGCCAGGTGAAGATATAGCCGCCCGTCGACTCGAGCAGCTTCCAGGGGAACATCACCAAGCCAAGACCGGCTGTAATGTAGCCGCCCATCTTGAACGAGATGCGCTTGGGGTTGAGGTTCGAAAAGCCGTTGGCGGGCGCGACGACATTGGCTGCCAGATTCGTGGTGAGCGTTGCGATGGCGAGCACAAAGAGGGCGACGATGCTTGCGATGCCGCCCATTCTGCCGAGCAGGGCGACGGGGTCCCAGATGGCCTCACCGAAGATGACGACGGTCGCTGAAGTCACGGCGACGCCGATGAATGCGAAAAGGGCCATGGTCGGGGGCAAGCCAATCGCCTGGCCCATGACTTGATCGCGCTGCGTTTTGCAATAGCGCGTGAAGTCCGGGATGTTGAGCGAGAGGGTGGCCCAAAAGCCGACCATCGCGGTGAGGTTCGGAAAAAAGACGCTCCAGAACTGGCCTTCTTTTTCGCTGCCCGCTGCGAAGGCGCTCGGTGTTGAGAGCATGTTCCCGAAGCCGCCGGCGCGTTGGTAGGCCCAGGCCAGGAGCGCAAGGCCCATCACGATCAGAAAAGGCGCGGCATAGGTTTCGAGCCAGCGAATCGATTCGGTGCCTTTGGCGATGAACCAAACGTGCAGCGCCCAAAAACCGACGAAGCAAATCGTTTGCCACAGGTCGATGCCGAGTACAGGCAAAGGCGCGCCCTTAAAGCCGCCGCTACTGAGGGCGTTGAGCAGCGTGTAAATGGCCGAGCCACCGACCCAGGTTTGGATGCCGAACCAGCCGCAGGCGACGAGCCCGCGAAGCACCGCGGGCACGTTCGCGCCCATGGGACCGAACGAGGAGCGAAGCAGAACGGGAAATGGAATGCCGTATTTCGTCCCTGCGTGTCCGACGAGCATCATTGGTACGAGCACAATGGCGTTGCCGAGCAGCACCGTGAGCACCGCTTGCCACCAGCTCATGCCCTGTTGAATCATGCCGGAGGCGAGCATGTAGGTCGGCACGCATACCACCATGCCGACCCAAAGGGCAGCGATGCTGGTCCACTTCCAGGTTCGGCCCTCGTCGGCCGTGGGCGCCAAGTCATCGTTGATTAGCAGCGGGTCGGCGCCCGGTACCTCGGTCGGAAATGCTTCGCTCATGGCCGCGATACGCCTATCACGTAAGCGCGCGTTGCGCCGGGCGAGGTCGAGTGGTAAGATAATCTTACCATGACTACCGTGCTTTCTCAGAAGGGCCAAATCGTCCTGCCGTCCGTTGTGCGCGAACAGCTAGGGCTGCAGCCTGGCGATGACTTCGAGATTTGGGTCACCGATGATGGGGCGATCATGCTGAGACGCATTACAAGCCCACCCAATCACGGCGTTGTCGACCATTTGGTAGCATGTCCTGGAGAGCTAAACGTCCCGGAGCGCAGCCAAGATTTGCCGCGGGTCACGGACTTCGACGCGTTGGGCGAATGAGCGAACGTTTTCTCGTCGACACCAATGTCTGGAGTGAACCGCTGAAGAAGCGGCCAAACCCGCGCGTGCTTGAGTGGTTACGGAAGAACGAGAAGGAGCTCTTCATGAGTTCGGTTTCGATCGGGGAGATCAATCATGGCATCCAAAGACTGGCGAAAGGAAGACGCCGCAGGAGCTACGAAGAATGGCTGAACGTGTTGATCGAGAAAATGCGCGGACGCGTCCTGAGTTTCACGCCCGACGTGGCGCTACGCTGGGGGCAGCTCCTGGCGCGCACTGAGAAACAGGGGGTGCGCCTACCTGCGGTCGACTCGCAAATTGCCGCGATCGCATTGCATCATTCCCTGACGCTCGCGACACGCAACCAAAGTGACTTCGAACACACCGAACTCAACTTGGTCAATCCGTTCGAACTGTGACGAACAATTCGTAGCCTTCAAGGTACGACGCGTTCGCAGAGACGAGCCATTGCTTCAGAAGGGTTTGGGCGAGTTGAGTGGCTACCTGTTCCACATCAGGCACTGCGCAGGGGCCGATGTTGCTGTACTCCCGCGAAACAAAATTCTCAGCGAGCCGTACCTCAATCCGCAGGGGAAGTTCTAGTCGGTACAGCAAGTCTGTGAGAGTCATGATTTCGCGCGACTCACTGACGAGATGGGATGCCTCGCTAGACGATTCTGCAGCCAGGCAGCCTGAATGATCCAGTAGGTCATTGAGCGCGTGGTTGCCGAGGATGACGAATGTGCCGTCAGGCAAGTAACGCAGAAGGACACCTATCGCATCGGCGCCCAGTCGTTGAGCTTCATCAAAGCCAGCCATGGTGTTGAATGCGGCGCCTGCGATACCTCCGTGCGCAGTAACACGAACTTGACTTGCTTCTACGTTCGGACACTCGAACGCCTGCGTTGGAGGAGAGTCGTGGCTATTTCTGACGGTCGCTTCGTGCACACGCGCGCAGCACACACAAATAACGGACAAAGTGACTGCGACACACGGTGTGAGAAAACGCATGAAACACTTATAGCTTTCGCTTCGAGTTTCGGTCAATTCGCGACCCGGCTATCTCACCGGACCTCACAAAGAGTTGCCGCGTGTGCGCAAGGAAAACAGCATTTGCCATATTCTATGGTCGCTTCGAGGCGCCCGAAATTCCAAACGAAGGAATGTGCTCCCCGGAACCCTTGTTCATGTCGATCCAGAGCACCGCGATGCTCGTATACAACTCAAAGAGAACACCAGCGCGAGGACCATGATGAGCTCGTTTTGCACCAAGCGAAGGATCGATATTACGGGCGAGCGTGAGTCACCATAACAGCCGAGCCGCCGCCAACGTATCGCTCCAATGCATCGAATGCCCCCCGCCAGGCCCCCTCTTGCCAGGCACGGGCTTCCTTCCATTCTGGCGTGTCGCCCCAACCATCATGCCTTAAACGAATCACAGTGCTGTCGTCCGCCTCATCAAAGTAGACATCCACGTGGGTTGGAAACGGCGTCACGTTCATCAGGTGGTGAAACTGAACGGGGCCACGCCATTCGAACGAGATGTGTTTGGGTTCGTCGACCTCTGTGATGCGGCAGCCGAGCGTGCTGTTTTGCTCGGGACGCTCAGGTTCCCAGAACAGTTCGAACGATCCTCCTTGTTCAGAATTGACGTTGGCCTTCGCCGTCAGCCATCGCTCCAATTCCGCATTCTGTGTCCAGAGCGCCCACGCTTCCTTCGTGGGAACCTGTAGCCGTAAAGACAGTTCGATCGCATTCGGGTTGTTCATTGCCCCGAACATGTAGCAAAGCAAGGTCCTCTCCGCAAAGCACGTGGCACTCACCGCACGGAACGTGCTCCCCGGAACCTTTGTTCCGTCCGTGCCAGAGGAGGAGGGTAGAATTGCTTGGCTAGCCTCGGGCTTTGGCGGTGGCTTCGAGGCCGCCCGGGGGCACGAAGCCTTCAGCGACGCGCTCGTTCCAGCTCTTGCGCTCGGGCGCTTTACGTTTTTCGACCATGGTGATGCAGTCATCGACGGGGCAGACGAGCTTGCAGAGGTTACAACCCACGCATTCTTCTTCGTGAACGTACGGGACGCGCGCACCGGGCGTGCCGCCAGCGGTGGTCACGGGGCGGTCGGGCACGTCCTTGGGAAAGGCGACGTGTCCGGCCTTTTTCTTTTCTTCGTCGCTCATGCCAGGGATGTGGATGCACTGATGCGAGCCGTCCATGCAGGCCACGAAGCAGAGCTGGCAGCCGATGCACTTGTCAGGGTTGATCTCGGCAACGACGTGGTAGTTCATGTCAAGGTCGCCCCAGTCGCGATATTGCGGCGTGGCGCGGCCGACCAGCTCGGACACGGACTTCATGCCTTTGTCCTCGAGATAGTCCGAGAGGCCCTCGGCCATGTCTTCGACGATGCGATAGCCGTGGTGCATGACCGCGGTGCAGACCTGAACGGTCGTCGAGCCAAGGGCGATGAACTCTGCGGCGTCTCGCCAGTTCGAGATGCCACCGATACCGGAAATCGGAAGCGGCATCTTCTTTTCGCGGGCGATTTGACCCAGAAGGTGAAGCGCGATGGGCTTGACTGCGGGTCCGCAGTAGCCGCCGTTGGACGAACCGTCACCGACGATGGGCATGGGCACGAACTTGTCGAGGTCGACGCCCACGATCGATTTGACCGTATTGATGAGCGAGACCGCGTCCGCGCCGCCGGCCACCGCTGCGAGTGCAGGTTCGACGATGTCACCGACGTTGGGCGTGAGCTTGATGATCACCGGGACGTTCGAGAACTCGGCGGCCCAGCTGGTGATTTCCGTCAGGACCTTGGGTTCGGCGCCGACGGCCGAGCCCATACCGCGCTCACACATGCCGTGTGGGCAGCCGAAGTTGAGCTCGAGTAGGTCGGAGCCGACATCTTCAGCCTTGCGGATGATCTCTTTCCACTCTTCTTTGGTCTCGACCATGAGCGAAGCGATGAGCAAGTTCTTCGGATACTTCTTTTTGACCTCGGCCATCTCGCGCAGGTTGACGTCGAGCGGTCGGTCGGTGATGAGTTCTATGTTGTTGAGGCCCATCAGGCGATGACCTCCGTAATCGACGCCGCCGAAGCGACTTGAGACGTTGCGAATCGGGTTGCCCAGTGTTTTCCAGACTGCGCCACCCCAGCCGGCATCGAACGCGCGCATCACTTGGTCACCCGTATTGGTCGGCGGTGCGGAAGCCAGCCAAAATGGGTTGGGGCTCTTCACGCCACAAAAATCGATCGATAGGTCAGCCATTCTTAGTTCCCCTCTGCAAAAGATTTGGTGATGGCGGCGGCGGCGAGCTTGCCGTGTTGGGCTGCATTGACGACTTCTTTGCCGCCGTTGACGCAGTCGCCTCCCGCGTAGACTCTTGGGTTGCCCGTTTGGCACGTGCTTTCGTCGACCTGAACCCGACCTTTGCCATCGAGCTTCACCCCGCCAAAAGCCTCCGCGAGTTTCGTAAGGCGTGCTTGGCCAACCGCAACAGCCACGATGTCTGCGCGCAGCGTTTCGCACACGTCGCCGACGTTTCTGCCGTTTTCAGTCTTACAAACTTGCACGCCGGTCACGCGACCTCCCTCGGTCGTAAAGCCGACGGGTTGACGGTTTTCGAGCAGGCGCACGCTGTCTTTTCGCGCCCACTCCATTTCGTGAGCGTAGCCGCTCATCGCTTGCTCGTCGCGACGGTAGACCATGGTCACGTTCTCTAGGCCGAGCAGCGCCAGTTCGTGCGCAATGTCGATCGCTGTGTTGCCCGCGCCGACGATGACGGCGTCCTTGGCGTCTCCGAGCGAAAAACTGTTGTCCGTCTTGATGCGCTCGATGAGCGCGGTAGCGCCGTACACGCCATCGGCGTCTTCGCCTTCGATACCAAGTGCGCTATCCGCACCGAGACCGATGCCGATAAACACCGCATCGTAGTCTTTTTCCAACTCTGCGACCGACACTTGGCCATCGCCTGCGTTTTCCGGGACAACCGAAACACCGGTCTTGATGGTGACGTCGCCGAGCTTTTGGATGAAGTCGATTTCGGCCAGCGAATCGGGCACGTGAAGTTTGTAGGGCGCGACGCCCGTCGTGTTGAGCCCACCGCCGAGTGCTCGTTTTTCAAAAATGACACAGCTGTGTCCATCGAGTGCGAGGTGCCCGGCAGCGGCGAGTGAGGCCGGGCCTGCGCCGAGCAGCGCAATTTTTTTGCCGGTGGCGGGCTTGCGCTTCTTGGACAGGAGCTCGGGGTCTTTGGCGAGTGCAGTCTCGGTCGCGTGACGCTGCAGCCTACCGATCTGGATCGGGTCGCGACCCCACTGGTTGTAGACGCAGCTGCCAACGCATAGCACCTCGACAGGGCATACCCGCGCGCACGAGTATCCGAGCAGGTTCTCCTCGAAAATCGTTCGCGCGGCGCCGCGGTCGTTGCCGGTGGCAATCTTGTGGATGAAGGTCGGAATGTCGATGCCGGTCGGGCAGGCCTGCACGCACGGCGCGTCCGAGCAGTAGATGCAGCGACTTGCCTCGGCCACCGCCTCGGAGGGCGTGTAGCTCGGCTTCTTGTCCTTGAGCCTCGTTTCGAGTCGATTGCTCCCAAGTTGATTGTTTGTCAGTTCGGTCACGCGGTTCCCTTCTTCGCTGCGTTAGCCGACGCCGATGGCGTCAAAAGACTCGTCCAGCAGGCGAATACCTTCTTCGAGTTCGTCTTTGCTTACGTTAAGCATCGGTGAGAGGCGAGTCACGTTTCCGTGGAGGCCACCTTTACCGATCAGTAGTCCGCGCTTTTTGGTCTCTTCGAGCAGTGCCGCAACCGCTCTTGTGTTGGGCGTGCGGTTCTGCGAGGTCTCGTCTTCGACCAGTTCGAGTGCTTGCATGAGACCCATGCCGCGCACGTCGCCGACGGTCTTAGGGTGCTTGCTCTGGATCTTTTTGAGTCCCGCGGTCAGCACTTCGCCCATCTGGCGCGCATTGTCCGCCAAGTTGTCGCGTTCGATGATCTCGATAACCTTCTTTGCGGCCGCGGTCGACACCGGGTTGCCACCGAAGGTCGAGATGGTCGACTTCTTGAAGCTGTCGGCGATGTTGGCGGTTGCCACGACCGCCGCCAATGGCATGCCGTTGGCGATGCCCTTGGCCATGGTCATCATGTCGGGTTCGACGCCATAGTTTTCGATGCCCCACATTTTGCCTGTACGGCCAAAGCCCGTTTGCACCTCGTCTGAGATGAACACGCCGCCGTACCTGCGGACGGTTTCTGCGACTTTCGCGAAGTAGTCTCTGGGCGGCGTAATAAAACCGCCGACGCCTTGAATCGGCTCGGCCAACATGCCTGCGATATGACCCGTCGTCGTGGTCTGGATGACCTCTTCGACGTCGTCCGCACAGACGGTCCCGCAGGTCTTGGGGTCGAGCTTGAGCGGACAGCGATAGCAGTAAGGTGCGATGGCATGTTTGACCGACGCGATTTGCGTGGGTAGCGCGCGGTAGGGCGAGTGTGCGGTGAGCGCTTGGGCGAGCGCTGAACGGCCTGAATAACCGTGCCGAAGCGCGATCAGCTCCATATTGCCGGTCGAGACCTGCGCCATCATCACCGCGGTTTCGTCAGCTTCGGTGCCGGATGCTGTGAAAAAGCACTTTTCGAGGTTGCCGGGTGTTACGCTGGCGAGCTTCTCAGCGAGCTCTACGATGGGAACGGTCGGATAGAGCGTCGAGACGTGCGTGAGCCGGCCGACCTGCTCGACGATGGCGGCATTGACTTCATCGTTGGCGTGTCCGACGGAGACCGTCAGGATGCCGCCGAAAAAGTCGAGGTACTGGTTGCCGTCGAGGTCTTTGATGCGTGAGCCCTTGCCCTCGTGAAGTACCACGGGCTCTTCATAAAAGTTCGCCACCGAAGGAAATAGGTGCAGCTTGTGCTTTTTGCGAATCTGTTCACTTGTTGTCATGTTGTCGTTTTCTAGTTGGTAAAGTGCGATGAGCCGTCAGGCGAAGAGCCAAAGAAGAATGCGAAGTGAAGTTCAGGTTGCGGTACTAACCGACACCTTGAACGGAACGGAGCAGGTCTCCGGTATGTGCGCGCTTGATGAACTGGCCGCCACCTTTGGTGACGAGCGAGGTGTTTTCGACAACAACGCGTCCGCGCGAGAGCACCGTCTCAGTAAAGCCCTGCACCTCGAAGCCTTCGTATGCCGAGTAATCTACGTTCATGTGGTGGGTGCAGGGGTTATTGACGCTGATCGTCTCTTTGCGTTCTGGATCGAAGATCACGATGTCCGCGTCCGAGCCGACAGCGATGGTGCCTTTGCGTGGAAAGAGACCAAATGCCTTGGCCGCGGCGGTGCTGGTAAGCTCGACAAAGCGGTTGAGGTCGATGCGACCCTGCACGACGCCGCCGTTGTACACGAGGCTCATGCGGTTTTCGACGCCCGGGGCACCGTTCGGAATCTTGGTAAAGCTGTCTAAGCCAAGCTCTTTTTGGTCCTTCATGCAGAAGGGGCAGTGGTCGGTGGCGATCGTTTCGAGGTCTCGAAACTGAAGCCCTTGCCACAAGACATCTTGGTTCCACTTCTCTCGCAGCGCCGGCGTCATGACCCACTTGGCGCCTTCGAAGCCTTCGCGCTCGTAATAAGATTGGTCTAAGAAAAGGTATTGCGGGCAAGTCTCGGCGATCACGTCGACACCGCGTGCGCGACCGCGCTTGACTTCGTCGAGCGCGTCCGAGCAGGAGAGATGCACGATGTACAGCGGCACCTTGGCGACCTCAGCGATGGCGATGGAGCGATGCACGCCTTCGGCCTCCATGCGCGTCGGACGCGTGAGTGCGTGCCATTTGGGTTCGACCTTACCGTCCTCGACGGCGGCTTTGATGATCTCGTCGATGACAATGCCATTCTCAGCATGCATGCAGATGCGCGTCTGGTTCTCGCCCGCCTGACGGTACGCGCGGTAGAGCGTCCCATCGTCGACGTAAAGGACGCCGGGATAGGCCATGAAAAGCTTATAGGAGGTGACGCCTTCGTCGGCGAGCTTGCGCATCTCCGGCAAGCGCTGGTCGGGCATGTCGGTGATGATCATGTGAAAGGCGTAGTCGATGGTGCAGTTGCCGTCGGCCTTTTGGTGCCAAGCGTCGAGGCCTTTAATGGTGGACTCGCCTTTGGTTTGAATGGCGAAGTCGACGATGGTTGTCGTGCCGCCGTGGGCGGCGGCGATGGTGCCCGTCTCAAAGGTGTCGGCGGCCGTCGTGCCGCCAAAGGGCATTTCCATATGCGTATGCGGGTCGATACCGCCCGGAATGACAAGTTTGCCTTTGGCGTCGATGACCTTGTCGGCACCGACCGAGAGGTTCTTACCGATCTGCGCGATCGTCTCGCCTTCGACGTAGACGTCTGCGTAGTAGTCGTCGACCGCTGTCACAATCCTTCCATTTTTTATCAAGATACTCATCGGTTCTTCGCTAGCCTTTCCTTCTCTTCACTAGCCTTTTCTCCAAACCAGCGATGTGCAGGTAGCACATCGGGTTCTCTGAAAAGAGCGTTCATCGGAGATTGCTGTTGCTAAGTCAATCACGGTAGCTGCTCGATCATGTCGCCGTACGAGTCGGGTCGACGGTCGCGGTAAAACTGCCAAGTGCGACGCACTTCTTCGATCAAGTCGAGGTCCATCTCGGCGACGACAATTTCATCTTTGTCGCGCGAGCCGACGGAAATCATCTGGCCCCGTGGGTCGCAGAAGTAACTTTGTCCGTAAAACTCGCCGATGTTCCACGGCGCTTCGGTTCCGACGCGATTGATCGCGCCAATGTAGTAGCCGTTCGCCACGGCATGGGCGGGTTGCTCGAGTTTCCAAAGATACTCGGAGAGGCCCGCGACGGTGGCCGAAGGGTTGAAGACGATTTCTGCGCCGTTAAGACCGAGCAGACGCGCGCCTTCGGGGAAGTGTCGGTCGTAGCAGATGTAGACGCCGATCTTGGCGTAGCGCGTCTGGAACGTCGGGTAGCCGAGATTACCCGGCTTGAAGAAGAACTTCTCCCAAAAGCCGTTGGTCTGCGGAATGTGATTCTTGCGGTAAATGCCGAGCAGTGTGCCGTCGGCGTCAACGACCGCAGCCGTGTTGTAGTAAACGCCGGGAATCGCCTTCTCATAGATCGGGATGACCATGGCCATCTCGTACTTCTTGGCGAGCTTGCTCAGTTGGTCGACCGTCGGACCAGGGATGGTTTCGGCTGTGTCACACCACTTGGAGTCTTGGCTGGGACAAAAGTACGGAGTGTTGAACACCTCTTGTAGGCACAGGATTTGAACGCCCTTTTTGCCTGCTTCTTCGATCAGCGGCAGATGCTTTTCGAACATGGCATCTCGAATCTGTTCGACCGACGCGTTTTCGTCGTTGAGCGGGTTCGAACATTGAATGAGTCCGCCGATTACTTTTCGTGCCATTCCTTGAGGTCTCCTTGTGGCCGACCACAGGAGCAACAACCGATCCAGTGACGAATGACACGCAACACCAAAAAAAACGAAGTAATTGCAGAGAGTGTGCGAGCTTTGCTCAGGACGCGAAACCCCAGCACAGAGCCACTACTGGCGTCCGCCTTCGCCGAAGCCACCACCCCCCGGGGTCTCGATGCGCAGGAGATCACCGGGCTCCATCTGCACCTGCGCCACCGAGCCGAGGTCCTCCGCGCGTCCATCGCTGCGCACAACCGTGTTCCTTCCGAGCGCGCCGTCTGCGCCACCCGCGAGTCCTTTGGGCGCGACCACGCGGTTGTTCGACAAGACGGCAGCCGTCATCGGTGCCAAGAACTCCAGTTCGCGCACGATGCCGTCGCCACCGAGATACTGGCCGCCCCCACCCGAACCACGCCGAATACAAAAGCGTCGCAGTAGCACCGGGTGTCGCGCTTCGAGCACTTCGGGGTCGGTGATTCTCGAGTTGGTCATGTGGGTATGCACCGCCGACGCGCCATCAAAGCCCTCTCCAGCCCCTGCACCACCACAAATGGTCTCGTAGTATTGGTGCTCGCCATCACCGAAGGTGAAGTTGTTCATCGTGCTTTGCGACTCGGCCAGCGCGCCCAGCGCACGAAACAGCGTGTTGGCGATGAGCTGCGAGGTCTCCACGTTGCCCGCGACGACGGCAGCCGGGTAGGAGGGACTCAGCAGTGATCGTTCCGGCAAACGCATCTCGATCGGGATGAGGCAACCCTGGTTCATTGGGATGTCGTCTTCGATCAACGTCCGAAAGACGTAAAGGACGGCGGCTTCACACACGGCACGCGGCGCGTTGAAGTTGCTCTGTTGTTGCTCGGACGTCCCGGTAAAATCGATGACAGCCGTGCCGTGCTCGCGATCGATGTGCACGCGCACCTCCACTTTTGCGCCGCTGTCGAGCTGTCCGATGGCATGCCCGTCTGCCTGGCTCTTGAGCAGTTCGCGAACGGATTGCTCGGCATTCGCCTGCACATGCCCCATAAACGCGCACACCGTCGGCAGCCCCGCGCGTGAGACCAGCTTTTCGAGTTCGCGCCGGCCTGTCTCGTTGGCTGCGATCTGTGCTTCAATATCGGCGATGTTTTGCGGGATGTTTCGCGCGGGAAAGTCGCCCGCCTGAAGCGCGCGCACGAACTCCTCCTCAAGAAACTCCCCATTTTGGACCAACTGAAAGTTGGTGAGCAAGACGCCCTCTTCGTCGACGCGTTGGCTCTTGGGTGGCATCGAGCCTGGTGTGACGCCGCCGACGTCGGCGTGGTGGCCGCGCGACGCCACGAAAAAACTTGGCGCGTCTTGTTGAGCGATGAAGACGGGGGTGACGACGGTGATGTCGGGCAGGTGCGTGCCGCCGCGGTATGGGTCGTTGAGCGCGAAGACCTCGCCGCGCTCGAGATTGGGCCGGGCGTCGAGTATCGCGCGGACGCTCGCACCCATGGAGCCTAAGTGCACGGGAACGTGCGGCGCGTTGGCGACGAGGTCGCCGTTTTGGTCGAAGAGCGCACATGAAAAGTCCATGCGTTCTTTGATGTTGACCGAGTGTGCGGCCTGACAAAGCGTGATGCCCATCTGCTCCGCGATGGAACGAAAGACGTTGTTGAACAGCTCAAGTCGAAGTGGGTCCGGCGCATCTTCCTTTCTGGCGTCTGCGTCTGACTTTGCCAATGGAGCACTGTCCGCAATTGGCAAGGGAGAGTGTTCGGCGGGCGCTTTCGTGCGTTCAAGTCTCAGATGTCCCTCCGCGAGCACTTCCGCCCGCCAACCCACGTCCACGACCACGGTCGTGTCGGTTTCGACGACCATGGCTGGTCCATCGATGATGTCTCCGCTGGAAAGCTCGGTGCGCCGTAGGACGGGGCCGCGGTGCATCGCGCCGGCGCTGTAAAAGGTGGCATCTGCAGCCGAAGTGCTGCGAAGTTGTCGCGGGGCAAAGCGTTTGCCGGGCGCAAGGCTCCTGCTGCTTCGGCCGTGGCGGCCGACCGCCTCGACCACGACGCTCGCGCTACGCAGTCTTTTGCGACCCACGATAAAGCCGAAACGCTCGCGATGCAGGGCTTCGAACGCAGCGCGCATGGACGCGGGATCGGCAAGCGTCGTCTCGAGGCTCGTGTCTGAGCCTTCGTACTGAAGCTTAACCTTGTTGATGATCGAGATGGCGTCTTCAGCAGCTCCTTGTTCACGTAGGGTGGCGGCGACTTCGTCCGCGAGGCGCTCGATAAGATGCCGCATCATTTCGACGCCGTCGCCCGTGAGAGGGCAGTCGATGGCGGCCTCTTTGAGCGAACGGAGTTCCGCCAAACCGATGCCAAGGGCGGAGAGGACGGAGGTGAGAGGCGGGACGATGACCGTTTGCATCCCAAGTTGCTCCGCCACCATGCACGCGTGCTGTCCGCCTGCACCGCCGAAGCAGCAAAGGGCGTAGTCGTCGAGGTCGCGCCCGCGCTCGAGTGAGATTTTTTTGACGGCCGCTGCCATGTGATCGACCCCGATCTGGACAAAGCTTGCGGCCAGGTTTTCATCTGAGATGGCCTCGCGTCCGCCCGTCGATAGCTGTGCGCGAAGCTCCTCAAGCCGCGTCTTGGCCGCCTCGAGGTCCGGTGGCTGGTCGGCGTCTGGCCCAAAGAGGTGTGGAAAGTGCTCGGCGCGAATGCGACCGAGCACGAGATTGCAGTCGGTGAGCGTGAGCGGACCGCCGCGTCGGTAGCACGCTGGACCGGGATCTGCGCCCGCCGAAGCAGGACCGACACGAAAGCGCCCTTGGGCGTAGCTCGCGATAGAACCGCCGCCCGCCGCGATCGTGTGGATGTCGAGCATCGGCACGCTGAGGCGTGAACCGGCGATCGTACGCTCGTTGTTGCGTTCGAGCTCGCCTGCATAGTGCGCGACGTCTGTCGATGTGCCGCCCATATCAAAGGCGATGATTTTCGAGAGTCCGACTTCCTCGCAGGTTTTTGCTGCGCCGACAATACCGCCGGCCGGGCCTGAAAGAATGCTGTCTTTGCCGCCGAACGACTCGGCCTCGCTCAGGCCGCCGTTCGACTGCATGAAGAACAGCCGGGTACCGGCAAGCTCTTCTTGGAGCGCGGCCACCTTGCGTCGCAGGACCGGCGAGAGATAGGCGTCGACGACGGTCGTGTCACCTCGGCTGACGAGCTTGCGTAGTGGGCTCACTCGGTGAGAGAGGGAGACTTGAACGAGGCCGACCTCTTCCGCGATGTTGCCCACGCGGAGCTCGTGTTCAGGGTAGAGATAGCCGTGCATGAGGACGACCGCGCAAGCGCGGATGCCGTCCACGTGCGCCTGCGTCAAGGCATCTCGGAGCGCGCTTTCGTCGAGTGGGACGCGGACGGACCCGCGTGCATCGGTGCGCTCGCGAACCTCGATCACCCGCTCGTAATGTTGGCGCGGAAGCTGGATGTGCCGCGCGAAGATGTCGGGACGGTTCTGGTAACCGATTTGCAGTGCATCTGCGAACCCTTCGGTGATGCACAGGACGGTGCGTTCTCCGGTACGTTCAAGCAACGCGTTGGTGGCCACCGTCGTTCCCATCTTGACGGCTTCAATCGCAGATGTGTCGATCGGTGCGTCCTGCGCAACGCCCATGAAGTCGCGGATTGCATCGAGAGCAGGGTCACTGTCGCCGATCGGGCTGTCCGAAAGCCTCTTTTGACTTCGCAGTTTGCCGTCAGGCTGTCGCGCGATGATGTCGGTAAACGTCCCACCGCGGTCGATCCAAAACTGCCAGCCCGCTGTCACAGCGCGACTCTAGCGCAAACCCCGCGCGCGGTCTTTTGTGGGTTTTGCTCAGCGTTCGTTCGCACGTCGACCAAACACGACGTCAGTGTAGTCGCCGTCGAAGTAAAGGAGCGGGTCCTTCTTCGTGCTGCGCGACTCGAGCACCTCGGCCAGGTAAAGGCGGTGCCCGCCGACGGAGACTGTTTCGCGCACCACGCACGACAGGATGGCGGCGGCTCCCGTCAGCGCTGGGGCCGGGCCCTGTGGCATCGCCTGCGTTGCGATGCCGTCAAAGCGGTCGAGTGCGCCGTCACGACCTGCGAAACGGTCCGAAATATCGCGTTGATCAGCTGCCAGGATGTTGACCACAGCGTGGTGATCCGCCTCCAGTGCGCTGCCGACCGTACTGGCTGATGAGAGGCTGAACGAGATGGTCGGCGGACCCAGCGTGACGGACGCAAGGCTAGAGATGGTGATACCCATGGATAGGCCGTCGATCGAGGCGGTTACCACGCTCACGCCCGTCGCCCACCGTCTCATCGCTTGTTTGTAGGCGATTTCGCGCACGACCTAGGCATGTTCGCACGAGTGCTGCTGCGAAGCAACTCAGGGCGCGACCGCGGACGCTACATCGAACGCGCCGCGTGGAGGCTAGGGCGTGCTCACAAAACGGGCTGTAGGTTAGCCGCGTCCGAAGAGTCGCTCGAGCAACTTCGGTTTCGGCTTGGTCGCCTGGTCGAGCAGCTTGATCCAGTAGCTCTGTGGTTTTGCGCCGAGCGTGACCGAAACCACTTCAGCTGACCCCGCCTGGGCGCGCAAGAGCAGGACCGTGGGCAGGCTACGCACGCCGAATGCAGATGCGACCCGCTTGGAACGCTCGGTGTCGACCTTGATGAATGAAACGTCGGGGTACGAAGCTTCAAGGGTCTCAAGAACGGGACTGAGGGCGCGGCAGGGCGCACACCAATCCGCAAAAAAGTCGACCAGAATCAAGCCGTCTTTGTCGGCGAGGAGCTGGTCGAATGCGCTATCGGAAACCACGTCCATGGCTGAGAATGTAGCTCACTTAGGCTCCGCGAGCCGTCTTAGTGGGGGCTGAGCTTAAGCGTGCCCGTGGGCCCGCGGTTGCCTGCGAAATCGACGGGAGCGATACGCAAACGATATGTCTTGTTCCTGAGGATTGAAAACGCGCCACCACACATGCCGTGACCGATGGGTAGCGTGCGACCGCTCGACGGGGGGGCGACCAAGAACGTCTGCGTCATGCCTGCACCTTGCACGACGGCGTGGTAGTACCCCGCACCTTGCGCCGAGACGGTGATGTGGTGTTGGCTCGAAGGACCGCAGCCGTATTGTTGGTACTCGTACCGCTCCTGCTGTGGCTTTTGCTCCCAAAGCGGCGCGCTCGTGTCGGCGGGACCGACGTTCCAATTGTGGCTGCCAAGGTCGAGCACGTTCGCCGCTTGGGCGGCGTCCGTACGCACGAGCGCGTAGTTCTGCCCGGCCTTGAGCTGGCGAACGGGTCGAAGAACACGTGCGGCGTATGACTCGCGACTTACGAGTGGCTTGTCGGTGCGCAGCGGTACGAGGTCCTCTGAGATAAGGTCCCAGAGCGCATACGCGCCGCGTGGCGCGCGCCGTAGCGATTCGTCTGCGCCCATGCCGGCGACGACGAGGATGTGCCCGTTGGCTGGCAATATTGTGCCGGCTTCGGGGTACACGTGGACGATATTGGAGATGCACTCGGCAGCGACCGGGCGCGCCCAGAGCGTCCCGAGCAGCGTCAAGGTCGTGAGCCATCCGCGCATTCCCTCATGGTATCACGCTGCTGAGGGCTGGCATTACCAAGTGCACAGCTAGCGTAGGTGATAAGGGATCTTGACGTGCTTTGGCGCATTGCGCGTTCCCGACGGTGTAAGGGCATGTGGGACTTCGATCCACGCATACGGGATTGCAGCGGAAAAGGCCCCCGGAGAACTACACCTGAACGCCTTTTGGGTGGCCCAAGTTTTGCTTTGGATCTGCGGCATGAAGCACCGGTTCTCACGAGACAGGCTGAGCGCGCTCTTGGCGGTCGGCCTGATCGCAGCCTGCAATGGTGCGATCGATGATCCGGGTGCCGAGTCTCCTTGGTACGAGCAGGACGATATGCTGCCCGGTATCGACCCGGTGGAGGACGACCCTGCCGCACCCGGCTTCGTGTACGACTTCGTCGAGCCATCACCTCGCACGGGCATTCGTATGCTGACCGAGCGTGAACTCTACGCTCGCATGAACGGCATTGTGGGCAGCTCGCCGTCGCTCGATGGCATCTCGTTTGGTGGCCTCCTGCGCGGCTTGCCCAACATCGCAAACAATAATTCGATCAGCAACATTCAGTCCATGGATGCACTGTACGAAGTTGGGCTCGAAGGCGCAGAGCAGGGCGCGGAGGCGCTTCTGCCGTGTGCTGCGGAGTGCACGGATGTGGAACTCGAAGCGTTTCTGACAACCCTGTTCTTGCGACCGCCGAGCGCGGACGAGATTGCGCAGGCCCGTGCGGTGTACGACGACGCCCGTGCCAACGGCGACACCGTCTTTGCACGCAAAGCGACCGTTCAGGCGCGCCTTCTGTCGCCGCAGCTCATCTATCGTTTTGAGTATGCACTGCCACAGGGCGACCTTCATCAGCTGGCGCAGAAGCTCTCCTTCTTCTTGACCGGAACGCCACCCGACGCGGAGCTTCTTGCGCGCGCACAAGACGGTTCGCTCGCCGACGATACCGTCTATCGCGCCGAGGTCGACCGTTTGATCGCATTGCCCGAGTTTGCATCTCAACTTTCGTATCTGACGGAACTGTGGCTGGGTACGACCGAAGCGCGCGTCGACAACAAGACCCCATCCGTGAGCCAGTCGCTCCTCGACGCCATGCGCGACGAGTTTCAAGCCATGGTCAAATCCATTGCCATCGATGGGGATGGCACGCTGCAACAGCTGCTCACGTTCGAAAGCTCTCGCATGTCGCAGCCGCTTGCAGAGCACTACGGTTTGAGCTGGCCGGGCGGTGAGGGAATGCAGCCTGTCGACCTGTCGAATACGGAGCGCCGGGGCCTTCTGACGACGGCGCTTGTGCTCACCGCGAACTCAAAGGAGTCAGGGCGTTCACCGATGCGGCGTGGCGCTTTTTTGGTGCACAACCTGACGTGCAGCGAGTTCGGCAAAGAAGCGGGCGTCCCCGCGATGGCGCTCGGCGACCGGCAAGAGGACCAGACCTTCCGTGACATCTTCACGCCGCTCGAGTCGGTGCAGCCCTGCTCGAACTGTCACCGCGTGCTCAACGCCGGCTTTGCGTTTGACGTCTACGACGTACTTGGACGCCGCGTTTCGGAGGAAGAGGTTGGCCTCGAAGAGACGGTTGGACACTTTGACTTGCCCCCGTTTGAGACGGTCACCTTCGCGAGCCCAAGCGAGGCGGCGAGTGAGTTTGCGACGCACCCGGCGGTTTCGCGCTGTTTTTTGACACAGCTGTGGCGCTACGCGGAGGGTCGAGACCCGGGGGTGAGCGACGCGCGGCTCTTCTCCCAGCTCTTTGAAGAATTTGATCAGGATCCGAGACCTGTGGCGCTGATGCGAACCCTTGCGACGTCCAGGTTCTTTCGTTTTGCGGAGGACGCACTATGAGTAAGAAGAAGATTCGTGGCGTTCAGAACCGCCGCTGGTTGAGGCGCGACTTCCTTCGTTCCAGCGCAACCGCGGCGTTGGTTGCACCCATCGCCCATTTTTGGACCGACCTGGCCGAGGCGCAGGATATCGCCAGCGCCAAACGCGCCGTGACCATCTTCCTGCCCAACGCCAACGGCACCAATGATGGAATCGCGAGCGGAAGCGGCAGCAGTTGGCAGTTCGTCGACGGTTTTACGCCGCTGAACCCCTTCGTGTCCGACGCCATCGCGATCAGTGAGTACGCGATGCAGCCGCTACTCAACGCAGCCAAGGATCACCGCGCGTCGCAAGGCGTCTCAACCCTTGGTGATGGGCATATTCCCGCCTCACAGGCGGCGTTCACCGGCGGCATCCCATTTAGCGACAGCTTCGATGGCGCGACCTCGCCATCCATTGATCAGCTGATCGCCGAGTACAACGTTAAACAAGGCCTTGTTGCCGACCGTCGGCTCGCCAATATGGTCATTCACATCGATGGCAGCCACTGGAACATGGGTGGCGGAAGTCGGTCTGTGTTCCGCGCCGCCGATTCCTCCGTCGACTACAACAGCGCATCGATCAGCCAGACCAATGACGCGCCGATGGTCAAGAGTCCCATCGCGGCCTGGGACTTGCTCTTCGAGGGGCTGATGCAGACCGAGCCCGGCGAGACGGCGGTCACGCTTTGGGCGCAAGGCAAGAGCGCACTCGACGGCACGCACAAGGAGATGGAACGCATTCGCGGCCAGCTCCCGCAGGCGGGTCGACACATTCTTGAGCAGCACATGCAGTCGCTGCGTGAACTCGAAGGCAGCCTTCAAGCTCGCATCGATCAGCAAGGCCAGCTCGGCGACATCGTCATTCCGACGCGGCCACCTGAGATCGCCACCAACCCCGACAATCACGTCGAGGTGCTTGAGCAATGGTTCGCACTGATCGATGCCGCGTTTCGTTCGGACCGCATGCGGGTGTTTGCCATGCAGTTCGGCGGTTCCGCGTCGCGCTTCAAGGTGCCTGAGCTCGGCAAAGGTTCCGTGGGACCGGGCGATGCGAACTCGGGTTCGGACCACCACTCCTACACGCATCACGCGGAGGACCAGGTCAAAGAGTTTATCAACTGGTACTCGCAACGCCTGGCAAGTTTTGTGGGGCGGCTCAAGGGCAGCGATGGTCAAGAGAACTTGCTCGACTCGTCGGTCGTCATGACCACGATGGAGCACGGTCACGGCAGTGCGCACCGTGCGACGGATGTGCCGACTATCCTCTTTGGCAACTGTCGCGGCTACTTCAAGACCGGGCAACATTTGGTGGGGGGTAACGACAACCCGAAGGTTCCGACCGGGACACTGCTGGCGGTGTGTCACGCGATGGGCGCGACAGACATTGGAGAGGTGGGCTATCCGCTGCCCGAACTTCACGGCGGGGTGTGGGCGCCGCTTCGCGCCTAAAACTGTCCTGCGATCGTGAACAGCAGCGTGGCTGCGGCCGCAGCCGCCAGGGCGTACGGGAGTTGCGTTTGCACGTGGTCCATGTGGTCGCAGGAAGCGGACATGGACGACAATACGGACGTATCGGACATCGGTGAGCAGTGGTCGCCGAAGATCCCGCCGCTTGTGACCGCACCGATCGCCAGCGGCAAGGCCAAGCCGTTGGCTTCCGCCACCGGGACGGCGATCGGGATCAACGTCGCGAACGTTCCCCAAGAGGTACCCGTTGAAAAGGCAGTGAAGGCCGCGAAAACGAACAACATTGGCGCGACCAGGCTTGGGCTGAGCCAGGTGCGGGCGAGCTCGGCCATGAACGCGCCGGTGCCCAGTTCGCGAAAGAGCCCACCGATGGCAAAGGCGAAGAGCATCAGCGTCGCGATCGGCAAAAAATGCCCGATGCCCTTGAAGAGATACTCCGAAAGCTCGCTGCTCCGCATGATGCCTTGCGCGCGATAGGCAAGCGCAGCCACAAAGATGGCGGCGAGCGTGCACCAGAACGCCGTGAGGGTCCCCGAGCCAGCCAACAGGTCGCCGTCACCGGTGATGTAGAGGCCGACCGGTGTGCCGATCACGAGAACAAAGATCGGTAAAAGCGCGTTGAGCGCACGCGCCGGCTTGTTGCCCTCGTAGCGGATGGCGGCCAGGCCACGAAGCTCACCAGCCCCATCGTCGGTGGCGGCTTCGGAGAGCTGGCCGGCCTGGGCACGCGCTTCGGCGCGTCGCATGGGGCCCCAGTCTTTGCCGGAGAAGATGACGACGAGCACGAGAGCAACGGCGAGCAGCGAGTAAAAGTTAAAGGGCACCGATGTAGCGAAGACGCGCGTCGCATCCTCGACGCCGTTTTGTCGCAAAAGCCCGATCATGTATGCGCCCCATGCGTTGACCGGGATGAGCATGCAGATGGGCGCCGAGGTGGAGTCGACGATGTACGCGAGCTTCTCGCGGGAGATCTTGAGTCGATCGAAAAGCGGTCGATAGATCGCCCCGCCGAGCAGGCATGAGAGCATGCCATCAAAGAAGATGAGTGCCCCCGTGACCACAACCGAGAGCTGTGCGCGCCGTCGGGTTTCGCTCACACCAAAGCGTGCGAAGAGCGCGAGCAAACCTTCGACGCCGCCCGAGCGCTGCGCGTAGGCGATGAGCGCGCCGAACAAGGCGACCATCACGATAATTTGTGCGCTGCCAGGGTCGGCCAGGACACCGAGGCATGCATCGACGCCGCGCACCAGGCCGCGGAGTGGGTCAAAATCGGCGAGCAGGGTGGCGCCGGTCCAGATGCCCAGAAACAACGAAAGCAACACGCGTCGCGTGATCAAGCAGAGCGCGATGGCCAGGATCGGTGGCACCAGCGAAAGCCAGCTCGTCGACAGCACGCGCCACCATGCAACGGGCTTGTCAGCGGATCAAGTGGCACGTATCGTTGCGCGATGAATACGACGTTTCGATTTTTCCTTGTTTCAATCTTTTGTTTTTCGCTCGGTTGCGGCACGGCGGACGTCGGCGAAGAGTGCGATGGTGCGGGAAGCACCGACGATTGCGTCGACGGCGCCATCTGCACCAACGAAAGCGACAAGAACGTTTGCCGTGTGATCTGCGAAGACGACATGGATTGCAACGCCGACACCGAGTCGTGCAATGGCGTGACCAGCTCCAACATCAAAAGCTGCCAACCGAAGTAGCGTTCGCGAAGCGAGCCTTCAGGGCCTTGGGTGGCTGTTGGCGCGCGCGCCTTTCGTTCCTTCAAGCGCGACGACAGCAGCACGTAGGTCCTGATAGAGTAGGTCAAAAACCCTCGCGTCGACGCGATGACCGAGGCCATCCACCTCACGCAAATCGAGCCGCCAGCCGAGTGCCTTGAGGTGGCGCCCAAGCTCGCGCATCGGTTCGATCGGTACGATTTGATCGGCGGTGCCGTGCACGACACGCAAGGTCGGTTGTGGTTTGGGCGCAGGTTCGTTTGGCCACACGTTCTTGGGTAGATAGCCCGCGATAGGAAGGGCCGCGCTGATCTTGTGAGCATGATGCGTGGCCAAGTAGAGCGAGAGCATGCCGCCTTGCGAGAAGCCGACGATGATGGGTTTGCCCAGCGTCGTCTTGCGTTTCCCGACCTCGACGAGCCAGATTGCGAGCTGTTCACCGGCTTGCGCGATGCCCTCGCCGATGGCTTGTTGTGTTGTGCCGTCTTGGTATTCGAACCAACGAAAACCTGGGCCATATGCGACCGGGGCGCGTGGAATCAATACGCGCACCTTTCCATCGAAGCCGTCGAAGAGTTTGGAGCGCGGCCGATCGCCCATGCCGTGAATAAAGATCACCACGGGCACGCGCTCGCTCTCTAAAGCGCCCCCTCGGTGAAGCACGAGTGTGCCGGGCGGGTCGACAGGAGCCCTCACCGACTCTGCGCGCTTTGCCGGCTCTGGCGAGTCGTTTGTGGCACCGGTGGCCGAGGGGAGGGGCGCGTCGCACCCGCAGAAGCCGATGGCTGCGAGGAGCATCGTCTGCGCTGCCAGATCGACCCACCATTTGGCTCGTTTTCGGAACGTACCGCCCATCTCTTTGATAGATAGCACGCGGCGTTGTGGTGGACAGCGCGCACAAGCACGGCGAATAATCGTGACGTTCGCGATGCATATGGATCCCGCCATGCCGATCATTGTCGGCGCTGTACTCGGTATTTTGCTGCTCGGTGTTCTCATGCAACGGGTCAAACAGCCGAGCGTGGTTGGGTATCTGCTGGCTGGAGTCGCGATTGGACCTCACGGCCTCGCGCTACTCGTCGATCAAGTGACCATCGCGCGCATGGGCGAGTTCGGCGTGGTGCTGCTTCTCTTCTTTGCGGGCATGGAGATCCAGCTCCCCAAGTTGATATCCAACTGGCGGGTCTCGGTGCTGGGGACACTGGCGCAAATCGGCGTCAGTTTGGCGGTGACGTTCTCGCTCGGCGCAATGCTTGGATGGCCCTGGCAACGCTCCCTGCTTCTTGGCTTTGTGATCAGCCTCAGCAGTACCGCGGTTGTATTGAAGTTATTGTCGACTTCGCGCGAAAGCGACTCGCCAACGGGTCGCGACGTGATCGGGGTGTTGCTCGCGCAGGACATTTTCGTGGTGCCCATGTTGATTTGTCTCGGCTTGCTGGCTGGCGAAAAGCCTTCGCTCAGCCAAGCGATCGGACAGCTTGTGGGTGGCGTGCTCGTCATCGCGCTTTTCGTTTACCTGGCCCGAGGGAACTCGATCCCCCT
Organism: uncultured Polyangiales bacterium; assembly: GCA_964487255.1. Lineage (GTDB taxonomy): Bacteria > Myxococcota_A > Polyangia > Polyangiales > CAZAQV01 > CAZAQV01. The sequence goes on along the minus strand of CAZAQV010000026.1, from coordinate 51,740 downwards.
GCGCGTGCGCAACTGGTTCGGTCAAGACCGCGAGCTCGAGCTGTTCGGGGCCTTCACGCTTTGTTTCGCCTTCGCCTCGTTGACCGGTTTTCTGGGACTTTCGGTTGCGCTGGGCGGCTTTGTGGCAGGTATCGTCGTTTCCGCGAACGACGAACATGAGTGGGTGCACGAGAGCCTCAAACCCCTTCACGTGCTCTTCGTTGCGCTTTTTTTCGTGTCGATCGGCATGCTCATCGACCTACGCTTCGTTGCCATGCACCTCCCCGCTTTGGCTTCGCTTGTGGCGGCGGCCCTGCTCGGGAACACGTTGATCAATGCGCTCATCCTCAAAGTTTCTGGAAGAACATGGGCCAATAGTCTTTACGGTGGAAGCCTGCTTGCGATGATCGGAGAGTTCAGTTTCGTGCTCGCTGCTGTGGGCAAGCAGGCCGGCATCATCGCGGGGTACGGCTATGAACTGACCGTTGCTGTAATCGCGACCACGCTCATTGTCAGCCCGTTCTGGATTTCGCTCGTTCGGCGATTGACTCGGCCGCCTGATCGAACGATATAGGCGCACGACTTTGACCTATGCGTTTTCTGCTTCGCATCAAACATGCTCTTGAGCGTTTTCTCGTCCGTGGTGCAGCGTATCAACTGCTTTTCGTAGCAGCTTTGATCGGATTGATTTCGATTGCCGGTGGCGCGCTGCTCAATGCCTCGAGCCATGGAACGTCCTCCCTGGACGATTCGGTATGGTGGGCTTTTTTGCGTCTGACCGACCCCGGTTATCTCGGTGACGACGAGGGGACGGTCAAGCGCGTCATCTCGACCGTCATCACCGTGCTCGGCTACGTGCTTTTCATGGGTTCGCTGGTCGCGATTTTGACCCAATGGCTCAACGCAACCATCAAGCACCTTGAGAGCGGGGTCACGCCCGTTGCCCGAAACAACCACGTGCTCATTTTGGGTTGGACCGAGCGCACGGCGATCATCATGCGCGACCTGTTTTTGTCGAGCACACGCGTGAAGCGCTTTTTGAAGCGGCACGGCGCACAACGCCTACACATGGTCGTGCTGGCGCGCGAAGCAGGGGTTTCACTGCGTAACGAACTAAAGAGCCGTGTGGGGAAGGTGTGGAACTCGAAGCAGGTGACGTTGCGATCGGGCTCGCCCCTTCGTAGCGGTCACCTCATACGGGTCGACTTCGCGCACGCGGCGTCGGTGATTCTACCGGCCGGCGACTTCGCGGTCGAGGGGCCCGAGGCCGTCGACACGCACACCATCAAGGTGCTGCTTTCGATGAGTAACCATCCGACGCTCTCTGCAATCGACGAGCTACCGCTTGCTGTCGCAGAGGTTCTCGACCCGAGAAAAGTTGAACTTGCAAAGGCTGCTTATCGTGGCCCGTTGGAGGTCTTGGCCGCGGACGCCGTCATATCTCGACTCGTCGCACAGAACATTCGTCACGAGGGGCTCTCGCAGACCTATACCGAGCTTCTGACACACCGCGAAGGCAACGAGCCATTCGTACGAGACGAACCTGCTCTCATCGGCAAGACCTTTGGTGAGCTATTCGGATTCTTTCCGAAGGCGATACCCATCGGTTTCCTTCGAGCGACAGAGGTGGGCGCCCGAGCGCACGCGCATATTAATCCGCCGCTCGACACCGTCTACCAGCGAGGTGACCGTTTGGTCGTCTTTGCGCGAGACTACGCGGATGTGAAACCGGCGCGGTCCTCGTCACTTGCGCTTGTCGGTTCGCAAGACCGCGAGTCTATGCGACCGCGTGGGCCTGTTCGCGAACGGCGCCTGCTGGTGCTTGGTTGGAGCCATAAGGTGCCCCCGCTCTTGTTCGAGCTGTCTTGCAGCGAGCGCGAGAGCTACCAAGTGGATGTCGTCTCGCTGGTGACCCGTGAGGAGCGAGAGGTGACCACGCGGAAGTTCGTGCCCGCTCTCAAACGTGTGCAGGTGCGCCACCTGGAACTCGACTACGTAATGCCGACTGAGCTCGCGGAGCTGCCACTCGAGATCTATGACAATATCTTTCTCGTTGGTAACGACCGACTTGGCTCAGGAGAGGCCTCTGACGCGAGGACCGTTGTCGGCTACCTCGCGCTTCAACGCGCCTTGGTTGAATGTGAAAAGCGACCACATCTCATCATCGAAATCCTAGACCCCGCCAACGTCAATCTGTTTGGCAAGAAGTACGGTGAGGTGCTCATCAGTCCCGTCATACTTAGTCACATGCTTGCCCAGATCAGCCTGAGTCGGGATCTGAACGCGGTGTATACGGACCTGTTCAGCACCGGTGGTACCGAGATCACGTTTCGTCGCGCCAGTGACTACGGCTATGTAGGCAAACAGCTTCAATTCGAGACGTTTCAAAGGGACGCCGCACCTCGGGGCGATTTGGCACTTGGTTTTCTTGTCTGCAGCGAAGAAGGAGAGCTTACGACAGTGCTCAATCCCGACCGTAGGCAGGCCTTTGCGCTCGGCGAACAAGATCGGCTGATCGTGCTCTCGGACCGTGACCTCACGCCCTAGGCTCGGCGCGCGAAGGGTCTAGTGCTCGGCGTATAAGATGTTGTCTCCGGTAACCCAGGACATGGCCTTACTGTCATAGATACCGGTCCAATCGCCAGCCGAGGGCGTGCTCGCCCCGCCATCCCCATTGCTGTCACCGCCCACTTCATCGTCAGCGATGCTGGTGAAGTAAACGTCGGTTCCGTCGAGGTTGACGAGTTGCGAGGCGCCATCTTGAAGCGTCCACTCCGAACCAACGGGAGAGTCCACCCAGGTTTTGACCACCACGCCGTCTCCGAGTGTGAGACTTGCGCCGGGCCTGAGTATCGTCTGGCTACGCTGACTCACAAAAGCCACTTCGGTTTCGGACCAAGTAGAGCTGCTCACAAACTCATGACCTGTCAGTACAATCGCCTCGCGTGTATTGCGGACGGAGGTGTCCCCTGGTTTGTGAAAGGTGTTGGAGTCATCGAGGCTCATGTCCGGCGGAATGCTCAGCGGAAGGCCATTGTCGTAGAAGACATTGCCGGTTGCGACGCTATCGGTCGCGGCATCACTGAAGTCGAGGGCGCCACTGTCGAAGAATTCGGAGCCATCGGCTTTTATGCCGCTTCCGTTGTGTGCAAAGGCACTGTTCGTGACAACGCCCCGGCTACCTTGGCTGAAACTGAGCGTCGGATTGTATTGCGTTCCTCCGACTGAGCCACCGTAGAGAAAAAGAGCGTAGTTGACCGTAGCGTCGCTTGAAGTCGAAACACCGACACTACCCCAGTCTCCGGGCTGCGGGGTCGTGTCCGCTCCGTCCATGTTGTCATCACAGCCGTGCTCGTCATCGAGCAGAGAAGTAAAGACAACGGGGCGAGTCTCGCTACCAGCCACCTCAAAGGTTGCGTTGGCGGCGACTCGCATATGGGTGCGGGCACCGGTGTCAGGTGCAAACTTGATCACGGCGCCGGCCTCGATCGTGAGCTCGGAGGTCACCGAGCGCTCTACGCCACCTTGTTCGATGATGTAGATCGTGTCTCCGAGCAGTGTGGTGGGCGACTCGATGTCTTCGAGTGCAACGCGCTCGCGGAAGCCATCGCATTGCACATCCACCGTGGCGTTGGATCCGGAGATGGTTCCGGATTGAGCAATAAGCGCGCACGATCGGTCGGCGGGAGCGTTTGAGATCGTGACTTCGTAGGTCATACCATCGGTGACCGGCGTCTCGAAGGTTGCCGTTGACTCACCGTTGCCGATGGTAAGGGTTTCCGTCCCATTGAGCGTCAGATCGACGGTTCTACAAAGTAGGTGTTCAAGGCTGACCTCAATGTAGTACTCCGCAGCGCGACCGTTCCCGTCGCCATTGCAGCCCATCGAACTGAGCGATGCCGCAAGGATGCAGGCGAGGCTGGTGAGCTGGCCAGGTCTAAAAATGCACGTCCGAACTGCCATGAAAAATCCCCCTTCTTTCGTGGAGCTGGGCATTGGATAACACATTTGTCGTCCAGAGCACAGAGGGGGCCATCCCACAATAGGCTACCCCCCGGAGGACGGACTCCCTTCACACTTGCGAAGTTTGTGTAACACTTAAGGTGTGCAGAGAAGTTTTGCAGGGCTTGCATTAGCAGTCGCTGCGAGCATGGCGTTCGCGGCGACGGTGTCGGCACAGAACGAGCCGGGTGCACTCTTTCTTCCCCAAGATGACGGCGAGGTCTCGTTTCCTGCGGTGTGGAACCAGCAGTCCGATCCGACTCCTACGACAACGGTCTTTATCTATCCGCTGGCGAGTACCGTGATGGCCGTTGCCGGCGTGCTCTATGTCCCGGTTGGCGGCAGTGTTGCGCTCGATGACCGACTTGAGTGGTCGTTCGAGGCTTCGCTGCTTTACGGCGACATGTATGGTTGCAGTTCCGTGTCTCTCGGGGGCTGGGTTGCGAGTGGTCTGAGCATCTACATGAACGACGAGCGCGATGGTTTGTTCATTCTGCCGAAATTGGTCGGTCGTTACTTCAGCACAAGCGCGGCGCAGAGCGGAAGCTGGCTCAGCTGCTCCGAGAGCGAAGCGAGCGAACTTAATGAAGTCGACTACGAGCTTCACGCGGGCGTCGACATCGGCTACCGCTTCACGCTCGGAGACTTCGTGATCACCCCGCTGCTCGGCGCCAGTGCGGGGTATTGTGGCAACTGCATCGAAGGCGGACCCTTTTTCTCGGGCGACCCGACGACACTTTTCGAGCACGGACCACGGGCCAACAAGGCGAGCCTCGGGCTCAACCTCAACCTGCTCCGCTTGGGCTTCCGTTTTTAAAACATGAGCGTCGTACCGACAGTGAGGCCCCAGTCGCCAAGTTCGTAGGCGACCACCTTGTCGACCGCTGCCTTATAATCGAACGAGCGGCAGCGGTAGCCTGCTTCCACGAACACGCCGATGGGGTCGAGGAGCCAGTATTCGGTCCCAACTTCGACCCCGAAACCAAACGCCGGTTCGGGTAGGGAATCGGTTTGTAGCGGAACGAACACGGTGAGACCGATCGGGGTCTGCAAGTATACGGAGCCCGCATGCTCGCCGGGGCTCTCGCCGCTCCCGAAAGGCAGCTGAGCGCGCGGCGTGGCGAAGGCCTCGATCGCGAAGAGCGACGCGTGCTCGCTGTCCGCTTGCGCTGGGCTAAACGTACCCACCGAAATTCGCCCGCCCATCGAAAAGTACTCGAGGAACGTTGTTGAATAGCCCAACCCACCGGTCCAGATGGGAGCCAGGTCGATCTGCATCTCTTCGAGCACGGGTCCGGTCTTGTTGATGTCATGAAGCACCATGCTGGTGCTGCCAAAGAGACCGACCCGGCCGAACAACTGTAGCCGGCGCGTTCGTGCTTCAACCGGGGAGGGGTCATACACGAGGCAGTCTTGTCCGGGCGGACAGACCTGCTGGGCCTGCAGCGTGGCGGGTAGAAAAAGACAGGCGACGAAACTCAGGAGACTCGCTTTCGACATGCCTTCATCGTAGTGAGCGTCACGGCGAAAAATACTCGCGTTTGGCATACACAATTGGCCTCTCCAGGCAGAGCGTGCGGCTTCTTGTCAATATAACCAGCTCGCGTTTGCCGCAGCGGGCCCTTGACGGAAAGAACTCGTCTAATCGACCGCTTCGACCTGATCGGTGGTGACCGTCACCGGCGTGGCGCGTCCAAAAACAACGACTTCGACGGTCAGGGTCTCTCCCTCGACAGCACTGATCGCGCCCGTGAACTTGGCGAAGACACCGTCCGTCAGACGGACCTGGGTGCCGACTCCGAATGCTGCGGGCGGAGGAGGATCCGAGAGGTCGAAAAGCAGCACTCGACCAAATGAGGTTGCCACCGCCAATGTGCGATCGCGCGCTGCGAGTGAGGTAATCTGTTCACGACCGAACGACCCGCCAGCCAAGGGAAGGACTTGGGCGGCCGCGGCCACGAGGTTGTCCGCATTGGCTACGACAATGCGGTCCGAACTCTCCCAGACGTCATCGGTGTTCCGTTCGGAAACCGTCTCGGCCTCCACCAGAAGCATGTCGTCCACTTTTGGCCAATGCGCAGGCACCCGACTTTTCGTTCGTCATCGAGAAAGAGTATGAGTTTGCGATGGATCTGGGGGCATATCTTCTCTGCACGTCCGGGCCCGACCGCTCGTGCACCCTGTTTGACGTAGGGGACAGCGAACTTTGGACCGTGCACATCGGGGGGTCGTGGCTGACATCGCTCGCTGTGATCCCGCCTGACGGACAGGCTCGTCCAGAGGTGTTTTCCTACTCAGAGGCTACGCCCTAAGCGCGACGCGGCGCCGTTTCAGCGCGATCGGGCAACGGGCGCCGTAAGGACCTCGGTCCATGGCGTGAGGTTGCGCAATGCTCGCGGGGGTGGACCCGTATCCCAGTGCTCAACCCGGGCGTACGCTACCGAGATACCAAAAGGAGGTTCCCATGTTTGTAATTCGTGACATCGCTATCGCAAAGGCTGGACGACGCAGTGAGGCAGTGGGCCTGTACAAAGAGTTTCTTGCCGAAGCGCAGAAGGAACTTGGTCACCCCAAGTCTCGCATTTACACTGCATCGATTGGCCAACCCGACTCCACGGTGATGTCGGAGTCGGAGGTTGAAAGCCTGTCCGTGTTCGAAGAACAGATCGCCAAGATCAATAGTTGGTCCCGCATGGAGCATTACGGCAAACGCTTCAGCGAGCTTTTTGTCGACGGCTCACACCGCTTCGAAGTCTACCGCGTCGTCGAGTAAGTTCGACTCATCGTCCTCAACAACTCGGTCCCACATATTTCTTGTAGGACCGATTGTTGGAGCGGCCTTGACCTACGCGAGATCGGCGGCTTTTCGATCCAGTTTCTGTGCGGCTCGAAGGTTGAGCCAAGCAACGCCGACAAAGAGCGTCACACACAGCGCCAGGTAGAGAAAGTCGCCAGCGCGGACGTTGTCGGCACTCAGCCGCACAAGGAATCCGCCCACCCAGATGAAGGACCAGCCAAGGGCGATCGGCGCCACGTACCAGAGCGGTGCGCGCCTCAAAAGACGCGCCTGACGCAGCAGGTTCTCTCTATGTCGAGCCACGTTATCGCTCGTCGGCAGTGTCGGGTCGAGCTGTGTTTCAACTCGCCCGTCGCGCCAAAGCTTGTATGCAACGAACAGCGCGGCTGTGACGACGATGGCCGCACCGATTCTTATCAGCAATGCGCCGTCCGCGAGCACAGGCACACTAAAGAAGACTGCGACGACGACGCATGCGATCCATTCAAGCCAGTTGCGCTGACGAATGGTTTCGCGAAAGTTGTTGTCCAGTTGAGTGAGTGCTTTCATTTCAATGACCTCCGTTTTTTGTTCTTTCCATAGGGTTTTGAGTTCGTAGCTTTCATCTGCCATCGTCGACCTCCAAAATCTGTTTCAGTTTCTTGCGCGCCCGGTGAAGGCGAGAGGAAATATTGGTCTGCGAGAGACCGGTGACCTCTGAAATCTCATCGCCTGAAAGTTCTTCCAGCCAGAGCATGAGAAGCTGTCTGTCGACAACGCTGATTTGGCGAATCGCCGCCGTGAGTCGCTCTGATTCCGCGATGCGAACCGCGCGCTGTTGGGGATCGACAGGGGTTGCGATCGGCAGCGCCTCATCCGCGCGTCTTTTACGTCGTTTGGCGTTTACGACGTGGTTGATGGCTACATTGTTTGCGATTCGATAGCACCAAGTTCGTAGCGAGGCCTCGTTCCGGAACCCGGGCAGCGCACGCCAGATTGCCAGCAGCATGTCTTGAAGCAAGTCCTTGCGTTCGGCATTGTTGTTCTCGTAGCCAGCGCAGATGCGTGCAAGACCAGGTTGCAGGTCGTTCATCACTTCGCGAAAAACCGCATCTCGATCGACCACTTCATGTTGTGTTTTGGCGCTTGGCTCGCTCATGGCTCCTGGTTGATTAGTCAGCTGCCACGCTGATTCGTCACAAGAAAGTTTAAAAAAGGAGTAAGTCTGGAGGATCTCTCGAAAATCCAGGTTCTTACGCGGGCGCTTAACGGGGCAGTTCGGGTGGCTCCGGGTCGGGACAACGCTTCGCGCCTCTGCCGTTGGTCTTGGACTCGTGGCACGTCTCGCCTATGGTCCGCTCTGGATTGCGGCGCTCGTGCAGCAGCGTCTCCATCTCTTGGCGCTTCTTCTTGTATTGGGGATCGCAGCTGCACATGCATGGCCCTTTGCTGTGCGCTGCCACAGGCGTGATCTCTTCCATGCAGCGCGCTCCCTGGTTTTGACATGGATGCGGCGGCCTCAGAACCGGCTCGGCGTCGAGAAAACAGCCCGAACCGATCGCTTTGCATGCACGACGTTTCTCTTCGGTGCTCACACAATCACCGAGCATGATCTCGTCTTGACGGTGTGATGACTTCGGCTCGGCCGATTCACTGAGCGAGGCCTCTTCGCTCTGCGTGTTGGCTTCGTTATCGACTCCTGCGGGATCCGCTGGCTCAGGCGAAGAAGGAGGTGGGTCACATGACGGGCAGGTCTTCGGTTGGCTCGAGCCGCAACCCATCGTGAGGTGCCCGAACAGTAGAAGTCCCAAGAGTCGACTGGCGGTGATCCGCACAGGTTGAGCCTAGCAGGCATTGCATCCTGTGTGACCTCGCGCTAGTTCCAGCTGCTGCCGAGCTTCAGCGTCCAGCTGGTGAGGGTGGGGTCGGGCAGGTTGGGGTCCGTCTCCACCTCAAGGGTCCACGCGCCGTTTACGTCTTCGTTCTTGGAAAACCCCTGCACGGGTTGATTCAGGCGCACAGAGCTCTCGATGTGGTCATCGACGAGCAATACTTCGGTACCGCTCGGACTGGTCAATGTCACCCTCACGTGGCCGGGGCCCACACCGGTGAGGTTCGCCTCGATCTCGACATCCATGCTGACGCTTGCGAGCCCGTAGGCGACCTCGGTGCTTGATAGCGCGCCACCTTCGATCGCTTCCGGTCCGCTATGGATGAACAGACTACGCATCCAGGCTGGCAAGCAAGTTCCTTCTGATCCTTGCGTCAACCCCATGCAAAGCAACCCTGCCGCTTCGGGACATGCCTGCGAAGGCAGACGACCACAATGATCACCAGTCTGTGGATGATTGTCGGCGGATAGGTCGATGCACCTTCCCGTGCCGCCGTTCAGCTCGGTAGTGATTCCGACACATTCAAGGCCTGATGCACAGTCGGAGGTATCGGCGCAGTCCTTGCCCTCGGGACCAGCAGCTACGCTGCACTCGTAGAGGTCTCGATCCTCGATCTCAGCGACCATGCGCGCTGTCCCGTATTCAAAGATTCTACCCATTACCGTATCACCCAGCGCGTATTCGATGGCGGTGAAGTTGGAGCGCGTGGAGATGTCGTGCAGCTCTGAGAACACAAAGTAGCTCTGGTCCACGGCTTGGAAGGCTTCTTGAAGGCTGATGTCCGAGCCCACCGAGGAAGCTTCCATGGCTGAGAGAATTTGGCTTTCCTGCAGCGGCGTGACGGCGCTGGGTGAATCGATGTCGACTTGGGATAGCAAATGAACGGTTGGACTGCGGCCCCAATAGATTGCGGAGTAGGAGGGGCTCAGAGCGCACTCGGTTTGCACGGGAGCACCGGTGCAATCGGCGCTCAGACAATCTACGGCGAGCCGATAGTTTCCGCGGCCGCGGCCATCGACTGTGCCCACCACGATCAAGTATTGACCGCTTTGCGGCGCCGCGAATGGTGTGATGCGTGCGTGACGACCCCATCCAGAGTCGTTGTCGAAAGCGATGGCTGAGGTGCCGTAGCCTGCAACGCCACCGTCGGTGCCTTGCTGAGGCCCGTACACAAACAGCGTGGTGTCCAAAGAGCGAAGCGTTTCCTTTTGCGTGATCTCTATCTGAACCTCTGTATTCGCGAGCAGGTCGATGGTGTAGCCGTGGAACTCTAGGTCTTCGCTGAACTCGTCGACGACCGATTCGCCTACTGCAATGGAGCCCCGAATCTCGACGTGGTCGATAACATCTGTCTTCACGCCGGCGTCAAGCGTGGGAGTTGGCACCTCCATGTTGTTCTCTGAGCAAGCGGAGGCGAAGAGAAGGAGACAGGCGCCCAGGGGCAGGACAGGTTTGCTCGAACACAAAGGCATGGCGTGCGCATAGGCGCGTCACGTCGAAGGCGCAAGTTACACGATGGTGGAAGTAACCGGACGCGAAGTAAAGCGGGTTAACGAGTGGTTAGCAAACAGTCCGGCCGGCGAGAAACGTTGGAGCGAGCCTGTGGCATTGGATGGAGAAACGACAGGCAGAAGGCTAGAAGACGTACATGCGAAGAGTGAGCTTGCCGTTTGCAGGTTCAGGCAGCTTGAGCTTAAGTGCGGGGACGATCGATGTGTGGTGCCCGGCGAAGACGGAGCGGATTGCAGCCGTGCGCAGCCATGCGCCGACGGGTTCTATTGTTCCCAGGGCAAGTGCGCAGCTCGTTCATCGGCACTTCGAGAGTATCGAAGATCTAACGTCTCGGTCCGTGATCGCAGGATAGGTCTCCAAGAGATTGACTGCGGTGACCCGGTCAACCGTCAAGAAGGAGCTGTCGTGTCTGCGGATGCTTCAGCTTTGGATGTATGAGCAGGAGTTGATTGAAGAGCGTCCAGAGGTCCCAGCGCCTCCCAAGTCAGCCGTTGGAAAGCGACACCCGAAAGGGTCGCCTCGTTGCGAGGCGATCACAGAGGAGGAGGTTGGGGAGGTTCTTCGATGCCTTCCAGAGATCAGTTCGCGTGTGGGGTTTCCTGTTCGGCACTACTTCCAGGTTCTGTGGGAGACAGGATTGCGACCGAAGACGATATGCAATCTTGAGTTGGGGAAGCACTTCGATCCCGAGCATCCCGTTCTGCATATATCTGCGGATATCGATAAGGCCCAGTACGAAAGGACGGTCGACCTCACGGAAGCTGGGTTCGAAGCGCTGAAGGCGGTTTGTAAGGGCAAGCGTCGAGGTGATCTGATCTTTGGTCGGTACGACGGACGCAGCGCGCTGAGAAAGGCAGCTCTCGATGCAGGCCTTCCAGAGGAGCGCGCAGACGAGCTAAAGCCATACTCGTTTCGACACGGACGCACGACGCACCTGGTGGCGCACACCGACAACATGCCAGGGGTGATGCACCTCGTGGGGCACAAGCATCTGACGACCACCAACAGCTATGTGCACGCAAATCAGAGGGCGGGCAGGGCGGTGCTGGATTCGCTCCCAAGGCAAACAAGCCCCCATGCGACGGGTGGCAATGCGGCCAACGACAATACTGGTTGCAATTCTGGTTGCAGCGGAGGTGCACAAACAAGCACGCCGTCCGAGGGGGACGGCGCTAGTGCTTCAATACAAGGGGTGCAGAAGAGAGGACTTGAACCTCCACGAGTTTTACCTCACCAGATCCTTAGAGCAGAAGGAAGACCAAAAACACCGAGCGCCAAGCATGATCTTGGGTGCACGAACGTCATCGATAGTCATGATTCGTCCAATACTGGTTGCACTTGGGTTGCAGAAGAGTGCGACTTCGAATGGTCGAGTTCGTCTTGGAACGGCGGCGAGGGACGAGGGCCGAAGTAATACCCAATGGAAATTCGGTTCGAGCCCTTCCAGACTCCAGGGCGGCTAGTTTGTCCAGCGATCCTTCTCATACTCAAGCACGTCGTCCGTTGAGAGCTGTCTCGTCGAGTTTCCGATTCGTAAGTAAAAGTCAGCGCTCTTAGGTCCCTTTGGAGACCTGACGAAGATCGGACGTGGAGATGGGGACACGTCGACGCGGCATACATCTTGACCGCTGATTTCAGCGAATGACGTCGTGAGGCCTGTCGTAGCGGTCTTGCCGATATGATTCTCGCAGAGATCCATCAGCCACAGCTCGAATCCATCTCGGTCCTGTTTCCTTAGTAGACTGTAGTCGTTTGCGAGTCCCACCGCTTCGCCGTCGTCATTCACTCCGATCAGCAGCGTGCCACCGTCTGCGTTCATGAAGCCTGCAATCGTTTTGACGATGACTTGCTCCATCTTTTCGTCTCGCCCCCCTTTGTGGAGGTTCCACCGGGCCGATGACTTGAACTCGACTCTCGCGCTCTCCCCCTCTGAGATGATGTCCGCAGCTGTTCGTTCTTGTGGTGATTGGCTGTGGCTCTCGACCTCGCTCTGCCCAGACCTAAGGCGTTCGAAACCCTGCCTGATCACTTTTGCTATCAGCTCGCGACGTTCTTCGAGAAACTGCTCATACGGCAGGTTTTCCCAGCCTTTCGGTAGCGCGTGCCAGAACATCATCTTCGTCCGTTCCTGCTCGGTTAGTCGCTCCGTAAAGGAAGGGAAATACTCAGAAGGAGCTGTGTCAGAGATCGCGATATTGTCTGGCCATTCGACCAACGCGTAGTTTGCGATTTGGTTGATCTCGCGCGTCCGCGTCACTCCTGTGCTCTTGAGGTAGCTTCGTGGGAATAGATGGTGGCGCTCAAGCGCGGATTTCTTCGACTTCAGTGCCGGATCAAAGAGCTCAGAAACTCGCATTTTCGAGAAAAGCACTCGAGCATCGAGCAAGTTCAGGGATGCGTAATAGGTCAAGAGCGAGGGAGATCTTGCGGATGACGTCCCGAGCTCCCCAGGAAGTGTGATGTCCCAATAATCGTTTGTGAGTGCTCCTGCGATCTGTCGATCCAGCAATGCAACGAACTGCTCCGCTGTAGAAATCTCCTGAAGGCGGCCTAAGTCCGCTTCAATCGCCGACTCGGGTGAGTTCGTATAGCGTCCGGTGAGCGACGACATGAAATGCCAGCGGGCAATCAGCTCTCGAAGGGTGTGGGGTTCCACTTTGAAATCGCGTTTTCCGATCAGAAACAGGATGTAACTGTACAGCAATCCGTTCTGAGAACTGATCATCGATCCACTGCGATAACCAGCACGGACCAGGACTTTTAGAAACTCATGCCAGTTCGTCAGGTCCAGAGCGTAGCTTTGTGCGTCTTGCATCGTCTGGAATTGTCGAGCGCGGGCGTCTTCTGAGTAGCTATCCGTTTCTATGTCTCGACCACGCAGTATCGAGTAGACCGACTTCAGTCGTCCGCGACGGAACGCGAGCCCAACCGCAACGCGCAGCATCTGATCAGGACCTGGCTCGATAAAGTGATTGAATGGTGATGGTCCGCTGGTTGAAGGCGACTTTGCAGCACGAGAAAATGCCTCGAGGTCTCTTCTTCCCGAGTCCCAGAAGACGGACATGAGTGTGAGGATGAAATCTGCTTGATTGAGCGAGACTCCCTTCGAGTTAATCCGGACGAATACATCGGCGACTTGCTCCTCATCCACCGACGGAGACAGCTCAAGGGCGGTGAAGGGATAGGACGGTAGGTCAAAGAGACGATCGATGGCTTCTGATAGGTCATCCTCCTCGTTGTCGCTTACTTCCCGAGCATTTCGCAGTCGCTCCAGGAAACGTTTTACGAATCGATTCCGGCTGAGTTCGCCTTGCCATAGCTCCGTGACATCGTCGATGAATTCGGGATCCCGTCGCGTTGTGGCGTCCGCGACTGAGAAGGTCTGGTCTTTGGGACGAAAGGCTATCTGGATTCGACCTTCACGATAGTTCTCATCGACTACGGGCTGTCCGTGAATCACCGCATAAAGCGATGTGAGGCGCTGCTGACCGTCTACAATCAGCAGGCGTGGGGCGGATTGTTTTCCGTCCGTCCCAATCTGCTTGGCCCCTGCCACGTTTGCGTTTGCCCAGAATAGAAGGTGCCCGACCGGAAACCCGCGATACATAGAATCAAAAAGATCTCGAACCCGAGTTCTGCTCCAGACAAAGGGTCGCTGCATATCCGGCAGCCCGATCTCCCCCGACTCGATTTCCGCAATCAGTTTCGAAACCGAGTACCCCACCTCCTTGAATAACGTCGCTGTCATCGCTGCCTCCGCCGCGCGAGTATACCTAAATCACATCCGCTTTTGGCGGGTACTTCCAGCCTCATCGAAAACGCAAGAACATGGTTAGTTGAGTTCATTCGGGTCCTCACTTGGCTCAGCTCGGAACTCCGCCTCACAGCTCAGCCCGGTGAGCCCTTCGTTGGCGATGATGCGTCGAAGCTGGCAGCGCAAGATGCTGACAAATGTGAACACCCCCAGCAGCATCGTCATAGTGAGCTTTGAGAAGCATTGGTAACGCTCGGGTAGCCTGCTCATCTCCTCACCACTGATATTCATTTCACCACGCTCGATGTCGATGATGTCTTGGGGATTGACGCCACTGGAAAACGATATGGAGACGAGCTCTGCAGCGCTGTCTCTCGGTAGGCAACGTTGGCGTACCGCGTGCAAATATGCGCCGATAGCTTCGAGGCAGTGTTCAAAGGCCGCCAATAAGTGCCGCTCAGCCGAGAGATCTGCCTGAGGAGTCGTTGGTTGCTCTGTCATCGTTCGCCTCGAATCTCTCGTGGCCTGAATAGGAGGTAGAGCGCTTCGATCAAGTGCCAGAGACCGAAAAGAAGAGCGCTCGGTGCTAGCTTCGGACTTCTCCAGAGAAAACGAAGCGCATGGACAAGTCCGAAGAGAGCATTCGCATACCCCACGTCGATGCCGTAGGGATGCTCGCCGCGCTCAAGGCGCTCACGCTCTCCCTCTTGCATGACCGCTAGTGCACCGAGTGTCGCTACGCCGAGAAAGAAGATGAACGTCGTCCCAGCGTAGACGAGCACGTCTTGCCCGAAAGCCTTCACGCGCGACGCCTTCCGGTCTGGCGGCACGTCGTGCACGTGCTGCCGTTGAAGTTGTAGCCCGGGCATGATGGGCTTGCAGCGCAACCTGCCGTTTGGCAGTGGTTGCAGACGAATAAGTCTTGTCCGCAGGTGCTGCCGTTGGATCGTTTCTTCTTACATGCTGCCACTTTCTGCACACCTTTCCACGTTGAGTTCACGTTTGGAGGCCAGCTCATCGTTGACCTCAATACACAGACGTTGTCAGCAACTGAGATCTGACAGTGAGACCGATCTCTTTTCAGACCAGTCTGTAGAGGGTAGAGAAATACTTATGAACGTGGACGTACTGGAATTAGACGGACTTCCCGGTCCGCTCCCAAGACTCGTGGCTGATGCGATAGAAGCAGAAGAAGTCTTCGAGCGCGCAGTAAAGACGAGCGTTGCGACGGAAGTGCTGATGAAGTGGCTTCTGGCCGTCAAACTTCGGGGAAAAAGAATCGACCAGTGGCCCACCAAGGTGCGCAAGACAGTTCAGGAGAATGATTCGTCGGCGTTTTCTCCGGGCTTTGGGACATGGCTGTACATGCTTCGCGCCGCTGAGTGTTTTACACACGACGGAACGACTGAAGGACGGTTTGACGCCGCGCGTTTGTACCGGAACCGACTGGCTCACTATTACACGGATTTTCAAGCATCCAGCGGGCGCGAGGTGGTTGGAAGTTTGAACTGGTGGCAGCGCTTGCTGGCGGGGTCCAGCATTAAGGACCTTCGAACCGGACGGATTTCTGAGACAACCAGCGATTTTGCGAAGTGGGACGACGGAAGTTCGGTAAAAAGTCTTGAACCCTGGGTGGTGTGTGAAGAAGGGGTGCCACTGCTGCTGCATCGGATCGCATGGTCCCAGCGACTGGGCTCTTACGCGAACTACGTCGGCTCAAGACGAGACTACAGGTTGGAACCAACCTTCTTCGCCTTTCGTGAGAGAACGAGCGGCAAAAGCATCGTTATCGATCTTCCCCAGGCACATGCACTCAACTCTTTTTTAGCCACCCGAGCAGAGCACCAAAACGCACTCGTTTTGGGACCGCAGAGTGCAGGCTTGTCGTATCTTGCAGAGCTCGCCCGGAAACAAGGACAACAAGTCATCGAAACGGGGAGCAGCGACGATCTTGAAGCGGTTGCTCGGAGCGCTTCAGTCGGCGTCATCGTGTTTGCGGATCCCTCCTTTGAATCTGAGCTGCGGGAGGTTCTGGATTCGGCAGTCGAGAGTCTACGGCTTATCCGAGCCTGGCCGCCCACGGACTTGGATGTTCTTCGGCTTGTGGCAGCCACTGCTGGCGCCGTACCAAGCAAGAAGCAACTGGCCGCAATAAGGTTAGCCATTCAGAACGACGCGAACAGACTCGCAAAGCTAGTTGGCCTTCTACAGTCGCTCAAATCGCGCGGTAACCAACCGATTCAGCGCGCACTCGACCTTCTCCCCCAGACTCTGCAGGAAGATGGAAACGAGAGGCGAGACAGCAAGGGTGCACCACCTCGTTCAGATCTCACGACTGTCTTCGAGGGCTGGAACTACTTGACGCTTGAGCATGGTGCAGACGGGCGACCCAAGGCCATTCCCGATAAGAAAACGTTGCTCCATTTGGCCAAAGAAAAGTGGCAGACGATGGCTACAGAGTTGGAGCAAGGAAGCAGTCTCGCTAGCACGAATATATGGGTTACACGCTGGCTTGCATCGGAACTTAGCGGCCCCATCCTGGCTTACTGTGCACTTCTCGCGGTGGGCAGCGGGAATGCTCTGGAGGCTACAGCTCTGTTGCGACGAGTCGTGCCGGCACGTCAGGATAGTGGAGGACGATATGGTGCAGTCGCGTCCGCATTCATGGCTGCAGCTTGTAGAAGCTTGCACGATTATGGTGTCGACATCGCGATGTCGATCGCGAGTACGGTCTGTGACCTCGAGAGCTTGGCTTGGTTGGTCGGCCAGGTAGACCTCAAAGAAGCACAGCAAGAAGAGCTGTGCTTGGGCATTTGCAATGAACTAGGGCGTTCCGCGAGGAACGGTCAGTCGACACAATTTGTCTCCATCTTGGAGGGGACGAATGTTAGTCGATATCAGGACAGCTTCGACGTGCTCGATGATCACCCTCTAGGACGAGCGGCCGCCCGCTTAGCCAAAGGCAGCGACTACCGAAATGACTTTGCGCGATGGCTGGAAGAACTCGATTGGGTTGAGCTGAGCGCCGCGGCGCCTGAGGGGATGGGCCGACCGATTCGCTATGAATACACGAGCTCTGTTTCAAGCCTTCATGACCTACTCGTCTCAGCGAACGAGATGCCACCGAAGGCGGTTGCGAAACGAGCGGTGGGAACGATTGCGCGGTGCTTGTCAGAAGGCCGACGAGAAGAGGCGAGGCGGTGGGAAGACGGTGTTCTGCGGATCCTGGCAGGCTTGGACGCGTATTGGCAGATGGAGCGACTTCGTGATCTTGCGCGTATCTACGCGAGACATGACGACTGGGACAGTGCACTGAGTTGCGTGCAGAGGATGGATGTCGGACGGTATCGGATTTCCGGCCTTGTCGCGCTTGTGGAAGAGGCACGCGATCAACGCGACCTGAGCAACGCTTATAGTTCTGGGGTCAAGGAATTCGAAAAGCTCATCGAACCTCGGCTGCAACGTGAGGCAGCCCTGAAACTGTTTGGGGCGCTAACCTCTCAGCCAAACCTTGCACCCCGGGAATGCCTTCAAGATGCGTTGGAGCGAGTTGTGAACTTCGGGACCGCCACGGACGCCGCGCGTGCATGGCACGACCTCGCGATGGTGCCTTCCCCGACACCACGAAGCGAGCTCGAGTCGCGACTTCGCCCAGGGATGTTGGAGTGGCAACCAGAGTGGCAAGACTGTCTAGAGGGCTTTGAGTTGGCTAGTCTAAGTAGATCTATGAGCGAAGATTCTTTTGCTCTCCCGGATTGTGCAACGGAGACATCTTTCCCTGCTCTAAGTGCCCTAGCTGGCGGCTTTGTCATCGAAGTAACGCTTCGACCGAGAGAGCTCGCAGACTTTGCTGGCTTGGTCTGTGTTCAAGCTCATCCCAAGTCAGGAATCGGCTTCAAACTTCGATTGGGAGGAGACTCGCCCAGATTGGACTTCGACACCACGTGGGGCTCCTTCGCCGTGAAGTCGACCTATAAGCTGGGCGCTCTTTCTTCATCTCAGCAGCCGTATACAATTGTCGCAGCGTACTTCGGAACAACGGCCAAGATCTTCGTTGACGGCGAGGTAAGGGCGGTGCGCAACGACATCGGAGGAAAACTGTTGCCTGATGCTTGGACACTGCAGTTCGGTCAAGAAGCACCTGGTTACAGAGACTTTTCCGGGGAGATATTATCCGCTCACATCTGGCGCAGAGACAAGGATGACGAGTGGAAAGAAGTGGCTGTCAGGTAGGAATGGGACGGACAACCATGAGGTGACCGTGCTCTGCGAGCTTGACCGGCAGTGCTCCGCTCTGGGGAATGACGATTCGATCGATAGGCCGATCGGCAACCAAAGTGCCGTTCGTTGAGGCGAGGTCGAAGAGCGTCGGCCTGCCGTCTACTTCGATGAGTAGGCAATGAAGCCGGGAGACTGCCTCGCCAAACGAGATTTCGTTTGCACTGATATGGCAGCGCGGGTCACGACCAATGAGACAACCCGAGCGCAAACGCGTTTGGGTAACAAAAATGCGTGCACGACGGCCCTTTGCTTCAAAGGTGAGCTCCAGCCGTCTCGGGCTTCCATCGCCTTCGATGTCAGACATGGTCAGCACCGATGACTTCAAGGGCGAAACTGACCTCTTATGTTCGAGTTCTGCTTCGACCGGCTTATGCTGTGTTGTGCGCTCAGGCGCAGCGGTCGGGACCGCATGATAGGGCACGAGCCGACCCAGTGAGAGCTCTGAACGATATATAATGAATAACGCAGTGTTTCCGATGCGCACGGCGAGGGAGCCATTTGTCGCTATGGAGCGCTCGGGCTGGCCATCCACCATGAGCATGCCGCAGGATGACGAGAGGTCGAGCACGCGTAGGACGACGCCCCTCGACGAGTTCTGGCTTGCGATGAGCAACGTGTGGCGAAGAGAGAGTACAGGGTCGCTTTCGATCGGTAGTGCGCATTCGGTGTGACGGCCGACCACGAAACACGCTGGTTCGGACTGCGCCCGGAGGCGGAGCATGACAGGAGATGCACCCGAATGATACGCCACGACGAGCACGTCCCACGTTCCCTCCAAATGTAGCGGATTGATTCGCGTACGGATCTCCTCGTAGCGTCGCCGGAGAAACTCTGTCGTGTTGGTTACGAGGCCCGGCGAGACAACTTGAGTTTTGATGTTCTGGTGGTGCGCCCGCTTTTGAGCCGGCATATCCACCGAACTGTCGGTAAACTCACCGTCCATAGAGCACGCTCCGTCTCGGGTTTGCGACATCGCTGAAGCAACTCATCTCCTAGGACAGACGCGTGATCGGCCGCCAATCTGACACTTGCTCTGCGTTTTTCCTCGCGGTCGTTATGAAGAGCGCCACTCAAGTTCGATGGTGCCTCCCAGTCGCGCATCTCGGGGGTGTTTGTCGAGATCGACCCAGCCGACTCGATCCGTTTTCACCTGAATACCGGTGGTGGAAGCGAGATCGAAGAGCATTGGGCTGCCTGCAACCTCAACAAGAATTCCGTGAACTCGCGAGATGTGTTCGGGGAGTGGGACGCTGCCAAGGTTGATGTGGCAGCGATGCGCGCGACCGATGAGGCAACCGGATCGAAGCCGTGCGGTTTCCACCATCACCGGCACCGCGGAGCCCTTCTGATGAAAAACCAGAAGACCTGACCGCCCTGTTGGGCCCACGCCGGGAGCGCTATTGGTTGTCGCCTGGAGCCCACTAAGGGTCAGAAGTGTCGCTTTCTTTCCAGCGGCACGAAGCGCCGACAGGCCTAGTTCAACCGAGTGCTCGGTTGTGTTGAACTCGTCGAGAGGATGCGAAAAGGGTAGATCGTCAAAGCCCGGCAGTTGCACGGCCTGAGTGCTGATGTCCCGCCGTAAGAGTACGAAGAACGCGGACTTGCCCAGGTTTACTGCCAGCGATCCGTCCGTCACCAGGGAGCTGTGGGTTCGCCCCTCTTGAGTCCAGATACCGTCCGTCGAAGCCAGGTCCAGGACACGCACGATGGTTGGCTCGCCTTCTCGTCGGCTAAGGACGACCAGAGCATGACGAGCTGACAGGCAGCGATCGCGAATGAAGAGGGCGCATTTGTCGTGACGACCCACGACGAACGTCGCCAGAGTCTTGTCGATGCGAAAGACACTTGTGCGAACCGGTTGTCCGGGATGTACCAATGCGGTGATGCCGTCCCAGTTCTGGTCGCTGGGCAGTTGAAACGCGTTGCGAAGCTCATCATAGGCACCGCGAAGAAACTTCTCGATGTAGCCGAGCTTGTACTCTTCTTTCGAAGGAGATGGCTCGTGCGTTCCGACGCTTGCGAGCACCCGACTGAACCATTCATAGGCTTCGCGAAGGAGAACGCCCGTTGCCGGGTCGGCGTGAACCGGGAGCGCGCGAGGGTGCGTGTTTGCATTTCGTAGCTCGACGAGCCTTCCCAGGAGTCCCGCGTCTCCCGCTCGTGCATCACGGGAAAGTTCCCTGAGCACATGCTCTGAGCTTGAAGTCGTGATCCGGCGGTCAGCAAGCAGTCGCACATAAGTGCCCGCACTTGGCATGAGCCCGGCGTCGCGGATCATCTTGTGGAGTTCCCGTGCGTCTCTACCCCACGCTTGGCCCACGGCCGCCTCGAGCATCTCCTCTAGGCAGATGCCGAGTTTCGTCATCCCGCCGACAGCAGCGGAGTCCGAGAGACTGCGGTTAGCCTCCTTGTCGAGACGCTCAAGAAAGACTTCAGCCCTATCCCGAAGCGCCTGCATGTCTTAGTAGACAAGCCCGTCGGTGATGACGGGGCCCTTCGCCTCGTCCACAAATCGTGCCTGTAGCTCAGTCGAATCAGGTGGTACCGACAGGGCCTCCATCTCAGAGACGCATGCGTCTGCGTCCGCCTGGAGCCCCAACGAGGTAAGCGCCCACGCTCTTGTACGCAGGATGCCAAGGGTCGGCCACCAGTAGATGGGCGCACCTGCGAGAGCCGCGTCTGTTGCCGCAAGAGCCGCGCGATCGTTGTTTTGCTCCACAAACTCTCGTGCTCGCTCGTACTCCAAGTATACGCGCGTGCTCTCCTCGTATTCGTAGCTATAGTTTCGCGTCTTCGTCGCAAGTTCTCGATCTGCCCGCGCGAGCTGTTCCGATGCCTGATCGAGGTCCCCCAACATCCGTTGGCACATCGCCAGATAAACCCTCGAACGAGGCACTTCGTACGGATAGTGCCTCTGGTGAAAGACCACAGCCTGCTCAAGCAGCGGGAGCGCCTGAGCGAGCATGCGCTGGTGCATGTAGGCACGACCCAGCGTTCCAAGTGCGCTGCCGCGAACATCACTCTCGGGGTTTTCGGTTGCAAGCGCAGCGATGCCGGACTCGAGATGTTCCAGCGCTGTATGACCATCCGCATTAGCGAGCTTCTCTTCGTCAATAAGCTGGTTGACCCGAACGATGTCGTAAAGCGTGCAGAGCTCAACCCCAAGCCCCTCAGGTCGACTGAGTGAACGCAAGATGTCTGTCACCTCGCCCAATTCCCCAGCGTGCGAAAAGGCAAGTGCCGCGTAACAGAGCGCTTCGGTCGCCTCCGATGTGCAGGACTCCTCTCCTAGCAAAGTTGCCGCGACTCGGCGCAGAGAGTCGCCAAGCTGCGACCACGAGTCATTGTGCTTCTTTCGGTCGCCGTTTCGGACGTCATCGACGAGTCCGTCCATGGTTCGTTTGCGGTCACGTATCGACCCGTAAGAGCGACTTTCGAAGCCATCAAAATCGAGTCCGAGCTCAGAAAGGGCAGCACGTACCTCTGCTACACGTACAAGTTTGCCTGACTCCAAAGACAGCGTCTCCGAACCCTCAGCGACCAGTACTCGTAGGTCAGCTGTGTTTGAGGCCGCAGCACGGATCTTTTCTTCGAGTCCGCGCACTTGCCCGAGATAGCGTCGGCCTCCCACTGTCGCACAACACACGGCATTGGAGGGAACCGGCTGGCCGAGCCACAACGACGCAAAGGCCGATGCCGCGGCGAGCCCGAGGGACGCGCCCTCGATGCTCAGCGAAGCATCTTTGAGTGCGGTTCTGTCGACCACGAGCTCAATACGGTGGGCACCAAAAGGGTGGGGGGCTGCACCAAGTGGTGTGATGGCCGCAGTGGCGTAGTACGCATCGCGAATCGCTCGCCTCGCACAAAGGCGAAGTGCCTCCGCGGCGCGCCAAGCCGATGCCTCCGACACATCTTCTTCGACGGTGATGCGAAGCTCTGCAATGACTCCTGCCTGAGCAGCATCGTTTAGCAGCAAAACGGGCACACACCCCGGTCTTGGCTCGGAGCTCCCTCGCCACCAAGCGCAGGGGCTCTCTGGTTCAGCTTGAACACTTGGTTCAGCGAACGTTGCAGCGGCGAGGCGAGTAAGCTTCTGATCATGAACGGCCGCCGAGGCGGTCCGCTTTTGTCGAGCTTCCGCCAGGGAGAAGACCTTGGCGACGGGCTTTTCTTCTAGCGCCTCAAGCCCAGAGGCGACGACAAAAGCGGGAACATGAGCATCGAGTCGAAAGCGCGTGTAGCGCCAGTCGGTACCCTCGGTCGGGAGCTCATCGAAAATGTCGTAGTAGAACTCTTCGTCGAGCAAGAGCACGGCTGATTCGTGCTTTGCATGAATTGCGTCGGCGTCGTTAATCGCAGCCTGCAGTGCCGAGACATCGTCGCCTCGTGAAGCTATCGCAAAGACTGCTTCGTCGAGGGCGTTGCGAATGCGAAGGGCATGCGCGATCAGTGACTCAGTCTCGTCTTCGGTATCGGCGCCTTCTTCGAAAGCTGCGTGGCCTTGCTGAAGTGCTTCCGCTATCTGGCCCTGCGTCAGGTCGGCAACCAAAGCCTCAGCAACGTCTGTGGCTCGATGCGCACACTCGCCCTCCACAACTCGCAGCAGCGAACGATAGCCACGCCACACGTTTGCCGCTGGTCCCAGGTCGACGGCGTGAAGCTTCGTTTCGAAAGACTCGCCGCCATCTGTGAGCGACCAGGTGTGAGTCGTCACGGAAGCAGGAACATCCTCGCTGCGCCTATCAGGGTACCGCCAAAGTGTTCCCTCATCGGTTCGAAACGCCTTGAGCACGCCGTGACCTTCAACGTCGAACTCAGCGAGCGGCACCGCACTCTGGTGGTCTTCTTCACTTAGGACCACATCGAGATCCCAACGAGCCTCACCAAGTTCGAGCCACAGGTGAGCCATCGCCTCTCTGAGACCTTCGAGCGTTGCTTTCTGTTTCTGGTCCGCGGTCATGACAACCCTTCAAGAGAGAGACGCTGGGCGCGCCGGTGATCTGACACCTTCTGACGCTTTTTCTGCGAATTTGTCATTTCGGCACCACCAAGGGCAAGGCCCAGAAATCATTTGGTAAATCCCGCACGCTGACGTGTCTACCCGCCTGATGGAGCGGAACAGTCAATGTTTGCTCTCCTGCCTGTAGTGGTCGCGTCGTGCAGAAGACGGCCACCGGCACCCTCGACCCGGAAGGACTGAGCCAATAGCCCTCTCCAATGCTTCGTTTTGGTATGGGTCGGTCTACATGAATAGCTGTTTCGGGAGGAACGTGAGCGCAGAGTGAGACGGCATAGGCCGCATCACTGCTTCGAAGAGCGAAGGCAGTCCCATCGACCTGGCCAGGTAGTAAGTCTGCACACCGCAGCCGAAGCACAGACTTCGCAGCGGTGTTGTGGAGCCACCAGAGTTTGGGTTGCTTGTCCTCTCCGTGGCGAACTTCACAAACGAGGTCACTTCCCTGCACACGAAAGCGGACCTTCACAGTTTCCGCGTCATTGCCCTGCCAGGCAGCAAGCGGGGCGAGTGCCGACCCCGAGTCGAGTCCGCTCGACGAAAGTGCGTAGTCGTAGTTCTCGGCAAAGAGGCTGAATGGAACCGTGCTTGCGACGGTCGCTTCTGGCTCCCCAAAGTGGACCGCTCCGATACCAACTGTTGCGGGCTGCGGCGACCGCGCAGATTGTGGAGCATCGAGCTTGCCTTTGAGCTCGACACCTTCGCGTTTCGAAAACGTCCCGAGGTGCAGCTCCTCTAAAGGCAACTGCGACATGCGAGCCACGCCGCGAACACTGCTCGTGGTAGCCCCGAGCTGTGAGAGCAGCCAAGGCCGCTTCTCAACCCAGCTAGCCAGTTCGACGAGGGATAGCGACGGATTAACATCGACGTTCCTCTCGGCGGCCCAGGCGGCCTCAGACTTTGACTCGACGCATGCGCTGTAGAACACGTCGAATGCGGGTGCTTCGGGTCCAACCGGTTTGCCCTTCATTTGCATCGGCGTACGTCGCGAGCGCTCCTTGGGGCCCCAGACTCGGCTGAGCTTGCGGTCCCACTTTGGTGGCCCAGGCCAGGAGGAGAGCCGCTTTCCACCGAGCGAGCGAAATAAGCCTTGGTCCTTCGATACCAGCGCGACGTAATGGTAGTCACCTGCGGCGTCTTCTGTTGGTGATTCGTGCAGCAATCGGACGAGAAGTGTGTCGGCGGTCTGCGGCATCGAGAGGCACATGCCGAGCTCGACGTTCGGGCTGTCGTCGCCGAGCAAAGTGCTCACCTTCCGAGCGAAGGAACGCACGTCCTCGTAGCTGAGCTGATGCCGTTGAACCGTCTCGGTGTTGAAAGCGAGGCACAGTGTCCAGTCGTCGGCCTTTGGCTGCAGCTCGTGTTCGAGAATGCGCAAGGCCGCTCCCAGATCATCAATGGTGCCGAGCACGTTGTCCAAATCGATGAGTGCGATGCCCTTCACGACTTGGCCTCCATATGCTCCGAGAGGTACTTGCGAAGCCAATCGCGCCCGCGTTTGATGTGCTGGTCCGCACGATTGCGGGCCTTCTTGCGTGCCTTCGCCACGGAGTTGTCGTCGTTTTCGTCAACTTCACCGGCATCTACAAGTGCGAGATAGTTCTCATCGGCGAGCTCCTCGACAGGGCGACCCTTGAGGTGATGCTCTTCAAGCGCACGTCGGTAGTTGTCGGGTGCTTCGTGGAGCGCGGCTCGGAGCATTGCGCCCATCTCCGCTTGGCGCTCCTTTTCCATCCAGTAGGCTTCGGGATCCATGGGTGGCTCACCGAGCACCTGATCATGCGCGAGCAGCTTGTCTTTTCCGGCGCGGTCACGCGTTGTCTTGCGGTGGAGATCTCGCGCAGCATTCGAGGCCATGCTCCACACGTAGGAATCTGGGTTCGTAACCGATTCGCGACGAACCAAGATTTCCACCAACTTGGCGGATACCTTCTGGGCTACGTCGTGTGCGCTTGCATCATCAAGGCTCATTGAACGAGCAGCACGCTCAGCAATGGCTCCGACCTCGGCTGCTACAGCCTGTAGCGCGTCATCTTGCTGGTGGCCGTGCTCGCTCGAGCTCGCAATCAATGTGGCGAGTGTGCGCTCTGCCCCCATGGCGCGGCTGAGTGTACACGCGATCGGCTGATTTGCCGCGAGATTTATTGTAGATTCTCCGCGAAAACAGGCGCGTGCTGAGCAAGTGTCAGATCCGCGCCCTCATTTGCGTCTATGGGGCAGATGACGATGTTTCGATGCGAGGAACGAAAGAGATGAGCGAAACAAGCCAGTGGCTAAAAGCCGAACGCAAAAAGCAGAAGGTTACCCAGAAGACACTGGCATCAAAGCTTGGTGTGAGTGCCGCACAGATCTCGCAGTGGGAGAAGGGGAAGGCAGAGCCTGACGAGGAGCAGCTCAAGGCACTGCAAGAGGCGTTAGCAGCCGGTAGCGACGCTGCACCTGGACCTAAGGCGAATGGGAAGCAACGCTCGAACGCCGTCCTGGGCTTCGAGCAGAAGATGTGGGAGGCGGCAGACAAGCTTCGTGGAAGCATGGACGCTGCGGAGTACAAGCATGTCGTGCTTGGGCTCATCTTCCTCAAGTACATTTCCGACTCGTTTGAGCAACGCAGGCTTGAGCTTGTCGAGGAGCAAAAGACGACAGAGTACATCGACCCGGAAGACCGAGACGAGTACGAGCGCTTCAGTATCTTTTGGGTTCCCGAGTCTGCTCGTTGGCCGAAGCTGCAGTCCGAGGCGAAGAGCCCCGATATCGGGGTGCTGATCGACAAGGCCATGGAGGCCATCGAAAGAGAGAACACGTCGCTAAAGGGCACGCTGCCGAACCAATATGCCCGGCCGCAACTGGACAAGCGTCGATTGGGCGAGTTGATCGATCTGCTTTCGGACGTGGAGCTTCGCGAAGAGGGGCACGGAAGCCGCGACGTACTCGGAAGGGTTTACGAATACTTCCTCAGTCAGTTCGCATCGCAAGAGGGCAAGGGCGGAGGCGAGTTCTATACGCCAGACTCGGTGGTGCGAACGCTGGTCGAGATGATCGAGCCCTACAAGGGGCGTGTGTATGATCCCTGCTGTGGCTCTGGTGGCATGTTCGTGCAGAGCGAGAAGTTCTTGGAGAACCACGGCGGGCAGCTCGGCGACATCTCTGTCTTCGGCCAGGAATGGAACGCGACAACTTGGCGCCTGTGCAAGATGAACCTCGCGATCCGAGGCATCGAAGCGAACCTCGGGCCGCAGTGGGGCGACACGTTTCACGACAACAAACACCGTGGGCTCAAGGCGGACTTTGTTCTCGCAAACCCACCGTTCAACATCAGCGACTGGGGTGGCGAACAACTCCGCGAGGATGCACGGTGGAAGTACGGTGTGCCGCCAAAAGGCAATGCGAACTACGCGTGGCTACAGCACATCGTGGCTCACCTGACACCGAAGGGCATTGCTGGTGTGGTGCTCGCGAACGGGTCGATGAGTTCGCAGCAGTCTGGTGAAGGTGAAATCCGCAAGGCGATGGTCGAGGCTGATTTGGTGGACTGCATGGTCGCGCTGCCGGGGCAGCTCTTCTACAGCACGCAGATTCCGGCATGCCTATGGATCCTCGCTCGTACGAAGTCGGACCCTCGGTATCGCAAACATGAGAAAGAGACGCTCTTTATTGACGCGCGAAAGCTCGGAACCTTAGTGGACCGCACGCATCGCGAGCTTAGCGATGACGAAATCAACCGCATTGCCAACACGTACCACGCTTGGCGCGGCGAAACGGAAGCAGGCGAATACAAAGACGTCGCTGGCTTCTGCAAGAGTGCTTCACTCGAAGAGATCGAGAAGCACCAGTTCGTGCTCACACCTGGTCGCTATGTTGGCGCAGAAGAGGTCGAAGACGATGGCGAACCCTTCGAGCAGAAGATGAAGCGCCTTGTCTCCCAACTCGACGCCCAATTCAAAGAATCCGCCCGTCTCGAACAAACCATCCGCCACAACCTCAAGGAACTCGGCTTTGCTAGATAATCACGCGAATTGGCAGACGGGCGTCGTTGGAGACGTCTTCGAGCTTACGGGAGGCTATTCGTTCAAGTCTTCCGACTTCGCAAGAGCCGGAGTACCGGTAATCAAGATCAAGAACGTAAAGGCAGGTCAACTCGATTTCTCTAAACTCGAATACGTTCCTGATTCCTTCCTCGCAACACGGCCTGACCAAGTGGCTCGGAACACGGATCTTCTGATTACGATGTCCGGAAATCGCTTCGACGGCTCACGGCACACGTGGGTGGGAAAGGTCGCCTATTTCGGTCTTGAGCAGCCTTTCCTGGTTAATCAGCGAGTCGGCATCTTGCGGCCGCTTCGTAGTGACGCGGTGTGCCCGCGATTCTTCGCCTACCTTCTTGCCGCGGATCCGTACCAGGACGAGTTCATCGCAATTGCGACGAGTTCCGGAGGTCAAGCGAACCTCAGCGCCAGCCAGATCAAACGCGCACCACTCCTTCTGCCGCCTCTCTCGACGCAAGAAGCCATCGCACACATCTTGGGGACAATCGACGACAAGATTGAGTTGAACCGGAAGATGAACGAGACGCTGGAGCAGATGGCGCGGGCGCTGTTCAAGAGTTGGTTTGTCGATTTCGACCCCGTCCATGCCAAAGCACGCGGCGAAAAGCCCTTCGGCATGGACGATGCCACCGCCGCCCTCTTCCCCGACAGCTTCGAAGACTCCGAGCTGGGTCCGATTCCGAAAGAGTGGAGCACAACATCCATTGGAGAAGTCCTTGAGCTGGCATACGGGAAGAGTTTGCCCAAGGGAAAACGCAGACCTGGCTCCGTGCCCGTATACGGAAGCGGGGGCATAAGTGGTTTTCACGAGACATCACTCGTGTCCGGTCCTGGAATAATTGTTGGTCGGAAAGGCACGGTAGGGTCGGTACGGTGGTCGAACGTCGCCTTCTTCCCGATCGATACCGTCTTCTACGCGGTGGTTCGAAACAACTCGCTTCCCATGGAGTGGGCATACGAGACGCTCCGAAGAATCGATATTCTCGGACTCGCTGCTGACTCTGCTGTACCAGGCGTCAACCGGAACTCGGTCTACGCTCAGGAAGTCGTGGTTCCCTCAGGTCAGGTTCTCCAGACCTACGCCGAACATGCAAAGACCTGGATGAGCGCGCGTGTAGGCAACGAGCATCAAATAGAATCGCTGGAAGCGATCAGGGATACGATGCTGCCGAAACTACTTTCGGGAGATCTCGAGATTAGCGATGCGGCGCGCATCGTAGGGGTAGCGGTGTGAGTGACGAAACACCGATATCGGGGGAAAACGAGCTAGAGTCACTTGGACATCGACTCTCGGGCATGCTGGATCGGGACCCCCGAGAGGCCGTTCGCCAAGCCCGACAGATCGAGGTGACTTCGTCCGACCCTTTGAAGGCGATGTTTGTTCGAGCGGCAATTCTCGTTGACGGTGGTGGTGCGATCCAAGATCGGAAAGCAATCGAGGAAGGCTTGGCATTGTATCGGGAGGTCTACAAACACAGCCAAACAGCGAACGTGACGTACAACCTCGCGAACGCGCTTGTTGGAACGGTCGGTTTCCCGCCGAACGACGGTGGTTGGCTCGACCACCAGGAAAGAACGCGAAAGGAGCGAGCTGAGGCGCGGCGGCTGTATTGGCAGGTGGCGGAAGGCAAAGACGTGCAGAGCGACCTTCGCACTCAAGCCTGGACAAATCTGGGAAACCAACTCTCGCACAGCTTTCGACTTGCAGAAGCGCATGATGCGCTGCTTGCGGCACTCGATATCGACCCGACGAACGGAGTGGCTGCGGGTTCAGCGGCGCGGGACCTGCTTTGGTTGTTTGACTACGGCAATGGTTCTGACCTGACTCGTCAAGAGGCCGGGCTGATGGCCAAGATAGCGAGCGACAACAAGGAGCGAACACGCGAGCTCGCAGGCGAGGGGGCTGCTGAGACCCTCGCTGGCGTTGCCGCGAAGTTGGGGGCTACTCCAACACGCTCAGAGCATAATGACCCGTTCATTCAGTGGGTAGAACGGGAGCGTCTGACACTTGCTCCGGCTGTAGAGCTTGTGGACCCTGAGTTGGGCAAGATTGATTGGCTAATGTTACCTGGAATCCTTCAGTCGGTAGGTGAAAGTGGTGCGGGTATGCCACCGCCTATCTATGCGATGTTCAATACATTGAAAGCGGAGTTTATTCTTGCTCGCGATCTGATTTGGCGTACGAGCCAAGCAGCGGACTGGCCATCGACCGGACGCTTCGCAGACACCCTCGACTTTGCTAAATATGGACCAGACGCCTCTGCTGTTGTTCTTGCTCAGCGCTCTGCCTTAGACATCTTGGACAAAGTCGGCGTGACCGCAAATTACTACTTCGAACTCGGGCTTGATGCGTCAAGTCTCCACTTTGACAGAATGTGGCGAGTTAAGCGGTCGAAGAAAGGAGTCCCGCGCGCGGTTAGCCCGAGAACGAAAGAGGTGATCGAGGGCGGGGTTCGAGCACTCTACGGGTTGGTTGAGCTTGCGGACGACTACTTCAGCGAGAAGGGGATACTACGAAGTCAGAAGGACCTGCGAAACACGGGAACGCACCGCTTTATCGTTCTTCACGACATTTGCGAACCAGCTGATTGCCGACATGCAGAGGGAATCGAGCACCAGTCGTACAACAGTTTCTACTGTGAGAGTCTTCGGGCATTGCGCGTGGCTCGATCTGCAATACAGATGCTCGTCTTCGCAATTGCTCAAAACGAACGAAAGTTGAGGAGTAAGGTGCAAGGTCCGATTGGAACTATCGGCGTGCCGGACCATGATGATATTCGGGGTCGAAATGGCGCTGATGAGCTCGGAGCGGGGTAGTGGTGAAGAAGCCGTTGATCTCCAGCATTGAGATGGTGTCGATCGAGGAGATTCTTGAAATGGGCAGCGGATATCTACTCGACCTCAGTCATCGCACGATGGAACTGTTCTTTGCGGACTACGGTATCGATCTGCACGAGGACCACCCTGACGGCTCGAAGGCAACTCGGATGCGTGACTTCCTTGCGAACGCCGACGCAGCGAAGATTGCTCAGGTGCTTGATGGCCTCTTGCAGATGCGTGGCGAGCGGGAAGAAGACAACGAGTCGACCCACCTGAAGCGCTACAAACAGACCGTTGCGCGGTTGGCTGGATCCAACATCGCCGGCCCTGTTGATTACAACACTGATGTCATAAGTTTGAGCTACGCATCGGAAAAGGCTGCGTTGGCTGACAGGGCGCTCGCCGACGGTGACTGGGAAGGCGCTGTCACAAAAGCGAGAACGCTTTTAGAAGCTGTGATGGTTGAGATAGAAACGAGACGGAAGGGTCGGCGTGGAGACCACGAGCGGACGCTCCAAGGGCAGTTCACGGTGGTAAGAAAGCTCCTTCGAATTGACGAAGAGCGAGAAGACTTGGATGTGCACTTCAAGACGATGATCAAAGGGATGGTGCTCGTTGTGGAAGGCATCGCACCGGTGCGAAATAAGATGGGGGACGGCCATGCTTCGGAACGTGTTCCGGCGCCGCACCACGCCCGCTTCGTCGTGAATGCAGCAAAGACGGTTTCGTATTTCTTGGTCGAATCTTATCTTTATCAAGAGGCCAAAGGCATGCTTCCTCGAGGTGCGAATGAATAAGCTCTATGAGTCGGATTTGGAGGAGGCGTGTCTGAGGTGGTTTGCGGACCTTGGGTACGAGGTGATCGAGAGCGACAACCTTGAGCCGGAGAGTGGCTACGGAGAGAGAGAGACCTACAACGAGGTGATCCTCGAAGGGCGCCTTCGGCAAGCGCTGGAGCACCTAAACCGTGATGCGCCGATTGAGGCTATCGATGAGGCTATCCGTCGCATCAAGCGGGCCGATGCCCCTACGCTCGTGCAGAATAACTTCGACTTTCACCGCATGTGGACCGACGGCGTCGAAGTCGAGGTCGCTCGCAAAGACGGCACCATCGGCGGTGTTCGCATTCGGCTCTTCGAAGCCGAGTCCCCCGAAGAGAACAACTTCGTTGTCACGAACCAAGTCAAGGTTGTCGATCGCGCAGGGGGGAACGGACAAACGCGGATTCCGGACCTTGTCGTCTGGGTCAATGGTCTTCCGCTTGCTGTGATCGAGCTGAAGAACCCCACCGATGAAGACGCCGACGTTTGGCACGCCTATCAGCAGCTTCAGAACTACAAGCGAGAGATCCCCTCCCTATTCCACACGAACCAAGTGCTCGTCGCATCCGATGACGTGCTGAGCCGAGTGGGTTCACTTACCGCAGGCGAAGACCGCTTCGTACCGTGGCGCGCAGTCGAGAACGAGAAAGATATGCGAGTGCCGTCCGAGAAAGACGAAGTGCTCGATAGCGGCGAGCGCCTCCAGGCCTTGATTGAAGGCATCTTCGAAAAGGACCGCTTCTTGGATTTGGTGACCAACTTCGTCACCTTCACTGAAGCCCAAGGAAAGCTCATCAAGAAGCTCGCGGCATACCACCAGTTTCATGCCGTGCGTGAAACCATGAAGCAGACGCTTCGTGCTTCCAGTCCCGAAGGAGACAAGCGCATCGGGGTGGTCTGGCACACACAGGGCTCCGGCAAGAGCCTCACGATGCTCTTCTATGCAGGGAAGCTCGTCTCGCATCCTCAGCTTCAAAATCCCACAGTTGTCGTTCTGACGGACCGGAACGACCTCGACGAACAGCTCTTCTCTACCTTTTCTGGCTCAGAAGTATTGCTCCGCCAAACGCCCGTACGTGCAGAAGGTCGAGAACACTTACGCGAGCTTCTGCGTACCACTTCCGGGGGAGTGTACTTCACGACGGTACAGAAGTTCCTGCCACCCGATGGAGAGCCAGCGCCTCCTCTGTCAGAGAGACGAAACATCATTGTGCTCGCGGACGAAGCACACCGAAGCCAGTACGGTTTCGAGGCGAAGGTAAACACCAGCACAGGAGCACTCGGCTACGGTTTTGCGAAGCACATGCGTGACGCGGTGCCGAACGCATCTTTCGTCGGCTTCACCGGAACCCCGATCGAACTTGCAGACAAGAGCACGATCGCCGTCTTCGGCGAATATATCTCCGTTTACGATATTCAGCGTGCGGTCGAGGATGGAGCGACCATCCCTGTTTACTACGAGAACAGGCTCGCAAAGATTGAACTCGACGAGGACGCTCGACCGCTACTCGATGCTCAGTTTGAAGAAGTCACCGAAGGTGAAGAAGACACCGTCAAGGAAGGCCTCAAGACGCACTGGTCATCCTTGGAGAAAGTCGTTGGTGCAGACAAACGCGTCGCATTGGTGGCCGAAGACCTCCTTGCTCATTTCGACAAGCGCAACGAGGCCATGGAGGGCGGCAAAGCGCTCATCGTGTGTATGAGCCGTCGTATCTGCGCGGCGATGTATGAGCAGATTGTTCGCCTTCGTCCCGAGTGGCATTCGGACGATGACGACGACGGCAAGATCAAGGTTGTCATGACGGGTTCGAGCAGCGATGTGCCCGAAATCGCGAAACACGCCCGTAGCAAGACACGAAGACAGTTTCTTGCTGAGCGCTTCAAGGACCCCGAGGACCAACTCAACATCGTGATTGTTCGAGACATGTGGCTCACGGGCTTCGATGCCCCGTGCATGCACACGCTCTACGTGGACAAGCCGATGCAAGGTCACAACCTCATGCAGGCCATCACGCGGGTGAATCGGGTCTTCGGGGACAAACCGGGTGGGCTGGTTGTTGATTACATCGGCCTCGGAACTCACCTCAAAGACGCAATGGCCACCTACACGCGAAGTGGTGGACACGGCGATGCAGCGAGCCAGCAAGAGCAAGCAATCGACATCATGCTGGAGAAGCTCGAAGTCTGCCGCGACCTATTTCACGGCTTTGACTACACGCCTTTCTTTGGCGAAGACGCGAGCGTGCGGCTCAGTCTACTTCCGGCAGCAAGGGAGCACATCCTCAAACAACGCACGGGCTCAACCGGCAAGGGCAAAACCAAACAGCTCGATGGATACGAGAAGTACCTCAAGACCGTCACCGAACTTACGAAGGCGTCTGCAATCGTTTCATCCACGACAGCTTATGACGAGAACAAGCTGGAGATTGTCTTCTTTCAGGCGGTGAAGGCTGGCCTCGTGAAGCTGAGTCCGGGTCGCAAACGGCCTATGTCCGATTTGGGCCATGCTGTGCGTCAAATCGTAGCCAACGCGGTGATCAGCGAAGAGGTCATCGACATCTACAGCGCAGCAGGCATCGAGCGCCCCGACATCTCGATCTTGAGCGAGGAGTTTCTGCTCGAAGTCCAAGGCATGGAGCACAAGAACCTTGCTGCTGCGATCCTGGAGCGCATCCTTCGAGACAAGATTCGCGCGAAGAAACGCACGAGTCTCGTGCAGGCACGCTCTTTCGAGGAGCTGCTCGAACAAGCGATTCAACGCTACCTCAACCGCTCGATCGAAACGACGGAAGTCATCCAGCAGCTACTCGAACTTGCTCGAAAGTTCCGAGAGGACGAGAAGCGCGCGGAGGCACTCGGACTCACGAGAGAAGAAGTGGCCTTCTATGATGCGCTTGCTGAAAATGAGAGCGCTCGTGACGTGCTCGGAGACAAGGTTCTGGCCGCGATGGCGCACGAGCTCACGGGCCTTGTACGCAAGAACGCGACGATCGACTGGACACAGAA
Organism: uncultured Polyangiales bacterium; assembly: GCA_964487255.1. GTDB lineage: Bacteria > Myxococcota_A > Polyangia > Polyangiales > CAZAQV01 > CAZAQV01. Next base: position 17,840 of record CAZAQV010000026.1, on the reverse strand, counting down.
ACGAAGTGTACAGGCGAAGCTTCGTTCCTTGGTCAAGAGGCTGCTTGGTAAGTACGACTATCCGCCTGATGGTCAGAAGCGGGCCACAGAGAACGTTCTCGACCAAGCGAAGCAACTCGGGATCAATGTCACGGCTGGTCTTCCCGAAGAGCAGCACGGTGACTCAATCGCACCCAGTGAGCATCCTGCCGGAGCTGGTGCTGAGGGGTCGATTGCGCCATCAGCGGAAATGCCCTTCCCAATCGCTGTCTTTGACAGCCTTGTCGCTTCTCAGACGACCGGTTCTCTGCGCGTAGTAACCCGCATCGATGGGATCGAACGCGCCATCGCATTCACAGCCTCCTGTGCACTTGCGTGGCTTATCGATGACAATGGTGGGAGCCCATCTCCCGAGGTGCTGAAGGTCTTTGGCGACGACCTGGGCAAGCCCATCTCAATGGGCACCTGGCTTCGCTACGCTGTGGCACTCGCCAAGCTATTGCCCAAAGACTCGGACGATCCCGTCGTCCTCGCGGCACGTTGCTTCGTCGATGACAGAAACAAGCCATCGAAGATCGCCCGAGAGCTTGAAGCAGACGTTGTTCCCCAACGAAACGTGTTCGGCCACGGTGTGAAGGCTTCTGAACAACAGGTCATCGTGCACGAAAAACCGATGAACGACGCATGGAAGCGTTTGCTCGTCGGTCTGAAGCCGCTTCGAAGCGTTCGAATGGTCTCGCGCGACAAGATGCTGGATGCCCACGATGACGGAACGTACTCATACCAAGTACGGCTCCACATGGGCGATGCTGAGAGGTTTCGCGTTGAGGACGTTCGAGTCACGAACAAGCTTGCCGAGCCCTGGGCGTACCTCGTTCGTCCGGATGAATCAGCACTGAGCCTCCGACCCGCAGTTTTCCTCCACTACGTGCCCGAGACAGGCAAGCACGAGGTCTTCTTGGCCCGGACCCTAGGTTTTGAGTCCGGAACCAAGATTGATGCGATGGGCCTGATCTCCACATCCAAGACCAAAATCAAGCTCTGAAGAAAAAGTTCGAGGCAAGTGTCAGAAACCGGGCAGAGGGAACGTCTGCCGGGTATGAAAGACAAACCCCATAGCCAGATCGAGGTCGAAACAGGCCTCGAGGACCAGGCGCTCCGGGTTTGTTTGCGCGACTTGCGGTCACACGTATTCGCGCAGTTCTCGGAGCTCACTGAGTCCGAACGCCTTCAGCTCGCGCGGGATAGCTGGATGCTCGGCCTCAGTGCGGTCAGTAACGCATATTCCCGCGCTCAGGCAGAGAAGCTCTCTGATGTTGGAAGTCGTCTGATGGAAGACCTCGACGAGCAGCTCGCCGCACACCTAGAGAAACAGCAAGACGCCGTTGCGGGAGCTCTTCGACAGTACTTCGACCCCAAGGACGGCAAGGTCAGCGAGCGACTGAGTGCGTTCGTCGATGACCAGGGCGCGCTTGCCTTGTTGCTCAGGCAATACGTAGGCAGTGACAATAGCGTTCTCGCACAAGCCTTGGCGCAGCAAATCGGGGAGAACAGCCCTCTCTTTCGCAAGCTAAGTGCGACCGAGAGCGACGGCGTGATTCAACTCTTCGCGAAGAAGGTCGAAGAAGCGCTCGAGGCGAACCGCACTGAGGTTGCCAAGGCGCTCGACCCCCTAGCGGATGGCGGTGCAGTGAAACGTTTTCTGGACGAGCTGCGAAAAGAGATTGAGGAAGACAAGAACGGTCAAGAGGCGCAACTCAGCAAAGCTTTGCGTGCGCTTGACCAGAACGACGATGGTTCGCTCATCAGCACGATGATGCGCGAAACCAAGCAGGCGCACGACGAACTACGAAAGGCGGTCAATCCGCACATTGAAGGCTCACCGCTTGCGTCGATCAAGAACACCCTCGAAGAGATGCTCTCCGGACGCCTCGGCGACCAAGAGAAGCGCCTCAAGACGATGCAACAAGAGCAGCGCGAGTTCTACACGAACGTCAACGCTGCCGTTGAGCGGATCGAAACCCGCCGAAAAGAGGAAGCACGCAGCACGCACGGAGGGAACAGCTTCGAAGACGAGGTGCATTACTTTGCAACTCATGTCGTGCAAGGTGGACTTTGCACCATCGAGGCGACCGGCAATACAACCGGTGTCCGCAGCAACTGTAAGGTTGGCGATACGGTCATCGAGTTCAGCGAAGAGAGTGCCTACGCTGGCTCGCGAGTCGTCATCGAGTCTAAGCGTGACAAACGCTATCAGGTTGGTGAGGCACTGGCAGAGCTCGAAACAGCGCTCGACAACCGACGCGCCCAAGTTGGTCTCTTCGTTTTGGCGAAGGAGAGTGCACCCGTGGGGTTCCCCGCATTTCAGAGGTTTGGGAGCCGCATTGTCGTGGTGTGGGACCGCACGAGCTCCGTTTCTGACGGACTGCTTCATGGTGCCATCGTTTGCGCCTTGGCACTTGCGCAGCGCAAAGAGAAGAAGGCCGACACCGGTGACATTCAGGCTCTCGCCAAGTTCGAGCAAGACCTGGTCAAAGAGCTCTCACGTCTCGCCAAGATCGATGGTTGCGCCAGCACCATCCGCAACAAGGCGAACAGCATCAGCGATGAGGTCCGCAAGGGCGAGAAAGTCCTCGACCGAGTCATTCGGAACGCCAAGAAGACCCTTCTTGCGCTCAATGTCGAGCTTGATGACGAGCGCGAAGAGGCCGCCAACCCCATCACTTTCAACGGCTACGAAGCCCCGAAGATGGACGAAGACGAGTTCGACTTCGAGGAAAGCGACGAAGACGACGAGGTGGCAGCGTGAGCGACGCGATTGGAGTCGTCGCGAAGGTCGAGACGAACAGAAAGGAGGGCTCATCGCGAAGGTGGGCTCTCGCCTTTTTTGTTGCAGCCATGATCGCAACCGGGGCTCTGATTGGCTCGAGAGTCGAGAGTTCCGGCAGTGTAGCCAGGCTCGATGATCCAGAAGAACTGCGAGTTGAAGCCATGCTGGCGAAGCTCCGCTTTGGTCGAATGATGGACAACGAGCAGGTTTCAGAAATTCTAAGGGATGCCTGTGAACGTGGCGAACTGGTCGCATGTCCACTCTCCAAGTATGATGGTCCTATTGATCCAAAAATGGCGGCGACTTTTTCGCAACTCGCTTGCGATCGTGACGACGCGCTCGGTTGCTTCGGTCTTTCGCTTTACTATGCACATGCATCGGGTGATGAGATCCCGGACAAGAACGACGCAACCAATGCGGCTGCTGGGCTAGAGGCCGCGAAGAAGGGGTGTGAGCTTGGCCTGGCAAGGGCGTGTGCCGAATACGCATGGTATTTCGACGAGGCAGTCGGAGTTCCCGAAGATAACAAGAAGAGCAGGCAGATTCTGGAAAAGCACTGCGTAGAGGGGCATCATTTTTCGTGCGCATCTTTGGCCACACATTACGCAAGCGGTGAAGGCGGAAGGCGGGACCGAGCGGAGGCCGAGCGGCTTGCAAAGGTAGCTTGCAATGCCGGCGAGTCGTACGGCTGCACTGTTGTAACCGGGATGCTTCTAGGTGGCTTTAAGGGCACCAAGCAAGACCTGCTCAACGCAGATGAAGAACAAGCCGTTGCTTTCGCGGAAAAGGGTTGTCAACTCGGGGGCGTTCGCTCGTGTGAGGATATCGCGCTGCTGTTTCACTTGAAGTCCGGTTCAGAGAGCCCCTCAGCGAATGAAACAGAGCACATCCAAAAGGCCGCACGTTACAGTGAGCGAACCTGCAAGCACGGTTCTGCGTGGGGCTGCACCCTGAACGCGATGATCAAGGCCGATCGTCCAACACTCTTCGAGCAAGAGAGATGATATTCAGCTGTGAACTCGCATCGACGACAGGACCTATCGAGAAGAAGGAATTTCTTGAAACAGCAGGGCCATGCGAATGCATCATCGACGCGGTGGGCTTGAAGTCATGACGCGCATATTGCTCGCAGCGCGCGTTCTGAAGCGACTGTCTCGACCGTCAATGCTGCTCGTTGGGACCATCTACCTCTCATGTGGTGGGTCCGTTCAACCGGAAGGGAAATCTGACGAGTGGGCAGATGAGGAATGGGCAGATGACGAAGACGCGTGGGCGGCGGCAAACAAGCGCACGGGCAAGGTGGACGACCTGTCATCAGAGCAGGTCGACGAAGACGGACCCAGCGATGAACATACCGAGGAGTACCTGAATAGCGATGCTCCGCACTTGGGTCCTCAGTCCAGCACACAGCCGAAGGACGGCAGCCTCCCTTACCAGACTTCCTCAGCCGAAACTTTCCAGTCTTCGGCGGGCCGAATGTCTGCACATTGGCAGGACGCGTTACCTGGTGTGGTGGCCATTCAGGCCGTGGGCCGCGTCGGTTCTGGATTCAGAATTGGGCCTTCTTCCGTCCTAACCAATTACCACGTGGTTGAGCAGTCAGTCGAACAACATAAGGATCGAGCTGTGCTCATATTCTACACCTACAACGCCAACTCACCTGTGACGAACAGGGCGGTCGGTCAGGTAACGGCCATCTTGCCGGAGTACGATCTTGCTCTCATCACTGCTTCCGGGCTAGGGGCGATCCCGGTTCTTAGACTGGGATCGTGCTCCGTCGGGGACAATATATGGGCTGTCGGATTCCCTGGAGGCGTTGCTTCGATCACCGTCACCAGAGGTATTATCTCGAGCATAAGGCGCACTCAGAGCAGCATTCGTTGGCTACAAATTGATGCGGAACTGGACGTTGGAAATAGCGGCGGCCCAATCCTCAACCAAGCGGGACACTTTGTGGGCGTCGCAACAGCTGTGATCCCTGGCAAGCACACATCTATGCGACTCGCAGTACCAGGGGGACTCGTACCCTCAAGTTGGCTTCAGTGAAACCCGCGATGCAAGCCTTCAGAGGCCCCAGGCGGCCAATACCGTTTCATATTCTCAAACTTGAGTTCTCACTCCGCATCGGTATCGTTCGGTGATGTCGCAGGAGGACATCGACCGGCTGATCAAGCTCGCGGAGCTGCTTGAAAAAGGGCTGATCAGCAAGAAGGAGTTTGAACGCCAGAAGGCATCGCTCTCCGACATGGACACGCTAGTCATGCCGGCGATGGAAGAGGGCCAAGTCACTCCGAATGAAGCAACTCTTGAGAACAGCCGGCGTCTTCGGGTTCCGAGTGGTCGACATTATGGACCGCCCAAAGATGACGCTCCCGTCGAACATAAAGCTCAAGCCAGAGAAGCGAAGGAACGCAGCGACAAGAAGTCAACGAATTGGGTTCTGTGGATGCTTCTTGTAGGCCTGCTCGGCGCCGGAGCAGCTGCGTGGTTTACGCTTCGCGGTCCAAACTACAGCGACGCTGGACCAGGCCCGACACAAGACTTCGTGGAGGCGATGCTGGCGAAACTCCGCTTCGGGCGAATCGTTGAGGAGGAAGATCTCGCACGAAGCTTGAAGTCCGCTTGCGACGACGGGTTTGCTGTCGGGTGCGAGCTCGCAAAGCTTGAGGACCCAGTGAAGCGTGAACCCACGATGAATACGCTCAGCCAATACTGTGACAAGAAGGATCCCTTCGGTTGTTATGGACTAGCGCTCTTTTATGCCCATGGACCTGGCGACGAGCTCCCAGATAAGGACGATGCAGCGGATGCCAAAGCCGGCTTGGATATGGCGAAGAAAGCTTGCGACCTCGGTTTGTCTCGGGGTTGCGCCGAATATGCTTGGTTCTTCGATGAAGCCGTTGGCGTTCCCGAAGACGATGAGAAGAGCAGAAAGATACTAAAACGGGAGTGCAATAGAGGGCACCAGTTTTCATGTGCCTCGCTAGCGACACTCCACGCAGCCGGCGAAGGTGGCGAACAGGATCGCGCGCTTGCGGAAAAGATGGCGAAGGACGCTTGCAACAAGAACGAGTCATTTGGCTGTGTTGTTTCTAATTGGGTCTTGAGTGGCGGCTTGAACGCTACGGCGGAGCAGAAGGCGGATGCAAACATGGAAGAGGCCACTTACTTCGCCGAGAAAGGCTGCGAGTTGGGAAGCGTCCGTGCCTGTTCCGATGTCGGATCCGACGCGTTCTTTTCAATCAATACAGACCTGACCTCTGCCGCCAAGAAAGAAGCGGTCCAAAAGGCGGCTAAGTATAGCGAGAAGGCGTGTTCCCATGGCTACGAGTGGGGCTGCACGGTGAACGCACTGGCGAGGTTTAGGCACTCGTCATTCTTCTCGGACGACGAGTCGACCCTAGCCTACAGAGAACTCGACACGCTTTGTTTGGAGTCCAACGTCGGCGTTGCCTGCAGCACACTATCTTCCAGTCATACTGGTGCTTCTGCGGCTAAGTACGCGAGGATCGCCTGCAATCAGGAAATCGGCCGCGAGTGCAACAAACTCGGTCTCCTTCTCGCGGACGGTCTGCAGGCAGAGCCGGGCGAGAGCCCACTGGAGCTCTACAGGGCTGCATGCAAGCTAGGAGATGGCTATGGCTGCGTAAACGCAGGAGCGAAACTCCGCTACGCGCGCAGGTATGGAGAAGCCCATTCGTTCTATACGAAGGCATGCGAGCGAAAGAACAGGACTGGTTGTCGGGAACTCGCATCGCTCACACTGCAGGGCTTGGGCGTTGCGCGCGACCCCAACGCTGCGGTCTCTCTCTACGACAAGGCGTGCAACTTGGGCGACGGCGAAGCATGCAACCAGCTCGGAGTGCTGTACAACAGAGGCAGCGACGTAGTGAAGAACCACAAGAAATCTCATGACTACGCGTACCAGGCGTGCAACCTCAACAACGCTCACGGTTGCAACAACCTATCGATTATCTACAAGGGAGGGCTCGGGTACAGAGCCGATCGCAAGCTCAGACGCTGGTACAAGGACAAGGCTTGTCGCTTAGGCAACTTCGATGGTTGCCCGCGCAAGTAGAATCGCTGCTTCAGTTTTCGGTGCCTTCACCGTCGAGCAGGCTGATGAACTCAACGACTTCCGCAGTTTCGTTCGCGGCCGTGCGCACCTCTGCTTCTGATTCGAAATGGTATGAAACCCAACGGACACTGTCTCCGTCGAGACGGTTATAGAAGTAGCACGCTGTGGCTTCCGACTGAGGGGCCGGCATAAGGCGTATCAGAGGAACAAGTTTGATCGGCGAGGCGCTGTCCCGCTCAAGCAGGTAGATCTGGCCTTCTTCCATAGGCATCAAAGAACGAACCTCTTGTTGACGGAAAGTAGCGTGACTTCCAACCAAGACGTCGCTCTGGTTCGAGAAGATTTGTCCGTCGTAAGACATGCGGCCCGCACGAAGAAACAGCCAACAATCGAAGGCCGAACCAATACTCGATGAGAGGGTGGCAACCTGAGTATCAAGCAAGTCGGCCAACTTCTTCAGCTGCTGTTCGCCCTTTGCCCCGCCGTGACCTTTGTGCCGGTTTCTTTGGTCCAGTGCGTCCTCAAGCACACGGAAGCTGCTGTTGGCGCATAGTTTTCGGATGAAGTCGGCATCCTGCGAACCAAGCATTGTCCTGAGTCGCGCTCGATCCTCGTTCTTCTCCGACTCGAGCAGCGATGAGAACTTCTTTGACACGCATCGACCGAGGTAGAGCCACGAGCCAAACGCAGCACGTTGCCAGGTGCGCCCGTCAGTCCTCCTGAGGCATTTCTCGCGGATCTCCTGCCACAGCTCCGTGTCCCGCTTTGCGATGCTGAGCAGTATCGTGGCTTGAAGTTGCGCAAACGCTTCGAAGGCGTGGAAGAGGTGATCGACGCGACTATGAACCGTGGTATCCGCCGATGCCCGGTAAAGGACTGAGGCTACCGGATAAGGGAGGGTTTCAATCCAACCTGCTACGCCCTCAAGTGCTTCGAACCTCTCCAGGCGTCGCAGGACTTTTGGGGCTTCGTTTGGTTTGCTCCACAGCGCCTTGTGTGACTCTTCCATGCTTGCGCTCATCGCTTGTAGCTGCCGAAGCGCCTGCATCGTCGCCTGCTGCGCTTTGCGCTCTGGCACTGGAACTTGAACGTCGAGGAGCAACTTCATGTTAGTTCTCATCATTCCTGCGCCAGCGGACGCGCGCTCTCTCGCGTGCCGACCAAGAGGCGAGTTCAAGAATGCACGAAGGTAGTCGATATCGATTGGGCTCTCCGAGCGAGAGCGAAGGAAGAGTGTTGTCGGGCTGTTTCGCTTGCCAGCGTAAGCCGCCAAGCTGGCGACGTCGGATCGATAGTTTGGTGGCACGACCAAGTCGTACTCGTCCGTCGGCTCTTTTGGTTGTTTCGAGCCATGACATATCTCGACGCACTCGCTGAAAGTGACAGTAGGAAGGCCAATCCGTGCGAGCGCCGCTTCGTAGCTTCTATCCGATGCGAACAATCGCCAACCCCGAAAGGTAGATGGCTCGACATAGGTGCCTAACTCAGCGAGCTGGCCTTCTTGGAGCTTGATCCAGTTTTCTACCGCTGCGGCTGCGTTCTCCTCGTTCTCGATGTACGCGAGAAACATCTTCTCGCGCGGCTTCTTCGAAAAGACCACGAGCTGACTTTCGAAATGCGCATCCGGCCATGCATTTGTTGGCAGGCAGAAACAGGCATCGATATGAAAGCCGGGTGGCGTCTGGAACTCGGGATTGCCTTCGGGAGACCTGAAGAAGCCAGTTGGGAGAACGACGGCGATGTGAGCGTCTTCCGCGAGGTGCTGCTCCCACTGCGAGGTTCCGTCTGCAGCATTTCCTCCTTCGCGGACACCGAGTGGCGGACGGAGAATAAGGAGTTCTGCTGGCTTCTCCAAAGTGAGCTCTTCAAAGCCCTCGTAGATGCGATACGAGCTGCTTCCGATGAGCTCTTTTGCGAACTGTCGCTGCCTGAGGTTGCGCTCGACTCCGGTAAGTATGAGCTCAGGCATATCGTCGGCGAGATCCCCAAGAAGACTTCCGTACCCTGCGTGACCATCGACGACACTTGACACGCCGAGTTTCTGAGTGAGTGACTTGACCAGACTAGCAGCGAGGTCAGGCCACGCACACGAAGGTGACTTTCGATCATTGCCAAGCAGGTAGCGAAGTTCCCGCCATGTTAGTCGAAGTCCTTTCTCAGCTTCCCGCTCGAGGTAATCCACAAATGGAATCGGTTGGTCCCGAGCGGCTCGGCGGAGGTTCCACAAGTAGGTGAGGCGTTCTTCCGAAATCCTAGGATCTCTAGTCGCGCGACCTGTGACCGTGACCGACATGCCGGGAGTATACACTCGACGTCCGCCCGCTGATTGTCATTGGCTCAAAAGACCTGTTCACGAGCGCATACCCGTCCGTTTCAGAATTTTGAGCGCTGCGAAGCAAACCGATTTCGACTCTCGCTGCACGAAAAGACTCGACCATAATGCTTTGTAGCATTATGATATTACTTTGTTTTATGGTATAATGAAGCAATGGAATTATTTGCTTATTTGCCCGACGACCTTGTTCGAAATCTTCCTAGACACGTCCTTGAGCGCTTTGTGAAAAGCGTTGAGCTTGAGTCGGAGGAGGAGAAGAAGCGCAAGCTAGAAGCGGACATGAGACGCCTCAGCAGTGAACTTCACCGGGATGGAATGAAGTGGCAACGCGAGGTAAACGGTGACGACTAGAACGCGACGTTCAGCGTTAGAACCGCACGCGTCTAATCCTTTACGACGATTCTGAGATCGTACTTCGCGTTTATTCTTGGAGTGTGCTCAAATCTATCGATGTATTCCTGGAGAACACCAATCTGGTCGTAGTGTGGTACCCGAAACAGAACATCGTCCCTCGACACTGAAGGTGAGATTCTTCGACGCGATAGTATCGAATCGAACCAGCCTCGGAACGTGGAGTGCGCGTTGTCGATATAGATCAGCTCGGAACCAGGTTCCATGGAATCGAGTAGGTCTTCAAGAAAACCTTCTGTATTTGCCTTGTCTGCGAACAACTCGGAAACGAGATAAGACAGCGTGAAGATCGAAGACCGCCGGTAGTTTCTTGTCCTACTCCAGCTACTTGGATCCGAAGCGTTGACATTAACGATGTGCGATGAAAGTCGAAGATCTGTCTCCAAAGCATCCTCGATGTCGGTCCACGCGTCCAACCATCCTTGCTCCTTGTCCAGAACGTAGAAACGAACCCGGTCTGGCTGTTTTTCTGGCAGTCCTGTGATCTGATTGTGGAGTCCGATGAGTTCGCTCCCTGGGCCCCCTCCGACCGCTGTTACCTGGAGTCGGTCTGAGATAAGACGTTTTTGCGTATCGATGTGGGGACGGACGCAGTCTTCAAGGATTCTCGCGTGGGCTGGGACGTAGGTGAAAATATATGCAAAGCGGACCGCAGGATCTGAGTAGTTCGGAGGCTTCGGCTTGGTTGAGGTCAGGTTTCTATAGAACGAGCTCAGGTCTGTAAGCGCCTGCTTGATCCGAGTATCGGCGTTCGCACCCAGTTGCTTGTAGTTCGCATCCAGGATGGTTTTTACGAGTTCAAATACTTCGAGCACAGCAAGCCTCCAACATCCGACATTGAACCGACCACAGGAACCCCCTGAGTGTAGGAGAAACTCGGCGGAACAGTCTCATCTGAAACGGGTCGATTGTCATTGGAGTCTGTAACGATTTTTGTGTATGAGCGATTGGCTTAAGTTTTTAGTTAATACGTCCTTCGAAGTGAATGGCAAATTGAAGGAGTGCGGCTGATGCGCGGCGGTCCTTGCCTCCCCAGTTTTTCTGAGCGTTGGCGATGGCCATAAAGATGAGTTTGAGTGCTGCTTCTTCGCTCGGCATGTGGCCACGCGTTTTGAGCACTTTTCGAATTTGGCGATTGAGGGCCTCGATGGCATTGGTCGTGTAAATCATTCGCCGAATCTCCTGCGGGAAGGAGAGAAACGGGATGATCTCCGCCCAACGCTCTTTCCAGCTTTTTGCGATCATCGGAAAACGCTCGCCCCATTTGTCGTCGAACGCTCCGAGAGCCACAGAGGCCGCGTCAGCGTCGTCGGCGGTGTAGATCGCCTTGAGGTCCGCGCAGACCGCTTTGCGCTCCTTCCACGGCACAAAGCGCGTGCTTGAGCGTATCAGGTGCACGATGCACGTTTGGAAGATGGCCTCGGGAAAGCTCGCCTCGGCGGCTTGTTCGATTCCTGTGAGACCATCGGCGCAGATGACGAGGATATCTTCGACGCCCCTGCGACGAAGCTCGCTCAATATCCCAAGCCAGAACTTTGCACCCTCGGTGTGGTGCGCCCAGAGGCCCAAAACGTCCTTGGAGCCGTCTTGGCGTAGGCCCACCGCGATGTACACCGCTCGGTTACGCACCCCACTTTTGTCTCGCATTTTGACCATCAGCGCATCGAGGTAGACGACTAGATACACGCTATCGAGAGGCCGAGATTGCCAGGCTCGAAGTTCATCGAGCACCGATTCGGTCACGCGGCTGACGAGCTCGGGGCTGATGTCGGTGTGGTACTGCTCGCGCAAGTGCGCACGGATGTCGCGAGCGATCATGCCGCGGCTGTACATCGAAAGGATTTGACCATCGAAGCCATCGAAATCCCGTTGGTGTTTTTTGACCAGCTGCGGCTCGAAGCTTCCCTCCCGGTCTCGCGGAACCTCGATATCCACAGGCCCAGAACCTGTACGGATACGCTTTTTGCTTTTGCCATTGCGGCGATTGCCCGCGTCACTTTTGTTTTTCGGTCTGCTGAGCCGCTGGTTTTCGTAGCAACAATCGCGCGTCGCAGTTGTCGACGTTCATCAGCCAGCATTGTTAATTTAATTTCTTGTCCGGGCCGACGTACCTCCTTCGCCCACTAAACAATCCATTGTTTCTTAGTGCTTCTCACACCCCGGACCATAATTCGTGGGGAATGGCTCTAGACGAGATCGACTCGCTATAGGCCGATGCCGTCTGCGGCGTTGTCGTCGAAGGCGTTGGCGCGGCGAATGTAGCTTGCTGCGACTGCTGGGGTCTTCCAACGCCCTTGTCGCATGATGGCATCGAGCGGCTTCCCTGCGGATGCGCTTGCAGTGGCCATTCCGGAGCGTAGGGAGTGTGCAGAGAAGCTTTTGGGATCGATACCAACTCGCCTGCACGAACGTTTTATCACGCGACTGACGCTCTTTGCGCTCATCGCTTGGTCGGTAACGTGATCGCCTTTGGTGACGGAGCGGAAGAGTGGACCAGACTCGATTCCTGCAGCCTCGACCCAGGCGATCAGGGTGCGCACAGGGCACGTCTCCGGACTTCGACCGTATGGGATTGCGACTTCAGCTCCCTCGCCAACCTGATCGGTCTTTGAACGACGTACTCGCACGATGATTCCGCGGGGAGCTTCTTCGATGTCCTCGACATTGAGAGCCACCAACTCAGAGCGACGAAATGCACCGGCCATCCCGAAGCATAGGAGTGCACGATTGCGGACGTCTCTCATGCTCTCACCCATAGGCTGTACGAGATCGCGGATTGTTGGGGCAAGCAAAGGTGTTACCTTTGCGGATGCGGTTCCGAGGGTTCTGCGGATTCCCTCGAAAACCTGTCGAACACGATCGTCCGCAGTCGGATTTGGATGTTGTCGTGTTCGATGAGCGAATGCGATTGCGGCAAGACTCTTCGATATCGTGCCACTCTTCCTACCTGAGTCGGCGAGGGCGGTGATATACGCTGCCACGGTTTCTGGAGACGAGGGCATGGCTTCGATGCCAACGCTGTCGCACCAGGTTGAGAACTTCCGCCACTGGCTTGCGTAGGTCCTCAGCGTGTTGGGTGCTTTGCTGGCTTGGGCGTACCGAGACGCCGACGCGGCGAGTTCAGGCGCAGAGAAGGACAGAGCGACTTGTTCTCTTCCGGGGGGCGAAATGTCTAGTGGTTTCAGCGATCTGAGTGATTCCTGGGTTTCTCGGACACTTTGCGGGACTGATTTTGCGATTTGCGACACCTTTTAAGCATGCGATCGATTGCAATGCATTGCAATGCAAAAATACGTAGCTGATCAGCGTTGGATGGTGGGGTAGGCTGGTGGCTGATGGAGCATGACAAACAGCTAGTGGTTAGATTGCCCGCAGACTTGATGGACAAGATTGACCAGCATGCGAAAGATCTGTCGCCACCAGGCGTAAACGTCTCGCGAGCCGCCGCTGTGCGGAACATCCTCCAGGAGTATTTCGAGAAGAGCACCAAGAAGAGACGCCGCCGCAGGTGAGTCGACGCGCTTGCGATGCGAATAGTAATACTCGCGTCGATAAGGCTCTCGATTGCGAAGAACAGACCCAGAAGGAGGGAGCTGAGTACCCCGTCAGCGTTTACTCTAGGTGACCATACGTCGGCAAAACTGACTCGCAAAAACACCGGTGTTTTTTGTACACAAGTAGGTCGCACCATCTTTGCTCCAAAGACGCAACAGAGAGCGTTCTCGTGCCAGCAATCGCTATGTTTGATCGCGTCTGCTGAATGAACGCATTGTGACGAACGATATCGTTCTTGCGAAAGTAATACTTTTGCACTCATTCCCATGCGTCTCCGTCAACGCTGTGGTTCGTAGAAGTGCGAGAAGAGATCCCCCAAACGTTATTAATCGACGAGGTGCAAAAAGCACCAAAAGCGTCGAGCCGCAGTGCGATTTTGGCGACTAATAAGCCCTATTAGAAAGATCAAAAAACGTAGCAATACCAATTATTTATGCTTGTGTTGTGCACTGTCGCGTGCTATAATCAATACATCACTTAGGGATCATTCCCAGTGCTGAATCTCGAGTCGAAAAAAACAAGCAAATAACCAACTACACAAACTTCGATTCAACAAAAAACAACAAGTAACAACATCTAAACAGATCCTACTTGAGATTCAGTCCGCTGCTGTTCCCGCCCCAGAAGACAGTTCTTCTGAGGTTGTTGTTTAACGAACGCGCGAACGTGTGATCTGAATCGATCTGTTTGTCTTTCTTGGTCTGCTCCAAGCGCGTTCTTTCTCAAAAGGAGAATGCACATGGCATTCAACAAGATTGATAACAATGATGATAGTTCTAAAGAACTAAACTACGAGAACTCGTTCCCGATGGACCGCTTCAGGATGCTCTCCGGAGGCCCTGTCGAAGCGTTCATGCAAAACGTTCTAGACGTAGATCCCAAAGACAAGGATGCCGAGACGTTAAGGTGTATTCTATACAACGCTCTGCACACGTATTACTTCCCTGATTCGTGGATCGCGTACTCAAGAGATAGAAATTACTACGTCAAGAAGCGTTACAAGGCGCTTCGCTTTAGGCTGGAAGAGGTCACTAAAACGATCGAGTGGCTTAAACGTGACGGTTGGATTGTGAATCAGCCTGGGTTCTGGAGCGAAGAATTTGAGTTCGGACGCTGTAGCCGATTTCGTGCAACGAGGAAGCTTCGAGACAAGTTCCAGAAGCATTTTGATGGAGACGTTGAGATTACGGTTACCCGGTACCTAAGCGACTGTCTCATCGTCAGAACGTTTGGGGAGACCAAGGAACGGGTACCTCTCGACTCGACCGCTTTCACAAGAAAGCTGGAAGCCAATATTCAGTACAACAACCTCCGTCAGATGCAGAACAACTGGGAACTACGAATTCCAGCTTCACGGTGCCAACTTACTCATGAAGGGATTGAAGTGACAATAGAGGGTGAAGGTACCTATTGCATACCAAGACATCTAATAAGGTGCTCAAGAAGAACATCAACCTTAGAAGAACTTAGATCTCTAACAACGACCCAGGACCAGAACTCAGGCGTTACTCAGATTTCAGAGATCCTAACTGGTCCTTTGGTGCAGAAAATTGAGGGTGAGAGCTGTGGTCCGACACTGCACATTTCGTTGGAACCGATATGGTACCGCCGCATCTTCAAGAAGGAGGGTCGAGCGTGCTTCAAAAAACACGGCCGTTGGTATAACAAGCTCCAGTCCCTACCCAGTGGCCTGCGCCCGTTCTTGTACGTCAACGGGCTGCCCACAGTGGAGTTTGATTATGCCTCCACGCACCCGAGCATGTTGCTTGCAGAGAAGGGCCTCGAAGCAGATCAAGAGATCTACGACATACCTGGGGCGGATGTTCCAAGGGACCTTTGCAAGGTGATTGCCCTTGTATGTATCAATGCTTCTTCGAATGTGAAGAAGAGGAAGAAACGCAAGAAAGCCAAGAAGCCCAAGGCGGCCAAGAAGACTCAAAAGAGCAGGACCGCGAAAAAGGGGGGGAAGAGGAAGTCTAGGAAACCCAATCCGAAGAAAAAGGTCGTAGTAGACCCCGTCACCAGAGCAAAGAAGAAGGCGGTGCGTGCGCTTATTGATCCTCGATCAGGACATCGACATGAAGCCTATCAAGAGTACAAGAAGCGGCCAGATGCACTGAGTCCTGAGGAGCTGATTGAGCGATACACAGAGGCGCATCCCGAGATCAGTCGGGAGGGCTTCTTCTCGGACAGAGGCAACGACTTGATGCGGAAGGATTCGGAGATTGTTGGGTCCGTTGTGACTGAGGCAAGCGAGAAGGACATTCCTTGCCAAGCCATTCATGACAGCTTTGTAGTACCTGCCGTATATGCTGATTGGCTGCACCAGAAGATGAAGCAAGCTTGGTTTGATGAGGTTGGTCAGGCTGCACTGATAAAGCGAGTGGAGAAACCCGTGATTGCGCAGCAGGACCTGAACCTGAGTGCAGTCGATCCGGGACAACAAGTCATCACAGGGCTTCAGCTAGGTGCGTGTGACGAATTGCGGGAGTGGCTCGGCAGCTCCCCCATGCCCAATCGCACCGGAGTCTATTCGCACGGTGGGACTCCACCACGTCGGCCTAGGTCCAATCAGCTTAGGACAAAGAAGGAGCGGGTTCGGCAGATGTTGGAGGCCTCCCATGGATGTGCACGATGAAGAGCTACGTAGAACAAGATCCTTGGCTGGATATCCATCAGGCGTCTGCGTACCTGCGACTAAGCCGCTCGGGCCTAAGAACATGCATTCACCGCGGGGAAATCGAGGTGGACGGACGCGGTGCCAGACAAATGGCCATGTTTCGAAGATCAACGCTCGATCGCTTTCTCAAAGGTCGTGCGCATCGATACCGACAAGGTGGTGTGCATGAGTAGAGGAAGAGGTGGTCCCTCAGCGCAGGGGGCACGGAGGGTCCTGCGGGCGCCTCTGAGCGTCGGAGCGAAGGATGCGGCAGAGATGCTGGGCATCAGTCAGAAGAGTTTTGAGAGGTACGTGCGGCCTCATGTGGATGCGTTTCGCATCGGGGGCCGAACTGTGTATTCGGTCAAGGAGTTAGAAGAATGGCTAGAAGAGCAGAGGGTTGGAGAATCTACAAACAAAAAAGAGACGGCGTGTATTACGTCCGTTTCACGAACCCGAAAACGGGAGAGCGGAGGAACCTCAGCACGGGGCAGACAGTTCGCAGCGAGGCTCAAGCCCTCGCAGAACGAATCTACCGATCCGAGTTAGAGGGCAGCAGGCTCAAGGATAGCCAGAAGCTGTCCCTGCCGCTTGCAGACTTTCTGGGTGAATGGCTTGCTGACATCGAGCCGACAGCCTCAAAAAGCAAGATCGAGAACTACGAGATGTACGCACGGCACTTCTGCAGCCACTTCAAAAGCATCGAAGAGTTGACCTCGCGGTCCGCGATCGCGCTGTACAAGTCGAAGAGACTGAAGAAAGTGACGCGGTCGACCGTCAAAAAGGAGCTTTCGTGTCTTCGCATGCTTCACAAGTGGATGTACGAACACGAGTTGCTTCAGGAGCTTCCGATTGTGGCGCCGCCGCTGAAGTCGGAGGCGGGAAGGAGGCATGTCAAGGGTTCCGGCAGGGCTGAACCAATCACATCTGAGGAAGTCGCACGGCTTCTTCCTTGCTTGCCGCTGGAGAGTGGTCGTGTGAAGTTTCCCGTCAGACATTACTTCCAGCTCCTGTGGGAGACGGGCCTTAGGCCGAAAACGATTCAGAACCTTCGACGAGGGAAGCACTTCGATCCCGAGCATCCCGTTCTGCATATATCTGCGGATATCGATAAGGCCCAGTACGAAAGGACGGTCGACCTCACGGAAGCTGGGTTCGAAGCGCTGAAGGCGGTTTGTAAGGGCAAGCGTCGAGGTGATCTGATCTTTGGTCGGTACGACGGACGCAGCGCGCTGAGAAAGGCAGCTCTCGATGCAGGCCTTCCAGAGGAGCGCGCAAACGAGCTAAAGCCGTACTCGTTTCGCCACGGACGCACGACGCATCTTGTGGCGCACTCAGACAACATGCCTGGGGTGATGCACCTTGTTGGGCACAAGCATCTGACCACGACCAATACCTACGTCCACGCCAATCAGAGGGCCGGCAGAGCTGTGCTGGATTCGCTTCCACGAATGGCGCTGCGGAGCGTTCGCGCCAGTGGAGGAAGAGCAGCCAACAACAATACTGGTTGCAATTCTGGTTGCAGCCACGATGCACAAACGACAACGCCGTCCGAGGGGGACGGCGCTAGTGCTTCTATACAAGGGGTGCAGAAGAGAGGACTTGAACCTCCACGAGTTTTACCTCACCAGATCCTTAGTCTGGCGCGTCTGCCAATTCCGCCACTTCTGCGAGCAGGCGGGGAAATTAGCGAGGCTAGCCGTAGTGTCAAGCTGAAGTAGCGTGCAGGGGTGCAGAAGCAAGTCGGCGGCGGTTGGTGTGCCGGCGGCGACGTAAATCGGCGTCGCCGAGCGAGGAGAGCGGAAATTGCAGTCGGATTCGGTGGCATGCGAGGTGCTTTGGAAGTCTCTCGGTAGTGCTACACTGGAAGGAGTCGCCCATGAACATGCAGAATCACACCGTTCGTCTATTGACCGAGATGCGAGATGAAATACGAGAGCGTTTCGAGCAGGTCGACAGGCGTTTCGAGCAGGTCGACAGGCGTTTCGAGCAG
>CAZAQV010000025.1:0-93739 GCA_964487255.1 uncultured Polyangiales bacterium | reverse complement strand
TGCCAACGACCCTTTGAACGATTCCCCGGTAGGAGGTTGATCAGGTAGTGCTAGTCGCGCGCTCGGACGCCGGCGACTCCGAGCTGACCTTTACACACTTGGGCGACGCGTCGCTCGTTGCCACGCGCACCTACGTGCCCAGCGCCCTTCGACACCAAGGCATCGCGCTCCAACTGGTCGCCGCCCTCATCGACTACGCGGCGCAAAGTGGCCGCACCATCATCCCCAGCTGCTCCTACGTCGCCGCAAGAATGCGCGAGCGCCCCGAGTGGTCGACGTTACTCCATTCCTGACGCGTTGTTCAGGACCCTGCGCTAGACTCTGGGTATGAAGCATGTGCGCGTTGGCTTGACCGTGATCATCGCCCTACACGGCTGCGGCAGTGAACCGGCCGAACCGACGCCAACCGAGCACACAGCAGCGCCAACAGCGCCGGTTGAGGCGCCGCCCGCGCCTGCGCCTGAACCGATGGGCGCGCCAAACCCTGCCGCGCGCATCGGAACCGAGGAGCCCGCTTCCGACAGCGAGCAAAGAACGGCTGAAGCGACGAAGGAAACTGCACAAGCGACCCGTGCGACGCGCGGCAAGTATGGCGTGCGCGAGTACGTCAGCCCAGGGGGGCCCGCGGGCGTTGCCCCCGTCCCCGACTACCCGACCCGCGCGAGCGCCGCCGAGTCCAAAGAAGCACCAACCGTTACCAACAACGTCACGGTCGAGCAGCATACGACCACGATCAACAACAACGTGTTCGTGGCGCCATTTGGCTACCGCGACCCTTACCCAGCGCCCGAGCGAGAACGCGAGCGCCGCCGCCGTCGCGAACCTCCAAGCGCCACACGCCCACTTCACCCCACCGTCACCACGCCGGTGCACCCGGCCGTGACAACACCGGTGCACCCTTGAACCTCGGGGACAACCTCGGGGACAACCTCGGGGACAACCTCGGGGACGATCTTCTTCTTTTCTTCTTTTTGCACCGCAAGGTTTGCGAACAGGCCCATCCGTCAAAATGACGAAATGAAGAACAACGTCCCCTGACTCGCTCTCCTGAGGCTTCTTGAGATTTGCTCGCGAGCCCAAGGCGAAGTAGGCCAAGGGGATGACGGAGTGGAAAACAGCGAGGCGCGATGTCCTGAGCACGTTTTGTGCCGCCGTGTTGCTCGCAATTGGATGCACGAGCGATCGAGATGGGTCCGCAGAACCCGGCACAAACGACGGCGGTACAATGAACGAGGGCGGAAGCACGAACGGAACGATCGATGCTGTGCAACTTGGAGAGACGTGCAGCGCCGGATGCAACCCCGACGAGGTCTGCGCCATCTTCGTGGGTGACCGATGTCCTCTCGAGTACTGTCTCATCGACACGACGGGGGACTTGTTGGACCTCGACCCCTACTGCACCTCCGTGTGCGAACCAGGCGAGTGCCCCGCGGGCTACGAATGCCAAGAGGTCTTTTCCTCCTCCGCAGGCGTTGACCGGGCATGCGTTGCAGAGCCAGCGGTATGCGGTGACGCGGTCGTGCAGCGAGGCGAGGCGTGCGACGACGGCAACACCGACGGGGGAGACCTTTGCAGCGCCGACTGTTTGGCCGTGACAGAGGTCGCAACGCTGACGATCGACGTCACGTTCAAGGCGACCGTCCAAGGCGACGGGTCACCGGCGGATATCGAGCAGCGCATCGAGCAACCGGTTTCTCAATCCGGCACGGAGTGTGGTCAAGCCCGCATCACCGAGCCCGCCGCAAACGGAACGGAGACATGGGAAATCGTCCTCTGCAGTGGCGAACAGCGTGCGCTGCTGAGCACGTCGCTGCCCATCGAAACCTACGACGACAAGCTCGTTACCACCGTGAAGCTCACGAACGACGCCAACCCTGGATGCGAACACAACTTTATCGGCTCCGATCAAATGGGGCTATCGTCCACAATCACGGCACAGGCCACGCTCGACGGCTCGGTAGTCACCGGATCCTTCGAGGGCCCCATGCTCTCGTTCCCCTCCGCCGCAGAGTGCCCGAACTACGATGACGCACAGATCAGCGCCACCTTCCGCCGAAGCCTCTAGAGACGAAAACTGTCCCGCGTCCGAAGACGATGACACAGAAGCTTCAGGCGCGTGCCCAAGCTTACGCGTCAGCGGAGGACGAGGTAGAGCACGAGCGCGGCGAAGGCGACCAGGCCGAGCAGCAGTAGAAAGAGCACGCCGAGCAGGCGCCCGAGCGTGGGCCCGGCGTAGGCCAGCGCCGCGAGAATCGCGGGACCGAACACGGCGACGAGGATTCCAATGACGGGCCCGCCAAAGACGCAGCTCACCATGCCCAAGAGCAAACTGAGCGCGACCACAAACTTGGTGCCCTGTTCCTGCTCTTCGAGTGAAACGCGTTCGCCTTCGCGAGCAGGTGTCGCAGCGTCCGCACTGGCCACCGCTTGCTCGTAGGCGCGCTCGGCGCGCGCTTGTTGCTCGCGCGTCCGCTGCGCTTCGTAGGCCTGGCGCTCGCGATAACGCTGGTACTGTTCGCGGGCGTGGCGCTGCCGCTGGGGCCCCCGGCTTTGGTCGTAGGCGCTGCGGCGCGCGGGGTCGGAGAGCACTGCGTAAGCAAGGTTGATGCGGGCCATCAGCCGCGCTGCGAGCGGACCCGGGCTTCGGTCGGGGTGGTATTGCGCGGCCAGCCGCCGATAGGCGCGCTTGATTTCCTCCAGCGAAGCCTGATGGCCGACGCCAAGGACGTCGTAGTGGTCGCCCAGCCCCTCTGTCATGACAGCCCTTCACGCACGGCAGCGCTTCACCCGGGACTTTCGTCCTCCCAAACCGGAACGATGGTCATGCGCGGACCGTCGTCGGAAAGGACAACTTCGGTGGGCTGGGTTTCGGGCAAGGCGAGGTGCTCAAAGAGCTCGCCTTCGAAGTACGTGCCGTTGAGCGAAGCGAGGTCAAAGAGCATGGGCTTGCCATCGAGTTCGATCAGCAAACAATGCAGGCGCGACACCTCGTCCTCGAAGTGCTCACTCACGATATGACAACGAGGGTCGCGGCCGATCAGGCAACCTGAGCGATACGTGCTCGCCGTAACTTTGTGGCGCTCGGTGTGGTCGTTGACGTCGATGTAGATGTGGTGCGACGCCGGCCCTTCCAAATGCGAGAGATCAAAGCACACCACCGCGGACCGGTACGGACCGCCCCGTCTGATCGCTTCCACCTTGCTCTTGGCAAGGGCGTGCTCGACGGACTGAGGCTCCGCTTCTGACGGGACGTCTTCGTGAGCAGGAAGGACGCCACAGCCGGGCAGTACCTGCAAACCGGGCAGTGGCTGCGCGCTCTGAAGTCGCTGGAAGTCTTGACGAAAGATGACGAAGAGCGCGCTTTGTGCCGCGCGCACCGCAAGCGAGCCATTGCTGGCGAGCGAAGGCGCCGAAGCACCATCGGCCGTTTCGAGCCCGAATGAAGACGAAAGGTCGAGCAGCCGCACCACCAACGCGCCGTGTTCGTCGCGGGTGAGAAGCACCAGGGCGTGACGCAGGGAAAGCGCCTCGTCGAAACGCACGCGAAGCTGCGCCGCCGAGTGCCGGCCAAGCACAAGCGACACGGGCCCCTCGCCTACGGAGGCGCGAAAAAGCGCAAGGGGCGAGTCCTCGTGAACGGCCGCGAGGAGCACGTCCCACTCGCCTTGGAGGTAGCTCGGCCGAAGCCCGAACAAGAGCTTTTCGTAAGCCTGCGCCAAAAAGACGTCGGTGGGGAGCGCACTCTTTAAGAAGGCGTCCCTGAGCGGCGTGACGCGTCATGCAGTTGGCCTCGCTCGCCGCTTGCACGCGGCTTGCCAGCCCCTCCTTCCCTGAGCCCGAGGTAAACTCACCTTCCACACCATGAAGATAAGGCGCGCACTGGGCGCTATTTGGCCTACTCTTCGGCGGCGAGTGCGGGCAGTTCGGGCGCGATGGCGAGCCGCTGGTGGGCGCCGATGGTGCCGCGGGCGATTTCGAGCACGCGCTTTCGAAGCTCAGGCGTCTCTGCCCGCGCGCGACGCCCTAAGCCAGCGACAAAGCGCGCAAGCTGCTCGAGCCCGGAGGTGGTGACCTCGAAGCGCATGCCGGTTGGGCTCGGCGTCGGGCACTTCGATGAACTGCTCTGCGGAGAACATGCCATGCACGGCGTCGACCCGGTACCACTTAAGCCGCGCGTCGCGGTGGCAATAACCCACGAAGCGATAGTGCGGCGCGTAGTGCACCTGCTGCACGGAAACCACGCGGCTCGAGGGCGCATCCGCGCTCGCGGACTGGTAGCTAAGCTCGAGCGCCTTTTTCTCTAGCGCGGCCTCTTCGATGCGGGCCAAACGCTCGAGGTCGACCTTGGCATCGCGACTGACCGTCTCTTCGGGCAGCTGCAGCTCGCGACCCAGCAAAATGCCGAAGGCGCGCTCGCGCTCTTGCTCGGTGTTAAGCCGCGCGAGGTGACGCACCAACTCGTTACACTGGTCTTGCGAGAGCATGAGTCCGGCGGGCACCCAACTCTTGGGCACGCTCCAGTACACATGCGGGTGCTCTTCTTCGCGCTCGAGCGGCATGCCGAACTCGGCGAGCGAGGTTAAGTGTTTGCGGATGACCTTGGTCGAGACATCGACCTCTTTGGCCAGCTCGGCTTGGGTCCAAGTCTGCTGACGCATGAACGCTGTCAGAAGCTGAAGTGCCGTGTCCGTCGCCGACCGTCTTCCCATGAAGAGCGATAGTAACAATTGCCACGCGCGCTGTCGCTCCGTTGTGCGCGCGACGTTACTCTTTCTCCACATTTGACCAAGCACCACGACCCAGATGGTAGAGCGCGACAACCGTTTGTTCGCTTCTTTTCTTCACGCTGCCATGGTCGTGTACTGGGACCAGTGTAGCGTGGTGCTCGCGTGCGCTACGCGAATCCCAGGGCTTGTCAGTCGCGCAGCAAATCGCGATGATGTTGCTGGCACATGGGGGAGCCTGGTCTGTATCCGCGAAGCGCGCCGCGTTCGCACGAGTCGCACGCAGAGGTCTCCGTTTACCAAGCGCTTGAGCGGACGCTGCCCAAAGGCTGGACCGCCTGGCATTCGATGAAGCTTCGTGACCCGCGCGGCATCGACGCAGAAGGCGACTTCGTGATCGTCGACCCCAAGCGCGGGATGCTCATCCTCGAAGTCAAAGGCGGTCACGTCGAGTTGCGCGATGGGCATTGGTACCAAAACGGTCAGCCGATGAAAGAGGCGCCACGCAAGCAAGCGCACGGCTTCGTGGGCAAGCTCAAGTGGTGCCTGAAAAAAGAGGGCGCAGCCGTACCGAACTACGGCATCGCAACGTGCTTTCCAGAAACCGAGTTCGAGCGCGAGCCCCCGGGCAACGACACCAAGGGCATGGTGCTCGGGCGCCTCGACTTGGCGCACCTCGACGCCGCCCTTCCGGCCGTGATGGACAGCGCCCTGCCCAAGCCTCGCGCCGTGGACCACAACACACTGCGCACGCTGCACAGCTTCTGGGGCGAGACGTGGGTGCCGCGCGCATCGCTTGGCGCAAAGCGAGACGCTTCGGATGGCGAGCGCATTCGGCTCGACGATGCGCAATGCCGGCTTCTCGACATGCTGGGTAATAACGAACGCATACTGATTCACGGCCCCGCTGGCAGCGGCAAGACCGTGCTGGCGCTCGAAGCTGCAAGACGCCTGGCCAAGAAGCGCAAGCGCGTGCTCATGCTGTGCTTCACCGATGCGCTGGCGCGCGAACTTGCGGCCTGCGTGGGCGAGCTACCGATCACCGTTGCGCCCATCCGCGAATACTGCGCGCGGCTGGTCGAGCAAGGTGGCGGCAAGGCGCCGCAAAAAGAACGCGTCGAAGGCTGGAGCGAAATCCCGCTCGCCGCCGCGGAGCTCATCGACGAACCCTTCGACGCCTGCTTCGTCGACGAGGCGCAAGACCTCAAAATGAACGACTGGATCTTCATCCAGGAAGCGGTTGGCAAGGGCCGGCTGTGGGCGTTTGCCGACGACGCCCAAGCCTTCTGGGAGGACCGAACGATTCCGACGGAGTTTTTCTCCGCCGACTTTCGGCTCATCGACCCGTACCGCTGCCCGGCGCTTCTCTGGCAAGTCGCCGAAGCCTGGCGCAAGGGCGAAGACGCAACCCAAGCCGTCCAGGCCGCAAGCGACGCCGGCGCGCTGCGCATCGTCAACTGCCCCTCGCAAACTGCGATTCAAAAGAAAGTCGCCAACGAAGTGCAGCGCTTTCGCGGCGAAGGCCTCGCCCCCAGCGACATCGCCATCCTTTCCCTACGCGGCCAGACCGCCGAAGGCTCCGCCCTTCACAAGCTCAGCCTACCCGGGCTCGAAATCGTCCGCGCCGACTCCCCTCACGCGAACTCGTCGCTGGTGGCCGACACCTTCCTCCGCTTCAAAGGCCTCGAACGCCCCGCCATCATCATCGTCGACGCCGAGCTCGTGAAGAACAAGATGCAAACCCGAATGCACATCGCCCTGACGAGGGCACTCGTCACCGCGAGTGTGGTGGGGATGCAAGCCTAGAACTCGAACTCATCACCCTCTATCCACTCTTCGAGGATGCTGGTGAAGAGGGGGAGGTCGACGGCGATGTCGGTGCCGATGGCGTCGTGGACCCGGGCGGTGAGGGACAAGAGGTTGGCGCTGTCGTGGGTTTGGCGAACGCGGCGCAGGGCCGAGCGGATGGCGGGGAGGTTTTCTTCCATGGTGAGTGCGGCGTCGTCGAGCGCGACCAAGATGTCGCCGATGAACTCGGCGCCGTAGGCGTTGATGTGCCCGTCTTTACCGACGAGCAAGCCCTTGTCGTAGGGCGGGTGGATTTTCATGCGCACGCAGCCCCCGCGACGCGGCTCGGTCTGCCGGACCGCCGCCGAGTCGAAACTGAGGTAGACCAACTCGCCGCGAAGCACCCGGTCGCCGCGCTCGACGGTGACGACGGGGTAGTTGCCGTCGGCGTCTTTGAGACTGTCCATACCTACGGTTTAGCCGCCCGACCCGGCGCTATTCGGGTGAGCTGTCAGCCGGTGTCGAGGTGTTCGGCGAGCCGATTTTCGATTTCGTCGGTGACGCGAATGAGGCTCTCGACGAGAGCTTTGTCGACATCGACGTAGCCTTCGTACTCGGCGAGGTTGCGCTTGCGGTGCGCGGTATCGAGCACCCTCCACTGCGTGCTCTGCTTGAGCGCATCACTCAAGGTTAACATCTCCAAGCAAGACGATGGTGGGACCTGCGAGCACGGAGTTTAGAAAATGTGCGCCCTTCTCTTTTCGTTCGCGGTATTCGCCCAGCGAGTAGAGCGTCGGGTTGACTCGCCGGCCAATCAATTGCTCTGCAGGAGCGAACGCAGCAAGCACAGACTCAAGCGTGAGGTCGTCAGAAACCACAAGCACGTCGACATCGCTCTTGGAATCGAACTCATCTTTCGCGACTGAGCCATAGACCAACGCGAGCGCCGGTGTCGGCTTCAGCGTGCGTATTGCATCCTCAAGCGGGCCCACGATACCGACCGTCTTGACCACCAAGCCACGGAGCTCTTCATAGACCGGCGAGTCCGGGTTGGCTTGGTAGTGCTTTTGGTTGCCAACGCGCTTGACCGTCACCAGCCCACTGTGCTCGAGCTTCTTGAGCTCGCGCTGCACGGCGCCCGTGCCCGACTTCACCTTGTCGACAACCTCGGTGGCAAAGAACGAGCGATCAGGGTGACCAAAGAAGAGCCCCAGCACACGCCGTTGCGTCGAACTGAAGAGCGCATCCCCGATCGCGCCGCCGTGCCCCATGACCATGGGGCTCAGTATACCCAATTTGGGTATGAACGCACCCAATTTGGGTATTTTACTGAAATCGCTATGTTTGGGGGTTCCTTTTCTGCCGCTACATTGGGCGAAGCAAGGCCTCAACGTCGGCCTCGGTGAAGCGCGAACTGGTGGCAGCGCCTTGTTCAGCGATACCGGCGAGCGCGCGTTTACGTTCCTGAAGGGCGAGGATCCGCTCTTCGACCGTACCTTGGGCCACCAACCGATACACGTTGACCGATTGCGTTTGGCCAATGCGATGCGCCCGGTCGGTCGCCTGCTCTTCGACGGCCGGGTTCCACCAGGGGTCGTAGTGAATCACCGTATCGGCCTCAACCAAGTTGAGCCCAGTGCCTCCGGCCTTGAGACTGATCAAAAAAAGAGGTGCCTCCCCGTTGCGAAACTTGGCGATGGCTTGCTCGCGCTTGCGCATCGCCCCCGTGAGCTTGGCGTAGGCGATGCCATGCGCCCGCAGCTCCTCCTCGATCAAGGCGAGCATCGAGGTAAACTGCGAGAACAAGAGCACGCGGCGTCCCTGCGCTAGCAGATCCGGCAAGAACGAAAAGAGTTCTTTGAGCTTCGAGCCTACGTGTTTGTTGGACACTTTTTTGGTAAGCCGAGGGTCGCAGCAAACCTGTCGCAACTTGAGTAGCGCTTCGAGAAAAAGGATCTGACTCCGGCCCAAGCCTTGCTTGGCAATCTGCTGACGCACTTTCTTGGCCATGCTTGCCCGAACCGTTTCGTAAAGGTCTCGCTCTTTGCGCCCGAGCTCCACAAAGCGCGTCTGCACGACCTTGGGCGGGAGTTCCTTGGCAACATCTTCTTTGCGTCGGCGGAGCACGAAGGGACGAATGCGCGCTTGCAATGCTTCTGTTGCCACCGGATCGCCATGCTTTTCGATCGGCGTCTGAAAGCGTCGACGGAAGCTCGTGGTACCGCCGAAGAGCGCAGGCTCAAGGAAACGGAACACGGACCATAGCTCACCCAAGTGGTTTTCGATCGGGGTACCCGACATCGCCACTTTCTGCTCTGCCCGCAGCGCATAGCATGTAGCCGACACCTTGGCCTTTGCATTTTTGATGGTTTGCGACTCGTCGAGCACAGCAACCGAGTAGTCGATGGGCACCAAGATTTCGTGGTCACGAAGTAAGATTGGATAGCTCGTCAGCACAACGTTTGGCCCGCCTTTGAGCAACTCGTCCCTTGTCGCGTGCCGTTCGGGACCGTGCTGCACGACGACACGCAGCGACGGCGCAAAGCGTGCCAACTCCGTCTTCCAGTTTGGCAACACGGACGTGGGGCACACAATGAGCGCTGGCTTCGACAGCTGACGACGCCGGCGCAACGTGAGCAGGTGCGCAATCGCTTGAACCGTCTTGCCCAACCCCATGTCGTCGGCAAGCAAACCGGATAGCCCATGCCGATGCAGATTCTGCAACCAACGAAGACCCTCACGCTGGTAGCCACGAAGCTCAGCTTTGAGGGTGGGCGGAGCTCCAATCTTCTGGATCCCCGAGCCGCGACTTGCACGCACGAACTCACGCAGTTGGGTGGCAACCTTGGGAAGATGGGCATCCTCGAAGTCGATGAGACCTTCGGATTCGGCAGCTTCGAGAAGCGGAAGTAGCTCCAACGCCGTCGCGCGCAGTCGAAGCGGCGCCTGCGCATCTGAGCTTGGCTCTCGATGCTCAAACAAGGACAAGAGGTAGCGAAAAATGCTGCCGAAACGCGTGGTGTCAAGCCGCAGCAAGCGGCCATCGTCCAGTGGCAAGAGGAGATCCTGCTTCTCGATGGCGGAATCAGCGTGACGCTGCACGTGTGACGACCGCAGGTAGCTGAGCAGGATCGGAACGAGGTCCAGCTCATGACCTTCCACGTCGATGCCGACACCCACGCCGAACCAATCGTCTGAAGGTAGGTGAGCGTCGCTCTCAAAATGAAGCTTCACGGCTTCTGCACCCGGGTCAACGACCTGGAGTGGAAAGCTTGGCTCGACAACCACGTTGATGAACGCGCAGTCGCGAAGTGCAGGATGCTCCGGAAGATCGATCCAAGCTTGCATCCAGGCGTGCCGAGACGCACTCGGTAAGATCATGCGCGGTGGAGGCGGTAGCTCGAGCAGCAGGCCCTCCTCATGGAGTGCTGTCCCCTGCTGCAACCCCGCTTCGTCCAACGCGCGAGCAAGTCTCCGCTCTCGACGTCGATCTCTTGCGAAGCTAGAAAGTTTGCCGTCCGCAAAACTCTGAAATGGAGCGCGACTGTCGCTGGTCAAGTCTCCAAGGTGCGCAAGAGCCACCGCGTGCCCGTCGCAACGGCAACGCAAAAGCGCAGCGGGACTTGCGCGCAGCGAACCAAGGCGCGGCCTACCCTCAAGGCCGAGCAGACGAAGCTCCGCCGTGAACGAAGCGCGCTTGACCTCTTCAACTTCGATGGCGCGCGGTGGCGCAAGAGGAAGAGACTCCAAGCGTTTGCGCAAACGTTTGTTCCGAGAAAGTGCGGCGGGCAACGCTGGCGAGGCAAGCGCTTTTCGCACCACGGGTTCGGGCACGTCGAATCGAAGCGGACCCAACGTTCCGTTTTTCAGATCGAGCTGCCAGTGCACGCCAAGGTCCATGACGACGATCGCCTTCGGGCTCCCAGCGACGAATGCGTCGAGCGTTTGCGTGCCCGCGGCGTCCACGGACCAAGCGATGTGTCCTTCCTGAGCTTCCTTGGCTGAAAGAGCCAGCTCTCCGACCTGTTGCCACCAGACGCGGCCCGTCTCAAGGACCATCGACAAGATCATCGACGATAAGACGCGGTCCGATCCGAGCGTGTGAACCCCGCCAATCGGCTGCGGCTCGGCACAAAGCAGCGATGCAATGCGCACGTCGTGCACGTCGGCGTACTCTGGCACCCACCAGTTCGAGTACGCCACGCTATCGGCTCGCACAGGGTAGCCCTTTTTCCAGCCGCCATTCATCTTGCGCTCGGAGCGGCGCATTTCGATTCGAAGCCCTTCTGGATTCGTTCGTCCGGGAAACTCGATCGGACTCAGAACGTAATGAATGGCCTGAATGAACCCCTGACGTTTGAGGTGGTGATGCTTCGCCTTCTCGGTGCCTTCGTTGTCTTCTGCAGATTCGACAAGTTCAAGCCACGTGTGCCACGCCTGTTCTTGGTCGCTCTCTGCGCCGCGCGTCATCGCCTCTGAAGCAAAGCGAGGCGGCAAACCTGCGGGCATCGCCTCTGCTTCAAGCTGAGCGCGATACTTCAACAACACCGCAGCCACATGCTTGCAGTCCTCTTGCATGGGACACGAGCAAAAGCCGCGCGCGCTCCAGTCCGACACATCAACGACAGCGCTCACTTCGTACGGGCTCGAACGTGTTCCCGCCACCCTCGCGCGCAGCAGCACGGCGTCGTCGTCTTCGTGCGCCAAAACCTCCAGCACATGGCCCTTGCTAAAGTAGCGACGCCCACGTTCGAACGCGGCGTCGCCACACGTTCGTCGAATTTCCTCTACCCCAAGCATTGGACGATGCGCTCTTTATGGCCGAACTCGCCTCTTCGTGCATCCGATCCGAAACGAGGGCGCGTATTATTGCTTTCCTTTCCGTCCCCCGTATCGACCGCAACGCGACGGGGTTGCGAAAAAACCGACCTCGCTTCGCGTCACCAAGTTCCAGCGACGCCGGCGCGTGACGCCAAAGCGACGCCGATCGGCGATGCCATCGACGCATACACTCCGAGATGATTGGTGTTCTGGCGGGCACGGGAGTTGCCCTTTTCAGCTTCGCGGCTGACCAGCTTCGGCGGGACGGGGCTGCTACAATATCGAGGAACACCGATGACCGAAGAGAACCACACCATTCGCTTGCTCAACGAGATGCGGAACGAAGTCCGCGAAGGTTTCAAAAGCGTCGACAGAGAGTTGGCACAGGCCAAGGCGGAACGCCGCGACCTCAAGAGGCAGATGACCGAGCTTCGAGCCCACGTCGGGGAAAGCGAAACCCGGCTTGCAACCGAACTACTCGCCGTGAGCGGCGCCATCCAAGAGGCAAAGGGTCTGATCATGCAGTAGGGCGCGATCAAGTTTGTGGTTCAGGACCACGAGCAGCGCATCGGCAAACTCGAAGGCAAGTAGCCGATCAGTCTTCGACGGAGTTGAGTTTGCGAGCCATGGCGCGGCTGCGGCGCTAGCTCCCCCGTTGGATCACGAGGATGTGCCGATCGAACCGGCTTGGTTGTCGCTTTCGGTGAAACTCCGTTGGGACGAAAGTCTCCGGCAACATTTCCAGCTCACGCATGTCTCCGACGAAGACACGACGCCAATTGGGTAGTTTGCCAGAGGCCGACTCACCGCGAACCTGATAGGTGAGCAGATGCACCTTGCCATCCTTTACGCCAAGAATGTGTGGTTCGGCGATACGTTGCTTGTTCTGGTAGGTGAATCGGACGAGCCTATGCCGTGTAATTGCGTCGTGTATTAGCATCTGCCTATCCAGAAGCGGCGACAGACGGCCGCGCCACGATGTCTTGGAAAGGATCTCGCCTTTTCGAACGGTATCGGACTGACCTTTCTCAAGCCCCAACTTGAAAGCGTCGATGACCTCCAACAGTTCATCCTCGGAAGTTAATCTTCCTACCAACGCATCCTTCGCCCTGCGCAAGAAAGTCGCGAGATTGCGGCCATCATCTTCCTCCATGCGGGATAGAAAGACCGCGATGTGGTGGATGTGAGTGGCCTCAGCCACACGGCCAAGTTCCCATCCAATAAAGAATGGGCTCTGCGACTCAAAGTCGAGCTTCTGTTGACCAACTGCATGCGCACCGTCCCACCTGCGATCGTCTTCGTCAGGAAGCCCGTTTGCCAAGATAAGTGCAATGTCTCCTAAGTCCTTTTCTCGGTCAGCGGGACGGTCCATCCAGGAAATCATCTTGAGCAGCAGAAGCACTGGAAGCGTCGGGACAAGAACATCGACATCGCCGAGTGTCATCGCCTCGGTACTCCCAAATGCGAGATCAAAGCCAATCAACGAAAGGTGTTTGCCGTCTGGCATCTCGACTTGGCCTTCTCGAATCTGCTCTTCGTCCGCAGGCACTACATCAAGAACCGCTTTCTCTTTCAGCCATCTATGCGAGACGGTTCCGTGTTGCGACCAGTTGTTTGACGCAAGCCGTCCAGGCGTGTCGTGGGTGCCCGCAATGGAGATGTCAACATCGGCTGTGGTGCGCGGCAACTCCATGCGTAATCCTAGCGCTGTTGCACCAATTACAATCCAGTGCTCCTTGGCAAACAGGCCATTCATCTCTCGCAATGTAGAGATCTGAAATTCAGAAAGCCGTGTCGTCGCGTTCATTGATCCGGTGGCGCGGAAAGCAGCTCGGTGTAGATTTCCTCTGCTGCCTCTGAGGCTCGCGGATCGTTTTCACACAGAAGGTCGGCGTAGACCAGTAGTGGATGAACACATCGTTCGTGCGTGGCAGTGAAGGCGTTTTTGGTCGGGACATTCATCAGATGGATCGGCCCTGATCGACTAGGGACGAGCCCTAACTTCGAAGCGATGTCCGATGGTGGGTCGTCTAGATAAACTACTGTCTGTGGGCCTCTGTAGAATCTGCTCATGCGCCCAGAAGCAGCGCCACCGCCGTAGCGCCACTCACAAAGGTTTTTGAGTGCATTCTCAAGCTTCTCTTCCTGTTCTTCGATCTCGCGATAGCGCGAACGAAAACGCCCAAGGAGCAGAGATGAACGCAACGTATTACGAAACCCGTGGAGCCACATTGCTATGGTTTCATGCCACCGCGCAGATTCCCAGAAGCAGTTGCTGCGAGTCGATACCACAAGCCCCATCTCATCGAGCTTCTTTCGTAAGTTGAGCGCAGTTTGTGGTGACACTTGCGCGACTTGCGCCATCTCACGAGCAGTCGCGTTCAGCAACGCGGCGTCGATCATGAGAGAAAGCAGCATGCGGTACGCTGGCGCACGCATCCCGCGATCCAAAGCAGGGACCTCTTGGCCACGCCTTCCCTGAACTCTGACAAAGTAATGGTCCAGGAGTCGCATGTGGCTGTTGCCTGCCGTATCGATGAAATTGACCCCCGCTTCTTCAAGCAAGTTCCCCACGTCGCGTCCGATAGAGGGGGCCAGCACCAGAAGCGCATCTCGCTCACTTGCTTCGTGGGTTGCAGCAAGCGCCGCTTCGCGACTAAGGTGGCTGCGAGAGGCCCACACAGGCAGAACCACCTCACCCGAGGGGGTTAGAAGCCTGGCTTCACCCCGAGCGGGACCATCGCCCAGGGATAGGTGGGCCTCTTGGACAAAGGGAAGCTTTTCCAACTGGGCCTGCCATTGTCGACTAAGTCCGGTCATTGTCTAATATAATAGACCGTCTATTACTAATAGACAAGGCGATAACCCGGATCTTTCCCTTGTGTTCGTTCGATTTTATGGCCCCGCTTCCACAACGGGTACTCGCGGAGGGATTCGAGGATGGGGTTCCCTAAGCTGCCCTCTCCCAGCAGTGGGCCAGCGCAATTGGTTCCAACGCCAAATGACGAAATGAAGAAGATCGTCCCCTGACTCTACCCTGACTCTACCCTGACTCTCAAACGCTGGTAGTCCTCGACCGGAAACTTCGAGTCGATCGGGAGCCACACCGGTCGTTCACTTTGCTGCCCTGGCAGACGAATCGCGTACTCCACCGAGTCGCCGCTACCCGGCACCGTGCACACGTTCTGCTGGTACTGGTCGCTCGTCAGCAGGTGCTCGAGGATGCCGCCGAGCTGCACCTCGCCCCAAGTGCCGCGCGTCTTGACGTTGGTCAGCACCTTCTTGAGGTCGCCCACCCCTGTTGCGAGCGACTGCATTTCGCCGAGACCTTTGTGCACCGCCTCAAGCTGCTCGCCCACCCGCTTGAACGACTCACCAAGGCGCTTGTCGAGCGTGGACTGGAGCTTCTATTCGACCACCTCGCGCATCTTCTCCAACTTCTTTTCGTTGCTCGTCTGAAGCTCCGTGATGCTCTTACTGACCCCATCGCGCATGCGCGCAATCTGACCCTCGTTGTCAGCGCGCAGCTCTTTGAGGTCTTTACTGATGGCCTCCCGAAGCTTCGTTTCACCCTCGACCACAAGCTGAAGCTTTGCCTCGCTCGACTTGCGCTGCTCTGCAAGCTCGGCGTTAAGCATGTCGCGCATGTCTGAAACCGACTTTCCAAAGGCGCCGAGACGCTTTTCCAAAATGGCGTCGAGCTTTTCTTGAACGAGCACACGCATCTCATCGAGACGCTTTTCGTTACTGGTTTGGATCGACTTAAGTTCGCTGGTGACGGCCTGGCGAAGCTCGTTCGACTGCTGCGCCGACTTGCTGACCGTCAGCTCCAGACCCTGCTGCGTCGTCGAGACGAGCTTGCTCTGCTCTTCGCGCAGCTCTTTGACGCGCGCCGCGATGGCGTCCTCGAAGTTCTTAAAGCGAAGTTCACGCCCCTGGTCACTGCGTGCGCGCTCGTCCGCGATGTCCTTGCGTAAGCCGCCGACCTGGGCCGCGCCCTCGTCCCGCACGCGCCGAAGCTCCGCTTGCAGAGGCTGCACCACCTCAGCCGCCGTCGTGTTGCCCGTACGCAGCCAAACGAGCACCGCCAAGACGACGAGGACCACCAACTGCACCAGCACCACAATCGCCACGTCCATCACGACGTTGTGGATCGCCCAGCGGGCGCTAAGCGGAACACTGAATACCCATCCTGTAGCTCGAATAGGGCCGCCAGGGCGTGGTATTTCAACCGGCATGACTGGGGAACTTTCAGGCGCGGAGCTTGGTGTTGGGAGCGCTACGCAATTACTTGGCGTTGTAACCAACCTCTCGTGAACCAGGGACAAGCTCCACGAGCGGAATCAAGTCAATCAGCCGAACCATTGTGGCCTATGACTCCGTCAATATGGCGGCGCGTCTTGAGTTGAGCGAGCCGCCGAGGTCGGTTTTCGGAAAGGTACTTCTCGGGAAAGCGTGGGTCGTCAGGGATCGAGTCGTATGCATCGACCTGATATTCCGCAAAGGCAGCAAGAGCAGCCTGATTCGAGCGCGCAAACTCAAAAGTCGCCTTCTCTTGCTTGAGTGCAGCCTTGGTTTGACCGTTTTCCAGCTCCTCTTGAAGCCAAAGCCGGGCACAAACAACGGATGCACGTACGCGCTTCAGTTCATCTTCTTCTTTTCTGTGCAGCGGCGGCCCCGTGTTCACGATGCGGCTCATCATGCAGTGCATTGGGTGCATGACCT
The DNA here is from genome assembly GCA_964487255.1 of uncultured Polyangiales bacterium. Taxonomy (GTDB): domain Bacteria; phylum Myxococcota_A; class Polyangia; order Polyangiales; family CAZAQV01; genus CAZAQV01. The sequence continues at coordinate 77,681 of CAZAQV010000025.1, read as the reverse complement.
TGAGTTCGGTTTCTCCAATCAGAATCGCCGGTGCCCAAGCAAGGATATCCTTTTCGCGAAGCCCCAGTGGTGCAACGAGGTATTGAACGAGAAGTTCGTCTTCATTAATCATCACCTTCATGGCGGCCACGTTGGTGGCGTCATGTAAGCTTGATGGTCTCTTGAACTCTTCTGCACCAAGTGCTGCAAGAAGAACTTTTGCATCGGATAGTCGGCCTTGAAAATCCACATCTTTGGAAGTGAAAGGCATCGCTTGTTCGATCAACGCATCACGCTCGACGTAGCGCTGGCACCAATAATTGAGCGCTTGGCCGCCAATGAGCACAGCGTTGCCACCTCCAGCAGCCTGAAGAACATGTTCGACTTCCGCGAAGCTGAACCTGCGGATCACAGGCTAGGACTGAAAAGGACGGGAGACGACAGGCGGCAACTTCGAGAAGGCGCTGTTCTTCGCCTGAACTTCTGCAGGCGAAGCAACGCCCTTGGCGATGAGGCGTTTGTCCTCTTCGCGCTGCGCTTGCTTGGCGCGAGCCATTTCGCGCTTCGACAAGAATTTCACCTTTACGACCATGCTTTTATTGTGTTGCACAGGGCTCTTCAAAGCAAACAAGAGCCCCGCAGAATGCTGAAATCGCTACATTTATTACCAAACCCCGCTTCCACAACGGGTACTCGCGGAGGGTTCCGGATCGCATTCCCTAAGCTGCCCTCTCCCACTAGTGGGCCAGCGCAATTCGTTCCAACAACAAATGACGAAATGAAGAAGTTCGTCCCCTGACTCACCCCGCGATGAAGTGGCCCATCGAAAAGGACATTCGCCTGTTCGCGTTGGACAAGACGGGCGCCCGCGCCAAAGCATTCAAAGAGCTCTACGAAGAGCTGCGGCAAGCCGCGGACGAACGAGCGAAACCGATCGAGATGTACCTGGCCGACGCCGCATGAAGCCGAGAGACACCCTCATCAAGCCGTCTCGTTCCAACACCAAATAACAAAATGAAGAAGTTCGTCCCCTGACTTCCCAGCCGAGCACGAGTCAAATGACGAAATGAAGAAGATCGTCCCCTAGAGTTCACACCGCGTTGCTAAACGAACGCTGCGGCGATCAGAAGACGATTGGACTTGGGAGCCTGGAGAAGCTCGGCGTGAAGAGCGTGGGATTTGGCGAGCTACACACTTCTGTCGCGTCCTTCTGAGCTTCGCTGTGACATCCCGAACGTGGGACGCAGGTGCATGGCACGTAGAAAGAGATCTAGCCTCTCTGTTTCCGCCACCAGTTGGGGTTTTCGTGATAGCCGCGCGCAAGGAACCACTCTCCACTGACATGAATGAAGAGGCCCGAGGGAAGCAGTCGAAGCAGCAGAGGCCGCGGTGCAGCGCGTACAATCGCATCGATCTTGTCGAGTTTGGATACGACCAAACTTGCGATTTGCTCGCCGGTGAAGCGCTTGCAAGATACGGCGACATACCGGGCGCCAGTTCGCAAGACGGCCGCGCGTTCGTGAGGGCGTTTCAGGATCTTTCAGGCGGCTTGGACGAGGCTGTACCGGATCGCTTCTTCGATTTCGGCAACCTGACACCCAAACTCTTTTGCAAGCTGTTCGATGGATTCACCCGCTTGGTATCGGTCCGTCACAGCATCGAGTTCGACGCCGCTCTTTGTGAGAAACGGGCGACCGAAGCGATAGCGAGGATCGATGGCGACGTGCTTTGGCGATGACTCGTAGTCAACGCGCGTGAAAGGAAAGAGGCGAATGGGGCCATCGGGCTGGCGCTTGACCCGCGAGAGGTGCACCTCAAAAGTCTTGAGAAGAAGCTGCGCACCGTGCTCGGAGATATTGACGTACTTGCCGTAGGTATTGACGAAGAGTTTACGACCCGCGGTTCGCATCTCTGTCGTAGCGAGCGGATGTTCGGAGCCAAGCTCCTTACGAAGGAAGTGCGTGGCGCGGCGGACGCTCTCTAAGCTGACTTTGTGTTGACGACGAAGGGCGGAAAGGACATGGACTTCCACAAGGTTGGTGAAAGAAAGTAAGCGTTCGTCGCGATCAGCCGGCTTGATGATGGGAGCGAAGCGCTTTTTGGCACCGGGCTTGCCGTAGGTCGTGCCAAACGTCCACGAAGTCACCGTCGAGGTCGGCAGCGACAACAAGCTCGCAACATCACCTGCCGTATACGCCGGGATCTCCGCAGGCTTTCGCCCCTCGTACATGTCCACCTTCGCCATCGCCCCACGATCATGGCCCCCCCGATCCCCAAAATCAAGCTCCCCACACACCGCATTCCTCAACGCGCCCAAGAACTCAGCAGAACCCAAATCAACGCCCACATCGGAACCCTATTCACTCCGGATCTTCACCCGATCGAGAAAAAGTTGACACCAACACCACGTCCCCAAGTTTACGGCAGCTTTGCGATGAAGTCGTCCAGCAACTTTTTGGTGATGTACGAGTTCGAGTCCGAAATGGCGCGAGCACAATCCAGCGCTTCCTCGCGTGTAACGACTTGCGCTTCAACGAGCTCAAGCAAGAACTGAAGGCCCCACAAGATCGGTACGCCGGAATCGGAGCACGCCCGACGAAGCGCAGTGTCGTTGGTTACGCATATCCAGCCCTCCCGCTTGGCAATAAGAAGGCACAGCCGGTCTTGGAAGGATAGGCCCTGACTGGCGAGCGCCGCTTGCGCGGCCATGTCGAGATCGGGATCGAAATTGAGAGACCGAGCGCCTCGGCATCGTCGTCGGTGAACTGTTCGACTTCGCGGAGTACGGGGCGGGCTACCACGACGGACTCAAAATGGCTGCAGCAGCGGCGAGAACGGACCTGTCGGTCTCGATGAAATCGATCAGAACACACGCATCGAGGATCAACAAGCTCCGGGGCAACGTTCATACCAGCCAAGAGTTTGAGAGTCGGCGCATGTCAGATATCGACAGGCCCAAAAGTTCTGCACCACGACTCATCGAAACGCGGCCTTCCTCAAGGCCCAGCCGGACCAAGCCAGATAGGCGATCCTCAACGAATGCGTGCGGACGCAAGTTCTCCGGCTCATCGCCAATGCGCAGCACTGGCGAGGGCGACCTCCACTCTCCGTCAGAGAGGTTGTCTGGCTCTTCTTTCGGTCCCAAAGCCTTGCCGTACTCGCGTTTTGCCGAGGCTTGAAACAGAGCCCACATATTGGTGCCAGCCGCGCCTTGGCGTTCGTTAAGCCGATACACAACCGTCTTCCAACTCACTCGAAAAATGGACTTAAGCTTCATCACGGCGTCAAACATCGTGAGTCCACGAACATCTTCTAACTCACGTTCGAACAACACGTCCGGCATGAGAAAATGACTTGCGAAAAGGTCCGCCTCCTTTTCCTCCTCGGCACTCTCGGTTGTTTCATCAGTTTCAAACGCGGCATGGTGCAAGAGAAGATGTCCGAGTTCATGCGCCGCAGTGAAAATCCAACGTTCAACGGTGATGCGATTCCACGTGTTAACGACGATCGCAGGGCCGTCGCCATCTGGGCCCACCGAAAGACCAAAAAAACTGTCCGTGCTAACGCTCGGTGTGTAGAGTTTGATGCCGCTCGACTCGAGCAGGCCACAAATGTCCCGAATGCTTTCGTCTGGCGCGAGGTCTAGGGTTTCACGTGCGAGGGCTGCAGCGTCGACTGCATCGGTCTTCTTTGCACGCAACTGCGCTGCGAGCTCGGCGAACAGATAGGGTCGTTTCTGCTGGAGTAGCTCTTCAAGTTCGTTATAGCCGTCGAGCCAACGCCCGACTTCGATCAGCAAGTCTTCGCGAGAGTTGATTCGCTTCTTTGCCCTGAAGCGAACACCTTGAAGCTTTCGAACGGGCGCTACCAAGTCTTGAAGCGATGCACCAAGCGCCTCGGCCAAGCGCACGAGCGTGTCCGCCCTTGGTGTGGAGCTGCCCGCTTCGATATTGCGATACCCGACTCGCGAGAGGTCGGCTGAGGCAGCAAGATCAGCTTGGCTCAAGCCGCGCTGCTTGCGATAGCGACGCAGATTCGCGGAAAATACTTGGGTGTTCTCAGTCATTTGACCCCACTCTATACACTTTATAACCCAAATTATATTTGACAAGTTTGATTATCGATCCACCTTCTATCTAACACCCGGTTGATGGCGGGAGAAGGAGTGGAAATCATGGCAAAAAAAGGCAATTGCGGCGGCCCAAAACGACCTGGCCCCAAAACAGTACCGGTCGCACCCTACAAGCGCTCAACCCCCGGCGACAAGTGTCACGGCGGCCCCAAACCCGGGCCCAAAAACGTCCCCGTCAAACCCCACAAACGCAGCAAACCGTAAGAGCGTAAGTTTACGCCCCAGCCGCGTCCCCAAGTTGACAAAATGTGGAACATGAGGAGCCGGGCAGCCCGCGTTACACAAGACAGCAGTTCCTGAAAATGTGTGCGTCGTTCAGGGCCCTCAGAAAAACAACAGCTTGCGCAGCGGATGCGTGGCACTCAAAAAAGAACGAAACAGCGGCGAGCCCACTCCAAATGACGAAATGACGAAGATCGTCCCCGGAACCCCAGGATTTGCCGTAGCGCTTCAGTTGTCGAGTCGGATGCGGCAGCATCAACCTTGTGAGCAAAAAGATGGTGACTCGATCCAAAACCAAGCGTAGCGCTAAGAGAGAAAAGGCAAAGAAGGCGCGAAAAGGCGGGAATGGGACTGTCACATTTTCTGGTGTTCACGCCAAGAAAACACTGAATTCGAAAGGCAGAGGTTATCGCCTTCGCGTCGAACGATTCGCCAGAGAAGTCGAATTGCTTCGTGCCCTGTCTTCTCACGCCTTCCCCGCAGTTGTCCCCATACTTGACGCCAACCTAGACGCCGATCCGCCTTGGTACAAGATGCCCAGGTATGATGGAGACCTGGAAACGATAGTCGAAGGTTTCAAGGCAAGCGTGGGCGGGGTAGTCAACGCGCTCCTTCCGATCGTAAATGACCTTTCCAAGCTAGCGGACCGCGAGATCTTTCATCGGGACATCAAACCCGCAAACATCCTGTACAAGAAGGATGGTGAGGGAGTTCGCCTCTCCATCACCGATTTTGGTATCGCGTTCGTTGGCGCAGACTCAGAAGCACGGCTCACGCAAGAGTTCAGATCCGTAGGTGCTCAAGCGTATCGCGCGCCCGAGTACCAGCACGGCCGAGTCGAAGCCGTCAGCGAGAAAGGGGACGTTTTTTCCTTAGGCAAGATGCTGTGGCACATGGTCAACGGCGTAAGGTTCGAGGTCTTCCCATACACCCTATGGCACCCCCGCGAGTACGATTTAGGAAGGCGATTTCCTCATTCTCCGGGTATCAACCGGCTGAACCTCATCATCGCCGCTTGCGTGCACCATGATCCTGCGAAACGGCCGACCATGCGCGAGCTTGCCAATCAACTCACGACGCTAGCGGAAGGAGCGACCCGCAGTGAGAACGATACGGATACAGCTGTGAGTCTCATGGCTTTTGAGGCTCGAAACCAGCTACGCCAGGAGGAGAGCGCGCGGGTCGGAAGCACCTTCTGTCGTCTGTTCGGCGATGAATGGAAGCGTGCGAAGGATCATTTGGCTCAACACTATGCGAACTCGGAAATCCTAGAGACGGTCCTCCTCGCGCCTCTGGGAGTTGAACAGGCCATAGCAAGACTGAGCAGCGATTTCAGCGACAGCTCGCTTCTGAGTGCCAAGAACAATGTTCTTAGGGTCTCGGCGAGAGTCCGCACGCGATGTGGTACCCGAACCGAACACCCATGCATCGATTTCGCAATTGTAACTACTGCAGGGCCCACGGCGAGAAGCTGGACACTTGACTTGTACGAGAGTCACGCGGGACCAACACAGCAAGTGAAGAGATCTGGGCGAGAGGACGAGAGTCCAGAAATCTACCGCGAGGGCGTCCTCATCGCGTTGTTCGAGGAAGCGCTCGCACATCTTGCCTCGCTCAACTGAGCCAAAAGCCCAGAGTTCGTGGCGGCCTCACGACCGGGTAACGACGAACGTTGTGTGATAGTTCGCACCGGCTCTGTTGAAGGCTTAGCCGTCTATCCGCGATACTTCACAGCAATGAGTCGGCTCGTCGAGGATGTGTTTGTCACAGAGGGAGTTCCTACCTACACGTTCGTTCCGCCTCCAAACTTCGACTCCATTTTTCTGGATATTCGTCGTCCCGGGAAACCAGTGGTAATCGAAGGCCAGTCAGGCACAGGCAAAACCACGTGCGTCAAGAAAGCCCTCGAGAAGCTTGGCTCGGAAGACGTGACCTATCTATCGGCTCGCAGCGAAAGTAGCGAAGCCCGGATTCGACAGCTTTCCGAACGCACAGCTGGCACTTTCGTCATCGATGATTTCCATCGACTCAGCCAAGAGCAGCAAAAGCGGCTCGCCGATCTCGCAAAACTGGCTGCCGAGTCGTCGGAAGCTGAGCAGAAACCCAAACTGGTTCTCATCGGAATTAACCGGGTGGGCACCTCCCTTATTCAACTAGTGCCGGACATTGCAAAGCGGACTGGCGTCCATCGTATTCAACCTGGAACAGAGAGCGCGATCGCTGAACTCATCGAGTCCGGCGCAAGAGAACTCAATGTGGAGGTCCTTAGATCAGACGACATCTTCCGTGAGACACGCGGCGACTACTGGCTGACCCAACAGTTCTGCCAAAGCATGTGTTCCATGAATGGAGTCCTAGAAACCTGCGAGCGAAAAGAGACGATCACGTTCGACTCGGAACCGGTGCGAGCCCGAGTCGTCGAACACCTAAGCAACGCATTCTACCCAGCCGTGAAAGAGTTTTGCAGAGGACGGCGATTTCGACCGTCAAACGATCCGTACTTCAGACTTCTAAAAGCCGTAGCTGGCCAGAACAAGTCAGTTGTGGATCTTCAGTCGCTCGCTGCGGCAAACCCAGAGGCACAGGGCAGCATCAACAACCTCAAGGAACGACGACTCTCCGTTCTGGTTAGCGAGAAGGAACTGTGCGCGAAACACTTCTACTATGATCAGGAGACAAAGAACTTCGCTATCGAAGATCCGGCAATGTTCTTCTTTATCCAGAACCTGGACTGGGAGGCTTTGCGAAATGAATGCGGCTTCAAATCAAGTGAGAAGGAGTACGAATATGACTTCGCAATCTCGTTTGCTGGGGAGAACCGTTCCCTCGCCAAACAGATCGCGAGTCAACTCGAAATCTTGGATGCGCATGTATTCTACGACGAGAACTATGAATCAAACTTTCTAGGCAAGACGTGGTCAAAAGAGTTCAGTCGGATATTCGGTAGCGAGAGTCGTTTGGTGGTTGCACTACTAGATGAACACTACGAGAAGAAGATATGGCCCACATTCGAGCGGGAGAGCTTTCAAGGGAGAGTCCCTGAAGGTGAAGTGATCCCGATCTATCTCGACGATACGAAGTTCGTAGGCATACCAAGGGATACCGTCGGAATAAGTGCAAGAAACCGATTAGCCGCCACCGATACCGGTTTCAAAAACTGGGTGACAGACGAGATTTGTCTAAAGCTCATCGAGCGCCTCGGCTAGGGCGGACTTGCTCACACCCGACTCCGAATCTCGTTCAGCTCGAAGAGCTTATCCAGCACGCGGTCTTCGAACTTCTGGTGGAGTTCTTTCTCGGCGTCGGTGACGGGGTCGGTGAAGGGGGGGATTTCGATGTCGGTCCAGGTGGGGTCGTTAGTTTCGCGGGCGTAGGCTTCGAGGACGGCGCGGTCCATGTCGATGTGGAGTTGACGGAGGTGCTCGATGCGCTCGCCGTGCTCGGAACGCGCGGTGACGGTTGGATCTTTGAGCGCGTTGTAGGTTTTGGTGAGGCCCTGGTCGGTGTCGACCATGAACTTCGCTCGCGTCTCGTAGAGCTCTTCCCCAATCTTCTCCAACTCCGGAATCACCTCCTTCGGACTCCGCCTCGGAAATGGAAACGTCTCAAAACAATCACTCGCCGTATACCGAAGTCGATCCTCCAGCGAGGACGAGAGCAACCGCGCCCACCGCTCATGCACTCGTGATTGCAGAATCGAAAAATGGCAGAATCCGGGAAGTGCAAACGCGTACACCGTATTCGCGAGAACACGTTCTGTTGGTTGAAACGCAAACAGAAGATGCTTCGACACTTGCGAAATGGCCAAACACCTCCCCAGACCCGCGACCGCGCTCCTGAGCGCAGGTGCTCTGAAGAAGAACTTCCACCACTCCACCCTCGCTTTGTCATATGTCGATGACTTCGCCTTCATGCCCTCGCGTTGCGGTTTGACTCGCAACTCCAAGATCCGGAGCACATCAGGCCACTCGCGAGCCTCTTCCAAGCTCCTGGACGCGAAATCTATTGTGAACCTTGAGTTACTAAGGCTCGGCGAAGCGTTGAGGTCGGCGCCACCGACATATGGAAAAAGCACCTCCACATTCCGCGGGTCCGCAGTAACAAGCTCGTCGCGCTCGTCTGGAGTGAGAAGAAAACCTTCCCCGAGCACAATGTTGCCCTGGAAAACGGTGGCTCCGTTCTCGGACAGTACGACTGGATCCGCGCGCTCAGCGACGGGTCTCAAACGCGAGTTCATCTCGCTGACTTCATGACCGTCCAGGCGCAGCGCACCGACGTAGCGCGAAGGGTCGCCTTTTGAAACATGCACTGTCGACACTCTAACCCCCGCGTCACCGGGCCAAGGCATGGATACGTTCGCGTCATACACTCGTGCACCCAAAGCGAGTAGGTGTTGCAGACCAATCGATCGGGTGTCGCCCTGAGAGATTGTGTTGGTCGCAATCAAGCCCAGGGTTCCGTGGGCTGCCAACAGTCTTGCTCCAAGTCGAAAAAAGAATGCACACAGATCACATTTACCTCTGACTCCGGTATCGCCCGGATTCGTTGCAACCAACCATTGAAACATCGTCTGTCCTGCATGTCCCTCGGCGATCTTGGCCATGGTCGCAAAGGGAGGATTGCCGATGACGGCGTCTAGGTAGGCGGGGTCTGAAGCGACTTGGCCGGTGAGGGGATCGGGGCGGCCTGCGTAGAAGACTTCGGGGAACTCGATCATCCAGTGGAAGGGTCGCAGCGTGCGGCGAGTTTCGGCGGCCAACTCCGCCAACTCCGTAGGGATGCCGCGAGAGGTTTCGTCGTTGAGCCAAGCGAGGATGAGTTCTTTGCGGCGGAGCCGCTCCTTGTCGCGGGCCTTGTCCTTCTTCTCCGAGAAGAACGCACCGATCAAGAGATCACCGATCAGCCGCAAACGCTTGAGCGCATCGTCGGCGTCGTCCATCGCGACGCGCATCTGCCGGTTGGCTTCGGGCGTGTCCTCGGGGCTTAGCTTCTCCACCAACTGCCGCGCCTCGATGGCCTCTTCGAGCGAGAACTTCAGCTCCTCGTCAAACCGTAGTTCCATCTGCGCAGGCTCTTGCTTCTTCTTGCGCTTCTTCTTTCCCTTGTCCTTGGCCGTCGGGTCCTCGACACCGGCCTTCCAATCAAACGCCGTGATCTGCTCCAGCGAGCAGCCCACCAGCGAATCACCACACCGAAGCGTATGGTCGAGGAAGGTAAACGGCTTCTCCTTCGACAGCGTCACCAGCCAAAGCGAAAGCTTGCCCAGCTCCACCGCAAAGGGGTTTTTGTCCACGCCGTAAAGGCAGCGCTCCGCGATTTGCCGTCTCGCAGCAATCAGTGGATCTTCATCCTGCTTTAGGTCCTCGATCCGCCCTTCTCTTCTCCATGCGTCTACGAGGCGTTCGCCCAGGTAACGACAAGCCTCGACCAAGAACGCGCCCGAGCCCATCGCCGGGTCGCACACCTTGAGCGAGAGAATCTGCTCGCTCGTCGGCACATCACCAAAGCACTTCAATAAAGGTTCGAGCGCGCGCGCAACAATCGGCCCCGAAAGCGACTGCGGCGTGTAATGCGAAGACGTACGCTTCCGCTCCTCGCCCGGCTGAATCACGATGCGCCCTACTCTCGCCACCGACGAGCCCTTGACCCGCTCTTCCTCCAGCCGTGCGAGCACCGCGTTCCCCAGTTCCTCGCCATCGAGATCAGCTTCCGCCTTCTTGATGTCCTTGAGCATCTCTTTGGCGCGCTTGCCCTTGAGGCCGATGCTTTCCTTCAGCCACTTCTCCCGCTGCGCAGGTTTGACCTCGAGCAACGTCTCAACCGAAAGCCACTGCGGCGCCGTCTTGCTGTCGCTTGGCTTAATGCGCACCGCGTCTGCCACCACGCGTTCGGTGCGGTAACCCATCAGCCCCTCGTAGACCGACCCCACCTGCTCGACTTGGAGCGCGCGGTACGAAAGGCGCGCGCCCTTCAGATAAATCAGCGACTGAAGCACCAAGTAGACCGTCTCGTCGTCGAGCGTCGGCACCTGCGCCTCCGACTGCGCCGCCACATCGCGAACCGGCACCGACTCGCTCTCAAAACCCTCCAAAAACGGGTAGCGATGCGGATCAAAAAGGTGACCCTCGCGCGGCGGCAGCTTGAAGTCGCCGTGCTCCACGCCGAGGTAGACCGCACGGAATAGCGCCAAAAGCGACGGCCAGGCCGCGTGGCGCCGGTCCATCGCGTCCGGGTAAAGCCCGCGCTCACGCTCTAGCCGCTCGAAGAGCCCGTAGATCGAATAGTGCTGCGAAAAAAGCGGGTGCTCCGTCGGCAAAAGCACCGAGTCTTCCGCATAGAGCAAGAAGACCAAGCGAAGCAGCACCGTCAGCAGCCCCTCATACAAAGGATCATCGCCGCTGTGTTTCTGACTCTTCGCCGTATCGCTCCCTCCGAAGGATCGATGTGGAGATACCACATCGCCTTCTCCCTCCGCTTGGCTCATCGCGTAGCGCTCGAACTCGGGCGCATACGGGCCCTCGCGCTGCATCACCGGCCGAAGCAGCGACCCGTTCGCACGGTGGTCCGCAGCCTCAAAGCCCTTGAGCAAGAGTTCGAGCGCACCAAAGACCTGCCGCGACAGCTCGGTCGTGACCTCGCCCTGCATCTCACGCGAGCGCTTCAAAATCGCGTGAAGCTTGCGGTCCTCCGCGACGTGAAGAACACGGTCGCCATCGAGCAGCATGACGAAGGCTTCGAAAATGGGTCGGCCCGTCGGCTCGGCCATGTCGGGCACGCGAAAGTCGATATGCCCCGACGCCTCGCCCGCTGGTGCGTAGATGAGCCGAAGCGCGCGGCCGTTGAAGAGAAGCCCAATGGGCACCTTCACCTCGCGCAGCAAGCGCTCAAACTTCTTGGCCGGGGCGTAGTCCCAGTCGCCCGTCTCCGTTTCTGGGTCGTCGAAGGGTAGATCACGTGGAATCTCCCAGATCAGCAATCTTATTTGCTCATCGTTCCCTCTCTGCGAATACAACACGGCCGTTGGCCGAACCGTTTGGTTGCCCTCGGGCACGTCGAGGCAGAGGTCGTCCGGTGGCGACTGCTCGTAGAGGTCTTCGGGCCACTCCAGTGCATCCACCAGAAGCTCACGAAGGTTGGAGACGATGAAGGGGTGCTCGGATCCAATCGCACTCGCTTTCCGTGGCGTCTCACTCTTCTCGCCGCGCGGCTCGATCGACGCGGCTTCGAGCATCTCGACAAAGCCCTTGTGGTCGTCGGCCGTGAGGCGCTGGTAACAGTCCGCTTCGAGGAGCGCCGCCACCGAGACGACGAGGCCCTCTTTGGGCTCGACCATGCCCAGCCACATCTCATGGAACCGACGCGCTGCGTCAGACACTAGCCGACCTCCGGCGTGAAGAAGACCAGGCCCACCGGCTCAAAGCGGCGAAGCTTACGCTCGTAGAGCGCTTGAATCTGCGCGGGCTCGAACTCCTTTTCCTGCTCCAGCCCCTCCAGGCGCCGCTTCATGTGGCGAACGTCTCGCTCAAGCTGCGCGGCCTGTTCGCGCTCTGAGCGGCTGTCGCCAAAGTCAAAGCTGTGCTGCTCCGTCTCACCGAGCTTCGTGCGAATCAAGTCGATTTGCTTCTGGATGATTTGCTGAAGCTGCCGCGACTCTTCTGCGCCGCGCGAACGAAGCAGCTCTTCTGCCCGGGCCGAGGCCGCGTCCGCCTCTTCACGAAGCGCTTTCCATAGCACCGAGGCCGCACTCGGAAGCACACTTCGGAAGTCCGCCAGAAGAGACATTGGCGGCTTGGGCGCAACATGCGGTGTTTTAAGATGCTCTTCGAGCGCGGTGATCAGCTTGTCGTTCAAGCCCACGCCGCTCACGGTGCCTGTTTCGATCGAGGCGGAGGCGTAGAGAAGCTCATCGTGGAGACGGCCCGCCCCGCTGCCGAAAAGGCTGAGCCGGCCAATCGCGAGCGCATGTGGCACGCTAATCTTCGCCGCAGGCAAGACCGTGAGGCCTGAAATGACGTGATGGGCAAAGCCCTGCGCCGTGAAGCGCGAGAGCAGACGTTTGACGAAGGGGTGCTCCAAGTGAAGCTGCACCACCTCACTCGTCATCGTCTTCGGTGGCTTGAAGACGACCGGCCTCGGGGCCTTCTTGCGCCAGTCGAAAAAGTGCTCGTCACGGCCACGCGGCGGTCGAAGAGCGTCCAGGGTCTTGGCCCAATCTTCAGGCAACTCCGGAACGCTGAATCTCTGGCTCTTCGCCGGATCGCTCCTTCCGAACGATCGATGTGGATCTACCACATCGCGTTCTCCTTCCGCTTGGCTCATCGCATCTGGCAGCGGGATAAAACCTCTGCCGCAGATTTGAAGCAGCGCGACATCGAGCGTGTGCTGAAGCTGCTCGTGCTCAAAGCCGACGATGTCTTTGGAGGCCACGTAGGTCTTGGTGGCCGCCTCCATTTCGCGCTTGATGCGCTCTTCTGCCTCCTTCGAACTCCGAAGCGCCTCGAGTTCGCGCTCGGAGGTCTCGTGCCTCTCGCCCAGCAGCGAGGCTTGGGCGCTCTCAATGGCCGACTCGGTTTCTTCGTCGATGCCGCGCTTGAGGACGTCTTCAATGCGTTCGGCCAAAACGTCGCCCATCGAGCCCAGCTCGCGGTGGATGATCTCGGCTTTTCGGACCAGCGTCTCGAGGACGCGGTCTTCCTCACGCTGCGCGTAGGCAAAGTAGTGGCAGCGCACCTCGTCCGAAGGCTGAAGCGCGCGGTCGATACGGCCGTTTCGCTGCTCCATACGCGAAGGGTTCCAGGGCACATCCCAGTGAAAGAGGTCGGCGCAGTAAGCCTGGAGGTTCAGGCCCTCGCGCGCCGCGTCGGTGGCAATGAGAATGCGCGCCGGTTCTTTGTCCGGGTCGGCATTGAAGCGGTACTGCACTTCATCGCGCGACTCCTCGCCCATGCCACCATGAAGCTGCACGATGCGCTCGTCGGCCTGGTCGGTGCCCTCAATCGCGGAACTCAGAAGGTCGCGCAGGTACTTCCGGGTGTCGCTGTACTCGGTGAAGATGATAACGCGCCGGTCGCTCCATTTTTTCTCTTTGTTCGAGCCGGCAGAGCCCTTCGTCGACGACGGATCGAGCGACACGCCCGCACAGCAATGCTCGCGAAGCCACTGCGCAAAGGCGAGGAGCTTGGCATCGGGCTGCCTGCGGGCTGCGCGTCCCTTTTCGCGAAGCTCCTCAAGCACCGCGCGGGCTTCGACCGCCGGGTCCATGGCGTGCGACTCGGTCTCCACCATCGCGTCTTCGGCGGCATCGAGAGTCTCGTCGTCGACGCCGTAGGCGCTGTCGGCGCCCAGTTCGCCTCGCTCTTCCATCAGCGGGTCGACGGTCGGACCCGAGGGCGTATGGTGCGGGTGCGGCTTGTGCTTTTTGCCAAGTGCATGCGCGTGGCGTTCGAGCGTACGGTAGAAGGCTTCGGGCGAACTCAAAAGTCGCTTCTGCAGGTTGATGAAGGTGAGTCTTCTGCCCTTGCCTCCTTCAGACGCGAGCGCGCTGTAGCGCGAAAGAAGCGACGCGAGGCCGAGCTCATTGGTGGCGCCGCTTCCGAGCGAAGACGCTTGGCCTTGCTCGTCGGCTCCATCCGAGGAACTGACGACCGGCACCAGGTTCCAGGCGGGCTCGTTGGCAGCTGGGTCGGGTGTGCTCAACGTAAGGCGAATGACTTTTCGCTCGGGGAACGAAAGCTCTCCGGTCACCCCGCGAAGGTCGCGCTTAAGGCGCCGCACCATGACGGGCTCGAGCGCATCGGGCCCAGAGACGCTGACGCCGCGCGTGAAGCGCTGCGGGTCGAGGATTTCCAGGAGCGCCGAGAAGCTGTTCGAGTGGCCATTGTGCGGAGTAGCGCTCAAGAAGAGGCGGTTCTCAAAACGCGGGGCGATGTCGCGAACGACGGTGGTGATCTTAGAGTCCACGGCGTAGCGGCTGGCGCTCGCAGGCGCCGCAGTATGCGCCTCGTCCATGATCAGCATGCTGCGCCGCGCACGGTCACCCGACTGCTCCAGGCTCAAGGTGCGGAGGTGCTCCAGCAGGCGGTCCCGGTACTCAGGCCGCCGAAGCAGCGGATACGAGATAATGAAACGGTTGTGGGTCGACCACGGGTTGATGCCAAAGCCGCGTTCGCGCTGGCGGGCCACGACGAAGTCGCGGGAGTAGACCTCGAAGCGGAGGCCGAAACGCTGCTCCATCTCAGCTTGCCATTGCAGCGTGACAGAGGCTGGGCATACGATGAGCGCGAAGTTCACCCGCTGCCGCAAGATCAGCTCTTGAAGAACGAGGCCCGCTTCGATGGTCTTTCCGAGGCCCACGTCATCGGCGATGAAGAGGTTGGCGCGCGGCAGCGAAAGCGCCTTTTGCAGCGGGATGAGCTGGTGGGCCTGCATGTGAATGCCTGCGCGAAACGGTGATTGAAAGCGGTCGGCCCGCGTGGCGGTGACGCCCTGCCAACGAATCGCGGACAGGTGCGCGAGGAAGTTCCCCGGGTCGTCGAACTCCGCGGCCTCCGAGAACGCGTCCGCCGACGGGTTGATCACCTTCGCGCCCAGCTCCAGCTCCCAGAAGAGCTGCGTGACCTCGCCGCGGTGGTCATCGTCGAGACAAGTGAGCGTGACCAGCGTAGCTTGGCCTTCAGCGGGTGGCGGTTCGACGTCGTCAACCAGCCATTGGCGGTGGCGCGCCACAACCGTGTCGCCCGACTTGGGCATGTGTCCGCCAGAGAGCGAAGCGCTGAAGAGCGGTGCGGGAGGCACACTCTTCATATCACCGTGCGCTTCGAGCAGGCGAGACATCAGAAGCTGACGCGCGCGACCCGAGTCGTCGAGGCCGTGCTCGCGGCAAGCCGTACGCAGCTCGTCGCGCTGCATCTGTTCGAGGAGCCCTCGAAAGCTGACCCGCCCCGACTCGGCGAACTTCTTCGCCAGCTCCGCCTTTGGCGGTGACTTTGGGAGCGCCACACCCGCGCGACGCCCAAGCTCTTGCATACGCGCTTTGGTCAACGCGGTCAGGACTGACGCGATGCTCGCGGGCTCAGACACGGACGAAGCCTACGAGATCGAAGCTAGCAGAAAAAGGGCCGTTTTGTTACCCGCTTTTACGTCTGCGGCGCTGATCACCATAGCGATACTCGGCAATCAAAACCTCAAGTGGAACATGTAGGTGCTCGTGGACCGCGCGAATGTTATCCAGAGTAAGTCGCCGCTTGTACTTCAACTTATCGCTTGCGCGCTCAGGACTGGAGAAAACTCCCATGCGGACCAAATCCGCGGCCCGGAGCTGGCGCTCTTTCATGACCTGCAAAATGACTCGCACAGGGTCCAAGCCGCGGTCGAGCGGGCGGACTTTGTCTTCGTAGGCCTCCACAAGCGTTGCAAGAGCGTCCAAGAGCGCAGTCTCCGCCTTGGTAAGGCCACCTCCACGCTCATCTTTCTCCATCAGATCATCGATCCATGACAAGGCAGCATCAAGTTGTTTCTCTGTCGTGATGGGCTGGAATTTTCTTCTTCCCGCCATGTCTACACCTCCGCGGCGTCTATATTGTTATACTGGTTATGCGTCCCAACAAACCGCACGTAGGCTGCCTGCGCTGAATAGTTCACGCGAGCGACCAAACGAAACTTGTTGCCACCAATATTGAATACAATCCGCTTGTCTCCGATGACGTCGGCGTCAGAAAACGCAGCGACAATCTCACTGGCATTCGCAAAACGTCCAAAATGCATTCGTGCTTCCCACTCTCTCAAGGGCTTTTCCGCCGCAGGGTACTTCTCCCAAAACTCTTTGAGAGTACGGCGGGTGACCACCCTCATCAGTATATCTTGTTGCCATTTTGGCAACATGTCAAGCCAAGGCCAACCGCGTCACAAACCGCTAAATGCTTCGCAAAATCTTTCCCGCGTCGATCAGCGACTGAAGCTGAGAGACGAGCGAACGCGCAAAAGTCGGATCGTCGATGACCGCACCCGCCTCGATGTTGCGGGTCTGGCCACGGTTCGTGAAGTTGGCCGAACCGATCAGCGTGCGTCGCTCGTCCACCACCACGGTCTTGGCATGCATACTCGCGAAGACTTTCGGGTCGATGGTTCGAGGGTCGTAGTAGAACTCTGGCCGAGGGCCCTCGAGGGGCCAGTTGGACTCCAAGAAGCGGTTGGTCAGCACCTGGGCGCTGGCTTCGAGCGTCGGCTCGGAGACTTCCTTGCGCTTGTACTCTAGGTTCAGCAGAAAGCGCACCCGAAGCGGCTGCCCTGACTGCTGGGCCTCGACCATCCGGGAGTGGAGCGGCGCAAAGAGGTCTTTGCCGTGGTCGACGGCGTAACCGGTCATCCAGACGCTCTTTTGGGTTGAAGCAAGCAAGTCTCGGAACACGACCTCCGTCGAGCGGGCGTTGCCCATGCGCCCCGCGGGCCCGGTCCATACGAGTTCGGGGGACTGTGGCTTTCCTTCGCGCTCGGCCAAGGCTGCCGACGCGGCCAACCGAAGGCCCGCCGCTGTGAGCCCCTCTACCTTGGAGAGCTGGCTCGCCAATGTCCCGAGGCCGAGGCGGGAGAGACTCGCGCCCGTAACCGCGCCCTGGACGCGGCCCGCGTCGACCGCCGCGATCACAGCTTGGAGGTCTCGGGTCTCGATGTCCTTGAGCACGGCTAAAGGCCCTCGAAAAAGGCACACTCCGGCGGCTGCCCCACCACTGGCACCACCAACGCACGGTCGAGGTACTGGTTGAACTTCTCGCAGGACGGCTCCGCGATGAAGAGGCAGCCGTGGCAGGCTGCGCCTTCGAGCAGGCGCTCGGCGCGGTCCTTCATCGGGTCATGGCTTCCGCAAAGGGGGTCGTTCGAGCAAAGGGCGCCCAAGTCACGGGCGTGCAGCAAGTGCTTTTCAAGGCGCCGCCCCTGTTCAATGAGGCCCCCCAGTGTGCCTTCGGAGCCAGGTGTCCCCGTGTACAGAAGCACGCCAGCCATATCCGTCTCGTCTTTGTCCGTCGGCCCGCAGTAGATGCGTTCGCGAATCGAGCTGGCCGAGTAGCCGCATTCGAGCGAGATGGCGTTGATCAAAAGGTGCGAGAGCGAATGAAGCAGGTAGAATCGAGCGCGTGGAAAAGGCAGAATCGCTGCCTTCCTGTCGCCGTGCGACATGCCGCGCGACTGGTGCCACTTGAGGAACGCTTCGTGGAGCATCTTGGCGCGCTCTTGAACAGCAGGTCGGTTTTCCCACGCTTGGAGCGCGTCTTTATTGAGTGAGAAATAAAGGCCCTCGCCTTGGACGGTAGTCGCAGGCAGCCAGGTCTTGGTCGCCGAAAGCGGTGCGACGACCGCGTTCTCGCTGATTTCGCCCTGGTTGTCGGACGACGCCGGGGTGAGCCGGGTGAAGCCAATCTGCGCCCGAACCTCGCGGAGGCGATGCGCGATGACGACTTTGTCGACGTACTTGGCGAGTCCCGCTGACGTCTCGATGGTCCTCGCCTCGAAGCGTGCGTCCTCGGAGAAATCCTCATTGGTTTGCTCGGCAGGCGCGGTTTGAAACTGCGTGTACTCCGCCGTTCGAATCGGCAACCGCTCCGCTGCCTCTCCAGTGACAATCTCCATCACCTGCTGCTCAACCACTTCGATGCCGTGTTCCGCCACCAAGTCCTTGAACAAGGTCTTGAGGTAGAGCTGCAGCGCCTCAGAGCCCTGTTCCACAAAGGGACGAAGATCGCCAGCCTTGGTCGAGAGTTGGTCACGAATGACGTTCTTGGGGTCCGGGACCGAAAGCGCGGAGACTGTCAGCGGGAAGTAACTACTACTCGATGTTCGCACCAGAAGCTTCAGCGTCTCGTCGCACTCTTCTTTGTCGTGCTCACGTGGCAGCCAGGGCCGGCCGCCATAGCACTTGAGGTCGAAGTGCTTGCTTGTCGCCGTCGCCAAATACTGGCCCTGCCCACAGGCGCAGCTGACGCGAATACTTTGGAAGTCACCCGCAGCCCCTTCGCGCAAGGTAAGCTCCGGGGCGCCGCACTTACCCTTCTCAAGGTGCGCGAAACGAACCCACGGAAACTCCTGAAGGTGCCCGCGGTCGCACGCACCTACAAAGCGAATCGGCACTGCCGGGCGCTTCCTCCGGTCGACACATTCGTGAAACCGGCGCCCGTCCTTTTTTGTAGCGTCACCGAGATCCTTGCGGTGGATGAGCCGACCACACTTCGGGCCCGTGCATACAAACCACGCCGGAAACTCCAGAACTCGAATACCGCGCGCCTGCGTCGCTTCCTGGTCGTCGCACTCGGGGGGCGCAAAGAAAGGAGCGCTCTCCGACAGATTCGAGAGGTGTTTGTATCGAGCCTGGAGGCGGTCGCGAAGGCGTGGCTCCGCAATCGGTTCGCTGTCGCCGAGCCGCCAGCTCTCCAAGCCTCCAACAATCACCGCATGTTGAAGGAGGTCGATCATTGCGCCCGGGCCGTAGGGTCCGACCACCTGGCTTCGTCTCACGGCACCGTCTGGCTTGCGCTCGACTTCGCCCGTCTTCTTCGAACGTCGGAATCTCGCCATCAGGCTTTTTTCCCTTCGCGCTGCTTCTGGTCGGGTTGGTAGAGCCAAAGATGCGTCGTCGGCTCGACATCGCGCATCGACGTGGGAGCACAGAACTTCTCTCCTCCTGGATCCAGCTCGGTTGGTTTGTCGAGCGAAGTATAGAGCAGCGGACTTCCTGTTCCGTCTTTGTCTAGCTTCGAATAGCGCATTTGCGACGCTCTAGAAATCGCACCCTTTGCAAGTTTTTCCCAGGCATCGAGCCTTGAATACGCCCAGGCGCGTACAACCGTGGCGTCACCTCCTGCTCGTTCAAGGAAAGGAGCGAGGGCTTCCTCTGCGCGCTTTCGATGCTCGCTGATCTGCGTCGCTGCGTCGGAGGGCGTAAGTGGCTCCACCCCAAGGCGGATCGACGAAACCATCGCCCCGGTCAACCCACGTTGCAATGCACGCTGCGCGAATGGAGTGACGCTCTGCGCCTCGACGAAGCGGTAGAAGCTTTCGTGGTAGGCAATAAAGTGCTCGTAGTGCGAGCGGTCGCGGGGTTTGGCCACATTGAGACAGGTGACGACCAAGCCGGGCCAAGTGCGCTTACGGCCGACACGACTCGACGCCTGAATGTACTCGCTGGTCGTTTTGGGCTGACCCGCGACCACCATGAGCGCAAGGCGCTCGATGTCGACGCCGACGGAAATCATGTTCGAAGCCAGCGCCACATCTGTCGTTTTCTCGGCGGCATGCTTGTTCGCGAGGCGGTTCTTGGTCTTCGAGATGTTCGCAGTTGTCTCACGACTCGTGAGTTCAAGCGGCTCGTGAATCTCGCGGTTCTTGAACGGAATCGCACCTTCATAGGAGTCCACCGGCTTGTCGTCTTGCTTACGTCGACAAAGGTTCAGCACGTCGGCTTCGACAAGGCGGCGCATTCCGCCAAGCTCGCGAAGGGCGTTGAAGTAGCCCACGAGCGTGAGGTAGGCGTCGCGCAGCTCTGAATCGACCGTTTCGTCTTCTGCAGCTTTCCACGCAGCGGTCAGCAGCGAGGCGTACACGCGAATCAGGATTCTCTTGAGTGGCTGGCCCGGCGCGGCAACGCCAACATACAGGCGGCCCGGGTCGGCTTGGTTTACTTCCGAGAAATAGGTTTGAAGCGCGTCGATGCCGGGTGGCGGAAAAATTTGAACAGTGTCCCGCGAATAGAGGGATTGGATTTGCTGGCGCGCGTGGTTGGCCGTCGCCGTCGAAGCGAGAAGTTTGGGAGGGACCGGCCGCTTGCCATGCGCTGTGCACAGCGTCTCGATCGCTGTTTCGTAGAGGCCGACCATCGTTCCGAGCGGCCCCGAGATAAGGTGAAGCTCGTCCTGCACGATCAACTCCGGCGGCAAGAGCCCGTCGGGCAGGACTGTTCCACCCTTCGGCGATTTGTGGAGCGGGCCGAAGAAGCGACCTTCTTTCTCTGCGTTAACCTTGCCAAAGAGCATCCCAGCTTCACCGCGCCACGGCATCATGGCGAACTTGTCGACCGTCGCGATGATGAAACATGGAAGCTCGCGGTAGAGCTGCTCATCGACATAGACGAGCGGGATGCCGAGGTCCGCCACATCGCTGGTGGCGAAGTCGCACTCGCCTTGGTTGAGGCACCGAACGACGACACGCTCGGGCTTCTTCTTGGTCGGGCGTACTTCAAGCGAAGCACGCTTGATCTCATGGCCGCACCACGGGCACTTCTCAAGCGGGCACGGTAAGCCGCCGCCCGTGGCATGCGCGTCGAGGCGCTCGGAAAACTGCGCAAACGTGTTGGGCGAAGCGCTCTGCCCGACCCAGAGACCCATGCAGAAACGTTCGGAGCCCAGATCAGATTCATGCTCTCGGCGAATGAGGTCGAGCGCACAAATCAAGGTCGTCGCACGCTCAAGCTGATCAAGGGTCAGAAGGCGGAGTGTGTAGCGGAGGATCACCGCGAGGCCGAGGCCACGGTGCGGTTCGCTCTGCCCTCGGAGGCGGCGCATCAGAAGCGTGAACGCGATCACGCCGAGGTACGCCTCGGTCTTGCCGCCACCCGTCGGGAAGAAGATTAGCTCAACCGTTTTTCGGTCGGCATGCGCGGGGTCGACCACGCCACGGATGTTGAGCAGCAAGAAGGCCAGCTGGAAGAGACGCCAGGACGGCGTTCTGCGTTCGGGCGAGCGCTGACGTGAAGCCATAGCCATCGCTTGGTTGGCGAGGCAGAAGGCTTCGAGCACCGGCGGGTCCGACTTGAGGAGCGCGATGCCGTCCTCGATGCGTTTGGCAGCACCCCGAGCCTCTTGCATCAGCTGGTCGCGCGTCTCGGAGCGGTCTTTCGAGGCGAGCGAAGCCTTCGAAACTTCTTCAATCCACGACTGATAGTCTGCGGATAGGTTCGCGAGCGCGGCGTCGATTTCATCTTCCGTCTTGAGCATAGCGAGCGCTTCCATCTCAACGGTGACCTTCTCGGGGCGACGCGCGTCGACCAGTGGGACCTCGGCCGCAGGCATCCAGCGGGTTTGGAGCGCATAGACCTTGCCGTCTTCGCTCTCGATTGGCTCCACGGAAACGTTGTGTCCGACTCCGAACTCGGCGTTGTTCCGGTACTGAAGCTCCGCAACGCGTGCGTCCCAGTCGTCGAGCGAAGCTTCACCCTTGCGATTGGGTCGCTCTACCAGAGGCTTCACTGAACGAATCGAGAGCTGCACCTGAAAGAGTGTCTCTTCGTCGCGCGTGCTCGTGGCTTCGTCGATGACGCGGCGGTTCACCAAGAAGATGGAGGCCGCGACTGTCCCAGCAGGCAGTTCTTCCGAGAGGTCTTTGTCGAGAACGGAAACCACGCCTTCAATCTTTACGCGTCCAAGACCAGTAACCTCGATGCCCTCTTCGAGTCTCTTCGCATCAAGAGGGACCTCGACTTCGACGCCTGAGAACGGCTTTCGCCGGTAGTAGGTGCTTCGGTCACCTTCGATCTTTTCCCGAAAGTAGAGACCACACGAAACGTGGGCAGTCACCGACGTGCTCCCCGCGGGTAGTAGAAAGGACATCCCCATCGATGCGGGGAAGAGCTTCTTCTGCTGGGGCTCGTGCTCTTCGGGTGCGGAGTCCTCGCTCGGCATGTCATCGCCGGTGCCAAGCGCGCTGTCTTCTTCATCAATCTGCGTCTCGCGGTCGACTTCAGGGACGAGAAAGCCCGTCAGGTATCGGTTGCTCGGGCGCTGACGAAGCAGCTCTATGGATGAAGTATGCGCAGCCACACCACCGAAGGGACCGACGAGGTCGGCGTAAAGGGCTGAACGAAGATGTTCGCGAATGACTGTTGTCTCGTCTTGGGTCACCCGTGACATGCGACGGAGGGTACAGGAATGCACTGGGTTGGGTCACGCATCGTCCGGTCGCTACACGGTGTCTCATCCGCCGATCTTTTCGAGGAGCGCCTCGAACGCAAAGCCCGCTACGAACGCGACGACAACAGAGACGAAAAACTCGGGCCAGTCCATGGCGCCCTCCTCCGCCCCTCCTACGGCGTGGCTACGGCGTGGCTGCGCCCGGCAACACGTAGAAGTAGCTGACAGGACGCACTCCGACACTTGCGCTACATTGAACTTATGGAGTCAGGGAGCATTCTGGATCGGACGCTGAACTTGCTGCGGGAGAAAGTCGAGGACCTGCGGCAGATGGCGCGTCTCGAAGGGGACGAACTGGAGCAATACGTCACAGACGCAGAACCGCGCCGCGAAGAACTACGCAAAGAGAAGCAGCAGCTTGAACGCTTGATCGCGAACCGAGGGTGACCAAGCTTCGGCGTGGCTACGGCGTAGCGGTGTTAGGAGAAGCTATCGCGGGCGGAGCGTAGGCCGGCGAAGAGGATTTGGGCGAGGTCGGTTGGGATGCTCGTGGGAAGGGTTGCTTCGACGTCGCTGATCGCGGGCTCGACGCGCGCCAGGCAGTCGTCGATGATTTGCTCGGCGCGCTTTTTGTCGAAGCGACAGCGCTTGGCCGTGGCAAGCCAGCGCGCGCGGCTGAACTCGCGCCAATGGTAGTGCGCGTTCTTGGCGCGCAGCGCCATCGCCATCTTGAGCTTCTGGCGCGCGAGCACCTTGCGTTCGAGTAGCGGGTATGCCGAGAGCACATCGTAGAGGGGGCAGAGCTCGAGACGTCCCCCCGGGCGCAAAAAGACGCTGAAGTTTTTCGCGTGCCCATCGATCGCCGCAAGCAGCCAAAAGACAAACTGCGCCTTGAAAAAGGTCTCGCGGGCTTCGACGGGATCGTGCGCCGACCAAAGCAAGTTCATCATCTCTTCGATGCCCGGTCCGCCGTCGGACTCGTACTTGCGCTGGGGCCCGACGCCCAGGGCTTGGCAGCCGTCTTCTTGCGCGACGCGCTCCAGCCAGCGGCCGTCTTTGGACCACTTGCGGTCGAAGCGCTCCACGACAAGCGCGCGCACGCCCGAGAAGGCTTGAACTTGCACGCTGGCCGTTTGCAGGCCGAAGCGCCGGATCAGCTGCATGCAAAGCCACTCGTTTTCGATGCTGTCGTGAAGGCCCTTTCGTCCGTCTGCAAGCTTGAGGATGTGGCTCGTCGGGGTTGCGCCTTCGGGGCGATGCCAGCGCTTGCGCCACCAAAGAAGCGCCGTCTTGTCTTGCATGCCTGCAACCGAAATGCGGAAGTCGTCGTCACTGCGCATGCCCAGGGGCCTGCCCTCGCCCAGCTGAGAAAGAAGCTCGCCAATTTGCGCATCGGTCAAAGGCTCGGCTGAAAGTTGCGTGGCATGCGCCGCGCGACTGTCGCGGACGAGTTGAAGCGCGCCGACGCAATCGCGTCCCGCCTCCGCCAGCAAGTCGAACACGCGAGAACTGGCTGCGCCAAGCACCCGCTCCATCCTTCGGCGAACGCCTTCATCATCGGGGAGTAGATTGTCGAAATAGCTTTCGACGAGCTTGCCTTGGTAGGGCTGGGTGGACAGTGGCATCGAGTGCGAAATCGGCGTGGGCGCATCGCCGTCGAGCCAGCTCTGCGCGTAGCTGAACACAAACTCGCCCCGCGTGCGCAAGAGCGTTCCGACCTGCGCCTGCCCCATGCGAACGTAGAGCGTGTCCGTCACGGCTTGTCTCCGCGCGCAACCTTGTCTCCACGCGCAACAAGGTGCAGATCCAAGTCGAGCGCTCCGAGCAGCCGAAGCAACGTGTCGAACGAAAGCGAAACTTGAGCGCGCTCAATGTTCGAGAGCGTGCGTTGCGCGAGCCCAGCCCGCGAAGCGAGCTCCGTCTGCGACCAGCCTTTGGCCAGACGGCGGTCTCGAATCAGCCGCCCGAGCGCTTTGTCCGAAACAATCAGCATATGACCTATAAGTTATAGCACCCCGTTTATGATGTATAGGTTATAATCGCCTTTTTATGATGTTTAAATCATAGGATCATGCTGATATTACATGGTTTATGGACCTCAGCGACTGTAGGACCTCGCGGGCGCCAGGAAGGCTGAGCTTGGCGGCCTTGCTCTAAAAAGAGCCTTGTGTTGGATCGTGAGACACGGTGTAGCGCCGCCAGTCCATGGCGCCAGCATTGAGGATCGTGAGCACACGGTAAGGGTACGAGGCGGAGTGGTCTCTATTTCGTTCGCCTTCGCTCCTGCGGAGCTTCGGCGGAACAGGTTCGCCTTCGTCCGCCTTCGCCGATGTTGAACGCCGACTCGACGCCGATTGGCGTTGGCGGTGCGCTGTGACTACCGAGATGATTTGGAAACTACCCTGGCACAGCCGTTGCTCTGGTTGGGTGCTACACTTGAAAGGAAGAGCCCATGGCTGAAGAGAACCACACAATTCGATTGTTGACCGAGATGCGCAAAGACATGTCGGAGATGCGTAAGGAAACACGCGACGAGTTCACCAGCGTGCGCGAAGAGATGCGCGCAGAGTTTCGAACTGCGCGGCAAGAGCGGGAAGAACTGCGTGAGCAGGGAGCCGCGCTTCGACAACGCATGGTCGAAGGCGAAGTTCGGCTCTCAACAGAGCTGCTTGCCGTGTCAGGAGCGTTGGATGAGGTCAAAGGCTTGCTGAGGCAGCAATCTGCGATCAAGATGGTGGTGACGGACCACGAGCGGCGGCTACGCAAACTCGAAGGGGATTAGCCTTCGCCCCTCCTACCCCCTCTACGGCGTGACGTCGTCCGCAAGCCTGTGTAGGTAGCGCCAGAGTTCGACCATCACCAACGTATCGTGGTTGCAGTAGGTGAGGAGTTGGTTGCGGAGTTGGGCGCGTCGGGCGGCGGGGATTTGTTCGGGTGCGCTGAGGAGCGCTTCGAGTGCATTGGATGCCGTGCCGCCGTCGGCGACTTCGAGGTCGGCGTAAGTGAGGTCGGGCAAGAGCGCTGGCGCGACGGCCTTGATAGAGAAGCTGCCGTGAAAGTTGGGGTGGTAGAAGTTTTTGCGCACGACGGGCAGAAGGTCCGCAAGTTTATCGAGCGCCGATTCGAGCGCAGCGCGATGCTCGGGTGAAGCCTCCGCAAGGTCTTTGAGGCAGCGACGCTCGAAGCTGGCGTTCCAAGCCAGAACCGTGTTCGCACCTGCCAGTGCAGGAACGAGCGCTGCGGCCAGCGAAGGCCGCGGGTCGGGGGCAAGGCCCACGTCTTCTGAAGGCGCCAAAAACGCGTGGTGCGCCACACGACCGTCTTCGTGGACCACGTGCACGCTAAACTGCGCAGCGATGGCTTGAAAAGGACTCGCGCCACGCCAAACCGGCAACGTCGCGCCCACCGTTTCGAAGTCGAGCATCGCGATCGGGAACTCAAACTCTGAGAGCGCCTGTTTTAGACCCGGTTCGACGACGGGCTTGCCTTCGATGACCGCGCGTCGCTGTCGGGCTTGCGTGTCGCTGAGCTTGAAGTCGGCAGGGATGTCCGTGATGCGTTCAATGCTCGCCGCCTCGAGCGCGGCCATCTTCTTTTTGCTGCTCTTGATGTTCGCCAGCTCGTAGATCGAGTGGTCTACCGGCGCCTCGCAGCAACGCTCGATGAACGGGCAGTCGTAGGGTGACGTGCAGTGATCGCCGGGCTCGACACTCGGCTCAGGGCCTGCCAACACCTCGAGCTGCGCCTTGATGTTGCTCGCGACCTCGGGGCGGTGCGCGGCCGCACGCTCCGTGACGTCGCTGCGCGTGAAGAGCGGGCCCTCGTCCGGGTGGGTGTTCAGATGCATCAGCTCGAGGCGTGCGACTTCAAGTCCCGCGGACTCGAGAACATGGGCTTGCACCGCCGCGTCCGGGACGTGTTGGTCTTTGACCCTGCCCGTCGATTTGACTTCCGAGAGAACCCAGCCGCCTTGTTCTTTGCTCAGCACATCGACCGCCACGAAGACGTTGTCCTCGGAGAAGCTCGCCTCGAAGATGACCGTCTCGCCGCGTTCGATGGCTGCGCGCGTCGCCTCGACTGCGGGGCCCGTATTTATCGGGTCGAGCTCGATCAGCGTGCCCGGGCCAAACTCTTGTTGCGCGCGCTCACCCACGCGGTGGCCCGTGTCGAAGATGGCCTGCTGCGCGTCGTCCACTTCAAGCTCCGGCGCGTCTGGCTCGTGCACCTCGAGCCACAGCCGCTTGTGACACTGAAGGCCCTTGAGATAGCGCGACTTCGAAAGACGGTGGCTGCGCTTGGGCACGCGCACTTGGTCGCATAGCGGACGCCGACGCGCAAGCGCGCGCTAGGGATTCTAGACTTCTGTCGACGGCGACTTTGCACGGAAGCGTGATGGAACACATCGCCGCTCTGATGTGCCCCATCCCGCCCACAAACTCATCTACTTTGGTTCATTCATCGGAGTCTCTTTTCGAGCTCCTTGGCGGCAAGTTTCTTCTCTCGCGCGCGACCCGCGCGAAGCGCATCGATAAGCGCCAGCCACTCATGTAATTGAGGGTCGCGAGAAGCGGCCTCAGGGGCCGACTTGAAGATCGGTTTGAGCGCTTCACCTCGAACCTGCCCCTCGGGGTGTGGCCAGACCGGCGGCAAACCTTCTTGGACGAAATGGTCCGCAAGAGGCGCAGCAGCAACAGAGGTTGGAATGCCGCGCGTCACCGACCCGCGCTCTGCCGGAAACACGTACGGCAGGCCGTGAACCAAAAACTCAAAAAATGCCGCCGAACGTACCTGCCGAGAAGCCTTGTCCAGAAGACCACTCTTCGCTGCACGCTGCACACTCGCATGGACTTGTGAGGCGCTCATCGAAAGTTCGGTTGCCAGCTGCGCCAAGGTGGGCTCACTGTCGGCGTCCTTGGCGAGCTTCACGAGGAGCAAAATGTCCTGCGGCTTGAGCACCTCCTCAGTATAATTCTATATTCTAGAATCTGGAATATAGAATCTGAAATGGTAGGCGTTTGCTGCGGAAGTCAGGTTCTAGCTATTGAAATTGCTTGGTTTCCCACTCCCCTTTCCGGAGTGAGCTCGGTGGCCATTTCGCGGTAGCGGCAAAAGGCGTTGGCCATGCGCATCTGGCGGGGGGACCAGTCGTCGAGGCGCACAGACTACCCCAACTTTCCGGCGTCGCTGACGTCGAGTTCGACTTGGAGGCGGAGCTTGCCTTCGCGGCGCACGATGTTGACCTTGGCGAGCTTGATGCCGGATTTACGGAGGCGGGCTTGGAGTTTGCGGGCGGCGGTGCGGGCCAACTTTTCGGGACCGGAGCGCGGCTTGGGGCGACCGGAGGAATCGCGCACACGTTTGGCGGCTTCGTTGATGTCGCGAATGGTCATCGACTCCACGCGTTTGTTGCCGATGCGCGCATTGGTTGAGTAGAGCAGCGCAGCGTGGTCGAGCTTGGGCGTCGCGTCGGCATACGAGAGCAGCGCATAGGCCTTGCGCACGCCGAGCGCTTTGACCTGCTCGGCGCTGTAGGTTTGCGCGATGGACATCAGCCGGTGCGCCGTCGTGCGACCCATCAGCTTTTCGCCATCGAGTAGCTTCGCGAAGCTGTCGTAGCCGAGCGCGGAATAGACGCGCTCTTCGCTGAGCTCTTCGAGCGCCTTGCCCACCGCGTGCGCGTCTTCGGCCATGCGCGTCGAGCGCTTGCGGATGTCCGCCACGAGCGCCCGTGCGCGCTTTTTGTTTTTGGCGACGCCACGAAGGGCTGAAGCGTGCAGTTGATCGAAACCTGAAGGCATGGCGGCAGGATAAACGATGCCGCGCCGCTCGTGTTCCCACGTGGAAACAACGTTCCCACACGGGCACAACCTTGTTCCCACGTGGGAACGCTCTGTTTATGGCTCTTCGCGGCTGCGCGTCTCAACGATCGATTTGCAAATAGCAAATCGCGTTGCTTTGGCTCCGCACGCTCATCGCACCATGGCTCTTCGCGGCTGCGCGTCTCAACGATCGATTTGCAAATGGCAAATCGCGTTGCTTTGGCTCCGCACGCTCATCGCACCATGGCTGCGCACCCTAATGCGATGAGTGAGACAGGTGTAACGCGGGTGGATGCTAGGCTAACTGCCCGGTTTGCAGGGTTCGCACCATTGAGGTACTCCGACGGTTATGCACAAACGTCCTTGGCTCTATTTCGTGAGCTTGTCGCTCCTGTTTGTGGCTTGCAGCAAACACCACACCGCCCTGGACGACACATCGAGCGATGCGGGCCGGGACAGTTCGCTGGCCCGCGATGGAGCGGTCGCGAGGCGCGACAGCACGGTCGCCATGGACACCGGCCTTGGCGCTGACGCCACAACCATGCGCGACGCAGGCAAGCCCCCCAAAGGCTGGAGCTGCGGCGAGGTGCCCGCGCCGACCAAGTGCGCAGGTGGTTTCACTCAGACGTACGTCATCTCGATGCTCGACTGGGATGTCGCCGACTACGACGAGCAAGGTGATCCGATTTCAAGCGAAGGCTTTGACCTCGATTGCACGCCGGAGATGAGCTGTCCGTGCGCACAAGACTGCCAGGACCTACCCGAGACGGGAGCGAGCGGCACGGTCGACAACCAGTTTGCGTACCTGGGGCCCGTCTTGGAGCAAGCGCTATCGCTCAATGACGCTCTCGACCAGTCCATCGAACGCGGAAGAATGCTGCTCGTCGTGCAGCTTGAAGGTCTCGACGCCACCGCAGACTCATCGCTCGCCTCGGACGACTGCGTCGATGTGCACTTCTACCCCGCAAAGACGCTCGATGATATGCCGCCAAAGCTTCGCCGCGGTCAGCTCAGCGGTGGGCAACGCCTCGTCGCGCTTAGCGAGTACCTCGACGTGAGCGGCCAAGCGCTTATCCGCGGCAAAGGCTGGGTTGAGCAAGGTGAGCTGCGCGTGCAGTTGCCCCACATTCCGCTCAGCATCGATAGCGGCCGGGTCGATTTCGACATCGAGGTGTCGGACGTCTTCTTTGAACTTGAGCTGGGCTCGACCACAAGTGCGAGCGGTATTTTTGCTGGCCGGATCGATGTCGACAGGCTGCTGGCGAGTCTCAACATGTGGCAGCCAGGACTCGGCGCTCCTGGATCATTGATTTCGAACCTGCTGCGCGGCTTCGCGGACCTCGCTGCCTCCGAGAAGAGCGACCGCTGCACGCAACTATCGATGAGCATGCAGTTCGATGCCGTCAACGCAAGCTTGGACCTGCCCTAACAGGCTACCGGAAAGCGACTCGCTGCATGGTTCGACCGTTATGTTTTTGGATGATCGCTTCTCCCTTGCTTACAGCGTGCGGCGGTGCATCGCCCGAAGCGCACGGCGCGCATGAGCGAAGTGCCCGAAACGAGAGCGTGCAGGACCAGAGCGCACAAAGTGCAAGCGCGGACGCACAAAGTGCAAGCGCGGACGCACAAAGTGCAAGCGCGGACGCACAAAGTGCAAGCACGGACGCACAGAGCGCGTCGAACGACAAAGCATCAGTCGCGCAAATGCCCTGTGAGGACGTCGCCGCTAAACAGCTCACCGTCCACCAGGTCCAACGCAAGGCGGTGCGTCAGTGGAAGAGACAAGAACTCCTCCCGCTGCAAGTTTGGCCGGAGCAACGCGGCACCGTGCGCGGCGTGCTGATGAGCGCCGGTGCGCAGCCCTGGGGCGGAAGCATCATGTGGGGCGGCAACATCGACCAAAGCCCGGAGCGAACCGAATATCGCTTCTACGGAAAGAACACGTCTGCTTACGCGGTCTACTTCGTCTCCGAAGATGGGCGCGGCTTCAACCCGATTCAAAGCTGGACCGTAACCGACATGCGCGGACAAACCTCTCGCCCCAAGGTCGCCATGTTTCTTCTCGACACGCCCAACCAATGGGGCTTGTGTTCTCGCGCGCACCTCATCGAAGCCGAAGCGCGAAGCCTCGGGGCGAACATCGTGCACTTTGTGATCGCCGAGGCCAAGGTGCTCGACGGTAGCGAGCACTTTGCGCTTTCACTCGAGCCGCTCTTGAGCACCCTTCGCACGCGCTTTGACCGCGAGCTCGAACGCGCGAAACCCAAAACCGAGGCACTCGTCAAAAAGCAGCGCGCTGATGTGCCCGAAGACTGGGAGTGGATCGACCGCCAAGGCACCCGTATCGGCGCCCTACCGAGCTGGGATGACGACAAAGCGCAGCTTGACGTGTTGTTCTACGCGGAACGACTCGCAGTGGCCAAAGGCCCGCGCATCCAAGTGCAGCCCCAGTGTCCTCAGTGCGTGTGCGACCCCAAAGTCGGTTGCGCGCCGTGTCCGCGCTGCAACACCAAGCCGTCATGGAAGCGTCAGGACAAGACCATCGGCTGGCACATGGCCGTGCGCTACCGTGTCGATGCCCGAGGCCGCTTGCTCGAAGAACGCCTGTTCGCGCCCCAAGCCCTCTAGTGTCCGATCCACCCAAGTTGTCACAGTTTTCTTGTGAGCTTCGCCCGACTCGGCGTTACTCAAACTCGAATGTACGCTGCACGTCCTTCGTTTTCGCGCCTTGATTCGAACAAACCTCTCTTCGCCTCCTGCGACAACCTGAGTGGATCGGACACTAGTTGGCGCAACGCGAAAACTCGTAGGCGTGGCGAATATTGGCTCGGTCGCGCAGGTAATCGCCGGGATACTCCGAGCGCAGCTTACTGTCGATGTCGTCACCCCAGCGTGGATGGGTAGCGCCGTATTTCTGGGCCGACCTATATCCGAAACGGAGAGCCTGCTCGTAGTTTTCGAGAATGTGCCGCGACGAGAGCACTTGCTCGTTCACGCTCTCGGCATCATCGCCCACGAGCGCGCGCTTGATGCGCTCCCAAACGCTGTACGAGCTGTAGCCATTGTTGCCATGGGCCATGGGGGCCTCCTATCCGTCCTAGGGGTTCGCGTTCTTACGTGGGTAAAAGAAGGTGCATGCTCTGTGCCATCAGCCAATCCACTGCTTTTTTGGCAACCGAGCGTGGCCTCCACGAAAGCATGCCACGCCTCACACGTGGGGCATCCCGTCACAGTGCCCCAAAGAAGCCACACCTACTCGCTGTGCTGATTTAGTTGACGCGCGCAGCCTGTGGCTCGTCGCTGAGCAGCATGTCTTGGTCGTCGGGACGGACGATGCGCTTACGGAGCGCCTGACCACGGTAGCCACCGCGCGCGCCCGGCGTCGGGTCACGTTCGAACATACACTTGCCGACCACGGCCACGAGCTCACCTTCTTCGATCACACCCTCGCGGTAGCGCATCGACTTGTTGAAGACAAAACCCTGCGTGGAGACCCCGATACGCTGGGCGAACTTTTGTTCGCGGGCGGTTGGATCATCGAGCATACCCGACCTCGTATGGTGGTCGTCAACGATAAGGACGGTAGGGTTTTCAAGCTGCACGATCGCGCGTTCGTGTACGCCGTCAAGATAGAACGCTCGAACCGACTTGACCTCGCTGCCGACCTTCGACCAATGGGAGCTGTTGCCGGAGCTCTGCATCTGCTCAAGGATCCCCTCGTAGCAAACGCACGAGCGCCCACTCAGCGGAGCCTCAAGCGGCGGGTCGAGGTACGAAACGCGACCCACAAAGCGTGCAATCTGCCCCTCGCGGGCTGCCGAAAGCAAGACCACGCCCTGCTGCCCAAAACGACGCAAGAGCCGCGCGCGACGTGAGAAGACAAACCTCCAGAGAAACCACCAGAGCGCGCCGAGAACGAGAAAGGGCACAAAGAAGCCGAACACGCCCGCCAGTGTAGCAAGACGCTGTTTAGAAAGGCCAGATGCGCGGCGCAAGCACGCAGGTCACCGTGCCGATGAGCAGACTGAGCGGTACGCCAAGGCGCGCGAAGTCTGTAAGCCGGTAGCCACCGGGGCCGTAGACCATCATGTTGGTCTGGTAACCCAGCGGCGTGATGAAGCTTGCCGAGGCCGCGAACATGATGGTGACAATGAAGGGCTTGGGGTCGACGCCGAGCATCTGTGCGGTACTCAGAGCGATCGGAAACACGATGACCGCGGCGGCGTTATTGGTGACGAACTCGGTCAGGACGGCGGTGACGATGTAGATGAGAACGAGCGCGATCCAGGGGCTATTCGCGGTGCGACTCAGGATGAGCGACGCCAAAGCCTGCGCGACGCCGGTCTCTTGGAGCGCGGCGCCAAGGCCAAACGCGGCCGCGATCGCGAGCAAGAGGGCCCAGTCGACGCTGCGGCGCGCCGTCTCTTCAGAGCAGCACTTGCTGAGCAGCATCAGGCCCGCGGCGACCAGGGAGCCCTGCAGCATCGAGAGCCAACCGAAGCCGACGAGCGCCACCATGGCCACCAAAATGGCGAGCGCCAACGGCGCGCGCGTGGTGGTGGGCGGCCCTTCACCGTCGAGCTGGCTCACGAGGTAAAAGTCGCGCGAGTTGCGGTGCCGCTCGACGAACGCCGACGTGGTTTCGACCAAGAGCACATCGCCTACGTGCAGCTCGATGTCACCGATGCGACCGGCGAGTCGCGCACCGTCACGCGAAACCGCGATGACCACAGCGCCGTAACGGGTGCGGAAGCGACCGTCACGAATGGTCTCGCCCACGTTGGGATGGGTGGACGAGATGACGACTTCGGCGAAGCAGCGGTCTGCGCGATGCGCGTGCAGCTTGAACACCTGCTGGGTGACGGGCTGTAGCCCCGCGATGCGTTGCAGGTCGAGCACCGAGTCGACGACGCCCACAAACACCAAGCGGTCGCCTTGCTCGAGCAAAAGCGTCGGGTCAACGGCCGCGATGATGCGCTCACGGCGATGCACTTCCATCAGGTAGAGCCCCGGCAAGTTACGCAGGCCGGCGTCTTGTACGGACTTGCCGTCGAGGGCCTCGCCCGCAAGCATTTCGACAACGTACTCGCGCGGGTCGGTGGGAACTTGCGCGATGCTGGAGCGCGCCGGCAAGAGATTGGGCGCCGCGGCCACGATGAACAGCACCCCGACGAGCACGCACGGCACGCCAAGCCACGCGATTTCGAACAAACCGAGTCCAGGCTGACCCGCGTCGATCAGCAGGCCGTTGACCACCAGGTTGGTGCTGGTGCCGATGGTCGTGCACAGTCCGCCCAAGATGGCCGCGTAGCTGAGTGGAATGAGAAGCTTTGAAGGCGGCAAGAGCGCGCGCTTGCACCAGTCGAACACTGCCGGCATCACCATGGCGACGACGGGCGTGTTATTCAAGAAAGCGCTCGAGACGCTGACTGGAAGGACCATGCGAAACAAGGCACCACGCAGCGTCTTGGGATAACCCAGCGCGCGCTGCACGACGAAGCCCAGTGCGCCGGTCTGGCGCAAACCTGCGGCAACGATGAAGAGCACCGCGACGGTCACCACGCCTTCGTTGGCGAGACCTGCAAGCCCTTGCTCGACGGAAACGACGCCCGAGACCAGCAGCACCGCAAGCCCCGACCACAAAATGATGTATGCGGGCAGCTGGCTGATGCCTAGCGCGACGAATGTCGCGACGACGACCGCGACCGCAAGCCAAGCATCGCTACCCATGGACCGTGTTTAGTCCCTTCGGCACGGAGCTGTCACGAAAAAAGCTGCTAACGTCCGTCCGCGATGGCCTTTTTGCAGCCACGGCGACTGCCAACGTTGGAGCTTTCCGTCAAGGTGCGCAGGCGCATGTGGCGGCGCGCCTTCTTGAAGTCTTACTTGGTGGTCTTTGTCGGCTACATGGCGATGTACCTCATCCGCAAGAACTTCAACGTCGCGCAAAACGACCTGATCGAAACCTACGCGCTCAGCAAAACGCAGCTGGGGCTCATCGGCCTGAGTTTTTCGCTAACCTACGGCATTGGCAAGACTGCGCTTTCGTACTTCATCGACGGCACGGACACGCAGAAGATGGTGCCGGTGTTGCTCATCGCCTCGTCGTTGGCCATGACTGGCTTTGGGTTGAGCCTGGGCTCGGACACGAGGAGCGTGTCGCTGATGATGCTCTGTTACGGCATCAGTGGTCTCTTTCAGGCTGGCGGTGGACCGTCGTCGTACTCGACGGTGACCAAATGGACACCGCGACGGCTGCGCGGGACGTTCCTCGGCATCTGGAACCTTTCGCACAACGTGGGCGGCGCACTGGCAGCGACGGTGGCGCTGTTCGGCGCGCACTATTTTTTCGACGGCCACGTCGTCGGCATGTTTTTGTTTCCGTCCGCGGTTGCCTTCGCGCTCGGCGTGATCGGCTTACGCATCGGTAGCGATTCGCCGGAAGCCTACGGGCTCGGCACGGCCGAAGAGCTCTTTGACGAAGCACCCAGCGAGGAAGACCGCTTTGCCGCCGAGCACCAGATGAGCCGCTTCGAGCTGTTCGTGAAGTTCGTGATCAAAAACCCGATCATCTGGACGCTGTGTTTCGCGAACGTGTTTTTGTACACCGTGCGCATCGGTATCGACCAGTGGGCGACCGTATACGCCGTCCAGACGCTCGGCTTGAGTAAAAGCGTCGCGATTCAGGGCTTCACGCTGTTTGAGGTGGGCGCGCTCTTGGGTACGTTCTTGTGGGGCGGCCTTTCCGATTTGATCGCGGGACGACGCGGACTCGTGGCGTGCGTGTCGCTGGTGCTGATGTTTGTGGCCATCGGTTTTTACCAACGTGCACAGAGCGAAACGGTGTACTTGGGTTCGCTCTTTTCGCTCGGCTTTTTGGTGTTCGGGCCGCAGCTGCTGATCGGAGTTTCAGGCGTGGGCTTTGTGCCCAAGAGCGCGGTCAGCGTAGCGGACGGCGTCAAGGGCACCTTCGGCTACCTGCTCGGTGACGGC
The DNA here is from genome assembly GCA_964487255.1 of uncultured Polyangiales bacterium. Lineage (GTDB taxonomy): Bacteria > Myxococcota_A > Polyangia > Polyangiales > CAZAQV01 > CAZAQV01. The sequence goes on along the minus strand of CAZAQV010000025.1, from coordinate 42,645 downwards.
TTTGCGAAACTGGGCCTTGGCATAATCGCCGATGGGCACACGCTATGGGGCATGCAAGGCTGGGAGGGCACGTTTACCGCGCTGCGCGTCGCCTGCGTGTGCTGCTTTTTGCTGATGGCAATTGTCGCGGTCGCCGAAGAAGGGAAGCTTCGCGCGCAGGAAAAAGTGCAAATCGTCTAGCGCGGGTGTAGTTTTCCAGCTACACTTCATACTAGATGCCCCCTGATGTGAAGTGGTTGGTCTGCGGCAGCGATCGAATTGCGTTGCAAGGTCAAGACTTGGACGTTGGGCGCAGCCGCAAATGTCAGATTCGAGTCGTCGAAGACAGCACCTCACGAAGGCACGCTTCGATCGTCAATCGCGAGGGGCGGTACCTGCTCGTCGACCACGGCAGCCGCAACGGCACCTTCGTCAACGGCAAGCGTATACAAGGCGCAATTACGCTGCAGCATCGCGACAGAATTCGCATCGGCAAGACAGATTTTCTCTTCTCCGAAGATGCGACCGCACTCGACCTCGACACTTCCGTAAGTTCTTCAAACTCGTTCGACAATTTTTCGGCAAGCGCTTCGCGAACCGGAACGAACATCCTCAATGCGTTGCTGTATCGTAGCCTTGCGGAAAACAATATGGAGACCGCCTCGCGCATCGTCGCAGGCATGGCCGAACGCATCGCAAACTCCACGCAAAGTGGCACGTTGCAAGGCGACGAGCTCAACGCGACGGCTCCGGCCATTTTAGAGTATTGTCGCCGCGTTGCGGACCCGCGCTGGCTCTGTTGGCTTGTAGGCGTCTATGCCAAGTGCGAGGTCGTCCCACCTGCTTCGGTCGCAGCTTGTGTTCGAGAACTCGCTGTCGAGCTTCGCATGGGCGAAACGAACGCGCTCGCAGCTTGGCTCGAGGCCGTGAGACGAGCGCCCGCATCCGAAGTACACGAGGACGCCATCAGGCAGTTGCAGCTTTTGCGGGACGAACTTGAGTCGGCCCCACGAACCATCTAGACCACTCTAGCCGAGGGCAACCAATGTAGTGCTGAGTTCGGCGACCGACATGGCCTCGGCGCGCGGGACCGCGGCGAGAGTCGCGCTCGGCATGACCGGGCTGTGCGCGGACGCGGGGTCTTGGACCAGCACCCGCCCTCCCCGCGACGCGATGATCTTGGCGCCGCGTGCGCCGTCATCGCTGGCGCCCGTGAGCACCAGCGCGACCAGGTCTTTCGCGAAGTAGTCTGCAGCCGTTTCGAATAGGATGTCGATGCTGGGTCGCGCGTAACGAAGGGGGGCCTCGGTCGAGAGGTGAAAGTGCTCAGCGTCCACCAACAGGTGATAGTCAGGCGGCGCCAAGTAGATGGCTCCCTCGGCAATCGGCGTCTTATCTTCGGGCTCCACGATGGGAAGCGAAGCGTAACGCTGCAGAACGTGGCGCAACTTGCTGTCGGAGTCGGCGACGCGGTGCTGGGCGATCGCGATCGGCGTGCGGAAGGTTGCGGGCAGCCCAGGCAAGAGCTCTTTGAAGATGTCGAGCCCACCGAGCGAAGCGCCGATCACGATGAGCTTGGGCCTCATCGCACCCGCCTATAGAGCTTGAGCTCCTCCGACAGCTCTTCGTAATCGTCTTCGATACCCGAGTAGTGGAGCGACTCTTTTTTGCCCAGGCCGAGCACACCAAAGCGCGCAAGGCTCTTGTGCAAAAGCGCAAACACTCGTTCTTGCAGCGGTCGGGCGAAGTAGATCATCACGTTGCGGCACAAAATGAGATTGAACTCATTAAAACTAGTGTCCGACACAAGGTTGTGCGTGGCAAACACGATATTGCGCTTGAGCGACTGCTTGAAGATGGCGCTCTCGTAACGCGCGGTATAGTAAGAGGAAAAATCGCCGCATCCGCCCGCGGCCTGGTAGTTGAGCGTATAGGTTCTCATCGACGCCAGGGAAAAGATTCCGCTTTTTGCACGCTCGACGATCGTGTCGGAAAGGTCGGTCGCGTAAATGCGACAGCGGTCGTAGATGCCCGCCTCCTCAAGCACGATGGCCGTCGAGTAGACCTCTTCGCCGGAGGCACACCCTGCAACCCACACGCGCACAAAGGGATACGTGCGCAGCACGGGCACGACCGTCTCGCGCAACGCTGCAAAGAAGGCGGGGTCGCGAAACATCGACGTCACGTGAATGGAAAGCGTGGCCACGAAGCGCTCCATGCAAGCGGCATCGTGGAGCACGCGCTCCTGGAACGCAGAGATGGTCCGAACCCCCTCGCGCTCCATCGCGATCCGGATGCGCCGACCGAGCGAGCCCTCCGCGTACCCGCGAAAGTCGTAGCCCCAGCGTCGGTACACAGCCTCGAGCAACATGTCGCGCTCGATTTGATCCAGACTCATCGACTTCGCAGCCTCATCGCCTTGCTATTCTAGCGATAGAGCCACACGCGGAGCAACGAAAGCAGCTGCTCGGCGTCAACGGGTTTGGTGATGTAGTCCGACGCGCCCGCCTCGATGCACTTTTCTCGGTCGCCGCGCATCGCCTTGGCCGTGAGTGCGATGATCGGAAGCTTGGCAAACTTCTTCTTCTTTCGGATGCGGCGCATCGCCTCGTAGCCGTCCATCTCGGGCATCATGATGTCCATGAGCACCAGTTCGATTTCCTTGTTGCGGTTGAGCCGATCGATGCCCTCTTTGCCGTTTTCGGCATGAATCACACGCATCTTGTGTCGTTCAAGAATGCTCGTCGTGGCGAAAATGTTGCGGATGTCGTCGTCGACAATGAGCACCGTTCGGCCCTCAAGTGCTGGGTCGGATTGATAGAGCTTGCGCAGCATCTGCTGCTTCGGCTCGGGCAGGTTCGTCTCCACCCGGTGCAAGAAGAGTGCGGTTTCATCGAGCAATCGTTCTGGCGACTTGGCATCTTTGACGATGATGGTTTCGGTAAGCCGCTTAAGCTCGGTTTCCTCGTCCTTGCTGAGCTCTTGGCCGGTGTAGACGACGATCGGCAAGTCTGAGAGCGCCTCGTCGGCCTTGATGCGCTCGATGAGTTCGAAGCCGGTCATGTCCGGCAGTCGCAAGTCGACGACCATGCAGTCGAAACGCTCCCCGTGAAGCGCCGCCAACGCCTCTTCGCCCGTCGCCACTGCGGTCGTACGCACGTCGCCGTTGCCGATGAGTTCGACGATGGCGTTACGCTGCGTATCGTCGTCTTCGACGACCAAAAGACGTCGCACCCGTTGATCGACAAAACCGGAAATCTTGCCGAGCGCCTCACTCAGCCGCTCCTGGGTGGCGGGCTTTTGCATATAGGCGATGGCGCCGTAGTTGAGGCCGCGCTGCATCTGCTCGTCGACGCTCATGATGTGCACGGGGACGTGACGCAGGTTCGGGTCGTGCTTGAGTCGATCGAGCACCACCCAGCCGTGGGTGTCCGGCAGCTGCAGATCGAGCGTGATGGCCGCCGGCACGTAGCGCTTGGCGAGCGCCAGCCCTTCGTTGCCCGAAGTCGCGACCAACACCTTGAAGCCGCGCTCCCGCGCTTGGTTCGCCAGCACGGACGCGAAGCGCTCATCGTCCTCGATGATCAGCAGCGACCGCTCGCCTTCTTTGAGCGTCGTGCGATCGTCGGCAACACTGCTGTGCATGTACATTTGCTCGTCGACGACATCCGGAGAGGGCCGACGGTTCCGTGGGTTGACGGCCGGCAGTTGCCCGCTTTCTGAGCGTTTACGCTCAACGAACGTTTCCGGAATGTAGAGCGTGAACGAGCTGCCTTTGCCGGGCTGGCTCGTCACCTTGATTTCACCACCCAGCAGGGTGGCAATTTCGCGGCTGATGGAAAGCCCAAGGCCCGTTCCGCCGTACTTGCGGCTCGTGCCACCCTCGGCCTGCTGGAAGGCTTCGAAGATGAGCTTCTGGCGGTCACGCGCAATACCGATGCCGGTGTCGAGTACAGAAAAGGCGAGCACCTTCTTGGCCTGGTTGAGCACGTGATGCGACTTCGACCAGCCCTCGGTAGCTTCTTCGACTTTGAGCGTAACCGAGCCTTTGTCGGTGAACTTCACAGCGTTGGACAGCAAGTTTCGCAGGATTTGCTGCAGCCGCTTGTTGTCGGTTCGGATGGCAGGGGGCAGCTTCGAAGCCAACTCGATGCGAAAGTCGAGCTTCTTGTCGATCGCGATCTGGGAGAATGAGCGCTCGATATACGCCGCCAGGTCCGTCAGGCGCACGTCGCCGATTTCGATGGCCATCGTCCCGGACTCGATTTTCGCAAGGTCGAGCACCTCGTTGATGAGCGCGAGCAAGTCCGACCCTGAAGCATAGATGGTTTTGGCAAACTCGACCTGCTTGCTCGTGAGGTTGTCGTCGGCGTTTTCCGCAAGCTGTTGCGAGAGGATGAGCAGACTGTTAAGCGGCGTGCGCAGCTCGTGCGACATGTTGGCGAGAAACTCGCTCTTGTACTTGGACGTAAGCTGAAGCTGCTCGGCTTTCTCTTCGAGCGCCGTCTTGGCCAGTTCGACCTCCGCGTTCTTGCGCTCGACCTCCGCCTTTTGCTCGGTCACCTGGCGCGCCTTCTCTTCGAGTTCTTCGTTGGTTTGCTGCAGCTCTTCTTGTTGCGTCTGCAACTCTTCGGTGAGTGACTGCGACTGCTTGAGCAGCTCTTCGGTGCGCTGACCGGCCTCGATACTCGCGAGCACGATACCGAGCGACTCAAAGAGCTGGTCCAAGAACGACAGCTGCGTCTCCTTGAACTTATTAAACGAGGCGAGCTCGACCACGCCCTTGACCTCGCCCTCGAAGATGACCGGCACGACAACGATATTGAGCGGCTTGGCTTCGCCGAGCCCGGAGGTAATTTGGATGTAGTCCGAGGGAATATCCGTCACCACGATGCGCTTCTTTTCGAGACCGCTCTGCCCGACCAAGCCCTCGCCAAGCATAAAGCGGTTGGCGACCGTCTTGCGCTTCTGGTAGGCGTAGGACGCGTACAGCTGCATCTGCACGCCGTCGTCGCTACGCTCGGAAATGTAGAACGCACCGTGCTGCGCTTCGATCACGCTCGCCAGCTCGCTCATCACGAGCTGCGCCACCGTCAGAAGGTCGCGCTGCCCTTGAAGCATGCGCGTGAACTTCGTCAGGTTCGTCTTGAGCCAGTCCTGCTCTTGGTTGACCCGCGTGGTCTCGGCAAGGGTGCCGATCATCATGTTGATATTGTCTTTGAGCAACGCCACCTCGCCGCGCGCCTCGACCGTGACGGTCTGGCCGTAGTCGCCCTTGGTCACGGCAGTCGCAACGTCGCCGATCGAGCGCACCTGGCTGGTCAAGTTGCCCGCGAGCTCGTTCACGTTGTCGGTCAAGTCGCGCCAGATGCCGGCCGCACCGGGCACGTCGGCCTGGCCGCCGAGCTTCCCCTCGACACCGACGTCTCGGGCCACACTCGTCACCTGGTCGGCAAAGGTCGAGAGCGTCACGATCATGTTGTTGATGGTCTCGGCGAGCGTCGCCACCTCGCCCTTCGCCTCGAGCGTGATTTGCTGCTTGAGGTCACCGTTTGCGACCGCCGTGACGACCTTGGCGATACCGCGCACCTGCTCGGTGAGGTTGCGAGCCATGGTATTGACGTTGTCGGTCAAGTCGCGCCAGGTGCCGGACACACCACGCACCTCGGCCTGGCCGCCAAGCACACCTTCGGTACCGACCTCGCGCGCGAGACGCGTCACCTCGTCACCGAAGCTTGAGAGCTGGTCGACCATGGTGTTGATGGTGTTCTTCAGCTCGAGAATCTCGCCGCGCACCTCAACGGTAATTTTCTTACTGAGATCACCCTGCGCGACCGCCGTCGTCACCTGCGCGATATCGCGCACCTGGTTGGTCAGGTTACTGGCCATCAAGTTCACGTTGTCGGTCAGCTCCCGCCACGTACCGGCGACGCCGCGCACGCCGGCCTGGCCGCCGAGCTTACCTTCCACGCCAACGTCTCGCGCCACGCGCGTGACCTGCTCGGCGAAGCTTGAGAGCTGGTCGACCATGGTGTTGATGGTGTTCTTCAGCTCGAGAATCTCGCCTTGGACCTCAACTGTAATCTTTTTGCCCAGGTCACCCTGCGCAACTGCCGTCGTCACCCGCGCGATGTCGCGCACCTGGTTGGTCAGGTTGTCGGCCATCTGATTAACGTTATTGGTGAGGTCGCGCCACGTGCCCGCGACACCTTTAACCTCAGCCTGACCACCGAGCTTACCTTCGGTACCGACCTCGCGCGCAACGCGCGTGACCTCATCCGAGAACGAGCGCAGCTGCGCGACCATGTTGTTGATGGTGTCCTTGAGCTCGAGGATCTCGCCTTTGGCGTCGACGACGATGGTCTTTTCGAGGTCACCTTGCGCAATCGCGGTCGCGACCTGCGAAATGTTACGCACCTGGTCGGTCAGGTTGGTCGCCATCATGTTGACGTTATCGGTCAGCTCACGCCAGGTGCCGGCGACGCCGCGCACGTCCGCCTGACCGCCGAGCTTGCCTTCCACACCGACCTCGCGCGCAAGTCGCGTCACCTCGTCCGCGAACGAACTGAGCTGGTCGACCATGGTGTTGATGGTGTTTTTGAGCTCGAGAATCTCGCCTTTGGCGTCGACCGCAATCTTGCGTGTCAGGTCACCGTTGGCGACCGAGGTGGTGACTTCGGCGATGTCACGCACCTGGTTGGTCAGGTTACTGGCCATCAAGTTGACGTTGTCGGTCAGCTCCTTCCATAGGCCGCGCACACCCTCGACCGTCGCTTGCCCACCGAGCTTGCCTTCGACGCCAACGTCGCGCGCAACGCGCGTCACCTCCGCACCGAATGCGCTCAGCTGATCCACCATGGTGTTGATGGTGTTTTTGAGGTCGAGCACCTCGCCCTTGGCATCGACCGTAATCTTACGTGAGAGGTCGCCCGCCGCGACCGCCGTTGCGACCTCGGCGATGTTACGCACCTGTCCGGTCAGGTTGTTCGCCATCTGGTTAACGTTGGCGGTCAGCTCCTTCCAGATGCCGGAGACGTCGCGGACCTCCGCTTGGCCACCGAGAATACCGTCGGTTCCCACCTCGCGCGCCATACGCGTTACCTCGGACGCGAAGTCATTGAGCGTGTCCACCATCTGGTTGATGGTGTTTTTGAGCTGCAAGACTTCGCCGCGCACTTCGGCGGTAATTTTTCGCGACAGGTCACCATTGGCGACCGCCGTCGTCACCTCGGCGATGTTACGCACCTGGTCGGTCAGGTTGTTCGCCATCTGGTTGACGTTGTCGGTCAGCTCCTTCCACACGCCGGAAACGTCTTTGACCTCCGCCTGCACGCCGAGGTTACCCTCGGTTCCGACGAGACGCGCGACGCGCGTCACCTCGGACTGAAAGCTCGTGAGCCGGTCGACCATGGTATTGATAGTGTTCTTGAGCGTCAGGATTTCGCCCTTCGCATCGACGGTGATTTTCTTCGACAGGTCACCGTCCGCAATGGCGGTCGCGACTTCGGCGATATTACGCACCTGGTCGGTCAGATTGTTCGCCATCGAGTTCACGTTGTTCGTCAGTTCGCGCCACGTACCCGAAACGCCTTTGACCTCCGCCTGACCACCGAGCACACCTTCGGTGCCGACCTCGCGCGCAACGCGCGTCACCTCGTCCGCGAACGCGCTGAGTTGATCGACCATGGTGTTGAGCGTGTTCTTGAGTTCGAGCACCTCTCCGCGCGCGTCGACCGTGATCTTTCGGCTCAGGTCACCCTGGGCAACTGCGGTTGCAACCTGGGCGATGTCACGCACCTGGTTGGTCAAGTTGTCCGCCATCGAGTTCACGTTGTTCGTCAAGTCGCGCCAGGTTCCCGCGACGCCCTTCACTTGCGCCGCACCGCCGAGCACGCCCTCGGTACCGACCTCGCGCGCAACGCGCGTCACCTCGTCCGCGAACGAACTGAGCTGGTCGACCATGGTGTTGAGCGTGTTCTTGAGTTCGAGGATTTCCCCGCGCACCTCGACCGTGATTTTCTTTGTCAGGTCACCCTGGGCGACCGCGGTTGCGACCTGGGCGATGTCACGCACCTGGTTGGTCAAGTTGTCCGCCATCGAGTTGACGTTGTCGGTCAGCTCCTTCCAGGTGCCGGATACGCCTTTGACTTTGGCCTGCGCACCGAGCTTTCCTTCCACGCCGACCTCGCGCGCGACGCGCGTCACCTCGGAGCCAAAGTGACCGAGCTGTTCGGCCATGCCGTTGACGATTTTGGCGTAGCGTAAAAAGTCGCCACTGAGCGGCACGCCTTCGGCTTCGATATCGATGCTCTGCGTCAGGTCGCCCTTGCTGACCGCGGTAATGACGCGCGCCATCTCGGCGGTGTTTGACGTCACATCGTCGAGCACCGAGTTGATGGCGTCGACACTTTCTGCCCAGCCTTTGCGTCGACCCGCGCGCGCAATGCGCTTTTTGGTTTGGCCTTCTGCGATGGAGCCGGCGAGTTGCGAGAGGTCGTCCGCAAGCGTCTCGTTCATCTCGACGAGCTCGTTGAAGGCTTCCGCAATCTGCCCATCGAGCCCAGACATGCCCTCGGGAAGGCGCGTGTCGAACTCGCCGCGCTTGGCCGCTTTGAGGGCGCGTAACAAGACGCGAGGGCTCAGGCTGTCAGACTCGGAAGCGGCGTTCTTTTGCTTTTGTGTAGGCATCTACGTCTCCATCACCAGGCGCTTTGCCTAGCTATGTTGGTTTTTGAGGTTGCCGATTTCTTCGGCAAACGCGGCGGCCTTCTCGGGCTTCATGTAGACCTTGGCGGTCATCTCGATGCCCGCGACCAGGCGGTCCAACTTGTCCGCGGAAAACTCTTCGGGGTTGGCCCCACGCGACGCAATCCGGCAGCGTCGCTCGATGTATTCTTGGGCCGCGATACCCATGTACGTCTTGGCGATCTCAAGGATCTCTTTGTAAAGCTTGGTCGACTCGGCCACGACTTACCCTGCTTGGAGTTGACTCACGCGCGTTCCTCGTCTTCGAGCTCTTCTGCGGCTTCGTCGCGGTGTTTGAAGAACTTGATGGCGGCCACCATGCGCTCGAAGCTGTCGGCCAGCTCGCCGACCTCATCCTTCGAGTTGATTTGGAGGCGCACGTCCAAGTCGCCGCGACTGATTTTGTCGGTCGCTTCTTTGAGCTGCCGCAGCGGAGCGACCATCGCCTTCGAAAGTGCGACCGAAGAGAGCAAGATGATAAGTAGGATGACCAGCATCAGCACGAGCACCTGTTCGCGCGCCTGGGCCACGACCTGGCGCGACTCGGCTACATCGATCTTGACGACCAGCCCCCAGTCGAGCGAGGGGATGTGCTGCCACGCGGCATAGGTGTCGACACCGCGGTAGTCGTTGATCAAACCGGAACCCGACTGCCCACGCACCGCCTCTTGCAGGCCGCGCCCCGTCTCCGCACCGATGTCGAGCCGCCGTTCGAGTGCGGCGTTCGCGTCGTGTCGCGTGGGCGCCATAAACAGCAGCTCCGACTCGACCTGGCGTGCGACCACGGTCTCACCGGTCTCTCCAAGGCCCGTCAAATCTCCGATGAGGCGGAAGAATGTATCGAGGTTCAAGCGCGCCGCAATAACCCCGATCACACGTTGGTTTTGGTTTTTGATCGGCGTGGCGATCACCATGGTCAGGCGATTGGTAATCGGCGAGTGGAACACCGGTTGCACGTACGTCGTGCGCAGCCCTTGTTGGAAGTACTCGATCGACTTCGCAGTCTTCCCTTCGTGATCGTCAAACGTGGAAACGAGCACGTCGCCCTTTGGGTCGATGATGAGAAACTCTTCGTAGTCTTGTTGATCCCACTGGATGAGGCCGAGCGTCCTGCGCAGCGACTCTTGGGCAGCGCGCACCCGGTTGCTCGTCTCGCCACCGGGCGGCCGACGGTTGCTGGGCTGTTCGGTCGTCGTCGAGTTGTCCGAGCTCGCGCTCGCATCGGGCACGCCCGCGTCCGCCGCGGTGGGAGGCGTGGGACCCACTTCGCCGGGGTCAGGAAGGGTACCACTTGTGGTCTCGGGAAGGCTTTCAGGCGCTTCGCTGATCACCTCCAGATCGCCTACAACCAGCGTCGCAATGCGCTCGACCTGACGCACACGGTCGGTCGTGAACTGCTCGATGGCCTGCGCTTTCGCGCGTGCCAGCCCCTGCAGACTTTCCTCAGTGGTTGTGAGAAAGTAGCGATCGAGCGCTTGCAGCGTCCAATACGAAAGGGCGCCTACGGGAAACACCGCAATCGCTACGAGTAAAACCAGGAGCTTTCCTCGCCAAGAAAGCGAAATTCCTTTCTTTGCCACGCCGGGTGCAAAGTCGCACGGGCCCAAGCGAACGGTCAAGCGCCTTGACGCTCAGCTTGTATTCCGAGCGTGTTCCATCATATTTGAAAATTTGCTGCAGACTAGAACGGTGACCGATCACCGATCCCAAGCGTGGTCGGAGCATGGTAGCGTTTAACGCTCGGGTGTAACTTTTGACTCAGGCAACACAGACGACGACACAGGGACCGGCGATCCTGGTCGTCGACGATGACCCGGCCAACCATCAGGCGATTGAGGTGATGGTCGAGGGGATGAACCTGAACATCACGTATGTCTCGTCGGGTGAACAAGCGCTTTCGTACCTCTTGGACCACGACGTCGCGGCAGTTCTTCTCGACGTCAAAATGCCCGGCATGGATGGGTTTGAGACAGCCACCTTTATCCGCGATCGTCCGCGCACCCGTCATTTGCCCATCATCTTCATGACCGCATACGGACCGGACGACCGTCAAGCGCAACGAGGCTACGAGATCGGCGCCGCGGATTACTTGTTCAAGCCGATTGTGCCGCAGGTCCTGCGCGCGAAACTCAACGTCTTTGCAGAGCTTCACCAGCGCACCGAAGAAGTCCGCTTGCAAGGCGAGCGACTGCGCGAACTCGAACGGGTTGCCCACCAGCGCGAACTCGAAAAGGAGCGCCAAGCCTGGGAGTCACGGACCTTACGCCAAAAGATGGCACAGCAAAAGCGCATCAACGACGAACTCGAGGCGCTCGACGCGCGAAAGGACGAGTTTTTGGCTGTGCTCGCCCACGAGCTGCGAAACCCACTGGCGGCCTTGGTCGGCAACCTCGCGGTCTGGGAGACCGATGGCGGCGTCAGCGAGGAGCTCGAGCCGGTATATCGCTCGATGTCGCGGCAGGTGCGGCTCTTGACCCGCTTGGTCAACGACCTGCTCGACGTCTCACGCATCTCCCGGGGCAAACTGGAACTCCAGAAAAAACGCTGCGAACTCGGAAGGGTCGTGCGCGAGGCGATCGACACCTGTCGCTCCACGGCCGATCGCGCCCAGGTCGAGATCGTGCTGAAGGGAACGGACGAACCGGTTCACGTGGAAATCGACAGCGCCCGCATCGTTCAGGTGATCGGCAACTTGGTGTCCAACAGCGCGCGACATACGCCGGCGGGCGGGTCCATCACGATCGACTGGGGACACGAAGACGAGCAAACGTACGTTTGCGTCGCCGACACCGGCCAGGGCATCGACCCGGAGCTGCTGACGAAAATCTTCGACCGTTACGTGCAGGGTGGAAACGAGCATGGCGGTCTGGGACTTGGCCTTGCGCTCGTCAAACGTCTCTCGGAAATGCACGGCGGCTCGGTCGAAGTCGACAGCGCCGGTATCGGCAAGGGCGCTCGCTTCGTGATTCGACTGCCACGCTTGCCCGCCGACAACGCCGAAGTCTTCTCCGAGATGCCAACGGGCGAGTACGAGCGCGCGCCCAACGACTCTCAAACGCGCTTACGTGTTGCATTGGTCGAAGACGACGAAGACATTCGCGAGCTACTCATTCGGCTGCTGCGCAACTGGGGACACGACGCCGAAGCCGCGGGCGATGGCGAAGCTGGTGTCGAACTCATCGCACGCACAAAACCCGACGTGGCGCTGCTCGACGTCGGCCTGCCCGGCATTGACGGCTACGAAGTTGCAAAGCAGGTCCGCGCGTCACTCGGCGCGGCGACACCTTTTTTGGTCATTATGAGCGGCTACGGTGATGCGAACGCACGCGCGCTCTCTGAGAAGGCGGGTGTCGACATCCACCTCACCAAGCCCGTCGAGCCCGACAAGCTCCACGACGCGCTCAGCCGACCGTGCCTCGACCGCGCTCGCTAACGAGATCGTCCCCGGTCCGGCAAGCAGCGGTGGCATGGCGCCCACTTTTGCGGTAGGCCTTGCGCTGGTTGGACCGATGAAGTGGCTCATATTCGGTGATAGACAGCTCGCACTCCGCGGACAGAGTGTTCTGGTGGGTCGCGACCGCTTTTGCGAAGTGCGGCTCGCCGAGGGCATCGCCTCGCGCAAACACGCGACCATTACAGCGAAGGGCGACGAATACGAAGTCGTTGATCATCGAAGCCGCAATGGCACATTCCTCAATGGACGCCCCGTCACGGGGTCCACGACGTTGCAACACAAGGATGTGATTCGAATCGGAGGAACAGAGTTACTGTTCGCGGAATGGACGCCGACGCCTGGCTCGAAAACAAACCCCGACCCCGTCAAAGACTTCAGTTTCTCGGAAAGCAGTGTCAGCGGCAATCCAACGCAAACTGGCGCCAACTTGATTTGCACCGTGTTGTACCGCAGCCTCCGAGCCGGAGACGTACAGAATGCAAAACGTATTGCAGAAGGCCTCTGTTCACGCATTGGCCAGTCTGCAGCCTCCGGCGCACTTGAAGCATCGGAACTAAACGCGGTCGCTCCAGCGCTCATCGAGTTCTGTCGAATCACCCGGGACGCTGAGCGGATTACCTGGCTGATACGGATCTACGCAACGCGGCGACTGTTCCCGAAGCTTTCGACGGCCAGCTCGCTCCGAAGTCTGGGCTACGAACTTTCCATCGACAAGACTTGTATTAAAGAGTGGCTAGAGCGCACGCGCAGATATGCAAGGACTGAAGCGCACGAGTCTTGCATCGATGAAATGAAGATGCTCTTGCGCGATCTGGGTTAGGCGCGGTCAAAAACTCGTCCCGGCGCTTAGAGGTAGGGCAACGCGAGCCGGGCGGTTCCGTCGCGAATGCGCGACAGGAGCGACCAACGCTCCGTTTCTTCGAGCGTCAAAGTGTGCGCCCCGACCAATCGTGCATCGATAAGTTCATCGAGCTGCTCTACAAGCAAACGATCGCGCACTTCGACGTCTGCCTCAAAGTTGAGGCGAAAGCTGCGCTCATCCCAATTCGAGGAACCGATGATCGCCAAATCGTCATCGACGACCATCAGCTTGCTATGGTCGAACGGAGGGGCCGAGAGCGTGATCTCGATACCGCGGGCCAACAACCGTGGCCAGCACGCCCGCGAGGCCCATGCTACGAGTCGAAGGTTGTTGAGTTCCGGCATGAGGATCTGAATGCGAACCCCTGCTGACGCCGCCGCACAAAGCGCAGCGACGACGTCCTCGTCCGGCACAAAGTAGGGCGTCACGATGCGCACACGACGCGAGGCGCGAACCACAGCGGCGAGCTTGAGCCAGCGAATCGGCTCATCGAGCTGGTCTGGCCCGCCGTATACGAGCCGCGCGGACGACTCCCCCTCACGCGCTGTTATTGCCGAGGACACCGCGAGCTGCTCGCCTTTGGCAAAGCTCCAGTCCGACGCGAACAATGATGCCAAGCGCGAAACGAGGGGCCCGCGGACTTGAAAATGGACATCCCTGGTGGGCCAGGAAGGTGCCAGCGATTGCATGCAGTCCTCACGGATGTTCATGCCGCCGATAAACGCAAGCTCGTCGTCGACGACCATGAGCTTGCGATGGTTGCGCAAGTTGGCATACGGCCATCGCCAGGGTGTCGCAGTGGGCATGAAGCGAGCGACATCGACCTTGACCCGACGTAGGGCGCGCACCATCGAAGGGTTCGAATAGCGAGCGCCTGCAGCATCGATGAGGACGTGCACGACAACCCCGCGCGCCATCGCACCCTCAAAGGCACGCAAAAACAGCGCCCCAGCACGATCGTTGTCGAAGATGTAGGTCAGCAGGCGGACCGACTTTTTTGCGCGGTGTATCGCGCTGATCATCGCTTCGTAGGCGGCGTCGCCACCGTCGAGGACATCGATGGTGTTGCCCTGCGTCCATTCGTCACGCTTGGACTGATGTTCAAGGGTTCCGCGTGCGCGGCGCGGGACACGATTGACACCCACCAAGGTGTAAACGACTGGACCGAGCCAAGGAACCAACCAAATGATAAAGAGCCAAAGGGCCGCACCGCGAGCTTGGGGATGGTGCAGTGCCACGTGGACCGATGCCACCACCGCCACGAGCGCATGGAGCAGCGCCAGGACGTTGATTTCACTCTCGGACACCATCAGGGAACAATCTACGCCAGCACGACGCAGGCTGCATTCTACGCTCACGGGTTCGCAGATGAGAACAGTTCTTGCAAAGAGCCACACATATGACTGCTGCAACCGTGACTGCTCGAAACCTGTGTACCAAAGTCCTCAGTTGGCTTGCCGTCGCCACACTTTGTGGGGCTTGCGACAGCAAAGCCTCGACCGAACCCGAAGCCATCCCGGTTCGTGCGCAGGCGGCGACGCACCGTCCAGCTCCGAGAATCAAGCCGCAAACACCCGCACCCACGGCGGCGCCTTTGAGCCGGATCGAGACCTACGGTTCGGTTACACCCGTCGACAACACGAAACTTCTGCCGGATCCGACGAGACCCATGCGCGTCGCCTTCGACGTATTCACAAAACCAGAATCGGCTGACAAGGTCAACGGGGGGCTGGAGAAACTCGCTCGCTATATCAATCTTCTTGCGGAGGCGAATGTCAACGCGCGTAACGCGGAACTCGTCGCGGTCATCCACGGCGACGCAGCCTTTGCGGTGCTTGACCAAGATGCGTTCCGACAGCGCTTCGGCGTAGACAACCCTAACCTGGAACTCCTTGCGAAACTCACGCGCGCTGGCTTCGAAATCGAAGTTTGCGGCCAAGCCTTGGCTCACCGCAATATTCAACCCGACCAGGTGGACTCCACTGCGGAGGTCGTCCTCTCCGCACTGACCGCGCTGACCGCGCTTTCACAAGATCACTACTACGTGGAACGGCTCGGCTGAATCTGAGTCTGACTCACTCGCCTCGATCGAGTCAAATCGCCACGCGCGGTGGCAAGGTTCCTCGTCGTGCTTCCGTGACTTGTTGGCTCCAGACTTGCATTCGATCGAGCTACCATGGACTTCAAACGAATCGAAACGCAAGGCATTGCCCACTATGCGTACCTCATCGCCGATGATGGCATCGCAGCTTTGGTCGACCCGTGCCGAGATGTCGACCGATACCTCAACGCGGCGCGCGAGATGGACGTGCGCATCGACTTCGTGATCGAGACACACCGACACGAGGACTTCGTCATGGGCTCTGCCGAGCTCTCGCAACGAACGGGCGCAACGGTGGTCAACGGCCAGCACGACTGCTTCGGCCATGGTGATATGCGGCTCGCAGATGGCGAAACGTTTGAAGTGGGCAGCCTTAAAATCGAAGCATTGCACACGCCCGGACACACACCCGAGAGCATGTGCTACGTCGTTCGCAGCGGCGACTCGCCCGAGCAACCTTGGGGCGTGTTTACGGGAGACACACTGTTCTTCGGCGACACCGGGCGAAGTGATTTGCCGGACAAGGAGCGGGCAGAAGAAAACGCAGCCAAGATCTACGATGCTGTACACGACAGGCTCGCCAAACTTGGAGATGCCACCTTGGTTCTGCCGGCGCATGGTCCCGGCTCCGTGTGCGGAAGCGGCATGGCGAAGCGACCCCTGTCCACGATTGGCGCTGAAAGAACCTACAACAAAGTCTTCAAACATACGCGGGATGAGTTCGCCCAACGAAAAGGCGGCGAACGCTTGCCGCGACCGCCTTACTTTCGTCGCATGGAAAACCTCAACCTCAAGGGCGGCCTCGCGATGACACGTTCCTCAAGCGACGTTGCGCTTCTGTCGGTGCAAGAACTGGCGGCTCGAGACGACAAGGCCGTCCTGATCGACGCTCGCGAACCCGAGGCCTACGCCGGCGCGCACATCCCTGGCAGTTACGCGGTTTGGCTCGGTGGACTGCCCATTTTCGGAGGCTGGGTGGCCTCCCAAGAAGACGAGATCTACCTGTGCGTCGGCTCCGAAAGGGAGGCCGACGCCGCCGTTCTGCACTTGATGCGCATCGGTATCGACAACATTCGAGGCGTGCTGCGCGGTGGGTTTTCGAGCTGGCGCGCTTCGGGTCGCCCACTTGGATCGTCGGGCGTCATCTTCCCGAAGCAGCTGGCGGAAACAAGAGACGCGTATCACGTGCTCGACGTACGCGAGGCCGATGAGTTTGCGTCGGGTCACATCGCTGGCGCCAAGAATGTCTATGTCGGCCACCTTGAAGAAGAGCTTTTGGGCCTGGGCATCGATAAGGACGAGTCGCTCGTCGTGACCTGCGGGGTTGGGCATCGCGCAGCCGTGGGCGTCAGCATCCTGGAACGCGCCGGTTATCAGGACGTGCACAACCTTATCGGCGGTATGAGCGCCTGGCAGGCGCTCGACCTCGCCGTGACCTGATCAGTGTGAGTTACTGCTGCATACGAAGGGCTTGAATCAACTCCGCTTTGAGCATGCTACTGCGTCCCGAAAGGTCGATCCGTTTGGCGCGATTATAAAGCTCGTCGAACGTTTGCTCTTCGAGCGGCGCCGCCATGTGTTCGACCTTTGCGTTCGCCTTACCTCTCTTGGTGCGGCCACGACCCCGCTCTCGTCTGTCCTTGCTCGCATCTGACATGGTCGTTCTCCTTTTCAGCGCTGTGCCTTCGAGATGCTCAAAGCCAGCCCTAATGAGTAGGAGAAGCACTCGCCGTGCCACAGCAAAAAGACTGTGGATTCGAGCGCCTCTACGACGAAACAACCCTTAGATATCGGGGCAACATGCCACACAAGAACCCAATCGATGTGTATTCTGCAGTGTATTCTCAGCGCCGCAATTCGACGCGCATCGGCTTGTCGCGCACGAGTCCCTTCCATAGCGTGATGGGATGCAAAGCAAAGCCTTCTTATCACTCAGCGCGTTATCGATGATCGGTTGTTTTTGTATCGGGTGCTCCTCGGACGAGGAGTTCGTCTGCCCCGAGCTCAACATCGACGCTTCCGCGTGCGACCCGGCAACGGCGACGTTTAGCCTCGGCTCGACCAATACCTACTATCCTCTCGTGACAGGGCTCCGCACGGTGCTCGAAGGACAGGAAGACGGCGTCTCCATGCGGGTGGAACGAACGGTGTTGACCGAGACACAGGTAGTCGATGGCGTCGAGACGCACATTCTCGAGCACAAGACATTTCAGGACGACATGATCCACGAGATCGCGCGCAACTTCTACGTCGAGGCGAGCGACGGCACCGTCTGCTACTTCGGCGAAGACGTCGAGTTCTACGAAGGTGGCACGCTTCTAAATACCGAAGGCACCTGGCGTGCCGGTGTCGACGGCGCCAAACCCGGCATCATCATGCCTGCGAGTCCAGCCGTCGGCGATTCGTATCCCCAAGAGGTTGCGCCCGGAAGCGCGGAGGACCAAGCCGAGGTCACACAAGTCGGTGAATCCACAACCGTGGGCGCCGGCACCTTTGACAACGTCGTGACGATCGTCGATCGAAACCCGATCGATGACGAAGATCCCTGTGAACCCGAAACCAAGCGATACGCACCCGGCATCGGCGAGGTCCAAGACGTTACCCTGGTCTACGTGTCGCACGAGTCACCCTGACGCGCAGGACCGTCAGTAGCAGATTTTTGCGTCGCCGCCGAAGAAGCTCGGTCCGCAGAAGCCGCCGTCGGGACAATCGTCGCTCGACGTGCAGGTGGGAATACACGCTCGAAACCCACAAGTGTAGCCCGCTGGACACGTTTCACCCGCATCGCGGTCGCAACGTTTGGTGCAGCTTCCCTGTAGACACGTAAAGCCGTCTGGGTAGTTGCAGTCCCAGTTGCCTTCGCACGCATCGCCGAGTTCGCCCGGACCTTCCCAGACCGCCGCGCACACGTCACTGTCCCCTTTGTCCGGCGTCAGACAACGATAGCCCGCGCCGCGGCACTCGCTGTTGCTCGCGCAAGTCGGCGCACAACCGCTAAAGGACGGACGACTGAGTTCGTCGGAGCCGCTGACTTCGACGTAGATGGAGCCCGCGGGGCAATTGCCTTCGCTATACTCCGAGGTGCACATGCCGTCCTTGAAGCCAGCGAGTGCAGTCTTGCAGCGATTGGCGTTGATGCCTGGTCCACCACAGTCGCCATCACTGTCGCACGGACCACCCAGATTCACCGGATCGGGCGCGGGCTGACACGTGCTCAAAAAGCAACGGTACTGGTCCGCACACGCGGGCACGGCCTCGTCGTTCGGGTCGCACAGGTGCGAGCAAATCTGCCGGTCGCCGATGGTCATGGACTGACCGCTCAGGTCGAATACCGAGACGCAGCGCGCACTGTGCCCGCCACTGCACTCCCAGATGCCGTTACAGTCGGTACCAAAGCCTTGGCTTCCCGTTCCCGCGAGCCAACACTCCTTGAGTCCGTCGCCGTCCACGTCGTAGCAGTCGTAACCCTCGCTGCGACAGTCCGAAGCGGTGTCGCACGTATGTGCGCACGTTCCGGCAAGGCCCTCAATACCGACATCGGTGAGCACCGTCGTGTTGCCTTGCAGACAGGTATTGCCTTCGGGACAGCCGAAACGCCGACAATCGTTGCGCGTGCAATAGCCGCCAGCGAAATAGCTCTGAAAGAGCGTCCGGTCGTCGCTGGGACGTGCGGCAAGACAGACGATGCCTTCTTCGTCGGCCTCAGGGTCAGCCACGTCGACGTCCGTGCACTGTTCGGCAAACGCACAGGGGCTACCGACATCGCCAGGCGGTGGTGGACAGTCGTCATCGTTGAGGTTGTGGCAAAACCCGGTGAAGAGCCCGAAGTCGTTGCAGCAACCGTCGCCGTTGGCGCAGCCTTTGGGCAGGTTCCAGCAGGCCGCGTAGCAACGGTACGAATCACCAAACTCATAGTTGATGGTGCAGTCGTTGCCATCGTCGCAACTCTGCGGGCAGTTGCCATCGCACAGCTCCGGGCCTTCGACGGTGCCGTTTCCGCACACGTACTCGCACTCAGACGATGGACCGCCCGGGCAATCGACGTGACAACACCGAAGGTCCGCGCCCCCGAACTCCCCGAGCGGGTCGAACGGAATCAAGTCCTCAGGGTCGATCGGGTTGCCGTCGGCGTCTTTGAACTCACCACCCTGAGGAAAGCTGCCGCCCTCTTCGCCGTCTCCACCGGGAGCCGGCGCACTTTCGCGCGACGAGCCGGTAAAGCCATCACCGTCTCCGAAGCCGATGTCGTTGTCCGCGAGGCCGAGGCCACCGCCGAGCGCTGATGGGCAACCTGCGATCGCGCCGCCCGCAAAGAGCGCACCGCCCGAAGCGCCAGGCCCAGCGGGGGAGCCTCCGCATTGCGTGCCTTGAAAGCCGCCGCCGCCCGCAGCAGCCGCGCCACCGCCGCCACCGCCGCCACCGCCGCCACCACCGCCACCGCCACCGCCGCCGCCAAGACCCGCAGGCGTGCATTCGGTACAACCCGGACAGAGGATGTCGCCGCCGGGCGCCGAGGTGTCGAGACTGCCGTCATCGCCGCCGCAAGAGAGCAACATGGTGAGCGAAAGGACCAGAGCACTGCAAAGAAGACGCGAATTACTCATCGCCCGCCCCCTTCCAACATGCGCTGGCGTAACGGAGGCTGTTGTCAACGGTGCCGTCGCCGTTCATGTCCTCTTCGAAAGCGGCAAGGTTACCGTTTTCGTCGTAGGTCCAACTCGAGTTGGCTACGCTTGCGAACTCCCAGTTGAACCACTGCACCGATTCGATTTTGCCATCGGCATTGTAGTTGGCCTTGCCCCAGAAATCGACTGCGCCGTCCTTCTTGTGGTCGACCGTCCAGGCGTCGATACCGATGTCAGTGAAGAACAGGCGCATCTCAGTGTCGATGGAACCGTCCTCGTTAAGGTCGACATCGATCGTGACGAGCCCCTCGTCTTCGCTCGCTGTGAGCTTGTGCGAAGGTCCGCACGGAATGGTGTAAAACATGCGCGTCGGCACCCAGCCCGCAAAGTCATTCGAGGGCAGCGACACACTAACTTGAAGCGAGTCGACCAAGTCGTCGTCCGCGATGGCATCGACTTGGTAAAGGTCGATGCGGTCGAGCAACACATCCGAGCGCTCCATCGTCGAATCGATACTGCCGTCGTTGTCACTGTCGAGTTCGTGCAGCACGCCGGAGCGACCTGGCGCATCAAGACGATAGAAGATCGACGCCGTGTCCTCTTGCCCGGTCTCCCGCACGAGTCGCTTGATGACCCCACTTTCGACTTCGAATAGCAAGTCCAGTCGCGTCGAGGCAGCTGCACCCAGCGTATCGTACTCGAACTGACATTCGGTGGTAGCGGGCTCTGAGTCACCGCACGCGCCAAGCACAATCGCACTCAAGCCGAACGCAACCTGCCACTTCTTCAAAACAAAAACGTTCATCACTCGGCGCGAGTACAACGCATCCTCCCGACCTCATGCAAGCCTAGATGTACCTCCCAGCGCGCCAAAACGCGGGCGCGTCAGTCTGTAGGCCAGATAACCGAACCGAGGTGGGACTCCTCGTCCACGCCCTCGTAAGTCGTGAGCCTACGGACGTTGGTGCCGTCCGCGGCCATCAGATACACGTCGTCCGCACCGTTGCGATTGGTACGAAACGATATCTGCTGGCCGTCGGGCGAGACGGACGCTTGGCTTTCGTCGTCAGCGCTCGTGGTGAGCTGACGCAGGTCATTTCCTGTGACATCGATCGAAAAAAGATCATCGTTGCCATTGCGATCGCTGTCGAACACGATGCGTCCGTTCGGCATGAACACCGGGTGATTGTCATCGCCGGGCTGGTCCGTGAGCCTTGTCGCCGTTCGGTCCAAGAGTTGGACGAGGTAGATTTCGCGCTCTCCCGGTGTACCGTCTCGTTCAGACGCGAGCACCAGCTGCGTGCCGTCGGGACTCCACCGCGGATGCTCGTCGAGGCCCGGCGCATCTGTTACTTTCATGACCGTCTCGCCGTCGAGCGAAATCACGTAAACCTCTTGGTCGCCGTCTCGGGTGCTTGAGATGGCGAGCTGGGTTCCGTCCGGGCTCCACTGTGGCTGTGTGTCCGTCGCATTGTTGTTCGTCACCTGCCGCACATCACTACCGTCGACGTTCATCGTGAACACCTCCGAATCACCGTCTCGGTCGGAGACAAATGCGATTCGCGTTCCGTCTCGACTGATCACCGGCTTGCTGTCCTTGCTCGGGTCGTCCGTCAGGCGCAACACGCGCTGCCCATCAAGACTGCTGAGGTAGCACTCCGGATTGCCGTCGCGCTCCGACATGAACGCGACCGCTAGCTCGCGCTCGGCGCCACCATCCACCGAACCGCCGGACTCGCTCCCACATCCGACAACAAGACAACCACAACAATAGATCGCGCACCACCGCTGTCTGGACAACAACAATTTTGTCACCACTGCCTAAGTACAACCTGACTGCCCCCTTTCAAGCAACCCCTACCCACCTTAAGCGACACAGTGGGAGAGCGGTGCATGACCTACCCCATGCCGATGACGTACCCTTGGGTATTCGCGCTAGGAGGTCTACCCATGCGAGTACTTAGTTTGTGTTGTCTTAGTTCTTTTCTAATTTTTTCGTGCAGCGATGACCCGCTGGGCGCAGGCGAAGGCTGCGAGCTCGGAGGCGGCGACAACGGCGGTTGCCAAAGCAACCTCGTGTGCGACGCCAACAGCGACGGCGCGGCCGTATGCCAGATTCCACTCGAAGGCACTTGTTCGCTGGAAGCCGAAGTGAGCCACTGCGTGACCGGCGCCGCGTGTTTTGAGTTTCAAGAGACAAACGAAGATGGCGAAGAGGTCGCGGTTGGGCGCTGCTATCTGGCGCTCCATACAACCTGCGACCCCATCGAAGAAGTGCAGTGCGCCCCTGCCCTGCAGTGTGCGCCGCTGGCTGCTGGCGGCCATCAGTGTGAGCTACCCGTGGCGTTTCGTGGCATGGTCGTCGACTCTGCTGATGGAAGCGCGATTGAGGGCGCACACGTGATCGCGCTCGATGAAACGCCCACAGCGGTCACCAACGTGGCGATCAGCGAGGCCGACGGCAGCTATCGTCTCGACTTGCCCGTGCTGCGCGATGAACAAGGCGAGCCCATGCTCGGGGACAACACGTTTACACTACGCGCATCGGCCGACGGTTATCTGACGTTTCCGGGCGGTCTCCGCCAAGCGCTCCCGGTCGACAGCGAGCTGGCGATGATGACCGCCGACGAGGGCTGGTTTATTGAAGGTACGTTGGCTGAGGTCCGCTTGGTCGGCGTCGAGGACCCAAACGCGCCTCGCGTCTCGATCTCGGGTCACGTCGTCGTAGACCCGATGAACCAGGTCGCCGAGGAGGCGGGCGTGCTGGTCGTGGCGAACCCAAGTGAGGGCAGCGGCGCGCAAAGCGCCATCACGTCGATCACCGGCAGGTACACCATCTTCAACGTCACGCCCGGCAGCTACGAAGTGCGCGGCTACCGGAGCGGGCTCCAGTTCACCCCGGCGTCCGTCACCGCCGACGCAAGCGACTTGGTCGATGTCGACCTCATCAAAAACGATTCAGCGCTCAACACGCTGAGCGGCACGATGCAGATCGTGGGCAGCGGAAAGTGCGTCGCGTCGAGCATCGTACTGGCGGTCGAGAGCACCTTCGACGAGGTACTCGGACGCGGCGAGCTTCCGGCCACCTTGCGTGCACCCGAGCTACCGGAGCCCCCAAACCTCGCTGCCGGTGAGAGCTGGACCATCAACAATATCCCGGACGGTCGCTACGTCGTGCTCGCGGGCTTCGAAAACGACGACTGCGTGCGCGACCCGTCCGCGATCGGCGGAACAGCGGTGGTTCACGTCGAGCTTCCGGCCGACGCCGGCGCCATCGAGCAATCGTTCAAGGTCACGAGCGCGATCCCGACCATCAGTCCGGGCATGACCGACCCCGAGAGCGTGACGGACCCCGTCACGTTGCAGTGGGGCGGCACCAGCAGCGACTCTCAGGCCTTGGTCGAAGTCTTCAACGCATATGGCGACAACGTCTTTTCGATGATGGTTCCGGCGACCAACGACACGGTTGAATCGCTTAGCTACACGGGCCCCCTCGAATCCGGCATGTACTATCAGTTCCGGGTCACCTCACTCGGCAACACCGGTTCGCCCTTACAAAGGACCGAAGACCTACGCGGCGTCTTTTTCGTTCCCTGAGGGTCGAGCTGCAATTCCTCGACGTGCCGGCAACCCCGTTTGTAACGCGGAGACACCTCCGTTGGCTCAAGTTGCACGGTCATGCTCTCCACCGTTGATCGCTGAGGGAGCTGCTTGGGGAGTTCTTTGACGACGATGAAGACGCCCATGACCGCGACGAAGACGGCAAACCCGCGGCGCAGCCTTTCGCGCGAAACCCTCGCGGAGAATAAGGCGCCTATCAGCGACCCAAACACCGCGCCGACGATGAACAGTGCTGCAAGCGGGTAATCGATGTGAATGTGCGTCACGTAGCCAGCAAAACCAGCGATGGAGTTGGCGCTAATGACGACGAGCGAACTGCCCACGGCGTCGTGAATCGACAGGCCACCGAGTAGCGTAAGCGCGGGGACGATGAGAAAGCCTCCTCCCGCACCGACGAGGCCCGTAAAGAAGCCGACAGCAAGTCCGATCAGCGGAAGCTTCCAAGCGCTCGTCCCCGCGTCCTCTCGCTGTTTGCTCTCTTTTCGGCCTTTCCACATTTTGACGGCGGTCACGAGCATCATGATTGCGAAGGCAAGCAGCAGCAGCGGTCCTGGGACGAACTGCGCGACGTTGCCTCCAACGTACGCCCCGAGCATCGCGGCCACGCCGAAGATCGCAGCCGTGCGCCAGCGAACGTGATGTGCACGCGCATGGGGCACCGCTGCGAACACACTGGTGACGGACACCACGAGCAATGAGGTTGCGATCGCTTCCTTGTCCTCCAGCCCCACGCCGTAGAGAAGAAGAGGCACGGTGAGCACCGAGCCGCCGCCACCGAGCAAGCCCAACACCAGGCCAACCGGAAGCGCGAGCACGAGAGCGATCAAAAGGTCAGGCATCGAGGTGATGGATTGCATCGCCCGTGCCACACCGAAACCACTGTAACCACAGCTGTTTTTGGATGGCACAGGTGCCCGTGTCGCAACGGTTGTTGCAACATCTTACTCAAGATGCGAGCGTGGTGACACGGCGCCGTGACCAGGACGACGCGGGCGTCAACCCGTCAGCTCACTTCATGGCACGTGCGGTTGCGAGGACTTGCGCCATGAAGTGGACAAGGTCCCAGCGCTCGCGCACCGAAGGTTCGCGCCCGTACTCGGCGTGACGCAATGCATCGGTGACAAGCGCACTCTTGAGCGCATCCTCGGAAAGCTCCGTCGAAAGCCACTCGGTCTCGACCGAAGGCACAACCGGGTCGTCCCCACCATGGACGAGGTATACCGGCACCGCAATGCCGCCCAGGCTCCCACGGGGCGAGAAGCGTGCTAGCGAATCTTGGTGCGTGTCGAGCGCTTCTAAGAGCGCTGCGCCAAGCTCGGCGCGTTCTGCATCGTGGGGGTCGAAGACGGCACGCATCCGCGCTTGCGCAACCTGGGTTTGCAGCCCCTGCGCCAGCTGCCGAGCTTCACGCCAGCGGTCATGGAGCAACGTTCGCAGCACCCTGCGAGCAAGTTCGACATCCTCGGGTGGAAAGAGGTCATCAACGTGCGCATACACGAGCACGCCAGCGCCGTACGGATGCGAATCACCCGTGAACGCACTGCCATCGGGGGCTGGGACCGCGTAACCCGCATAGAAGCGTGCCACGCGCAACAGATCGTGATGCCCACCGACCGAGAGCACCCACCCGATCGGCGGACGACCGCGCAAATGCGAGGCAGCGATCAGCGCGAGGCCTCCGCTAAAACTGATCCCGACGATACCCACGCGCTCATGACCGAGATGCTGCGCCAGCGCCTCTGCCGCCGAGACAAATGCCAAGGTCGGGTCGTCTTCAATGCGATATTCCGTCAGCGCACGCACCTCAGGCGTCATCACGGCCAGCCCGGTTGAGGCCAAGGCCGCTGCAAAGTGCTGGAGGCGCGCCTCGTCGATGCCGCGACTGTGCACGCCGTGCACGAGCACGACGCCTGGCGGAGAGTCAACGCCCTCCGGCGCGTAGAGCCGCGCACGCCCTTCATCCCATGAGAAGTCATGGACCTCGTACGCGTGCATTCCCCAGCGCGCAAGGCCCTCCGGCTCGCTAACGCCGCCCTCGAAACGCAGCAAAAAGGCCGCAACATCGAGGTGCGTCTCGAGCGGCTGCCAGAGCAGCGCAACCAGGACCGCCACGCTTCCAAGCAGCGCCGCGGGCTTAACCCACCGCTTCATCTGCGCCTGCCCAACCTAACGCATCCGACGACATGCCTCCATGTCCCACGGCCGCTCGAACCACGCTGACCTTACGCCTCGACGTTAGATCGGAGCATCACAGCGCCCGTTGACGCAGATCGTTCCATCAGGACATTCGCCATTCGAAGAGCAAGGGTCGTTTTGCATGCAGGGGCTACAGTTTGGGCCACCGCAATCGACCGCGGTTTCCTCTTGGTTTTTCATCCCATCGTTACATGACGGTGAGGTGCTGGCGTCGGGGGTGGTGCTGGCGTCGGGGGTGGTGCTGGCGTCGGGGGTGATGCTGGCGTCTGCGGATCTGCCAGAGTCTGTGGAGAAAGCGGCGTCCGCGGTGTTTTCCGCGTCAGTCTTGTACGCAGCGTCAAGACCGGCATCGCTTCCATAGCGAACAACATCCAACTGCGAGTCGGCCTCAGAACAACCCAGGAATGCGATGATCATTGCGCATGGCATGATTGTGCGCCACGCGTTGTCTTGAAGTAAAGAGCTGCTCATAGAAGCTAAAACTATCACGGAGAAGCACCCGCTCAAACCGACATTGAGTCCCATCAGCGTTTTCGGGTGCCCCGAACGACAAGGAATACGCCGTGTTTCGCTGTTTGATTCTCTGCCCGATGGGTCTTAGGGTTTGGGCGGAGGAACTTATGGATCGCAAGGATGTTGTCAT
Organism: uncultured Polyangiales bacterium; assembly: GCA_964487255.1. Classification (GTDB taxonomy): domain Bacteria; phylum Myxococcota_A; class Polyangia; order Polyangiales; family CAZAQV01; genus CAZAQV01. Next base: position 16,419 of record CAZAQV010000025.1, on the reverse strand, counting down.
TGTCGGTGATGGGCCAGGAGGCCTTAGTGCAGCACTTTTTCTCGCGAGGGCGGGTGAGCAGGTGGTGGTCTACGGCCAAGACAAGACCGCCATGCACGCTGCGCTACTTAACAACTACCTCGGCATCAAACAAATCGCGGGGAGTGACTTCCAGAGAATCGCGCGCACACAAGTCGAAGAAGCCGGCGCACAAGTGCTCAATGAGCGAGTCAGTGACGTTGAAACCGACGGCGAGTCCTTCGTCGTAAAACTTGAGAGCGGTAGCGAAGTCAGAGCGAGCTATCTCATCCTCTCCGAAGGCAAGTCGCCAAAACTGGCGAAGAAGCTCGGCGTCGACATCGGCGACGACGGCGTTCGTACGGACGAGCACGGAGCCACCAGCATGGACAGGATCTACGCGGTTGGCAGGCTTGTTCGACCGGGTCGTAGCCAAGCGATAATAAGCGCTGGAGACGGTGCCGCCGCCGCTATCGACATACTGTCCCGCAAGCAAGGGAAGCCTTACATGGACTGGGATTCACCGGAATAGAAATGGCAGGCGAACCACCCACAAAGAGCTCAGACCGACGGCATGCGCCTTGGGTCTACCAAGCGATCGCGGCGGGGAGAAAGTTTCACTTCCGGAGCAAGCGCCGTTGGGTGCACAACACCATCAACCTCACGGTCTTGGCGTGCGCCTGCTTGGGCATCTTCGCACTCCTCGAAGCCAGTCAGTGGATAAACCCGTGGGTATACGCGCCGCTCGCCGCGATCGGCTTCGGCTTGATGTACTTCGTACTTTTCATTCTTGTGGTGCACGAAGCATCGCACGGCATGTTCCTGCTTTCCGCAAACAGGACCGTCGAACGATGGCTAAACCGAGTTAGCGGCTGGCTCGTGTGCCTCTGCTTCGGGGTCCACTACGGCAAACATTGGGAGCGCGGCCACCTCGAGCACCACGTGCGTCCGCTCGAAGACAATGACCCGCAACGCTTCAGCATTTGGGTCGGTCCGATGCTCCGCGCACAGGTGCTCAAGACGCTCTTCGTCCCCGGCTTTCTTTTCTACGCGCGCACCGTGGGGCGAGCCAAGAGTTCACACGGAAAGTCTTCAAGCAGCCGCTACGTACTGCTGGCGGCTGCGACGTTTTGGGCCACCTCGCTCACGGCAGCAACCTGGGTCTACGGTTGGCTTGCAGCCGCTACGCTGTTCCTGGGCATGCACGTGCTGCAGTCGCTCAATGCGTTCAAAGGCGGGCTCGAACACGGCGGCGCGATCGGCCAAGAAAGCAACCCCTTCGCCCGTTCGCGTACGACGCTGTTTGCGGGCCGACATCTTCTCATGCCGCTCAACATCACGCTGCACTTCGAGCACCACCTGAACTTCACGGTCCCCTGGTACGACCTCGGCCGATACCACGCCAAGCTCAAGTCGATCGTGCCCCCAGACATCTGGCGCTCAGTTGTGAACCATACCCCAATCGCTCAGCTGCGTGATGCTCTCGGAGGGCTTTCACCCGAAGCGCGCGAAGCGTTCGAGCCTGCCGCCCTCGAATCGTTGGCCAGCCAAGCCGCGTAGCCTGTAGGTATGCTACTCGCCAGATGCCTCGTCGTGCTGTGGGCACTCGCGCTCACGTCAACGACGCTCGCCCAGAACACGCAACGAACGCCAATTGTGCAATTCGGTCGTCACGATGTGCGCTCCGTCTTCTTCATTGCGAAAAGCGAAAACAAGAACCAGGTCCACTATGGCGTTCGTGCCACGGCCGACTGTCGGGCAAGCAGTATTCGCCCGGTCTTCGCCTACTGGCGAGACCGAGAAGTCAGCCCCAAGGCGGTGTCTCCACTCTTGCCACGGGAAGAACGTGCTTACGGGCTCCAACGAGAGCAGCACATCACCGTCACGCGCACTCACACCTTCATCGTCATCGAACTTCAGGCCATGCCTTCACGGAAGATACATGTTGAACTATCGAAGGGTGAAGACGGTCGTTGCAACGCGAGCGCGACCATGGAGGTCAGCGGAAAGAGGGCGCGGCTCGACCATATTTTCGTGCAAGTCCGTACGCTCTTCGGCATCCCTATCGGCGCAGAATTCCTCCGCATTCATGCGCGGGATCTGGCAAGCGGCAAACGCCTGTCAGAAAAGGTGTCTCCCTAGGCGCAAGAGGCTCGGTCTCAAACAAGGCCCTTGAAAGCACGTGGGCAATGCCAGCAAAGTGAGTACGATGAATCAAGACCGACAACAGCATTGGCAGGCGGTGTATGCGCAGAAGTCGTCTGAAACCGTCAGCTGGTACCGCGCGCACCTCGAGCAATCCCTCGCCATGCTCGCGATAGCCAAACTTCCGAAGCAAGCAAGCATCGTCGACGTCGGCGGAGGCGCGTCGACGCTCGTCGACGACCTCCTCAATCAAGGGTATGTCAACCTGACGGTGATCGACATTGCGGCGCAAGCGCTCGCAGCGTCTCAGCTCCGCCTCGGCGACCTCGCCCAGCACGTGAACTGGGTGATCGGTGATGTCACCACGCCGCTTCTCGAGCCGCAAAGCGTTGACTTCTGGCACGACCGGGCCGTCTTTCATTTCTTGGGAGGCGAGCAAGATCGAATCGCCTATCGCGCGCAGGTTGAACGCTGCGTCCGCCCGGGCGGATACGTGATGGTCGCGACCTTCGGCCTCGATGGCCCGGAGAGATGCAGCGGCCTTCCCGTCACCCGCTACGACGCAGATGGCATTGCGGCAGCCCTAGGCGAGCGCTTCGAACGAATCGCCGAAGCCAAAGAACTGCACGAAACGCCGAGCGGCGCGTCGCAGTCGTTTGTGTACTGCCTGTGCCGTCGGCGGCCTCAGCGATGAGGAAGCTGCGCGGCTCAAACGAGTCACGGACGCGTACTACACGCACCTACACATCTTGCCGCTGAACGTGGCAGCGAAGGGCCCGTCGCTCTAGGGTTTGGTTGATGTCGTTGGCAACTCTGTCGCTCGTGCTTCGCTTCGCCGTCTTCGTCCAGTGCGTCGGTCTGCTTTGGACGAGTTGGGTGTCGGGCTCCGCCGTTGAGACTGTTTTGTTCGGCACGTTCGGGTGGCACGATCAGGCGTCATTCCTGTTTGACCGCGTCGTCGCGGCGAGTCTGCTGGTAGCGGCGACGATCGGCCTCCTCACCAAGGTTCGGCTCCCCTACGTGTTGATGGCAGCGTGGTTTTTCACAATCGGCATCGCGCGCTGGTTCTACGGTGGCGCTGCCTTCTCAGCGCTTACCGTGCCTGCTCATGCCGTGCGCTGGGCAGCGCCTTTGGCGATATCTTTGCTGCCCTCCGCCGCGCTACCCTATAGCGCTCTGCGCGTCCATAGGCCCGGTCGCGGTGAGCACACGAGCAGTGACGTTGCGATCGCATGGCTTCTTCGCAGTGCCTTGGCGCTGACGTTCTTGGTCCACGGCTTGGAGGCGCTCCAGCTCCATCCTCGCTTCATTGATTACATTTTGATGGCCGACCGCCGACTGTTGGGAGGCACGCTCGGGCTGCAACAGTCAAACGCAGAAATGGCGTTGTACGTGATCGGCGCCGTAGACGTGGGGTGCGCGCTTTGGTTGATCGCGGGGCGCATGCGTCGTGGTCTCTTGCTCTACATGGCCTTTTGGGGGGTACTCACTGCCTGCTCGAGGGTCGTGCATTCCGGCGAGCACGGCATTCACGAAACCTTGATCCGCGCAGCCAACGGTGGGGTTGCGCTGGCGCTGTGGTTTGCGTCACGCGACCTCTCAGCGCGCGCCGTGGGTCCACTGCGTGACGTCGCAGCCCACCTTCTTCGAGCACCACGACTTATTGGAACGCTACGATTTGCACAGACTGGTCTTACTTCTGCGGCAACCGTGTCGCTGACTGTCGGAGTGCTTCTATCGGCCTGCACTCCATACGACAGCCTCGAGCCCACGCAGCTTCGCCTGGTCTGGGACGAAGCGCCTGCACACCACATTCGCGTCTCGTGGACCACGTGGGCCGCCGGTGCGACGCACACGGTCTACTACGACACCGTCCCGAGAGACGGCGACCCTGCGAGCTATGCCTTCAGTCTCACGGCAGAGCGCTCGGGACGCTACGACGGGCAGATGACGCCCCACTATCATCACGCAGAACTCCACGGTCTTACGCCATCGACGAAGTACTGGTTCGTTGTCGAGAGCGATGACCAGTTATCGGAGGAGTATTATTTTGAGACGGCTCCGACCGACGACCGGGCGTTCAAGCTCCTCTACGGCGGCGATTCTCGCTCCAATCGCGCAGAACGACGAGGCATGAACGGTCGTATCGCTGCGCTGGTCGAAGACGACCCCCATATCCTGGCGCTCACGCACGGCGGAGACTACGTCGATGACGGCGGAGACTGGGACGAGTGGGACGAGTGGCTGAGTGACCACGCCAGAACGTTTACTGAGGATGGGAGAATCCTTCCCATACTTCCTATACGCGGCAACCACGAAGGCGACGCCGGGTTCTACAACCGCGTATTCGGTTTCCCCGGCGGCGACGAGGTGGACTACTTTGTCAGCCATGTCGGCGCCAACCTCGCGCTTATCATCCTCGACAGCAATGTGTCGCACGGAGGCGATCAACGCACCTGGCTCGAACAGCAGCTCGTCGCGCAGCAGGAGCGAAGGTGGATCGTTCCCAGTTACCACTTGCCCGCCTACCCGGCAGTCAAGACACCGGGCCCGGCACTCGAACACTGGGTTCCGCTCTTCGAGCAGTACGATGTTGATTTGGTGTGCGAAGCCGACGGACATGCTCTGAAACGAACGGTCCCGATTCGCGACGGCAAACAAGCCACTGATGGCATCGTGTACGTCGGAGAAGGCGGCCTTGGCGTCGGCCAACGCACGCCCGGTAACAAGTGGTACCTCGAGGGCGGCGGTATGGCAGCGAGCGCCCATCATGTGCAGCTCCTGAGTTTCTCCAGCGACGCGCTTCGCTATGAGGCGATCGGCATGGACGGCGAAGTGCTTGACAGCTACGTCGCAGCCCCGCGCCGAGCCGGGTTCGAGGTTCCCAATCCAGCCTCTGGGTTCGACCCTGACCAACCGATCGCCCCCTAAGCCATCGGATCAAGAAGGACGCTTCGGGCCCGACACGTGGCGACATGACGCAACGTGAGACAGCATGCCACGCGTGAAGTGATTGTTCTTGCAGCCCAGGCGCGAAGTTGCGGGTCGTTTGAGTTGGCACCCTGGCATCATAATTGCGTTACTGTTCTTGGATGAAGAATGAACAACGAGCTAGCCCAAGCGCCCCTTCGCCGGAGACTCGATAGCGTTGGTCTCAGCGCGCTCAAATCTTCTAACCATCACTCTCTTTTGTCTGCTCAGGGCCGCGGCTGCGGACGCCCAAGAGGTCGGGTTCGAGTCACCCGCGCAGCTGCCGGTATTGGTGAGCCCGACGCCCCAGCCGGGCGACGACCAACTCCGGCTTTCGATGCACGCAAACGTGGAGCAGCGAAGCCGGATCTTCTATCTCGGCTTGGCCGCATCTGCGCTCTACAGCCCCGACAGTCTTTCCCATGTCTCGGACACCTTCGAACTCCGACCTCAGATCGGCTTTCGCTTCCGCAGCGCCACACATGGTGCGACCGATTTCATCGCAGAGCGGGTGGCCATCGTCGGACCGCTCGCGTTCGCCGAACTTGGACTCCGCGCGTCTTGGAAACTGAGTGACATCTCGGGCCTGTACGCGCGGGCTGCCTTTCGCGGCGGCTTTGACGTCACGCGAGTCGAGGCAGAGAACTTGGGACGCGCGGAAGGCGAGGCTTCGGAAGTGGTCAGCGCCTCCGTTCTCTACACGCACGGCGCGCTGGGTGGACACGTCGGACCCTTTCAGCTCGGCATCGAGGTCGAGCACTTCAATGTTAGCGGCGAATCTGAGCACGGCAACTACCGGGAAGTCCTCAAGGGCACCCTCACCGTTCCATTGTTCGCGATCTTCCGTCTTTCGCGACAAGTCTACTTCTACTTCCGCGTAATTCCCTTCAACGATTTCTCGCAGCTCCCATACACGTGGGGCATCGCCGGAGTCCTCAACCCGGATGACCCTTAACGTGCACTTCAACAACATTGCCGTCCTTGCGCTCGCATGCGCACTCGCTTCGAATCTGCAAATCGGCGGAGCGTCAAGCGCACGAGCTCAGGATCGGATCGAGCACGAGGCCGTGGTCGAACAGAACACCGACCCGGACCGTTTGACTTGGAACTACCCGCGCGTTCGGTGGTGGCAGTATGCGCTGACCTTCTCCTCGCCTCTCGCGCTCGAACTCGTTGAAGTCGGCATCGGAGACCCCAAATCCGCAAACTGGCGCGGCGGCATTCTCTTCGACGATGCGCTGCGCGATTTTTCGGTGGGCAGCTCCTTCGAGACGCGCGATGTCGCCGACAAGATCAGCGATTGGGGGATGTTGGCGATGTGGGTGACGCCCACGTTGCTCGACGGGATCATTCTGTCGCTGCTCGTCGAAGGCTCCCCCGACGTTGCCTGGCAGGTCATCGCGATCAATATGCAAGCCCTCGCGACCTCCGCGCTCACGACGCTCACGCTCATCTACACGGTCAAGCGCGAGCGGCCTCTGGCCCAGGAGTGCGCGAGCAATCCGGGCTACAGTCCGCTATGCGATGAGGGAACCTACAAGGGCTTTCCGAGCGGACACACCGCAAGCGCATTTATGGGCGCGGGTCTCATCTGCGCACATCACACAAACCTCGAATTCTTCGGTTCACCGGGCGACGAGATCATGTGCGGGGCGAGTCTCGTTTCTGCGGGTGCGCTTTCGTACCTGCGCCTGGTCGCCGATAGACACTATGCCTCCGACATTATCGTAGGCGCAGCTATCGGACTCGGACTCGGTTGGCTCGTCCCCTGGCTTCTCCACTATAACGAAGACGGAGAGCTAGACGGTGGTGCCGCGCTCATCAGCGTCTCGCCCATGATGGACAACCGCCAAAGCCTGGTCGGACTTCAGCTCGGCGGGATGTTTTAGTTATCTCCTCCATCGAGTTCGCCTCCTCAGGTCTCAACGCGGGCTCCAAGACGCAACGCGGGCTCTCAGTGCTGCTCTGCGGCCTACCAAAACTCACCAACCGCGCACGGCACTAGGACACACCCACTCTCTACATAACCCGGCCTCGTAGTATACTACGGGGCGGTGTTACGTTTGGGGCAACTCACACTCTTGCTCCTCGCCTCAGCCAGCTTCGGCTGCGGAAGGATAAGCTTTGAGCAAGCGTCGACCGATGGTGCCGCGGACACCGCGCTCGACACTGCGTCCGACGCACCCGCTGACGCGCGCATTGATGGTGCGGCCGATGCGACACTCGACAGCGGGGAACGAGACGTGTGGTGCGAGGCGAACCATCCTAACGCAATTCTTTGCGACAGCTTCAACCGCGACGAATTTGCAACCCACTGGATGTGGTCGACCGGCAACGTCACTCTTGAAAACACGATCGTTGCGGAGGGAAGCGGCGCACTTCGCGCGAGTGTAAACGGAGAGCCTGAAGTTGCAAACATCGGCACCGCTCTTTCGCCGATCGGTCAAGGACGCGTACACATCACTTTCTATTCGTACGTCCCCAGCTCCGCCGACATCACCCACGTCAGCTTTTTATCTTTTAGCGAAGCCGTGGAACCGTACGATGCTTTTGCACTTGTTGGGCACCCCAACGACTACATTGACGCTTGGTCCTCGATCAGCGGCTCTCACAACAGCGCGGACAACATTTTTCCCCGCGACCAGTGGTTCTGCCTACGATTTACTGCCCTTATCGACAACGTGAATGGGGGTATTTTTGGGTCGATTGATTCAGCGAATATCTTCACGGTGATCGATATCGACACCCTTCCCGCGACGGGTTACTCGCACCTTTTCATTGGCAACACGCGCACCCAGGACGGCCAAGGCGCTGCAAACATCTACATCGACGCTTTTGTCATCAGCAACGACCCTATCGACTGCGTCCTGACCCTCCCCTAGCGATAAACCTTAGCTACAAATCAAATCACCCTCCCAAAAGGGAATTCGGAAACCCTTCCGTGAGCAACCCTTCCGGTGAAGAGTGCGCTAAACGACTTTCGCTGCCCACAGCTCTAGGCGGCGCTACTTCGACGCTGCGCTTGAAGGAAACTCAACAAATGGCGCGCGTCCAGGCTGGACAACGACATCAAACCCCTCGGGTCGCGCGAGCGCAGCCTCGACATAGTCCCACGGTTTGTAGATATAGCCGTCGCTCAGATGATCAGCATGAACGTAGCGTTCTGGGAGGGGACCGAAGATGGAGCCATTGGCAATCGTTGTGCCGGGCTCGCGCATGCCCGGGTGGATGCGCGTCGTCGGGTCCAGGACGCTGTCTCGGGGGTGCGAACCCGAGCCGCCACCGGGCCACGAGCGGAAGTTGCCTTGAAGCGTCGCCTTGGCACGGCCAGCAGGCATACCCGTGAGCGGAGTGCCCGAGCCGTACGCCCGACCTCGACTCACGGTGTGGATGCCATCACCCCAAGATCCACGAACGCCGTAGCGAACCGGTTCATTCATCGAACCGAGCGTCTGTTGCACTACGTACTGGGCTCGCTCCGCCACCAGCGCGATCTCTCCGGGCCCCTCAGGCTGCTTGCCGATAGGCCCTTGCACGCTCTGCTGGACAGGGGCTAGCTGGACGGCTTGTTGTTCAAAGGGCCCGACGTCGACACGGGGTGACGCTGTGGTCTCAAGCTTAACCCAACCTTTGGGCCCGCTGCCGTCGTCCACTCTTCGCACACGCACACGCACCTCGCCTGCAAAAGAATCCGCGGAATGAGGGAACGCGCCGTAGCCATACTCAAAAAGCGGCGCGAGCTGCCGCGCGAGTTCGTCATCCGCGACGTCGAGCGCGCCGAGGTTGGGAGGGTCGAAGCGGCTGGGGTCGAACCACGCAGGCGCCTCTGAATGGTAGCGTTGTCCGGAAACCGCAGCCTCAACACGTCGACTCATCAACCAGCTCGACAGCGGGTCGGCTTCTTCAATATCGGGAAAGTACTGTCTTGCCCTTTTGCTGCCAGAAAGTGAATCAATGCGCGCTTGGATGTTTTGGCCGACATCGGCCATTCGCTCAAGCAACGAAGACCTCACGGTCATAATCTCGTTCAGCGGATGGCCCTTTGCATCGGTGAATTGGCCCCGAAATACTTTGTCGTGCAGTTCGGGCAAATGATGACGCATGAGCTTGTTGCCTTCGAGCATCCGCGCGTTGTATTTAGCCGAGTTGCCGTGGTGGGTCTGGTAAGAACGCGCAGCGAGTTCACTGAGCCAGGGCCTGAAGTCTTGCTGATTGCGACGGAAGAGCGCAGCAAACTGGGCGTCTGAAAGCGTCCGATGGACCGCGTCCGCCCCCGGAATTCTACGCATGTATGCCCGCATATCGGTGACAGGATCGAGTAGCCTTGCGGCCGCAACGAAGACACTTGCAGCCTCCGAATGCGCGCCCACTGTCGGCACCGAGTGAACCGCAGATTCACCCGTGCTTCGACCTGCGTCCGTGCTCGCGCCCTGAGACTTCGCCGCGATGCCACGACTGAGGCCTTCGCCGACACTTGAGAAGGCAGACGCTGCCGCGACGGCCAACGAAAACAAGATGACCGCACCAAACTGTGCATTGCCGTGCACACCGCGTCGGGAAGGATTACTGGACCGCATGCGCCGCCAAGAAGCACACGATGTGCCACACGAGAAAGACAAGTAATCCGTGAAAAAACAACAGATCGCTGGCAACTGCCCCTTCAGAAGTTCATCGAATCCGGACACCGCAGTCACCATCCGAGCAAGCAACCCTTCAAGCAACCCTTCGGGGACTCGCAAGCAACCCTTCCGGGGGACTCGCAATTGATTGTCTGGGAGAGCGGCGCTTGGGCTCCAAACGAGGCTGTAGCGAGTGAAGAGTCGAGCCGGAACGGTACCGACAACGGGTCGCGATGGGATTCTTCGGCTGATTCTGCTGTAGCAGCAAGCGCAAGACGCAGATGTGCGTTGACCGGTACTTTCATCGATCGAGGCTGTGCGCACCTGGGCGATCGGTAAGTGGGCCGGGGATCAGATAAGGAGTGGTGTGGTTCTGACTTGGTGAAACTTCACCATCGCGCAGGTGCCTGTCGGGAAGAGCACATCTCTGATGCCAGCCTTCCACTTGGCCAAGGCTTCTCTGTACATCGCACGAAAGGTTCGAAGTTCTTTAACTGCTACAAAGAAAGCTTCCTTATTGCCCTTGCCGACGGCAAAGGTCGGTTCGCGGTCTGCGAAAGTCTCGTAGGACTTCGCGCATTTGTAAGGAGAGGTGTCCAGGATGCGCTGACGCCCAAGGAAACGTTTGCCCGAAGCGCGAATAGCTGCCTTTGCAGCATCTTGCTGCTCTTTGACCTCAACTCGTAGTTGTCGTCGAAAGTCGTCATCGTCAAAGCCGGGTGGGATTTCGATGGGTAGCTTCACCATCTTGGGCCACTTGATTTCATCGTTCGAGAAGTAGTAGCCCGGTCGTCGCACGCTGAACGTGCGTCTGCCGATTTCGTCTACCGTGACGTTCACACCTGGCCACTTTCGGTAGTCGCTGACCAGACCCTCGGCGACAGGGTTGACGAGGGTATAGGCACACTCTTCAACAATGGCCCGCTCGGTCTTGAGGACGGTGAAGTTGGGTGGCGACTTGTCCCAAACACCTCCGCGAGTTCCACGAAGTGCTTGAATCGCCTTGGCAAGATCGGCGTTGAGCTTCTCGGCGAAATCGGAGCGTTTGGCGAAGGGATCCGTGAGCACGATATGGTAGTGGTTGCTCATTACGGTGACAGAGTGGATGATGATTCCATGTTTGTTTGCAGCGAGCGCAAGACCGTACAGAAAGATTTGCTCCGCGTTTCTATCGGGTCGCATCAGAAAACGTCGCCCGATGCAGCGTCGGGTCATCAAGACCGTCTCGCGTTCTAGTGTTCGTCGAGGGAGCGTCACGCAATGGTGTTCAGCAAACTCTGTGCCGCTGAGTTACCAGCGCAAAGACGAGCGATTGCAACGCCGCTGAAGTGCGCGCGCCGGCGACGCGCCGCCAACAGACGCCGATCCGCCACCGATTCAACACCTGAGCAGTGTGGACAGGCTGAGCCTTCGGGGACCCCGAAAGGCTTTCCTCGGGAAGGACTGCCATCGGGAAGATGGCATCGCCGCAGCCCTAGGCAAGCGCTTCGAACGAGTCGCGGAGGCAAAAGAGCTCCACCAGACGCCGAGCAGCGCTACGCAGTCGTTTGTGTACTGCTTGTGCCGCCGTTCGACGACTGCCCGCGGGCCTCGACAGCCTCCGTAAAGGAGGAATGGTCGGTATAGGGATAGAAGGCCGTGCGTCTCGATGTCCTTCGTTTCACGAACCACCGAGAAAAGAAACCGCTCGCTCTACTCATGATGCACCTTTCACGTCTCGGCTGGAGAAGCAACATGCAGGCCAACAACGAAACAGTTCTAGAACAGGACGCCTTGCGTCCGCGAGCGTGGCAAATCGCCACGAACATGGTCTCACAGGATGCCTCAGCGTGGCATTTGTGCAACTCCTTTGGGGACTCGCAATTGAGAGGGGGAGATCGCTGGTTTGATCGGCCAGTTAATCCGCGGTTAACTGGCAACCCAGTCCGCTTTCTTTCCCGAAATTATTATCGATTCCACCCTCGAGCTACAGGGCATGTCTATTGCTTAAGTCAACAACGATGTCCGCTGCAACGCCCACGCTCACTTTTACAGCCATCACCCCTCACCCCAAGAAGAAGGGGCGCGAACGCAGATGCCAAGGTCTCGCTCAGAGCCAGTCCATGCTCCTGACTTTGGTCGCCGTCGGAGCGATCAGCGCGTTCGGGTCGCTTGGGTCCGCCTTCGACGCTGCACTGGTCGGAGCCGCCGAAAGCGACAACATGAGCCGCGTCAATCCGACCGTCACAGGCCGCTCCGACGCCGCAAGTTTTGCCACCGTTGGCCGCATCGCAAGGCGCGTAGGCGATCCCGTCGCGGACGGTCGCCGCTTGTACAGGAACATTCCGACGTTGCTAGAGTCAACCTTGCCGAGTCATGTGCAGGGCGTGATCGTTCCGAACTTCACGCCGGCGCTGCTCCAGGCTATCAAGAAGCTACGGAGGACACGGGCGAACGATCTTCGTACGCGCATCTTTGAACCAGGAGCCATCTTGGTTGACGGCCTCGAGGAGATGGCAACCGGTGCCCTTCGCGATCTGCGTCAATCGATCGGTGAGACGGCTTTTCAGCACAAGGCTTTCACCGCAGATATCGCCCTTGAACAACTCTTGGATCGCAACAGCGCAGGAGAGAGAGTGCTCGCCCTTGATCTGTCGAAGAAACTTGATCAGCTGACACTCGACATGTACGACGGCTTTCGCTTTGTTCAGGACCTGCTCCACGGATACGACAGCGAAGCAGGACTTCACCTCCGCAGCGTCAAGTTGGCGGTGAACAAGCCTACGTATGACCGACTGAGCACCTTGCGCAGGTCGTGGTCTTTCGAAGGCATGAGCGAGGCAGAGCGCAACCTGCTGTTCGGAGCAGCTGACACGACGGGCCTGCGGTACTACCCCTCGCAGCTACCGACGAGTATCGAAAGACCGTCCCGTGTGAGTCCTCGGAATCTGCAGGCGCAGATCGCATCATTCCAGAGCGGCCCACACGCCATGTCGCGAAACATCTTTGATGACACCGTCGACCCAGTGATCGGGGAAGTACTCACCGCCGCGCTGCGAGACGTCCAAGACTCTCTTGGCCAGGCCGCGTTTCGTAGCGCTCGGCTCGACGCACCGGCGGCGATCGCAACACCCGAGGAACATGCGCTGCGCGCCGTGCTGCGGATGCCCTTTAGTGCGCGAAGCGCACGGTCCTCGCTCTCCAAGGCTCGTTCGGTGCTAACGGCAGACACACACGGACGCCTCGTCGCACTCACGCAGGTCTTTGATGGCGGAATGCCGCAGCGCCAGCTCGAAGCCGCTTTTCGGTAGAGTCGTCGGCACCAAAGCGGCGCTCTGCATACCGCCAAGAGCGGTGGCGTTGCCGCGGCCTTCGCCGGCCGAACCCGTGCTCAGTCGTGTTGCGCCTAGCGCATGATCGCATAGCCTGGGCCCATGGAATTGGTTCGCGCGATTGCGCTTCTAATCATTGTCGCTGCGTGCAGCGGGTCTGGGCACGAAACTGAAGTCGATGCGGGCGCGAACGACAGTGGTGATGACGCCGCATCCACGGCGGACGCAAGCGACGCGGATGCAGGCGCTTCGGTCGAGCAACTGGTAGGTTACGTCGACCCCTTTATCGGCACCGACGACAGCAACTCTCCGCACCCGGTTCCAGGCGGCGCGGGAGGAAGCACCTATCCCGGCGCGGTGGTGCCCTTCGGCATGGTGCAGCTCAGCCCCGATACACCAACCGCCTCACCATCGGGTTACCGCGCAAGCGATCGCGAAATCGAACAATTCAGCGTGACCCACTTCGACGGCGCGGGCTGCGCGAACAATGAGGATATCCCGTTCATCCCTTTCGTGGGCGACCTCGCGACGTCGCCCGGAAGCGACTGGTCGAGCTACCGCTCCCGCTACAGCAAGACGAGCGAACAGGCATCGCCCGGGTACTACGCGGTCCACCTCGAGGACCCCGACGTCAACGCCGAACTGACCACCACCACACGCACCGGCTTCGCCCGCTTTACATTTCCCGCCGCCAGCAACGCTCGCTTGCTCATGCAGACGGGGCTCAGTGCCACCGGTGCTCGCCTGGGAAGCGTGGAGGTTGTCGCTCCCGACCGGATTCAGGGGACCGTCACCGCAGGCGGCTTCTGTGGCACGCGCGGCATCTTCCGCATTCGCTTCGTCGCGGTGTTCGATACGCCCTCCACCGGGCACGGCACGTGGGTGGGCGACCAAGTGACGGACGGCAGCTCAAATGCATCGGGGCTGAACGCAGGCGTCTACCTCACCTTCGACACGACTGAGCAACCCGTCGTGCAGATGAAAATTGCGCTCTCGTACATTAGCATCGACAACGCCGAGGCCAACCTGGAAGCTGAGATTCCCGACTGGGACTTCAGCGCAGTTCGCACTGCAGCTTCATCGGCGTGGAACACCGTGCTCAATCGCGTCCGCGTTTCCGGTGGCTCGACCGAAGATCGGACCAAATTCTACACCGCCCTCTATCACGTATTTCAAAGCCCCAACGTGGCCAGCGACGTCAATGGCCAGTACCTGGGTTTCGACGGCGCGGTGCACACGGCCGACGGATGGACCATGTATCAAAACTTCTCGGGCTGGGACATCATCCGCTCGTGGACGCACCTGATGGGCGCCATCGCTCCCGAGATGCCCGACATCGTGCGCTCGATGGTGCAAGACGGCGTACACAGCGGGCTGCTTCCGTTCTGGACGCACCAGACGGTGGAGGCGCGGGTCATGGTCGGTGATCCGGGCACGGTGAACGTGGCCAATGCCTATGCGATGGGTGTGCGCGGGTTCGACACGACCGCAGCACTGGCACTGATGAAGCGATCCGCCGACGACCCAACGTTCACGCAACGCTACGCGCTCCGCGACTGGCTTGAAAATCACTACGCGGGCAACGCGGCGGTGAGCCTCGAGTACGCAATGGCGGACTTCGCGCTCGCCATGTTCGCCCAAGAGCTGGGCGATGCCGCTGCGTACGCGCGCTACCTCGCACGCAGCGCGTATTGGCACAACAGCTGGAACGCCGCCGACGGCTACATCGAACCGCGCGTGGGCACACCCTCTGCGGCCGCAGGTGCGGCACGTATCTACGAGCTCCAAGTCTATGGACCGGATTCCCCGAGCACCAACTTGGCACTCGACCAGAAGACGGACGCCAGCGGCTCATGCAACGCCGACGAAACACCGGACAAGACCGTGAACGGAAGCTGGACGGGCGGCTCATCGGACAAGTGGTGCGACAACACAAGCGCGAACAAATGGTTGCAGGTTGATCTCGGCAGCGTGCAGAGCCTCGAGCGCATCGTCATCCACCACGCCGGCGCCGGTGGTGAAGGATCGAAGTGGAACACACAGGACTTCCGCTTGAGACTCAGCATCGACGGTGGCGCTTGGACGACCGTCGCGGACGTGAAGGGCAACAGCGCCAATGTCACGACGCACGACTTCGATCCAATCGATGCGCGATATGTGCGCCTCGAGGTGGAGACACCGATCCAACTCGGAACGCCGGGCGACTGGGACTGCCAACCCTTTGATCCTGGCTCGATGTGCGGCTTCATCGAAGGCAACGGCGCGCAGTACGTGTGGATGGTCCCGCACGATCTTGAGGGGCTCTTCAGCGCGATGGGCGGACATGAAAGCGCCGTGGCGCGACTCGACGAGCTCTTTACCGAACTCAACGCGGGCACCAAGCGACCTTACTTCTATATCGGCAACGAACCCGAACACGGGACGCCTTGGACCTACGTTTTTGCCGGGGCGCCTCCGCGCACGCAAGAAGTGGTGGCGCGCATCATCGATCAGGAGTTCAACACCTCCTCAGGCGGCCTTCCTGGCAACGACGACCTGGGTGCCACGTCCGCGTGGTTGGTGTGGGCGTACCTCGGGCTCTATCCGATGATACCGGGCACAGACGTGCTGGTCATGAATGGGCCTCGCTTTGCGTCGACCACCGTCACGCTGGCCAACGGCAAGACGCTCACCATCACCGGTGATGGTGCCGGCACGAGCGCGCCCTACGTCCAAGCGCTGAACATCGACGGCACGGCGAGCGACAAGAGCTGGCTCCGGTTTCGCGATATCGCCTCGGGCGCAACGCTTGCGTTCACTATGGGCAGCGCTCCAAACCCAACGTGGGGCGCAGAACCCAGCAACCTTCCGCCTTCATTCCCAGCGCCGTAGCGTGCACGACTCGTCGATCGAAATAGTGACCATGTCTACAAAGTTCAAGTCTCGCAACCAGCAGCGGCGAACCGGCGAACCGTCCCAGGTTGGGCTTTTGGGGTCCCCCGAAACGAGATCCTCGCTTTGGCCGGACATCGAGTGTAGCGAACGAAGATCGGCGCGCCAATCGGCGTCGATCGGCGTCGACTTTCGGCGTCGGTCGCTCAAAGAGCGAATGGTTTTCTACCCACAGCACCGGCACAAGCTTTGCTCTTCTGAGGGCGAACGCTTTATGTGAGCCTGGGTCGAATCTGAGTATGTGAACCAGAGCGATGCAAGCAGACCCGCATCCGGAGAATGCTCTTCGAACCACCGAAAGATCGCAGTCGTGTACCCGCCGTCCTTTCTCTTCAGAACTTCGGCTTTTCACCAAGAATCGGCAGAGCGAACCGTAGCGTCAGGCGTCGTCATCTAGCAGGCTGGTGAAAAAGGGGCGGTGTGGATGTCGGAGCGCGGCGTAGTTA
>CAZAQV010000024.1:97176-98592 GCA_964487255.1 uncultured Polyangiales bacterium | reverse complement strand
GCGTTTCGAGCAGGTCGACAGGCGTTTCGAGCAGGTCGACAGGCGTTTCGAGCAGATGGAGCAAGGGATTCGGGAGTCGCAGATGCGGCTATCCACCGAGATCTTGGCCGTAGCCGGCGCGCTTCAGGAGACGAAGGGCTTGGTCATGCAGCAATCGGCGATCAAGCACGTCGTGGCCGATCATGAGCGTCGACTCCAAGAGCTCGAGCAAAAACCTTAGCGACGTCGATGGGACGGGCCGCAGACCAAAGCGGGCGAACGTCCTCGAGCCCACGTGCCTTGAGTTCGGCACAGGACGGCGCCCATCCGCTGATGACCGCTACGCCGTGTGCGAGTACGAGGATTCGGGCATACGAGGTCACCACGTCAGAGGTACCAGCAAGTACCGATCCGGGTAGGAGGGAGGTAAAAGAAAGACTTCGTTAGCCATTGACCGAGAGGACCTCGGTCAAGCGGAGGACGGTCCCTGGGTGCCGAAGGGCGCCGTACATTTGCACTTCCCCCTTCTTGGAGGCATGCATGATCTGGGTGGCCACTTCGCCACGGGGGTCGGGCAAACCAATGCGCGGCAGAAGTTCAATCAGAGACATCTGCGTGACGCGTTCGGAGGTCGCCCGAATCGTGACGTCAGGAATTCCCACAATACCGTCGTGCACCACGACCGTGGGCTCTTCGAAGTTGAGGGTAATCGCTACGCCAGCGTCCTCGACCACGATGGCGACGCGTCCCCCGAGACCCGCCAAAGCGCGCGCTTTGGACTGATGGTCTTCCACGTTCTGTGACAAGAGATCGCGGATCATGATTGCAAAGCCGTTTTCGTCCGCTCCCTCGCCGAGCACGACGAAACGGGGGCGAACATAAGGTTGCCAAGCACCAAACAGGTTGCGAAACGTCTTTTGTACCGCGCTCATCAGTATAATCAATCTGCGAAATCGGTGTCCACATGGCTCGCGCTAACGACCAGTTGGCGCGAGGACTCGACAAACTTGAGCATCGTCGGCAGGTGCCCCTTGGTGAGTTTGAGCTTGCCCTGCATCATCCCCTTGATGGGGTCGATCTCGCCTTGGATGACTGACTTCCAGCGCTCGTACGGCGCCACGATGATGAAGGGCGCGTCCTGCACAGCGTCGAGGCCGTGCACATACTTTGCGTCGCGGCACTGGCCCTTTTCGACGTCGAGCAGCATCGCGACGTCATCGTCGATGCCAGGTGCGCTGCCTTTGCTGACCACCATCGCGACAGCACCGTGTGTCCACTCGGCGCCTGCTTTTCGATACGTTTCGTTTGCATTGACCGCGTCCTTAAACGCTGCCGTCCACTCTTTGGATGGAAACGGGTGACCCATAGCCCCAGGGTCTAGCGCGTGTCCGCCTGAGTCACAATGGAAGAGCCGCGATGAGCGCTCTTTTTGAGAAT
>CAZAQV010000024.1:82858-97076 GCA_964487255.1 uncultured Polyangiales bacterium | reverse complement strand
CCGATGTGCTATGTGCACATCGCTGGTTCGTAGAAAAGGCTAGCGAAGAGCCATAAACGGAGCCGCGATGAGCGCTCTTTTTGAGAATCCGATGTGCTATGTGCACATCGCTGGTTCGTAGAAAAGGCTAGCGAAGAGCCATAGATAGAGCCTAGCCCATCCGGGTCTTGGATTGCTCGACCAGCGTCTCGTCCGGGTAGCGCAGGCGGGCATATCGCACCGAGCGACCCAAGGGTTGCGCGTCCGTAAGCTCGGGTGTCTGGCGCAGCAGCCGCGAGAGCGCCTGCTGCATTTGCCTCGCGGAGCCGAAGCGGTCGTCGGGGTACTTGCTGAGCGCGCAGTGGATAATATCGACGAGCTCTTCGGGAAGGTCGTCTCGAATCTCGTCGAGGCGATCGACGTCGCCGTCGCGCACGCGTCGAATGACGTCGACATCGCTGCCGTGACCGAACAGGCGTCGTCCCGCGAGGGCTTCCCACAGCACGATGCCGAGGCCGTAGATGTCTGTCAGCGCCGAAGCTGGGTCGCCTAGGACCATTTCGGGTGCGAGGTACGCGAGCTTGCCCTTGACGATGCCAGGTTGCGTCATGCGTCGGCGGTCAGACGCACGTGCCAAGCCAAAGTCTGCGAGCTTCACGATGCCATTGATGCCGATCAAGATGTTGGTTGGTGATACGTCGCGGTGGTAAATCGGTGACGGCTCGCCGTCATAACTCGTGCGTTCGTGTGCTACGGACAGGGCGCGTAGGACCTCAATGCCAATCGCCGAAACGTACGGCCACGGAGATAGCTCCGCATTGCTGTGGTAGGCTTCGGCGTAGCGGCGGATGTCGAGCCCATCGACCCACTCCATGACGATAAAAAACGCGCCGAGTTCGTCCCGGTCGAAGTCATGGATTTGCACGATGTTTGGGTGCTGCAGTTCAGAGACGACACGTGCCTCTTCGACAAACATGGCCAGGAAGTTTTCGTCCTGTCGGTATGAAGGGAGGACGCGCTTGATCGCCACACTGCGCGTGAAACCCGCTGCGCCGTGGGTGATGCCGCGCCACACGCTGGCCATGCCGCCCTCACCGATGGGTTCGATGAGTTCGTACTTGCCTCCGATGCGCTTCCCCGGGTGATCTTCAAGCGAGGCGTTCATCTGGACGGCAGTGTAACACGATGCGGCGAAGGTGGGAGCCGTGGCGACTTAGGCGGGAGGTACATCGCTGCGTTTGCGCAGCTTTCGCCCGCTCTCGTCGCGCACCCTCAGGCCTCGGTCGATCTGTACTGCAGCGTTGATCAGCCCGAGGTGTGAGAATGCTTGAGGAAAGTTTCCGAGCTGTCCCTGGCCCGGATCGTACTCCTCGGCGAGCAAGCCGAGATGGTTTGAGGCTTCGGCATGATCGACGAACACCTGCTGAGCCTCTCGCAACGAGCCCTGCATCGCGAGTGCCTCCGCGAGCCAGAAACCACACAGGACGAACGACCCCTCGCGTCCGCCCACGCCGTCGTCTGCCGAGAGCGGGTAGCGATGCATGAACGAACCGCTTCCGAGTTCGTCATGCAGCCATGACACGGTGCGTGCGATCCGTGGATCGTTGGGCGGCAAGAAACGGTGGATGATCAAGAGCAAGAGCGAGGCATCGGGCCGTGGATTGGTGTAGGATGCGACGAAGTGCTCCCGTTTCGCGTCGAGACCGTTGGTGAGGACGTCCTCGTGAATGGCGGCGGCTTCCTTCTGCCAGCGCTGCGCGGCGGACACCTCGCCAAAGAGCGTCGCCAGGCGGCAGGCTCGGCTAAGTGCCAGCCAGCACATGAGCTTTGAGTGCACGTTATGCTGAAGTCCGGAGCGCGGCTCCCAGATGCCGTTGTCGGGGTGCCGCCATAGCTCCGTCACGCGCTCGGCGATGCGGCGTAGATGACGCCAAGTTCGAAGCGTGAGCGTGCCGCCGTAGAGCTCGAAGTCGTGTGCGGCGTCAAAGAGTGCACCTGCGGTATCGAGCTGTAGCTGGTCGCGTGCACCATTGCCGACCCGCACAGGCTTGGAGCCGCGGTAGCCTTCCCAATGCGCCAGTTCGCGTTCTTTGGGCACCGAGTCGCCGTCGACCGTGTACATGATCTCCAGTTCCACGTGGCGCTCAAGGGCGTCACTCATGAAATGAAAGAAGTCGCGCGCCTCGCTTACGTAGCCGATGCGATTGGCCGCATGGATGGCCATAGCTGCATCGCGCGTCCACGTGTACCGGTAATCCCAGTTGCGCGTCCCACCGATCCACTCGGGCAAGGACGTCGTCGGCGCAGCCACCATGCTGCCTTGCGGCGCGTAGATTAAAAGCTTGAGCAAGAGGGCAGAGCGAAGTACATGGTGGCGCCAAGGACCGTCATAGCGCAGTCCGCTCGTCCAGTTGCGCCACGCGGAGCGGGTTTGGCGCAGATGCTCGAAGGGTCGGTACGCATCGATGGATTCCGGTCGTTGTGCACCCCACGAGAGCACGAGCCAACGTCGCTCACCCGGGCCAAGCGCTACTTCGCATTGCACGCCACCCCTTTCGCGTGCGTGCCACCGGTGCTCGCCGCTTAGGACGGCAGCCATCGTGTGACCGTCCTTGCTCTGTGCGAGAATGCCGTGGTCGTGGCGGTCGAGTGTTGGCGTTTGCTGTGCATAACCGAAACGCGGATCGAATACGACGCGCACGTTGACGCGACCTTCAAGGCACTCGACGCGTCGGTGAAGCTCGAAAATGGTCGCGCGTGGGTCATCGCTCCACGGCATGTAATCGGTGACGCGCACGACGCCCTCGTTGGCGACGCGAAACAGTGTCTCAAGTACGTTTGTGTCGGGGTCGTAGCGCTGCAGGCTTTCAAAAGGAAAGCGCGTCGGTGAGATGGAGGTAAAGCCACCGTCCTTCGGGTCGAGTAGTGCTCCAAACACCGAGGGCGAATCGAAACGAGGCCAGCACAGCCAGTCGATGGCGCCGTCTGCTCGGACGAGCGCAACGGAGCGGCCGTCGCCGATGGGGCCGCGCGCGTCGATCGGAAGATCGTGTGCGGCAGAGGGCGAGTCAAAGATATAGGGGCGCGTGATTCGTCGAGCGGTGCTGTATAAATCCATGTTGCGTTCGGTCGGGTCTGACTTCTTTAGCGCGAGTTCGCTGCGCTTCGTTTGCGCCGCAGGTTTAAGAGCGCAGCCGCGATCGCGATGGACCACAGTGAATTTGCAGGCGGAATGTGGGATTGCAGCGCGCAGCTCACGAAGTCGCGGCCCAAGGTTGCATTAAAGCATTCGGGGCTTTGCGCATCGGTCACGTTGCCGACACCGTCGATCACGATCATGTCCACGCAGTGCGTTTGTTTGGCGGTGTCTTCGTCGAGGAAAAAGGCCAAGCTCACCCGTTCGGTCGCTGCAAAGTTGCGGGCTTGTGCCACCAACTCCGCGCCACCCACGTCGAGGCCACGCGTTAAAAAGAGCTGGTACTCGATGTCGCCCGGGGCCCCGTCGTCCGTCGCTGGTGCGAACGAGACCTCGACGCGGTACCCGATTGGCGGCCCGCCTGGGTCGCTCTCTTTGTGACACGGGTCCTGGGCGGGCTCGGTGTTGACCGAGATGCCACCGGAGAAAGTTGGTGGCGAGCTGTCGACAGCGGAGCCGGTGGTAAACCCGAACTGTAGATTGCGGTCCGTTCCATGGGCCGTCCCGCGGTACTGCGTAAACGGGTTCCATGAAAAGGCGGGCACGAAGAACAGCTCGTCTGCGACCGCACTGGCCTGGCCTTCGACGGCAGTGCGCTCCGTGCAGCCGTTGTCGAGGCAGGCGAAGACTTCGATCAGTGCGTCGACGTTGGCCCCGTCGAGGTAGCCCTTCGAGTAGCTCACGCGCAGCGGTGCATCGAGTGTGACGCCGCCGGCACCGGACGCGGGGTAGGTCGCGAATGGGCCGCTGGGCACGACATCCGTCCGACAGCCCAGAATCGGCTGTGCATACGCCGCCGAACCGACGCCGCTGACGCCGATCGCCAGAACGCTCAAGAGCCACAGCCGGCAAGTCTTCATCCTGGAAGCTTAGCAAAAGCTTCTACGTGGGAAAAAGCGAAAGGATCTATCGATTTAGTCCAAAAACAATTGCGCATCCTCAGGGCTTGTGTCCTTGGGAGAGGTCGCACAGGGTCGTTGCTTCGCGCAGGGCTGCAAGGAGCGCACCAGCTTGAGTTTCTGATGCCGGGTCGGACCATGGCCATTTTTCCTTTGTTCACACCTCGATAGCGGCTAGATGTCCATCGTGAGACCCCAATCGTCGAAGATAGGGTTTCCAGATCGCGAAGATGTCACTCGTCGTTGGATACTTGCTTGCAGAACTCCTGGCAGAGGGCGATCCCGCCTCGTCGGCGCTCGTTGCACCGAACTTGGCCGAGCGTGTGGAGCGCCAGCGCACCGCCTTGGCTGGACTGACCACGAAGCAAAGGGCGGCAACGCTCGTCGCAGGATTACGAACCGCGTCCGCTGCACAAGTGGCGGGTTCACTTCCTCCCAAAGTATGGCAGCGTTTGTACGAACCGACGCTGACCCTCGAAGCGCGGGTAAAACGCGAGCGGTTGGAGCTGAGTGGTGACTGAGGGCTCGGAAGAGTCGAACACGCGCGAGGTCCGTATCGTACGTCATCGCAGCGCACGCAAGGTGCTTTGTGCACAAGATTGGCGAGCACGCACCGAAGCGCAGGCGATCGAGGCGCGACTCGACCAATTGCGGTCTGTGTTGCGAGAGGAAGTTCGGCGCGAAGTGCACGCGGAACTTGCAGACGCGTTCGTGCTTGCGGCGACGCTCGCGGAACAGGAACATCGATCGGCGCATGACCTCGTCGAACTCGCCGTGGCGTGTGCGGAGCGCCTCGCACAAGGCGAGCTCAGGGCCGAACCGAAGCGCATGCGCGACGTGGTCGCAAGCGTGCTCGAGCAGGCGCGCGACAGTGGACCGCTTGCGCTCCTCGTGCATCCGACTGTGCGCAGGCAGTTCGCCGACATCACGACGATTGCCGTTCATGAAGACGCGTCACTCGCTCCCGAAGATTGCATCGTCGAGGTGCGTCACGGGCAGTTTGATGGGCGGCTCCGCACGCGCGCTGAGCGTTTGGCGCGTCTGCTTGGAGAAGCTGAAGCTGCCGCCCATGACTGAACCTATCGCCCGAAGTGCGCAGCGTGGCTGGCGCCTTTCACTGCTCTTGATCGGACTGACCTTGTTTTCGACGACCTACGTGGGTGCGTTCATGGCCCAAAAAGAGCCGGCGGCGCCCGCGTGGTTTCCTTGGCCCGAGTCGTTCTTCTCAGGGCTTTCGTTTTCACTCCCTTTGATGGCGATTTTGATGTCGCACGAGTTCGGCCATTTTCTCGTCGGTCGACGGCACGGGGTCGACATCTCGCCCCCCTATTTTATCCCCGTGCCCTTTCCCCAGTTTCTGCTCGGCACCATGGGTGCCGTGATCAACATCCGCGAGGTCATCCGTAGCCGCAATGCGCTGCTCGACATCGGCGCTGCGGGTCCGCTGGCGGGGCTCGTTGTGGCGCTGCCGGTGCTCGTCTACGGCCTGTCGATTTCGCCCGTCCATGCGGTGCCTGACGATGGCGCATACATTATCGAAGGGCGTTCGATTCTGTATTTGGGGCTCATCTATGCCCTTAAGGGACCCATCGCGGAGGGCTATGATGTGTTCTTGAGTCCGACCGCGTTTGCGGGTTGGGCAGGTCTGCTCGTGACGATGATCAACCTCGTGCCGGTGGGCCAGCTCGATGGCGGTCACATCGCCTACGCGCTCTTCGGGCCCAAACAGAACGCGTACGGGGTTCGCATTCGTCGGGCACTGCCGTGGCTCGGTGTGCTGATCGGTGGCCTTTACGGCGGCGAGGCCTTTGTGCGCGGTGTCCGCGGCGAGGCTCTTCTTGCGGCAGCGCTTTCGGGCATGCACTGGGTGGTCTGGGCGCTTGTCCTCGGCCTCATGGCGCGCTGGTCCGGTCAAGAACACCCGCCCACTGAGCCCGGCGACCTCGGTCCCAAGCGCCGCGCCGTCGCCTGGCTCTGCCTCCTTATCTTTGCGTTGCTTTTCATGCCCTCGTGGGTCCGCACGCCCGTGTAGAGGATGAGCCATGACGCCGGAGAGTCTCATTCGGGCCCCGGCTCCGATTGAGACTCTATCCTGTGATGCGCCGGAATTTTTGAGGGGATCGCGCTGGGTGTTAGCCTGCTCACATGCGCGCTTGGGCACTTTTGGTAACGCTTGGTTGGCTGTGCTCGGCTGACGTCGCGCGCGCATGGACGGTCGCCGAGGTGGTCGGTGCGATGGCTGACGTCACCATCGACTCCACGGACGAGGCCGCGGTCGTTCGTCTGCAAGGCGATGTGGTCGTCCGCGGCGGTTGGCTCACGCGGCTTGAGCTTCAGCTCGTGAGCGACGATGAGGCGCTGGTTCGCGAGCCTCGGCTCTTCGTGCTGACCGAGGACGACGAGACGAACAAACCACCGCGAATCGTTCGGGCGGTCCCGCTCGAGCACCGCTTTCGAAAGGACGGTGCGCTTCTTCTCGAGTTCGATCGTAAAGACGCTCCCAAAAAGGGGCGTTACCGTTTCGAGGTTCTTTACCGCGTTCGTGGGATTGTGCGCGATGCCGGGCAGGGCGCAGAGCTCCGCTGGAGTTTTCCGCCCTGGCAAAACGGTCTCGACGATGTCGAGATGCGCGTCCACATCCACGAACGATACGGCGTAACCGCACGCGATGTGACCGCACTGGCCGAGCTTGACAAACCGACCGTGCACCACGAGCGTGACGGATATGTCTCGCTTCACTGGATGCGGCCGCATCTTCCACGCACACTGAGCTGGGAAGTTGGCGTGCACCTCGCCGGCGTCGATGCGCCGCTGCAGCTGGAGCCAGCCCGCGACGAGCTTGTGGAGGAGCCCTTGGAGTTCTCGCCACCGAGCGCCATCACGAGCCCACGCAAGCCCAACGTCCACCCCGCGCACTGGTGGACTGTCGTCGCAGTGCTGGGCGCGTGCTTGCTCCTTTCCTTTCGTGGTCCGACGCGGCTTCGCGCGTTGCCCGCGAAGCAAACCCCAGATGCCGGTCTGCTCGGCGGCGCGAACATCGCGGGTCTTCGTCAGCTCTCGATCTATCATCTGCGTATCGGTTCGAGCAGCGGCACCCGGCTCGTGCCGTACCTCCACCTCACGTTTGAACCCCACTCCGCAGCCGCGGTCGCGCTTCGGCGAACCTTCGCTTCGGTCGCAGCAGAGGACCGTGAACTGACCCTCGCTTACCGAGAGGGGTTGGTTGAAGAGTTGATCGACATGTTTGAGCGTTTCTCTGCGGCCCACCGCAAGATTGCGCAGAAGCCCGAAGTCCATGCGCTGGCTGCCTAGGCGTTACACGTGGAGCTTGCGCAAGACCTTTGAGTTGCGGCTCGGAACGTAGCGACTGAGCGCGCTCTTCGTAAGCAGCGTTGCGTCGATCTCTTCGTAGCCCTGTTCACGAAACCAGTCGGCGCTTTGCGTCGTGAGCACGAAGGTGCCGCTGAGCTTTTCGTGCCAGGCGCGACGTTCTAAAGACTGCAGCAATGTGCGACCGCGCATCCGTCCGCGCTGGTCGTCTCGCACCGCAATGCAGCCGATCTCCGCGAGCGATACGTCGGCATGCGGCCGATAGGTCGCGCATGCGACGACTTCTTTTTCGACTTCAAAAACCACGAATGCGTCGAGCTCTGACTCGACAACCTCTTTTGAGCGACGAACCAGGAGGCCCTTCTCGGCCAAGGGCTCGATCAGTCGAAGAAGTTCGGCCACATCCGTGCCGCGCGCTTGGCGAATGCCCACGGCCTCGTCGGTGATGAGCAATCCGCCACCACCTGGCCGGTAGAGTTCGTCCAGCAACTGCCCGGGCTGTTCTGCCAGAACGAGGTGGGTGCGTGGGATGCTCGCTTGTGCGCTCTTGAGCGCGGCTTGAATGCTCAGAGCCGGCGCATCCTTGAGCAGCTGCTGCGCCTCTTCGGACGAGACTTCTGTCGGCCAATCCAGTGCGCGTTCAGGAAGGCCTTCGAGTTCGGCCTCGAGCACGAACGAAATGACTTTGCTGACGCCCAGATGCGTGCGCGCCAGCGCGCTTGCCGTTCTGACGGTGAGGTCATCGGAACGAATGTTGTAGAGTTCACCGGTAATCGAAGTGCCCAGTGGAGAGAGAACGGTAATCATGCGCTCTGCGGCGATGCGACCAATGGCGTCCGCTTCGATGTTACGCACCCGACCCGCACGCTGATGATCGATACCGTCGATGACACCGAGTGGCGCCGCCGAGACCAGGTTGCCGGAAACAACATGAAGCGCGGCTTGACCTGTGCGCCGACTGAGCGTCAGCTGCGATTCGATCTGTACGCGAATCGCCCCGACGGCGTCGCGTACCGCTTCGAGGGTCGCGGCGTCTGTGACGCGGTGGCTGCCGACATATTGGGGCGCGATGCTGCGCGCGGCGAGCCTCTCGTCGATCTGCGGACGCGCGCCATGCACGAGCACAAGCCTCACCCCCAAGCCGTGAGCGACGACCAAGTCGCGCGCGATGTCGGCAAAGCACGCGGACGCGAGCACCTCGCCCGAAAGGTAGACCACGAACGTTTGCTCACGGTGTTGTCGAATAAAGGGCGTTGCCTCGCGAAACCCAGTTGCGAAAATACTTGGCTTACGCGTCATGACGTTGCGCTCTCTCGCTTGGCCTTCGTGCAATAACGCCGCATGAGCGCTTCGAGGTGGTCCACGGTCGCGTGCACTTCGGCCTCGGCAATAAACTCGTTGGGTTGATGTGCAACATCGATGCTCCCAGGACCCCATACCACGGTCTCTTTGCCCATGGCCGAGAAGAACGGGGCCTCCGTTGCGAAAGCCACCGCATGAGGTTGGGTTTTGGCATGGGCGCACAACGTGTGCATGAGCTCGCTCTGCTCGTGACCTTCAAAAGCAGGCACGGTTTGGGTCAAGCTTTCGAAGTCGAGCGAGTAGCCAAGCGCGCTGAGTCGTTCGCTTAGACGATCACGGATCCGCGAGCGAAGGCTGTCGGCATCCATGCCGGGTAACACGCGCAGGTCGTAGAGCAGTTCACACTCGCCCAAGATACGGTTGGGTGCGTCTCCGCCTGCTACGCGGCCGATGTTGAGCGTCGGGTGGCTCACCCCAAAGGCATCGTTTTTGTACTCCTGCGCGAGCACATCGCGCGTGCGCAACAGTTCGTCGATGAGCTGCGAGAGGCCGTCGGCGACGCTGTGCCCGAGTTTCGGATCGGACGAGTGCCCCGATTGACCGATCAGGCGAATCCGTTCCGATGCGAAGCCCTTGTGCATAAAGACCGGCCGCAGGCTCGTCGGTTCACCGATGATCACGCGGTCCGCGGGCACACACCCAGCCGCTTCAAGCATTCGAGCGCCGCCCATCGTGCACTCTTCGTCGGCTGTGCCCACAATAACGAGTGGCGCACATAGCGCGCTATCGTCAATGCGCTCGGCAGCGGTCAGTGCAAGTGCGAGAAACGACTTCATGTCTGCCGTCCCGAGTCCGTAGATGCGACCATCGCGTCGCGTCGCCGTAAAAGGGTTGCTCTGCCAACGCGCCTCATCCCATGGGACGGTATCGGTATGGCCTGAGAGCACGAGGCCGCCTTCGCCGCTTCCGCGCACGGCAACCAGGTTGGCCTTCTTGGCCTGCGCAGAGGTATCGCGCACTGGGAGTACCTGCGCGGAGAAACCGCTGTCTTCCGCCCAGCTCGCCAACTTGTTGATGAGCGGTACATTCGACTGGTCGAGCCTGGGGTCGGTTGCACTCACCGAGGGGGTGGCGATCAACTCATCGATCAGCGTATCGAGTTTGGGGAGCGTAGCCATGTTTAAGTTCTCGCAGTCGAGGTGAAATCACGCCGAAGCCATCGGCGAAGGCGGATGCCACCCCCTTACGGAATCGGGCGGACGCGGATTCCGCTCGAATTGTCGGGACCACCCGCGCGCCACCAACTAAAGACCGTCGAACCAGATTCGGTCGTGAGCTGCCTGGAGAAAAACCCTGTATGTGGCTCGTCATCGAGGGTCTCGATGGCCCAGTTGCTCGCGCCTGAAGGACGCGTCGCAAGAAGCGTTCGCTGCGTACTTTGGTCCTGATACGCAATTCGAACATCGCCGTTCGGCATGACGACGAGCGCGGGGTCCGCGCCTACCCAGTGACGCCCGTCCACGTTGTCGACGCCGCCCACTTTTTTTCCGTCGTCCACCAACTCACGCTGATTGGTGGGGTTACGAATGGTGTAACGCAATTGGTGGTTTGCGACGTCGAAGTACGCGAAGTGATACGCGCCATCACCGTCAACGGCAAGAGAGGGGTGCGCGCCTATGTCCGTGCGGGTCCCAACGCCGTCGATTAGAAGTGGGCTTCCCCAATCCTCGTCATAGCGAGCCAGCCGCACCGCTCCAGAAACGGAGTCGTAGTAAGCGAGCGCGAGCCCGTCTCCGTCGAGCACCAGGTCGTTGTGAAGACCAACGCCCTGCTCGTAGCCTTCGAGGTAGTTGTCGGGAAGCGAAGCTTGGCAGCTTCCACTCACGCAGCTTTTTCCAGATGTGCACGCGTCGGCGCAGTCGGTTGTCTCAACCGCGCACTTTCCAGTCTCAAGACACACGCCGGCCTCGGCGAAACCTGCGCAGTGCCACGGTCGGCAATCAATGGTCTTTTCCGCGATGTCGAGGATATTCCAGTCGGCTGCTGCCGTCGGAGAGTCTGTTGTGCTGTGCGCAGCGCGCGAACGGCTGATCACTGTGCCGTCGGACTCGAATGCGATTTGGTTGTAGGCGACCACGAGTGTGCCGTCGGCGCGTGTGACGATCGAGTTGTACCTTCCCGCGATGCCCTCGTCGTCGACCACTTGCAGGTCAAACGCGCCGGGTGCACCCGACGCAACCTTCAACGCGCCGTTGGTTGCGTCGTGGTAGGCGACGTAAAAGAGTCCGCCTGAAATGGTGATGCCCGTCCATCGACCAACGTCGTCACCCGGTGCGCCGTAGCCGCTACGCCAGCCATCTGGATCGTATTGTTTCGGCCCATCCGTTGGCAATCCGTCGACGGTCTCCCACGACACGGTGCCATCTTGCGGGTTGTACAAGCCGACCACCAAATCACCAAACGGTAGGTTCGGTGGGATGCCTGCATTGTATGCGCTGAACACGATGTCGCCGCTCGGTCCGACGACGACGTCGAGGTAACTACCGATGTGGCCCTGGTCGAGTGGCGGTGGCGGGATGCAGTTCACGCAGGTTGGGATGCAGTTCTCGTCGAGCATGACGGAGTCTGCCCCTTGGCATGTGAAGCCGTCTTCGCACAGCATGGACAGGTCGTAGAGCACGCACATGTTCGTGGCCTGACAGCAGGTGCTGCCCATCGTGCTGGCGCCTTCAGGTGCGGCGCAGCTGTTGCAGCCTTTTGGTGTGGATGTGTCTGTGCCGCCATCGACGGTCGGCGTGCCGTTGCCCGGACCCTCGCTGCATCCACATCCGATTGCGAACACGGCGAGCACACCCAGCAAAACAACGGCTTGCAGTCGCTGGCTCGCGGCAGTGAGTCGGCGCCGTTTGACAAACAGTAGGAGTGCAATGAGCGCTGACCACAGCCACCCCGCGCCGACCGTGGAGCTCGCTTGGCAGCCTCCTGCGCGCGCTGAGCCATGCGAACTCGTCGAAGCGAAACTCGTGGCCGCGACTTGGACGGACGACTGGTTCGAGGCCTCGTCCTGAACCTCGACGACGATGGCCTCGTTTGTGAGCTCAAACTCAGGGCGGCGTGAGAAGCGCTGCCAGCCTGTGGTGTGAGAGTCGTTAGAGAGTCGCATGCGAAGCTTGTGCTCGTCTGAAACAAAGTCGTGGGCTTCGAGCCGAAGCCCTTTTTCGTCGCGAGCCACGTTCACCCACGGCGGCGTCTTGTCGATGAGGGCCGACAGCATGACGGGCTCCCCATCTTCGCTGTTTGGAACGTTCGCGTAGCGCGCACGCACCTCGATATCGTGTCGAGCTTCGAGTCGAAGCATGGGATCACGCACTAAAATGCGCTCCTGGTCTGTCCACGGGCTCCAAGCGCCCTTGTCGACGCGATAGCTAAACTCGTAGTCCGCGCCGGGGCGTCCGATGCCCTCCGCGATCACTTCGAGGTGGGCGCCGTCGTGTAGTAGCTCTTCGTCGAACGACATCGTTTCGATCGTGGCCTCGGTATCCGCCTCCATCACCAGCGGAGAGCCGCCTGGAATCTTCAGGTTACCATAGAGTGCGAGAAACTCTTCACCGCCGCTCGTCACGCCCACGATACCGTCGGGCGGGATCTCGATCTCCAGGCCCATGATCGAGGGTAGGTCAAAGCTGGGGATTGCGCTTGCGAGCTGTGCACCCAGGCCGGAGAGAATAGCCTGTAAGGTCTCGGCAAGTTTGACCGGGTCTTCGGACAAAATCTCGCTGTTTGTCACGACGGCATTTTCGACCAGAAGCTCATCGATGGTCAGGCTGACCGTCGAACCAGAGACCGACACCGCAAGCGCGATGTTAAGATCGCCACGGAGGGTCATGAAGCGGATGTAGCGCCCCTGTGAGAATGCATTGAGATGCACGTCGAGATCTTCGAAGTTTAAAGTCAAAAGCGGGTCTTCTTCGGTGCCAACACCCACTTCAAAGGTCGGCGGCTTCTGTGGTCGAAGTTCCGCCGAGAGCGCGGCTGTGCGCTCCGGAAACGTCACGCGCGGTACCGAGCTGATCAAAAAGGATAGGACGCCCGTGCTTACCTGTTGGCTAAGCTCTGTGCCGGCACCGAGGCAGAACAACCCACTGTCGTAGAGCGCATACCCGACATGGTCGAGAAAGCTTTCTGCAATGCCCACACCGATATGCGCGTCGTTCATCGAAGCGGGAATCGTATTGCCTTGAAAAATTGGAGCACGCGCAATCGTGGGCTTTGTGTAAGGAACTTGTGGGACGCACTCGTGGTGCCGCGGCGAGACTTCGAACGCCTCGTCGGTGCTGCGCATGCCCCCAAGTGCGTAGATCGACATGCCGTCATTGACCGCCTCGGCCTGGCCACCCGCCGCGACCGTGAACTGGACGCTGCCCTCGGCATTGGGCGCAAAACTCGAGAGCAGAGCTTGACCCAGGTTGCCTTGGCCCTGGTAGCCGAGCAGCAACGGCACACATCGCGCATCAGCGTTGTTCGCGTATCGACACGTGCCGTCCACGTTGTACGTCCCGTCGGGGCAGCTGCCCGCGCTGGGTTTCGTACACAAGAACTCGTTGACGGCGCCGCCAGCGATGTTCGTGACCTGGGTTTTGATCTGGTTGACGATGAACTCTTTGAAAAAACCGATGTTGCCGAGACCGCAGGAACCGAGAAAGCCACCGGACAGGGACAAGTCGTCGTTCTCGATGCCCTCCGTCTCTGAAACGCTGATGCTTCGCACATCGATGTACGTGAAGCCACGGCGCGCGGGCTGTGTATCGTTGGCCAACGCGATATCGGCGACGAGGGTGACGGACATGCGACTACCGCGGTCCGTATTCACATTCACGTCGCAGGTACCATCCCAGGTCTTTGGTTTTCCGGGTAGACCGTTCTTCGAATCGCGACTTTCGAGGGTCACACCGATTTCTGCGACCAGTCGGTTGGGAGCTGTCGGGATCAGGTCGAGGCTATTAACCTCTATGTGCACGGAGCAGTCGTTGTCATCGCAGATCGTGATGTCGACGCCGGCGAACGTAAAAACCACCTGCTTGGTGAACGCAAAGTCGAGTCCCTGAGAAAAGAAGACATCGACGAGGTTGTTTGCGTTTTTTTCGAGGTGTTCAATGCCCGAGTCCGTCAAACGAAGTTGCGCTGCGTTCGCGATACGCTCAGCTTCTGGGAAGGGCGCGTCCATCGGTTCGATACCGGCGCAACTGCCGCCGCCACCGCCAGCGCACGCGAACAAAAAGAGTGGAAAGAGGGAAAGTGAAATCGAAGAACGAAGCGGGCGCATAAGGGCAGAATCAGCCTAGCGCTGTTCTCCATGGGTTCAACGCGCGGGTTTCATGACCCTATGCGTCATAAGCTCCGCCCAAACGACTCGGCGCTGATAGCACCTCGCGTTTTAGGGCTTCACCTGAGTTTTTTGCTCTTCGCCTGTCGGCTCATCGCTGCTCCGCTCAAACGCCTCGGTGCTGGTAGC
>CAZAQV010000024.1:0-82758 GCA_964487255.1 uncultured Polyangiales bacterium | reverse complement strand
CTAGAGCTTCGCCTGGCTTTTTGGCTCTTCGCCTGTCGGCTCATCGCTGCTCCGCTCAAACGCCTCGGTGCTGGTAGCACCTCGCGTTCTAGAGCTTCGCCTGGCTTTTTGGCTCTTCGCCTGTCGGCTCATCGCTGCTCCGCCCTGGCTCTCACTATAAACCGAGGAGGATCGGAGAGGTCAGGTAGAAGAATCCGATGCACATCTCGTCTTCGACGCCGCCGCCCCATCTTACCGTTTCGTTACGTGAGCGGGTGTCGTAGCCGCACTCGATGCTGTATGTGCCTCCGGGCGCGAACTTCATGGGCTCGTCGAAATACCAGGCGTCCTGCCAGTTGTAGTCGTAGTTGTCGGTCTTCGCGATGCAGGTCCTGTTGCCCTCTTCGTCGGCATGCTCGACGAGCACGGTGCGACCGAGTTTGTGCATGTGCGGCGCGTAAGCGTAGACCTTCACCTGCATCGGTAGCGTGATCTCAAAGCCCGTCGAGACCACATTTTCTTGGCCCGGCGGCAGCTCAAGGTCGACATCGATGAGCGGCAGGACCACCCCTGTTTCATCGACCTCTTTTTCCGTCATGAACTCAATATCGATGCCCGGGTCCATGGCCGGACCCGTTGTGGCTGAGTAATGCACCTCGACGAAGAACTTGCGGTTGGCGGGCATGGGTAGACCGGTGCCGGCCGGGAAGCGGATCGCGCTCGAACCGGGCGCCCAAGCCATGCGCGGTTGGGGCGCGCGCTCAAGCAGGTCTTGCACGAGCGGCAACGTGATTTCCCCGCTCAGCTCGCGTAGCGAGAAGTTAGTGGGCGGTCCGCCGTAGCAGCTAAAACCAGGTCCGGGATCGGCCGCATCGAGCTCTTCGGCGCTTGCGATGTCTTCTTCAGAGAGCATGAAGAAATTAAGGTGATGGGTGACTTCGGTATTGCCGGGTTTGATGTTGAAGCCAGTGAGATATCGGTCCTCGGTGATGGGACTGTCGATGATGTAGCAGCGGTACTCGTCGGCGCGTACGCCTGTGACCTGGTAACTAGGCGTTCGGAACACACCGTCGACGCGCGGTAACGGGTTGAGTTTTGGAGGCGCGGGCATCTCGACCGCAGCGCCCTTCGGTGTCCCAGCATCGACCCAATCTACGATCGTGTCGATTTCGTCCTGCTCAAGCCAGCGCGCGTTCGAGTAGGTATTGCAGCTGCCGTCGTTGTTTGCGCCCATCGGCGGCATGCGACGCGACACGACTGCGTCGGCAATGGCCGAACTCCAAGCGCTGGATTGCTCGTAGTCAAGCACGAACGTGGACGAGCCGATCTCACCCTCTTGGTGGCATGTGCCACATTTTTCGATCATCAGTTGGCCAACGCCGCCATGCCAGGTGCCCTCGGTGGGTTCAGTAGCGGTCTCGCTCCCGCAACCCGACGCCCAGAGCGAGCAGAGCAAAGCGCGTCTTGTCCAACGACCAACAGCTATCATGTCTCTCATCTTGGCTGAAGGAGGAGACCCCCGCAAACCAGCCGGAGTCTCAAGAGTTCCGCGGATCCCATTGAGCTTGCTAGCTTGAGGTCGGAATATGGGCGAGCTCGCGAAATGCCTCGTAGCGTTCGTCGATTTGCTCGCGTGAGGCATCTAGTACGCCCGTCACGCCGACAGCTTCCACGCAGCAGCTCGCCGAGGCAGAGCCGTAGATGACGGCACGGCGCATGGTGATGTCGTCAATGCGGTTGGTGCGTGCCAGAAAACCGACCATACCTCCAGCAAAAGAGTCACCCGCGCCCGTTGGATCGACCGCTTGTTGGACGGGGTAGGCGGGTGCCGAAAAAGTCTTGCCGGCGTGCCACAGCATCGCACCATACTCGCCGCGCTTGATCACGACCGACCCGGGGCCCATGTCGAGCAGCTTGTTGGCGCAGTCGACGATCTGATGTCCACCCGTCAGCTGTCGTGCCTCTTCCTCGTTGAGCACCAGCACATCGATCTTGGTCAGCAGTTTCTTGAGGTTGTCGAGCTGGATGTCGATCCACAGGTTCATTGTGTCGGCGACCACGAGCTTTGGTTTCGTGAGCTGTTCGAGCACTTCGAGCTGAAGGTCGGGACCGATGTTGCCGAGCAGGACGTATTCGGACGCGGCAAAACTGGCCGGCACCTTTGGGTGGAAGTCGGCGAACACGTTGAGGTCCGTTCGCAACGTGTCGCGAGACGAGAGGTCACCTGCATATCGGCCCTCCCAATGGAAGGTGAGTCCATCTGCGACCTCAAGGCCGGCCAGGTCGACCTGACGGTTCTTGAGGATTTGCGTAGCAGAGTCGGGAAAGTCGTTGCCGACCACGCCCACGAGCCGCACTGGGCCAAAAGTTGATGCGGCTACCGCGGCATAGAGGCCCGAGCCTCCCAAGACCTTCTCATGCACCTTTCCTTGAAGGTGCAGCGTGTCGAAGGCGACCGATCCGATGACGAGAACGCTGTTTTGCTGGTTCACGTCCCGCCGTATAGCCCACCGCGGGGGAATCGGCTAACCGCTTTTAGGACTTAAGCAGGTCGAGTACGGCGCGAGCTCTGTCATCGATGTGTTCGGGCGCGGTCATGACGGCGTGTGCCAAGGCACGGCTCGCCGGCGACCGCTCGCGTGGAGGCAGATCGGCCGACACCAGCTCGCGCACAATCTTTTGCGCGGTGGCAACGTTCTTCTTGATCACTGCGATGACGGCCTCGACGGTGACGCTCTCTTCGCTTTGATGCCAACAATCATAGTCGGTGGCCAGCGCGAGCGTCGCGTAGGGGAGCTGCGCCTCGCGCGCGAGCCTCGCTTCGGGAAGGTTGGTCATTCCAATCACGTCCACCCCCCACGAGCGATAGAGCAGCGACTCGGCGCGGGTGGAGAACTGGGGGCCCTCAATGCAGACGTAGGTCCCCCTATCGTGGTGACGAGCGCCCGCGCGCTGGGTGGCTTCAAGCAAGCTCTGCCGCAGGGCTTCGTCGACCGGTTCGGCAAATTCGATATGGCCAACGGCCCCGATATCTTCGAAGAATGTGCTGGGCCGACTTCGGGTGCGATCGATGAACTGGTCCACTACGACCATGTCCCCTGGCTCGATCTGCTCGCGCATCGAGCCTACCGCGGAGACACTGAGCAAATGGGTGGCTCCCAGTTGCTTGAGCGCCAAAATATTGGCTTTGTAGTTGATTTGGTGCGGCGCAATCCGGTGCCCGACGCCGTGACGCGGTAGAAAAAGCACGTTCTTTCCTGCGAGCTCGCCGCAAAGAACCGCATCTGAAGGTTGTCCAAGAGGGGTGTCGACGGTTTTCCGCTCTAGGATCTTGAGTTCTTCCATGGCGTACAGGCCGCTGCCGCCAATGATACCCAGTGTTGACATGCGCACAGCATATACGAAGAAGTTACGCACTGGCATTTCAAGGATGGTCGGTGGCATACTCTGAGCTGGCTATGTCCCCGGAAGTGCCCGCATTTCGACTCCTCATCAAAAGCGACGAGGGAGAGTCGCGCGAGGAGCCCCTTGAGCTCGAGGAAATCTCGATCGGGCGGACGGAAGAAAACACCATTCAGCTCGACGAGCGAAACGTCTCTCGAGCACACGCCGTGCTTCGAAAAGAGAACGGGAGCTATCGGGTTGAAGACCTCGACTCGTATAACGGCATCAAGATCAATGGCTCGAAGATGACCGAGCCCACCCTGCTTGAGCCAGGCGACCGGATGCTGATCGGTGACTTTGTGGTGGCATTCCTATCCGGTGACGCCGTTTCGGACGAGCTTACCGCTCAGGTTCGTGACCCCGCTGCGGCGCAGGCTGCGGGTGCCGCGCCTGAGCCCGCCAAAGACTTGCCACCGCGGCTTATCGTGCTCGCCGGTCCGCGCGTTGGTAGCGAGCTACCCCTGCCCGAAGGTCGCTCCATCATCGGTCGCGGCGAAGAGGCTGCGGTATGGGTCAACGACACCTCCATGTCCCGCGAGCATGCGGCCATCGATGGTCGTGCCGACACCTTCGAAATCCGAGACCTAGGCTCTTCGAATGGTGTGCTGGTTAACGGTGCACCCCAGCGAAAGGTTAAGCTTCAGGCCGGCGACGTCATTGAACTGGGGAACGTTCGCCTCAAGTTTGTGCCACGCGACGTGGCCTCTTCGGTCCCAGAGCGTCCGCGCGTCGCAACCCCAATGGGCGCGAACCGTAGCCCAGTTGCACTCTTTCTTCCTTTCGTTTTGGTGGGCGTGGCGGCTGCCATCGCGTTCTTCTACTGGCAGAGGCAGGGCACGCAGGCGGGCGACCAGGTTGCCGAACTCGACAATGGGGCCAACACTTTCGCACCCAATCTCGAAGCGCAGCGCGCTGAAGCGGAGCGCAAACGGAGGGAAGAGGCCCGGCGAAACGCGCTTGTGACCGAGCTCGTCGAAGCTTGCGAGAGCGCAATGGTTTCGGGTGCTTTCGAACAAGCGATGGCCTCGGCCGACGAAGCCTCGCAACTCGACGCGACCGACGAGCGGGCACGTTCTTGTCGTAGCGATGCCTACGCGGAGCTTCAGCTGCATCAGCTGCGCGCGCTCAACGAGACCAAGTCTTGGCAAGAGGCGCAATCACTGATCATCGCTGCGCAGCGCCAGCTTCCGCCGAGCGTGCTTGAAAGCGAAGAGGTTCGCACCGCCGATCGTGGCTATGCCAAAATGAAGCTTGCGGAGGCACGTCGCCTACGTCACCGCCGACGGGACGAAGCGTTTGCGATCGCTGAGGACCTCCTGACGCACCCGCGGCTTGGTGAAGACCTGCGTGGCCAGGCCGAGCGCCTGCGCGCGCAGCTCGACCGCCCCGCAGTGGTGGTCGCCGACAATTCGAACGCGACCAAGGGGCCGCAAAAGGTGACGGTTGAGGGTGGCCAAACGGGTCGGACAGGCGACAACGTCAACAAGGCCGTCACGAAGAGCGCCGATGCGGCAGAGTCGGGCACGACCGCATCAACCAGTTCAAATCCGCTTGAGCGCTGCAAAGGTGAGACCGATCACGATCGCTGCATTGTCGATGAGGTTTCACGACCGCGAAACAAGGCCCAGTGTGTGAGCCTCATCAAAGCCCACCAGAACTTGCACAATGGTACGCGCGCTGTCGAGGTGGCCAAGACTTGTGTCGAGCGGAGCCTGTGTGACCATCCGCTCTGTTTGGCGTTAGCGAGCCGCTAGCGCTGCCCGGCATCTCCGATGCTGCCTTGCGCTCCGCTTCCGGTGCTCACGTACCCTTAGGTCCGTTCCGCTCCGGTTCTCCCGCTACCTTGCACTCGAAGCGCCGGACGCCGCTAGGATCGCTTGTCAATTTGAGCTTCTACGTGTAAGCAGCTCGCTATGAAACGCTACGGTTTTTCGTGCCTTGTGGCTCTGGGGGTTCTATTCGCAGCGACGCTTTCGAGTGGCTTGGCCCAAGCGCAGGCGGAGCTTGAGACTGGCGACGGAATGGACCTGCACCTTTTTCGACCTGCGGTCGATTCGAAGGGTTTCTTCTCCGTCAACGGAACAGACATCTTGGGCGCGAATGACATCTCGTTCGGCCTTGCGATGGACCTCGGCGTTGGCCTTCTCGAGTTCAACAGTTTTGAAGACGCACCGGAGCGTACCGGCCAAGAAGCACAACTGACGGACCGAGTCGTAGACTGGTTCTTTAGTGGTGTGCTCAAGTTTAACTACGGCATCGAAAACATGTTTGTCGTGGGTGCGCAAATCCCCGTGCATCTGGTCGGTGGTCAAAACATCGCTGTGCCCGAGTACTACAACAGCTTCAACGAGTCGGGTCTGAGTCTTCAGTCCATCGGTAACCTCACCCTTCACGGTAAGGCGCGCATTCTTCACGTGGGTCGTCACCCCATCGGTCTTGCTGGTATCGTGCACATTGAACTTCCGACGGGGTCGCCTGAAAGCTTCGCGGGCGAACCTGGTTTTTCTCTTTGGCCTGTGCTCGCAGCAGAGTGGCAACCCGTTCGTCCCGTTCGCGTTGGTTTGAACGTGGGTTATCGATTCAATGCGGGCGAAGGGGCGCGGATGAACGTCGGCGGAACGGTCGACGGGTCGACGTTCCCGAACGCGACATGTGGAGCACGCGGCATGAACAACTGCGTCATCAGTGGTGGGCAGGAAATCCAGTACGACGATCTCATCACCTTTGGTCTCGGTTTGAGCTTCCGCGTCGCGCCCGTGGTGGACATTGTGCTCGAAGGCTATGGCACACAACTTATTTCCGAGTTCAACGGTACTGGCTTGAGCATGGAGGCCATCGGTGGCCTCAAGATCTTCGTGCAGCGCAACTCGTACCTTGCGCTCGGCGGTGGTATCGGCATTCCAACCGACGGCTTCCAAAAAGCCGACGTTCGCGGCCACGCGGCCTTTATTTTTGAGCCTTCGATCGGTGACCGGGACGGTGACGGGTACAAGGACGACGTCGATCAATGTCCCGACGATCCCGAAGACTTCGACGACTTCGCCGACGCCGACGGATGTCCTGACCCGGACAATGACCGCGATGGTATCTTGGACGTCGACGACGATTGCCCGATGATTCCTGAAGACCGTGATGGCGACTCGGATGAGGACGGTTGTCCGGAAGGTACCGAAGGTGATCGCGACGGCGACGGTATTCCGGACGCGGTCGACCAGTGTCCTGACGACCCAGAAGACCTCGACGGCTTCCAAGATGAAGACGGTTGTCCAGACCCCGACAACGACCAGGACGGCATCCTCGACGTCGATGACCTTTGTCCAAACGACCCCGAAGACAAAGACGGTTGGCAAGATGAAGACGGTTGTCCTGACCCGGACAACGACGCGGACCGTATCCTCGACGTTGACGACGCATGTCCGAACGACCCTGAGGTCTACAACGGCCACGAAGACGAGGACGGTTGTCCGGACGAGGGGCTCGCCGCGATCTCGGGTGACGAGATTTTGATCTTCGAGAAGATCTATTTCGAGACCGACAGTGCCGTCATCATGAACAAGAGCTTTCCCGTCGTGGACGCTGTTGCGGCAACGCTGAACGGCAACCCGCAGATCTTGCTCGTCGAGGTTCAGGGCCATGCTGACGAACGTGCGACAGACTCCTACAACATCAAGCTTACTCGGGACCGTGCAGCGTCCGTTGTCGAGGCGCTTATGTCGCGCGGTGTCGAGGCGTCACGTTTACGTAGCGCTGGTTACGGCGAACGATGTCCAATCGACAAAGGCCATAACAAGGCTGCCTGGGAGAAGAATCGCCGCGTGGAGTTCAAGATCCTACGTACCGATGTCGGACCCACCGGCGTCGAAGTGGCGTGTCCCGCTGGCCGCGATCTCGTCCCAAACTGAGCGGGCCTTGAGTTTAGGCACGAGCAGGGCTTAGGATAAGCGATATGGCGCAGCAGCAGTTTGTAGACACCGCAGCGGAGATGATCGTCTCCATGCCTCAGGACCTGAAGGCAACGCTGCGAATCGTGGAAGACCAGGACGTCGCCGAAGAGGGGCGTGTGCTCGTCTCGGGTGCAATCCTGCACGCGCTTTCGAATGCCAACGCCATACCAGGTATGCGGGGCATTCTTGCGCATGTCGGTGACGCGCTCGTGCTTCGGCTCGCACTTGAACGCGCGGAGAAGGGGTCGCCAGAGGCCTTTGCCGAGCATCGGGAAGACTCGCCGGAGCTCTTTGCGCCGCTCAACGATCAGCTTGCTGCGGCGCGTTCATTCTTGGGCGAGTTGATGGGGGTGCTCGACACGGCCGTCGATGGCGTCACCAAGATCAACCACCAGGGTTACACTGCGAAGCAGTGCGCGGTGGACGACGAGGCTGGACGATGGCTCTACGATGCGGTGAACGAAGCTATTGTTGAGCAGCTCGAGTTTGACGAAGACGAGGTTCAGCGCGAAGCGAAGCAGGTTGATCAGATTTTGCCACATCTGCGCTCACGCATGGCCGCCTCCACCTAGCTCGGGCGATTTCGCCCTATCCCTGGCTTTCGTCCGCTCCTCGCAGCTCGAAGTAGGTTCACTACGCCTTCGCTGCTGCGGTGCGGGCGCGCACAGGGCTAGAACGAACTGCATCCGAGCTTCGAACTTGGGCTGGGCGCGAGCTTGACGCCGTCTCCACCGGGCAAGGGTCGAACTGCATCCGAGCTTCGAACTTGGGCTGGGCGCGAGCTTGACGCCGTCTCCACCAGGCAAGGGTCGAACTGCATCCGAGCTTCGAACTTGGGCTTGG
Source organism: uncultured Polyangiales bacterium (assembly GCA_964487255.1). GTDB lineage: Bacteria > Myxococcota_A > Polyangia > Polyangiales > CAZAQV01 > CAZAQV01. Next base: position 74,548 of record CAZAQV010000024.1, on the reverse strand, counting down.
GACAACCTCGACCGGCTTATGGAAACGTAAGTGGGATCGCCGCGGGTCGGTCGCTGCATCGACAAACGAGCACAGACAGCCCGAATTCTGCACAAAAAAGACAATAATTATAGCCGAAACTTCTGTGACAAATTTGTTACCTTACGTATCGTAAGAAATTGATTGACCGCACCATGACGTAACGTTAGGTTAGAGTCATGGCAGTTATCAACGATAGTGTTCGCGGCTTCATGGCCAAAGCGCGCTCTTTCCCGAAGCTTAGTAAGGAGGAGGAGGGCAGACTCGCCCTCGAAGCGCAAGCAGGCAACCAACGCTCCAAAGATCGGCTCATCGAGGCGAACCTCAAACACGTGGTTTCGGTCGCGCTGAAGTACCGACGCTACGGTATACCCGTTGAAGAACTCATCTCAGAGGGGAATGTGGGGCTCGTCACTGCGGTTCGCAAGTTCGACCCCAGCATGGGCAACCGCTTTGTCACCTACGCCGGCTACTGGATTCGCGCCTACGTACTCGACTGCGTCGTGCGTTCGGCAACGCTGGTGGGCGGTGGGTCCGGCCCCTTCCGCTCAAAAATCTTCTTTCGGCTTCGCCGGGAGCGGGCGCAGCTACAGCAACAAAACATGGAGCCGCACCAAATCCGGACGCAACTGGCGCTTTCGTTCGGTGTGAGCGAGGCGCGCATGACCGAGCTTCTGGCTCGTCTCGATGGAAAAGACGTTTCGCTTGATCAGCCCGCGCACGAAGACTCGATGGCAACACTTGTGGACTTTTTGCAGAGCGAAGGCGCTGCGCAAGACGAGGTTGTGGCTGCACGTGAGCGAGGCGAGGTGCTGGGTGAACGTATCGGCGCCGCACTCGACATCCTCGATGAGCGCGAGCGACTCATCGTTGAGGAACGCATCATGAGCGACGAAGGCGTCTCACTTGCCAACCTGGGTCGCAAGCTCGGTATCAGCCGTGAGCGTGCCCGTCAGCTGGAAGTTCGCGCCAAAGGGAAGCTTGCGGTCGAGCTCGCCGAGTTCAGTCCGGGCGCGACACTGGCCGCCTAACCTAACCTTTTGCGAGCGCGCCCAGAATCATTCGCGTGCAAGCGGCATGATCGATACCCTGCTGTTTACAGTTTGCTTTTTGAGTTAGTGCAGCGCGACGTCGAGGCTTGCTCCAAGGCGGGGAGTGCAGCTCGGCTTGTTCGAGCTTGATGCGCGAACCTTGTTCGAGGTGGCGCGGAAGTTCACGTTCGCTCGGCGCATCTTCGGGTCGGGCAAGCATGATGTCTGGTGCAATGCCCAAGGCTTGAATGGAGCGGCCACTACCGCTGAAATAGCGTGCGACCGTGACCTTGAGCGCGCTGCCGTCGGGCAGCTCGATGATGTTTTGCACACTCCCTTTGCCCCAAGTGCGATGCCCGATCACGAGGCCTACGCGTCCTTCTTGTAACGCTGCAGCCAGAATTTCCGCGGCCGAGGCGGTGAATGCGTCAACCCAGACGAAGAGAGGCTTATTGAGCGTGAGGCGATGACTGTCCGCACGATAATTTGCCAGAACCGCACCTCCCCGACCTCGCGTCGTGACGATGGTCCCTTGGCTCAGCAACAAGTCGGCGGAGCGTGCCGCCTGGTCCAAAAGGCCGCCTGCGTTGCCGCGCAGGTCGATGACGACGGCTTCGCTCTGTGGGTCGGCCGCTGCCCGCGCCAACGCGGCCTCAAGGTGCTCGGCGGTCTTGTCTGCGAACGCAGCGATGCGGATGATCACCACACCCTGTTCTTTGGACACGGAGACCACGTCGATTTGGATCGCCTGCCGGGTTACAAGCTTGCGTAGTTGCTTTCGGTCGCCGTCGACCACACGCACAATACCCAGCTCTACCGATGTGCCGATCCGCCCTCGCACCCGGTCGAGGGCGTCGGTCATGCGCATATCTCGCGCGGGGATCTTGTCGATCGAGAGTATGCGGTCTCCGCTTTTCAGACCCGCAGTGGCGGCTGGTGAACCATCGAATATCGACGTGATCGTGAGCCACCCGTCGCGGGCTAATATCTCGACACCGATGCCGCCATATTGTCCCTCGGTGTCCTCCATGAGTCGCTGATAGCGCTCAGCAGGCAAGTATGCGGTGTGTGGGTCGAGCGCGCCTGCCATGCCCTCGATCGCGCCCTCAATCAGTGCATCTTGATCGACGGGATCGACATAGCTCAACTCCAAGTGTGCCAACGCACGTGCGAAAACACTCAAGTTCCGATACGGGCTATGCGTTGGAGAGTTTCCAAGGGCAGTCGAACTGCCTAAAGCTGCGCCGATCAGGCATGTCACGGCTGGCACGAGGTAACGCTGCGACAAATGTGGCCAATTCATGCGGAAGCGTAGCAGTTCAGCGGTGAGCCAGGGTTCGATATCTGTTGTGTTTTTTTGTGTAGGTCGTGTAGGATATACGGAGTTCAGCCCCGCAAAGGAAATCATCAAGACATGAGCAAAGCAGACAAGCGTAAACAGAGTCTTTACTTCCCTGAGTCGATGCTTGAGGAGCTCAAGCAGGAGCAGTTTCGGCTCGACCGCAGTTTGTCATGGATCGTTCAGCGGTGCGTGAAGTACGGACTCCCTGAAATCAAGAAGTTGCCCTCCATTAACGACCCCGATGACGAGGTCGATGACGACTAGTTCACGCTGACTTCTTGGTCGGTGATGGATATGAAGCGTGCAGGTTTAGCCTGTGCGCTTTTTTCTGTCCGGAAGCATATTGCTCCACTGTTGGTTCTTCCCCTATCGCTCGATTCGAAGACGCCGCGCTTGTAGCACGTCGCTTCTCGGTCTCACTGGGCTCATCACGGCGAGTAAGGCGTGCTAAGACCCTGACAAATGGAGTTTGAGCAGACGGCGTATATCCGAACGAAGGACGACGTGTCGCTCTTCGTGGAGTCGGCCGGTGAGGGGCCTGCCATCGTGCTCTGCGACGGCATCGGCTGCGACGGGTTCGTCTGGCGGCATCTGGTCTCCGCGCTTACCCCAGAGTTCACCGTCATCCATCCGCACTACCGTGGCCACGGGCGAAGCAGTTCGCCTGGGCCAGCCGGACTTGGTATGGACATACTGGCCGACGACCTGTTGACCGTGGTCGACGACTTTGGCTTTGATGAGGCGCTGTGGATGGGGCACTCCATGGGCACACAAGTGGTGCTCGAGGCTTACCGCGCTCGGCCCGATGCCGTTTCCGCAATGGCGCTCTTATGCGGTTCGTCCGGGCACATCACCCATACCTTCCACGGTTCATCAATGCTCAAAGACGTACTTCCGCCCATTCGACGGTGGGTCGAGCGGCACCAGACGCTGGCGCGCACCATCTGGGGGCAAGTGCCTGCGTCGGTTGCTTTTCGTGTTGCATCCGCAAGCGGAGAAATCGACGGCTTTGCCATCTATGAAGAGGATTTCCGCGCCTACTGGGACCACATCGGGCGGATGGAACCCGAGGTTTTCTTGCAGATGCTCGACCTTGCTGGCGAGCACTCGGCAGAGGACATCTTGCCGTCGATCGACAAACCAACCCTGGTGATCGCGGCCGAGCGAGACACCTTCACGCCCCCCGTTTTGGCAGAAAAAATGGCGGAGCAGATCCCCGGCTCCCGCTTTCGGCTCCTACGGGGCGCGAGCCACGCTGCGCCCGTCGAGCAACCCACGATTCTGATGACGTATCTACGCGAGTGGTTGTCGGACAGCACCGAGATACTGCCGGTTGCCTAGCGAAGGTGCGTTTCCGTCTTGGCCTGACCGAATAGCGCACCCAGAGCATAGACGAGTAGGCCGGCTAGGATGCCGGGTGCGACTTCGTAGATGTAGCCGCTAAGCCCAAGCGCGCGCCAACTCAGCGTGGTGCCGATGCCAATGGCGATCATCGCAATCGCGTGCCATTCGCTCACGCGCCTTCCCATGGCGTACACGAAGAGTAGCGGCGCAAAAGCCGCGCCCAGCACCGACCAGGCAACGAGAACCAAGTCGAATACGTTGGAACTTCCGAAGAGCGCTACGCCAAGGGCGAGAAGTGCGACCAAAAGCGTCCCGGCCTTGGTGACCCACATGGTGTCGAAACGCCGGGGCACGACATCGCGCGTCAGCGCCGCGGAGCAACTGAGAATCTGAGAGTCGGCGGTCGACATGGTTGCCGCGAAGAGCCCTGCCAGCACGAGGCCAAGTAGCACTTCGGGCAAAAGTTCTTTCGACAATACGGGCATCGCGAGCTCGGCATCGAAGGCTTCCGTTTCCGGTATCAAGATGCGTGCTGCGAGGCCGACGCCGATCGCGCCTGCATAAAAGAGGGTGTACCACGTGTAGTAATAGACCCGAACCCGAGTGATGTTCTTCGGGTCATCGAGCGTCATGTAGCGAACCATGACGTGGGGTTGCCCAGCGACTGCGAATCCCGCGAACATCCAGCCGGCAATGAACAGCCCGAGGCCCAAGGCGTTGTTCCAAAGCAGGTCGGCGGGTGCGACGTCCATATAGGTATCTGAAACTTGTGCGAGTTGCTCGGAGAATGCAGCGGGACCACCCACGTGGTCCACCGTGACCCACAGCAACAGGCCCATGGCGAATATCATCACGAAAGATTGCGCAGCATCGGTCCAGATGGATGCGCGGATACCACCAGCCATGCAATAGATCACCACCACGAAAAAGCCGATGATCGCGCCGGTCGAGTAGTCCCATCCGAGCAAGACATGAAGCGCCTTGCTTCCCGCCTTGAGTTGGGCAGCCGCGTAGGTACCCAAAAATGCGATGGTGATGATACCGACCAGGAAACGCAATTTGGGGAAGTGGGTGCCATGCCAGCGCGAGAGCAGTCCGCCAAAACTCAGAAGCTCTCGTTTCTCTGAAGTCACGCGAAGCTTGCGCCCGATAGCGAGCGACGCCAGGAGGTCGCCGAAGATCCACCCGAACCCGAGCCACATCGATGACAGGCCCGTCGCGTAGGTGTAGCCGATTTGGCCGATAAACATGTAGCCGCTGTTACAAGTCGCGACCGCGGAGAGGGCGACCAGCCAGGGTTGGACGCTCCCTCCAGCGACCAAGTAGTCGCGGTTGGTGCCTCGACTCTTCATGACGGAGGCTGCACCGATCGCGACGAAGAGTAGTAGGAAGAACAGAAAACTAGTGATGATCATAAGGCGGTTGATCCCTCGTGGGCGGACATGCTTGGCGACCGATAGGTCGAGCCGATGCCAGCACCAAGGGTATCCAAGGTTAACACACACTTCGACGTAGTTCTGAGCGCTGTAGTGAATGATCCGACACTGTAGGGAGGTGAACGCTGAACATTTGTATGGCCAAGTGATGAAATGTATGATGAATTTAGTTGGCTCGGCGTTTGCTCTTGTGGTGGGGTATGTCTCCCTCGACCGAACATCATCAGCGTGCCCACACTGTGCTTCGAATCGCTGCTTCCGATCCCAGCGCCAGCCTCTACCTCGTAGGACACGACGGCGAGGCGCTCGAAGCTGAAATCATCCGCGCAGACGCGGACAACCTTCGTTTCACTACCAAGCTTCCCCAGACACCGGCAACCTTGACCGAGAGCATGGCTGCTCGGCTGGTGGTGTACGGCGCCGTGTTCGACGCGCGGGCGAATGTCTCGCCAAGCGTGGATGGCTTGATCATCGAACTATGTGACGACTTGAGCCCGCGGACGATGCGCAACTCGCCCCGGCTTTCCACGACGGACAAGAACATCAAACTCTCTTGGACGGACGAGAGTGGCAAGCCGCGTTCGGCGAAGGTCGCTGACTTCAGCGCGGACGGCGTTTCTCTCGACTGTTCAAACCCTGAGAGTTCACCACCACCTCCGAACCAGTTCGCCGCCGATCTTGAGATGGAAAGCGGAGAGCGTATCTCATGCATCGCTGCCATCGTTCGTGGCGACGATCAGAACGAGAGCTTCGGCGTCAAACTGCAGCCATCGGATCCGAATGAGCACACCCTTGCCGAAGCATACCTCCAAAGTCGGTTTGCTCGGTTGCAAAAGCGAGTGTCGCAGGCACCGGGGGAAGTCATGCGATTTATGGAAGACACGGGCTATCTCGACCTGCGAGATGCAGGCGACATTCACCCCGGTTGGGAGTCGAACGATGCACCTCCCGCGCTGACTCAGGACCTCGTGTATCGTACGGACGAAGGGGAGCTTCTCGGACATATGTCGATTACTCGTGGTTACAAACGGGCTTGGTACGCTCATCAGTTTGCGACAAGATCGATCCATCGTGACACGGCGCAGTGCCGTTCGGACCTTTACAAGGCGGCGATCAATTGGCCGCGTATGATGGACCGTGATGCGATGCTGTTGGCCTATTTCGACCAGAGCAAGCCTTGGCATCGCCGTAACTTTGCCGACTTCGTAGATTGGCTTGACGACACACAGCAAGCTGCGATTGTTGGCTTCGACCGTGTGGAGACGAACGGGGCCGCTTTGCATATTGCTCGACCTGGGTTGTCTGTGGAGCGCGCGACGGATGACGATATGGCTACGGCTGCGGCCATCATTCTGCCTTCGCTTTCAGTGCTTGCTCGTGATGCATTTGACATCACAGCGGACACATTACGTGGCGACTTGCTTTCCCAGGTGCCCGGAACAGAGGGGAAAAGACGCCGAGAATTACTCGTTGTTCGTGACCAAGGTGTCGTGGTCGGTGCAGGATTGTGCGAGACCGGTGACAAGCGACTTTCGTTGTTCAACATCTTCAACTCGGCCCTCTGCTTCTTCGACGAGAGTGCTAGCAATGAAGCGCGCTCGATGCTGTTCGCAAAAGTTCAGGAGTACTTTCGTCAGCTCGGCGTGCATAAACCATTGCTTCTCTGCCCAGAAGGGCAGGCGTCGGGACGTGCTCTTGGAAGCTTCGAAGTTGAGGAGGCGATGGGCTGCATGATTTGGTCAGCCGAGGCGCTGCGTGCTTACGAAAATTTTCTTGATCTGCAGTATGGGCGATACCTTGCGCGAAAATCGAAAGCCAAAAGCTGCAAGGTCGGATGAAGGGCAAAGAAGATGGTAGAGCGAACAATCGTGCGAAAGCACTACGATCCGAAACTCAGTCCGGCGCGCGAACGCTTTGCTGAATCGCCAGGTATCCAGCGAACTTTCCGGAAAACGTTGACGAAGAAGGAGGCGCTTTCGTTTCTCATCAATTTCTCAGCGATGGGCGTGGAGATGACGCGGCCGGTTGATCGATGGATATATCGAGCTGGTGAGCGTTGCAAAGAAATCGGGATGACTGAACTCGGGGATGCGTTGTGCGCGCATGCTCATCATGAAGAAGGACATCACGAGCTCATGATCTCAGACACCCGTTACCTCGTGGCGGTATGGAACGATGCCGGACACGATGCGTTGGATGCGGAGGCGTTAATTTCCCGAACTTGCACGCAATCCGTGGCGGACTACTGCGAGTTGCACGAGCGGGTGATCAAGAGCGATGCCCCCTATGCGCAGCTGGCTATCGAGCTTGAAATCGAAGCTTTGTCCGTACGCTACGGTGGGCCCCTGGTCGAACTTGCCACGGCCACGCTTGGCGAAGAAATAGCAGCGGGTTTGAGCTTCTTGTCGGAGCATGCCACGCTCGATGTCGGTCATACGGCCTTTAACGAGGGCCAACTAGACCGGTTCTTGCGCGTGCACCCTGACGCACTTGAGCCGCTGGTTGCTGCGGGCTGCGAAGCACTCGAGATATACGCACGGTTCCTCAGCGATTGTGCGAGTCGGCCGCTGGTTGCAGCGCGTTCCGTTTGCGCAACCGCTTAGCCGAACGCGCTTGTGGCTCCGTCGTCGAGCTTGGCGATCTCGTTGATACCCGTTTCGATCTTTCGGTCGCTGAGTAGGTGGTAGACGCTATCAACGAGTTCTCCCCACTCCAGTTTATTGTGGTCGCAAAGCCAAACGCTCGCCCGCGGTAGTGAGGAGAAAACGCGATTCTGATAGTTCGGTCGCACTAACATATCGACCGCAGTGACCGCGCTTCTTGCCATTGCTGCGCGTATGCCGCCACCCTCGACCGCAATCGCCGATCGCTCAAGCACATTGTCGTGTCGTTTCAACACTTTGATAAGCTCTTTTTTTGGGCCGATGTCCATTGGGTGAGTGCCCACGTCTCGTGACACGAATGTGAGCAGACTGACCGTCGCATGTTTTCTGCGCAGACGTCCCAGGCCGCGTCCCATGGCTTGCACGCCGTCAATCGTGGGTTGGCCAGTCCAGAGAAGTAGGCACACGTGATCGAGATGACCAACAACCCAGCTGGATTCTTCTTCGAACTGATTTGCGCGAGGGACTTCAGTCATGATCCGTAGCTTACGATCAAAGGCTGCGAGTTGCCCAGATTACGAGTAAAATCAGTGGGTGAGAGTGGGGAGCGAGACTACACTGGTGGGCGAGGTGCTCCACGCGAATTGCCCGAATAGTAGGGTCTTATTTCTTACGGGGGCTGGGATTAGTGCCGAGAGTGGCGTGCCGACGTTTCGCGGCGAAGCTGGGTATTGGCGTGTGGGCTCGCGTAACTACCACCCGCAAGAACTGGCAACGCATGCGGCGTTTGTCGAACTGCCAAACGAGGTATGGTCTTGGTACCTGTACAGGCGCGCGGTCTGCCGCGCCGCGGAGCCCAACCCAGGTCACTTGGCCATCGCTTCGCTTCAAGCCTCTCGCCCAGACAACATTGCGCTCGTAACGCAGAACGTGGATGGTTTGCATCGACGTGCCGGAAGCCCGGAGCGGTGCACGTACGAGATTCACGGAAACATCGATCTTGCCCGCTGTACTCGCGGATGCGCGAGGCACTTCCCCATCCCGTTCGGACCCTTCGACGTGTGGGAAAAAGAGCGAAAGCTGACCTCCAAGGAATATGCGCTGCTTCGATGTCCTTCGTGCGCTGCGCCCGGTCGACCGCACGTTTTGTGGTTCGACGAAACCTACGATGAGGAAAACTTCTATTTTGAAACAGCAATGCGGACAGCCTTGCACTGTGACTTGCTTGTCGTGGTGGGCACGACTGGAAGCACGAACTTACCACTTCAGATTGGCGCACTCGTCGCACAGCGCGGTGCGGCGATGCTGGTCGTCAACCCTGAGCCCAATCCGTTTTCAGAACTTGCCGAGCGCAACGAGAACGGCGCTTTTCTGCAAGGAACGGCCGGTCAATGGATTCCAGAGATTTGCGACCAGCTCTTGGGCTAGACCGAGGTCAGCTAAAACTGACCGAGCCTGACCACCCACCCTTCGATCATTCTTGGATGACCTCGGTCTAATGTTTGTGTTTAAAGGAGGACGTTGCCAAAACGTGGAACCAGCCTGCAAGTCCGCGATTCCAGATTCCGGCGACGATCGCGACCGCGAGTAGAATGAGTGACGGGAGCGCGATGAAGGAGTGCTCGTGCGATTGAGCGGCGTTGAGTAACTCTGGTGATACCGATGCGTCGACGATAGCGGCGAGTAGCCACGTGACGGCGATGAGCATGCCGAGGCCGATAGTGGTGGCGCGTGGACCGTAGGCCTTGGACAGAAAACCAAATGTTGCCACGTTGGTGGCCGGTCCGAGTAGCAGTCCCGCCAGCGCGGCTCCGGGGCTCAGCCCACTCGTGATCAATACCGCAGCGAGCGGCGTGGCGGAGGCTGCGCAGATGTAACTGGGGACCGCGATCGTTGTCACGATCAAGATGTCGATGATGGGGTCATTGTTAAAGCGCAGCTCGGAGGCATTCAGGCCAACTTGTGCGTAAGCAGCCACGACGAGCCCGAGCAACGTCCACGGACCGATGTGACAAAGGAGCTCGGAAAAGTGGTGTGCGAAGAGCCGAGCGGATTTTTCTCCACCACCGCCGGCGACAAGCGGCTCTCGCGGCGTGGCAGGCATAGGGTGAGCGGGACTGAATCTAGCGATGACGATCGCGGTCATGAACGCGAGCAAAAGGGCTCCAACCAGTCGCGAGACCGCGAACTCCCAGCCCAAAAACTGTACGGTGAGCGCGAAGGTTTCGACGCCGAGTTCAGGCGCGGCCAATAGGAAGGCCACGGCGAAGGCCGGGGTCGCACCTTTTGCGCGCAACGATTCGGTGATGGGCAGCACGCCGCATGCGCAGAGCGGGATCGGCGCCCCAACCACCGCTCCCTTTGCTGCCTGACTCCACATGAACTGTCCGCGCAGCCAGCTTGCCGGGATACGGCCGCCCCAAAGCTGCAGTGTAGCGCCTGCGAGCAGGCCAAACAGTAGCGCAGGTGCGGTCTCCAGGCAGAGATCGAAGAACGCTGCGACCATGTCGACAGACGCTTCATGGTTGTGTCCAACGTCATGGGTGGCGGCGTGCGAGTGGGCGGGACCAAGCCAAAGTAGGAGCGCACCGAGCACGAGCGCGACCATTTCCGTCGCCCGCCGAGCGAGCGACAGGGATGGTGAACCATGCGAGTGCCCGTGGTCATGGTCATGCGAATGCCCGTGGTCATGGTCATGCGAGTCACGACTGTGGTCTCCGTGTGCGACGACATGCAGAAGCAGGCCTCCCACCGCCGCGATAATCCATGATTCCCAGGCATGAAGGCTGTGATCCGCGAGCGCGCTCGCGAAGGCCACGCCCAGGCCGGCGCAGACCGCCAATCCAAGCGCGCGGACAACGGCGGAAGTGACCGAACTCTGGCGTGCAAAAACCATTGTGATGACCGCAACGATCGGGATCGTATGAACCGCGATGGCGAGCATGACGTCCCAGTGCACGTGTCCGGCATGGGCTTCAGACGCATAGGTGCCGAGACCTACGCCGTCGCCGACCTTGTGGATTGCAAGGCCGATGTATCCGAGTTCAAGGCCGACGCGGTGTCCGGCGCTCGGCGCCACCGAGTGTGCGAGTCGCGCCAGAAGCTGCGGTGCGAAAAAACCCGCTGCCAACGCGACCAGCACTGCGAGCCCGCCGCCCGCCACAGCGTCCGGTACGATTCTCCCGACGACCAGGACAACGGCGGTGACGACCGCGATCGTGTGAATGTTGCGAGACCAAGCCACCGCGCGTGGAAGAAGACCGACAAGCGCACCGGCGACGACCGAAAGTACCGCGATGAGAAGTGCGTCTCGCACAGAGGGTCCTACCGTTTCACTCAGGCGTTACGACGGCAAAAGACGAGCCCGAGCACCAAGCCGAGCATCACGAGGCTGCCGCCGCGTGTTGGGATGGTTGAAATGGAGCACCCGTCATCCTCATAAGGCGGGACCATCCCCGCATCGTCTGTCACGGAAGCGTCGGCGCCTGCGTCCATGGCGGGGGCGGCACAGCCAGGGTTGGCAAACCCATTGGCAGGTGTCATCGCTAGCTTGCCTTCGGTTTGTGGTCCATAGATGCCGTCCTCGGTGATCAGATCAGCAGGCCTGTTGAGGTTCCAAAGTCTTTGAAACACGAGAACAGCATTGTCACGCATATCCGCGCCGGGGCATTCGAAGTGTAGGGGCTCTCCCTCCGCGTCGGGTTGGGTGCAACCGGCGGCTACGAGCGCCGTCGCTGCCTCTTCCCAGTTCTGTACATCGACGGCCTTGCCGCTTTGATGAATGTCCGCGCCCGGCTTTTCAAACGTTGCGCAAGCGCTCGTCTTGTACATCACGTATTGCTCGCTCACAGGTCGATACGCCACACTCACGCGCAGCGGCACTTGATCTGCGGCGGCCACGATCGCCGCTCGCGCTTGCGTGGTCACCAGGTCATAGGTCCGCTCGGACGCCAGTTCGATCGATGGATGGCTACCGAGCCTGGCGAGCCCGTCCGGAAACTGGCACTCGTGATAGCGCGTGAGCTGAGCCGAGATGCCCTCGGTGCCGATGGTCGTGCACTCTTCTCCCCCGGTGAGGTCCACCAGGTTTTGGCCTTGGGCAGCCAGGGGCCAGGCGTAGGTCAGCAGCACCAAGAAGCAACGGCAGAGTGGGCCCGGACTCACGGATTGGACGTAGCCCGCGTCACAGCCGGTGTCCAGCGTCGCCCGTGAACCTGTGTTCGCATGTGTGGCCGTGTGTTCCTGGTTGCGAGTCGACCAATGGCCGCAAACCACTCGTTTCGGCTGGGCTCGAGTTGGCACGCATCATGCTCTGCCGAGGGGCCATGAAGTATGGGATTTGGATTCTTGGAGTGACGGTGGGGACGCTCGTGACTTCGGCCTCGGCACAGGACGACAGCGGCTGGACACCGCAGGACGAGCAGGCTTCGCAGGCCGCTCCGTCGAACCCGCCGCCGCCTTCGGTGCCACCCGCACCACAAAGCGCACCCGTCTACGTCGAACAGATCGAAGAAAGCCCCCCCGCCAATACGCTGACCTGGGCACCGCTTGACCTCGTCGTTGGCACCATCCGCTTCGAGTATGAGCACGCGCTCGCTCCGTTTCTCGCTTTGCACGTGACCGCGGGCGCTCTGCTTTTCGACGGGGTTGGAGTCGACATTCCGGACGACTACAGTTTTTACGCAATCACCGGTGGACTCGGGGCGCGCTTTTTCATGACCGGTCACGCACCTGAAGGTTTCTGGGTTGGACCTCGCGCTCAGCTCGCCTATGCCAGGGTTGAAAACGATGGAGCCAGCGGGTCGGGCATCGGATACTCTGCAGGCGGCGAGATTGGCTATACGTTTCTCTTCGGAGATGCTTTCGTACTCTCTGCCGGCGGCGGTGTCGCGTACATCGATATCGATGCCGAGGCCACGTCAAGCAGTGGGAGCACCGCGAAGGCGGGGACCTCGGGCGTGACCCCGACCTTACGGCTCAATCTCGGTTTTGCGTTCTAACGAAGCCTCATAAACAAATGAATTGACGACGTCGTGCGCCCGAGTAGGCTCGCCCTCGAACGAAAGGTGCGAGCCCCATGGCAGAAGAGAAATTCACCGACGAACACATTGGATACATCGTTCTGGGTCTCGTGCTCACGTCGCTGGCCGTGGGTAGCGCATGGTATCTCGGCGCGTTCAGTGCTTTGCTTGGCGACGAAGCGGATGGCCCGGAGTCATTGATCGAGCCCATCACGTTTGACGTCTCGCAGTTCAATATGGACAAGGTCTTGCTGGGGCGTCGACTCTACCACGATGGAATTTTGTCCGGCGATGGTTCCGTCTCCTGCGCCAGTTGTCACGGCATCGAGGACGGCGGCGCCGAGGCGCGTCGTGTTTCGATTGGCGTCGCGGGTGCACCTGGGCCCATCAACGCCCCGACCGTGCTCAACTCAGGCTTCAACTTCGTCCAGTTTTGGGACGGACGGGCCAAAGATCTGCATGAGCAGGCGGGCGGGCCGATGACCAACCCGATCGAAATGCACAGCAACTTCACTTTGATCACCGAACGCCTCGAGGCGGACCCCTGGTACAAAGAGCACTTCGCCTCCGTCTACCCAGAGCAGGGCATTACCGAGGAGACCATCACCGAGGCGGTCGCGCACTATGAAGACTCGCTGCAGACGCCTTCTCCGTTCGACGCTTGGCTCAAGGGTGATGCGACCGCGGTCGACGAGCAGGTTTTGCGTGGACACAAGACCTTTCAAGAAGTCGGCTGTACGACGTGTCACAACGGGATCAATGTTGGGGGAAATAGCTTCCAAAAAATGGGCCTCGTGAAGGACTACTTTGCTGAACGTGGTGGAGAAATCACCGAAGCGGACCTGGGCCGTTATAACGTCACCAAGGACGAAAGCGATAAGCACAAGTTCAAGGTTCCGACGCTTCGCAACATCACGCTGACGGCGCCATACTTTCATGATGGTTCAACGTGGGAAGTGGATGAAGCGGTGCGGACGATGGCCCGCGTGCAGCTCGGGCGTGAACTTCGCGACGAGCAGGTTGAGGACATTGTCGCCTTCCTGGGCAGCTTGAAGGGCGAGTTGCCAGAACATGCCGTCTTGCCTGAAGCGCAACGACCCCCAGAGCGACAGTACGACCTGGTTCCCGATTACGATGTTCGTTTCGTCTATGAAGGCGAGCAGGCCGACCCACAACTAAAGGTCATCGGCACCGTTGCCGACGAAGAGCAAAAAGCCGCCCTCGAGTCGGCTGTGCGTCGCGACTTTCGTCGAGTCGACCTTTCCGGCGTTACCGTCGCAGACTATGGCAAGGCGGTTTCCGGGGCAGCCCAAGCGTGTATGAGTGCAGCGGCTGGCATGTTGAGCAAGCTCGAGCGAGGACGATTCGATATTGCGCTTGCCGAAGACGATTCCAAGTTGCGATTCGCTGGGGAGGGCCTGAGCGAGGCGGTGGGCGAGGTGAAGACGGCGTTCACTGCGCTGCCCGAGGGCTGCTCCGCCTGGAAGGACCTGACGGTTTACGAGTCTGCCGTTGCCGAGCAATGTGACGAGCGACTCGCCGCGATTCAGGGCACATCAAAACTTTCGTTTCGGAGTGGCAGTGCGGAACTGACAGAGCCAGCACAAGGTCAGCTTCGCGATGTGTCCAAGGCACTCGAAGGGTGTCCCGAAGGCATCCGACTTCGCATCGACGGTCACACCGATGACAGTGGGGATGCCAACCAAAACATTCGCCTTAGCCGCGCGCGAGCCTTTGCGGTGCGGGACCTTCTGATGCGTCTCGGTATCGATCCGGCACGAATGATCGCGCGAGGCTTCGGTGCGAGTCGCCCGCTACGCACAAATGACTCGGAGGAGGGCCGTGCGGCCAATCGGCGTATCGAGCTTCGGCTCGATCGACCCGGAATCTCGCTCTGGTCACCCGTCGAGCAGTCGAATCAACAGCCGATCGAGGAATCGACCTCGACATCCGCCACTTCCGAGGGAGAAACCGCTCAAGGTGTCGCGGGTGGTAGGCAGGCTGCTGGCGGCACGCAGGCCGCTCGTTCAGACGCGCCCGCGGAGCCCGTTGTTCCACCCAAGCCGCGACCGGCGGCTGAGCCGCAACAACCCAAGGTTGAGCCGCAAGGCAGGGCGAGCGATGCTGGCAGCAAGAGATCGCGCCCCAAGCTCGACGCGGCTGTCCCCCAACGCCCCAGGTCTCCCGAGAGCCCCACGCTCCCGCCTCCGAGGGACATGCCGACACCGACGACGCCAGGTCAGTAGGGCGGCTAGATCGCGTCCATCTTGCCCTGATCGCGGCTTAACCGCTTCCTCGAGTCGCTTGAGCTATGTTTAATAGCCCAGCGCTCCTTCCGTGCAGGGGCACTCGCGCTCAGAACAACCTGAACACGATCTAGGCGGAGAGTTCTGCGCCGAGAAGCCTGTCGAGTTCCTCGCCTTCGAGCACTTCAGCTTCGATGAGTCGGGTCGCGATCGCGTCCAGGTGTTTGCGGTTGTCTGTCAAGAGCATTCGCCCTTGCGCCAGCGCATCGGAGACGATGCGTCGAACCTCTTCGTCGATGGTGTCCGCCAGGTGTTCACCCACTTCGCGTGGTGGTGAGCCCATCCCCTTGAGAAAGAGCGATGGTCGCCTTGGGTTGACCGCGACCGGCCCGACCTTTTCGCTCATGCCGTAGTCGACGACCATGGCGCGAGCGATGGCTGTAGCTTGTTGCAAGTCATTTTGCGCGCCCGTCGAGGCCTCGCCGAACACCACTTCTTCGGCCGCGCGCCCGCCAAGAATACCGACGAGCTTTGCTTCAAGCGCTTTTTGCGTGACGAGCGGCTTGTCTCGATCTGGCGATTGCATGGTGAAGCCGAGAGCACCCATCGTGCGGGGGATAATGCTGATCTTGTGAACCTTGTCGTCCGAGCCTGCGAGTTTTGCTGCGAAGGCGTGGCCTACCTCATGATAGGCGACGCGTCGCTTGTCCTCGTCGGAGAGAAGCTGGTTCTTCTTTTCCAAGCCAGCGACCACCCGATCGATGGCCCGTGAGAACTCAGCGGGCCCGACATTGTCCTTGTCCGCGCGGGCCGCGAGCAAAGCGGCCTCGTTGACGAGGTTGGCCAAGTCGGCACCGGCGAACCCTGGGGTGCGTGACGCCAGGGCGTGGAAGTCGACGTCGGGGGCAAGCTTGATGCCGGCGCCGTGGATGTTGAGGATGGCCTCTCGGCCCTCCCGGTCGGGAAGTGGCACCACGACCTGTCGGTCGAAGCGTCCCGGTCGTAGGAGCGCTTGGTCCAGAACCTCGGGCCGGTTGGTCGCAGCCATGATGATGATCGCGGCGTTTTCTTCAAACCCGTCCATCTCAACCAGGAGTTGGTTGAGCGTTTGGTCGTCGGAGCTTCCGGGAAGTCCCGACGAACCTCGCGCCCGTCCCAGCGCATCAAGTTCGTCGATAAAGACGATACAGGGAGCCCGCTCGACGGCTTGTCGGAAGAGGTCGCGTACGCGCGCAGCGCCGACACCGACGAGCATCTCGTCAAACTCGGAGCCGCTGATCGACATGAACGGCACACCCGCCTCACCAGCGACGGCCCTAGCTAGCAGTGTTTTTCCCGTGCCGGGTGGACCGACGAGCAGTACGCCGCGTGGGATCTTTGCGCCTAGGCGTACGTAGCGTTCGGGCGTCTTGAGAAACGAAACGACCTCCTCAAGCTCTTCTTTGGCCTCGTCGACACCGGCGACGTCGGCGAACTTGGTGCGCGAGCCCGACTCCTCAAGCCACTTGCCGCGGCTTTTGCCCATTGTCATGAGCCCAGGCGGGCCGTGACGGGCTGAGCGTGCCATCAACATGAGGGCGCCGGCCGCCAATATTACGTAGAGAATCCACATCACTTCGTTGCTCTTTGAATCTAATCATCTGTCGGAGCGTTGTCGAACGCGACTTCGACTAGGCGAGCTGATGTTCCTCAAAAATAGTGCGATACTTCTCCGGGATGGCTTGAGGCTCAAAAGAGTCGAGGTTGACGCAGGCGCACGTGACCCGACCGGTCACGACCTTGGTTCCATCGTTGCGAGTGCCGATGTAGCGGAACTTGGCGGACTTTCGTCCTATGCGTTCGACATCGAGTTGGATGTCGAGCACGTCCCCAAAGCGAATCGGGGAGTGAAAATCGGCTTCGGCATGGACTGCGGGCCACCCCACACGGTCCTGACCGAGTACCACGTGGTATGGGGTGCCGTGATCATTGAAGAAATCTTCAAAGGCCTGGTGGAAGAAGTCGAAGAAGCGCGGGAAGTAGACGATCTGCGCGTGGTCCTCGTGGCCGAACCGGATGGGAATCGAAGTTCGAAATGTCATGGCAGTCAGGTACTATAGCAGCCGTGGATATCGGAGCTGATGAGGACGAAGAGACCTCGGTAGACGTCCTGGCCGATGAGTTGGAGGAGGATACACCGACCGACCACGATCGCGAGGCCATTCAACGTCCGCAAAAGCCTGCTCACTCGCACACCGAAATTCTGGCTTCGCGCCCGAGTTCCAGCCCGTCGGAACGACCGAGTCGTATCCCGGGGCTCAAGTTTCGCGTGCAGGGCGACACCGTGGGGCGCTCGATTTCCCCGCCGCGGGCGCGCAAGACGACGATTGAAACCTTGCCGCCCGGCGTTGGTCCAAGCGCGCATGACCATCTGCCGCTTCAGCCCGAGGGCACGATCACCAAGCCGCGTCTCACGAGCGCGCCACCTCCGCCTCCGACGGCAACCGCAGCAGACCTTAACTATCAGCGCGTCGTGCAGCTACGTCGTGAGCTCCGTGCAGTGAAGACGTTGCAGAACAAGCACGAACGTGAGTTGCTTGCGCTGCGAGCTCGCGCAGAGATTTTTGAAGAGCAGCTGCTCAAGTTGGCGTCTGAGCCAAAGAACACAGGGACTCCGGCCGCAGATCACCAGCTCTTGCGCAAGGTGGCGTTGCTCGAAGATCGAACTGTGATTCAGCAGTCTGCCATTAGCGAAGCCAATGCGACATCCGCGGCTCGTTTTGCTGACTTGAGCAAGCGTCTTGAGTCACTCGAAGTCACTTGGGCACGGCGCAGTGTTTCGAGCCCGAATATCACGGCTGTTGACGACCTCAAGCGCATTAAAGGCATCGGGCCCAAGTTCGAAATGCTGCTGCACGATGCGGGTATCACCAAATTCGAACAAATCGCAGCCTGGTCGGACGAAGATATCGAACGCATCGCCGAGAAAATCGGCACCTCTTCGGTGCGCATCGAACGGGACGAATGGGTGGCTAGCGCCCGCCGACTCATCGGCAAAAAATAGTCGGTCGTTTAGATTGCGAGCGCCAGGATTCTGATCGGGTCAGACATGGTCAGATCGCGAGTGCGCGGCTCCCAATGTGATCGGTTCACCTAACTGGGTTGGCCTTGATGGCGGCCTTGCCGTTTTTCTCATACACCGTGAAGCGGACCCCTTTAACCCCCGGCATTGCCATGATCTGGTGTCGGTTCTTCTCCAGCGAGCGGACGAAACGGTCAAAGGTGAGGCGCGAAATGTCTTCGCCACAGCGTTGTTTCTCTGCCACGAAGGCGTCGAAGGTTTGGCGGAAATGGTCGTCATCGGTGCCGCTGACGCCTGGCGTCTTCGCAGTTTCAGCTTCTGACTTACGAGGGGAGGACTCACCGTTTCCCGCGAAGCCGAACGCCGGGCCAGTCTTCGGGCCCTCGGCGCTGTCGAGCAACTTGTCGAGGTCCTTGGCTTTGCGCGGCAGCGCAGCGCCGCCCTCCGCAGCGATACGGTCCACCGCATCGTTGATCGCCGAGGCCACCTTTCGGTACTTGCCGCCAAACGAACCGACAGTGAGCCGGTCCATTCCACGGATTTGCCCGATGTTTGCAAGTAGTCGGCCCAGTGGTCGGTCGCGCTCTATCCAAACCGCAAGTAGACCGATCAGCGCAGCGAGAATCGCGCCACCGATGATGAGAATCCAGATGTTGCCCAGTTGGTCGTCGGTTCGCACTTGCGAGAAGACATCCCATGGGCCGAGGACGACGCGATGCCGCGCGATGGCATATACGGCGCCGGCTTTCGATGCCGAGCCCACCATGTCTGAGTAGATGGCCAACCCTTGGCTGGTCGCGGGCAGCGCTTCGCTCACCCCGGCTTTGCCAAAGGCTTCCGAGGACGTCGCTTCGCTCAGGCTCTCCGTCATGCTCTGGGGTCCCAATGCATTCTCCGCGGTGGGCATGTGCCCGGCGAGCAACTTGTCGTCGATGAAGAATGCGACGGTAGCGCCAGACAGTGCATCCGAAAGTTTTTGCGCGAAGGTCTCGTCGAACTTCTTTGCATGAACGAGTGCACCGACATAACGACCGTTGTTGATGACAGGACGAGCCGCGATGCGCACCAGCTCGCCATCGAACACCCAAGTGTCGTCACGCACATAGCCGGCGAGTGCGCGAGATACCGCGGGCAGGGCACCCAGGCCCGCGCCGTCCGGTATTCGTTGGCCATCGACTTTGGCGACAATGCGCCCTTGCGCGTCGACTGCGTAGAAGCGGTCGGCTTGTTGCCCTTCGAGTTGCTTGTTGAGCCGCGCAAGGCGCTTACTCAGTGACTTGTCGATGCTGACTTCGTCTTCGCCAGATGCCTTCGTGAGGCTCTTTCGGACGTCACCGTCGAGTGCGATGGGCGCGATGGCGTCCAGCCTCGCCCGTGCGTCGAGCTTGAGGAGTAGCTCGGACTCGACCCGGTCGCGAATCAAAGCGTCTTTGAGTGCCGCATCGCTCTTTCGGTTGAAAGCACCGTAGGCAAGGAAGGTGAATGTAAACCCAGCTGCGGCGAGCAGGGCTAAAATGATGTACCAAAAACGTGAAAGTAGCATGTCTGAATCTCTCTACTTCTTTGGCCGCTTGAGCTTGATGCGACCGAGGTTGGATTTGCTGCCGGAGACTTTGACCGATTTCTCGTAGACGACCTCACTGCCCCAAAGAACTTGAACCGTGTACGCGCCGGGGTCCATCTCGAAGGAAAAGGAGCCGTCGGGTTTGAGCGGAACTTGCTTGAGTAAGTCGGCGATAACATGCGCATGCCCAGTGACGTTGGGATGTAGTTGATCGCGAAGCGCGAACACGCCGACATTGCCAAGTGTAACCTTACGCAATTGGCCCGGAGCGGTTGCCAGGGGTTCGAGGTCCTTGAGGTCGGGGGAGAACAACTGGTGGCTGAAGATGTCGGTGTTGACGAGCGATGCCTTGCTACCGGAACGAAAGGCCATGGTTCGAGGAGAAAGGTCGCCGCCCTCGAACGCGTAACGTGGTGAGTCAGGCTGCCCCTTACCTAAGACGACAAGACAGACTTCTTGATGGGCTCGCGCCGAGTCGCTGCGCGGGGGCAGCGCCCCGTTTGGTTCCTCCCAGTAAAACGCACGAGCCCGCTCCGGCTCCGGCGCGGACTTGACCGAACTGAGGTCCACTGTTCCGGTTACGTCCGTGGCGAACGCCGTGGGGTTAGGGGTGACGCACACGATTGCGAAACATAGATAGAGCCACGCGTATCTCATCGCAGGCACTTTACCAGGCGCCGACCTGTGCGATCAATCAGAGCCGGTCTACGCGCGGGGTGGGGCGTAGTGATCGACCACGTTGACTGGCTCTGGGTACAAGCGTGCCCGAACTTGGCGGTGTTTCCCTGCGGCGTCTCCTGCGATCTGCAATGCCATCGGTCGCTCGTACTCGATCGAGACGTCTTGGGCGAGGAAGTCGTGCAAGGTAGGAGAGCGGTAAGTCCCATCCCAGATCTGTCGGATGTTAATCACGACATCTGCGCTCGTCATGTCGACAACGCGCAGATTGAATCGATCGGGCCGTTCTTCGGCGAAAGGGAAAATGCGTGCGCCGAAGCCCCAGTAGGGAATGGTTGACATGGCGACCATTCGGCAGCGTCCTTCGATCAAGACCTCACCCTTTTTGATGGGGGCGCCGATAGGCTGTCCATCGATGCCAAGTCGCACAGCATCGTCGCCCTGATTGATGATGCGTACCCGGTCGTGCGGACGGAATAGATACGCCGGCAGACTGCGTCCGATGACCGTGATGAGGTAGGCCATCGCCCCCGAGGAAAGTGGGCGTGTAATTGCGTGACGACTCAAGAGGCGTTTGGTGTCCTCGTAATCGTGCAAGGTGTTTGCGTCGATGCCGAGCCCAGCGAATGGACAGAGTTTGCCCTCCACTTCCAGCATTCGCAGCGGCCGGCTGCCGGCGTCGCGCGTGAGCCTCGCAATGTCGGCAAACAAGTCGCCCGAGCGAATCCGTCCTGCACCGACGGCCCAGGCGAGCGCGTTGCCGGTGCCGAGTTTCAGAAAACCGAAGCGTGGAGCAGGAAAGCCGGCTTCTTTGCAGTGTTTCATAACAGCCGTCACGACGTGCGTGAAGGTGCCGTCACCGCCGCCGGTAAGTACGGTACCGTAGCCGCGCTCCGCGACTGTTTTCGCAATCTCTTCACCTTCTTCGAGGGTGCGTGATACGAACAGATCGCCCGAGCGAATAATCTGCTCAAGCACGGTGACAAGGGAGTCTGTTACCGCGCGTGCGTTACCGTTGACGACGACGGCGACGCGATCGGCGTAGCGCGAGGCGCTCACGGAAGGTTCGGCGCTCAAAAGAGTTCAGGAGTTGCGATCGGGTCCTGTTTGCGCTGTTGGCGAATGTAGTTCACGGCGCGTCCGATGCGACGGCGCGCGCCGGGCGAGACCTTTTCTCCGCGCAGTGCCCGGTCGAGAGTTGGGCGGGACACGGAGCGGCCCGAGCGAGGCTTTTTGGTGGCGAGCTCTTTGACAGCGTCGCTAGCTTCGTTGCCGCTGCGAGCGACGCGCCGGGCGAGGCGAATTTCACGGTCCTCACGACGCAGCCCTTCGAGCTTGGCCGAGACGCTCAAGATGCGTCGGGGGTCGATTTTTTCTTTCTCGAGGAAGTCGCTCAATTTACTCATCGTATCTCCTTACGGTAGCCGAGGTCGGACTCGAACCGACACGCCCGAAGGCACCGGATTTTGAATCCGGCGCGTCTGCCAATTCCGCCACTCGGCCGAGGGGGCAGCGACTATAGGCGCCAACGTTCCCCGCGACAAGCCCATAAAGCGCCCCCATGGGCAGGCCGCGCGTCATCGCGAGGGCTGTGTTGTAGACCGAGTTCAGGCTGTTCTGAGCTTGAGCGCCCCTGGACTGAGGCGGAGCCCAAGAAACCATAGACCGTGCTGGAGCGGAGCGGGGACGGAGGGAGAAGAGCACTGTGCTAACAGCACTGGGTTCTTCGGAAGAGTCCTGGTCGGGGGAGTTTGGGTGAATGGTTCCGAAGGAACCAAAGGGTCTGGGTGCCAGACCCTATCGAATTAGAGTGCTTCTTTGGCGGGAGCCAGGGACTGGCGCACAGCCTTCGGAATCGGCTCTTGCTTGGCCGACGAGCGGTGGAGGCCACCCTTGACCTCCTCAAGCAGCTCACGACACTCGGGGATCTCTTCGAGGTGCCGGACCAGAAGCTCCGTATCGTTCGTAAAGGCGTTCTCGTAGCTGACCGCCTCCCGAACGCGGGTTGCGATACGTTCGCGCCCCGCCGCCAAGTCGGCCTCAAGCGCGTCGCTGTAACGCTGTAGCTGCGCCCGCAGTTGCTCGATCTGCTTTTTGAGCCCCGCAGCCCGGTCTTCGTATTCTTTGGCACGTTGGGTGAACCCTTGGAGCACTTCGCCGAGCGTCTGCGCACGCGCGCGTGCGCTGCCGACTCTCTCGAACGCGCTGCGCATCGCCTCAAGACCCGCGTGGGGGCCAATGGTTCGAGCGGACTCTTCGGCTGCGCTCAGGTCACGCTGCGCCGCGCTCCGTAGGTTCATGAGATCGGCCTCGCGCTTGCGTTCTGCCGTGGCATCGCGCGCCGTGCGCGACTCTTCGAGCGACAGTTCTTCGACCTTACGACCGATTTCTGCACGCAACGCTCGACCTCGCTTTTCCACAGCTTCGAGCTTTTTGGCGTGGGTGGCGAGTTCGCCCTCCAGGCGAGAGGCGCGCGATGCTGTTTCCCACATGCGCTTCGATGCCTCATCGATTTCAGCCGGCGGATGACCGTCTGGGTAGGCGCGCGCCACCAGGCGTAAGAAGTTCGACGCTTGTGAACTCCACTCAACGACGCCAGGGGAGGGCGCGGGAGGCGGCGGTGGAACCGCTGCAGGAGTCTCAGAGCGACCACCTTGCGCAAGTTCCCACGGCTTCGAAGGCAGCTGTCTTTGAAGCGCCTTGAGCTTTTCGTGCAGATGGTGACCGTCTCGAAAGCGTTGTCTCGCGTCCTTTTGGAGCAGTCGTTGAATGATGCTGTCGACCTCTTCGGGAAGGTCGGGTCGCAGTGCGCGTGCCAGCGGTGCAGGTTTGTTCTTCTGCATGTCCAGCAAGGTGTCGCGGTCGCTCGAGCGAAATGGGAGTTTCCCCGTGAGCATTTCGTAGAAGAGGATACCCAGCGAGTAGATGTCGCTAAGTGGGCTGGCGTCTTCACCCCGCGCTTGCTCCGGAGACATGTACTCAGGCGTGCCAAAGACCGCTCCTTTGGGCGCGAGCCGAGGGTCGCGCGCAAGCGCGGCGAGGCCGAAGTCGAGAATCTTCACGTAGTCGCGACGACCACCACGGTTGAGCATCATGATGTTGTCGCTTTTGAGGTCACGGTGCACGACACCGAGGTCGTGTGCGCGGGAGAGCGCTGCACACATTTGCTCCAAGATGTCGGTGGCGCGTGCGACGGGAAGGCGCCCCTTTGCGATCTCGGAGGAGAGCGAACTTCCGACGAGGTACTCCATCACGAGATAGAGTTCGTTGTTGTCGGTCTCACCGACATCGTGGATGTCGACGATGTGAGCGTGATCAACACGGTTTGCAGCGCGTGCCTCGCGCAGCATCCATGCCCGAAGGTGCGTTTCACTGCGCAAGTCGGGACGAATTAGTTTGATGGCTACAGTACGATCGATCAATACGTGGCGGGCGCGGTAGACGACGCCCATCCCGCCTTCGCCGAGCCTTTCTTCGAGCCTGTATCGGCCGGCAACAACCTGACCGATGTATTCATCTTTTCGCTTTCGTGTGCTTGAAGTTCTTTGCGGCACGGCAGTGTTTTCAGTGATTGGGTTTTCTCAACGATAAAGTCTTTGCGGAGGTTCTCATCATACACACCTGGGAGCGATTTGGGATCCTCAAAAACGACGATTGTGCGGTGTGGGCGCTTGTGGGCCCGCAGAAATGTCCCAAATGGGGTAGAGTTGCCGCAGCGTGACTGAGGAGCGCAAGAAGCTGGGTCCATATGTCATCGATCGCCGGATCGCAGCCGGCGGCATGGCTGAAGTTTTCTTGGCCAAGCGGCAAGGTGCGTACGGCTTTTCCAAACGCACTGCGCTCAAGCGCGTCTTGCCGCAGCTCACGCGCGACCAAGAGTTCGTCGCAATGTTTATCGATGAGGCGCGGCTCGCGGCGAGACTGCAGCACCCCAACATTGTTCAGGTCTTTGACTTTGGTGAGTACGACGGCGAGCTCGTGCTCGCGATGGAGTACGTTGACGGCAGCCATGTGGGAAAACTCATTCGCCGCTCGGTCAGCCGAGAGGAGCTTATTCCCCAGGAGGTCGTCCTGCACATTCTATCCCAGGCGGCCCACGCGCTTTCCTATGCACACCGTGCGACGGACGTCAGCGGCAGGCCGCTGGGGATCGTGCACCGTGACGTCAGTCCCGCGAACTTGCTGCTCGATAGCAGCGGTCATGTGAAACTCAGCGATTTCGGGATCGCCCGGGCTGTGGACAAGGTCTCGTATACCGACGGCGGTCACGTGCGTGGCAAGATGGGCTACATGAGCCCGGAACAAGTTGTCGCCAAGGAGCTTGACGGGCGCAGCGATGTCTTCACGTTGGCAACGGTTGGTGCAGAAATGCTCATCGGCGCTCCGCTCTTCGGTGAGGGGGACGACCTTGAGATCTTGCTTCGCATTCGCGATGGCGATCTGAGTCGCTTCGAAGAACTCTCTGGCCAGCTCCCACGTGATATCGTTCGGCTTTTGAGAAGTGCGCTCACGGCCAATCGCGAAGACCGTCCGCACGCTCGGCAGTTCGCGGACGCCGTGGACCAAGTGATTCGGCGCCGAGGTTCGGCCAACGGTGCGGAGATGCTTTCGCGCTTGCTCATGCGCTTTCGTCTGCAATCGGTTGACGCCCAGCGCGCGATCACCCCTTCGATGTTGCCCCCGTCCGGCGGAAGCACGACCACCGATGAGCTCACCGATCCGCTACGTGACGAACAGGGGCTCTATCGAGTCAAGCTCCCCGATGACAGCGTCTTCGGCCCGCTTACGTTTCCGACGGTGACGCGTCTTATCGCAGGGGGGGAAATCTTCGCCGACACGCCGGTCTCCAAGCGGGGCGCTGCGTTTGAGGCCGTCTCGGGTATCGATGACTTTCGACGGTTTTTTGCTTCGGCAGGCCTGCATTGGCGGCTCGATGAGGAGCCGGGCCAGGACGAGGGTGGAGCGCTCGGCCCTGGTGCACTCCTTCTGCTGGTGCACGATTTAATCGTCAAGCGAAGGACGGGCGCGCTCACGCTTCGCACGAACACGCAGCGACAGAAGAAGATCTTCTTTGTGGAGGGGTTTCCGGAGTTTGTCGCATCCACGGACCCGAGCGAACTGCTCGGCGAGTTTTTGGTGTCGTCAGCCATCTGTCTGCGCATGGAAGTCGACATGGCGCTAGGCGTTCTTCACAAGTACAACGGTCGGCTTGGCGATGCGTTGGTCGACCTTGGCATTCTCACACCAATGGAGCTTTACCGCGCGCTCGAAGATCAGGTGCGTTTCAAGTACTTGCAAGCCTTCCGTTGGAATGAAGGCACGTGGTCTTTTGAGCCGAATGCCCGGTCCAATGCCGATGCGATTGCGATGAGTCGCAGCGTGGGAGAGCTCCAGCGGGAAGCAGTGCTCGTGATGGACAGCGTCAACGTGCTTCGTGCGCTCGAAGAGCGCGTGGGTGCCCGAAGTGTCAAACTTAACCCTTCGCCGGCCATCTCCCTTCATTCGTACAATATCTCCGACGCATGGGCGCGTCTGATCACGAGTGCAGACGGGCTTAAGATTCGCGATGCGATGGGGCTCGTGGCGTCCCGAGACGAACTTAACGACGACGACGCAGCGCGGGCGCTGTTTTTGGCCGTTTCGTCTGGAATCCTGATTCCTGCGGGTGAGGACTGGCCCCCCGCCTTGGGCCGTGACTAGCTACGCAGAAAGGCTAGCGAAGAGCCAATGTGATGAGCGTGCACGCTCCGTCCAAGCGACTCGGTGTTGGTAACAACTCGCGCTTTGGGACTCCGCCTATCTTTTCGGCTCTTCCGCTGACGCGTCATCGCACGCGATGAGCGCTTTTTCGAGGAGCCGATTTTGCTAGTTGCAAAATCGTTGCTACGCAGAAAGGCTAGCGAAGAGCCAATGTGATGAGCGTGCGAAGCTCAAACAACCCGATGTGCTAACAGCACATCGCTGGTTGTGACGCGTAGCCGTGAAGAACCAATAGTAGAGTTATTGCGCGGCGGGGGCTTCGAGTTGGTCGCCTGCGCCGGTGCGAATCTCAAGTCGGTACCGGCTGTTCGCAGTCTCGACGTAGTAGCAGCCCTCGCCGACCAAGCGCATGATCCGCTTGACCGGTGTGGTGACATATTCGTGCAAACCATCGGGAAACTCGATGATCACGACGGAACCTTTTCGAGGTGCCCTCAAAAGCCTGCCTACGACAGGCCTCCCTGCTTTCTTACCCAACTTTTGGAGCAAGACCTCCATAGCCAAAAAATAGCATAGCGGGTGGCCGTAACCAAACCCCGACCTGCAGAAAACAGCCTCGTTCGTCGCGTGAGTCGAAAACGCTAGGAATATTGTACCCAGACCTTTCCGCCGCGGCCGATCGAAGCCCGTGCACTTTGGTTGGTATCGCAGTTGCATATCGCGGCCGACATGGCTACATCGGCCGACATGCATTTCATGCCAGCCGAAGCGGGGTGGATCGAAGTGATCTGTGGCCCGATGTTCAGCGGCAAGAGCGAAGAGCTCATCCGACGACTCCGTCGTGCACAGATCGCAAGACTTCCCGTACGGGTTTTTCGCCCGGCCATCGATGACCGCTATCACAAGACACGTGTGGTCAGCCATTCGGCGAATTCCATCGAAGCCACCACGGTCACGACGTCCGCAGACATTGCCTCGCGGCTCGATCGAGAACTTCGCGTTGTCGGTATCGACGAAGCCCAGTTCTTCGATGAGGGGGTCGTTTCGCTGGCGGAGCGGCTCGCCGCGCAAGGTGTCCGCGTGATCGCCGCAGGGCTCGACCTTGACTACATGGGCAAGCCTTTTTCGCCGATGCCAGAACTGCTCGCGGTTGCAGAATACGTAACCAAAACGCTGGCGATATGCATCCAGTGCGGGGCGCCTGCCGGTCGTTCGCAGCGACTCGCAGGGGGGGCCGACAAGGTGCAAGTGGGCGCTGCACAAAGCTATGAAGCGCGCTGTCGTCGCTGCCACGTCCCGCGCGCAGAACCCACAACCGGACAACTATTCGATACTGACCGTTAGTATTCGACCCCGGTCGTTCGTCCGCAGGCGATCGGGGCTAAGGCGTCCGAGGTGCGGCGATATAGAGGTCGAAAAGTGCGTTGCCGTTTGGCTCGCGAAACGTCTCCTGATGTTCGATGTGGGAAAACCGGGTCAAGAACCTTCGGCGAAGGCGCTGGTTTTTTTGCTTGATGTTGCGAGGCATATAGTTCTCTGCGAAGGCCTCGTCATGCCAGACAGCGAGCGCGACGTAGTGATCCCTTGGAACGGCTGTCCACGATTTCGTGGCCTTCATGCAAACATTGCTCGGATCGTCTCGAACGAGCGTTTCGAAACAGAGAGCCTGAAATCCGAAACTGTGCGCGAGTACCGTAAGTGGTTGGTTGGCTGGAACGTGACGGTCTATGGTTTCCCATACTGCGGCTGAAGTTGACTTTTGTCCTTTGGTGATGCGCCAACCGCGCCATCCACTGCCGTTCTCGATGCCCCTACCTGTGTCAGGCGTGCTGCCGTTCCAAGCCGCATCCACCAGCTGCGGTGTTCGTACCGCCACGAATAGGACGAAGCCGGTGAGCGCAAGAACACGCCCGTAGCGGCTCATCTGAGCAGCGCACGCGGCGCTCAGGCAAAGAGATGCCACGATCACAAACCCGTATCGGTCCGCGGAAAGGCCGGGTAGCCACCACGGGCGAGCTCCTGCCAGCGCGACAGGCAGCCCCACCACGACGCCACCGAATAGCACGATGCTCAAGCCCGCCATCGTGTGCTGCAGTGGCGCACGATCTCGCATTGCGACGTGCCGTACCAAGAAGACCGTAACGAGCACCGCCCACACCGCCCCGACCGCTCGAAGTAGTTCGAGGTCGGCCCCGTAAAGTCGCGTGCCCGTAAAGTGTCGAATCGTCGACTCACCGGTTAGGTAGTCGGAGAGCATGGCGCTGTAGTTCGCTATTTTTTCCGCGTCGATTTCCGTCGAGCGGGGGCGTTGGAGTTTGGCGACCCCGAGGGCTTGCGCGACCAATGGGAAGGCATGCGCGGCAGCGAGAACAGCAGCAAGCCAAAACGAGGAGGAAAGAAAGAGTCTTCGTTTCGCGGTTAGAGCCGTCCATGTTAGGCATGCCATACCTGCGATGGCCCCTAGCGGACTGAAGTGAAGAGAGAGCGGCCAAAGTTGCATTGCGCAGATGAGTGCGACTGTTCGCGCCACGGGATGTGTTATTTCAGTGGCACGAATCCATGCGAGTGGCGTGAGCACCATGAGCGATAGTGACATCGCGTACGGAACCGAGACTGTGCGAGACCACGCCATCGACCAAGGGTGCAGCAACAAAAAAGCGGCTGCGGTGAGTCCCATGGCAAAAGCGCGACGCTCGAAGCACAGGGCCATGACGATGGCCGCGCAGCTAACGAGGAACGCTGCTGGGACAAACCTACCTGCAAAGAAGTTGGGGCCAAAAATATGAAAGCCAAGCGCAATGAGATGGCCCAGTGCCTGTGAGACGAATTGCGCATCGGGTTTGAGTGCCACGTCTTCGCCGCGGCTAAGACCGAGGCCGAGGCCGAGCCAATTGGTTTCGTCACCTGCTGGTGAAGGAATGTCGCCGAGCTTGCAGAAGTGCAGGAGAACCCCAAACAAGAGCAACAACGTCGCTGTGATGGCATAGACCGTGGGCCGGACGCGAAGCCTTGTTAGGGTTTGGCGATCCATTCGACCTCCGAAAGGCCCGCGCCCTGTTCATAGTAAGATATTGCGTGAAGTCGTGCGCGGTTAGCAGAACGACCGACATCTACTTCTAGCCAGGCGTGGCTCTTGTCGTGTCGTTCGAAGACAGTGTCTTTCGTGAATACAAGTTTGTTGCCTTCGAAGACCTCAATCCGCAGCTCTTTTGTACCGTAGCTGTTGTGTGGGGGATGAAATGCATTGCGAATGCGTAATACAGCGAGTTGTTTGGTTTCCGGCTGTATGATCTCGATCCAACCGAGGGTCTTGTTGGGAAGAAGCCACTCCGTATGACGTTTATTCCAGCGGCCATCTACGATTGCCTCCGGGCCGTACTGTTTACCAAAGGAGTCCGAAGCTTGGGCGTGCGGTTGGTTTGCGTGGCGTTGATACCACCAGCCGCCGACGAACAAGACTGCGAGGACGGCCGTTGCAAGCACGATGCGTTCGATGCACTTGTGTTCTGCCGTAGGTGGCGGAACAGGTCGAAGTCGATGCTTTTGAAGTTTGCGAGCAGCTGCAAAAAGCCTTCTCTGTTGTGGGCGACCAAGGTCAGCGAGTTCGAGTGGAGAGGGGGGGATCGCGAGTTTTTGCGTGGCCAGTAGATCGAGAACGGGTTGAGATGGTGGCAGCGAATGAATCGAAGAACCGGCTTTTTCTTGCTGCGGTTGCTCCACAAGTGCTTGATAGCGGTCTGTCCAGAGCAAAGCATCGATAGCTTGTTCGAGCGCGGCCCCGCGTAATCCCGATTGCCAGAGTGCATCCGCGGCCTGTCCTTTTTCGTTGGCGACCCTCCATATCTCGCGTTTGGCCTGGTGACTTGGCATAACTATTTACCGGCGCGTCTAGCAACAAACATGACGAATCGCTAGCGAACGCTTCGTTTAGCGAAGCTCGAAGCGAAAAGAGATCACAGGCCGCAGCCCGTCCGCGGGAGGCACCACTTTTTCGAGGGCGCTTTCGCTACAAGCCAAGACCTCTGAGGTCGGGAGGTTGGTTTTCGTGCTGTCACTCGAAAAGCGTTGCTCAAAAAAGCGTGCTCGCGCAGGTGATTCGCGAAAGTCGACCCGTATATCGCCGTGCCCTCGCGCTGCCGC
Source organism: uncultured Polyangiales bacterium (assembly GCA_964487255.1). GTDB lineage: Bacteria > Myxococcota_A > Polyangia > Polyangiales > CAZAQV01 > CAZAQV01. The sequence continues at coordinate 44,364 of CAZAQV010000024.1, read as the reverse complement.
CAAAGCTTGACACGAAGGGAGCTGCTCAAGAATCGCCCAGATGGCTTGCTCGGCGTCGCGAGCGCGTGGGCACTGGCGCGCGTCCTCGGGGCTTTCGCCGCTCGGCAGCGTGCAACGCAAGTATGCGAGGCGCCCGTGAATGAACAGGGCGTCTTCAACTGCGGGCGTACCTGTCTGCTTTGGCTGCGCTTCGGGTTCGGGCTGCGCTTCGGGTTCGGGCTGCGCTTCGGGTTCGGGCTGCGCTTCGGGTTCGGGCTGCGCCCGCGAGATCTCTAGGCCATGGTCCTGCAGATCGTCGGCTAGCTCGCGCTCCCCAGCGGTGGCACGGACCAGCAGCATGCCTAGGGCGAATGCCACGGCCCCAGCAGCCAGACTACGAATCCCATCTTTCACCGTATACATTTGACGTCGAGCCACCCAAAGAAGCAATATACCTCCATGTTTCGTGTGACATTTTGGGGTGTTCGGGGGAGCATCCCATCACCTGGTCCGCACACTGCCCATTTCGGAGGCAATACGAGTTGCGTTGGCATGGAGTGCGGAGAGACGCAACTGATCTTTGACGCGGGCACTGGGATCCGCGCGCTCGGACAGAAGCTCTTCGAGGACAAGGTCGAGGTCCTGCACCTATTTATCAGCCACGTGCACTGGGATCACATCCAAGGCTTCCCGTTTTTCGCGCCTGCGTTTCGAAAAGAAACCAAGATCAATCTCTACGGGTCGAAGAGCATCGTTGGTAGTCTAGAATCTGCGATGGCCGGCCAGATGGAGTTTCGTAACTTTCCGGTCACCTTCGCGGAGCTGGCCAGTTCGATGGTGTTTCACAACATTGACCCCGAGCAGAACATTATGCCCTGTGAAGGGGTGACGGTCAGGGCCGCGCCAGGGCACCACCCCGGTGGTGTGTTGGCCTATCGCGTGGACTATCAAGGGGCATCGGTCGTCTACATGACGGACACGGAGCATGGGAGTGACAGCGACGCCGGCTTGTTGGAGCTTTCGCGAGGGGCCGATGTGCTCATCTATGACGCCATGTACACACCCGATGAGTACCAGAGCCATCAAGGCTGGGGGCATTCAACCAACGAGGTAGGGGCCAAGCTTGCGACCGACGCCGGGGTCAAACAGTTGGTGCTGTTCCACCACGATCCCGACCAGGACGACGATGCCGTCCGTGAAAAAGAGGCCGATGCCCAAGCGATTTTTCGCAATAGCGTCGCCGCGCACGAAGGAATGCAGATCGAGGTGGGCTGAGGCCCCGCGCCTCCGTGGACCCAAGTTGCTATGGTTAGCGAGCGACGCGACAATACCCTGACCGGGCTGGGGACCGAGCGAAAGCCCCGCTTCGGTCGTTACCAAGTCGTACGCAAAATTTCCGAAGGTGCCACGTCGCTGATCTTCGTTGCCAAGACGGATCACCCGGCCGGTTTTGAAAAGGTCGCAGCGCTCAAAGTGATTCGTCCCGAGTTGGTCGAAGATCCGCGTCGCATCGACACTTTTCTCCAAGAGGCCCGCCTGTCCGCGCGCATCGACCACGCCAACGTGTGCTCAGTATTCGATTTCGGCGAGGACAACGGCTTTTACTACATCGCGATGGAGTACTTGGTCGGTGAGACCTTGACCAAGATCTTCGAAACCACCCGTGCCCAGGGGCTGGCGAGCGAAGCGGCGACTCACCGCATGATCGCGCGTATCGTCGCGCATGCCTGCGAGGGGCTTCATGCGGCGCACGAGCTTGCCGACGAGTCGGGTCGACCGCTCGGTGTCGTCCACCGGGACGTCTGCCCAGACAACATCATCGTGACCTATGATGGGCAGGTTCGCGTCGTCGACTTCGGGTTGTCCCGCGCCGCGCTCGATGATGGTGATTTCGATGCGCTGGCCAACAGTGGGCACCTGCCCTATCTCGCACCCGAGCAGGCGAGAGGACTTGAACTCGACCGGCGCGCAGACATCTGGTCGCTCGGCACAATCTTGTGGGAAGGCTTGTCGGGAAAGCGGCTCTTCGATGGCGAAACGCGAAACGAGATCGTGTTTCAGATGGCCTCGAAATCCATCGAGTCACCAGAAGGAGTGCGTTGGCCCGTGGCCGACGTTTTTGCGCAATGCGCGCTGCGCGCGCTCAATCGCGAGGTCGACGATCGCTATGTCGACGCCCGAACCATGGGCGAGCGACTCGAGCTTGCACTTCAGGCGACAGGCAACGCGATCGGTGCGTCCGCAATTTCGGCATGGATGAACGCCATCTTTCCGGGCCGTGGTGAACGCAAGAAACGCTTTCTGAGTTCCATCCCGCCGCCTGTTCCACCGGAAGCGCGCCACCCGCCGTACTCCGATGACCGTGCTCAAACCGAAGTGGTGAATTCGCATGCTGGTGCCGACGACTCACCTACGCGGCGGGAGCGGCTGCCCGATGACAAGCGCGACCGGCAGGAGCACATCGGAACCCAAACGCTTGATGTGCGCGGGATGGTTGCGCCCAATCCCAGAACGCGCCGGGTGACACCCGAAGAGGACGACTTTGACAAGGACCCCGATACCTCGACGTTTGTCGGTGTCGGTTCAAAACCCGCGCCCCGCAAGACGCAGTCCTTGAGTCGTGCCCTTGCTCCGCAGAACCCTCTGGAAAAGACAACAGAGGTTGACAACGCGGAGCTGTACGAAGTGGAGACCGAGGAGTCCGTTGCGCAGGCGCCGCTGCCCAAAGCGAACGTCGAGTACGTGCCTGCTCTTGCTCCGAAGCGTACGGTCAACAATCAAGTGGGTGCGCTTCCGGTCGTTCCCGACGATGTGGCGGCTGGCTATGGGCAGTCGGCCACGCGGCCGGTGCCATGGCTGCCATTGGTCGTGTTCGTTGGGATCGGTGCGGCGCTCGCTGTCTTTCGTCACGACATCGCAGCGCTCTTCAGGGGCACGCCCGAATCCGATGAGCTTGCAGAGGCACAGCAGCCGGTCGAGCCCGGAGAAGAGGTTGCACTGACGCAACCCGACGCGTCGCTCGCGCAGGCTGATGCAGCAAAGGGCGTTGATGCGGCTCGCCCGGACGCCGCTGGCACGTTGCCCGATGCGGCGCAGCAGACCGTGGCAGAGCAAAGAGAGGAAGAGACGCGGACCAGGACCGGTTCTCGACGCAACGGGAAGTCGAGTTCACGTGGTCGTTCTTCGGGACGCGACTGGATTGTCGACCCGGACTCGAAGGGCGAATCGAGCGGTAGCGGTTCGACCAAACGTTCGTCAAAGGATTGGATCGTCGACCCGGACAGCGCCGGTAACAACGAAAAAGACCCCGTCGACCCTCCGAAGGACAAGAAGGAAGAGCCGAACGGGATCGATTGGATCGTCGATTAGCTGTGCTTTTGGCTCTTCACGGCTACGCGTCGCAATCATGGATTTGCACGTAGCAAATCCGTTTGCTTGGGCTTCGCACGCTCATCGTGTCCGTCTTGCCCCGGGCATGGTGCACCGGCGATGAGCGGTCTTCGTCGAGGACGCGATGTGGTAGATCCACATCGTCGTCCGAACGAAGCCTAGCGAAGAGCCTAGAGTTGAGCGTTGACGAAGTCCCAGTTGAGGAGCTTGTCGGTGAACACTTTGAGAAACGCGCCGCGGTCGTTGCGGTAGTCGATGTAGTAGGCGTGCTCCCAAACGTCGGTCGTAAGCAGCGGTTTGGCGTTTGTGGTGAGCGGTGTATCGGCGTTGCTCGTGGTGACGATTTGCGCCTTGTCGCCGTCGAGCACCAGCCAGACCCAGCCCGAACCGAACTGCGAAGCACCCTTGCTGTGCCACTCGTCGACAAACTTGTCGTAACTGCCGAAGTCGCGATTGATGAGGTCCGCGGCTTTTCCGCTCGGTGCGCCGCCGCCTCCAGGCTTGATGCTGTTCCAGAAGAAGCTGTGGTTCCAGACCTGCGCGGCATTGTTGAAGGTCCCGCCGGAGGCGCTCTTGACGATCTCTTCGAGAGATTTCTCGGCTTCAGGCTTACCTTCGAGGGCCGCCTGGAGTTTCTTCATGTAGCCAGCGTGGTGCTTTTCGTAGTGGAAGCTGAGCGTCTCTTCACTCATGGCAGGGCCGAGTGCATCTTTGGAAAAGGGTAGGGGGGGTAGTGTAAAGTCCATGTACTGATTCTCCTTGTGACGTTTGCGGGGTCTACCCTTATAAGGCGTTGTGCGCCCAACGTGAACCTCTACTCGTCCGCTGTGCGCAACCTCTCAGCGCTGAGCGTGGCAAAATGCACCACTCGCAAGCTATTAGGGGTGGTTTGGTACAGCGGGCCTCGATAGTATTTTAGGCATGCAATCCACGCCTGAGATCCCCGGACGTTTCGGACCGTATGGCGGACGTTTCGTCGCTGAGACACTCATGACGCCACTCATCGAGCTGGAACGTGCCTTCAATACCGCTTGGGATGATTCGGCGTTTCATGAAGAGTTCCACTCGATCCTCAAGACGTACGTGGGGCGCCCCACACCGCTTTACTTTGCCAGTCGGCTCTCTGAATCCGTCGGCGCCAAGATTTGGCTCAAACGAGAAGACCTTTGCCACACCGGCGCGCACAAGATTAACAACACCATCGGTCAAGGTTTGCTCGCCAAGCGCATGGGCAAGCGCGCGATGATCGCAGAAACTGGAGCAGGTCAACACGGCGTTGCGACCGCCACCGCCTGTGCCTTGATGGGGCTCGAGTGCGAGGTCTTCATGGGCGCCATCGATGTTGAACGACAAGCCCCCAACGTTGAGCGCATGCAGATGCTTGGCGCAAAAGTGCGCGCGGTTCAAACAGGCTCAAAGACACTCAAAGACGCGATGAACGAAGCGCTGCGCGAGTGGGTGGCGCGCGTCGAGACGACCCACTACTGCGTCGGCTCAGCCGCAGGACCCCACCCTTACCCAACGATCGTACGTGAGTTTCAATCGGTTATCGGTACAGAAACGCGCAAACAGTGCCTCGAACAGATGGGTGGGCTGCCGAAAGCTGTTGTGGCGTGCGTGGGTGGCGGCTCGAATGCGATCGGAATCTTTTCGGGCTTTTTCGATGACCCGAGCGTTGCGCTCGTCGGCGTCGAAGCGGCAGGTCGCGGGGTAGACACCCCTGAGCATGCAGCGACGCTCACCGAGGGGAGCGTTGGCGTGCTCCATGGCGCCAAGAGTTATATGTTGCAGGACCAGGTTGGGCAGGTATGCGAAGCGCACTCGGTGTCGGCGGGACTCGACTACCCTGGGGTTGGCCCGCAACATGCTTGGCTCAAGGACGCAGGCCTCGCAACCTATGTCTCGGTGACCGATGAGCAGGCGTTGGATGCGCTCGACCAGCTGTGTCTGAAGGAAGGAATTGTCCCCGCCCTCGAGAGTTCGCACGCGCTCGCTGCGCTCGCAGACCTCGCCAAAACCTACCCCGACGAGAACGTTGTCGTCTGCCTCTCCGGTCGAGGTGACAAGGACATGGCGACGGTTCAACGCGTGAGGGCTGGCGGAGACATGAAATGAGCAACCGCATCCAGGAGACGTTCGCACGATGTAAAGAGGAAGGCCGGCCTGCGTTGGTCATCTATCTCTGCTGTGGAGACCCGAGCAAAGCCGCTGCCGTGCAGATGATCGAGGCCGCGATCAATGGTGGCGCCGATATCATTGAGCTTGGTATGCCTTTTTCGGATCCGACGGCCGATGGACCCATCATCCAAAAAGCGAGCGAACGAGCGCTCAAGGGTGGCATGACGATGGATGGAACGCTGGCGTGCCTCAAAGATGTGCGTTCACGCCATCCTGACGTGCCGATGATTCTCTTTGGCTACTACAACCCGATTCTCAAGTTGGGTGAGGCGGCGTTCGCGGAACGTGTCGCCGATGCTGGTGGCGACGGTGCATTGGTCGTCGACTTGCCGCCCGAGGAGTGTCTTGGCCTACACCAAGCGCTTACCGACAAGGGGCTCTCCTTTGTGCCGCTGATTGCGCCAACGACGACCGACGACCGACTTGCGCACATCGGTGAACTCGCCAGTTCCTTTGTGTATCTGGTGTCGCTCGCGGGTGTCACCGGGACCGCTGACGTCAAAACCGACCTGGTGCGCGAGCGCATCAGCAAGCTCCGCGAGCACATCGGGGTGCCTATCGCGGTTGGGTTTGGCATCAAGACGCCCGAAGATGTTACCGAACTTTCCCAAGTGGCCGACGGTATCGTCGTGGGTTCAGCAGTCGTGTCGAAGATTGCCGACGCAGACGGTCCAGAGAGTGCGGCAAGTGCGGTCGAATCGTTCGTTGGCACATTGTCGGCAGCCGCCCATGGGGCGTGACACAAGGCTTGAAAAGTTCTCTCAGTTAAGTTTTAAGGTTCTGTAGCAAGCGGACAGACGTTCGGCTTGCCAAGCTTCACGATGCCGAATTTCGACGACACCCAAGGTTCCAAGGTAGTTGGTTCTGGCCAAGACATACTTCACGCACCCCTGGATCCCTATCAGCGAATCGTTGTCTCGGAAACGGAACTCGGGCCCCTGAGCCGCGAAGAGGCGCTGTCTCGCGTAGAAGATGGGCGTCGGTTCAACGGCAGGGGCGGACTTCCTACTGCTGAATCTCGTTGAGTTCACCCTTCGAATAGGTGCGTTCAAGGTCGTCGAGTTCGGCTTGGAGTGCGCGCAAACGATCCTCGTCCTGTTCAGAAGCGATGGCTTCCGCGAGCAGGCGGCGGCGCTGGCGCGCTCTGGCAAGTTCTGATCTTTCAGCGATGCGTTGTTCGTTTTGAACCATGGGTCAAAAGAACAGCAAAGGACATGCCAGTGAAAACGCAAAGCTTCTCGAAGGCGAACTTCGTTCGGTGCGTTACTGCGACTCAGGCAAGTCCAGATTGACACAATGGGTGGCTTGCTTGCTCGGCGCGCACTAGCCTAAGGGGTGCATGGCCAAGCGACGCAAACGGGAGCCGACTGAGCTCTCACAGCTGATGCGCATGGTCTTCCCCTCGGGGCAGGAAGATGCGTGGCACACGGTTCGTGCCTTTGCGATCTGGGAAAAAGCAGTCCCCAAGCGTGTCCTGGAGCATGCTCGGCCCGTGTCACTCAAAAATGGCACCCTCTACGTTCATGTCGAAAACAGTGCGTGGTCGCAAGAGCTGAGCTTCTTGAGCGAAGAGATCCTGCAGGCGGTGCGCCGCGAAGTGCCCGAAGCGCGGGTGCGTAAGCTCCGGTTTCGCGTCGCGCCTTTACCGCCGGTGCCGCCGCCGCGACGCCGTTTTGTCCGCAAGTACGAGCCGCTTGCGCTTGCTGAACTGCCGCCCGCTTTGGCTGCCGAGATCGCGCAGATCAAAGACGAAGACGTACGCGCCAAAATCCTCGAAACGGCGCTTCTGAGTTTGGGTGAGCGCCACATTATCGAGGAGTCAAAGTAGAGTCGCGCGCCGTCGGCACAAGATTGGGTACGAGGGCAAGTCCCAGTAGGCGTTATCCCCACTAGCTGGCTTCACTAGCCACCGATCGCCGGGCGGGAGTCGGAGAAACGACTGTCATACAAGTGCTCCCAAAGAGGCATGGGGCTTGCTTCGTTGCGCGTCATGCTCGATGAGTCTCCCGCGTCGGCTCGACGTACGAAACGTGCACAAGGAAGTGCGAAAATCCAGGCCGCGTTGCTCGCGCTGGCAGCCGCCTTGTTGGTGGTGCCGTTTGGCTACTTTGGCGAGGCCGCCGCTCGGACCGTTGCGGGTCGCACGAACAGTGCACCGCTGCCGCTGCGTGCGGATGTGGGGGGGAGCAGCCACGCGGGTATTGGAACCCTTGCCCGCGAGGTGCTTTCGGAAGCGCGCCGCTACGCTCGGGTGTACGGTAACGTGCAGAGACGGTTCAACGGCGTGCGGCCCGGTGAGACACTTGTGCGTCACACGAAGTTTTCCAAAACGAACACTGGGATGTCGCCCTTTTGGGATATCGCGGCAGACACCGCCGGCGTTGAGCGGGTCGGTGCGCACTTCGAGGATAGTCCGTTTCTGACCTCGGAAGGGAAGATACGGGTTTTCGCTCACTATTTGGACAAAGAGCGTATTGCCACGCTTCAACGGCGATTCGGAGAACCAACGGGCCGCATACGAACAGAAATGACCAGTTCGTACCGCTCGGTTATCATGTTCCCTGACGACGGGACAGCGCCCTACATGCTCAAGTTTCCCGGAGAGTGGAAAACGGCCCAAAAGAACTTGCCGCCACCCAAAGTCCGCATTTCTGTCGCACGCTCGGAGCATCTCCTAAACAGTGACCACATCACGCCAGAACCGGCAGGTTTGATTTTGGGTTCCGGACGAAATGAAGCGCGCGTCCTGTACCGTCCGATTCCTCTGCCAGAAACTGGCCTTCAAGCTGCCGACGCGCTGGTGCCGGCACAAGCGCTCTTCAACACAAAGAACTCTGGTTTCGAACGGTTCGAGCCTGGACGCCGTCTGATCGCACGAAGTGGCTCTATCGAAAACTGGAACACCGAAGAGTTTGCGCCTGCGTTAGCGAAAGTGATCTACGACAGTGTGTTTGAGGACTTTACGCATCTTGAGCTTCATTCTCAGAATATCGATGCGCTCATCGGTGCGGACGGTGCCATCCGAGGCGTGTACGTCAAGGACCTGCTCGACATGATGCACGACCCGATTCTGGAGGTCGCCACCACGGGAAAAAAGCCGGTTGATGTAGCGAAGCTGCGCGATATTGAATGGAAGCACATTGGAGAGCCCGGCGCGAGTTACGATGTCTATTCTTTCCACAACACTTACCTGCGGCAGACCGCGAACCAACAGTCGACCTTTGCCGCGGCGGTCCAGAAACATCTTCTGGCTCGCGCACGCGAGACATTTCCTGAACACGTTTCCGCGAATGAGTTCGATAGGCTGGCCAGCGAAAATCTGTACGATGTGATTCGGGATCTTCGGGAGATTCGCATTCGCCATGCGTTTGACCGGCAGTTTGGCGCCGATGCGTCCGTATCGGCGCTTTTCGACTCCGGTGAGCTGACCGTTGCGTCCGGCGGTTCGCTTTCAGTTCGTCGTGGCGCGGGCAAATCCGCGGCGAATGGGGTCGAGTATGGTTACATTGGTGAGGTGCCTGCAGCTATTGAGCGTGGAGACGATGGACGCGTCGTGGGTTACAAGATCGGCTACGACGGCTAGTTCCTCGACTCACCGTCGAGGTCGATGTCCTTGCTGCCTCCACGACCGATGCCCGGTCCCATCCCTTGTCTGAGAGAAGCAGAATCTGAATCCGTACCCGTACCCGCGACGAAATCCCGTTGCTCCTCAACTGCTCTTCAAGTACTCGACGGTTCTTTGCTCCAAGCCGAATCGTCCCATCTGCTCGCTGTCGTCTCATCCTTACTGTAGATCACAACCCGATCCACGGCGCAATAGGATCAAATCTCTTCTGCCAGGGAACTAGCTGTCCACGGGGCTCGCATCGTTGCGGGTGAACCAGCGCTTGAGGATGCTGGCGACGTCGCGAACGTGCGGTTCTTTGAGGATGGACTGGTGCTCGGCATCGACCTGCAGGGTGTGCACATCTCGCACGTAACTCGACCAGCCGTAGTCTGAGCTGAGCAACGTTCCCGGCAGCTCTCTTCCCCGGATGAGCAACATGCTGCAATCGATCGGCCGCGAGCGATAGCGCCGATAGGCCTGGTCATTCGCCCGGTGTACGGCGTTACGGGCGCTGAAGGCGCCTTGGTTTGCGCGAAGCGCGAACAGAGCGTGCTCATCGAGGCGTTCGCGATGAAGGCCGCGTTGGCGAGCACGCGCGAAGTTCAAAAGCTCGCCTGGGGAAAGCTTGGCGAGGGCTTGAGCGCGGTTGAGATAGTGCTGAGCGCGACCCAACACGGGGTAGCCCTCGACCATCGTGAGCGAAACATGATGCCAGCCCTTGGCCCGCAAGATACGCGCAACTTCGATCGCGATGTGCCCACCAAAGCACCAACCGACAAGGTGAAGCGCTCCCTCCTGGTATCGTCGTTTGATCTCCGCCGCATACCGAGTAGCAAGTTTTTCGATGCGCGTTGGCGCCCCCTGACTGGCGTAGACCGCCTGAAAACCCACGCACGGTCGAAGCTTGCCCAAGTGGTGGACCAAGGCGCCATAACCTAGAAGATCGCCCGGCATGGAGTGAAAGAACACCGCTGGTGGCAAGTCGCCCCTCGTCTGCAGCTCAACCAACGCGCTGCGGCGATCGCGTGTCTGCAGGCGTGTATCCGCCGACGCCGCCAGGCCGCGCAGCGTCGCGTCTTTGAAGAAGTCTTCGGGACGTAGAGGTAGGCCTGCGTGATTCGCCCGCTCGATGACTTCGATGCCATGGAGCGAATGGCCACCAGCCTCAAAGAAGTTGGCGTCCATACCGAGCTGGTGATCGCCAAGAACGTGTCTGCAGATGTCGAGCAAGGTCAGTTCGCTGAGGTTACTTGCTTGCCGAGCCGAGCTTGTGGTGGCGCGAGACCCCGCTTTTGCGAGCCGTCGTCGGTCGAGCTTCCCATTGGGAAGGCGGGGCAGTGACGTCAGCCGCTCGATTCTTGCGGGAATCATATGGCTTGGCAGGGTGGACGATAAACGCGTGCGCAGCTGTGACTCGGTACAGCGTCCGACGTAGGCGGCGTGCAGGCGCGGTCCGTCCCCGACTTGGCTTTGGACGAAGACGACGGCGCCGTCGTCAACACCCGGAACTTGGAGCAGGCACCTCTCCACTTCGCCGAGCTCGATTCGATAGCCGCGAATCTTGACCTGGTCGTCGAGCCTCCCGAGGAACATCAGGTCGCCCGACTCGTTCATTCGGACGCGGTCACCCGTTCGATAGATGCGTGCTGTGCTGCCCGCGAAGTCGAGAACAGGGAACTTCTCTTCGCTCAGCTCGTCTCGTTTCCAGTAGCCGCTGCTGAGACCTGGACCAGCGAGACAGAGTTCGCCTGCTTCGCTCGGTTCGACGAGCTGGAGATTCGCGTCCACGATGTACGCGGTATGTCCCGCGACAGGACGACCGATGGGAAGCTCACCGTCGCAAAGGCCGCCCGCCGCGTCGTAGCAGGCCGCAGTGATGGTGGTTTCGGTCGGGCCATACATGTTGAGTAGGCGCACGTTGGACGCAACGCGACTCCAACGGCGAACAACGTCGGGGTTGGCGTGTTCGCCGCCGATCATGCAGGTGTCCACGCATTCGGGTAGACTGAGTTCGCTGCGTTCGAGCGTGCGCACAAAATTGCTCCAATACGCGGTCGGGATGTTGAGGATGTTGACGTTCTGCTCTTTGATGAAGGAAACCAAGTCCACCGGGTCCAGTAATGCTTCGTCCCGAACCACTAAGGTGGCGCCAAAGCCCAGGGTCGGAAAAATTTCCTCCATTGCGATATCGAATGACGGAGAGCAAAAGTGCAAACAGCGGACGTCGCGCGCGAGGCCCAGTTCGAGCCCAAACCAGATGTTGTGGTTGAGCAAGCTTCCATGGTGGATCGGTACGCCCTTGGGCCGTCCCGTCGAACCCGACGTGTAAATCATGTAGGCAAGGTCGTTGGCGCCCGGCAGCGGAGGGAGTTCGGCGCTCGAAGCTACGCCAAGCTGCTCGGGGCTGAGTGTTTTCGTATCGAGATGACGAAAGCGGTCAAGATCAGCGGCGCCGCAGATGACGAGACTCGCGCCGCTATCCTGAACCATGTGCATAAGCCGCTCGTCTGGGTACTCGGGGTCGAGAGGAACAAAACCGAGCCGTGCTCGCCACGCTCCGAGCATGACGGTCAACAACGCGATGCCTCGCGGCAAGCAGACCGCGACGAAGACATCCCCTGCCGAACGCCGCGCCACGAGCTGTCGTGCGATCTGCTCGCTGTCCGCCCAAAGCTCTTGATAGGACTTGCTTTGAGCGTCGTCTTGTACCGCAATGGCGTCTGGCGCGGCGCGCACAGTGTCTTCGATGAGGTGGGCGACCCCAAGGTCGGCTGAAGCGTGCTGACGGATGCGTTGCACATTTGAGATGCGCCGTTTGCGAGCTGGGCCCTTCGGTTGTGGACCTTGTGGGGAGGATCGAAATGTCATGGCGGGTGGTCTCGGCTATGTTGCCGAGGCTTGGGAGTCCTATCGATGCAAGCGAAGTGCCACGGGCTTGAGCACAAGGACGGGAGAGCAAGCGCGCGAATTTTCCGCTGATGCGGAGCTCATCGCTTGTTCCGGCGCGTGGCCATTTGCCTCAGCGCGGCAGCATGGCGCCTGAAGTGCGCGCTTTGCTCGCTGGGCAGAGCAAACGATTCACTGCGGCGCGAGCTAGACCGAGGTCAGCTAAAACCTGACCGAGCCTGACCGCCCAGCGAGCCGGATCCGTTCGTCGCTCAAGCTCGAATGTGCGTTGCACGTCCTTCGCTTTCGCTTCTCCGCCTCCAACCCGCTGAACGCCCATCCTTCGATCATTCTTAGATGACCTCGGTCTAGAAGCTGACTTTGCGCATGACGGCGCGGGGGAGGCTGCGAATGACAGCCATGATCGGGCGCCACGGCGCAGGCGCGTAGACTTCAGGCGTGCCGTGTTCGATGGCGTGAAGAACCGTCCTGGCAACGTCTTCTGGCTCGCCCGCAAAGGGCGGCGGCTTGAGCGCGGCGGTCATGGCGGTGCGCACGAAGCCGGGTTTCACACACACCGTGATAAGGCCTTGGTTTCGGTAACGGTGGTCGAGTCCTTCGAGGTAGGCGCTCAGGCCCGCCTTGGATGCCCCGTAGAGTACCACGGGTTTGCGTCCGCGTTCGCCCGCAACCGAGGAAAATACGCACAGCGTTCCACCGCCACGGCGCATCAAGCGCGTTCGCGCAAGCTCGCACAGATAGACGGTGTTCGAGAAGTTGGTCATCAAAAGCGCGTGCGCGCGTTCGGGGTCGGCTTCGAGTTCGTCTTGGGTGGCAAACTCGGCTGCCGTGATGACGAAGGTGTCGAAGTCGCCGAGTCCTGCGTCGGCTTGGTCAAGTGCGCCCTCGAAGGTGTCCGGATCGGCAAGATCACAGTGCGCGTAGCCCGCGCAGGCGGCCGTGCCGACGCGTGCGCTGATGTCGGCTACGGAGCGAGAAAGCTCCTCGTCGCTGCGGCCGAGCAAGAACACGTGGTGGCCCTTTTTGGCGGCTTGCCGTGCCAGCGCGCGACCCATCCCCCGCGTCGCCCCCAGTATCGCCATCCGCTTCATCGGCAGCAGCTTAGCGATAGTTTGCAAACTCCGCCAATCGAGCGAAGCGAGGCGGAGCCAAAGCAACGCGATTTGCTATGAGCGAATCGCTCGCTGCGACGCGTAGCTGGTCGGGCCTGTACTTGTTGGCTCTTCCGCTGTCGCGTCATCGCGAGGGTGAATCGAGCGAAGCGAGAGAGGGGGTGGGTGCCGCTCCCTCATGAAATTAGAACGGATCTCCGAAGATGCGGACCGATTGGGCGCTGCGGAACTTGCGTTTGGGGTCCCACTTCTTGCGCACCGCCATGAAGCCCTCGATGCGCTCGTCCATCTTGGCGAAGTCTTTGGCGCGCGTGAACGAGTCCTTGGCGAGATAGATGCGGCCGCCGTGGTCGATGACGAAGGCGTTGAGCTGGTCGACCACGTGTTGCGTGTCGTAGCGAACCGGGATATCGACCGCGATCGAGATGCCCTTCATTGGAAACGAGAGCATCCCGACGCCTTCGGGACCGCAGTCTTTGATGACGCAAAGCGGTGAAGCCGCACCCGACTTCGTGAGGATCTTCAGAAACTCGCCGGCGGCGCCACGGCCGGCTTCGTCGGGCAGCACGCACTGGTACTGCGTGAAGCCCGGCTTGCCGTACAAGCGATACCAGTCGTGAATCGCGTCGAGCGGGTAGAAGAACGCATCGGGGTGGATGATGGCGGGTTTGGGCGTGCTGCGGTTGGTGCGGTAATACACTTCGTTGAAGGCGCGAACCGTGAAGCGGTTGAGCAATACCGAAGGCAGGTCGAAGGGGACACGAAGCTTGAGCTTTTCTTTCGGGTAGCGGCCGGGAGCTTTGTCGGTCGTGGCCCAATCGCCACAAAAAAGAACGCCGCGTCCGAGCTCCTGACCGCGAGTCACGCAATCGATCCAACCCATGGTGTACGGGTACCTCGCAGCGGCGTCTTTGAGAGCATCGATGTAGGCATCGATGCTCTTGACCTGCCGGGTGTGGCCGTAGATCCAAGGGCTGCTGATGCGACGCATCTTAAATGTCACATCCAGAATGTGACCAGTGAGGCCCATGCCGCCGATGGTGGCGGCGAAGAGGTCCGCGTTTTCCTTCTTGGTGCAGGTGACGACATCACCACTGGCGACGCGCATGGTGAGTGCCTCGACGTGCTCGCCGATGCAGCCGTCCACATGGTGGTTTTTGCCGTGCACGTCGGCCGCCACCATGCCGCCAAGCGTGACAAACTTGGTGCCTGGCGAAACCGGCGTAAACCAGCCGCGCGACATGTAGAGGTGGTTGAGCTGCTCGAGGCTGAGGCCCGCCTCGGCTCGCAGTACGCCCGTTTGATCGTTCCACGCCAAGATGCGATCGGCGCGTTCGGTCATGACCACGCGGTCACTGTCCTTCGCGGGCAGGGCGGAGTCACCGTACGATCGACCGAGGCCACGACTGAGCGCTGCGTTCTTCGTCATCTTCGAAAGCGATTCGCCCTCGACGCGCACGCCCTTGGCCTGATGCCCGCCCCAGCCCCTGAGTAGCTTTGCTTCTTCGCTCACCGGCAGAATCTAGCGCAGCGCGTCAAAACGAACAACTTCAGTTATCGGGGCCGCACCTCGCTGCGCAGGTACCTCCATCGGAAGTGCATCGCTCCCAGCATGGGTCGCCCGCGCCGCGCCGCACTCCTCTCCCGGGAGAGATGCGTCGGGCACGTTGGCTTCGCGCGGGAGCTCTGCATCACGCGGAGCTGTACATGTCTCGCAGAAAACCTCGCATGAGGTGGCGTCGCTACAACACTCGCCGTTCACGCACTCATAGTCGGCGCGGCATTGGTTGGACGAGCTGTCTTGCGTGAACGTCGCGTCGCCCCCCGCTCGGTTTGATCGCGATGAGCAGCTCAATGCAAACACAACGAGTAGGGCCAGGCGCAGAACGAGAAGTCGATGTCGCAAACTCGTCCGCTTAGCTTAGGCGGTACGCCATCGAGTCTCAATCGGAGCCGGGGCCCGATTGAGACTAGTAGACGTCGGCGGCGACGCGGTCGAGCTGGGCGTCGAGTGTTTCGAAGAGGCGCGTATTGCCGTCTTGCGTGTACGCGCGTAAGTTTTGGCGGTAGGTGTCGAGCTGGTCGAGCCAGGCCGCGATGCCGCGCTCATCGATCTTTTCGCACATGGCGCCGTAGCCCAGGTGCTGGAGGTAGCGCGCGTTGAGCAGCTGCTCGAAGTGCCCTTCGATCGGCAGTGCGAGCAGTGGCTTATGAAGGTAGATGCATTCGCTCATCAAGGTAATGCCCGCGCTTGAAACCACGCCCCGACAGGAAGCGAGGTCTTCCATAAAGCCCACTTCCGAAAAGGGCATAAACTGCAAGTCGCCGTCGACTTCGGGTTCACGGAGTTCCTTGCGCAGGCCATAAATGCGACACGGCAGGCCCGTCTTTCGTAGCGCCGTGATGAGCTCTTCGCTGTCGGTTACGCTTTGGTAGACGACCAGGTGCTCGCCAGTCGTCGGTTTTTGTTCGAGAATGCGTGGTCTGAGGATGGGCGGAACGAGCGTAGTTTTGTCTTTTCGCACAGGCGCGCTGAACACGGAACTGACGATGTAGTGTTCGCAAAAAGGGAGCTTGCTCTTGATAAACGCGCGTGCGACCTCGAACTGCGCTCGAAGGCCCTCTAAAACGGCGTCTTCGTGTTTGCAGCGATTGACGAACTGTTGGTTGTCGATGGAGATAATCGGAATGCGATGAAGCTGGCCGTAGTAGTAGCTCCACGACTCAAAATCGCTGACCACGACCTCGGGTCGGAAGTCTTCGACGAGCTTGAAGTAGGTGGCGATTTGCTGCGGGATGGCAGCCGTTCCCGCCAAAATGTTCGACCACAGGGTCTTGTTCTTTTTGACGCGGTTTTCGACGGTGACGATGTGCAGGCCATGAATGCGATGCACCTCGGGGAAAGCCTTTTGCAGGTAGTCGACCGCGCGCGACGAGGCGATGATTTCGACCTCGTGTCCTTGCGATATTAAGTAGTCGACCACGACGCGTGAGCGAATCGCGTGCCCCATGCCTTCGCCCACGACGCCGTATAAAATCTTCATGGCTCAAAATATAGGCTATAAGCAAGGGTCTTGGACAGGCGTCTACTATGGTCCGAGCACGTTCCCTACGCGCGCTTGGCTTCGAACGAAGTGCTCCGTGCGCTCGAGCAGCACAGGGTTGAACTCGTCGTCGCGGTGCATCCCTACCAGAACGACGCGTTGCCAGAGCTATTGCGCGTGTTTGAGGCGCGTGGGCGAACGCTGCGTTTGTGGCCGCTGCTCGAAGACGACGAAGGGCGTTGGCTCAGCGGGTGGACGTCGGGAGCATATGCACTTCATCTTCAGTCGGTGCTGAGCGCCGCAGGCGCATCGAATGCGATCGAGGAGTTTATCTTCGACCTCGAACCCCCGATTGCACGGGTGCGTCGCACCCTGCAACATTTTCCTTCCGCGTCGTGGCTCTTTCGTTCTGCAAACCCTTCGCAGACCAGAGACCGAGTTTGCGCCCTCATCGACAAGGTGCACGCGGCTGGGCACGGTGTTTCGGCCGTTGTGCCACCCTTTTTGCTCTGGGATGAGGGCGACTCCGTCGGTATCGAAAAGTCACTCGGGACGCCCGTAGCTGGGCTCGATTTCGACCACGTCTGGGTGATGGCGTACACGTCGCTGCTCGAAGGCTACAGCCGCGGGCTTTTGCGTCGTCGCGACGCGCGTTGGCTCCTTTCAAACTGGTCAGCGGCCGCCGTCGAGCGTTACGGACAAAAGGCCGGTATCGCACTCGGGGTCGTGGGTGGCGGGGCGCTTGGCGATGAGCGACCGTATCGTGACCCGAGTGAACTTCGCGATGACCTTGCGATCGCGCAAGCCGCTGGCGTCGATCAAGTCGCGCTCTTCGGCCTGTCCGGTTTGCTTGCGCGCGAACCGATCGACGACTGGCTGCGCGCGCTGCGGCAACCTAAGCTGGCCGGTCGCCTGCCCGAGCCGACCAAACGAACGCGTGCCATCACAGGCTTGGGCCGCTCTATCTCCCGCCTTCGCTGAAGCTACGGCGTGGCAGGCTCCGCCTACAGGGCGACGCGTTTAGTGACCTTTTTGTCTTTTTCGACGGTTACCGTGATGGTCTTTGACTGCCCGGTGTCGGGGTTTTTCAGGACCAGTTTTTGTCCGCCCACGGGCAGTGTGAACCTATCGGGCGTCTGACCGATCTTTCTTCCTCGATAGAAAACCTCGGACCAGGGCGCCGACACCAACGTCACCGTGCCCTTGTCGCCGGCTTGTGTATGTTTCGGCGCGTCTCGATTCGGCGGGTGTCGACGAATCGCGCCCCGAATGTTTCGAAGCTCACGATCGATTTTGGGGATGTCGCTGTCACAGGCCTCGGTTTCGGGCGAGTTTGCGTCTTGTGTTTCGGCAACCTGTGTTGCGCTGATGTCGCCTGCGTGTTGGCCCGAGGCGTGCTCAGCCGGCACTTGCGAAGCGGCTTGTTCTGTGGAGGTCTGCTGGGCGAGTGCTGGCTCAACGTGCGTTGCGACGGCGGGTTCAGTCTGCGTCGACGCTGGCTCGGTACCGCAAGCAGCAAGGCCGAACGCCAAACCGCCGGTTGCAAGTCGTCGCACGGCGCGCTCGCGTCTAGTTTCGAAAATCGGCGTGCCATCGGCGGTGGTATCGTACGACGCGCAGGTGATCGTGCCGCTTTCGACGAGCGCTTTGGCTTCTTTGCGTGTGAGGCGCGACAGGTTGACGACGTGCTGACCACAAGTGTCGCAAAAGACGGTGCGTCTGCGTTCTCGCTCTTCGCTCCACTGCTCCGGACACTGCTGCTCCACGCGTAGCCACCGGTGTTTGTTGTTTGGCATGTCCTACGCTCTTCCCTCAATCATGAAAACAGAAAGCGAACGACTCGTCGACCCGCGTGTAGTAGGAAGGTAGGTGCCTGCATTACACCATCATCGATCTGCGGTCTCAGTTGGGTCGTGCCACGCTAACCTCGGCCCCAGCATTTCGAAACCGGTGTTGACCTAAGGCATCCCGTGGCCTTCACCCTGAGATAGATGATACGAGAGCCAAGGAGATCGAGCGATGAACGCCTTAGAAAGTGTCAAAAACTATTACGGTCAGGTGCTGCAGAGCAAAGCGGATCTGAAGACGACGGCTTGCTGCACGGCGGAGTCCTTTCCGGTGTGGATGCGACCGCTCGTCGCGAAGGTGGAGGCTGAAATCCAAGACCGCTTCTATGGCTGCGGAGTGCCGTTTCCGGCAGAACTGCGGGGCAGAACGGTACTCGACCTGGGCTGCGGCACTGGGCGTGACGCTTATCTTCTAAGTCAGCTCGTGGGCCCCGAGGGGCAAGTCATCGGTGTCGACATGACCGAGGCGCAACTTGACGTTGCAGAACGTCACAAGGCTGCGCACATGAAACGCTTCGGTTTTGGGACGCCGAACGTGGAGTTCAAGCAAGGGTACATCGAAGACCTCGAATCGATCGGCATCGACAGCGCTTCCGTGGACATTGTTGTCAGCAACTGCGTCTTCAACCTCTCGCCGGAAAAAGAGCGCGTGTTTCGCGAAGTGTGGCGAGTGCTGCGACCCGGGGGCGAACTCTACTTTAGCGACGTGTTCGTCGATCGGCGTCTGCCCGCAGCGTGCGCAAAGGACCCCGTGCTGCTCGGCGAGTGCCTGGGCGGCGCGCTGTACGTCGAGGACTTTCGCCGCTTGATGCAGAAGGTGGGCTGCGCCGACGTTCGTCGCGTTCGGTCCTCACCGATCGAGATCACGCATGATGAAACGAAAGCCAAGGTTGCAAATGCGCGCTTTGGGTCCATCACCTATCGCGCTTTTAAGGTGCCGCTCGAAGACCGCTGCGAAGACTTTGGCCAGGTTGCAACCTACCTTGGGAGTCTTGAGCATCAAAAACACGCTTGGTCACTCGACGACCACCACCTTTTTGAGTCAGGCCGACCCGCGCTCGTTTGCGGCAACACCGCCGCGATGCTTGAGCAGACACGTTTCGTCAAACACTTTCGCATCGATGGTGACCGCAGCCAGCATTTCGGCCTATTCGAATGCGCGTCACCAACTTCCAGTGGCGAAAATGACGCCGGTGCACTCGCCTGTTGCTAACGGCACCCCGGACATGGAACCTGGTGCACAACCCGTACGCTGTAGACGTCAATCGCGTGGCTTTTCCGCGGGTTATCGAGACAAGCGCACGAGCCCATCTCGCCCAGACCGCAGGCCCGCGTGTGCTGAACGAGGTAATCCTGGCACGTTGTCGCTTCCATCGCGAGCACGAGGCATGCGTAGGCATTGCCGCTTACGTTTGCCGGGTCGCCAGGTTGTGTCCAAATCACAGGTTTGTGTCGTCCGCACGACGCGTTTGGCTTCCTTGAAGGTTCTGTCCTTTTGCTTCTCGACCGAGGGGCCGCGCAGCGAATCGATTCGTTGCTGCCTGTAATACTCGGCTGAACCGGGGAGGGGGCCCGACGATCCGCTTGCGGACGAAGAGCGGGAGCGCCCGAGAATGGCAGGGCGACATGCGCTGAACACAGTGAGGCACAGGCACGTGAGCAACATTGTCTTACATGTGAGCAAAGAGAAGGGACGGAGCACGCCCCATGATCGCCAACGTCGCTCCGCGTGGTCTATGGGTAATTCCTTGAGCGCGGCTTCGCGAAGGCTAAGGCGCGACTAGCGGTCGGACCACCATTCGACGAACTCGTCGAAATCGATCTTGCCGTTCTTGTTGGCGTCGAGCGCTTCGAGTCCTGTCTTCGTCTCCTCGTCGTTGACCTGGGCGTCAAGGGCGCGCAGCAGCGCGTCGAACTCGGCGATATCGATAGAGCCGCTGGAATCACGATCAAAGTGCGAAAAAATCTCGCGGATCTCAGCCAAGTCATCTTCACTCAAGTTCGCCATGCTTCGGTCTTATCACACGCGCTGCGCAACGGTCGACAGGTTAGATACACACTCCGGTGCCGTCGGGTTGGGGGATGCACAGGCGCTGCGCCTCGCACACCCCGGGCGTCCAAGTGCCGTCAAGCGCGCATTTGTTGAAGCGGTTGGGAAACTGCGGGTCGCTTTCGTCGCAGGTGATGGTGCCAGGGAAAATCGTCGCCAGTTTATCGATACAATCGCCACCTTGTAGCGCGTAGCCGCTCATCGGTGCGCAGCCAAGGATGGGTTCGCCCGTGCCAAAACCGTCCCCGTCGTTGTCGACATAGAGTTCCATACTGACGTTTTCGTCGACGTCGCCATCGCAGTCATCGTCGATGCTGTTGCAAACTTCGTTCTGAATCGGGTGAGCGGCTGGATTGCGGTCGTCGCAGTCTCGGCCGCTCGCACCGTCCACGTTGAAGCACTGCATGTCGAAAAAGCCGTCTTGGTCGATGTCTCGTTCTCCAAAGGTGGTCGGATCGCAGTCTTCGTCGTGACCTTCGACGTCGCAAACTTCGGGGTTGCCCGGAAAGCGGTCGGCATCGTTGTCGTCGCAATCGGAACCGCCGCATTCGGTATTCCACACGCCGTCGTTGTCTGCATCGGGCTCGATCATGCATTCCCAGAGACAAGCGTTTTGCACTTCGTCACAGGTCGCTCGCTCGTCATTGCAGGGGATCGTGTCCTCCGGTGGAGGTTGACACTCGCAGCGGGTGACACCGTCATCGTCGCGTGAGCGACAGACTTCCTGGCCGTTACAGAAAATCCCGTCCGAGCAATCTGCATTGAACTGACAGTCTCGAAAAAAGGGTATGTCGATCTCGAGCGCGAGTCGTCGTCGCCCTCCCTCGCAGGCCGGGTCCTCTTCGGCGGGTGGTGGAACGCCAGGCTCGTCCGGGCAACCGTAGAGAATAGCGCTGAGAAGGGTGAGGAAAGTGATGCGCATTGCATGCGATCGCGGAACAGGCATGTCGCCAGTGTAGATGCTCATCCACATGCGTCCAGCAGAGAGTTGCTGTGGATTAATGTCGCGCTACACAGTGTTGCATTCGCACATGAAAGCTTTTGGTTCGGTCATGTAGTGGATACAATGAGACGATGGTGAAAACGAAAGAGGAAAAGCGCGACGAGCGCACTTCCTCTGATGAGAAGAACAGCTCTGATGAGAAAAAACTTAACGAGTCGGAGGGAGCTGCACGCGAAGACGTGCGTGCGAAGATTCTAAAGGCGACGTCTCACATTGCGAAAACGGAAGGCTTGGATGCGGCGACGCCGACGCGCATCTACACCGCGACGGGGATTGCGCGTTCGACGATCTACCGACATTGGCCCAAGCGGGTCGAGCTATTGAGCGCCGCGATCGAGGAAGACGAGCAGCAGAGCAGCCATCAAAGCGAGTACATCGGTAGCGCGGCGAGCGCGCTTCGTCTGGCTGCCGAGACGTTTGAGGAAGAAAGCTTCGTGCGGATGCTGGCCTCTGTCATGAGCCGGTCGGATGCGGGCGGAGAGGACGCTGGGCCCGAGTGGCGTGAGTTGGCGAAGCGGCTGCTTCGAGCCAGGTTGAAGGCTCTGTTCGAGTACATCGAGCGAGCCTTTGAGCAGAGGCGGGTTCGCGGTGGGCTCAACCAAGAGCAGGTCCTTGCGCTATGTCTCGGCCCCATGCTCTACCACCGTCTGATCCTAGCGAGGCCGATTTCCAAAGAGCTGGTTGCGCGACAGGCCAAGTTACTCGAGTCGTTGATTTCCCAAGCGGTTGACGAGAGCAAACCATTGGAGTCATGAGCCCAGCGATCAAGACAGGCCCCGAAGGGCGCGGGACGCCAGAGGCAGTCACGTGGAACAACGTTCTGCCGCCGCTCGCTCCTTATGTTACGCCGCACCGTGTGGTCAGTGACATTTTCGACAGCTGTGCACACGTGAGGCGGGGGTGGTTCAGGCACATGCACGTTTATGCCCCGCGCGGTTTTGGCAAAACGCGTTTGCTCAACGAGGTGGCGGCTGAGCTCACCCAGCAGGGTGACGCGCTCGTCGTGTTCGCCGAAGCTTCCGACCAGGGCGCGACTGCGGGGAGCGTCCTTGAGCAGATTTTTGTGCAGGTGGCGGCCGCTTGCCGGGTCCTCCCTCCGTCCGACCGAGAAGCCATTCAACGTAGCGCGCTCGGAAGGGCAGGTGCGCTCAGCGGTGTCATCGCACGCGCGACGCCCACGTTTGCAGGTTGGTTGGGGCTTGATTCAAGCCTTCGAGCGCCTCAGATCGACGTCGGTGAGAGCTTTTCGCGACAGGCCAACGTCCTCGCGAACGTGCTGTCGGTATTGGGCTCGGAGCAATATCCCTTGGTCATTGTCGTCGACAGCCTCGATCGAGTCGACGTCGCGTCGCGGGCGCTACTCGATGCGCTGACCCAGCACCGCCATCAAAACACCTTGCTGGTGACAGCGTCCCGTTTTGAGCAGTCACTGCAAGCCAAGCCCGATATTGAGCACAACCTCGAACCTCTCACGCGTTCGGGTGTGGTCGAGCTTGTTGAGCGAAGCTTGCCCGGTCCCGTGGGCGAACTGCCCTTGGTGAGCGAAATCCTGCACACCGAAACGCGGGGCCGTCCGCTTGATTGTTGGGCGACGCTCCAAGAGTGGGTCAATCGTGGCGATTTGTCAGAGGTGCGTGGGCAGTGGGTGCTGTCGCAGAGCTCTGCGGTTTCGCTGGCGCCTGTTGAGACGCTTTGCGGCAGGCGGCTTTCGCGGCTGAGCGAGGATGCCCATCATTTGGTGCTGGGCTTGGCGCTTTCTTACTCACCTCTTCGGGAAGCGGACTTAGGCGAGCTACTAGGGTGGCGTGCTGAGCGCGTTTCATCTGCGGTGGGCGAAGCGGTCGAAAGCGCGATCATCCAGTCTCTTGAGGGACGCTTCGACTTTAATCACGGAATCGTTCGCGAGCGGACGATCGAACGGGCGAGCGAGCAGGACATCTGCGCACATCATCGGGGACTTGCGGAGTGGCTCGCGAAATCTCGTCCAATCCGCCCCGCTGCGCTGGCGTTTCACCGTGAACACTCGACGCCCGACGGTCTCGACGAAGAGCTGGCGCGTCTTCACCTCGAAGCGGCGCAAAAGTGCCTCGATGTATTCGATGTGGGACGCGCAAAGTGGTTTGCCCAGCGCGGGCTGCAACGGACTCGCAAAGTGGCCGACCGTGCAGCGCTTACGCGCGCCTTGGCCGACGCGGAGCTACTGGGCGGCGATCAGGCTGCCGCGGCGCGCGCGTATAAGCAATCGATCGACTTGGCGCCGAACACGGAGATGGCGCTTCGGATCGCCTCGGACTGCGTGTACACGATCGTTTGTCAGTCGGGTGAACGTGCGGCACGCGCCGTGACCATGCACGCGCTACGGCGGGCGGGGCTTTTTCGTGGCGAGACAACGGCGCACACCTTTGGGGCACTCGCCGGACAGACCCTTCGCTTGCTTGCCGGGCGTCCATGTGAGGAGCCCGAGGCTGTTCGTGACGCGATTTGCGCGCTTGCGACGCGGAGTCTTCCCGCGTTTGTGACAGAGCCTTTTGCCCTTCTTGCGACCAGTGTGTATGCGATTCGTGCAGCCAAGGGGCTGCGTACAGCCGACGCCGGCACCGTTCTGGCCCTTGAAGGGATTTTGCTCGGAATGCTCGGGATGGAGAAGCGCTCCGAACGAGTGTTCCGCGACGCGCTCCAGATTGCCGAGCAGCAGGGCAGCGCCTGGCACAACGGCCTCGTCCTGCACCAATACGCACACAGTCTACTCTTTCCAGCCGATCGTATCGACGAGGGCGTCGAAATGATGGAGCGCGCAATCGCTGCATTTCGCGAGTCCGGCGATACATCGGTCGCATTGCTTTCGTACATGTTTCTCGCCTTTTACACAGAGCGAACCAAAACGCTCGAGGAGCGCATTGCAGTTCTCGACGAAGGGCTGCAGTTGAGCCATCTCGCAGACGGCAGACTACACTTGGGGGTCGTTCCGGTGCGTGCGCTTCGCTGTCTCTTTGAGATGCGAGCCGGACTTAGGCCCCGCGACGACGTTGATTCATTGCTTGAACAGCTCACCGATCCGAGGATGCAACCGATCGAACGAGTGGTATCTTCGTGCTTCATAGCCGATAGCTTGTGCATCCAAGGTCAAACGCGAAAGGCGCTCGACCTTGCATCCTCTATTGCCGAAGGCCTTCATGGACCGCAGATCGAAACAGCCTGTCACGTGTATCTCACGGTCGTGCGGGCGGCGTCGCAGTGCGACCTTGACGCCGGGGACCGCCGCCGCGTTAAGCGTGTCGAACGCAAGGCAAAGCAGTTAGGTAAGCGCTACCGATTTTTTGCACGGGCGCTTGCGGAGACGCGCGAAAGTACAGGTGCTCTTCGTTAGGTCACTCACATTCGAGTTCGAGGCCCGCGTTTTCGAGACGTTTTTGCTCGCGCATCAAGTCTTCGGCGAGCAGCGGGTGCTGGTCCAGCCAGCCTTTGGGCATCGAGATGTGCAGCCAAGCTTCGTCCGCTTCGATGTCGATGCGAGGGACGGCGCGGCGGTCGCGATTGCGGTTGAACAGCACGGCCAGCCGCAGGAGCACGCACATGCGCAAGGCGGCTTCCGGGTCGGGCATTTGCGAGAAATGTGCGCGCGAGAGCTTGCGCCGGTGGCCGCGAACGAGCGCCGCCAAAAATGCTTGGTCTTGCTTCGAGAAGCCGGCCAGTTCACCGTGACCGAGCAAGTATGCACCGTGTTTGTGGTAGCCCGAATAGGCGACCGTTTGGCCACACTCGTGCAGACGCGCGGCCCAGCGCAGCATCTTGCGGGCCTCGGCACCGCCGAGTTGCCAACTGTCGCGTAGTTCGTCGAAAAGCTTGACCGCGGTGCTCTCGACGCGATCCGCTTGTTCAAGGTCGACGCGATAGCGATCGCAGAGCGTGGAGACCGTCTGCTCACGCACGTCGTCGTGGCTCAGGCGTCCTGCCAGATCATAGAGCAGCCCTTCGCGCAGGGCGCCGGTTGAGGCCTCCATTTGTTCGAGCTCGAAGTGATCAAAAACCGCGCGCAAGACGGCGACACCGCCGGGCAGAACCTTCGCACGGTCTGGGGCCAAGCCCTCGAGTCCGAGTTCGTCGACATGCCCTGCTTCGATCAGGTGGTCCGAGAGTCGCTTGAGTCCCTTGCGCGTGATGGCGTGGTCAGCCCAGCCCTGCAGGTGCAGGATGTTTGCCACGGCCAGGATCGTGCCAGACGACCCCACGGCTTGGTCCCAGCCCAGGCTTTGGTAGCGCGCCTTGACCGACTGAAGCTCGACACCTGCTCCCGTGCGCGCCGCTTGCATGCGTTTGCGGGAGATGCGACCGCCTTTGAAAAAACGCATGCTGAAGGTGACGCAACCCATATAAAAACTATCGGCCAGCAGCGTTTCGAGCTTTTCACCCACGATGCATTCGGTGGAGCCGCCACCGATGTCGACGACCAGCCGCCTGGCACCATCGGCCTCGATCGTTCTGGCAACGCCCTGATAAACGAGACGTGCCTCTTCGCGTCCGGAGATGACTTCGATGGGGTAGCCGAGCGCCTTTTTGCCTTTTGCGAGAAACTTTTCCGAGTTTTTGGCTTTGCGCAGCGTGTTGGTGCCGACCGCGCGCACCGCGTCTTTGGGCAGCCCGCGCAGGCGTTGACCGAAGCGAGTGAGCGTCTCGAGTGCCCGGTCAATGCCGTCGTTATGCAGGTGCCCGTCCTTGTCGAGCGCCTCGGCCAAGCCTACGCGCTCGCGCAATTTGTCGACGATTTGGATGTCCCCATCGACGACGCGCGCAACGACCATGTGAAAGCTATTGGAACCAAGGTCGACGGCGGCGAGCTGGCTCGGAGACTGCGAACTTTCTGATGGGTTAGAGGCCATGGGCTAATGCATGAGTTCTTCTTGGGCCGCAATGCTCTTTTTGCCACCCTTAATCTTCTCGTAGCTGCCGTCTTTTTTGAGCAACCACGCGTTTCGTTCGTCGCGAAGGTACATCTCGAGCCCTTCTTGGCGCACGCGCTCGCGTAAATCAAGGTCATCGACCGGGAAACACGTTTCGACGCGGCGGTGCAGGTTGCGTTCCATCCAGTCCGCACTGCTCAAATACAAGATAGATTTTCCGCCTGCGTGAAAATAATAGACGCGTGTGTGTTCCAGATAGCGGCCGACGATCGAGCGCACATGAATGTTCTCGGAGACGCCTTTGACACCGGGTCGAAGACAGCACAGGCCGCGCACGATCAGATCGATCTGCACGCCAGCTTGAGATGCCTCGTAAAGCGCGCGAATGATCGCTTCGTCGTTGAGCGAGTTCATTTTGGCGATGATGCGCGCTTCGCGACCGGCTGCGGCCTCCTTGGTCTCGGCTTCGATGCGCTTGAGAAGCGTGCGACTCAGCGTAAAGGGCGCTTGCACGAGCTTGCTCAACTTGCTGACCTTGCCAAGCCCAGTGAGTTGCATAAACAACTTGTGGACGTCCTCGCCCACCGCCTTTTTGCAGGTCAGAAGCCCAAAGTCGGTATAGAGGCGCGCCGTTTTGGTGTGATAGTTGCCGGTGCCGAGGTGCACGTACCGTCGGATTCGTCCGCCACTTTCGCGCCGGACGATCATCAGCATCTTGGAGTGGGTCTTGTAGCCGACCACGCCGTAGACGACGTTGGCGCCAGCGTCCTGCAAACGCGTCGCCAATTCGATGTTCGCGGCTTCATCGAAGCGCGCACGGAGTTCGACCACGGCTGTGACTTCCTTTCCGGCCTTTGCGGCGGCGATCAGCGCGTCGACGATCGGTGAACCCGGATCGGTCCGATACAAGGTTTGCTTGATCGCGAGCACCCGACTGTCCTTTGCGGATTGTCGAACCAGGGCCAACACGGGCGAGAACGAGTCGAAGGGATGGTGAAGCAGAACATCCTTTCTGCGGATCCATTCGAAAATGCTGCCGTCGGGGTCGAAGCTCTTGGGCAGTTTTTGCGGGTATGGACTGTAGAGCAGGTGCGGCTTTTGCACGAGGGTGCACAGCTCCGCCAAGCGGTAGAGGTTGACGGGGCCGTTGACGCGAAAGAGGCTCTCTTCATCGAGTTCGAAGCGCTCAAGCAAAAAATCGCAGGTCTCGTCCGGGCAGCCCGAGGTCACTTCGAGTCGCACCGCGTCGCCGTACTTGCGTGACGGAAGTTCGCCACGTAGCGCATGCAGGAGGTCGTCGATGGCTTCCTCGTCGACAAACAAGTCGCTGTTTCGAGTCACGCGAAACTGGTAGCAACCGTTGACGTTCATGCCCGGGAAGACCTGCTCGACGTTTGCGTGGATGACCGACGAGAGCAGGACGAAGTTCTGGTCGTTTTTTTTGCTGAGCTCGGTGGGCAACGCGATGATGCGCGGAAGCGAGCGCGGTACCTGCAGCACGGCGTGTCCGCCCGAGCGACCGTACGCGTCTTTGCCTTCGATCGTGATCGCGAAGTTCAGGCTCTTGTTGAGGATTTGAGGAAAAGGATGCGAGGGGTCGAGTCCGACGGGCGTCAGCACCGGGAGCACCTGTGTCTCGAAATACTCTCCGATCCACTTTTTGATGTCGCTCGACCATTCGCCGCGGCGAAGGAGGTACACGCCTTCGCCGCGCAACGCCGGAAGCAAGTCGTCGTTGAGGACCTTGTATTGCTCTTCGATGATTTCGTGTGACTTCTTGGAGATGCGCTCCAGCAGCACCTTGGGCGGGATCGCGTCGGGCGTTGTGCTTCGCACACCATAGGCGATTTGTTGTTCGACGCCCGCCACGCGAATCTCATAAAACTCGTCGAGGTTGGTGCTGCAGATGGTCAAAAAGCGCAGGCGTTCGAGCAGCGGTACGTTCGGGTCTTTGGCTTGCGCCAACACGCGTGCCTGAAAC
Organism: uncultured Polyangiales bacterium; assembly: GCA_964487255.1. Classification (GTDB taxonomy): domain Bacteria; phylum Myxococcota_A; class Polyangia; order Polyangiales; family CAZAQV01; genus CAZAQV01. The sequence goes on along the minus strand of CAZAQV010000024.1, from coordinate 16,368 downwards.
TCAAGCAGTGAAAGCTCCCGGTTGAAGTAGAGTTTGGGGTCGTGCAGGTCCGTCATTTTGTGCGCAAAATGATGTGAAACCCGAAGGGGGACTCGGTGACCTGGCTGATTTCGTCAACATCGAGAGAAAATGCGGCACGCTCGAAGGAGGGGACCATCATGCCGCGACCAAACGTGCCCAGGTCTCCGCCGTCGTCGCCCGCACCGGGCTCGTCGCTGTGCTCAGCGGCCATCTGGAGCCACTTGCTTGGATCTTCGATGAGCTGAGCACGTACCCGCTCGGCCAAGGCAAGCGCCTCTTCTTTGCTTCGTTCGCTTTGCTCGCCAGGGCCTCGCGCGCCCTTGTAGCTGAACAGAATGTGCTTTGCTGCGATTTGCTGAGGGCCGGTCTCGACCGGCTCTGCAATGTCTCCCCGCTGCACCACGAAGTAGCCCTCATCGGTGCGGATCGGACCTGAAACGCCGCCTGGCTGAAGCGAAAAGCCGGCATCGCGTGCGTCCGGCGGCATGACCGCACTGTTGCGGGACACCGCTCTGGAGACGGCGTGTGTGGACGCACCTTCGTGGTAGTCGCGCAGCAGGACGCCGAAGGAGCGACTGCCGTCGCGGGCCATACCCGAGATCATCTCCGCTCGGATACGGGCTTGTTCTTCGGTTCGCTCGATGCCGCTGGGCGCACCTTTGGCGCCTTTCCATGGGACGACGATAGCCCGCAAGGCGGCAGTTTGGCCCTGCGCTGCGGCAGGTTGTGTAATGTCAGCAGGTTTCGCTGGGGTTGGCGGTCGCTGGTAGCTGAGCACCGGCGAACACGCGGCGAGCGTCAGAAGCCACGCCGCGCGTGTCATCAGTGTTGTTGAGCAGATCACCCTGTGGGTCCACATGGCGCGCAGCGTACTCCGATTTGGCAGGGGATGCCCGAAGAGATCTGGGCAATTTCCGTGGAAATAAGGTGCGCAGTCGCTCTTACCGGGTGCTAGCATGCTTCGCTCGGATGAGCGGCAAAGGGACATCGACAGTACGTCTCTTTTTGGGGCAAGGCGGGCGGCAGATCCTTTCGATCCTGCCCGCATTTGTTGTCTACCCGTTGATCGCGCGCTTTTTGACCGACGAAGAACTTGGCGTGTGGACACTGATCGGGGCTGCGGCTTTTGCACTCGTGCTCGTCGACCTTGGCCTGTCCACGGCAGTGCGTCGTTCGGCGGTTACCGAGGACGACGAACGAACACGTCGCCTCGTCGCCCTGACACTGTTCGTAGTGACCGCACTATTGCCTGTGGCCGCTTGCGTCTATTGGTTTGTGTTGCTCGACTTTTCCGATGCGCCGCTGCATCTGCGTCACGAGGGCAACCGTGCAGCGTGGATCATGTTCGTCGGCGCGGTCGCCAACACCTGGGTGACACCTTTTATCGACTATAACTATGCCAAGGGACAAGGCGATACGGTCGCACGCGCTCGCATGATTTATGCGCTCATCAACCTGAGCACGGTCATCACGGGATTTACGCTGGGGTTTGGCTTGGTAGTTCCTGCTGCGGGTCACTCCCTCGGCATCTTTATCAAGCTCGTCGTCTTGCTTCGAAGCGCTCGAAGTGTAGACGCGAGGTTGCCCCTTCTGCCCGCTTGGCGCTGCACTTGGTCCGAGGCGCGATCGGCGCTTCGTGATGGTCTCGCGGCGCTGACCATTCACGCTGCCGTCGTGATGGCGCTGCGCGTTGACTATTGGGTGCTCAAGTGGGCCGTCAAACAGGAGGCTCTTCGCGACGGCCTGAGCGAGACCACGGCTGTTGAAAAGGCGCTTACGGCAGTGGGGCGTTACGGCCTTGCGGGGCTGGCCGTCGGACAAGCTTACCTCGTCGCCAAGCAGGCCAACACAGTGTTGATGCGTCGTTTGGGGCGAAGCGGCGAACGCAGCGAGGCGCTCAAGGTTGGAACGGTCATCTTCGGCGGCCTCATCATGAGCGGCATGGCCGCCATCGTGTTTAATGGTCAGCCGTTTTTGGCGCTCGTCCTTGGTGACAAGGCGCAGGGCCAGATTGTGGCGATTGTGCTCGCCTTGCTCGGTGCGGCCGCGGCGGTGAACGCGGCTTATCAGGTGGGCAGTGACATGGTGATGCTGGGTGGGCGCACCGCATGGTCGTGTGCCGTGCCTATCGCCGCCGGGGCACTCGTCAACCTGATTATTTCTGTGGCCGGTGCGCAGGCTTACGGCGTCTGGGCTGTTGCAGGGAGCACGCTGATCGGCAACGTGGTGACCGCGTTCTTGATGTGGCGGGCTGCGTGGCGACTGGTCAGCTGGGATACGCGCGACGTATTGGGAGTTGTTGTGCCGCTACTACTTGCGACACTTCCGGCCGTTGCCATCGCTTGGGCCCTGCGGGGCTGGGCACTTCACGGGCCCTGGCAAAGCCTGACGGCCTGTTTCGTGGTCACACTCGCAGGTACGGGGCTGATGTCGGTGAGTGCGCGTCGCATGTGGAGCGCAGCGAAGCCGCTCGTGCTCGAGGGGGATCCGCATGACTGATGGGGCGCGCATAAATCTCGCGGAGACCCACCCCGGCACACCGGCGGCGCTGCACCGCTGGCGCGCATCCTTTCAGCAGGAGAAGACTTGGGCTGCGGACCGCCTGCTGGGCGGCGCGCCAGTCTATCAGTGGCCGCTCTGGTTACGCATCAGTGCGAAGCTCGATGTTGATGCGTTGTCGCGTGCGCTTGAGCTGGTCTCCCAACGCCATCGGACGTTGCGTACGCATTACCGAAGTGAGGGCGGCTCGCTCGTGCGCGTCGTGGGTGAGCCCCACGTTCAGCTCGTGCAGGAGCAGGGGCATCCCGACGCGCGCTACGACGAAAGCGCACGTGTGCGCGCGGTGCGCGAGTGCACGTCCGCTACGATGACACTCGAACACGGGGAGCATCTTCGCGCCAACCTCATCAGCTATGCGAGCAACGACCACGACCTCGTTCTCGTTGTTCATCAAATGGCAAGCGACCGGCCGTCTCTTGCGATTGTGTGCCGCGACTTGGGGTGTGCATACGAAGCGCTGCGAGTTGGCAAAGAGCCTGCCTTCTTCGTGCCGCTCGTGGATTATGGGCGTTACGCTGAAGCTCAGCTGCCCACGGCCTTCTTCGAGCGTCGCTGTCGTGTTGTCGCCGAACAGCTTGGTGATCTACCGGGGCCACAATGGATCGCGCCGCAAAAGAAACGCCCCGCGACGCCCACCTACCGCGCTGGACGGGCCAGCCGAGCGGTGCCTTCGAGCCTCTCCGAAGCGGTCCAAAAACTTGCGGAGGCGCGCCAGGTATCGATTCGGACCGTTTGGATGGCGCTAACGACTTTGCTCGTTCATCGACTTGGCGGGCACCCGAGCATCGTGTTCGGCATCCCTGTTTCGCTCCGCACCGAGGAGTACGAAAACACGGTTGGCGACTTCACCAACACCGTGCCGACCGTATCGAACTTTGATCCAGTGCTCACGTTCGAAGCATTTGTCGACCAGTGCGAGCGAGCATTGAAGAACGTCTTTGAGTATGCAGACACGCCCTGCGAGATGATCGCCAACGCGTTTCGCGAACGCGGGCACGAAGGGGACCTCTTCCGTTCGGTCTTTGCATTCGAAGAACGAGAAATGCGCTTTTCCTTGCCCGGCGGCTGGGAGCAGAAACAAAGCGTGGGGCCTGGTTTCATGCACGAAGAGCTCTTCGTGCAGGTTCACGGAGTGGGCGACCGGTTTTTCATCGAGCTCTATTTTCGTGAAGAACTGTTCGCGGAAGAGTTCGCGAAAGACTTCGTCTCCCGGTTTCTGTGGTTCGCGGAACAGGTGTGCGCATCGCCGAATAAGTCGCTTTTGGAGTATCCCTTGCTTCAGACTTCGGAGATGCTTGCGATGCGTTCGCTGGGCGAAGGTCCGAGGCAAAAGGTGCCAACTGCGGAGTCCGTCTTGCATGGCATTGCGCGTCGCGTCGCGACCCGCGGAAACGCGCCGGCTGTCATCGCGGCCGATGGTGAACTGACCTATAGCGCGCTTTGGGCTCGCGCCGAGGAGCTGGCTCATGCGCTCGTCGCCAGTGGTGTGCAGCCGGAAGACTTCGTCGGGATTTGTCTGCCCCCAGGTCTTGAGTTGGCCGTCGCCATGCTCGCGACGCTGCGCGTTCGCGCGACATTTATCCCGCTCGATGGCGCCCATCCCAGCGCGCACCTTCTTCACGCCCTGCAGGACAGTGGTGCGCAGGTCGTGATCACGACAGCCAAAGGTGCCAAGCGCTTCAAGACCTCTGGTTGTGAAGTGCTCGTTCCTGAACGAGACGCTCACACTCAGCTTGAACAACAGCTGCCGGAGTTTCCGCGGGGCGATGAGCGCGCCTACATGATTTACACCTCAGGTTCGACGGGTAAGCCCAAAGGCGTTCCCATTAACCACCATGCGCTTCTCAACCACAACTTGGCTTACGTGCGCCTGGCTCAACTTCGCCCCGGTGTGCGTGCGCTATCGCTTGCATCTCCGTCGCAGGACGTGCACCTCCAGGAAGTGTTACCGACGCTGCTGTCGGGAGGGACGGTCGTGTATGGTGCCATGTCGAGCGGCGCGCCGCGAGATGTGTTCGACACGTTGGTGGAGCACGAGATCGAAGTGCTCTGCCTTGGGGCCAGTCAGTGGCACGCGCTCACTCAAAGCTTGCTGCGATCGAGCCGTCCGCTGCCCGAGTACGTCCGTTTCGTGATCATCGGCGGCGAGCGCGCGATCGTCGGTGACCTGGACCATTGGAAAGCGCTTGCTCCCAAGGTACAGCTGGTCAACGGTTACGGCCCGACCGAGGCGACGATCATTGCGACGAGCTACGATGCAACCGAGGGGCTGCGTGACGGTGAGCTGCCCATCGGGCGGCCGATGGAAAACCAGGGCGCTTTTGTGGTCAGTGCGTTCGGCGACATCCTGCCCCGCCAGGTGGCGGGGGAGCTATGGCTGACCGGCGCAGGGCTCAGCAGTGGTTATTGGGGCCGTCCCGAACTCAGCCAAGAACATTTCGTCTCCCTTCAGGTCGCACCGGGCGAGGAGGTTCCCGCCTATCGTACTGGGGATCGCGCGCGCTGGCACCGCGATGGCGTACTGATGTTCCTTGGCAGGCGGGACGCGCAAGCAAAAGTACATGGCTTTCGTGTTGAGCCGGCCGAGGTCGAGGCGGCGCTCGAGTCGCTCGGTGGCGTTCAAGCGGCTGCCGTTGTGGCCGTCCCCGAACAGGAAGATTCGGACAGCCATTTACTGGTCGCCGCGTACGTGGGCACGCGCACCGTCGACGAAGTGCGCACGCACTTGAGTGGGCAACTTCCGCCGCACATGGTTCCGACATTCGTAAGCCAATGCGATGACTTGCCACGTTTGCCCAACGGAAAGGTCGACCGGCGGGCGGTGGGCACGCTGCAACGCGCGGCGGAGACTCCGACACTCGTCCAGCCGCGCGACCCGACGGAGTTGGCGCTTGCGGACATTTGGAAAGAAGTGCTGTCGCTCAGTCGCGTTGGTGTACGACAGGATTTCTATTCCCTTGGCGGTAATACACAGCACGCCATCCGTGTGGTCGATCGCGCAACGGCTGCGGGCCTGCCCCTCGTGCCGCGTGATTTCGTAGAGGACGCGACACTCGCTGGTCTGGCGCGTGCGGCCGAAGCGCGACTCGCCCGCGAATCTTCCGACGTGCTCGTCACGCTCGAACCACGCGGGGACGGGCTGCCGATCGTCTTCTTCCATGCGCTTCCCGGAGACGTCCTTCGCTATGGCGGGCTGGTTCACGAGCTGGGGAGTCGCCGACCATGCATTGGCGTCCAAAGCCTCGGTTTGCGAAACGCCGCCCAAATTCACACGCGTGTTGCCGACATGGCGAAGCACTACGCCGAGCAGCTTCACGCTCGTTTTGGCACGCAAGGCCTTCACTTGGCGGGCTGGCGCTTTGGGGGGCACCTTGCGCTCGAGACCGCGCGCGTGCTCAAAAAGCTTGGCACACCTGTCGTGTCGCTCGCGATGCTGGAGGGTAGCCCGCTGGTGCCGCGTGTGCTGCGCATCAGAGACCAACTACGAACGCTTCGTCGAGGCGGAGTCGACGGCGTCGTCGAGGCCGCGCGCCAACGTTTGGCTGATGCCACGCGCGGTGCGAAGGACCCGGCGACGCGTTTTGCGCTTGAAGCCAAGTCGGGCATGTTCGCAAATCGCGCACGGGTCTATCGTGCCAACCGCGCTGCACTTGAGCGATACCAGTCAACTTCGATCGACGAAGATTTGCTGCTCGTCAAGAACGACAACGAGCCGCACAAGTTCGCGCTTCGTGACTATGGTTGGGGGCGTCACGTGCGACGGGTATGGCTGATAGAGATTCAGGGGCCAGGGGATTCGCTTCTCGAAGCCCCTCATGTCACTCAAGTTGCTGCCATCCTCAACCGATGGTGTGACCAACGAGAAGCAAAGTTCGATGAGGTGGCGAGATGAAGATCGCGCACGTCCTTCGAAAATATGACCCAGACGAGTGGGGTGGTGTCGAGACCGCGGTGCTTCAGCTGCTAAAAGGTCTGCGCAGCGAGGGGGTGGAAGGCGTCGTGTTCGCGCCCCGACTCAAGCATCCGCCCGTCAGCACCGACCCTTTTGCGAGCGCTGGCTTTTCGGTCAGGCGTTATCGCGCGGCGCTTCCGGTGCTGGGTATCAGTGCCGAGGAGCGAAAGCGCCGGCTCGCTGTCGGAGGCAACATCATGTCGCTTGAATTGCTCAAGCAGCTGCTCGAAGCTCCGAGCGACTTGATTCACACCCACACGCTTAACCGAATCGGTGGGACCGTGCGCGTCGCCTCGCGGCTTCGGGCCAAGCCCTACGTGGCGTCGATTCACGGTGGCTACCTCGACATCCCACCGCAAGTCGCCTCCGACCTGCGCGCACGCGGAGCCAAGGGAATCGATTTGGGCAAACCCTTTGGCATGCTTGTGGGGTCTCGCCGTGTTGTCGATGATGCCGCCGCAGTCTTTACAGTGAACCCACGAGAGACGGAGCTCTTGCGGCAGAAAAACCCCAGCCTCCATGTCGAAACGATGCCTCAGCCTGTGGATGCAGAGGCTTTTGCTGAGCCGTGCGAGCGCGAGGCGTGTGAGCGGTTCGAGATTGCAGAAGACGCCAAGGTCATCCTTTGTGTCGGTCGCATCCATTCGGTAAAAAATCAGGTTTTTCTTGTGGAGTCGCTGCATGCGCTCCAAAAAAAGGTCCCCAACGCACTGCTGGTGATCGTGGGAGGCGTGACGGACGAAGATTACGCCGCGAAGTTGCGACAAAAAGTACGCGAGCTGGGCCTTGGCCAAGCCGTGAAGCTCCTCGACCCCCTATCACCTGGCGACAAAGCGTTGGCGGGGCTTTATCAGCGTGCCGATTTGTTTGCCCTGGCATCCACGGCCGAGCCCTTAGGGCTCGTTTTTGTCGAAGCCTTGATGGCGGGCACGCCGTTTCTCGGGTCCGACACGGCGGGCGCCAAGCACGTTGCGAAAGTGACGGGTGGAGGCGAAGTCTTTGCGCTAGGCGACCGGGACGCATTTTTGATCGCAGCCGAACGCATGCTGCGCCAGCCCAGGACGGCGGCGGAGCGCGAGCAAGCGCGCCAAAAGGCGATTGCAGAGTTCAGTGCCAAGGCTGTCGCGCAACGACACTTGGCGGGCTATGAGGTTGCCCTTCGAGCAGCCGCGCGGGCTTGAGTTGTCAGATGCGTCATCCGCGGTAAGGTCGCGGCGTTTTGAAGACGAGTGCAGCGAGCAGGTGTACGAGGTTGCGGCTTGGGTGGAAGCTGGCCGTGTTCTGCGTTGTGGCCGAACTCCTGCCGAGCGGCGCGCGTGCACAAGACGGCAACGAGACGGATCCGGGCGTGCCGCAACAGGCGCAGCAACTTGAACAGAACCCGAACGAGACGCAAGCATCGGACGAACAGAGCGTTGGTGAAGCGCAGTCGCGCGAGACCCTTCGCTGGCTCATCCCGCCTAGTGGCTGTCTGGCCCAAGCGCGGGCCGATATCAACGGCCTTTCGGCCATGTATCGTCACTTCGAATCGCATGAGGGAAGCTTCTTCGCGGGAGCGTCGGGCATGAGTGCGCTGCTCTCCGACGACTGGTTCATCGTTCCCCAAAAAGAGCTGTCCGATGGACGCATCGTCTCGCATCTACTTGAACAACTTGCGGACGCGAAACGTGAGCCGCTTGGAGAACAGACGGTCTTCGAGAGTCCGACCGAGCTGTTCTTCGAGGAAGTTGGTACGGGGACGGGTTTCTCGCGTGTGATCACCGAGTCCGCGGCGTATCCGGATTATCAGCGCCGTTCCTGGCGTCGCTTCCGGTACACGCTCAAGGACGGCCGCGTTGTCTACGCTCTGGCACGCAGCGAAAATGCACCCGAGCCATCCGATCAGATCCTCCACTATGCGCGCCTTTTCGCAAGCACCGCCACCGCAAAGACGCCCGAGTCTGAGTCGGTGTTCTACTTCGCCGGCAAACCCATGCGTTCGGGTGACCGCGTCGTACCCTTCGTCGAGAGCAAGCGCGCTCAGGCGCCCGACGCGCTCGTTCTTCACCCAGGCGACCTGATGCGGACGCAGCTGATCTACGGCGACTTGTGCGTCGCGCCTTTGGCTCGACTTCGGCCCCACGCCGTTTCGGTCAATGTGACGGAGCTGGCGATGGGGCCATCTGCGCTGGGCGCTTTTGCACACAAACACGAGGTCCCCTTCGTGGCCGCGAATCTGCTTAAGAAAGACGGCACACACGTGTTTCCGCGCAGGCAACTTGTTACAGTCGGTGACCTGCGTGTCGCGATCATCGGCTTGGTCGACCCGGCGCTACTGAGTAGCCATGCGTCGGGTCGCATCACGCCGTCGGTTCGCAAGCAGTGGACGATCACGGGTCCGATCGATGCCCTCACCCGCACTGTCCGAGAAATTCGCGATGAAAAGCTTGCTGATCTCGTGGTTGTGTTTGCGGCCTCAGCCAAGGGAGACCTTACCCGTCGCTTGCGCTCGGCCCACAACGTGGATCTGGTGGTTGCCGGTGAGACTTGGCAGGGGCTCTATTCGCGAACATTTCGTACCGAAGCAGACGCTGCGCGCGCGACTCTTCGGGGTCGACGCCCGCTCGACACCGTGGTCCTCAACGAAGTCGCCGTGACAGAGCTTGAGCTCGAAGTGCGGGCGGGCGAGCCCACGTCTTTGAGGCGTCGAGACGAACCCATTTTGTTTTCCGCGCCCAGAGACCCCAAGCTTTTTATGCAGCGTCGCGCAAAGGAAGAGCTGTGGGTTGGGCGCCTTTCCGACATCGTTCTTCCGGCAGCGGAAACCGTGCTGGCCAAGGCCCCTAAGCTTGAAGCCATGGTGTGGGGTGACAAGGTGCTCCACCGCGACCACTTCGATGAAGTCTTGCGGGACGAACCGGCACGCTGGAGCGACCCGCTTTGGATGCGGCTTGTGACTAACTCGATCCGCGAGGCACGCGAAGTCGATGTCGTTTTGATGCGCAACATGGAGCGCCGAAGCCAAACCGTCGGTGACTTGCCGTCTCTGTTCACGACCGAATGGCTCGACACGCCCGAACCGCTGCTGCGCGTTGAACTTAGCGGTGCCGAACTCAAGAAGGTCCAGAGCTACCTCAAACGTCAGGCAGCCGGAAGGGTGCGTCCTGAGGCGTATGTTTTTGCATCTGGTATCGACACCGACCAGGTTTCGGGTCGCCCACTCGATGAAAGTCGGACCTATCGGGTGCTCCTCGGTGAGCGGGTACTCGATCTCGCAGCGTTTGAAGGCTGGGTCGGCAGTACGGTTATCGCGGGCACGGTCGCCGATGACCTCGCTGCGCAACTTGCATCGTGGGCGGGGCCGAGCGGTGCGTTCGACCCGGCAAACCTCCCGGCGGTGGTCGACATGCTGCAGCCGCACGCCGGGCGTGTCACGCCTCGTTGGGAGTTTCGGCTCGACTCACTGAGTGTTCGGGTGTCGCAGTTTTCCAACACAGGTGATACGGCGCAGTACGCGGGGACCCGGGAAACGCGCGTGACGACGCCCGACAATTTTGCGATCGCCTCGGCATTGGACATTGCACTGCTCTACGACGATGCCGACATCGCGTGGGAGACGCGCGCAAAGGCCGCGTATCAACAGGTCAAGCTCGACGATGTGGAGCGGGAGCCGGTCGATGATCTGCTGGTATATACGGAGCTGCGCTTCAACAGCATCTCGCTCGACCTTGCTAACGATGCCTGGCCGCTCGTTCCGTTCGCGCGCTTCGAGTACGACACAGAGTTTACCGCCGTCGACGACCCCGCTGGCGGCAAGCTTCCGCACCAGCACCTGCTGCGCGAGCAGGCAGGCTTTTCACTCACGTCCACCACGCCATTTCGTGAGTTTCGTCTTTTCGTGCTTGCGCAACAAGATGTTGGGTCGGGCCCCGTCGCGGACGTGGGCATCGGCGCAGAGCTCAAACTTCGGCTCGAAGTGTCGATCGTTGTTTTGACAAGCGAATCAAAAGCCCGTTACCTGTTTGAGGACAGTGACGACCGCGCGATCGACCTCGGATTGGTGATTCAAAGCGACAACCGCATCACTACGCCGCTAACCGAGTGGCTCTCGATCTACGCCTTTGCAGACCTGTTTTTCGTTCGTGGCAAGGTTGCGGGGCTAAAGGAAATCGCTGGCAGTACCATTATTGGCGTGGGCCTTGACGCCCACGCCGTCCTTCAGCTCTAAACGGAGGTCCACCCGCGAATTTGCGTGCGTCGCGTCGGTTGCCATACTAGGCGGTTAGACATGAAGCTGGCGATCGCACTAGGAGGAAGCGACCACGGGCGCTCGGGTATCGGGGTGTACGTCGATCGCGTGTTGCCGCGTGTTCGCGCGGAGGTCGAGCGCGGCGGTGGCGAGTTGCTCGTGCTCGGGACAGAACTCGATCGCGCGGCCTACAACCATCATCTCGATGGCGTCGAGTTCGTTGCGGTTCCGGTCGACCAGCCTGGGCCGAGTGCGGCGTGGTATCTGACGGCGGTCACCCAAACCGCAAAGAAATACGCGGCGGACGTGTTGCTCTTGCCGGCCGCGAACCGGCGCACGTCGATGGTGCCGCTCTTGCCGACGGTCTCGGTCGTGCACGATTTGGCCCAGTTGCACGTTGCCAAGAAGTACGACCCGCTACGCATGTTTTACTTTCGCTACGTCATGATCCCGAGCCTGCGCTTCGCCACCCGCCTGGTCGCGGTGAGTCACGCGACCAAACGTGACGTGATCGACGTGCTCGGTGACAAAAGCCCACCCATCGATGTGGTCTGGAACGGCGTGGACGCCAAGCGGTTTGCGCCCGTCGAGTCTGCAGACACAGAAGGCGCACGCGTGCGCTCGCAGCTGGGCCTTGAAGACCCGTACTTTTTGTACGCGGCGCGTCTTGAGCACCCCGGGAAGAACCACATTCGCTTGGTGCAAGCTTTCAAGCGTTCCGGCCTCGCCGAGCAGTACACCTTGGCGCTTGCGGGCAAAGACTGGGGCGCCGAGCAGCAGATTCGAGACGCGGCTGCTGCGCATGGCCTCGAAGGGCGCGTGCGGTTCTTGGGTTTTGTGGCCGACGAAGTGATGCCGCCGCTCGTTCGGGGCGCCTCGCTGGTCATCATGGCGGGTTTGCACGAAGGTTTCGGTCTGCCGGCGCTTGAAGCTGCGGCTGCCGGCGTGCCGACCTGCGCGTCAAAAACCGGCGCGCTACCGGAGGTGGTTGGTGACTTCGGTGTGCTCTTCGACCCGCTCGATGTCGACTCGATCGGTCAAGCGCTAGCGACGGCCGTATCCGATGATGCGCTTGCTGAGCGCGTTCGCGAGCAAGGTCCGGGCTTTGCCGCGGAGCACACGTGGGACGCTACTGCTGCGGGCCTGGTCCGCGCCTGCCGCGACGCCCTTGAACCATAAATAGGATCGCAACAAGCGGGGTCAGAGTGGGCCAACTGGTGAAGCGACGGTCACTGCGCTATCGCCTCGGAGTGAATAGTCTTTGGCAACGAAACCTTTTTTTCGTCGCAGCGTGGGCATCCCCGCTGCTCCTGCTCGGGTGCGGCGGTGGGACCGATGGCGTGGAGACGGGCATCGATGGGGGCGTAGACGCTCGTGCAGAGGACGCCAGCGAGCGGGATGCTCGCTCTAACGCAAGCTCTTTGCTCGGTGGTGAATACGTCGTTGTGGTGAACGCCGACTTTCTCGAAGCCAACCTCGCCGATCTCACCGTGGTCGATGTCCGTGCGCGCGCTGCCTATGACGCAGGTCGGATACCGGGAGCGCTCTGGATCAATGCGTCGCAGCTTCGAACCACCGTCGATGGCATCGGAGGGCAGGTGGTTACGGCCGATGCGTTCGCAACGGTTGTCGGAGAAGCTGGGCTCGATCTCGATGGTGACCTCGTGCTCGCTGGCGATGCGACGGATCTCAATGTTGCGCGCGTGTTTTGGACCTTCGAGTACTTTGGACACGACCGCGTCGCGCTACTCGACGGGGGATACCGCGCGTGGGGCGGCGCGATCGATGAGTCGGCGGCGGCCGAAGTAGATCCGACGACCGTCTCGACGCCGACCGTGGATGCCGAGCGGCGGGTCGATGCGGATTGGGTATTGGCGCACCTTGAGGATGACACGGTAGCTATCGTCGACGCCCGCTCGAGTGCCGAGTATGACGCGGGGCACATTCCGGGTGCGGTCTCCGTCGATTGGAACACCCTCGTCGCCGGCGGCTTCTTGCTCGACGAAGAGACGCTGCGCGCTCAGTTCTCGGCTGTAGAAGACCAACAAACCCACGTCGCCTATTGTCAGACAGGGGCCCGGGCATCGATGGACTATCTGGTCATGCGCCACCTTGGTTTCCCAGATGTTCGTCTCTACGACGGCTCGTGGGCGGAGTGGGGCAGCCGCGAGGAGCTGCCCAAAGAACCGTAGGTGTGCAGGAGCCGTTGCTTTCACCCTTTGTTGACCGCGCTTTCCAGGGCTGCGATGTCGATCTTGTGCATCGTCATCATGGCATCGAACGCACGTTTGGCTTCGGTGGGGTTGGAACTGGTTGTGAGTTCAAGCAAGCGCCTTGGCGTGATTTGCCACGAATATCCCCAGCGGTCTTTGCACCACCCGCAGGCGCTCTCGCTGCCACCATTTTCCACAAGCGCACTCCAGTAGCGGTCGGTTTGCTCTTGGTCTTCGGTAACCACCATAAAACTCACGGACTCGTTGGGTGTAAAGTTCGGCCCACCGTTGAGACCGACAAATTTCTGGCCTAAGAGGGTGAACTCGACCGTTAACTCTGTGCCTTGTTTTCCTCCCGGAAAATCTCCGGGTGCGGTGTTGACACGGCCAACGTGGCTATCGGGAAAGGTCGCCGCATAGAACTCAGCGGCCTTGCTTGCCTGGCCGTGGTCGAACCACAGGCATGTTGTCATTTCAGTCATGTTCGGTCTCCCTTGTTGGTGTGTCGAGCTTTTCGTTGTTCATGGTCGGGTTTCGCCGAGTACACGCAGAAAGTTTTTGCCCAGGATTTTCTGAATGCGTTCGTGCTTCCAGCCACGGGCTAGCATGCTTTGGACGAGCAGCGGCAGCTCCAGACAGGTCGGGATATCGCGCGGCGTGCGGATGAAGCCGTCCCAGTCGCTGCCCAGCGCCACGTGATCTTCGCCGACGAGCTCGATAACGTGCTGAATGTGGTCGATGAGGTGCTCGCGCGAAGCCCGACCCCAGGGCGCCAAAAACGTCACCTCGAAGATGATGCCGACCAACCCGCCGCGATCCGCGATCGCCTTGATCTGTTCGTCCGTGAGGTTGCGCCACGAAGGATGCACAGCGTCGATGCCCGTGTGCGTGACAACCGGCGGCAAGTCCTTGGCGTGCGTCTTGATCGCGTCGAAGAAACTCGGGCGGGCGACGTGCGCCAGGTCGACAAGAATGCGGTTGGCGTTGAGCACCTCGACGAGTTCGTGCCCACGTTTTTGAAGCCCGCCGCGTCCACCGACCCATGGCGTGGAGGCCGCTCCAATCGGCGAGTCGGTGAGATGGGTGACCGTGACGCGCAACAGGTGGTGCGCATGCTCTTCGAGTAGAGCAAAGCGACCACCGAACGCGTTGCCTCCTTGGACGCCGATAAAGGCCGCATGAAGCCCCTGCTCGCGCGCGAGCTGGTACTCACGAAACGAGCCGACGACCGCCGTGTTGGGGTCTGACTCAAGCAGTTTGCTGAGCGCGCGGATGTTTCGGTCGAACGCACGCGCGCGGCCCGAAGCACTGCGAAAGGGGTTGGTTGTGATGACCCAAGTTGCGCCGTCCACACCGGCCTCGCGAAAGCGTGGCAGGTCGGCTTGGTGTGAGAAGCGTGCTCGAAGCAGCCCTTTGCCGTGTCGCTTGGCCGGGTTGTAGCCAAACAAGCGGTGCCAAATGAACGAGTCGACATGCAGGTCGATGACATCGCTTTCGGCGATGAGCATGCGCGCGTCTTCTTCGATCGAGTTTTTGGTCGGCGAGGTCATGGCAGACCTACGCTCATGTTTCGTTTGATGCCTCGGTGAGAAGCCGGCTAACTTCCGTTTTTGCGACTTGCAGTAGCCACAAGTCGACCAACGTCAGCGCGACCATGGCCTCTGCCATGGGGATAAAGCGTGGCAGCAGGCACGGGTCATGGCGTCCCCTCACAGCGATGGTTGTTTCCTCGCCATCTTTGGTGATGGTCGGCTGCGCTTTGGGAATGCTGCTGGTCGGTTTGAGCGCAGCGCGCAGAACGATGGGCATACCTGAGGAAATGCCGCCGAGCATGCCGCCGTGACGGTTGCCCTTGGTCACGATGCGGCCGTCCTGAGTTGTGAAGGTGTCGTTGTTCTGCGAGCCACGCGCGGACGCGACCGCGAAGCCGGCTCCGTACTCGACACCAGTGACCGCGGGGAGCGAGAACAAGGCTTTTCCGAGTTCGGCTTTGAGCTTGTCGAAGACAGGTTCGCCGACGCCGGCGACAAACGGGTTGGCCACGATCTCGGCGATGCCGCCGATCGAGTCGCCGTCTTTACGCACAGACTGAATGAGCGCTTCCATTTGTTTAGCGCATGCGTGGTCGGGGCAGCGTGTCGGGTTGGGTGAGCCGTCTGCGTATTGTTCGACCTGAGCGAGCGTGACCTGTGAGGCATCGTCGATGTTTGCGCGCAGGTCGCCCACCTGGCGTACGAAGCCGATGACCTCGGTGCCGATCGCCATACGCAGGACCTTTTTAGCCACCGCGCCAGCGGCAACACGGCTTACGGTCTCGCGTGCACTCGAGCGTCCGCCTCCCCGATAGTCACGGAAGCCATACTTTGCGTCGAAGCTGTGGTCCGCATGACCGGGCCGGTACTTGTCCTTGATGTCGCTGTAGTCGCGACTGCGCTGGTCGTTGTTACGCACGATGATGGCGATGGGAGTGCCGGTCGTGCGGTCTTCAAACACACCGCTTAGAATTTCGGGCAGGTCGTCCTCTTTGCGCTGGGTGACGAGTTTGCTCTGTCCGGGCTTACGCCGTGCCAAGTCCGGCAGCAGGTCGTCCACCGCAAGCGGCAACCCAGCGGGGCAGCCGTCGATGATGACGACATTGGCCGGGCCGTGTGACTCCCCCGCGGTTGTGACGCGAAACGCGCGACCCCATGTGCTGCCAGACATGATGCGAGGCTACTCGATTCGCTGCTTCTCAGCCAGGCTTCCAGCTGGCGCCATGGCCGAGGAACAAGCCGAAGACCGTAGCAATGGTTGCCAGTGATGCGATACCAAACGCAAGTGCGCCCAAGTAGAAAAAGGGCATTGCCGCCCAACGTTGGTTGCGGCTAAGGCGATGGTGGTGCTCGAAAGAGCGCCAGATCCAGCCTCGCTTCCAGCCGCCATCCCGGCGCGCATAAAGAAGCATGAGCCCGAAGTAGACGGCCTCCAGCGGAAGTCCGATCCCCGCGCTGACGATCGAGATGGCCATGCCGCCGCGCACGAGTACGAACCACCCTACCGATGCGAGGACCGAAACCAAGAACAGCAAGCCAAGTAGACTGCCGACGAGGACGAGCTCTAGCGGAACGGCTTTCCACCACCTGCTCACGGAATTGGGTTCGCCGCTCACGTCACTGTCCAGTCTAGCATTGGTTCGGCGCGAACCGTATTTCGCCCACTTTGGGGGGGTCAAGCACGTGTCAACGTCGACAAGATCTTATGTCAACGTCGACACGTGATTCGCTCGGCCGTCAAGTGCCAGGTCTGTTGCTGTCTCATCGCGAGTCTCAATGGGAGCCGGGGCCCGATTGAGACTGCATTGCTGGCTTGCATGAGAAGGCCGTAAACAGTCAAGGGAAAAGGCAATACGATCGAAT
>CAZAQV010000023.1:82590-102251 GCA_964487255.1 uncultured Polyangiales bacterium | reverse complement strand
GTCACTAAGGATCGGATGCTCGGTGACCGTCGTCTCAAGTGTGCAGGAGCCTGGGCTCATGCTCAGGCTGGCCTTCGCTTCGCAGTTGGCCTGAATGCCAGCGGAAGCCTCGCTTGAAGCTTCGCCGCCCCCCGCCTTACCGGCAGCGCGTGCGTTGGCCTCGGCGCGGCAATCGGCAGCGAGACTCGCGTTGAAGCTCGGTGGCTGGCAAACCATTTTGGTTTCAACCTGAACCGAGTCGCGGATAAACTGTGCAATCGCACCGGCATTGGCCTCAACACCGAGTGCTGCAGCAAGGTCGGCTGTCGCTTGCTGATGCTTTTCGTAAGCCGCGTTGACGGCGAAAAGATAACCCTCGGCTTCGACAACCCAGGACGCATACTTCGCAGGCATCTCCGCAAGCGGAAGCTCGATTTCCGCACTCACTGAAGCGCTGGCGCTGAAAGAGGCGCCTCCGCTGCCACCGGCGCTCATGGCACCGCCACAGCCCGAACAAAACATCGCAACCACAATCAAAAGTCTCAAAGGCATCATCTTCATTTCCTTTTCTGAATCTGCGCAGACTAATCCAAACCCCGCCTTTTTGGAACGGCCAGAAGCACCCGGGCTTTTACCCAAGCCAACCGGCCTTGGCGGCGATCTTGGCTTCGATGAAACGGTTTCGCCGGGGCAGAGGGCAGGACGCAAGATTTGCGTCGCAACCGAGACAATGGGAGATTTCTGTGGGCTTGAAGAGTTTCTCGCATGATTTTTGCTGAAGCACACGCGTGGCCGCGATGCTAACCCCTCTCGTACGTATGCACGTTTGTGCTGGGAAAATGTGGTGTTTTCTTGCCGCACTCGGGCTCGTCTCGATGATCGGTTGTGGACGAACGGGTGATCACGAGGTCAAGCGCATTCCGGCCAGCAAGACACTCGACGGAAACATCTTCGAGCGCAAGGTCGAGATCGTGCCGAGAACACCCTACCTTTCGACCTTTCCGTGCGCTGCGCAATGTCACAGCGACCGAGAACCCAACCCCACGCCGCGTGAGCTTGTGACCTTTCACGCGGGCCGAACGCTCCAGCACGGACCGGCTCTTCGCTGGTGCGACGACTGCCACTCTATTCAAGAGCCCGACAAACTGATGCTGCGCGACCAGACGAAGTTGTCCTTTGATGATTCCGATCGCATCTGCGGGCAGTGTCACGGCGAGCAGCATCGCGAATGGCGCAGTGGTATCCATGGCTCGAATGTGGGGGGTTGGACGGGAACGATCCGCAGACGTACGTGCGCCGCGTGCCACGATCCGCACCGTCCTTCAAAACCGACCCTTCAAGCGCTACCGGCACCAAAACCTGATCCGAGGCTCTCACCATGAACGACTTTCAGCCAAAGCCCGCCCGAAAACTTCCTTTGATCGATGATGTGAAGCAGGCTCCTCCCCCTGACCTTGAAGCCGAGGCGATGAGCCGTGCGCAAGAAGGCCGAAGATCGTTTATCAAGTCTCTGGGCGCGGGTGCGACTGCCGGGGTGCTCGCGGGCTGCTCGACACAACGTTGGGAGGACTTCTTTCACCAGCACTATCATCGGCTCGACAAGAAAGACCGAGAGGACTTGATCGCGCGTCTTGAGGCGGAGACCAAAGAACGCCACGGCGTTAAGGTCAAGATCGGTGACCCACCCCCGATCGACGGCGTCGAGTATGCGTACGCGCTGAGCCTGACCGCATGCACCGGGTGCCGTCAGTGCGAATACGCGTGCGCCGAGGAGAACAACACCTCGCGCGACCCACAAATGCACTACATTCGCGTTTTGGAATTCGACATCGGCAGCTTCAACTTTGAGGATGCTGAGCACGATTACGAAGGTGAGGTGCCCAAAGGCGGCAAAGTCTACATGCCCGTCTCGTGCCAGCAGTGCGCGAACCCACCGTGCGTGAGCGCGTGCCCGGTCAATGCCACGTGGAGAGAACGCGACGGCATCGTGGTCGTCGATTACGACTGGTGCATCGGTTGCCGCTATTGCGAAGCGGCCTGCCCCTATGGCGCACGCCACTTCAACTTTTCGGAGCCGAACATCCCACCTTCGCAAATCAACCCCGATCAGTCCCTGCTCAGCAATCGGATCCGTCCGCCGGGCGTCATGGAAAAATGCCACTTTTGTTTGCATCGCGTTCGCCGGGGCCAGTTGCCGGCGTGTCAGGAAGCATGTCCGGTCGGCGCCCGCAAGTTTGGCAACCTTCTCGATCCGAACTCTGACGTTCGGCGAATTCTCGATACCAAACGGGTCTACATCCTTAAGGAGGAACTCGGGACGATTCCACGCTTCTACTACTACTTCGGCTAAGGACCATGAAACAGTTTTTCGTACCCGCAGTATTTTTAGACCTGTTCAAGGGAGGCCGACTATTCGGAGCGTGGATCGGTGTATTGATCGTCGGCGTTCTGGTAGGCGCCAGCGCGTATGTGATTCAGCTTCGTGAGGGGCTGATCGTGACCAACATGACCGACGAAGTCAGCTGGGGCCTCTACATCGGCAATTTTACAGTGGGTGTTGGGATTGCGGCCGCGGCGGTCATGGTGGTGATACCTGCCTATGTCTATCGCTTGCATTCGTTCAAAGAGATCATGTTCATCGGAGAGATTCTGGCGCTGAGCGCGGTGTTTTCGTGTCTGCTCTTTGTGACCGTCGATCTCGGCCGACCGGATCGCGCTTGGCACTTGATTCCATTTTTCGGGTCTTTGAATTTTCCGACCTCGATCTTGGCTTGGGACGTCATCGTCCTCGCCGGTTATTTGGTGATCAATTTTGTGCTGATCGTTTCTGCGTTCCGCTCCAAATACTACGGGAGGGAACCGATTCGTGCCTACGTGCCGCTGGTGATGGTGAGCATGGTGTGGGCGATTACCATCCACACGGTGACGGCGTTTCTCTACACCTGGCTGGGTGCGCGTCCCTATTGGAACTCCGCGATCATTGCGCCTCGCTTCATCGTTTCCGCTTTTCTCTCCGGCCCGGCGATCCTCGTGCTCGTCCTTCGTGTGGTTCAGCGCTTCAGCGACTTTGTGGTTCAGCCCGAAGTGTTCCGCATCTTTCGCAGGATTATTACCACCACGCTGCTGATCAACATGTTTCTCTTTGGCTCCGAAGTCTTTACCGAGATGTATGGCGGCTCAAAGCACGCAGCCTCGATGTACTACTTGCTCTTTGGTCATCACGAGCACGTCGGACTGCGCATACCGATCTGGTTCGCCATCACGCTCGAGGTACTTTCGGCGCTGATTCTTCTGAGTCCCGTGCACCGGCGACCCGCTTGGTTCAATGTCGCGTGTGTGGGATCGATCGTGGGCGTTTGGATCGAAAAAGGCATGGCGTTGATCTTGCCTGGTTTCGTTCCGACACCGCTCGGACAGTTCGTCGAATACCAACCATCGAGCATCGAGCTGCTCATCACGGTAGGAATTGTCTCCTTCGGTGCGCTGCTGTTCACGGTTCTGGTGAACATGGGCATCCGGATCGAAACGGGTGCGCTCAAGTCCCCGCACTTGGCCTCGGTCGATCAAGAGGCAGGAAGCGAGCAATCCCAAGTCGGAGATCCTTCGTGACGTGCCCGATGGTCATCTTGTCCCTCTGTGTACTGCTTTACGCCTGTGATGGGCCTGCCAAGGAAGCACGGCGAGCGCTTCCCGGTGAGGAGCAAGTCACCCTCGCGTCGGGTGCGGCCGGACACGTTGCCAAAGGCAAGCTTGGGGGACGCTCCTGGACCCTACGAGACGCGCGTTTTCGCATTCTCGATCGACCTCGGCGCCGCTATGTGGACCTTCTTCTTTCAGACGCGCACATCGAGCGCTGCGGCCTTCCGATCGAGCGTGAAGGCGCTCTGGTGTGGCTGCGCTTTGAAGATCGCAAGGCGCTCGATCCAGGCGAAACCGAAATTGCGGACGCCAGTTCCAAGGTGCGGATGCACTACGAAATCAGCGCTGGAGCAAAACTTCAAAGCGCCCATCGGGGACGGGGGCGCGTCCGCATCGATGCAAGCGACCAGCGCCAAGTTTCAGGTCGGCTTGCGCTTTGTTTTGCAGATGCTGATCACAGCTGCATCCGCGGAGATTTCACCGCGCGACCGTGCTTGAGTCGTATCGATGGACGTGCGCTCCGGGAACCACCAGGGCTCGTCGATGAGGCGCTGGATCCGCAGAGTACGCGATGAGACGGGTGGGGGACACAGAGGCGCTCTTGAGCGCGCTGCGGGTGATGATGCAGCTTTGGATTGCCGCCGCTGCCATCACCGCCGGCCAAGGTTGTGACGAGCGCTCGCTGCCCCAGGAGGGACCTTTCTATGCAGACATTGAACCGATTCTGCAGCAACGTTGCGCTGAATGTCATTCGGGAGAAGCGCCCGCCGCGGGCTACGCGGTGGATCGCTACTTGGACGTTCTTGCCTGCCCCCTCGAAGCGGGTCCAGCGACCGAACCCGCAAGTGGCGAGGCGCCGCTTCTTGCTGTCCAGGGGACCGAAGGGCACCGTGGGCTCTTGGGCGATGAAGAGCTTGCTCTGCTAGAGGCCTGGGTCGAGCAGGGTGCGCCGGCGCGAAGGGGCTCCGCGCATCAAGCCGGCTGGAACAATCCTTCAAGCGAGTCGTTTCATGGGGCCGTGCTGCGAAAAGAGCGGTGGCAGCGGTTGCTGAGCGACGAGGCAAAAGGTGCCTGCGCGCGCTGCCATGCGCTCACTGCTCAGGTTGCGGAGCCAGCGATTCCCGGCGCCACGCCGTGTTCGAGCTGCCATCGCGACCCGGGCGGCCCCCTGGCCTGCACGACCTGTCACGGCGATGAAGGTCGCGCGTACCCACCGCGAGATCCATGCTTCTTTCCCGAGGAGGCTTC
The DNA here is from genome assembly GCA_964487255.1 of uncultured Polyangiales bacterium. Classification (GTDB taxonomy): domain Bacteria; phylum Myxococcota_A; class Polyangia; order Polyangiales; family CAZAQV01; genus CAZAQV01. Next base: position 97,385 of record CAZAQV010000023.1, on the reverse strand, counting down.
GCATGCCGGCGCGCACGCGGCCCACCAAGAACTTGAATGCGAGACCTGTCATGGGCCGAGATCGATCGACGATCTGGCGCTGGGCATGCACGGCGATGGTGTCGTTCAAGTCGCGCTCGATCCGGCACTCGCCGGTGAGGGCGCGTCGTGGGACGCGAGCACCCACACCTGCGCGACGCGTTGCCATGACCGCGGGGGCAGCCTGCCCAAGCCGCCTTGGAACGAAGCCGCCGACTTGACCTGCAACGCTTGTCATCAAAGTCCGCCGCCTGAGCATTACGCTGGCGCTTGCGATCGCTGCCATGCGGAAGCTTCTGCGACGGGCGATGCGCTGCGGCCCGGACCGCTGCACATCAACGGCAAAGTCGACCTCGGCGATGGAAGCGAAGGCTGCGGCGCCTGTCATGGACAAGGCGACGATCCATGGCCGGGCTCGGGCGCGCACCAGATTCACCGCACGCCCTTGCGCTCACTCGCCGTGCCCTGCGCAGAGTGTCACCTGGTTCCGGGCAATGTCTTCGACGCTGGACATCTCGATGGGGACACCCGGGCCGAGCTTCGTTTTGGTGTGCGAGCGCAAGCACGCGAGAGCAGCCCCCGGTATGAGCCCGGCTCGGGACGCTGCGCGGACGTTGCCTGTCATGGCGCGGGACTCGGAGGAGGTGACAGCAAAGAGCCCGACTGGAACGCGGGGGCTGGTCAGCAAGACGGTGACTCGATCGAGTGCGGCGCCTGCCACGGCGCGCCGCCACCCGCGCCGCACACCTCTGACGCATCATGTGCATCGGCGTTGTGCCATGGCGGCTATGCGACGCCCGGTCCGGACGTGAGCGTTTTGGGTCGAGGCGTTCACACCGACGGGAAGGTGGATCTGTGGCCCGCCCGCTAGTGTTCATGCATGCGGCCGGCCTGGTCGTAGCCACGATGCTCGTGGCATCGGCCGCCCTGGCGCAGGGCGCGAGTCAAGAGACGCCTCGCAAGCGTGTTCGGGCGCGTTACGACACATTGCTACGATGGGCCCCGCGCTACCAACTGAGCACCACGGAAGGTCCGCTGGGCCTGCAGCAACAGTACTGGCGTCGGGCCGATGCACTTCCTCTTTATCATCGCATCACGGTGGATGCATCGAACTTGATCGACGGAACCACCTCCGTGCACTTCTCAGGATGGGGCGCGCTCAATCTGTTGGCCGACTCAACAGGGGCGTTTGCCGTCGGCGACATCGCGATCGGCTATGCCGAGTTTTCGTTGTCGCCGCTTCGGAGCTGGGCCGGTCGAAGATTCGTGACGTACGGGCCGCCGGGAGGACTTCACGTCGACGGCATTGGCATGTCGCTGCGCGCGCAAGGCGGTTTTACAGCCGAGATTTTTCTGGGGCGCCCGGTGACCCCGAATCGAAACAATGTCGTGGGTGGTCAAGCTTCGTTCGAAGGGCCTGCTTTCGCCTACGGCGCGCGATTGGCTTACGCGTACGCCAACCGCTTGCGCACCTCTTTGGCCTACGCGGAGTCGATTCGTGAGGGCATGACGGGATCGCGAACCATCGATGCTGCAGGGTCTTGGTATCAGGGCGCGTTTCGTTTCGAAAGCGCCGCAAAGATTGACGTGCTCAATCTAGGGCTGGCCCAAGCGCAGGTCGTGGGTAGCTGGCGCGCAAGTGCTCTTGTCGAATGCGGATTGGCTTTTTTGCATGTGGAGCCCGGTCGCTGGATCCCGGCGTGGAGCATCTTGAGCGTGTTCGAGACGAGCACCTTTGACGAACTTTCCCTGGCAACGACACTGCGTGTGGCCCGTCCCATCAGTGTTCGAGCAGAAATTGCGGGCCGAAAATACTCTGCGCAGGATGAACAAGAGGCGCGCTTTGGTTATCGTGGCGACCTGACCGCTCGAGGCATGCCCACTCCCCGTTCTTCCTTGCGCTGGCGGATCAACGTCAGTCGCCGAGACGATGGCGTCGTGGGCTACACGCTGCTCAACGGAGGCATCGGCATCCGTCCCTGGACGGCGGTTGTGACGTCCATCGATGGCTCGTTTGCCATCGATGACGAGGGCGGGCGCGATTCCGCCTTGCTTCGGCTCAGTGCAGACTATGAACCCAGCGCCGCTTGGATTCTTGGCGCCACGGTGTCGCTCGCGCGAACACCCCTCGCCGAAGCCGAAATGCGTGGTTTGCTGCGCGCCAGCTGGAGGATCGCGCAGCCATGAGTCGTGTGTGTCTGAAGATCGTATTGAGCTTGGGCTTGCTCGTCTCTGGTTGCCATGGTGAAGCGAAGAAACAGCAAAGTGTGGATCAGATTCGCTTTGATCACGGCGCGCACATCGTGGAGGGGATGACCTGCATCCGCTGTCACGCCAATGCGGTGCCAAGCGCAGCCCAGGCGAGCGTCGCGTCCGATGCCTCCGCGCGAGGAGCCGAAGAGACGTCCTTTCCCACGGCGAGCAAGCGGCCGCTTCTGCCGGCGGAGCAAGATTGTCGCTCCTGCCACGACGACCTTCAGCGAGACGGCTGTCCGCGCTGCCACAGCGCGCCGAAACACCCGCGCACCTATCCACCCCGCACGCACGGCATCCACTTTGACCACGCAAGTCACGACCAGCACGCAGAGCAAACTTGTGTCGATTGCCACGGCGATCTCGACGCTCGGAGCGCCGCCACCTTTGAGCCAACCGTTCCCGACATGGAAAGGTGTTTGGGCTCGTGTCACGTCGACGACATGCGCGACCTGCGATGTCTGCTCTGCCATACCGACCTGCAAAGCTATCGAATCGACGAAATTACCTCCTATGATCACGAGGCCGGCTTTACCCGCCGCCACGGCATCGCGGCGCGTTCGGACTCCGCACTCTGCACCCAATGCCATGAGCCGACCTACTGCGAAGATTGTCACCTTGTGACGCCCGGCGCGCCTCTCGAAGCCTGGAATGCCACGGCGGTGGAGCGCGAGTTCGTGCACCGCGGTGACTTTTTTGCCCGTCATGGCGTGGAGGCTGATCTTCAACGCGGGACTTGTGTTCAATGCCACGGCGTGTCGTTTTGCGATGGCTGTCACACGGCGAGCGGCATCGGCGGAAGTGTCGCGCCCGGCAGTCCTCACCCGCCAGGGTGGCTGGACCCGCTCTCCTCTTTTGGTCATGCAAGCGCGGCCCGTCGCGACCTGCTGAGCTGCGTGTCTTGTCACGACAGTGACGCCGAGCAGGTCTGTGTCCCCTGTCATCGTGTTGGCGGTGCCGCGGGCAACCCGCATCCGCCCGGTTTTTCAGGCGGCGTGGATCCTCAACAACATGCGGTATGTCGGGTATGTCACGCACCATGATGCGCAGTACGGGAACGGTGCTTTTGATGTGGTGTGTTGGTGCCACCGCCCAAGCGCAGACCGCGCGCGGCACGACCAGCTCGTGCGTGTCCTGTCACTCCGTCCAGATCGAAGCGCGACTTCGCACTCCGGTGACTGCCATGCACGACGATGTCCATCACAAGCGCAACATGCATTGCACGGACTGCCACGGTGGGTCGCCGGAGGAGCCGAGCGCGCGGGCGCACGACTTTGAACATGGCTTTGTGGGAAAGCTTCCACCGGCACAGGTGACAGCGCTGTGCGCACGTTGTCACGGAAAGGAAAAAGGAAGCACGGTCGCGTCCGACTTCCGTGCCGGCCAGCACGCGCAAAAGTTGGCGGATGGCTGGCAAGCAAGCGCCAGTTGTACGGCCTGCCATGGCGCGCATGGTGTTCTTGAGGTCCAAGCGCCGGCTTCCCCAGTCGCGAGGCAAAATGTAGTCGCCACCTGTGAGGGGTGTCATTCAAGTCCTACGCGCATGAAACCGAGCACGTTGCCGTTCGACCAGGCTGCGGCCTGGCGTGACAGTACGCATGGACGCTTGGTTTTGGCTGGGGACAAACGCGCGCCGACGTGCACGGGTTGTCACGGCGCCCACAACAACCAAAGTGGAAAAAAAGCAGTGCATGCTTGTGGACGTTGTCACAGCGAGATTCGCGCCGCTTTCGAACGTGGCCCGCACCGCGAGCCCTTCAAAGTACTCGGTTTTGCCGACTGCGCCGAGTGTCACGATGCACACGCAACGAATGCGCCCACGATGGAACTGCTCTTGGGTGACGACACCGTTTGCGTTTCGTGCCACGGGCCGGGGCAGGCGGCGTTTGCGTCGGTGCGACAGCTGACCGCGCTGGCCGAGCGCATCGACCAAGCGAGCACGCAGTGGCCCCGTTCCGACCCACGACGTCGTAAGATGGTCGCCTCGATTCACGCCATGGACGTGGCGGAGCTTGAACGCCTGCTTAGAGAGCTTACGCCCAGTCGCGCCGCCCGCCCGCCCGAAGCGAGCGATCCGCCCGAAGCGCAACGCCGCTCACCATTCCCGATCGTTCTTCCCTTCGCTGTCGCTCTTTTGGTGACCCTATTGACGCTCGCTTGGGTCATGTATCGCCGCAGGCGCAAACGATGAATGCCAAAAGCAAGCTACCGGCGGGGCGACTTCCCATCGCCGGCCTGATGGTGTTGGCCTTGGCTGCAATTGGAGGCGCAGTTTGGGGCGCTGGCGCGTTCGAACAGAGCCGTCAGAGCAGGGCCAGCAGCGGAGATCTGTGCGCCTCATGCCATGAGGCGCAGCACGTCCAGGGTGTTCACGCGCCTCTTGCATGTGGAACGTGCCACGCGGAGGCGGTGCAGCGGGCGGTGCAGCTAAGCTGGTCGAGCTGGGGAATTGGCACGCCGGCGGAGCATGGAAAGACCGCCGCCTGCACCGCGTGCCATGGCGAGCAAGGTTCGGGACCTTTGCGCTCCGAGGGACATGTCCAGCACGGCGCTGAGCAGGCTTCGTGCCTCGATTGTCATCGCGATGCGCACGAGGTGACGACCGAGGTTCAATGTGCGCGTTGCCACGAGGATCTTCAAACCCATGGCCCGGCCCAGGAGGCGCCGTGCGCGACGTGTCACAAGTTTGCTTCTGCAGCGGCAGAGACGCCGAGCGTTTCCTTCCATACCGCAGACGGATCAGGCCGCGTCGACGCATCGCGCGTCCACGGATCGATGGATTGCCGGCGTTGCCATAACCCCCACGATGACGAGCGCACGACGGTGCAATGTCAGGACTGTCATCGGGGTCGCTTCGAGGAGGAGCTCGCGCAGGCTCCGCCCTTTCACCAAGAGTGCTCGGGGTGTCACGAAGTGCACGCATCGCGCGAGCAGTTGGCGGTCGACTGCTTGGGTTGTCACGTCTATCCAAAAGGCAAGCACCATTGGGGCGCCAAACCGGAGGGGACGAGTTTGGAGGAACAGAAAGCCACGCGCGCTCACATTACGCACGGCGGGCAATGCGGCACCTGCCACACGCCGCATACCTGGCGCGCGGATGACGCGCGCTGCGCCACCTGCCACGAGAATCAGGCGCAAACGCTCGCGGTCCACGGAGGCGCGGATCATCAGCGCTGTCAAAGCTGTCACCGTCCGCACGAGCCGCGCCCGACCGCAGCAGTGTGCTCAAGTTGTCACAAAGCGCAGCATCGCGATCAGACACGTGCCCCCGAGGAGCATCGTGATTGCCTTTCTTGTCACGATGCGCATGGCGCAAGGCCGCAGCCCGCGCAGCGCTGTTCGTCGTGTCATCAAGCCGAAGCCCGTCCCACGGCCACGCACCAGGGACCCTGCGTCAGTTGTCATCTTCCGCATGGTTCGGCGATGACACCGGCGAGTGATTGCGCTTCATGTCACCGCGACGTTCACCCCAAGGTGCGAGCGCACAAGCCATGTTCGAGCTGTCATCAGCCACACCAGCCAGCGACCCAGGCCACCACGGTTTGCGCGACCTGTCACGCGCCAATAGTCGCTGCGGGTGCGCGCTGGGGCGCTTCGAAGGCGCAAAAGGGCGTGAACCCCCACGGCGCAGCCCAACAGTGTCTGGCCTGCCATGAACCGCATGCCGAACAGAGCACCCAAGCATGTCAGCGCTGTCACCAAGCCCAGTCGACTCCGCAACACATGGGTCGAACGCCAGGGCATTCGCAATGTATCGATTGCCACGCGCCTCATCAGGCCAAACCGGCCGGCGCGGCATCGTGGTGGAACCGCTGCGCGCGCTGTCACCAAGCCGAAGCGCAGGCCATCAAGGGTCTAGTCGGCACCCATGGTCAGTGCAGCGCTTGTCACCGCCCGCCAGGGCCGCCTTTGCCACGTTGTTCGACCTGCCACGCCAGCATTGCGTCGCAGCTCGGGCATCGCGAGCATGCACAAAGCGAGTGCGCCAGCTGCCACACGAACCACGGAACGCCGCGGGTACAGAAAAAACAATGTCTGGGCTGCCATGAAAACATGAGCCAGCATTTCGCCGATGCGCCGCGCTGTCAGTCGTGCCACCTTTTTGGGAAGTAGGCATCAAGGATTGGGCAAAATGGTTTGATGACAGATTCCGCATTTCTGGGTGACCGCACTGGGTTGTGAATCGGCGTCGTCGAAACCTGAAACCTGAAAACGATGGCTGCTCAAGTCGCGGTTAAAGTACTGAACCGCAGCCGCACTCTCGGGGTATTCGTCCAATAACGCGGGCACACGCGCGCCGGAAACCGCGGTCGGAACCATGTGGCACTGCCGACATTCGAAGACGCCATCGGCAACGCCAAAGTGGGGATCGCCGGTGCGCGCTTCGACATGGCTTCGAAGGTCAGAAATGGATGGCTCGGAATGACAGCTCGTGCACAGCGCATTGCCCTCGGCAAGCAGCTCGTGTTTCGTATCGTCGCTGCCGTGCGCGTCATGACAGGAAGCGCAGGTGACGAGTTCGAAAGCGTTTCGGTATTTCTGCGAGCGAATCAAGTCCGAGTACTGTTGGTGGTTGTTTCGCGAGTCGCCCGAAGGGTAGAAATCGCCCGGCAACCCGTCGATGCGGCGGGTGAAGCGGGTGAGATAGTCGGCTCGACGAATACCCGCTGCGGGCATTCGGCCCTCGAGCGACAGGGGCGCTTCGGTGTGACCGCCACCGATACCTTCGGGGCGCGAGTGGCAGCGACCACAAATGAGGTTGGCACGACCTGGTGTGAGGCGACTCGGGGCGACGATTGCAGCCCCGCGTTCGGCGGCTTCGAGATGCTCTGAGCCGGGACCATGACAGCTTTCGCAACCGATGTTGATTTCGTCGAGCTTTCCGTCGCCGTCGAAGTCAAAGGTGCCTTGTGCGTTGCTGACGGCACGTGCGTTCCAGCCCGATTCGGCGTTTCCCTCGAGTCGAAACCCAGTGAAATGACAACCCGCGCAGCTGTTGTCGAAAGCGCTTTGCTTGCCAGGCTGGCGGAAGCTGCCGCCATCGTGGTCGTACCATTGCGCGGAGTCGACATCGCGCCAGGGTCGGTCCGCAGGGTCGGTGCTCGCGGCTCGCCCCTTTTCGTTGAACTGCAGCGGAAGAAGCCAGTACTGCCACGTTCCGTTCGCCGCACGCCAGCGCGTAAGATAGCGCTGTCGGTAGAGCGCGCCGCCATAGGTGAGGACGACCTCGTAACGCACCGACTCTGCATTGCGGCGGTTGACCAGCTCCACGAAATACTTGTCCGCTGCGTCATCGCTGGAGGGGAACTGCCCCAGATGCACTTCAAAACTGACCACGCCGCTCGGACTCGGATCGCTTGTCGACACGCTGCACGCAGGCTCACGTGCAGCGTCGCAGTCGTAATAGTAAAGGACGGTCGCGTTCTCAAAGGCCTCTAAACCGACATCAAAAGTGGGGAAAAGGGACTTGTCTTGCAGGTAGCCTTCGCGGCCTGGGACACTGAGCCCCAAGCGGTGTGCGGAACGCATGGTTCGATGGCGTCCATGGCAAGAGAGGCAGCTGCCCGAGCCCACATAGCTGGCGCGCGCGCTGGGCGCGCTGCTCACAGCGATGTCAAACTGCGTCCCCCAGAGCGATGCCGCATCGAGCGCGGTCCGACAGTAGCTGCCACCGGGAAGATGGGCTGCGTCGTCGGACGCAGGAACCCAGACCATGTAATACCTGCCCTCAGGCAAGGTCATCAGCCGATACACGCCATCTGCGTCGACGCTCGTGTGGAGTAAGTCGGCCCCTCGCGAGTCGATGAGGTCCTCAAGCGGCTCGTCACCGACCGCTGTCGCGGCCTCGCTAGGCGATCGGCTGAGATCGATCGCGGTTTGACCAAGAGATGCAACGTCAGCGCTTGAAATGGCGTAGACGACGCCCCCGCGAACGGGCTTGCCCGAGCCATCGTAGATGCGTCCGACCACACCATTAGGCTCGGGGGTGAGCGGCTCCATCCCTAGTTGTCCCGGTTCGCCGGGTGGTCCGGTTTCTCCTGCGGGTCCAGCTTCCCCGGCAGGCCCGGCGTCGCCCGCAGGGCCGGGGTTGCCGCGCGGACCGACAGGTCCTTCGCAGGCTACGAGCAAGATCAAAGTGAGCGCGACGCGCTGCATGCTCGGCATCTAGTGCTCTGACCAGGAGGTTCTGATCCGTGTCGCTTCGCAGCAAAGCGAACTCGGTTGTCGTTCAAACTCGAATGTACTCTGCACGTCCATCGTTTTCTCTCCTACGATTTCACTCCGCTGCTGTGCGATCCAGGCTCACAATCTCCCGATCAGAGCACTAGCAGAAGTTCGACCACGCGTCCGTAAGCGAAGCCTCCGCGCCGAAATTGCGCGATTCTACCGTCCCGCGCATTTTTTGCGTGCCCTACTCGCGCGGTTCGCGAGCCTTAGGCCCAATGATGCACACGGCACTGCATTTGCTAGGATGGGAGCCAAAGGGGTCACCGATGCGCATCAGGTTTTTGGTTTTTACTCTTCTTCTGTCGGCTGGAACACCGGGCTGCTCGGGGGACAAGGGCGCGAAGGGCGAGCCCGGATTGTCCTGCACGGTGAGCACCAACGACGCGGGCGTGACGACGATTAGCTGCGAGGATGGCACGCAAGCCACCGTGAGCGATGGTACGCCGGGCACGTCTTGCACCGTGACCGACGACCAGATGGGCACCAAAACCATTCGTTGTGACGATGGCACCGAAGCGACGGTGACGGACGGCAAGCCGCCAAGCGAGTCCAAAGGAGAAGGATTGAATGTCGCGATCGCGACATCGGCGCCTGCCAACGGTCAGTACTTCGCAGCTGGCGAAAAGATCGTGATCACGATCGTTGCGACCGATGATGATGGTGAACCTGTCCCCCTCTCTAACCTCAGTCGCTTTGCGCTCTATATGGCCGGACCCAAATCGCCGCTGCTCACCAAGACGGCTTCAAAGCTGATCAACGCTTCTACCGATCGAGAAGCTGAAGATCGCCAGCATCACTATGTCGATTTGCTGACCACCAAAAACGAGAATCTCTCCGCGACAGGCACCGTGTTAACCTACACGACGGAGTCGGTCTCCGATGAAGCCCCTGGGACCTATTCGATCGGTATCTGGGCAATCAGCGCAATCCACGAAGCGGATCAGCTCTTTGCTCTTCATGAGGTGCAGCTCAAATCGGCCACCGTGGAAACGGAGATCGTGTCGGGATGTGCCGATTGCCACCTCGGTGCGGACTCGGGGCAGTTTTACTTTCACCATGTCGATCCGGGGCGCTCGCAATACGGCAACCCGGCGCTCGATTCGGTGCCGATCGACTCGTGCAGAATGTGCCACAACAACGAGGGCTATGCGGCATACCGGGCTTGCAGTGACGGCTCTCCCTTGCCCTGCACCGGAGACGCCACCGAGGTTCGCGTGCCCGACCCGATCCTGCGTCGTGTGCACGGCGTGCATAACGGTGCGAACCTGAGCTCGCCCTTCAATACCGACCCATCGGATGGCGACTTTCACGATTACAGCAACGTGCATTTCCCTGCTGACATTCGAAACTGCGCGAAGTGCCACGTCGACGATTCGTATCTGACCAAGCCCAGCCGTTTGGCCTGCGGCACCTGTCATGACAATGTGAACTTCGCGACCGGCAAGCTCGAACCTCCGCGCATCGGTGACAGCTGCGAGACCACCGACGATTGCCTCCTCTCCGATGGATCGGACTATACCTGCAACACGAGCACTGGAAACTGCGAGCTGGCGATACACAAGGGCGGTTCGCAAACCAATGATAGCGGCTGTATCGTGTGCCACACCGCGACGCCGGGAGACGGCCTTTCGCCGACGCCGGACCGGCACGCATTGCGAACCTACGAACCGCCGTACAACGTCTCGGTGTCCTTGTCCGCTCCCTCCAATGGGACGCACTACGTCGCTGGGGAATCACCCGTGCTCACACTGCGCTTTACCGATTCGGTCACGGGCAATGCGGTCGATCCGAGGACCTTTACCGAAGACAGCTTCCAGCGCGCGCAGCTTTTTGTCTCGGGACCGCGTCATGATACCCGCCCAGTGCTAACGAGCGCGGCCGAGTCCGATTACAGCGGGACGTCCTATGTGTACGTCGACTATCGCGTACGCACCGATGCACAGGACGAGGACCCTCGGATCACACGCACGGCGGAAGAAGTGCGTTATCAGCTTTCGGACGTTGCGGGGCTTTCCCCCGGCACCTACACCGTGATGACGCGTGCGCGGGTACGCAGCGGGACGGATTACGTGTGGACGGTCGAAAACTTTCAAGTCGGAACCGCGACGCCGGAAGCTCGAATTGCCACCAATTGCATCGATTGCCACGAAGATACGCGCATGCATGGATACGCGCCCTTCGATCCCGACCTGTGCAAGAGCTGCCACGATGATGATCGCAACACCCCGGGCGCTGAAGGTCCTTGGGGCACCGGCAACAACTGGGGCTTTGGTGCCATGCCGATCAGCCGGCGCGTACACGGCATTCACTACGGAAACTATCTATCTCATCCCGAGCAGGTTTATCTGAGCCGCAGCGGAGGCGTTCCTTTCGCCGACGCCATCTTTCCTCAGGACGTTCGCAACTGCTCGAAGTGCCACGCTGAATCCAAGTCGTATCAAGAGGAGCCGAGTCGCCTTGCGTGTCTGGGCTGCCACGACAGCGATCCGGTCGTGGGCCACGCCAACTTGATGACCGCCGATTCGACGCCGAGCGACCCGTGGAGCGGCGACGAAATCGAAAGCTGCCCAACATGTCACGCGGGCGACGCCGAGTTCTCGGTCGAAGCGGCACACAAGATTTCCGACCCGTACGTGCCACCCTACCCGCGCGAGCCTTTGTTCCCCTCACCGTGAAGGGACAGCGCGGCAAGTGCATGCAGCCCGCGGGATTCGTCGGCTGTAACTCGTCCCCCGTGTACTGGCGAATTCGTCCGGCTGCCTCGCAAGCGAACGCCAGTCCGCTAACGCCCTTTTTGGGATGGCGTTTGGGGCCTTCGAGCTCGGCTATGTCGTCTCGAGCCTGATCCAGGTCTCGTCACCCACGAACGGATGCGCAAAACGATGGGAGGCTCGTTCGCGGCGCTCGCGACCACGCGCACACTTTTTACTGTCGAAGAGGAAGAGGAAGAGGAGGCGCCAAACTGGAAGCGGCTTATCACACTCATCGGCGGCTCCGGGCTTGGTGTTTTCCAGTAGCTCATATCTACTACGATATGACCGACTGTCTTTCGTCCCCTCGTTCAGGCTATGATTGGGCGATGCTTGCTTTGGTGCGCGATCTGCACGGATTGTTGATGGTGGCACTCTTGTTCGCCTGTGGCGGGGGCTCTGCGCAGGCCGAACACTCGCAGAGCGAGGCGACGTCGCGCGGCGAGGGGGCATCGCAGGAGGGAAACAAGGACCGACCACCCCAGAGTCTGACCGAAATCGAAAGCCAGGTTGCGGCATGGGCGAGGCAGTGGCTGGCTACAGAGAGGGTACCCGGATTTGTCGTCGGCACATTGCAGGCCGACGGAGAGGCACGATTCCTCGGTTTCGGAAAAACCTCCAGTGATGGAGCACGACCTACGCGACGAACGCTCTTCGAGGTCGGCGGGCTGACACAGATTTTCACCGGTCTCCTGCTGGCGGACGCCGAAGTTCGGCGCTACGTACGCGGCAGCGATAGCTTGGCAGAGACCATTGCGGGCTTGCGCATGCCCAATGGTATGCACGAAAAGATTCGTCTACGTCAGTTGGCCGCTCACAGTGCCGGACTTCCGCGACTTCCATCCGACGTGGTCGTTTCGGACGACGGGACACGCGACCCTTTCGCCGGGTACACGCACGAACAGCTCATATCGACGCTCCGTTCCACCGAGGCTCCGGGCATACCCGGCGCGCAATATTACCCAAGCGAGCTTGGGTTTGCGGCCCTCGGCCTGGCACTTGAACGTCGCCTCAAACTTCCTTTTGAGGAGCTATTGCGAGAGCGCTTGATCATTCCGATGAAGCTTCGTGGGTTGCACGTCGGTTCAAATACGCCGGTGGCACAGCCGCACGACGCTGGCGAGCCGACGCCCGCCTGGTCGTGGGACGCGTTTGCACCCGCTGGCGCTATCCGTTCCGATGCGGAGTCGCTGATGCGCTTTGCGCTCTTTCAAATCTCCGACAAGCGCCATTCCTGGAAGTTCGCCATCGAAAAATCGCATCAAGTCGTCTATCCGCCGACTTCCAAGCCCGCTGTGGGAAGCACCTACGGTTGGAACGTTCGCGGTTCGCTGCTCTGGCAAATCGGCCTTACCCAGGGCTCAGCAGCAGCGTTCATCATCAACTTGGAGCACAGGCACGCGGTGGTCGTGCTGGCAAACGGTGACGATCTACACCACACGCAGCACCTTGCCGAGACTCTGAACGATATCTTATCCGGACGCGTGGCGAACTTCGTGGTGGATCCAAACGCCGAGCATACCGAACCGCTTGCCATCGCACCTTTTCCAGAGCCCGACCCCGAAGTGGTGGCAGCCCAGGCCCTGGCCGATGCCCGACGCTCAGAGGCCGAAGCCGCCGACGAGGCGCCGTACATCAGAGCACGCGTGTTACGCACCCGCGGCATGCGCGCCCTGCGAGCAAAGAAATTCAAAGAGGCAGAACGGTTGTTCCGCGAGTCGCTTGAGAACTTCTACGGCAGCAGCAAATCGATGCACGGACTTGGCGAGGCGTTGCTCGAGCTTGGAAAGAAGCGCAAAGCGATCAAATGGCTCAAGAAGGCCCTTGACCGCAACCCGGCGAATCAAAGTATTAGGCGTTTGCTCGATCAGGCGCGCCGCTAGACTACGGTCGCAGCAGGGCTTGGCTCAAACATCGATATACGCGAGACTTGTCTGTATCGATGCACTGCTTTCCTTATTCTCGTTTCGCTCTTCTCGTTCTCGCGAGCTTTTTCGTTCCTGCTTCAGCCCTGGCGCAAGCGGAGCTTGCTGGCACGTTCATTGACTACCTCGGCTTCGGTTCTGGCGGTGTCATGGTCAACGCCGCGCAGCACAGCCAGCGCTATAGCGAGAGCGGCACGCCGCCATACTCTTGCGATGCGTTCGCGATTGGGACGCCGCTCGAAACCTTTGCCATCGAGGCGATGGGCATGTCGTTCGTGTCGGCGGAGAACAAGGTCGGCAGTGCGCAGATCGCAACGACCGCGGGGCCAAGCGAGATCGGATCGACGATCGTGTGGACGGGCGAATATAGCAATGGTCCTGATTCGTTTGCGTTCACGCAGGTGGCATCACTTTCACCGGGCGATCGACACGTGCAGATGACCGTGACGATCGAAAACATGGGATCGCAAGCGGTCACCGATCTTTATTACTTCCGCACCATGGATCCAGACCATGGGCGTTGTGGCATTGGCAACAACTCTTTCCTTACGGAGAACGATGTGCTGCGGCAGCCGCCGGTGGACAACGATGCCTTGATCGTCGCACGCGCGCGGGGCATTCCCGACGATCTCATTTTGGGAGTGGGGACCTTCGATAGCCGAGCCCGTGCGCATTCGGATGCTGGCATTAACGCGACGCCCTCCTCCACGTGGCTTTCCGCAAACGATCCGGATGGCGCTTATAACGATCAAGCGATTTCGTTGGCCTTCTATGTGCCCATGGTCCCCGCAGGCGACTCGGTAACCTTCGAGATCATCTACGTTTGGGGGCAGACCGACGCAGTGGTCGAAGCACGTTTTGACGCGCTTCGTTGCGAGATCTTGGGCGATGGGTCCGCGTGCTCCGACGCTGGGAATCCGGGAACGTGCCGCGCCGGCGCTTGTTGCACGGGTTGCTGGGACGGCGCGAACTGCCAATCCGGTCAACAGATCGATTCGTGTGGTCAGGGCGGTGATGTCTGCCTCACGTGCGTGGATGGCAACGCATGCACGCAAGACCAGTGCACGAACGCAGGCCTTTGCCAAAACCCGCCAGAAGGGGCGGGCACGGCATGCGACGACGGCCTTTTTTGTACGGCCGTCGATACATGTGACGGCGCCGGCACATGTATGGGCAATGGGCTGCCCTGCGACGATGGGGTTTCGTGCACAACCGAAAGCTGTGACGAGAACATGAACAGCTGCACGAGTTCTCTCGATGCTGGGTTTTGCCTGGTCGATGGCACGTGCGCGGCGGACGGCGCGGCCAACCCCGCAAACAGCTGCGAACTCTGTGATGTCAACGTCAGTACTTCAATCTACGCGTTCGCGACGGCGGGCGCCGCGTGTCAGGACGGCGACGTCTGTACCGATGGGGACAGCTGCGACGGCGCGGGCATGTGCAGCCCTGGCATCGACATCTGCAGCGACGCCGGAACAGATGGCGGCATGAGCGGCGATGCCGGTGTGGACAGCAGCATCGATAGCGGCATGAGCAGCGATGCCGGTGTGGACAGCAGCATCGATAGCGGCATGAGCGGCGATGCCGGTGTGGACAGCAGCATCGATAGCGGCATGAGCAG
>CAZAQV010000023.1:0-82490 GCA_964487255.1 uncultured Polyangiales bacterium | reverse complement strand
ATCGATAGCGGCATGAGCAGCGATGCCGGTGTGGACAGCAGCATCGATAGCGGCACGAGCAGCGATGCCGGTGTGGACAGCAGCATCGATAGCGGCATGAGCAGCGATGCCGGTGTGGACAGCAGCATCGATAGCGGCATGGGCGCTGATGCGAACGCGGATGCTGGAGACGACGATTTCGGATACAGCGGCGGCGCTTGCAAATGCAGAACCCGTCGCAAACCCATGCGCCCGATCGACTTTTTCGGCATTGGCATTGTCCTTCTAGGGCTGACACGTCGACGCCGGCGCACAAAACCGAAAGAGACGGCTGCCACGCGGGCCACTCTATTCGTCGCACTCGGCCTGGTTCTTGCGCCGCTTTCGACCCAAGCGCAGCCTCCAGATCCGGGGATCAGACTCAATCGCTTTCGTCTTGCACCTCTCGCCGCGGATACCTTCGGTGTGTCTCGTCCGACGGTCCACGCAGAAGGCATAGGCGTGCGCTTTGTGGCCGACTACGCCCACGATCCGCTGGTAGTTGAAGCCGTGCCAGGCGAGAGCAATAGCGAAATCGGCGCTGTGGTCGAGCACCAGCTCACGAGCAGCGTGGTCGGATCCTACGCTTTTGTCGATCGATTCGCATTGTTCGCGGGGCTGAGCGTCAACCCAGTGATGAGCGGGGAAACCTTCGACGGCGCAGTCGAAGCCGATGGCACAAGCATGGGCGATTTGTGGCTCGGTGGTCGCGCCCGCATCTATGGCGAAGACGGCGATGTGTTTCGCTTTGGCGCAGAAGTTCTGGTCGTGCTTCCAACAGCAGATTGGTTCGACGACGACCAACGCCTCGCTGGCGTCTCTGCTCTCAACGCCGGCGGAAGCTTGCTCGCTGAGTTGTCCACAGGAGCAATGCGCTTCAACGCAGCGCTCGGGGCCATGTATCTCGGCGAGACCGTTGGGCCAGGCGTCGAGCGAAACCTGGCTATCGATTACGGCGTCGCTGCAGTCTATGAGGCGACGGCCGATTTGCGCCTGATCGCGGAACTGCGAGGCTCTCTTTCTACCGAAGGAGACAACGAGGCCGACGACGATGCCCACGAGTGGACGCTCGGCGGACAGTATCGTGTAGCAAAGGAAGTGATGCTGACGGCAGGTGGCGGTGCCGGCGTCACGCGCGGCGTAGGCAGCCCCGATCTGAGGCTCATCTTGGGCGTGGGTTATGCACCTGGGGCGCCTGAGTCACCCGTGGCACCTGGGGATCGCGATCGAGATGGCATCTTGGATCCCGACGATAAGTGCCCGGATGACCCCGAAGATCGCGACGGTTTTGAGGATGCCGATGGCTGTCCCGATCCCGATAACGATGCCGACGGCATCGCCGACGAGCCGGACAGCTGTCCGGATGACCCCGAGGACAACGACGGCTTTGAAGATGAAGATGGCTGCCCGGATCCCGACAATGACGGCGACCGCGTAGCCGATGAGATCGATGAGTGCCCCCTGGTGCCGGGGAGGCTTGAGGATGGCTGCCCGGAGACGCTACGCGTATCGATCGAGGACTCTCGAATCGTGGTGCTCGAACACGTTGAGTTCGAGTTCGACAAGGCCACGTTGCTGGAGCGATCGAAAGAAATTTTGGATGAAGTCGCGCAGTTGATGAAAGACAACGCGCAGGTTCGGCGGGTACGGATCGAGGGGCATACCGATCTCAAGGGGCGTGAGCGATACAACCTTAGGCTCTCGGTGCGACGGGCTCAGACGGTTGCGCAATATCTTATCTCGCGCGGCATTCCGAAGAACGCGCTCGAGGCCTTTGGCTGTGGCGAGCTCCGACCGATCGAACCCGACAACGAACAAAGCCAAAAGAACCGTCGCGTGGAGTTTCTGATCGTCGACCCACCGAGCCAAATCATGAACCTCTCCACCGAAGGCTGCGAGGAAGTCCCGCTCGTAGATCTTCCAAAGACCAGCGAATAATCATCGGGTCGCTCCGCAAAGAGGGGCCCATTCGTTCGTAACGCAGCTTTGCTTGCCGCTTCGGGTAGACTCGAGTGGTGTTCTCGCCAGATGTCGTCTTCTACGGCTTGGGCGCGTGGGCTGTACTCACGAGCTTGGCCTGGGTCTTCGCCTACACCAAGGGCATCTGGACCATGCTCACCATGCCCATGCTGCGCGACGTCGAACCGCCCGAGCCTGCGGCCTGGCCGCGGCTAAGCGTCGTGATCCCGGCCTGCAACGAAGCGGACACGCTGGAGCCGGCACTCCGCACGATGCTGGCGCAGGACTATCCCGATCTCGAAATCGTACTGATCGATGACCGCTCCACCGACGGCACCGGCTCGGTGATCGACCGACTCGCCGAAGGCGATGCGCGCGTTCGCGCGGTTCACATCGATACGCTTCCCGCCCAGTGGCTTGGAAAGGTGCACGCCCTATCGGTCGGCTGTCAGACGGCCACGGGCGACTGGCTGCTGCTGAGCGACGCGGATGTGCACCATAGCCCAGGGGTCTTACGCAAGGCCGTTGCACTTTGCGAAGCGCGAGCGCTCGACCACCTGGCTCTCTTTCCGGCCACCAAAGCGGGCAGCGTCTTGCACGAGGCGGTGCTGTCGGCCTTCGGCGGTTTGTTTCTGCAGATGTTTGCCGTGCAGAAGGTTGCCGACCCGAACACCGACGACTACGTAGGGGTCGGTGCGTTCAACCTGGTGCGCAAGTCTGCGCTTGAGAAGACGCAAGGCTTCGAGTGGCTGCGCATGGAAGTGGCCGACGACGTGGGCCTGGGACTTTTGCTCAAACAGAGCGGGGCGCGATCGGCAGCGCTCTTTGCGACCGACGAGCTTTCGGTGACCTGGTATGCGGACATCATGTCGATGGCGCGCGGGCTCGAAAAGAACATTTACCCCATCATGAGTCGCTATCATCCGCTGCTTTTCTTGCTCCGCCTGAGCGCGCTGCTGTTGATCGTGCTCGGCCCCTTCGTTGGACTTTTGCATCCGAGCCCAGCTCGTTGGATCGCGCTCGCCGCGATCCTCTCGCTCGCTCCCTTTGCGGTGGTGCTCAGCCGTGTACTCTCGCTTCGCTTGCGCGCGACGCTCCTCATTCCCCTCGGTCAGCTCATCCTCGCCGGGATGGCCGTCAACAGCGCCTTCAAATGTCTTTCGCGCGGCGCCATCGTCTGGCGCGGCACGCCCTACCCGCTCGATGAACTACGCAAGCACCAACGCGTGAAGGCGTAACCGATGGTGCGCGATGTAGACTCCGTGAAGAAACAGTGAATCCTAATTGCAGAGGCTGGGGTCGAGCCCTGCAGCTTTGAGCGCACGTGGTGAACCCGCGTCGTCGAGCACCATGGCGCCCAGGTCGATCGCCGGAACATCTGTACCAAGGGCAGCGTTGATGTGCTCGACAAATAGATTGGCGAAGAAGGCATATCCGGTGTCGGTGAAATGAATCGCATCGAGACTGAGCAGCCCACCGAATTTGTCAACGGTGAGCACCTGGTCGCCCGCAGGCACACCTTCAAACACGACTTCTTCAACCCGCGCTGCAATGTCGACGACGTAGACGTTGGCGTATTCAGCCGCGATCGAATCGAGAAGGTTGTTGTACTGCGCGGTGATCCGATTGCTCTCAGCGATGGCCTGGTCTGCATCCTCGCTCGCCTGGGCGGCAGCAAGCTCTTCGTCACGAGCGTCAGTTTTTGCCAAGGCAATCGCGTCTTCAATCATTGCCACTTTCTTCTCTTGGGCGACAGGAAGCACGCTGGGACGCGGCATATTCGCTACAAAGACCTCCGCTCCGGTCGCGGAAAGGCGACGCAGCACTTCGGACAGGTCTCGCTCCAACGCATCGACCGGCGTTGCCTCGTCGACGTTGATACCATCGCCGGAGACAAATGGCGCCAAGGCATCGTTGCCGATCAGATCGGCAGACAAAATGAGCGTCGGTGCAAGTTCCTCGACCACCTCGAGCTGCGTTTGTGTGACCGGTTCGTATGGGCTGTAGACGAGGCGAGGCACGATGTTGCCACCCAAGTCGTCCGGTGACCGCCCATGCAGAACATGCGAGATTTTAGAACCGCCGACAGCAACATTATGAACTTCAATGTCGGGGTCTTGGCGGCCGTGCTCGAAGCCCCGGCGTATCACCTCGAAAAGCGCCTCTGCTCCTCGATCGACAAGCGTATTGAGGTCAGGAATCACGCACTCCGGTGGTGGCCCAATGTCTTCGGGACGAAGCTCCGGCAAGAATGGATCGACAAAGATTGCCAGGGGAAGGTAACCACCGAGCTGGCGCGCGACCTGCGCGGTTGGACTCATGCGTTGACCATGCGCAGTCGGCACACCATTTTGTGTTCCTTGCGAGAGACTTGCGCCAAGTGAAGCGATGCGAGCAAATACAGGGTCACGCGCTGGAAGGTAGGTGAAAGACGCCGGCAAGACATGCTTGCCCGCGGCGGTCTCGATCTCGACTTCGACAGGCCCCGCGACAGGATAACCTTGCACCATGACCGAAAGGCCGGTGCCATCGGGTCGGAGATCGATGGCGCGAATTCCGCCAAAGTGGACATCGAGCACGTTGGCGGGATCGACCTCCGTCAGCTCTAAGTGAACGCGGTAGTAGCCAGACGAGGGTCCCGAATGGGGTTCGAGCACTGCGCGCTCACCACTCGCCGCACACCCGAGGAGCCCTCCCAACGCAAGCATGGCAAACGAACGACTCAACGACATCGATGAGAGCCTAGCAGATCAACATGTTTCGGATCTTGCAGAAAGCTGCGCACGCGGCCGCGTCCGACGTGGGCAATGCGATCGCAGTCGATCATTGCGACGGCGTGCAGGTCCGTGTCGCCCGATAGAAATACCCGCTCTGCTTAAATATAATTGATTGGCTGTCGGCAGAGAGCGTCGGGTCTTCTTCTGTTTCAGAGGAGTTGAGTTCAGCGACGGGGGTGGGAACGCCGAAGTCTGCGGTGCGTGATGATCGGATGCTGCGATACAGGTCGCCCGCCCCACTCCGAAGCGACACGAACAGTAGCTCAAGCCCGTCGGAGGAGACCGCAGGCGCGCCGTCGAGCGAAGTGTCGGAGTTAATATTCGCAACGAGTGACGGGGATCCCCAGGGATCTGCCCGGCTTTCCCTTTTTACGCTCCAGATATCACCTTGGCCGCTGCGCAACGTAGCGAAATAGAGTTCCAGGTCATCCGCCGTCGCTGTCGGATCCCAACCTTGAATCGAAAGGGTCCCCTGCGGTGAAAAGTCCTGGCCGATCGCCACACGGGTTGCCACCGCAATCTGCCAATCATTCACATCGGTACCCGTCGTATAGTATAAGGTCACGTCGTCCGGAGAATCGGGCGCCGAGATCGATGCTCCGGAGAGCACCACACGCGAATTGCTAACCGTTGCTCCCTGCAGATCCGATTCCGAGATTCCGTTAAACTCGGACATGAAAATGCGCATCCCATCGCGCGATATGGCTGGCTGCGCCGTCGCTGTAAAGATACCCGCGACGCTCTCAACCATCCCGAAGGTCCCACAGTTGAGTGGTTTGGCAGCATCTGCGGCGCCATCCAGAGTCGCTCCATCCAAGCCTACGTCAGAACCTGCGTCAGACGAAGCGTCAACCTGACTTCCATCGGTCGAACCGGCGTCAGACGAAGCAAAATAGTCGAAGTGGAGCCGTCCGCACCCGAGACTCACTAGGATGAATATCGATAGGATACGCACTACGATTTGAGTATACCTCCTTCGCCGTAGAGGTGTGGTCTAGCTAGGGCTGAGCGACGATTTCAAGGCCTTCGATCGGGCTGCCGTAACAATCGATATCGCTCGTTGAGAGGGCTGGTCCGCCCTCTACTGTCGCGCTCCACACCGTAAAGTGCTCATACGTTACGGTCGGAGGGCCATCGGCCATAATGCCGCGCACAAGACACTCAACTGGGGCAGACTTTTCCTCTTCGCTGCCAAACCACTTGCGCAGAAACTGGGTAAAGAAGACAGCCTCTTGCTGCCCCACCGGCGTCAGACCGTTTTCGGGCAAGACGGGGCCGCTAAATGCGATGTTGTCCCAAGCGATAATGTTGTCTGCTCGGGTTGGGTGGGCGCCGTCTTTCGTGGGATTATAGGAGAGATGGCCGAAGTGCACGTAAGCTCTGTCAAACCCGAGGTCTGAGAGCGATTGATTGATAAAGACCTGGCCGTCGATCTCAACGCGGATGTGTTGGCGCTGAACATACAAATCAATGTCGTGCATCTGTCCAGGCGTATACGAAGGACCGTAGCCCGTTCCGAACTGCTGCGTCATCGCTCCCGATTTCCAGACCTTGCCGTAGACCGCGTCGTTGTTACCGCCCAAAAAGATGAGCTCAAGCGCTGGCTCGTTGCTGACGGCGACATCGGCAATGCGCACGTCGGGAAAGTCCATCGTGGCCTCACTTGTGATGCGTACGATCACATGCTTTCGGTTTGACCCGGTCAGGTCGAGGTTGCTCTCAAAGTGTAACTGTCCACCGGCTGGACCCGAGAAATCAAAGGGCTGACGGGGCCGCAGCACAACGGCCCCAAAGGAACCATCGTCAGAGATGGTGTGGTACGCGCCGTTGTCCAGAAAGGGCACGCAAGGGCTCGAGACGTCGCAGTCCATCGCAAAACGCTGGGCTCCGGCTCCGTGGGCACGATACGTGATGCCGATCGTATCGAGTGCGCCTGGATCCGCCGAGAGCAGACTGTCAAAGTCTTCGCAATAGGCCCAGTCGCCATCTTTGCAGAATCCGTCCTTCGGATAACTGGCTTCGACAATGCCGGCATCCGTCACGACCTGTCCCGCATCTTCGTTCCCTGCGTCAGCTGAATTGGCATCGCAGCGAAATCCTGGTGCAACGTCCAGTTCCACACAGGTTTCGGAGCCTTCTTCGCACGTGTTCTCTCCGTTGCTGCACTGCTGACGATCCTGGCAGAGGGGCTCGGTTGCACCTTCGCGGTTGATGCAGTCGGCGCTCGCCCAGCAAGCGCTCTCGATAGAACACTCATCCTGGTCGATGCATTGGCGTCTCGATTCATCGATTTCTACACAGTCAAAGCCGGCGCCACATGGGTCCGCAATGCAAGGACTGCCGATGGTAAAGCAGGTGAAGCCTAGAGGCGTGTTTGCACACGTTTCCCCTTCCTTGCAGTCGTTCGTGCCAGTTTCGCACTCATCGATGTCTACGCACTGCGCCCCGCCTGCTGTCTCGACGCAGTCGGCACCGGTCTGGCAAAGCAGGTCCGCACACGTCTGCACTTTCGCCGGTGACTCGGCCATGCCGTCGATCAAGCTGCCGTCGATCGCTCCGGCGTCCACCACAGTTTCACCGTCGGGCTCGGCGGTTGCTCCATCGGTGCACCAACGTCGAGGGTTCTTGTGGGAATCGTCACAGCTGCTCAGGGATGACGAGGAAGTCGTACTCGGGTCTTCTCCAAAAGCTCCCGTGCATGCCGCACATACGCTGATCAATGACGAAATAGATGTGAACCGAACCATGTCGCCCTCCTTGTGTCAGCGGTTGAATGACGGGGCAGCACTCGGGGCAGTCCCCGGGTTGACAGCGATGCGATCCCAGTGGAACCGGGCATAGTCCGTCTCGAAGTTCCCGACGAGTACCGACGACGTGTACACATACAGGTCGCCGTTGAGCAGGCTGTCGGGCAGCGCGGGCAGGCCGGTCTGGCTGAAGTAGAGACCGCCGTTCACGTACAACGAGAAAGTGGTGGCCGTCCACTCAAGCCGGAAGCGGTCTCGGCACGCCATGTCCATGCCGGCGGGCTCGCACTGGCGCCACAGATCCTCGCGGCCCTCGAACGGACTGCCGCCGAAGTTGGTAGTGCCACCCTCCTGGAACGCGGAGATCTCGTACAGCCGCGTCGACTTGTTCCGCGTCGACTCGGACCCATCGTCATCGCGTAGCGCACACACCGGGAAGCGGGACGACTGTAGGCGACAGCCGAAGGTAACGTCCTCGGGGAACATCGAGTAGGTGTAGAGTCCGTTGACACCGTAGGGCTGGTCGCCGGTGGTGATGACGACCTCGGGCCAAAGGGGCCCGCCATACTCGGGGATCCCGGCCGCGACATCAACCTCGACGACAAGCTTGCCGTCCTCGAACCGAAAGGTTCGGTCCGGGCGGATCATGCCCATGCCACGGGCGGCCCAGTCGTCGGGGATCCCGGAGTAGTCGAGGTCGACCATCCAATGATCCTGGTTCAGCCAGTGGCGGGTCGTTGTGGCCCACCCATGGGAATCAAACACTCGGTAGCCTAGGTCGCCGTCATCGAAGCGGGCCATCGTGTGACACGGGATAGACGAGCAGACATCGAAGTCATCTACCCACGAGTTGGCGCCCTCGACCGCCGTCTTCGCGGGCGGTTCGTTGAGGTCGAAGCATGCGACGTAGCCGAGCGGCTCGTGGTGCACCGCGGTTGGGGCCTGTCCGATCGGCACGGTCGTGCCGCCTTCACAGCCCTCGATCGGCGTGTACAGCGCATCGAGATCGGACTGCTGCGCGGCATCGGATTGCTGCGCGGCGTCGGGCGTTGGGCTCGTCGCATCAGTCTGCAATGTTCCCCCGTCCGAGATCGCTGCGTCGGGCTCGGCAGTTGCTCCATCGGTGCACCAACGTCGAGGGTTCTTGTGGGAATCGTCACAGCTGCTCAGGGATGACGAGGAAGTCGTACTCGGGTCTTCTCCAAAAGCTCCCGTGCATGCCGCACATACGCTGATCAATGACAAAACAAATGTGAACCGAGCCATGTCGCCCTCCTTTGGTGCGTTCCTGAACGCCCACATTGAGTGAAGCAGGAAACAACGAAGAAGCCGTAACGAGGATGGCGTGGCTAGGATCCGTCAGACCCAGGTTCTCTGTTTCCATGCAGGCGAACCTCGGCAACGACTGTGACTAGCACTGTGCGGGGTATGGGCTTCTTCATGCTTGTCGAGATGCTCTGCGGAGTATGAAAATACATTTGGAGCGAGCGTACTGCGGAAGCTGAAGAGCGAGCCCCCGTCTATGTCGATATCGCTCACCGCGCTTCGCTCCTATTCGTTCGCCTGCCTCGTGCTCACCCTGCTCGTCGAGCTTTCCGGACTCGCCGGTTGGGTCGAAACCCTCGCCGTAGGCGCTGCGATTGCCTATTTCTGGTTCGCGTTTTGCCGGCTAGGTACTCCATGGCTTGCTGCGAGACACGGACAACCAACTCGCGGTCCCCCACCGCATGGGCTCACGCACGCTGCCTCGATGGGTGGTACGAACCTCCATGGTCGCTCTTATCGTCGCGGAAATCGCTGGCGTGGCCGTGCTCCTCTTCGGCTTCTTGTTCCACCCCGCACCATCATAGCCCGGCCCCTTTTTGTAGACCTGGATTTGTCTTTCAACCAGTTCTACATTGGGACGTGTCCGAGTCGCCGCGCCCCTCACTTCGAAGAACGCTGTCGCTTCCGCTGCTGACGCTCTACGGGCTGGGCACCATCCTGGGCGCGGGCATCTACGCACTCATTGGTAAGGTGGCCGGTGAAGCCGGGGCCAATGCGCCCACTTCGTTTTTGCTGGCAGGTGCGGTGGCCCTACTGACAGGTCTTTGCTTCGCTGAACTATCAGCACGTTATCCGGTCTCGGCCGGTGAAGCGGTGTTCGCCAAACGCGGCTTCGGCAGCGCGAGACTCGCAACGGGCGTTGGACTCATGATCGCGATGAGCGGGGTTGTATCCGCTGCCACGATGGCGGTGGCCTTCGCGGGCTACCTCAACGTGTTCGTGGAGGTTCCGTTTTCACTAAGCGTGCTCAGCCTGACGGCGATCCTCGTCGCGATTGCCTGTTGGGGCATCGCAGAGTCGGTCGCCATCGCGGCGCTCATCACTTTGGCTGAGGTCTCGGGACTTCTTTTTGTGGTCTATGTTGGAAGCAGCCAGCTCCTCCCTGAAACCCTGAGCATCCACAGTTTTGTTCCAACCTGGGACCCAACGCAGTGGGGCGCAATCGTCGCCGGATCGTTTATCGCTTTTTACGCCTTCATTGGCTTCGAAGACATGGTGAATGTCGCCGAGGAAGTCGTTGAGCCGGAAAAGAACATGCCGCGGGGCATCATCCTCGCGCTGGTCGTCTCCACGCTCTTCTATCTCGTCGTTGCCATCGTCTGCGTCAACGCCGTCGCGCCGAGCGACCTCGCACGACATGATGCGCCCCTTGCCCTCGTTTACGAGCAAGCGACCGGAAATCGTCCCGTCTTGATCAGCGCGATCAGTCTTCTCGCGATCTCCAACGGCGCCCTGGTGCAGTGCATCATGGCGGCGCGCGTCCTCTATGGCCTCGCCGAGCAAGGCTGGCTTCCGCGGTCGCTAGGCGCGATTCATCCGCGGACACAGACCCCGATACGCGCAACCCTAGGAGTAGGCGCGCTCATCGCTGCGCTGGCCCTCGCCGTGCCACTTGTGTCTCTGGCCGAAGCCACAAGTTTCATCATTCTTTGCGTGTTCTCGCTGGTGAATCTCGCCCTCTTGCGCATCAAGCGACGAGAACCACGAACGCAAGGCTTTCGCTTGCCCTCGTGGGTTCCACTGCTCGCTTTTGTCACGACCGCGCTCTTCCTTGCCGCGCGATTCGTTCGATGAGAACGACTAGAGCGCCCATTTGCGGCCGAGCTCATCGAGCCCGACCTTTGCCATCTCGGCTGGCGTCATGGCTACCGAGAACCTGCACTCCGCATTGAGGGCGAGAAACCAGGGCTCGGCGACCGTGCAGATGTTATCGCCGTCGGCGATGTTGTAGACCGCAACCCCTGCGCGGCGTCCATCCTGCTCGGTGAGGTAGATGTGCTCGGGCTTGGTCTCCTCGATCAACCGTCCGAGGGTTTGACCGGCCGTACCTGCCTTGACGAGCTTGTTGAAGGTTTCGTGAGGAATGCTGAAAGTCATAATAAAACGCATGGTTGTGTCCTTTCTGTGTAGTGCAGCAGTCGATTTTCCGGCCGCTCAGTGTTTGGTAGCATCGCGATCCGGGCTGGAGCAGAGCCAAGCTACGCAACCGGCCGGTGCAGGAATGCAACCGTGATCACCTGGGACAATCTTCGCTACGTGGTGGCCGTTCACCGTCACGGCTCGCTTGCCGCTGCGGCCAAGGCCCTCGGTCAAAACAAGTCGACGGTTGGCCGACGCATCGCAGCGCTTGAACAAGAGCTCGGCGCCTCGCTCTTGGTGCGAGAATCATCGGGCTACGAGCTGACCGAGGCGGGCACGCACGTGATCGAAACGGCGGACAAGATGGAGCGCCTCGTCAACGAACTTGCGGCTCAGGTGGGCGGTGTGGACCTCACACACGGCGGCGTCGTCCGCGTGACGGTGCCGGCTTTTTTCGCGCAGCAGGTGATCATCCCGGCGCTACCTGCGCTTCGGGATCGGTACCCGGGGCTGGATGTGCACCTCGTGACAACGGACGATGTCCTTAACCTGGCGCGTCGCGAGGCAGACATCGCGCTGCGCAACGTACTTACGGATCAACAGTCACTGATCGCGACACGGGCTGGCGCGATTGCTTTTGCCATGTACGCAAGTCAAGACTACATCGACAAACACGGCCTGCCTGCGCACCGCGATGATTTCGACGGTCATTCGCTCATCGCGTACGAGCGCGCCGTCTCCCATGTCGAGGGTTATCGCTGGACGAACGACCTGAGCTGCGCGATCGCCATGCGAGCAAAAGACGCCGGCTCAATGCTCGATGCGGTCGCAGCCGGCCTCGGCCTGGGCGTACTGCCTTGCCTCATCACGGCCGGCCATCCCGAACTCGTTCGAATCGATGCCGTAGGCGGACCACAACTTGAAAACATCTGGCTCGTTGCGCACCCCGACGCACTCAAACTCGCGCGCGTGCGAGTGGTCTTCGACTGGCTCAAGCTGCTCTTCGAACGCAACGCAGGCCGGCTTGCGCGACCCTAGCTCCGGCTCCCACGTTGCAGCACTTAGAACTCGGCGGCGACTCCAGCGGCGAGCCCGTTTTGGGTCGGAACTACCGCAAAGGAAAGCGATGCGTTCGCCTGGGTCGGCGGAACGTCGTCAAAGTGACTGGTTGACTTGCCGTACTCGATGAAGCCCAAGGCCGAGGTAATCAGTCCGGGGGCCGCGGTGACCGCCCCCAACAAGACGATGTACACCGTCGGGTCAAAGCACCCGCCGTCGCAGTCAGTGGGCGGCTCGTAGATGAACGCACCGTAGGTGGCGATGCCCGCTCCGAGCAGCGCAATCGGAATCCCGATGAAGCGCGCTGCGCTGCCAGAATGGTCGACATCGATGATGTCTTGTCGTGGCACTGCACGCGGCTTTAAGTCCTTGGACACGCGTACGTACACGAACTTCTCGTCGGACGACTCGATCGGTCCGCGCATCGCGCCCTCGCCGCGCACATAGATCGTGGTCGCTCGCACGCAGCCTAGCGAGCAAACAAGGGATGCCAAGACCAGCGAAGTGGGCACGAAGTTCATTCTCCTTGTTTACGTCAGCTATCGAAGCCGACGCAACAAAGCTCCTCAATCGGTGCCACGTAGCGGCTGGCTAAGTTCGCGATACGCGCAGCACGTCACCGAACCTCGTGGTGAAACGAGGGGAGGTGAGATTGGGACTGGCACGGTGAGCGAGGCAACTCTTAGAAGCCGATGACGAGCTTCAAATGTTGAGAGGCGAGCGCGTGACGAGTCAGCTCGAATCAGATTTGCAGCGAGACGGTACCGACTCGGTGAAAGTGAACCATCCACCATGTGCGTTCAGGGCTCTGCTTGTAGCTCTTCGTTAGGCTTCCCCCGCAACCACGATTGTACACCAACCACGGAAGGATCGCCGCTAAGTTCCGAGGCCATCCCATTGGATCGCATCGGGCTTACCACCCCCCCCTCAAAGCCGGATGCGGAATGGCTTCGAGCTGACAACCGAGCGTAGCGGGGATAGTCTCGATGGCGCAAAGGAGCCGGCGATGACCTCTGATACGATCACCATAGCAGCTTTGGTAGATGCACCCGTTGAAAGGACCTGGAGGTGTTGGACATTGCCTGAGCACATCACCCGATGGAACTTTGCATCGGACGATTGGTGTTGTCCGCATGCTGAGAACGATCTCCGCGTTGGCGGTCGATATGTGGCGAGGATGGAAGCCAAGGACGGCAGCTTCGGTTTCGACTTCGAAGCCATCTACGATGAAGTATCAGAGCTCAGGACGCTCGCCTACACGATGACAGACGGGCGCAGAGTACAAACGCTGTTTGAGGCGCAGGGCGACTCCACCCATGTGACGACGGTGTTTGACCCGGAAACCGAGAACTCCGTCGATATGCAACGTCAAGGTTGGCAGGCGATCTTAGACAACTTCAAGCATTACGTTGAAACCAGCCCCAAGAGCACTTAGGCGTGACGAGCATGCAGACACCATTTCCCTGCCAACTTCGGGACGCACCGGGCGTTGGCTCGCCGTTCTCGTCATCGGAGCCGTGCTCGCGCTCGCACTCGCGCGGCAGGACCCAGTCTAGCGATGAACGACTTGTTTCGAGTGAACCTAACGCTTCTCGCCGTTGTGGTCGGATGCAGCGGTGACAGCCTGACACAGGAGTCGGACGCGGGTGTGATCCGCCCCGGTGCCCACGTCGAGTGCGGATAGGGGACGATCCTCTTCTTTTCGTCATTTCGCTGAGTGGGCAGCATCAGTTCACTGCTGCACGCGTACGCTGAACCCGATCTGTCCGAAGCGCTGACCGTCCCGCACCTCAATCGTGACCGCGTGCTCGCCGCCCAGCGAAGCACAACATCGTTGGCCACTCCGAGATCGTCGCTGCACCAGCGAGTTCCGTCGAAGAAGAGGGCCCGCATCAACTCGCCGCAAGGCGGACGACGCTGTGGCATGTATCGCACACCGATCCAGATATTGATCTGAACTCCGAGTGGACGGATGATCAAGGGATGACTTTTCGCTTTTCAGTTGTTGCTTCCAGGCTCTTTCTTTCCACACTCGCCATCACACTCAGCCTGAGCGCGCTTGGCTGCAGTTGCTCCGATGACGACCCGAAGGTCGACGACGCCGGAAGCGATGCGGCCTTGACCGACGGTGCGCTTCAAGACGGCACGTCAGCCGATGCAACCACAAGCGACGCAACCACAAGCGACGCGAACACCGCTGATGCAGCGTCAAGCGACGGCGCAACCGTAGACGCGACAAGCGATGCACAAGTCGACGGCGGAAACACGACCGCACTGTGCATGAACGCTGGCGAAGTTAGGTGCGGAAGCGACTGCGTCACAACCGCTACCGACCCGCTGCACTGTGGCGGATGTAACATGCCTTGCTCAGGTGGTGAGGTTTGCTCTTCGGGCACCTGCGCCGTCGACTGTGCACAAGGGCTGAGCGACTGCGGAGGCGCATGTGTCGATCAACAGAGTAGCGAGCTACACTGCGGCGGCTGCAACGCAGCATGCCGCGCAGACCAAGAATGCAGCGGCGGAAGTTGCGCCTGTCCGGCCGGCACCATCGATTGCGGTGGCACTTGCGTCGACACAGCGAGTAGCCCTCTTCACTGCGGTGGCTGCGATGCACCGTGCGCGATGGGCTCGGTGTGCTCGTCCGGGCAATGCACGTCTGCGGGTTGCGACACGGGCCTCACTGACTGCAGCGGGGCGTGCGTCGATTTGACATCCGACAACGCCAACTGTGGCACCTGCGGCGAGACCTGCGTCGGCGGCCAAACGTGCGCCGGTTCGTCCTGTCAGTGCCCCGCCGGACAGATGGTGTGCGGCGCAAGCTGCACCGACATTCTCGCCGACAAGGGCAACTGCGGTGGTTGCGGCATCAACTGCGGCCCGGGCTCGGTCTGCATCGATGGCGCGTGTGAGCTATCCGGCACAACGTGCCCCGGCAACCGCAGCGAATGTAACGGCGCATGCGTGGACTTAACGCGAGACGAACTCAACTGCGGAAGCTGCGGCGTACAGTGCTCGGGTGGCGCGCAGTGCGTCGACGGCTCCTGCTCGTGCACCGGCGGAACCACCGATTGCAGCAGCATCTGTGTCGATACCACCAACGACCCACTCAACTGCGGTCAATGCAACATGGCCTGCACAACAGGCCAAGTCTGCGGCGCCTCCGGCTGCGCGGCAGACTGTCCGGTAGACACGACGGCGTGTGCAGGGAGCTGCGTCGACACAACGACAGACGCTCTGAACTGTGGCGGCTGTGGCCTCGCGTGCAGCGGCGGCAAAGTATGCGTCGATAGCCTGTGCGAATGCGCAGGTGGCACGGTCGACTGCGGCGGCATTTGCACCAACACTGAGCGTGACGCGCTCAACTGCGGCAGTTGTGGCATGGCGTGCGACGGCGGCTACGTTTGTCGAGACTCCACATGCACATGCGCGGTCGGTGCCGAGTGCAACGGTATGTGCGTCAACACGAACAACGACCCGATGCACTGCGGCGGTTGTGACCTGCCGTGCATGGCCGGTGACTCGTGCATGCGAGGCGCGTGCTATTGCGCAAACGGTGACGCGCGCTGCGGCGACGAGTGCATCAACACCAAAACCAACGCCCTGCACTGCGGCGGCTGCAACATGCCGTGCCCGGACGGTGACGTCTGCATCGGTGGCAACTGCCGCACCCCGTAGAAAGCGGGCCTTCCGAACCACTCCGAGGTTGGCACCATTGTCGAACTCTCCGGGAACATACTCTCCGACAAGGATGCGGGAGCCATCCTTTCCTTTATCGTCGGCGCTCTCGTCGTTGGCGCCTTCGCTCCTCGCAAGACAGCAGGCAGCTCCGCGTAGCAGCGGTATCGGCGCTAGCAAAAAGCATCTGCCTTCGCTTTGCTGAGGAGCGCGACATTTGCAGCGGGAAACTCGCAACCCCAGCCGTGACGAGCAGCGATTCGCTCGAAAGTCACCTCGCGGTAGAACACGACATGCGTCGGGTCGCGCCGGTAGTGCCAGCGAGCGAAGGCCTTGTCGTCGGTCTGAAATGTCGTCATGACCGCAAGCAAGCCGCCGGGTTTGAGCATGCCATCGAGCAAGCAAAACTCCTCAGCAGGTCGGTGAAAGTGCTCCGCGACCTCGGAGCAGGTGATGAAATCATAGCGCTTGGTAAGCGGGCTGGGGTCGTTGAAAAACAAAGGGTCATAGAACGTCATCGAATGCCCCGCCTCACCAAGCATGTTCACCAATGCCGGCCCAGGCCCACATCCATAGTCAAGCCCATGAAGTTTCGGCGCCAAGCGCTCGAGGAGCGGGCTACTGAGCCGCGAGAGAAACTTGCAGTAGCCTGCGTCGTGAACGTCGTTTTGGTGCAGTCGATACTCCGCGTTCTCGCGTGCGCGATCGGGACGCTGCAGCGGGTCGAGAAAAGTCGCCTCGCAGACCTTGCAGCGCCAGTAGTCCTGCTTGTCGACCTGAGCAAAGTAACGACATGTCTGCTCCTCGCAGACGGGACAAGATGGTGCCCGACAAAGAATACCCACAGCTTAACGTGGGAGTTACGAAATCTCAAACTCAACGAACTGCTCCGACAAATCCTCCGGGATCGTCCAGCGAACCATTCTCAATCCAGCATGCGGATTGATGCTGACGAAGAGCGCGTGATCATCGAAGCGCTCCGGCTGAGAGTACACCGCGCTTCGCTTGGATCGAAACGCACGCCGCTGCTCGACATCTACGACCACGATTCGCTGCCGCCGAAAGCCGTTGAATCGATAGAATTGAGAAACGGCCAGATATCGTGAGTTCCTTGACCAAACGAAGCTCGGCTACAGCGCTTAAGGCTCAATTCACCCGAGATGCTCAGGTCCCCAGCCGTAGGGTTTCCCATCGAAACTTCCCCCGCAAGCTCAATCAAAGCCAGCCACGAGCCATCCGGCTAAGTCTGTTTGTAGGAAGAGCGGCAGAGCGGCAAATCATAGGGAAATTCTGGGGTTTCAGACCTGGCGACCACGTCGCAGAGCTTGCCGTCTCCGAGCTCGGTGATTCGCTCAACCACCTTGGGATCGAACCCTGCGTATCGAATACACTGAGCCTCGGTGTGATGAAGCGCATTGAGCATTTGCTCGCGCTCTTCAGCGTTCGCCGGTTGCTTCTTCACAAAGCAGTGATCGTCGTCCGCCCAGCCAAACATGCCCGGAGCCGACGCGTCTGGAAGCCCACACGCAGCGCAGCAGCGATCTTCCACGTAGAAGTCGCCTGCCACATTCAGGTGATGCCGCTTGCGCTGGTTCACTCGAGTCCCAACCCAACTTTTGGAGAATACGCAAAGTACACTTTCTGAGGCAAGCGTGAGCCCAGAAAAGCCTCCGGCTCGGGAACGCCTCGGGATGGATATCTAGCTCGGACGCGCGAGCGTCTGCCTCCAGCTTCTCGAAGTACGGCCGCTTCCCCCGGAACTTCCCCTGAGGTGCCATTTCTGGTCGTGGCTGAAGAAGTCTCGACAATGAGCTTCCAGACAGCTCATTTCCGAAACGGACATCCGCCGAGGCTATCACGAGAGGCGCGTCTCATGCTTTGGGGGAAGCCCGGAAATGAAGAACTACGTTTCGTGACGTGACTGAGACGGTGCCTCAGAGCACGTGCAATCGAGGCAGCCGTGCCTCGTGCACGTACCACAACTTCGTTCGAGTTCACGCTTGAGCGCTTGGCGTGCGCGATGGAGTCGAACAGTCGCATTGCCGCGCGTGATTCCAAGTTCATCCGCGACCTGCTCAACAGGCGCTTCATCAAGGTCTACGCGTGCGATGATTTCGGCGTATTCATCTTTGAGATTGGGGAGCAGTCCCCGCATGCAAGCACAAAGAGCGCGGTGGACCTCATCAACAGAGACCGGTTCGTTTGCAAGCCGCTCGACAGCTCGCTCTTGCGTAGCGCGACCACGGTAATAGTCGGCCGTTGCGTTGCGCAAGAGTCGGTAGAACCATGCGACGGCACTCTCTTCGTCGCGAATCTGGCCACCTTTCTCCAGAGTACGGGCAAAAGCGGACTGAAGCACTTCCTCCGCGCTCTGACGATCCGGCAAGCGCGCTTCAAGAAAGCCAAGAAAATCATGATGGCACGCCACAAGACGTTCGAGTGCTTCAGGGCTTGGGGGGCTATCGATCGTGCTTGTCACTTTTCCTCGGTTTGACTGTAATCGAAGCCGCCGCTCTCCGTCAGCAGGGACAAGAAGGAGCAAATCCCATGAATTCCCCAGAAACACACTCTCACTGTCATCACCACACGCCCGCTCATTCGGAGGGCCCGCACCACGAGCACCCAAAGTCCAAGAGCAAGCCCGGGCTAACTGCCGGAGCCACCGAATACACCTGTCCGATGCACCCAGAGATTGTGCAGCGAGGACCAGGCAGCTGCCCCATCTGCGGGATGGCGCTCGAACCCAAGACCGTCTCCCTCGAACACGAAGAAGACCCCGAACTGCGGGACATGACCAAGCGCTTTTGGGTCAGCCTGGCGCTCAGCACCCCCGTGTTCGTGATCGCCATGTCGGAGATGATCCCCGGCGACCCGCTCGGTGACCTTATTTCGCACGCAGTGATGCCGTGGCTGCAGCTAGCGCTCGCCGCACCCGTCGTCCTATGGGGCGGCTGGCCTTTCTTTGTGCGTGGCTATCGATCGGTCATCAGCCGCAACCTCAACATGTTTACGCTCATCGCCCTGGGCACCGCGGCAGCTTTTGTCTACAGCCTCTTCGCGACGCTCGCTCCGGGGCTACTTCCGGCATCGATGCATCATGGCGGACGGGTGCCGCTCTACTACGAAGCCGCAGCCGTCATTACCACCTTGGTCCTTCTGGGACAGGTACTTGAACTGCGTGCGCGAAGCGCAACCTCGGGCGCGATCCGAGCACTTTTGGGTCTGGCACCGAAGACCGCTCGTCGCATCGGCGAAGACGGCAGCGAAGAGGACGTTCCACTCGATGATGTCCAGCACGGTGATCGGCTGCGCGTCCGACCCGGCGAGAAGGTTCCGACCGACGGTGAGGTGCTCGAAGGCCAGTCCTTTGTCGACGAATCGATGGTTACGGGAGAGCCCGCTCCGGTCGAAAAATCTGTCGGCGACCCTGTGACGGGAGGGACCATCAACGGACGCGGCGCTTTCGTGATGCGCGCGACGCGGGTCGGGCAAGAGACGTTGCTCGCCCAGATCGTGACCATGGTGAGCGAGGCCCAACGGAGCCGCGCGCCAATTCAGCGCCTCGCCGATGTGGTCTCCTCATGGTTTGTCCCTGCCGTGCTCGTGGCGGCCGTCTTGACCGCGATCGTCTGGGGTTTCTTCGGTCCGCCGCCGCAGTTCGCACACGCGCTGGTTAACGCGGTGGCGGTGCTCATCATCGCATGTCCTTGTGCCTTAGGCCTTGCTACACCGATGTCGATCATGGTCGGCACGGGACGCGGCGCCGGTGAGGGCGTGCTGATCAAGAGCGCCGAGGCACTCGAGACCTTCGAAAAGGTCGATACCCTCGTGGTCGATAAGACCGGAACACTGACGGAGGGTCGGCCGCGTCTTGTCCGTGTGATCGCGCTGCACGGCGACGAAGAGTCTATGCTCGGCGCCGCCGCCGCGCTCGAGCAGCACAGTGAACACCCGCTCGCCCGCGCTATCGTTGAAGGCGCGCAAGACCGAAGAATCGACATCGGCACGGCCGAGAACTTTGAATCCATCACCGGCAAGGGTGTGCGTGCCATGATCAGTCAAAAGCTCGTTGGCTTGGGTAACCAAGCCTTGCTCGACGAACTCGACGTGGACGCCAGCGATGCGAGAGAAACGGCCGAGACTCTCAGAAAAGAAGGTCAAACCGCCATTTTTGTCGTTATCGATGGAAGCGTTGCGGGCGTCTTGGGCGTCGCCGACCCGATCAAGGAAAGCAGCAAAGCCGCACTCGATGAACTGCGCCGCGAAGGGCTCCGCATTGTCATGCTTACCGGAGACAGTCGCAGCACGGCCCTCGCGGTGGCCGAGCAACTCGGGATCGAGGAAGTCGAAGCGGACGTGCTGCCCGAAGGCAAGAGCAAGGTGATCGAGCGGCTTCAAAAAGAAGGCGCCACTGTCGCGATGGCCGGCGATGGCGTCAACGATGCCCCCGCACTTGCGCTTGCAAACGTGGGTATCGCCATGGGGACGGGCACCGACATCGCGATGCAGAGCGCAGGTGTGACCTTAGTAAAAGGAGACTTGCGCGGCATTCTTAAAGCACGGCGCCTCTCACGCGCAGTCATGCGCAACATCCGCCAGAACTTGTTTTTCGCGTTCGTATATAACGCCCTCGGCGTTCCCGTGGCCGCCGGCGCACTCTATCCCGTCTTTGGTCTGCTCCTAAGCCCGATGATCGCCAGCGCCGCGATGAGCTTCAGTTCGGTTTCCGTGATCGGGAACGCGCTTCGCCTGCGTCGCGCCAAGCTTAGCCATGGCTAAGCGACGAGAGTTCCTACGCGGCGGTGTTGCCGTGGGCGCGTCCGCCACCCTGGGACGCTTTATCACGGCTTGCGGCGCGTCGTCGAGCCCTTCGGCCGCGCGTCGCTCTCTTCGTGTGGCGCAAGGACATACGATTGACCTTCGCATTGCCGAGACAGAAGTGCTTGTCGCCGGACAGGCCGCTTGCGCAACAACCGTCAATGGCGGCATCCCGGGTCCAGAAATTCGATTGCATGAGGGACAAGAGGTACGGCTCCTGGTGCACAACGCGATGGACGTCGACACGTCCATCCACTGGCACGGTCTTCTCTTGCCCCCGCAGATGGATGGCGTTCCTGGGATTAGCTTCGCAGGCATCAAGCCAACGGAGACGTTCGAATATCGGTTCCGTGTTCGCCAAAGTGGAACATACTGGTACCACAGTCACAGTGGGCTTCAGGAGCAGACCGGAATCTATGGTCCATTGATCATTGAGCCCAAAGTGCCTTCTTCGTACGACTACCAGCGCGAGTACACAGTCGTGCTCTCCGACTGGACCTTCGAGGACCCCGAGACCGTGCTCGCCAATCTCAAGCGCTATGGCGGATACTACAACTTTCAGCGGCGTACGCTGGCAAACTTGGGAGAAGAAGCATCGCGCATGGGTGGACTGTGGAACGCGCTCGGTAATCGACTGAGTTGGGGGCAGATGCGCATGGATGCCTCTGACATCTCGGATGTCACCGGTGCGACGTATACGTACTTGATGAATGGCCTGTGCCCCGATGAAAACTGGCGTGGGCTCTTTGTTTCCGGCGAGCGGGTGCGGCTTCGGTTCATCAACGCCTCCGCTGCGACCTACTTCGATGTGCGCATTCCAGGCTTGCCGATGCAGGTCATCGAAGCGGACGGCCAGCCGGTTGTTCCGACGGAGTGCGATGAGTTTCGCCTTGCCATCGCCGAGACGCTCGACGTTCTCGTCACACCCGAGGCCAAGGCGTACACCATCTTCGCCGAGGCGATGGACCGAAGTGGACACGCGCGCGGCACGTTGGCGCCGAACGAAACCGACAGCGCTCCCGTTCCCAAGCGTCGTCCCCGCCCCCTTTTGACGATGGCCGACATGGGCATGGACCACGGCGACATGGACCATGCCGAAAAGGGTCATGCGCAGCACAACGCACCTTCCGGGCACGCTGCTAGCCCTGACAGCCCCAATCGTGACAGCCCAGAGGCGTGTCGTACCGACGTCGAAAAAGTCGCGCGCCATGGCGACGACGAACACGGCGCAGGCAATGCGATGGTCGCGGAAGTCGCGCGCTCGCGCCTACACGAACCGGGCGTCGGCCTCGGAGAAGACGATTGGCGTGTACTCACCTACGCGCAGCTGCGACGCGCAGCCCCCGGGACAAGAGAACCAGCGGTGACGCGCACGATTGAACTTCACCTGACTGGGAACATGGAACGCTACATGTGGTCATTCGATGGTGAGCAGTTCGGTCACGACACGCCCGACATCGTGTTGCACTACGGGGAGCGTGTGCGCTTTGTGCTGATCAACGACACGATGATGGCGCACCCCATTCACCTTCACGGCATGTTCTTCGAGCTCGACGTCGGTGCGTGCGAGCAAAACCCGCTCAAGCATACGGTCAATGTGCAACCGGCCGAGCGCGTCTCGTTTGTTGTGACCGCCAAGGAAGTCGGCCGCTGGGCCTTTCACTGTCACATCCTTTATCACATGGAGTCCGGCATGTTTCGTGTTGTGCAGGTGACGCGATGAGGCGCTGGGACAGACTGCTGTACGCCTTCTTGCTCGTCTCTACATCGAGCGTGCTTCTTGTTCAGTCCGCACAAGCGCAGCACGAGATGGGTGACCCGGCTTTCAACCGCCTCGTGCTCTTCGAAGAACTTGAGTACGGCTGGAACGGCCAAGACAACCCGATCAGCTGGGACCTCACTTCTTGGATGGGCGGCGACTGGAAGCGGCTGTGGGTCAAGAGTGAAGGAGAGCTGTCCACGACCGAGGGCGAGGTCGAAGCCGAGGCCCAGGTCCTCTACAGCGTGCTCATCGATGCTTTCTGGGAACTCCAGATGGGTATTCGCGCAGATATCATCGCCTCAGATGGACAGTCCACGAGGGGCCGCGGACATCTGGTGATTGGGCTCGAAGGACTTGCGCCCTACTGGTTTGAACTCGAACCTGCGCTTTTCGTTAGCCACGAGGGCGACATATCTTTTCGTCTCCACGCTTCTTACGACTTGTTCATTACCCAGCGACTCCTTGCGCACACGAGCCTTGAGACGAACGTGGCGCTGCACTCAGCACCTGAGTTTGGCGTTGGTGCGGGCCTGAGCGACATCGAACTCGGCCTACGGCTCGGCTACCAGTTCGCGCGCGAGTGGACGCCCTACGTCGGCGTCTCGTGGGAGCAAACCTTCGGACAAAGCGCCGACCTCAGGCGAGGTGAAAATGCACCGGCCGGCAGCGTCCAGGCCGTCGCCGGCCTTCGCTTCTGGATCTAGATCGGCGGCGATCCCGAGGCGATCCCTCCGAGGTTAGTGAAACTAGAAGAGGCGATATCGGGACTCACGCGGAATCGAGCTTGCACGACCGGATGGAACGCACAATCGCCCGAAAAATGAGCGCTCAGAACGCACCGATGCGCTCGCCGGTGAGTTCATCGACGTAGCAAGTTGCGCATAGGGCGCACGGAAGCCGAGTTCGAATCAGATTCGAAGCGGTACTGTGCCGACTTGATGAAACTGAACCATCCACCACGTGCCTTCATGGCTCTGCTTGTAGCTCTTCGTTAGGCTTCCCCCGCAACAACGATCTTGCAGCTAGCAAAATCTGCTGCTCCTCCAGACCACTCATCGCGAGAGTGTGCTTGATTCCATTCTTTCCTTCTTCCACGCTGCGAGGTGTCGAGCACGCGCTGTCGCCCCAGAAACCAACCACGGAAGGATCGCCGAAGGATCGGCCCCGGCCGTCGGTTCGTCCGGGGTCGGTTCGTCCGTCGATGACGCGTGGCGTGTTTTCAGTCGCCGATGCACACAAGAGCGTTACCCCCCCCTCCTCGAGGGACTCTTCGCGACATTGCCATGCCTGGCCCCGCGAAGCCTCGCATTCATCGGTATCTGCGCACTGCTCAAGACAAATGCCGCTCGACCGAGAAATGCACCGAAAACCTGCTGGGCAGTCCGCGTCCCCGTCGCATGGGATGGTGCACACTCCGCCGGGAAAGCTTCCTCCGGTTTCACAGAGCGCTGACTCACAGTCACCTGCTCCTACGCAGGATTCGCCAGGCGCCCCCTTTTCATCGCCGCAACCCACTATTGACAAGAACGCGGCTGCGAACAAAAGCTGAAATCGTTTCATTGTTAAAGTCCTTTCTTTAGCGGCGAACCCCGGGGACGATCCTCTTCATTTCGTCTTTTTGTATCGAAAGGTTTGCCAACAGCCCCATCCGTCAAAAATGACAAAATGAAGATCAACGTTCTAGGCAAGGTGCAAACCGCAGCGGCGGTCAGGGCGAGGCAGAAACTGCCGACCAATACAGCGGCGAGCGCCACATTCCGACGCCGATTCGACGGCGAATGGTGCGCCGGCCACAATGTCTCCGGGGCACCCGAAAACACCAACCACGGAAGGATCGCCAAGCAGAACCGAACGCCATCTCCCCGCAGATTTGAAGAAATGTCGACACTTTTCCTTTACTTACCACCCAAGATCGTCCAGGACTGCCCATCGACGGTACGGGGACCTTGTAGCAGTGATGCTCAAAGAGACGCTGGCGTAGAGATAAGAAGGAAAGAGAAAACAATGGCTCAAGGCACAATCAAGCGACTCACCGACAGGGGATTTGGATTCATCGACACAGGTTCCGGCAAGGACCTGTTTTTTCACATGTCGGCCGTCGAAGGCACGACGTTCGATCAGCTTCAAGAGGGCCAACAGGTTTCCTTTGAGCACGGCCAAGGAGCCAAAGGTCCCTGCGCTGAGAACGTCCGTCCTATATAGACCGCCCTCGTAGGGCCTCTTCTCGCTGAATTGGTGTGCCGCCGGTCGCTACATGGTGTCTCACGATCCAACACAAGTTCATTCCGCGGCTGCCTCAAGAACTCTGTCGCCTCCTGTCCCGCCGGCTTGCCGTACGCATCTTCCACCGCGGCATCGAGCGCAGTCTGCGCGTCCTGTCCACGAGTCGCCCGTTTCCGGATTCATCGCTCGCTCTTCGAACCCCGGGGACGAACCCCGGGGACGATCTTCTTCTTTTCGAACCCCGGGGAACCCCGGGGACGGAACCCCGGGGACGATCTTCTTCTTTTTTGCACCGCAAGGTTTGCGAACAGCTCCATCCGTCAAAATGACGAAATGAAGAACAACGTCCCCTGACTCCCACTCGCTTTTCCTGCTTCAGGCGTCCTACGCCTTGTCGACCGCGTCTCGAGCAGCTAGTTTTTGTTTGTGTGAGGGTTGGTCTACCGGCGTTGATCGTGGTGTGCCTTGCCGCGGGTGGGTGTGGGCGATTCTATTTTGATCAGCGTTCGGATGGCGCGGCAGGAGATGGGGCTGCCGACGCATCGAATGACACCCAGGGCTCGCCGATGGATGCGCAAGTCGACACGAGCATCGCCGACGGCGGGGGCCAGGCGGATGCCCAGGTCGCGACCTGTTCGTGGAGCGTCCCATTCTCGATGTCGGACCCGCTTCCGCTGGAGGGTGTGAACAGCAACGCCGAAGAGAGCGAACTTTGGATCTCCTCCGATGGCTTGCGCGCCACGCTGCGCTCCGATCGATCGGGAGACTATACCGTCTATGAAACGAGCCGAGCGAGCGTTGACGAGCCCTTTGATACGCCAGTCGAGATCACGGGTCCACTCGCTGAGGGCTTCACGATTGCTTTGAGCTACTCATCGGACGAGCTGCGGGCCTACGTCTCGGGCGTCATCCCACCGTTTTCTTCATCGGATGTCTTCGTTTCTGAGCGTACGAACCGAGCCGATGCATTTCCGGTGCTTGCCCGCCTTCCTTTCATGACCGACCTAGACGAGTACGACGCCGTAGAGTCTCCGGATGGTCTAGAGCTGATCTACGCCACATTTGTGCCGGGCACAGACGACGACATCACAGTCGCAACTCGCGGTAGTCAGGCTGAAGCATCGATTCCATCGAGTATGAGCCGTTCATTTCCGAAGATGGGTGCACGCTCTATTTCAGCTCCGATCGCCCGGGAGGGATGGGAGGCGGGGACTACTATATCGCCCGCTATTTGCCGCAATAAGGCGCATTTTCGAACCCCGGGGACGATCCTCACCCATCCGACAAAATCAGGGTGTTAGTTGCGGATGATCTCTATCAAGGTTTCGTGCTGCGACTTCGTGATCGCTGTAATCGTCCCGATCGGTTCAGGCCGTTGGCTTAGCAAGTCCTGCAGCGCGAGATGCATAAGATCGTTCTGGCGATCCACCATTGCCCGCGTTTCAGGGTGGGCAACACGATAGGTATCGCCTCCCCCATCTGCCCCATTCGGATCCGTCCTAAACAGGCCCGTCGCCGCATTGGCTGAGATCTGCGACCAAGCGTAGAGATCTCGCCAAAAGGCACGTTGCTCCGCAGTATCTGCGCCCGCAATCGCAGATTCGAACGCAACTTCCAAGTCTAGTTTGAGCGCTTCTAAGGTGGCCATCGAATCAGACAAATCGCTCGTGTCTTGAGGGCTGAGCTGAGTCAGGTCGCTTTCAGGTGCATGGTAACTCACCGTCAAATCGCACGGGAAGAAGAATGCGTCATTCGCCGAAACATAGATTCCCACAGAATCGCCCGCCTCAACGCTGGCTGTCAGATGGCTGGTACCCGAGTCATACTGAACACGAACTTCGTAGGCCAAGCCCGCATTCAGATTGGCCACCACAACCTGTGGAGGAGAAGCAACATAATCAGGGTCACACTCCAGTAGCACTTCGATTTGCTCCGAAACAGCGCTCCTCAACACCAGTGCTGGCGTGGCAGAAGACACTTCCGCTGAGGCAAAATGGTTTACCTGAGCAACAACTGCTCTTGAGCCAGTCGGTTCAACCGCACCTAAATCGAGCGCGTTGCGTTTTAGCTCGTCGAGCGAATCTCGAAGCTTCTTTGCCATCTCGTTCATCTTGTTCAATTTCTCAAGAAAATATTTCTTGTCTTCAGTCATCTGAAAGAAACTTTCTTTCATGACGACAAAAAGCAGGCCCATCACGTCGACCGCACCCCTGTTCAAGGTTTCAAGCGTCAGGATCGCGGGCAGTCTCGTTTTGGGATCAATTTCTGCCTGATCCATTCCCTGAACCAGGACCTGATGGAGAGCCTGGATTACGCGAAAGGCGCGAAAAGGTCGCCCGACTCTCTCAGCAGGAGGGATGGCTTCGAACGCCTGCTCAGCCTCTGTGACCGCGACGTTCAATTCATCGCGTAGCGCCAGGGCATCAGACCAAACCGCATCGGTGGACCGGCTGGAGGCGTTTGTGCAAGAAACGAGTAAGACCGATGCCAACAGAAGCGTAAACTTCTTCATATCTATTTCCCTCACATTCTAGCGAACGTTACAGTCGCCCATACTAGGAGTCTGCGTCGGGCGGCACAACTCTGCTTGAAAGAAGGTGCTTGAATGAGCAGCGTGAGGGACTCCGGCATTCGCGAACCGCCTCGCAGTGATGAGCACGAAGACGCCGTTTCTCTGCCAACCTCTGGACGCACGGGACGGTGGCTCGCCGTGCTCGTGATCGGGGCCGCGCTCGCGCTCGCACTCGCCTTCGCTTGGGCCTACGCCACACGTAAAAACGCCTGGCCCGGCCTCACCCCACCCGCACACAACGAGCCCTGAACACACCTTTCTTTTCAAGCATGAGCAATATGATGAAAAGATGAGGACCGTCCCCAAACCGCGAAGCACATCGCAAAGGCGCCAAAGCTTTTGAACAATATCGTGTGTCGTGGTCATTTCATCTGCCCTGGACTTCGGTCCCTTCACGGAGCACAGCCAAGTAGCGTTCATAGGCCCAGGCTCGGTCGCGTTTTTTTCCGGTCGTTTCCATCAAAATACCCGCCGCTTCAAGGGCATCGACCGCCCGGCCCGCCGTCGGCTTGGTCACCCCCAAAGCATCGATCACGGAGTTGACAGTCACAATCGGGTGCTGCGGAAGTCGCTCAAAAAGCCTCACCGATGCGACGGAAGCACCTGCGCCGTCGACGGCCCGCTGGCGGTCCTCGTTCACGATCGAAAAAAGCTGAGTCGCGGAAGCAACCGCTTCATGGGCGATCGTTGCCACACCATCGAGGAAGTACGCGAGCCAACCTTTCCAGTCACCTTCTGTGCGAACCGCGCCAAGCAATCGATAGTACTCCGCGCGGTGGCGTTTAAAATACAGACTTAGATAGAGAAGCGGTTGCGGCAGAACAGACCAATGCTCCAAAAGCAGCGTGATCAGCAAGCGACCGATACGCCCATTGCCGTCGAGGTAAGGATGAATCGATTCAAACTGTACGTGCAAGAGCCCAGCGCGGACGAGCGGGTGAAGCGATTCATCCTCGTCGTGAATGTAGTGCTCGAATGCCGAGAGAAGTTCGCCAAGACGTTGCGGCGGCGGCGGTACGTACACAGCATTGCCGGGACGTGTTCCGCCGATCCAGTTTTGCGAAGCGCGCACGTTCCCCGGACTGGCATGCTGACCCCGCGCGCCCTTCATCAAGCGTTTGTGTGTTTCGTTGAGTAGGCGCATCGAAAGCGGAAGGCCGTCCGGCGCAGCAAGCTCTTCGCGAGCGTAGGTCAGCGCGTCGAGATAGTTGCAGACTTCCTCCACGGCGTGCTCCGAGGCATCACTGTCGACATGATCCTCATGAGCAAACAAGTCGGCAAGAGACGCCTGGGTCCCCTCGATTTGAGAAGAAAGCACCGCCTCTTTGCGCACAAACGCATAGATGAACCAATCGAGCGACGGCACCATTTGCCCGGCCAGTCCGAGTCGCATCAGTGCGTGTTCGGCCCGAAGCAGCTTGTCGTCGAGCGAGGTACGAATCGCATGCGCCTCTGGCGGGGGCAATGGAGCGGGAACGAAGGCCTGCACTTGCTCTCCGCCGGCCAGCGATACCTCGTAAGTGCCTGTGATTGTTGCTTTCATTTACTAATCATGAACAGTTTTCTTCGTTAGACTATTAGTAACGAATTCTTTACCAACAAAGAACGCTAGTCAAGGAGTCTTTACCAGCGCCCTAGCCCACTCTGGGCCAAAGCAAGGAGCGAGGAGATCGGGTTTTCTTCACCGACGGTGACCCAACTGGCGTCGCGCTGTCGCACGGGCTCCATTTCGGCCATCCGCTCTTTCAGGGCGTCGGAGGATCCATGCGAACATGTGTAGTTCGCGCAGACGCGCCATGATTTCCACCACTTCAGCACCAAGTGCATGGCAATCCATGGCACGCTAGCTTCGCTAGCTTGAGATCCACAAATCGACCTCCTCAGGAGCGACGCCTACGCACTTGCTGAAAGCCCAACCGTTGGGCCCGTTCCTACACTCGACGTACCAAGCTTTGCACTCACGATCTACGACTCGATAGTGCATGATTGAGCCTCGCCCATTCTTCTCGGAGGCTGCGGAGTACCAAAAGAAGGACCCATTGACTGAAAGGTCGGAGAGCTTCCTGGATAGATTCTCACCACTCTCCTGCATCAGGTGCAGTTCTTTCAGCGGGGCGGCAGAATGATACTGGCCCTCCTCCCGCTGCCAATAGTCGATGCGCTCTACTCGATTCGGTACGAACGGTGGCAC
This sequence comes from uncultured Polyangiales bacterium, assembly GCA_964487255.1. GTDB lineage: Bacteria > Myxococcota_A > Polyangia > Polyangiales > CAZAQV01 > CAZAQV01. The sequence goes on along the minus strand of CAZAQV010000023.1, from coordinate 53,284 downwards.
AACCAACGCATTCCGGTTGCTCACTCCAAGCGTGCCCATCACTTTTCCTTTGAAGCCGAGCCACTTCTGCCCAAACCAGTTATCGATCCGAACAACATACACTTCACGCGGCTGCTCTAGCCGAAGGTGCAGGCCAACCGCTGTATCGACGATGGTGAGGAAGTCATCGGAGTCACCCTCCCTCCGTTCAAGGGAACCAGGCTTCACGAGCCCAGGATACCAGCCAACCATGCTAACTTGGAGCGGTGACCAACGAGCCACAGGACAACGTGATTGATCTCGCCGAACGTCGGAACAAGACGCTCATGACGGCGGATCCCGGGGACGATCCTCTTCTTTTCTTCTTTTCGCAATCAAAGGTTTGCCGACAGCCCCATCCGTCAAAATGACGAAATGAAGAACAACGTCCCCTGACTCGCCCTGACTCCGGGCAGCCTGCGGGGGCCTTCCGGCGGTGCTGGGCGGAAAACCGTGTATCCGAGGGATGCGCGTCACCGTCGGTACGCTCGTGGGGCTTGTCGCCTCGGGACAGAGTTTCGACGACATTGTCGCCTCTCACCCATATGTCGAGCATGAAGACATCCGGCAGGCACTCTCGTATGCCGCCGACCCATTGGTCGCAGGTCGGTGCATCCAACGCGACCGATGCTGAGATTTTTGCTTGGGCCGCCGCACAAGGTGCTGTCGTATTCACCCATGACCTCGACTTCTGCACGATTCTCGCTTCGACAGGCGCAAAAAACCGAGTGTGATTCAGCTACGAGAGCAAGATGTGCGCGTCGTCACCCACGGCACGCTTGTGCTCAAAGTGCTTGCCCGATACGCGGAGGAACTATCGGCTGGCGTCCTCTTGACGATCCACGCCTCACGTCAGCGGATCCGGCTGCTACCATTGATGTAATTCCAGGCTCGGTCGCAGAGTCTGTTTCAGTACCAAGTCTGTCTCAGTACCATGTCTCAGTACCATGCACCAACCGACGAAGTTCCGAGAAACACACAGCGGATAGCCGACAAACACATTTTCAGGGCGTCGGAGGATCCATGCGAACATGTGTAGTTCGCGCAATCGCGCCACGATTTCCACCACTTCAGCACCAAGTGCATGGCACCCGGTCGTGGTAGAACGGTGGCTCGCCGTACTCGTGATCGGGGCCGTGCTCGCGCTCGCACTCACCTTCGCTTGGGCCTACGCCACACGTAAAAACGCCTGGCCCAACCTCACCCCACCCGCGCACAACGAGCCCTGAACACACCTCTCTTTTCAAGCATGAGCAATATGATGAAAAGATGAGGACCGTCCCCAAGCCGGTCACGCCCGAGACACCGATGTCGGGGTTGCACTTGCAACTGTTGCAACCATCGACGCCGCAAAACTCTTGGCCGTCTTCATAAACTCTGTCGTTGAATTCACAGGCGTTTCGGCCCACGTCCCCCGTTGCATCCTGACTGGCGTCATGTGCGTCTCCATCGTCGTCTCCGCAGCCCGCGGCAAGAACGACCGGAAGCACCGAAGAACCAGCGTCCAAGCATGCGGTCAGTGTAGCAGAGCTCGTCCCTGTGCCGTGTTGCGCAGCGATGGAGGGCTGCGCCTAAGCATTGGGTGCCATGCACCGTACGTCCAAGTTTCCGGAATGCCTGAGTAGCTTCGACGAAAGGCGACGAACCATAGCCAGCTGAGTAGTTGCGTCGCCCGAGCACTTTCGTCGCGGTTCCTTCCACGAGCCCAGCGATTTCAGCGAGTTGGATTGCCGGTGCATGGCACGCTGCGCCCGAAACTCATCGTCGCTTCTGTTCGCCTCTGCTACGCCATCACAGTTTGACCAGGACTTTCAGCGCCTCGCGTTTGTGCATCGCAGCGTAGCCTTCGGGAATACCGTCGAGGTCAACGCGCTTGTCGAATACGGGCGAGGGGTCAAGCGTGCCTTCGATGACGTCGTCCATCAGTTCGTGCATGTAGGCGCGCACGGGAGCCGGTCCACCGCTGAGACTCGCGTTCTTAAAGAAGAGGCCCATGATGTCGAGGCCGTCGGTCGCGGGCCCATGCGGCACCCCGACGTAACCAATCTTGCCGCCTGGACGGACGACATCGATCGCGAGCTTCATGGAGGACGTGTTGCCGACACACTCGAGCACGTGACGCGGCCCGCCTTTCGTCAGCTCCATGATTTCGGCAACCGCCTCTGCACCCCGACTCGTCACCACATCGCTCGCACCAAAGGACTTGGCAACATCGAGTCTTTCTTGGTGGTGACCGACGGCGATGATGCGCTCTGCACCAAGGCGCCGCGCTGCCAGGACGCCGCAAAGACCGACCGCGCCATCACCCACGACCACACAGTGCGAGCCGGAATCGACGCCCGCGCGGACCGCCGCATGATGGCCGGTGCCCATCACGTCGGTAAGCGGAAACAGCGCATCGAGCATACGGTCGTTGTCGTGCACATGTTCGGGAACACGCACCAACGTGCCATCCGCAAAGGGCGCGCGCACGAACTCACCTTGGGCACCATCCGTAATGCCGGCCCAAAACCCGCCGTGCTTGCACGACGTGTGAATCCCCGCTTCGCAAAACTCACACGTGCCATCGCTGATCGCAAAGGGCGCGAGCACAAGGTCGCCCTTTTTAACGTGATGTACTTCTGCGCCCACCTCTTCGACGATGCCCATCGGCTCGTGGCCCGTTCGATCGCCTGGCTCGTACTCCTGTTGCCCGCGGTAGAACCAAAGATCTGATCCGCAAACGGCTGTTCTTGTGATGCGAACAATCGCGTCGGTCGGCGCCTCGATCTTCGGGTCGGGCACGGTCTCGATGCGGATGTCCTCTACTCCGTTAAAGATTGCTGCTTTCATACTTCTAACCCTGGCCCAGATCGGTGCGTTCGTGAATAGCGGCTCGGCCCAAGGACATGCCTCCACTGTTACCGAGTGGTCACGAGACGACGGACGGCGCTATGCGCGCGGCGCACGCATGGGACATTGCGCCACACCAAACTCTAGACGTCCGGGCGGACATTGTTTCCGTAGAGCGCTGCCCCATAAACCTAGTGAAACGAAATTCCTCGAACCCAAGGAGACCTCATGATCATCGTCACCGGATCCACCGGACACCTCGGCAATCTCGTCATCCAACAACTTCTGAGGCGCATCTCGCCCGAGCAAGTCGTCGCAGGCGCGCGCTCACCCGACAAAGCCAAGCGCCTCGCCGATGCCGGCGTCGACGTGCGAAAGCTCGACTACGACCGGCCGGAGACGATCGGGCCGGCTTTGCAGGGCATCCAACGGGCACTGCTCATCTCGGCCAACGAGTTCGGTAAGCGCTTCGAGCAACACAAACGCGTCATCGATGCCGCAAAAAAGGAGGGCGTCGAGCACCTCGTCTACACGAGCATTGTCAATGCCGACCCCGAGATGCTGATTTCAGGCGAGCACATCCAAACCGAAGACTACATCAAGGCTTCGGGCCTGCCCTACACGATCCTTCGCAACGGCTGGTACCACGAAAACTGGCTCGGCAACTTGGGCGCAACACTTGAGCACGGCGTGCTGCTTGGAGCGGCGGGTGATGGTGTGGTGACACCGGCAGCACGCAACGACTACGCCGAAGCGGCTGCGGTGGTGCTCACGAGCGAAGGGCACGCGTCGAAGACGTACGAACTCGCGGGCGATACCGGGTACTCGCTCGAGAACATTGCCTCGATCATTGCCGAGGTTGGCGGCAAACCCGTTCGCTACCAAAACCTATCCGAAGCGGAGTATGCCAAGGCGCTCGAAGGCTTCGGGCTTCCAGCCCCCGTCGCCAAAATACTGGCCAACGCCGACACGGGCCTTCGGCGTGGCTCGCTTCGCAACTCGGGTGGCACGCTCGCAAGGCTTATCGGAAGACCCACAACACCGCTCGAAGACACCGTCCGCGAAGCCCTGTAGCGAGCCCCCCGTCTTCTACCGCCCACTGAAACCAGACGTGTGAGCGTTTCGAGCTGACAACCCGACGTAGCGCACGTATCGTTGACAGCGCAAAGGAGAGCACGATGACCCAAAACACCATCACCATCGCAGCTGTAGTGAATGCGCCTCTTGAAAGAACCTGGCAGTGTTGGACTTTGCCCGACCACATCACACAGTGGAACTTCGCATCGGATGATTGGTGTTGTCCGCATGCAGAAAACGACTTGCGCGCGGGTGGTCGGTACACGGCAAGGATGGAGGCCAAGGACGGGAGCTTCGGTTTTGACCTTGAAGCGGTTTACGATGAGGTCTCGGAGCTTAAGGCACTCACCTACACGATGACGGATGGACGCAAAGTGCGAACGGAGTTTGAAACGCAGGGTGACTCGACCCAAGTGACGACAGTATTCGACGCTGAAGAAGAAAACTCCATCGACGTGCAGCGGGACGGCTGGCAGGCCATCCTAGACAACTTCAAACACTACGTTGAGGCGGATCCTCCGAGCAGGTGACGAAGTCGTAGTGCGGTCGACTGAGGCGCGAGAGGAACTTGCGGTACCCGGCATCATCCTAGGAGAAGACACTGCGGCTCGGACTTGGGGCGACTGGGTGACGGTGGCGCTTGCGCACGATTAGCAGAAGCAGACCAAGCGCGACGACAAGTCCGGATGCCAGCGGAACGAAGTCTCCGAGATGTCCGTATACGGTGTCGATCTTGGCCACAGGAACGCTGGCGATGAGCAGGCGCTGGCCTTCGAACCAGCTCCCGCGAGCCCGTGCGACGCCGTATGCATCAAAAGCCATGCTCGTGGCCCAACGTGCCGGACGCACGACCGAATAGCCGTTTTCGATGCCGCGAACGCTGGCCATGCCGGCGTGAACGATGTCGATACCGCGCCAATCGCTCGACGGGACGGCGACGAGACCGGCACCATTTTCGCCGTGCTCGCGACCGAGCGCAGGAAAGTCGAAGTCGTAGCAGATGGCGCCCGCGACATTCCCATAAGGACGGCGCAATACTTGCACTTTGGCGGTCCCGGGCGTCGACCCTTCGCCCGGAACGGGGTGGTTTTTGTAGTACGTCTCGACCGCGCCCGTTGGAGAGAGCCAGACGTACTTGTTCTCCCAGCGCTGCATGCCGTCGAGCGGGACGCCGTAGGCGAGCACGACATCCACGCCCAGCTCGCTGGCGATACGTTGTCCGCGGGCGATGAAACCCTCTTCTTCAGGGGCTTCGATCAGCGTCGCCGCCTCGTTCCAAACGATGAGCTCTGCGCCACGCGCGGCGGCCGAGACCGTTCGCGCGAAGAGCGCATCGTTGAGCCTGGCGAGCTCCTCAGAAGACGGAAGCGTGCCATCCGGCCTCGGACCGATGTCGCTGCTGACCATACCGACCACGACCGCAGGCCCTGCGACCGGTCGCCACAACCGGAGCACGCCGTAGAGGTGCGCCGCGACTACAAGAAGCGCAAAACCGGCACATGCCCCGAGCCACCGTTTGCGGTCGCCGCGATCGATCACGACGGCGATGAGCGCGGAGCTTGTGGCGAGGACGAAGCTTAGGCCGCCGAGCCCGACGATGGACGCGAGTTGCATGAACGGGAGGTTGTCGAGTTGCGAATAGCCGAGCGCGCCCCAGGTGCCCAGCTCGGTGAGGTGGCCGATAATCCATTCGGAGCCCACGATCATCGAAGGAAAGAGCACGATGCCCCATCGATCCCCGAGCTGTCGTCGAAGCGACTCGAACCCGAGGTACACGACGCTCGCCACAGCCGCGAGGGGCACGGCGTACATGAAGACCAAGAGCCACGGAATCGGTGGTGTGATGATCTTCGATATCGAGAGGACGTATCCGAGAAGCAGCCCAACGACGACCGACGCACGGCTCCTTAGACCACGCGTCCGACGCAAATAGACGAGCCAGGGGACCGCGACAACCCAACCGAGGATCCCGAGGTTGAAGCGTAAGCCAACCAAAGCGAGCAGCACGACCCCGCCCATGAGCCAGAGGTTTGCGCGCGCGGGCAGCTGTACCTGCAGGATCTCGGCACGGTCATGGGTAAGTTCCGTTCGCATCGGCGCCACCAATCACGCCAACTACGAAGCAACAACAATACCAATCGCCACCTCGCGAAATGAATGCGCATCCCGAGTAGAGCCACGCAATGCGTGCGCATAGTTCGTCCGGTCCCAATATGATGAAAAGATGAGGACCGTCCTCAAGTTTCTCACTTGAGGACATTGTGGCGAACCCAATGGCAGCGATCACGAATGGTTTCAAGCCACCGGTCGTAGACTTGGTTGTCGCCGTACTGCGCAGCAAACTCGCGACGCACGAAGGTCGCTTCTTGGGGGAGTCGCTCGGCGAAGTCGGCCATCTTCTTGAGCAGCGCGGCGGGTGAAACACGCATGCCGTCGGCAAGGTCCTGCCAATCTTTGCGCCGAATTTCTTCGGGCTCCGAGCGCGTTCCGACGAATAGCGCCATGCTTCGGTCGAAGTTCGCAACCCCGATGCGATTGTGAAACTCGATGCAGACGAGATCGTAGAAGGGCGCGAGCACCGGTACGCTTTCTCCACCCGGGTAGAGAATCGCTAGATTCTTCGCGTGGGCGTCGGAGTTACCGATCAGGTAGTTGAAAATCTGCCAATCTCGCAAGCGAACAATATCCGTGACCGGGTCTTGCACGTGCGCGCGAACAAAGTCCGCAATTTGCGGAAGGGATGGACCTCCGTCGTGCTCGTACTTGGCATCGCTTCGATAGCCCATCGCCTGCGCGATATCTTCTTGATGGAGTCGTACGTTGCCGCTTGCTTGAGTCGCGCGGTCGTAGCGTTTGACGAGTAGATACGGCAAAGAACGCTGCTGCACATACTTTGTTTCGCAGACCTGCAAGCCAAGTCGGTTTGCGAGCTGGTTGCCCGCGTATGCGGCAAAGCAAACCCACGAAAGCGTCTCGAACTTGACGATGTGGGTCGACGGAAACCTCGCCGTGGGTTGCAGCATTCGCGAAGCCTCGACAATCACAGCCAACTTGTCCTGCGCTCCCGCCAAGGAGAAACGACGTCGCTCGCCCACAGCGGATACGACCGTGCCCCGAGTTTCCACGAAGTTCGCAAAGTCATCACTCGCGATCTCGACCGCGTGGCTATCGTCGTGGTCGGGCTGCTCATCGATGGGCAAGATGCTCAACGCGCCAGCGCAGTCTCGACCAATGGCGAGAAGCAAGCCCATGTCGTCGCTCTCGGCGAGCTTGAGTTGGCGTGTGATGCGCGTTCGCGCGCGACCTTCGGGTAGCAGTCCTTCAAAGTACGCGCTCGCGTCTTGCTCGACGGTTGACAGCGTGAGTGAGAAGGAGATGGGAAAACGCTGCTGAGCCCATGCGGGTTCGTAGCGAAACAGGAGGCGCTGCGCTTCGACTTCACGAAGCGTCCCAACACGCTCGGTGTTGTGCCAAACAGCGGCTTCCCTCACGGGTTGGTTCCGATCTTGTGCGCGACGGCTCGCCCGACGACCAGCACATCCAGGCCCAGACAGGCGAGTGCATGCATCACTCGGCCGACGGACGCGTTGTCTTTGCCTCGCTCGAACTCGGAGAGAAAGCGCATACTCAAGCCGCTCGCTTCGCTCAGCTGTGCGAGCGTCAGCCTTCGTCGTTTCCGTTCAGCCCGAAACAACGCCCCAAGCTCGGCTGGCGACCGAACCTGAGCCACTTTTTCCCGATCTGGAATTTTCTCCACGAAGCACCATTTTACCCCAATATTTTCCCGATTCGTAATTATCTCTCTATAAACCTAGAATTCGAATAAATTGTCCCGAATTGGAAAATCTCCCCTAGGCCTCCCGCGCCGCAAGTCCTCGAAGAGCCGAAGAGCCGACGATGAACGCGGAAAGCAGGGGCGCGTGAATTAAGGCGAGACGCCGAAGCGCTAGGTATGCTAGCGCGAGAAGGAACAACGCCGAGTCGCGTGTTCCTGAGCAGCGCGGAGCGGGTGAACGGGCTTGCCGACCGGCTTATCCGCCCAGAGGATAAAGACGCGCGGCTTCGCCTCTGTCGCTCTATTTATGGTTCTTCGGCTAACGTTCGATTCGAACACGCTGTGCAGATAGCACATCGGTTCTCGGTCTCACTGGCCTCATCACAGCCCCATGAAGCCTGCGCTCGTGCCGCCACCAAGGTTTCACCTCTTGCGCTTTTTCGGTGTGCTCAGTGCTCACAGTTCCTTGCGCTCGCAAGTTGTTCCTGGGTCAGGCAAACAAAAAGAAGCGGCAACCGACCTCAGCTCGCGCTTCGCTTCGCATAAACCCCTGGACTCAAAAAAAGACTCCGGGGACGCACACCTAACGCTCCAAACACCATCAAGGGCTCAAAAGTTCGCTGTCGCTGCACAAAAAGTCCCTCTTTGGGCCGCGCCTTCCGCCTCGCTACCCCTGACGACCTCCCGCGCCGTTTCCATCAGCTGGCTCCTACACCCAGCTCGCCCGATTTTCCCACTTCAGGTGTCCTACGCTTTCGCGCACCTCTAACCCTCCCGGACCCGGCGCTAAAATCCTAAATCGGCGAAGAAACGCGCATGCGAAGGGTGTAGGGCACGCGTGCAACCCCTTTCCCAGTCTCTGCTGCAATCAGCATGATATGGTACTCTCCGTCGGACGTGACGGTGGTGGTAAGGGTTGGACAGCTTCCTGCTTGTTGCGCGACGGGGACACCACGCGCCGTGTCCATAACCATCAGCCGCATGTCTGGATTGCCAGAAGGGCACGCGCTTCCGTCGGCGGCGAGCATCTCCACGCTAAGCTCTTCGCCTACCTCTAGAGCAATCGCGAAATGATCTTGATCACAGAGCCCACCGACTTCGCCAGATACATCCAGACTGAGGCCATTTACAGGGTAAATTACATTGGCTTCGCCGTGCACATCGTTGGGTTCTTTTTCCGCGTTGCGCGTTTCAGCTAGTTCTATCCGGCACTTGGAATCACAACCATCGGCATCGAAAAGATTTCCATCATCGCATACTTCACCGTGTTCGTGTGTTCCGTCACCGCAACGGGTGCGGAAGATTTCTGCTTCGATCTCTGCGTCTGATCCGTGGGTGTCGAAGCCAAGAAACAGTGTGCGAGCCACCGGGAACGTTAGTGTCATCTCCTCTTCCACTCCCGCCGGGCATCGGTCTGCAATGAGGCGGCAGTCTGCAGCTCGAGGATCACAGGTCCCTTCGAACAGGTACATCGCCACATCGGCCTCAGGCCCAGGCTCCGCCACCAGGTGCCACCGTTCGCCAGCGCCCATGTGAAGCTTCACGAAGCCATCGGGTCCGTCCAAGCCCGTTACACCACAACTGGGCACCGCCCCGACATCGCTCTCAAGGCCATGTAGCTCCACCAACACGTGGTCATCGATTGGCAAATAGGGTTCCGCCATCGGATTGCAGGTGTCTTCAAGTTCCAGATATAAGGTTCCATGGTGACCTGCCTCTTCCGGTGGGTCGTATATCGAACAGCTCGATAGGCAAAACGCCAGCGCAAGAATAGATTGGGCGTGACTTTCGAAAGCTAAACTCGATCGCATCAAAACCTCACTCCTAGATCCACCTTGAGTGTCGTCGGGTCTGCGTTTAGCTGAAGCTTCGGTGAGTTTCGCGAAAGCTCATCAGATCCGTCATCGTCGCCATTCCAATCGGTGAGCAGTCCCAAGATGACGGACGTAACCGCAAATGCGCCGGTGCCTGCCAAAAGCAGGTTAGTCCGAAGTTCCAAGTCCAGCCCCTCTTCGTAGGCCGCCGTCACCTCAGCCTCTGGAGCACCCGCTGCTTGTAGTGCCAAGTACTCGTCGTGTCGATGATTTGTGTCGAGCGCAGACCACAACGTCCCGCCGCCTGCCAGGATTGTAAGGCCTAGACTGACGTAAAACACGATCGGTGAAAGCCCTTCGGCTTGTTTGGCAGCTCGTTCATTGTTGAGAGGCCTTGTCGTCCCTGACTCTTCCGCGAGATGGCCTGCCCCGTCTAGCTGTTGCGAACTTGCGTCGCGACCCTTCACAACTTGAGCTTCGACAGGGGAAGTATCGAAACTCAGCTGTCGTCGATCGCCGCCGCCGCCCACAACCCTGCGCGGATCTGTCGCTTGGCCGTCTGCAACAGCTGCCACTTGGTGAGTACCCGAAGTCACAAAAAACTCGTGCGTTTGTCGCGGCGTGTCTGCAGCGGCTTTATCATCGATCGTGAGCACACATGGCGAGGGCGAACAGTCGACCGAGACGCGAATCAAGCTTGGACTCAGTTCGTCTACCAATTTCTGGGCGTTGGTCGTGGTTTTGCCCCCGTTGGGGTATTCGCTGAGTATCGTGAGTGCGTGCGAGGCCGCTATCGCATCATGGCCCGCCTTCCGACGTTCGCGCATGGCGCTTCGAAGGGCTTCAATGCTAGGGGCAAAATCGTATGCTAGCTCATAGAACACGGCGGCTTGCTCGTGGTCTTCTCGCAACTGCGCTGCCTGAGCACGTCGAAACGCGTTGGCAGCTGCTGTGACATCCTGATCGTCCTGGGCACTTACCGGGGAGGTACAGACGATTACGGCTGCTGCAAGCGTTACGACTAGGCAAGAAAGATATTCTTTCACTTACTGCTCCTGAGATAAGGGTTGGAGTCGAAGTCGCTATCGGAGCCGTCGCTTCCTTTCGCGTCGTCCGCCTCGTTCGGCTTTTCATTGGAAGAGGGCAGCCTAGCAGTGCCCGTCGGAGGTTCACTTTGCTTGGGCCTACGGCGCTTACGAGGCTTGTAGAGCTTGGGAGCACCGAAGCTGATCTGACTCTCATGGCCAGGGCGGCCCACAAGCCTTTGCTCGTGAACAAGCCTATCATCTTGGCGTAGCTCAACTTGAACCGGGTGGGAGGAGGGGATCTCATACCCATCGATCGGAGTTTGTCCGATGTCTCGTCCGTCAACCCGAACATTGCAAGCTTGGCCATCACATCGAACACGCAGCATGCCGGTTGCTGGATCAAACTGCCGCGAAATGGTCACTTTTTCCTTCTCTCCGAATTCGATCGTTTCGTGGATCGGGACGTGTCCTTTCAGGGTCAACTTCAGCTCATGGGAGATGTCTCTGCTGATTTGCGGAAGAACGACGGGTGTGCGTGCAGCAAAAGGTTTTCCATCGAGTACGACCGACGCACCCGCCGGGGTCGTTTGCACGTCTAGCGTCCCGAACGAACTGGCGACTTCCGTTTGGGTCGACAAAGCCCCTTCAAGCTCGTTGGTTGCCGGTTCTGTCGACGTTTCGTTTGAGTCTCCCACCCAGGTTCCAAACCCCACACCAAGCCCTACCACAAGAATCGAGGCTCCAATGAGTAACAACACCAGACGTTTTTTGTCTTGAGTCGAGCGTGCGGTTTCTTCACCGAAGTGTTCACTTGTTCCTTCATCTCCGAGCAGCGATGATCGGCTGGTCGACGCACTTAGAAAACCTTTGAGCGGCGACGTTTGCATTGGTGGTAAGCTATCACCATCACCAACTTCAATCGCGCGGTCCGGATTTGAAAGTATCTCGCGAATCCGTTCCCATCGAGCGTGAAAAAAGCGCCCATTTAGGTTACGAATGATCTCTGGTGCATCGTAGCCCGGTGCGTGTGCTTTGAGATAAGCATCCAGTTCATGTGCAAATTCCTGAGCCGTTTGAAAACGTCTGGCCGGATCTCGCTCGACCGCCCGCAAGACGATCCGATCCAGTTCACTATTACACGAAGCCCCACACGCCGACGGCGGAGACATATCGTCATTGACAATGCGTGTAATTATCTGTGCTTCGTTGCTCTCCTGGAACCTTTTTTTTCCTGTCAAGAGTTGCCAGAGTGTGACGCCAAGAGCGTAAATGTCGGCGCGGTGGTCAACCGGTCCAGTCTGGGTTTGCTCGGGTGCTAGATACCGTAGCTTTCCTTTGATTGTGCCTACCTTTGTAACGTGAGCCTGTGTTGCGTACTTCGCGATGCCGAAGTCGAGAAGCTTCACCCGTCCATCTCGGGTGATCGCGATATTTGAAGGGGTTACGTCACGATGAACGAAGTGAAGTGGAGTTCCGGAAAAGTCTTTGAACGTGTGTGCATAGTGAAGCGCATCAGCCACCTGCTTCGCTATCCACAACGCCAACGGAACCGGAAAGGTACCCTCCTTCTTAAGGATTGTACCTGCGAAGCGCGAGAGCACCTCACCCTCAACAAACTCCATCACCATATAGGGACGTCCACCCAGTTCCCCCGAGCCGATGGTCTGGACGATATTGGGATGGTTGAGTAGAGATGCTACCTTTACTTCCTGCAAAAACATGCGGTGGAAGTCGGGATCCTCGGCAAATTCCTGGCCAAGGACCTTGAGTGCGACGAGCTTGTCAAAGCCGCCACTGCCAAGATGTCGCGCGAGAAAGACCTCAGCCATGCCGCCCTTGGCCCATTTCACGAGAACCTGAAAACGACTTGAACTCGCGACGTAGCTCGAAGAGGTCCTCTTCTTCTTCTTCACACCACCACCAAACACGAGTCGCCCGGCAGAATTCTAAGCCAACGCTCCGTAGTGTTCAATCCTATTCGCAATTGGCCGACGAGGTTACCGATTCGCCACTGCCGATTCGCCACTAAGCAATTCTTTCCAGGGTGCGGACATCTTCTTGGCCGCAGACTTGATTTTCATGAGGAGGAGATCCTTCCCGGGTTAGCGGATGAGAGGTGGCTGCAATTGGTGGTTGGGAGCATCGTAGAGCGGTCCCGGGGCTTGGCATGAGGCTGACCGTGCCCTTTCGTTTTCGCGGGCCGTGTTTTGCCGAGCGCGCACTTCAGCTCGCAAAGCGCTTCGAAAATCATCAGGCTCGTGCTCAGGTGGCACCGTGAGCTGCAACGTCACCTTTGGCGGCCAAGTTGGGTTGTCCTTACGGCAGTAGTACTGGCAATCCTTCCTGGCAATCCTTCCGGGGGACTCGTGATTGTCGTTCTCTAAAACGCTCGCTTGCGGGAGATATCGCATCTGAAACGTCACCTGCGTGCCGATGAAGATGCACTCAACGAAGCATTTGAAGCCGCGGACGACCTTTGCGCCACATGAATGCGCACGCAAGACGCACGCCTGCGTCGACCGCTCGGTTCACCGGACAACACGGTGCGCATCTTGGCGCTGCAAAGAGCCTCAGATAAGCAGCGGAGTTCTCAGATAAGCAGCGGTGTGGTCCTGACCTGGTGAAACTTCACCATGCTTGAATCGCTTTTGCGATATCGGCATTCATTTTTTCGACAAGGTCAGACCGCTTACCCAAGGGGTCGGTCAGTACCACGTGATAGTGGTTGCTCATCACCGTGACAGCGTGGACGATGACGCCATTCCTTTTTGCAGCGAGCGCGAGGCAATAGAGAAAGATTTGGTTTGCGTTTCTATCGGGCCGCAGGAAAAACTGTCGGCCAATGCAACGTCGCGTTATGAGCACAGTTTCGTATTCGAGAGTTCTGCGGGCTAGCGTCACCCGCGATTGATGAGCAAAGCCCGTGCCCGGCCCTTGCAGGCGCAAACACAGGCGATTCCACCATCGCCAAGAACTAAACGCCAGATACACGCCGCCGGCAGACGCCAATTCGCCGCCGATTTATCACGCGGACATTCGCTTCGGGGCTCCCGAAACACAGTCCCCCGGAAGGATTGTTACGCGCTACGCGCTATCTGTGCATCGCGGCTTGCGACCCGAAGCTGCGAGGAACCGGAGGTAGAGCTCGTGCTGTTCCGTCGTGTCCCGCCAAAGTGGGACTTAAAGTGGTTGGGGGACGATCCTCTTCTGTTCGCATCGAAAGGTTTGCCAACAGCACCATCCGTCAAAATGACGAAATGAAGAACACCGTGCCCCCCAAGTGCATGGCGCTCGGTCGGCAAGTGGATAGAATGAGCAGCGTGAGGGACTCCGACATTCGCGAACCGCCTCGCACTGATGAGAACGAAGACGCCGTTTCTCTGCCAACCTCTGGACGCACGGAGCGGTGGCTTGCCGTGCTCGTCATCGGGGCCGTGCTCGCGCTCGCACTCGCCTTCGCTTGGGCCTACGCCACACGCAAAAACGCCTGGCCCGACCTCACCCCACCCGCACACAACGAGCCCTGAACACACCTGACGAAGATCGTCCCCAAAGTCCTGCTACCGTAGTCGAGTGCCGCATCCGTTCTTCGACCTTCCAACCCCGCTGGTGATCGGTCACCGGGGTGCCGCCGGAGAGGCACCCGAAAACACACTGGCCTCCTTCGCGAGGGGCCTGGCCGAGGGTGCCGTGATCCTCGAGTCGGACGTCCACCTCACCCGCGACGGCGTGCCGGTCCTGATTCACGACGACGACGTTGCGCGCGTGAGCGACGGTACGGGTCGCGTCGCCGAGTTCGATCTCGCCGACCTCCAGCGCCTCGACGCCGGGTACCGTTTTTCGCGCGACGGCGGACGAACACATCCAGAACGCGGCCGCGGGCATTGCATTCCCACCCTCCAGGAGGTCTTCGACGCCCTTCCCTTCGCGCGGCTGAACCTCGAACTCAAGGAGGATTTACCAGGTTTGGTCGAACACACCGTAGCCGTGGTCTGCGATGCAGGCCGCCTCGATCACACGCTGCTCACTTCGGGCGACGATGCCGTGATGCATCGATTGCGGACCCACGTCGCCTCACTCGGCTTGGAGCCCGCCCTGGGTGCCAGCCAGGGCGACGTCGCCGGTTTCGTGCGCTCGATGGTCACCGGCGACCCGCCGCCACCGGGCCCGATGGCGCTACAGATCCCGCCCTACTTTGCTGGCCAGCCGCTCGTCACGCCTGCGCTGGTCGAACACGCCCACCGCCACGGCGTGCAGGTCCACGTCTGGACTATCAACGAGCCCGACGAGATGACCAGGCTACTCGATCTCGGGGTCGACGGTCTCGTCACAGACCACCCCGCCCGTATGACTGACGTGCTTAGCTCACGGCACTAAGTCCGTGGCTCGTTACATTGCGTGCCATGCACCGTAGGTCCAAGTTGCCGGAATGCCTGAGTAGCTTCGACGAAAGGCGACGAAAGGCGACGAACCATAGCCCGCTGAGTAGTTGCCTCGCCCGAGCACTTTCGTCGCGGTTCCTTCCACGACCCCAGCGATCTCAGCGAGTTGGATTGCCGGTCCATGGCACGCTAGCTAACGAGGGACTCGAACTCTTCGTCAGAAAGCTCGAAGTAGATGTCCTCTTCGTGTGTGATCGTGGTTAGCCAGGGAGACCTGTCCTCTCGCAATAGACAGAAGTCTTCAGGCCGATGGTCCCCGAAGTCGAGCAAGTGCCGCGCCTGCGACTGCAGCCATTCGATGAGCTTCCCATTCACCCGGAAGACATGAAAGATTGCGCTCTGATCCTCGGAAAAGACTTCGGTCCCCGGCCATTTCAAAGTCCTCGTCGACGAAACGCGATGTGCAGCGATTGGCTTGAACCAATCTGAGCAGTCCTGCCATGAACGCTCTGCAAATCCCGCAAATCCAACGATTCCCTCAGCGCGCTCTAGGCAGCGAGAAAACAACGTAGGGTCTCGAGGCTCAGCAACGTCGTAAGTCTTCACTCTCCGAGCTATATCGTCTCCGCCACTATGAGTGAAGACGACTCCAAGCCGCCACGCCTCGTAGCCAAAGCCCATTAACGATCCTCTTCCTTTTGCACCGAAAGCTTTATCAACAGCCCCATCCACCAAAATGACGAACACCGTCCCCTGACTCCCCCCTGACTCACCACTCGGCGATCGCCAGGTTCTTGCCCTTCTGTGGGCGAACGCCCTTCGCGTGCGTCACAGCTTGGCTGTCGGCTTCCCAACCCGCGTCGCGAAGCTGCTGGTCGATGAGCACGCGCGTCTCGGCTTCGGAAGGGTCGTGCTCGGCCTGCGCCTTGGCAGCTGCCTTCTTGAACGCCTTGATCTCCGTCTGCGCATAAGAGCGTCGGTCGGCGTCCGCCTTGGCCAGCGCCTTTTCGAGTTGGGCCTGGTGGGCCGCTTCGTTTTCATCGAAGAGCTTTTCGGTCGCGATGCGCGCCGCCTCGGCTTCTTGGAGCTTCTTTTCGTAGTCGCTGGCTAGTTCGGCGTTGTACTCGGCCAGTTCCTTGGCTTGCTCGGCCGACTCTTTGGCCTTGACGGCTTGTTCACGCAGTGCTTGAAGCTCGGCCAGTAGCTCGGCGGAGGTGTCTTTGGGCGCGGCGGGCGGCACGAAGGCGCCCGGCTTGAAGCCAGAAGGTCGATCGACGGTCTTGTGAAAGAAGATGGCAAAGCGCCAAGCGATGCGAAGCTGGTTGATCGCCTCGCGTTCGCTGCCAACGAGCGCATGCACCGCCTCGTTACCGATGCGCCGAAGAGAATGAAGGTGGCGCGCCAGGTCCTCGTTGATGATGCTCTGGCTCTCCAGCAAACGAATGCGAGCGGCCTGGTCCATGCCCTCGTACTCGTAAAGACCGGTATGCACAGCCAGCTCTTTGGTCAGCACCTCGCCGAGCTGGCGCAGCTTCATGAGGCAGGTGTTGGGGTCGAGCAGAAACGACTGCTCCGCAATCGCGCCCAGCCGCGCCAGTTGCGGGTGCTTCTTTTCCAAGAAGCGAAAGTTCAGTGACCGCTCAGGCGCCCCCATGTCGCCGAGCAGTGTACCCAATGCGTCATGGAAGGACTATCGCCACACAGGCAAATCAAGCGCTACACGCTGTCTCACGAACTATCACAAGTTCATTTTGACCACGGAAGTGCACGGAATCGCTCACTTGGATCAAGCGCGATTCATTGCTCCACGATGCGCTCGCCGATCCCGATTGTTCAATCTATCCACGGCCGCCTGCCGTCCGGATCGGATACCTTCGAAGATGTGTTGGATCGTGAGACACGCTGTAGCACGAGTGAGATGCTAGGCTTGAGGATGACTCGCTTGGTCTTTGTATCGCTGCTGTGGATGCTGATGGGTTGCGCGAC
Source organism: uncultured Polyangiales bacterium (assembly GCA_964487255.1). GTDB lineage: Bacteria > Myxococcota_A > Polyangia > Polyangiales > CAZAQV01 > CAZAQV01. The sequence continues at coordinate 36,372 of CAZAQV010000023.1, read as the reverse complement.
CGAACCGGCGAAAATTGGCGAGCTTGCGCAGCCGACCGACGAAGGCGCCCTGCCCTTTCACATGGTGCTTTCCAACCAAAGCTTCAAAGACGACTGCGTGTTCATCGATGTGAGCATCGACGGAACGCACATCATCGAAGGCAACTTCGATGTCGAAGACCAGCACACGCTGCACAAGTTCGAGTTCTTCATCTTGCCTGGCGATCACACCCTAGAGGCGCAAAGCGACACCGGTGTCACGCTCGAGCGAAGCTTTACCATCAGTGAAGAAACCTGGATCGCCCTCTTCTATTGGGCATACGAAAGCGGCGTCGCGCCAAGCGAGTTTAGCTTCAGCGCGCAAAACTTCCCCGTATCGATCGACTAGCCTTCGCCCCTCCTCCGCTGAAGCTTCGGCGTGGCCTCGGCGAAGCGGGCTCGCTACCCCAGTTTGCCGGCGTCGTTGACGTCGAGCTCGAGCTGAAGCTTCCACTTGTCGTCGCGTCGGACGGCGCGAACTTTGGCGAGCTTGACGCCCACCTTGCGCAAACGGGCTTGTAGCTTTCGTGCAGCCGAACGCGCGATTTTCTCCGGACCCGAGCGCGCATGGCCCTGATCGGTCGCCCGGCGCACACGCCTGGCCGCATCGTTGATCGCCTTGACCGTCATGCTGTTGACATACTTGTTTCCAATGCGTGCGTTGGCGCGAAACAAGTTGACCGCCAAGTCACTGGCCGGCGTCGCCTCCACGTACGAAATGAGCGCGTAGGCCTTTTCGAAGCCAAGCTCCTTGAGGTCCTTTTTCGAGTACGTCTCCGCCACCGCGATGAGCTTATGCGCCTGCATGCGACTCATCAGCTTCTCGCGCTTCAGTAGTTCGCCAAAGTTCTTGTAGCCCAGCGCCTGGTACAACGCTGGGTCCGAAAGCTTGCTGAGCGCCGTGCCGATCGCATGCGCATCGTCCGCCATCCGGTCTGAGCGCTTGCGCACGTCTGAAACCAGCGCCTCTGCACGTTTCTTATTCTTTGCAACGTTCGCAATCGCGCGAACAGCCAATCTGTCGACCGAAGAAGGCATGACGCATCGTGTACAGACGTCTTTACATTGTCCAGACATCTATACGCGCGTGTAAAGACGACTTTACACGCCCCAAGATCGTCGGATGCCGAGGGTGCGAGCCAGCGCAAAAGCGCGAATCGTAACCTCTCGATGAGAGTCGAGAAGCGAAGCAGCTGCACCTAGAACCGTCGCACCCAACGTGATGACATCATCGACAAGAGTAATCTCGTCGCCAGGCAAGAGCGTTTGCTTGCAGCGCATCGTGTCCCGATGTTCAGTCCACTTGGGGCGCTGTTCGCTCTTGGCCGAGCTGGGAACGCGCTTGGTTCTCTCAAGAATGGGATAAACCCTGCCGAGCCCACGTGATTGCAGTGCCTGACAAATGGCAAGAGACGGCCACACCGTGTTCTCTTGCATCGGAGCACTACGAGGAACGGGCACGAGAAGGCGCTCCGGCCCGAACAGTCCCTCAAACAACTCGAGGTAACGCTCCTCGATCATCTCTGCGGCGCGAACTACGACGTCACGTCGATGTCCTTGGATCATCGGCTTTCGCAGCTGCTTGATTCCCTCTCGCACAATCCTCTGGGACGTTCGCGATGCCGGGTTGGTGCCCCTCGGCGAATACGCCCAAAGTGCTCCAAACTCGAGCTTAGATAGCGATGGCTTGGACATCGTCTTGTTCCGACGAGGCGGGAGGCAATACGTCCAAAACTTGTTTTACTTCGGTCAACACCGTTCCGCCGTACGCAATCATCTCCTTGGGCCAGGAGAGGTCCTCACGATCGGCAACCGACCTAGTGATGAACAGCGGCCTCGCGAGGCGCAGCGCTTCCCAGCCTTGCGACTTCGTCCCGCTCGTCTCTCCGGCTTCGACGATCACCGTGGCAGATGAAAGAAGAGCCATCGTTCGATTGCGCTGAGGAAAATTCGTCCGTTTTCCGGGAGTACCACTCGGAAACTGGCTCACCAACAGGTGCCTCTCAGCAATTCGTCGTTGAAGGTCTGCGTGCGCGCGGGGATACGCCACGTCGATGCCGGTACCGATCACTGCTATCGTTCTTCCGCCAAGCTCAAGAGCTGTCTCGTGAGCAACTCGGTCAACGCCTTTGGCCAGACCGCTAACGATCGTCACGCCCTCCTTGACGAGATCTCGACACAACTGCCGAGTTCGCTTGACCCCCTCCGGAGAAGGCGAACGTGTTCCGATGACGGAAACGCGAGGTGTGTCAAGCAAGGTCAGATCGCCGCAGACGTGAAGCTCACTCGGCGCATGCTTCCGCTCGTAGTCATTGAGTCCCCCAAAGAGATCGTCGGTGCGGACTGTTTTGATTTCGGGGGGCATCACGAATACCGTCGGAGCGGGTGAACGGGCTCGAACCGTCGACATTCAGCTTGGGAATACCAAGGTGAACCGACGCGCCAACCTACAAACGAAGCACTTCACCGGGAAAAACAACCTCTAACCGAGCGCGTTGCACCACATGACTTCCGGTGACTTCACGTCCTGACACCACAAAACCGGGGACCCAACCGGGGACCCGTACGGTCCCTGTCGCGTAGGCCACATCGTGCGCGCTGTGCCATGGAGACCCCATCTGTCAGTATTCTGAAATGAAGTCTGTCAAACCGCTTCTGTTCCTTTTTGTGCTCGCCGCCCTCCCAGGAACGGCTCTCGCGCAGGACCTTCGAGCAGCTCACAAGACCATCGTCGAATCGACCGTACTTCTCGAGGATCCCACAGGTGGCTGGGGCACAGGATGGATCGTCGAGATTGCTGGGCAAAAGATGATCGTGACTAACCGGCACGTGGCGACTGCAAAAGAGAAACTGTCGTGGAACCTGTCTCGGCGCCGAATCTTCAATGTACATTACTACCGTGGAAGCGAGGTGCACCGGGCCAAGCCTGCATTCACGAGCAAAGAGGTCGACTTCGCCGTATTTCAGGTACTCGACAGCAAGCAAATACCTGTTCCGGGTTTGACCTTGAATGAAAGGGCGCTTGTTCGAGGAGAACGAGTCGTAATTGCCGGCCACCCCGCCTCACCAGATACCGATGCTGAGGTTCGAGCCTTCTTGGCGCGGCACGGAATATCGATGGGAACCGCGGCACAGCGCTCTTTGCGCTTTGTCACGACAGAAGGCGTTGTGGCGGGCTACCTGAACGCCGCAACTTCCAAGGGATCGGGTGCACGGGGCAACATTTGCGGAGCTGGCTCCAACTGCTTGGTCCTAGATGCGGAAAGCGAAGCGGGTTTTTCGGGCTCTGCGATTGTGGACTCCGAGGGAACGGTGGTTGGCCTGCTTTGGGGTGGCTGGCCTGGCACAAGCCTGACTCTCGCCGTTCACTCAAAAGTCCTCGCAAGCCGCCTAAAGCAAGTCGCAAGACTTATCGCGAAGAGCAAGTGACTGGCGGGATGTAATCTACGAGGTTGCGCGGGTTACATGGTGCGTGTCAGCGAGCTAAATAGGGAGAAGGCACCGGCGCTAGCCAGATCCAGTTCTCGATCGTTCCAGCTTCTTGAGGAGCAAGCTAGCAACTTTTTCGGGGGTGCTTACTCTCGCATCTACGTATTGAACCGTCTCGTGCAAACCTGGCACCTCAACATCATCAAACCTAACCGGGAGGATGTACTCTTGGTCGAGCTTCATCTCGTACGCTTGCGCCGACCTGCGCTCATGGCGTGGCCAAGCTTTTTCGACGTATTCCTTGGAAACGAACATTACGCAGAACCTTGCTGAACCGCCGTATACCCTCGGGAAATGCTCGTATAGATTCTTGCCCCAAAGGTCGACCTCCTCGAAGCGATCGTAGAAAACACGTGCATTTTGTTCGCGTAGGCTCTGCGCGACGGCTTCAACGAAGCTGCGCTGCTCGCCAGCAAAAGACATTGCAAAATCGTAATTATGGGCAGCTTTGCGGGGTTCTCCGAAGAATCCGGACGCGATCCGCTGCACTTCCCCAATTCGCGCCAAGACAGCATCATAATCGACCGCGTCCTCCCCACGCTTCTGCGACCACACAGGCAGCCAATGCTCACCCTCATGTCTCCAGGCGATCGTATCGATCTGGTCAAGCCCCAAGACCTCCTGCCAAGCAAGTGCGTATGCCGGAAAGGTATCTAGGCTTGAAAGTGCCCGTTTGGCGCCTTCCTCGTCACTCATTGGCAGGTTCAACTTGTGCGCTTGCCCCGGAAGTTGAATCTGAAATGTAGCCGCGGGCGGCTTTTCCTCACGAAAGTAACCTTCTATTCCTTCGGCGAAATTTCTGGCGATAGCCGCACCAATATCGACTAGCCGGTCAAGCGCCAGAAGATACAAACTGATCTCGATCCACGTCGGCAGTTCCGCCGAGAAAGCACGGGCCTCCCCGGTAGTGAGCACTAGTCCTGCCGAGTCACAGCCTTTCGACATCGAGTCGATCAGGGCGCTCGCGCTCTCATCCTTCGAACTGCGATTGAGAAAGGTGATTTGGACGCTTTCCCGCTTCGGAGCATTCGGTACCCCACTGGCTTCCTCGCCACTATCTCTGGGGCGATGCTCAAGTGCCCACATCAGAAGTCTGCTCCGAACAGCGTCAACGATCGAACCGAGGGCGGCTCCGTGCGTTCTAAGATACAGGTCCTTATCTTCGACCCTCCCAAATGGGAGTCGAATGGAGCCATCATGTTTGGCCACCCGCTCAAGTTCCGCCACCCCCTGCCGCACCCATTGGTAGGACTCATCCATTGCGTAACCGTCATCAAATCGAACTTCACGCATGCGGCCCATACGATCGGGAGTGACCAAGAGACCTGCTACGCGGCGCTGTTCCGGCTTGGCGTCATCCGGGTAGCCCCTTAGCTCGTGAACAATCCACTCCGAATCTTCACCGACTTCATGACTCGCCTGTAGCGCTAGCCTCAGCGCATCAGCGAGACTCTCGTGCGTATTCTGACACGCAGCGATCAGCTGATCCCAAATACCAGACATGCACCAAAGCGTACCGAATCGCAGGTCCCGTGTAACGGTCAGGGCTTCAAGAGTTGCCAGGTTTCAACTTCGAGGGCGGTTGCAACACGGTGTAGCCACTCGACGGTCGGGCTCTTGCGGCCCGAGGCGACATCGTAGAGCTGCGATCGGCTGACCTCGGCGAAGTCAGCGAGCACCGCGAGTGACAGCTCCTTCTTCGCCGCAAGGCGCCGGATGTTCGCCGCCAGTATTTCCTCGGGTGGTCTCGCCACCCCCGGACGCTAAGCAGGTTCCGCTATTGCGGATTCCGCTATAACGGAATACTTCAATAGAGTGGACCCCGGCATGACGAGTAGACTTGGCCAGTCTGCCTTCTACCTCGCGCGATACTTGACGCTTGCACTAGGCCTCGGCCTGGCTTGTTGGGCGGGCTACGAGCTGTGGCAGGTTGAACCACCCGTCCAGCCCGGAAAAGCTTCCGTAGCGGCGTTTCGCAAGGACGGCGCGACCGTTGCCCTGCCGGCTCCCGAGGCTCAGCGGGCGTTTCTGGCTGGGGAGATCGGCCTCAACGGACCTGTAGCAGTGGTAGACGAACACACAGGAGAGATCGGAACGGTCGAACCGACCGAGCTCTCAGAAGCGCTTCGGTCGAAGCGTTACTCTTTGGTGAATCGATCCGATTTCACCACGGCGATCAACAAACGACGGGAAAGACAACGCCATGAGCTCCTTTGGCTCGTCGCGGTGGCTTTTGGCCTGCTGCTCGTCGCAACAGTTGGGCTCTCTTCCCTTCGCAAGTGGCTAACCTGGATTCGCACAGGCGAGTGAAATCGCCGCGACCCTCATTCCGACTCTAGCCAACGTACGTCTCCAAGAGCACCTTGGTCTCATCCTCTATCGCGGTCCCGGACTCGAGCAACGACCGTATCCGAGACTTAAGAACTTGCTCGTCGCCGATGAGCTGCTCAATGCCTTCCCACTGCACGAATCTCTCAGTCTTAGTCACGCCAGTCTTGCTGTTTGTGCTCTCTTTCATCCACTGTGACGTCTCGACAACTCTAAGCAAAAGCTCGAAGTTCTCGAGCTGAGAAAGCATTCTCTGCTTTTCTGCGCTTTCTGCGCGCCTACTAGCCCACGCCAACACGGGACCGGGTCGCCGAAGGGCACATAGTTGTCCATGCGATGCCGACACGACATCAGTCAAGACCGCCTGTGACAGGCTTTCCGCGAGTGCCTCAGACATCAATGATTGGCCGTCTCTCGGGCCCAAAATCTCCAGCAGGCCAACTTTCCAATACGGCGAGTCCAAGTGCTCGAAGATCAGCTCAATCTGCTGGTCGCGTCGGTCCTCTTCGACGAGGCCCAGAACATCAGATACCAGCTGCAGAACACGATCGTCAGGCCGAACATCGAAGACACCGCGCTTCTCGACTCGCAGTTTCTCTGAGGCATTCAGAATCTCGACCAGCCCGAAGGCGGAATCCCCAAGTGCAAGCTCTCCAGAGTGATCGAAGAGGCGGTCAATGACAGACTCCAATCTCTCCGGCTCCATTGCATCGAGAGCTTGTCTAATCGCCTCGCGATCGGTGAACCGTTTGACTACCAACTCACAAACGGCGCTGGGAACCGAGGACTCTTTCAGGCCTCCTTCAAGATAGATATGAAGCACCTCACTCAGGGCAACCCGACGCTGACTTCGCCATTCCCCAATCTGCCAGCCGTAGTCATTGTCCAGCCCTTCTGCGATCTCGCTCGGCGGAAATAGCAAGCTGCGCAGGGCCTTCATCTTGGATTCGTGTTTCGGATATGTCGTAGTCCACTCCTGGACCGAAAGCTTTTCTGCTTCTGTTATGCCTTTCCTACGAAGCGCGGTCGAAAGGTCTCGAGACGTTGTGATGATCGGAGCTAGCTCTTCAAGACGTACAAAGGCATTAGGGAGAAAGACACGTACTGCTTCAAGCGCTAACAAGTCATGTAAGGCGACCTCGTCTTTCAGGATACGCACTGTGGGAACAACAGCGTTGACATAGCGCCGAGCATCCCTGGGCGTCTTGATGAACGGCAGAACGATCTTTCGTGCGATTTCCGACCAAACGTCCGAATCGAACGGACCATGCTTTAGCGACTCGACGCGCTCAAGTTCTTCGAAGAAGAGTCTGCGAAGTCGCGTTGGATCAGCAACTGGAAGCCGAAACGACGTCTGAACAATCTTCTCGAGATATGCCCTCCCTCTGTCAGCGTCAGAAGCAATCGCGCTCGCAACCACTGCCTCATCGTATGAAAGAAGGTATAAAACGTTGGGCAGGTCTCCAATCGAGCGCACCAATCTGACCATCTCACGCATTTCGGTGTCCTCGAGCCGGTCTAGATCATCTATGAGGACTAGAATGCGTATCGAGCGCTTTGTTAGCTTCTTTAGCTCGACTTCGAGTTCCGCTTTTCGCCTGAAAACAGAGGCTTGTTCGCGCTTCTTAAAGAAGTTCAAGGCTACCTTCATCGCACTCCCGGCCGTAGCGAGGGCCTGCGCTTCAGCTATCGGAGCGTACTTGGCAAGCGAAAGTAGCCCGCCCAATATCTCGAGCCCGCTCACAACTTCTTCGAGATCCACACTGCTCTCTCTCAATTGAGCTGCAAACTCCGAAAAGAAAACGCTCAGCAGCATTTCGGATCCGCCGAAATACCAAGGGTTGAAGCGAACCACCTGCACCTGCGCGCCCTCAAGACGCTGCGCGACGAGATTTAGGACTGAGGTCTTTCCGCTGCCCCATCTTCCCGTGAGAGCAAAGACGGATGAAGCACCATCGGGAACTGCGGCGACATACTGGGTGATCGCATCGACCAATGGGGCTCGGTTCAGCCGGTCTTCGGGCAAACTTTGAATTGGGCGATCAGGGATAGGCGCTGGCCAGCCCTGACTGGTGATTAGAGTATCGAACTCGCCTCCTGGAGTCATGCCGGTACATACTTGCCACGCTCACATGACACCCGTCTAGCTGCTACCATCGAACTCGTGAGTTCACAGAAGTTCACAGCGCGGGGGATGTGGCGAAAGCGGCGCGTGGCGGAGCTCTTACTCGAGGGCCATTCACACCGCCAAATAGCCTCAAAAATAGGCGTTTCGCGCGAATGGGTGTCGAAGCTCGCGAAGACCGAAGACGTGCAGGACATCGTGACACGATTTGTCCAGACACACGAAAGTCGATTGGATAGCCTCGTTGGCTTGGCGCTCGACACAATGGAGGAAGCGCTCGCATCGGATCAGACACCCATCGGTGTTCGCGTGCGCGCCGCCGAATCCGTACTCGACCGCAGTGGGCTTACGAAGGGCAAACTACGGGAGAAGCCGGTACGAGGACCGCTGAGCCAAGAAGAGCGGGCGGCCATCCTCACGCGGATGCGACACGTGCTCAAGGAGCTCGCACCTGCCGAGTCGTGACATAGTCGAACTCGCGGGGAGCAGACACCTGAGAATCGCACTTGACGTGCGCTACACTTGGCTGCACTTTAGGTAAAACGTCGCAAGGCGTTTTCCGTGACAACTCAATACGGTTCACGTCGCTGACCGCACCCTTGTTGGTGCATTGCTCGCCAAAGCAACAAAACGAGCGTGCGACACGAGCCCCGAGACATCTTCGAGCCAGCTAATCGTGGAGTCTAGGACTTGCCCCAACAGCGCACCTGTTGGGCCTCCTGGAGGCACTCCATGAAAGCTCAAAACGAACCACTCCCAACACCAGAGCCCGTGTTCTACACGTGCTCAGAGCTCGCCGAGCGGCTGCGCATCGGGGAACGGACCATCTACCTGATGATTGCCCGCGGAGAGATCCGTGCAACACGCATCGGCAATCGGCACCGGATTCCCCGCGAAGAGCTAGATAGGCTCGCTTCTACCTCTTCTGCCGAGGTGACGAAGTGACCCGCGGCAACGAACGGCGGATGCGGTCCCGTAAGCCGAAATGGACGGACGGGGCCAAAGATCGAGAAAGGCTCGTTTCTGTTGGCGGTGACTTCATTCGCCACTCTCGGCCCTGGAAAATCTGGGCCACGCTGACCTTTGGAAGCGACACAACCACAGAGCGTTGGGCCTTGAAAACGACGCGGAGGTTGGTTCGCAAGCTCGCTCGACGCGTCCGCGAACACCTATGGTTCACAATGGCAGTCGAGCCACAGGAGCGCGGAGCGGCGCACGTTCATCTGCTGATCGACAGCTCGTCGCTGGCGAAAACGATCATGCTGGCGGAGTTTCAGTCGTTCTGTCGGAAGCTCAGTTCGAATGTCGGCAAGTGCGAAGCGGTTCCGTACGATCCAGAACTCGACGCCGCTCACTACATGCTGCGCCACGACGATTGGACCCCGCCCGAGGTCGCCTGTCCTCGTTTTCGAGACTGCAAGAAACCTGGCCAGCCATACTGTTGCAAGGAGGCGAAGCGTCCGTGCTTGACCTAGTTCTGGCTAGAGCGGGCCGCGTCCGACCAGAGTGTCACGCAAAAAGCACGCGCTGCCAGATGCAACCGATCGAGCGAACGAGGACGGCCCTTATATGCTTGAGGTGTATCCAGGTGGGCGGGTGGTGAGCCGTGGAGGGAGCTTGGTTGCCAATCGAAGAGGCCGCGGTGTACCTGGGCATGAGCAGTTCAGGCGTGCGAGCTTGTATCCGTCGCGGCGAGCTCGTGCCGGACGGCCGAGGCAGCCGCTACAAGGCCATGTTTCGGCGGGAAACGCTGGACGCGATGCTCGAGGCGCGGGCGATGCGCTACAATGGAGGCGGTCATGTTGTGCAACGGCTCAGGAGCGAAGCAAATGAGTCGAAGACACGGCAAGAAGACGGCCTACAAGGGCGTGATCGAGCTACGACCTCCCAGCGGGGGACGCGGCGGGAAATCACGCCAAGCGGGCGAGTACAGGATTCGGGTGTACTACCAGGATCCGAAGACAGGGCGGCAGCGGGAACGCGACCGCGTCATCAAGGCGGCGAGCGCGGACGAAGCGTTCGCCATGCGACACGAAGTGAGGCGGGAGGCCGCCGAGGAGAGTCTCCACAGAAACGAGGAGCGAAAACGCGTCCTCGATTGCGTGATCTCGTGGCTCAGTGGGAGAAAGAGCGAGGTCAAACCTAGCACCTGGGACATGTACGAGTATCGCCTCCAGAGCGCCGTCGACGCCTTTGGGGACGTGTACCTGGACATGCTCACCCGGAGCGACATCGAGAAGTGGCGCGACTCCCAAACCGACGCGCCAGAGACCATCAACGGCAGATTGCAGGCGTTCAAAACGTTCTGCCAGGAAGTAACCGCGGACATCGGAATGCCAAACCCTGCCAAGAACGTCAAACGAGTTAGGCGACCGCACCGGCCCGACGGGTCGCAGAAGACACTGACGGCCGGCGAACTCGGCGCCCTACTCGACGCGGTCGAGAAGGGTTCACCGCAATGGTATCCGCTGATTCTCACGCTCGCGACCACAGCAGGCCGATTCGGTGAGATAAGCGCCCTGCACTGGTCGGACATCGACTTCGAGCAAGGCGAGATCACGATCCAGCGGGCACACAATCGCAACCGAGTTGGAGACACAAAAACGGGGGTTCGTCGGCGAGTCGCGCTCGCTCCAGAGCTCGCGAAGGTTCTCAAAGCCCATCGCAAGGAGCTCATGCGGAGCCAGGCGCCCGGCTTCGACAAGGACTACGTCTTTCCGTCGAACGCCGGAACCTACACCACGCCGTCGAGCATCCGCGATGCACTTCACCGTGCAGCCGTAGCAATCGGAATCGCCCGCTACGAGAACGGCAAGCTCGAAGGCCGGAAGGTCTCCGCACACTGGCTGCGACATACCTTCAACAACCTCTTGCGCGGGCAAACCACCGACATCGTACAACGCTCGATCACCGGGCACGCCACCGAGGACATGAGCGAGCACTACTCGCACGTGAGCCTCGCTGAGAAGCAGCAAGCGCTCCGCTCAGTCATGAGCATTGTGCGCCGCACCGAAGCAAAACCGGGGACCCAACCGGGGACCGGCCAAACCGACACCCAAAAGCCCAACAACGCAAAAGGCCCTTCGCACTTGCCAGAAAGTGTGAAAGGCCAGAGCGGGTGAACGGGCTCGAACCGTCGACATTCAGCTTGGGAAGCTGACACTCTACCAACTGAGTTACACCCGCTTAGGTGTAGGGATGGTCTACGTTTATAGGGATTTGCGGTCAAGTGGGGATCGCTCTTCCCGATTCACTTTTCTCCGTCCCCAGTGCCTGTGGTAAGGAACCGTAACCATGAGCGAGTTCGTTGAGGTCTTGGAGAAGCGACGCACTGATGTCTTCGGAAGACTAGGCAACCTTCAGCCGGAAGTGGCCTCGCGGTTGGCGCCTATTCCTGGACCTTGGCCGGCGTCACCGTTGGGACGGATTCGTATTGTGTCGTGTGAGAAGACGTCCTTGCTGATAACCGATGGACTATCGGATCCGTACGATTCAAATCTCCACCCAAAGCCTCCCCCGACCCCGCTTGATTACGAACTGTGCGTCGAAGTACTCAACACGGATCCCGAGGCCGTCAATTCGGAGGCGCTTGCACGAAGCGTTTATGTGAAGCTCTTATACGCGTTGGCTGACTGGATGGTACCGGAATGGTTCGACCTTCGGGGGCGGTTACAGCAGTTCCACGCCATCACGGTCCCGGCCAACGTACCACCTCCGCTGTCAGAAAGACTTGGCTATCGCGATACGACCATCGGCGCACTGATTGGTATCCCGATCCGAGGCCGCAATTTAGACCAACAATTGTTCTTACATGATTTCTATCAAGACGCAGGAACCAGCTACGAGCATGGTGCGATCGGTGTCTTCACGGTCAAGCCGCTGCATCGCGACGAGTACGAACACGCAGTCGGCCTCGGAAACCAAGGTGGGGTAGACCTTGCGGAGAGACTATTGGATTCAGGCGAAGGCCACATCATATGGCACGACCAGCCCTCCGTACTGCGATCTACTTAGCGGATTCGATTTCACCGGGGGTCACGGCACGGAAAACCAAGCTTGCGCTCAGCTACCTACCGCTACGCGCATCTCCTGACGTCTTCAACGCACTCGCACGCGGTTAAATCCAGCGGACATCATCTCGATGTTTTGGCGATGTCACGCTGTCGTATTCGACCTGGCTGGATCACGGTGATCTTGCCAAGGATGGCTTCTTCATCAAGAAGCGCGAATGCGCTATCGAAGAGCCCTGTGATTTCGGATGCTCTCGCAGCCTGCATCGGCCGTATGATGATCAACCCAGGTGGATAGCTTTTCATATTCTGCAGCGGGAAATCTAAATCACGGGTCACGACCACACGTCTCTCGGCGATAGCGATGTCCCACAACTCGGTGTCGGTCTTTCCGCGATGTACAGACGCGGCGATGTCCAGGACGTCGTGTCCCTGGTCGGCAAGTTTTAGCGCGAGCGCGTAAGGCAGATTCTCATCAAGCAGAAAGCGCAATGTTCCGCTCGCTCTTGACGACCCCGGCGGCATACATGAGCGCGGACCGTACTTGGGCTTCGCTCACACGGTAGCTCTCGGCAACCTCAGCCACGCTATCACCGGCGGCCACGGCCTCAACAAGTACAGCGACCGGAACGCGGGTTCCAGCGACCACAGCAGCGCCACCCTGAACGGCAATGTCGCTCTCAATCGTATTGCGCTCTGCGGTGTCCATCTGTCAATTGTAGCGTAGTTCGCGTTGCTCAGCCATAAGGCAAGCCCACACCACAATCGCCCCGCGAACCGCTGCATCCATCCGCTAAATCCGTACACGGTTTGGTACACGACACATTAGAGTTGTGATCCCGTGATCTGCTGCCCTTTTTCGCAGTCGTACCAAGCGGCTCAAATGGCTTAGACGGGAGTTCGTTCGTTCGCGCTCAAGGAAGCCTGTCTGCTGAGATCTCGTTCGATCAACGCGCTGAGTTGAAGTGCGTCGTCCATCGAGGCAACGATTCGCCCGTCTTGCAGAACTTGAGAGGCAATGAGCTGTTCAACCACGGGTGCGTTACCCTCGCATGCAACGACTTCGATGCTCTTTTTGTGCATCCTGTCTACGACTTCTCCGAGACGATGAATGCCTGTGGCGTCGATGAGCGGGACATTTCGGAGTCGCAGGATCAGAACATGGCAACGCCGGTCAGAAATGGTTTCGAGCGTGTCGAAGAACTTCTGCGCTGCACCAAAAAAGAGCGGCCCTTGCACTTCGTACACCAACACTTTGTTTGAGGTCTTCCTGAGTTCATCAGAAAAGGAGTCGGTCTCCTCGTCTTCAGGCAGCTCAAGAAGCGACTCGACAAACGTTGTGGAGTCGGCCATCCGCTTCACGAAGAGGAACGCGGCCAATACCATGCCAACTTGAATGGCCAACACGAGGTCGAAAACAACCGTCAGACCAAAGGTCGTAGCAAAGACTGCGGTCTCATACCGATTTGTTCTGAAAATCGCTCGCACCGCGCGAGCGTCACTCATGTGGTATGCGACAACGACCAAGATACCAGCCAAACAAGCCATCGGTATCTGCTCAACCCAGCCACCTGCCAAGAACATGACGCATCCCAGCGTCAAGGCGTGCACAATTCCGGCGATCGGCGTGCGTCCCCCATTGTTAACGTTGGTCGCCGTGCGCGCGATTGCTCCCGTTGCGGGAATGCCGCCCAAGAGCGCGGAACCGAGATTGGCGATGCCTTGTGCAATCAACTCCATGTTCGGCCGATGCCGAGCACCGATCATACCGTCCGCCACAACCGCGGACAGCAGCGACTCAATGCCGCCAAGGAGCGCAATTGCAATCGCTGCAGGCATCACTGCACGTACTGTGTCGAAGCCAATGTAACCTACATGAATCTCTGGAACCCCGAACTGGATATGACCAAAGCGACTGCCTATCGTTGCGATCGGTAGGTCGAATAGAACCTGAATCGCTGTGACCGTCACCACCACGACCACGGCACCTGGTACAGCCTTGGTAAGCTTTGAGAAGACAAATGCGAACGCCGCCGAGCCAATCCCGACCGCTGCTGCAGTGGGGTCGACCGAATCGAAGTGATGTAGATACGCCCACCAGCTATCGAGGAAACGTGGTGGGACGTCGCCCATGTCGAGTCCAAGCAGCTCCTTGATCTGTGACGTGAATATCACCACTGCGATCCCCACGGTGAACCCGGTGACAAGCGTGTGGGGAAAGAATGTCAGAAGCTTTCCGAAGCGCATCATCCCCATCAGAATCAGCAACCCACCTGCTATCAACGTTGCAACCGTAAGCCCCTCAACACCGTGCTCACTCACAATCTGGTAAACGATGACGACAAATGCCCCCGTAGGTCCACCTATCTGAACGCGACTTCCCCCCAAGAGCGAGATGAGCAATCCCGCCACAAGACCGGTCATCAGACCTTTATCTGGAGATACGCCTGAAGCGATTGCAAATGCGATGCACAGGGGTATCGCGACGATTCCAACGACAATGCCAGCAAGACAATCTTGGATCACCGTCTTTCGGGTTATCCCCTGTCTGAGCAGCGTCGCCAGCTTCGGTGTAAGTTCAGACTTCAAGGGGTCCTTCACGCACTTTGCGGTGGTTCTCACGCGAAACTGCCACGTGAGATCACCGGGGTAGTGTACACAGTTTGGTACACGGTTTTTTTGCAATCGCGGGCAGCAGGCCACGTCATCGTGCAGTACCTGGGGACACATTGGAGTTGTGATCCCGTGATCTGCTGCCCTTTTTCGCAGTCGTTTCAAGGGGTCTAGACTCTTGGGAAGCTGACACTCTACCAACTGAGTTACAAAGCGATTCGTCAGCGATTTGCTGAACGATCCCGGACCCCAGTCAAACCCGCATTCTTGGTCGCCTACGTCAACGGAAGCATTCGGATTCGCTGGCGTGAGGGGTTGATCGTCAAGAGGACACCGGCGGATAGTTCATCGGCGTATCGGGCCAGCACTTTGAGTACGAGCGCGCCGTGAGTGGCGACTCGGACGTCCTGCTCCCGCAGCTGAATCACACTTGGTTTCTTCGCACCCGTCGCGGCGAGAATCGCGCCGAAGTCGAGGTCATGGGTGAACACGACGGCACCTTGCGTCGCCGCCCTAGCAAAAATCTCAGCATCGGTCGCGTTGAATGCACCGACCAGTGGTTCGCATGGTGCCCTTCAACTGACAGAAACGCTGCCCACCGCGGTGAGAGGTTCACGTCGACGACAATCTTCACGCGGGTTCCGTGTTACTCGGAAGCGAGCGGCACGTCGACCTCTTGGCTTCGCCATGCGGCATACGACAGCGCCTGTCGGATGTCTTCGTGCTCGACATACGGATGCGAGGCGACGATGTCGTCAAAACTCTGACCCGAAGCGACAAGCCCTACGATCGTACCCACCGTGACGCGCATCCCGCGGATGCAAGGCTTTGCGCCCATCACACTCGGGTCAAAGGTTATGCGATCAAAGCTTCCCACCCCCATGAGTATAGCATGGAGCCGCACGCTCGCCGCTTTGGGGCCGTTCGATGAGTGATTCAAGTTCTCTGAATCGAATGAGCAACCCCTTTGAACGCCAAAGAGGAAACGTAAGCAATGATCGCCCAGCCAAGCATCAGGGAGCGCATTACCACCACTGCGCTATCTTCATCTTGGCCGGTGTAGTCACCCGGAAAAGGAACCCCGCTCAGTCGCTTGTATCACACAAAGATCACGACTTTGATTTGGGCAACCGAATCAAGGAAACTAAGTTACACTCGCTTGGGCGGCGGCATACATGAGTGCGGACCGTACCTGGGCTTCGCTCACACGATAGCTCTCGGCAACCTCAGCCACGCTATCACCGGCGGCCACAGTGGAGTTGCCCCGTCAAACCGGACAGCAAAATCAAGTTAGATTTGCCTTTCGAAACTGCCGTGGCGACAGCATCTTGAGGCCTTTGTGTGGGTGAGTCTCGTTGTAGTCTTGGAACCACTCTGGCAGCTCGGCAATGACGGAGGCTGCGTCGAAACTGCAAACGATGAGCCCGTGGCGCGTGCCGAACGCTCTGGTCGCATTGGCTGTGTATTGCGGGCCGTTGTCGCTGAGCCATTGCACCGGATGTGGCGTGTGCTCGGCTCCAAAGCGCGCCCCTTTTTGGCTAGAGCACACCTCGTCAGGTCTTGTCGTTTGGCCTCGCCGAGCAAGCGCCTGAGCGTGTTCAACACGTATTCTTTGGACTGATTGCTGCGCCACCGGCCGTGCCGCAAGCGTCTGCTAACCCTTGTCCAAAACAGTTTACAATTGGGGGGCTTTCAGAACGGACGAGGTTCCACCTCGACTCGATCATTTAGAACAATAACCCGATAACACTGGACTATTCGACTGGCATGAAGGTTGCTGGACCCTAGTGCCATGGTGTTGAGAAAATCCAATCCAGCAATTTCACACGTTGTGGTTGCGAGCCTGTTCTGGCTAACTGGCTGCGTCGACGCGGCACCCAAGATGGAGGCTGGAACCGGGGATGCAACCTCCACGGCTGAACCCGATGCCATGGCCGATGTTTCGTCGCAGCCCGATGCCATGGCCGATGTTTCGTCGCAGCCCGACGCCGACAGCGGAGTGATACTTACCACCGTGGATGGCGGCTCGGATCCAGATGCTACCACCCCAAGTTCGTGGTCGGAGGCCTGGTCCACACGCGACTATGCCACGATCCAGTCTTGGTATCGAACCAACACGGGCATCGCGGCCGCTGGGATGACCGAGGCTGACCTCACGGCATCGGGCAGCATCAAGACCAGCCGCGACGGCCAGGTTATCGAGGGCCTTCTTGTCACCGGGTCAATCGTCGTCGTGCATGAGAACGTCACGATTCGCAATGTCATGGTCGTCAACGATGGCGGTACGATCGCAATCAATATTCCCTTTGGCAGCGAGGTCAGCTCCCTCACTCTCGAGAACGTATCGCTGATCGGCAGGGGTGGTGCTGCCAAGTATCAGCAAGCCGTTGGCGGCACCTACCTCCAAGAGGGCGTGCGCGCTACGCGCGTCTACATCAACGGATTCGGCAATGGTTTCCGCCTCTCACACCACGGCAGCGATAGCGTGGACCTATCGATGGTCGAGAACATTCGGGTCCATGCCGGTAGCCACAACACCGGAACCTCGTTCCGAGGCGGACACGGAAAGTCGCTGACGCGATGCTGGATCGAGGGATCGACGTCTTCAGCACTGTCCTTGTACCCGGATGCATCCGCGATCACCGCATTCGAAGCTCGGCAGAACCTCTTCGATGGTGGGACTTACTCGATCATTGGCGGGGATAACAAAACGTACGGCTCGCAGACGAGCGCGTCGTTCGTCGATAACCTTTTCACACGCGCGCACCAGTACGGGCCTCTAGCGTCTTTCGACCGCTCACTACCCGACCGAACGTGGACCGGGAACATGTATCTGGACGGGACCGCGATCAACTGATGTAGACCCCATCACGCCCTCGTTTTGCGGCAGCTAAAGCAACAGTGGAGGGAGTTGCATCGGTGCCGGCGGCGACTCGGAGAAAATAGGCATCTGTGTACGAGACGTGGTCAAGACCACGTGCTTGCGGCGGCTAGTTCGTTTTCACGACTCGATGTGGTGCTACAGTCGAAGCATGTCACGTTACACCTTGGTGATCGGCAATGCGAACTACTCGTCGTGGTCGCTGCGCGCCTGGCTGTACATGAAAACCAGCGACATCGAGTTCGAGCTCGTTCGCATTCCGCTCTTTTCGGGCAACTGGCGCGAAGAAATCGCGGAGCGCTCGCCAGCCGGGCGCGTGCCCATCCTGCTCGACGCCGAACTTGGCCACGGCATTAGCATCTGGGACACCATGGCGATCATCGAGCACCTGCGCGAGCAAGAGGGCGAAGCCGTCGACTACCCCTTTGCTGCACGCGCTCGGGCCGAAGCGCGCAGCGTGTGCGCGGAGATGCACTCCGACTTTATGGCCGTGCGCGCCGAACTTCCCATGAACGTCCGCCACCGACGACAGGCCAAGCTCTCCGATGAAGCCAGGACCCAAGTGCAGCGCTTGATCGACATCATCGACTCCGCGCGCGCGCGCCACCGTTCACAGGGGACGTGGCTGTTCGGAGACTTTTCGATCGCGGACGTCTTCTTTGCGCCGGTCGCGCTTCGCTTCGTGACGTACGGCATCGAAGGCGGACAGGGAACGCACGAGTTTATCGAAGCCATCACGGCCAACGAGCACGTCCAAGCCTGGTCGAAGATGGCCGCCGAGGAAAAGGAAACGCTCACGTTCGTGGACGAACTCGCGCCGCACTCCGAAACGCCGCTGCGCCTAGGCTAGCACCAGGGTTGCAGATCTTATCGTGCTGCGTCGTCGAGCAAGCGCTTGAGCGTGTTCGCGAAATCGGGATGGTCGACACCGATTCTCACGTGGCTGCGCGAAGGACCTACGTGCACGTACCCAGAACGCGCCCCGTTGGGCGAGAGGTCCATCACCACGTCGACTCTGCTGTCATAAATCATCTTTCGGTGCTCAGAGTACAGCTGCGCAGCGCGGGCGACCCACTCGGCCTTCAAGTTCTGTTTGGCTTCTTCGCCAAACTCAAGGATGGCTGTGCCCCGGAAGGCTTGCGCATCCTGTGCGTAAAAATGCTGAAACCGAACCTGCGCGGTATGGGGCAAAACTTCCTGGGTCGGCTTTTCCTTGACATTGAGGTTCCAACCGTCCGCTCGAACGCGCTCCTCAAACTGCTTTGCGACTAGCTGAAACGGCTTCGTCGAAGCCGCCTTCGCTGCAGGCACGATACGCGGTTCGGCCGCTGTCAATTCGGGGTGACGCTTCTGCAAAACTTTCCGTATCTCTGCGAGCTTGTTGTCCCCAAGCTCTGAGAGCTGTGGCGGGATCCAGATGATCCGTCCATTGGTCGGGGAAACCTCCACATCCATGCTGGCACGCCTGGCCGCAAAGACGTCGCCGTCGAAGCCGACCCCCAAAAAGTAGCGGTATTGCTCTAAGAGTCCGCGCAGCTTGTCGTAGAAATAATCGATGCGCGCAAGCTCCTCGTAGTTCGGTGCGACGCCGTTCCAGTTTCGGAAGTAGATCACGCCCTCGCCTTCCTGGGGAACCACCGAGGCGCGGCGCCCTGGATCACTGCTCGACTCGTACATCCAGTCTCTGAATCGCTTGCTCGCCGGCTCGCCGAGCAGCGTGTACTTTCGTATGCGCGTTTCCTCCAATTCGAGTCGCTCGCCCAACAGGGCGCGCAGTTTCTGGTAGGCATCGCTTTGCGCCGCGGCCGTACCTCGGACCAGAAATTGTTCACTCGCCGCTTGTGCTGTTTGCTTGAGCACCGAAACGCGCGCAGCCATCGCAGCAAGCGCCTCCCGTTGCACCGCTGGGCCATCGGCATGTTCCCCAACAAGCTCGTTTAGGGTCTTGACCTCTACCCGCCGCGTGCCGTCCAAGGTCTCCTGGGCGGGGTGAAAGCGACGCGCTTGTTCAGGGCTTTGCCCGCTGTGATCGAGAACCGAGGAAACCGCGTCATAGAGCTCATCGACTTCGGCTCGCACGATATCTGCCACGTGTTCAGGCAACTGATACAGCTTTCGTCCCCACGAGCCGTCGGCAGCATTGAGCTTAAAGAGGTACCGCGTACGCCTTACCTCGTCGAGCCGACTGGCCCAGCTCATGATGCCCGCTTGCGTCTGACCACCAAGCGTGGGCGTGCGGACAATATCAGCTGAAGTAAAATCGGCTTCCGCGCCTTGGGTGCGCCCTACGAGCGCCTGCTGCGCTCCAGCACCGAGTGACTCGAAAGCAAATAGACCGGATGCTCCGACCAGCAGTGCAACGAAAACGAATGCGATCTTCATCGATAAGATGAGACAGCATGTTGCGTGCCAAACCCCACGCCATGAGATCAGTGCACTTTCTCGACCAAAAGGCTATCGCAACTGGGGACTAACCGTCTCTTAACCTCACTGCGCGAGCGCGCTCACGCGTCCCTCACTGATTTGCAGCTGGCCATCCGCTTCGCTCTCGAGCACGAGGTCAAACGTTCCCTCGATGCGTTCGCCGTTTTGCGCAATCGTTAACGTGCACGTACCGACGTCGCCGTTGGCTTCCCATGCGCGCACCTCACTGCCCGAAACTTCTGTTTGAACCACCTTGAGGTTGTTGTGTGTGCAAAGAAAGGTACCTTCGGCCGGCTCTTGGGCTGTGATCGCGACGCCAAAAGCGAGCGCCGTGTCCTCGAGGTCTCCACAGACGATAGAAAGCTGGTCGGGAAAAGGATCGCTAGTCCGCACCCAGCTGGCAGGCTCCAGTGTGCTGTCCCGTCCCGCAACCTTCATCACACAGGAGCCAGGCGCGCTGTACGAGGCGTCGCCGGTTTCTCTTGCATCCGGCCGAGCACCCGGGCCCGCATCACCCTCGGTGGCCCCGTCGACTTTCAAACTCTCGTCGGAAACCATGGCATCGGATAAGAGCGAAGTATCGCCGTCGGGGGAAGTGTCGCGATCCGCACAGGCCGTGCAAAGCGTCATGGTGGCCAACAGCGCGCTCACGGACAGTCTATTCTTACAAGTCTCGGTCATGCTTTACCTATACCGCGGACGCGCGACGTCCCTTTAAACCAGAACCACCTAGGCGCAGATTTAGACAGGCCTGGCGCAGATTATTCGCGAACCACTCGCAGCGAACGCGAAAGATACTCGGCTATTTCTGTAGCGATGGGTCGTCGCGCGGTGGCACAGCGGTTGCAAAATGCCTGGGTATGAACACGTTAGAGCAACAAGACGGAGTTGACGGTCACGAGTGGCGTCTGTTCGTGGAGCTGGTGATCCTGACGGCTCTACTCGGATATCTCGCGCCGATGCTGTAGGCATTGCGCTTTCGGCATTGCGTCCTCAATCAGGGCAGCGATCGAGGCTCGCAATCCACTGGCGGACGACGTCGACGCCTTCGGTATCGACGATGGATGTTGCGAGCGGCGGCATCTGCTCGAAATCGCGACGACTCATGCGCGCCAGCACGCGTGAGTCGTCTGGGTTGCCGGGGCTTACTCGAAACTGTTGGCCGATGCCGTACAAGGCCGGGACACCGCACAGGTCTGCATCGACCAGCTGCGTGTCGTAGCGAAGGTCCATCGTCAGATCATTGGGAACCCAGCCACCTGGACGATGGCAATGCGCGCAGTTGGTATGAAGGTACGCGCGCGCGCGCGCTTCGAGGTCCGCGCCCTCTTCACCGCCCGCTTCGTAGGGGTTTGGCATAGTCGGCGCGGCGCTCGGCATCTCCGCAACGAGGCCTGCGTCGAAGAGCGCAAGCAGTTGGTTCTCACGCCGAGTCTCGTAGTCGTACTCGCCGTCGAGCTGGTCGCTTCGAAGACCGATGGTTTGAGCGCCCTCGCGACCATGGCAGGTCGTGCAAGTGTTTCGCGAGGGGAAGGTATGTTCTATTTGCTGTGGCTTACCGGAGTCGTAGCCCGCGAGGTCACGCGCGTCGCCACTATCGAGTAGCAGCGCGTCGCTAGCGTCTTCGAGCCAGCGGTAGGAATGAAACTCCCAGCCGTAGGGGCGGCGAATCATGGCTCGAGTTTCGACAGGTGTCGGGGGCGCGTCGACTGCAAGTCGGTAGCTGAAGGTTTTGAGCACGACGCTGCCGATCGGAAACTCCCACTGCGCCGGGGAGGCGGTGAGCTTCGCGCCGGGTGGGAGCTCAAAGTGCCGCTGCTTGTCGGCGCCGTCGGTCCAAAGCGGTGCGTTGACCGTGTAAGGAACCACGGCCGCCGCGGGGCGAAGTTTCGCAGTGTCTTCGAAACAGCCTGTCTCCGAGAGGCGCTCAGGAAATGCCGACGTATAGCGAAGCGCGGTGCGGTACACTTGGCCGTCGGCAGAGAGCAGCAGTGGGCGACCCTCGAGGTCTCGAAAAACACCGACCATGTTTGCCGGCGCTTCTGCCGCCACGCCGCTCCAATATGTCCGATCCGGCGAGGTCGTCAGCATCGCATAAACGTTCGCTGAACAGGTGTCGACGTACACGTACACGTCGTCCGTTCGGGTACCCGACTCGCCGTGCCAGAACGCGCCGGGGCTCATCCCGCAGCTCTGGCCTTCTCGCTCCAAGATGTGCTGCGGGAAGAGATCGAGCTGCAAGTCACAAGAAGCGCTGCGCGCGCACGCGCGGCCATCGTAGGTGGGCCAACCCAGGTCGCGGCGCTTGTCGATGCGGTGCAATTCATCCACGCGACGCCCACGATCCGCGCACCACACTTCACCGGTCTTTCGTCGGTCGCACGCAAAAGGGCGGCGTGCGCCCAGGGCGAAGGTTTCGCTCACCTCACCGTAGCTGGGGTTGTCGTCTGGGATCGCGTAGCTTCCACTGGCATCGAGGGTGCGGATGTCGATGCGGCTGACGACGCCCTCACGCGTGGCCGGATCACGTGCGTCCACGGACGCAAGCGGGTCCTCCGTCGTGTCCGAAAGGGCGAGCAACAAAAAGCCTTGTTCGTCGAACTCCAGGGCGCCCGTTTGTGACGACGCGCGCAAGACGAGCAGCTTGCTGTCCAAGGAAAAGCTTTCGCCCTCGGCTTGCAGCCGGTGCACCTCGACGCCGCTTGGCACGCGAGTCAGGGTGAAAAGGTCTCCGTCGTCGCTGACCGCAAGGTCGAGCACCTCGCCCGTATCGACGCCCAGCTCGACGGCCAGCTCGGCGCTGGGTTGCGTCGGACGCCAGCGGTAGACCTTGTTTTGCGTGTCGAGCAGCAGGATGACCGCGCGCTCTTGGTCCGTGTACGCATTCTTTAATCGACCGACGCCTTCGATGTTCGTCTCGAACGTGACGCTCAAGAGCGGCACCACGCCGAGCGGTTGCGCGTCGAACTGACAGGACATGGCCTTGCGGTCGCTAGGGAAGCGAATCGCCGGACCGGCGTCCGCAGCACCTGCGTCCTCGTTTGTGGAAGGGGTTGGGCTGCCATTGCAGGCGACAAGGAGCATGGCCCCGAGCGCTGTGGCGGCCGTTCGCCCGCGTGCAATACGATGCGTCATGGCGTACCCCGGACGATCATCACACCGAGCGCGATGAGAACGAGCGCGAAGAGCACATTGGTTCGTCCCAGTAGCGAGGCCCTTCGTCGCAGTCGCTGCGCATCAGCCGAACGCGGATTGGCGGCGATGGCGCGTGTGGCGAGCGGCCCGAGCACAAAATCGTGGGCTGCGCTCGCGAGTAGAACGAGAATAAAGAAAGCGAGTTTGAGCATCACCGTTTTTCCAAAAGAAGAGCCGAGCCACTGCGGGTCCACGAAACTCGTGAGGCGCACCCCGCGCACCCAGAGGTTGAAGCAACCTGTGACGAACAAGAGCGCAAAGCATATCCAGCCGATGTTGCGAAAACGCCGCCCCGTCTCACGCAAGAACACGGCAGCGTCGGTTTTGCCTTTGCGCAACCAGGGAACCACCACCAACACCAGAAAGAGCATCCCGCCAACCCAGACCGTGGCCGCGAGAATGTGAAGCCAGACCGATGCGAGGTAGAGCGTGCTCATGGTCTGGCCCTGTGAACCGCGTCGAGGAGATCGCTGCGCAGCAACACTTCGCAGCACGGGAAAAGCTCACGTTCTTCAAAGCGCACATGTTGGCGAAGGATGTTTGAAAAAAGTGTCAAACGGCTCTTGAGCGGACGTTCAGAGCGCCGAACCAACTTGCGCAACTCGGCATGTTCCCGGCGGGTACGACCGGCGAGTTCGAGCTCTCCGCGCTCCTCAAGTGCTGTCAGAAGCAGCTCTTCTTCGACCCGGAAGTGCGGGTCAAGCTCGGTCTCGAAACGGCTCTCGATACGCTTCCAGGTCTCGACTTGTTCCTGCGCCGCGCCCACGGATGCGCGATCTGCCTGACGGGCGAGCACCAACGCCTGGTGGTGATCGCGGCTCAGCCCTTGAAGTCTGACGTCACGTTTCAAAGCTCGGCCTCACGCGTCCAGGGCCCTTGGAAAGAGCAGGTTGTTTTCGAGATGAATGTGCTCCATCAGCTCGGCTTCGAGTTTTTCGAGCGATGCATAGAGCGCCCGCCAAGTCTTGCACGCCTCGGACGGGGGAACAAAGCCGGTTGCAATCCGTCGCATGCGTTCGAGGTTGACGCCGTGATCGTCGTGCTCGTGCATCATCACGCGAATGGGCATTTGCACGCGGGTTCCTCGTGCTCCCGCGACGATGGCGGGGAAGAGTACTTGTTCTTCTTTTTCAAGATGTTGCTCGATCTCGGCGCGCATGTTCCGCAAGTGCTCGGCCAGCCCTTTCGGGCAACTGTCTTTGCTTCCGTGCACGCGTTCGATCTTTTCTGCGCTTTCGATGAGTCCAGGGAGGTCGCGCCTGAGTCGCTCGTGGTAGTGCGATACGATGTGATCGATGAGACTCGAGAGCGAACGATTCGTCCAGGCTTCGGTCGGCGCTTCGCGGGCTTCGGCTTTGATCTCTTCGAGGATCGCCTTGGGGTCGAGCCCCGCATGCGCGCACGCGTCGGCGAGCGTCTGGCGGCCTCCGCAGCAAAAATCGAGTCGATGGCGAACAAAGACATGGGTCGCGGCTGGGTGATGGGCGGCCATGTCCCCGAGCGATTGATGGATACTGAACTGATCGGCATTGCTGAGCATTCTGGTTTCTCCTCAGCCTCTTCTTCGCAAGTTCTGGTCCAGCGGAAATGAGTATGTTTTTATTTGCTTTATAGAAATTGTTATGAATTCAACATGCCCCCGTCTGTTATGAAAGTCTTAACGCTGTTATAAAAATAATAACTTGAAAAACATCGAACCGCTACTGACCATCGCCGTCGACCTCACCGCTTCGCTGGCGTCCGAGGACCGGCTTGCTCGACTCGTGCAAGCGGTGCGACGCGCCATCCCGTGCGACGCGGCGGCGGTGCTCGAGCTGCGCGGTGATGCGCTGGTGCCGCGCGCGATTCACGGTCTGGCGCCTGAAGTGCTCGGACGTCGCTTCGCACTCAAAGAACACCCGCGTCTGGACATCGTGCTCGCGCAAGGCACGCCGGTTCGCTTTGCCGCGGATAGCCCGCTGCCTGATCCTTATGATGGCCTCGTGTTGGCGAATCCCGACGCAACCCGTGATGTGCACGCATGCCTAGGGTGTCCTTTGGTCGAAGGCGATTCCATCATCGGCGTGCTGACCGTCGATGCGCTGGCGCCCGGTGCGTTCGACGACCTCGATGATGACTTTCTAAAGATGTTGGGCGCACTGGCCGGGGCTGCGCTTCACACCGGTCGACTGATCGAAGCGCTTGAACGAACTTCGGAGCGACACATGCAGCTCGCACACGTTCTGGCGCGCGATGCCTCGTTACGCGAAGGCGGGTTCGAGTTGATCGGCACGAGCGTCCGCGCACAGCGGCTTCGCAAGGAGATCGACCTGGTGGCGCCTTCGGACTTTGCGGTACTCATCACAGGACAGACCGGTACCGGAAAGGAACTGGTCGCCCGTTCGGTCCACGAACGATCGGGTCGTTCGGATAAGCCGCTCATTTACGTCAACTGCGCAGCGCTGCCCGAGTCGATCGCCGAGAGCGAACTTTTCGGTCACCTGCGCGGTGCCTTCACCGGTGCTTCTGCGGACCGACACGGTAAGTTCGAAATCGCCGATGGCGGAACACTCTTTCTCGATGAGATCGGTGAGCTTCCACTCTCCGTGCAGCCGAAGCTTCTGCGGGCTCTGCAGCAAGGTGAGATTCAACGCGTGGGCTCAGATCAACTGCTCCACGTAGACGTTCGCGTGATCGCAGCCACCAATCGCGACCTTTCGCGCGAAGTCGAGGCGGGGCGCTTTCGAGCCGACCTCTTCCACCGCCTCAACATGTACCCGATTCAGGTTCCGCCCCTTCGCGAACGGCGCTCGGATATCCCCTTGCTGGCGGGCTATTTTCTCGACATCTATCGGCGTCGACTCGGCCTCGGTCCGGTCCGACTCAACGACACAGCGCGGCACGCCCTTGCGGTCGCAGACTGGCCGGGCAACGTTCGAGAGCTCGATCATCTACTCGGTCGCGCAGTGCTACGCGCGAGCGACAGCGTGACGCGCGGCGCGCCCGTGGTGCTTACGCCGGAACACTTCCAGCTCGAGCTAACCGCAAGCGAAGCGATGGGCGAAGCTGCGACGTCAAGGTTCGACGCGATCTCCGTAAACACAAAGGGGACACTGCGCGAGATCGTCGATGCAACAAAGCGGCGGGTGATACGGCAGACCGTCGACGAACACGAGGGCAATTGGTCCGCGGCGGCGCGCGCTCTGGGCGTGGCTCGCGGCAACCTCCACCACATGGCCAAACGTCTTGGTCTTCGCTAGCCCGCACAGTACAACCAGCACGAGACGAGCCAGCCGAACACTACCGAACGCGACCTATTAACCGATTGTTAACCACCATGACGGTTCACCCTCAAGGTCGCGTAAACGATTGACCATGAATTGTTGGCGTCTTGTTGTATGTTTTCGGTATGGCATGTGGCGCACAACGAGTTTCGAATCTCGCCTGGGGTCAGCTCATCGCCTCGTTCTGGGTCTGCGCTGGTCTCGTCACCATCGCCGCGGGGTGCGACGGCGACCTCGACACGGCGACCGACCACGCAGATGCTGAAACACAAGACGGTTCAGCCGCGTGGCTGGACGGCTCCTCGCGTGACGCGGAGGAGCTACGTACCGATGCTTCTCGGGATGGCGCTGTGGTCGATGGCGCTGTGGTCGATGGCGCTGTGGTCGATGGCGCTGCAGCGCAGTTGGATGCAGGGGCGTCCGACGCGTCGAGTGTAGCCGATGCTGGTCCGATTCCCATCCTCGTGTGCGATACGCAGACGTCAAGCAACACGCCTGGCTCTCGTTTTCTCTTGCGCAACCGTGCAAATGCGGGCCCTGCGCAATGTCGTTTCGACTTCGGCACGCGGGGCGACGTTCCTTTGATCGGTGACTGGGACGGCGACGGTGTCGACACGGTAGCAATTTGGCGTCTCGCGGATTTTCACCTCAACAACAGCCTGAGCGACAAAGCGGCAGACCGCATCATTGCGTTCGGACGCGCGACCGACCGACCGCTCGCGGGCGACTGGAACGGCGATGGCAAAGACACGATCGGCGTGTGGCGAGACGGGGTCTTTTATCTGCGCCGAACTCTTGCTTCCAATAGCGGAGCCGACTCGGTCTCCTATGGTCGCGCCACGGATATTCCGTTGGTCGGGGACTGGGACGGCGATGGCATCGACACCGTCGGCATTTTTCGCGACGGTCAAATATTGCTCAGCAACCAGAGCCAAACGTCGAACCCACGCGCCCAGAAGAATTACACATTCGGTCGAGCTGGAGATTGGCCGATCGTCGGCGACTGGGACGGAGACGGCGTCGACACCGTGGCGATCGTACGGGGCAACCAGTTCATCATCAACAACGGCTTTCGCAGCGAAGACGCACTTCCCGCTTTTCGTTTTGGGCGAAGCTCAGACTGGCCCTTGGCTGGCGATTGGGACCGCGATGGCCGCACCACGATTGGCGTGCACCGCTCGGAACCACGCACACACCTTGCCGCGAAGGAAAACATCACCGATCACGGCGATGCTACCAGAACGGGAAGCGTGGCCTGGCATTTGGCGCGCTGCCAGACAAACGAAGTCGTGGAGCTCGTGACGAAGAGCCAATACCTGACGGAGCGAACGCTTGTCGTTCCACGCGGCTGTACGTTGCGAGGACCAGACGCCAACCGTTCGGCGACGATCATCGCAGGGAACGGACTCGAAGGCGGCGTGCTCGTTCAGGTCGCGGACGAGACCACGTTGGCCGACCTGGGGATCGATGGCGCGCACCGCGTAAAACACCTGGTCGTTGGCTCCCAAGTCAAATCGGTGCGCATCGTCAACAACCGACTCGTTCGCACCAAGAACAACTACACCTCCGGCAATCCCCGATGCCATGGCCTGGTATTCGATTCGGGCACCGACATCTTGATTCGCGAGAACACGATCGACGATATCGGCTACCCCAAAGTCAACGCCGCAGCGTGGACGGGAATCTGCGCCGGTGTTTACGCGCCGCGCGGTACTCGCCTGGTGTTTCGTCTCAACACAGTCACCGACACGCTGACGGCGGGGCTCGACTTCACGGGCTCCGTTGATGTCCGAGTGCAGGACAACCAGCTGCTCGATAACTCGCGCGCACGCGATTATATCGCGGTGCAACCCAACGGGCCCAACGCTGACGCCATCGTTGCCTATCACAACGAGACGGGGTCCGTGGATCACAAGTTTCAAATCCTCGACAACGTGATTCGCCGTTCTGGAAACCACGGCATGCACCTAAGCGGTCGGGGCATCTTGATTCGCGGCAACGACGTGGAAGGGGCGTACTGGAACGGCATCCATGTTGGCGATTGGCGCAGCCCTGGTCAGTGCTCGCAGGACGTGATCATCGAGCAAAATCGGGTTCGCTCCACGCGCAGCCCGCACATCCAGATCGACACGCCCTATGTCCAAAGCACGATCGTCGTGCGAAACAACGACGCCAACGTCTTTTGGGACGCCAACAACGGCTGCTAGCCTGCATCCCTGCATCCAAGTCCGACAGAGCTATGTGATTCCGCAGCCATCACTGGAACGCGTAAGGCGCCGCCCGGGCTTGCGCTGACCCCAGCACCCCATTGAAAACATTGAGTTTACTTACTCCGTGGGACTGGCACCATCTGTGCTTCATGGTGAGGTGATGTATGCTTTCGCGTCGTTATGGTCAGATGCTCGTGGCAGCGGGCATGTTGGGTACTTGGCAGTGGTGCTGGTCGTGGCCTTGGCGAGCCTCGCAGCGCACTGGTCCTTCGGGTCTGCAGCGCAGCAAGCGCTAGCAGGCAGAGCCGCGTCCGATCGCACCGCCATGGGTGATGTCGACGTGGGTGGTCGCTCGCATGCAGGCGTGAGTGAAGCCCTCTCAACCGAGACACAGGGAAGTTCATCGGTCGAAAGCAAACGCCCACACGTTGGTGCGGCATCGACAGGCAATGGTGCGGCATCGACGGGCAATGGTGCGGCATCGACGGGCAATGGTGCGGCATCGACAGGCAATGGTGCAGCATCGACGGGCAGTGGTACGGCATCGACAGGCAATGGTGCGGCATCGACAGGCAATGGTGCGGCATCGACAGGCAATGGTGCGGCATCGACAGGCAATGGTGCGGCATCGACGGGCAATGGTGCAGCATCGACGGGCAGTGGTGCGGCATCGACAGGCAATGGTGCGGCATCGGCAGGCAGCGAGGGTGGCAAAGGCAGCCTGATCAACGCGATCGTATCTTTCTTCTTCTTCAAAAAGCAGATTGAACTGAGGAACTCATCTCTGGCGGAGACAAACAGCCGCTCCGAGGATGATGTCACCGCAAGACTCTCTCGTGCCGAGCGTGCCGACGCCCTTCGCTACCAACTTCAAGCGGAGACGTTCGCCGCAAAGGGCAAGGACAATGATGGCACTGGCTTACTTTCATCGTGGAGTGGACCGTTCTCGATTTTTTCATCGTTCGGCACGCTGCTGAAGCGCGCGCACAGCGCGACGATAGACGCAGCTCTGGTCTCTTTCGAAGAAAAGGTGCAGCGCGAGACGGATATGACGCTCGCCGAACTACGCAAGACGCCAGGACTCTCGGACCTGATGGCGGAAATTGCAGGCGTGAAAGAGCTCTTGGCCCGCATGGCGGAGGGCGGTTGGTGGAGCCTCAACGACGGTGAGCGCAAACGTATCAACGACCTTTTGAGCCACTTGAACGACAAGCAACAATTGCGAGCGCATATAGCAACAGCGGTTTATCAGGCCGAGTTTGCGCGCTTCGAGCAGCGCGTCAAAGATGAGACGGGCATCGAGTTCGCCCAGGTTTACTTCAAAGAGCCTTTTGCTGACCTGCTCGGCTTGAACGCTTCGATCCGCGAAGCCTTGTCCGAGTACGAACAAAGCGGAGAGCTTTCCGTGCGCGCTGTGCGGCAGATGGCCCGATTGACCCGCCTGCTCCGCAACGAAGGGAAGGTGAATGCACGATTCGCGGAACTTCATGCCTTCGTCGAAAAGCTCATCGCAGAACAGACGCCCCCCGCCGCGCTCGAAACGGGACACCCCGACGTCGGCGGCCTGTCCTATGCAGATTCGAGCGACCTGCTGGCAGGCGCGCAAGAAGATGGTGTCGCGCTCATCGGGCTGCCCCATCCCTACGCGCGACCTGAGCAGCTCAACCCTGGCGATGCGCGCATCGATCGACAGTACGCCTACCATCTCGTGTACCAGGAAGCGAAGAAGCATGGCTGGCACACCGGCAGCAACTGGCAGGATCTGCAGCGCATCGTCTGGCGCGAATCATGGTTTGATAACTCGGCAGCGAACACCAGTTCGACCGCCTCGGGCCTGTTTCAGTTTTTGGATAGCACCTGGGAGATTGTCGGTTATGGGCACGTAATGGAAGGTCGCGCGCACGGCCAGTACGGGACACTCGCCATTTTGGATCCACTTGTACAAACCGAAGCAGGTCTTACCTATATTGAAGACCGATACAATACCCCTTCAGCCGCATGGAGTTACCACCTTCGAAACAAACACTATTGATGGTCGGATGCCCTGGCCACCCATGCCTATTGTGAAAGGCAAAAGTGGTTTCGGTTGACACTGTCGCAAAGCAGGGAAGCGAATCCCCACGAAAACCATCGCGGGCTCGCGATGTAGGGGGTCCCATATTTGTAGGTATCGGGGGCCGTGCGGCTCGTCCAGTCCTCACAGGTTTGCGCGCCCGTCGACGCTGGCTCGAAGAAGCTCGGTCCGCCGGTCATCGCAAATATCGATACACCAAATGCGCCGTTGGCCTGAACGATCGGAGGCGCAAGAATGAGCCCCGACTGCAGGTCGGCAAGTGAGTTGAAGACCACCGCGCCGTCGGGACGCTTCCACGGGAAACCAGTGAGCCCCACCCGCTCGGCCGCGCTCTCAGCCGTGGTCGCCACGGCCGCGGTGAAGGTTCCGTTAAGCCCAGCGTTATTGGCTGCTTGCTGGCAACTTTGGTCGATTGAAACGACATCTGCCCAAGGTGCGACGAACATGATGCGGCCGCCGCTCGGGATATCCGGTGCGGGAGCCGGCCCGCGATCGATCGAGAAGCAGTAAAGCGCAGCGAGATTGCTGCACGGTGTGGTGTTTCCTCCGAGCCAACGCTCGTTTCCGGCATCCACCATTCCTCGCATGGAGGAATCTCCGTCTGCGACGGTCCAATCTTGGCAACGACTCGCACTGGTTTGCCCATAAATATCTGTTCCAGTATGCGCCGATCCCGAGCGACGATTGCCCAATGCATCAAGCATGAGCGGGTAGAAGATCCGCCTGTCGCGCAAACTCTGAACCGAGGAGACAAACACGCGCCCATCGGTGCGTACCCAACCCGGCTGCTCTTGCAGTCGATCGAGCGCGTTGAGCGTGCCATTGGAGAGCAGCGCAACATAGCTCCCCGGCAAGCCCGCGGCGTCCGCCTCTTGTTGGCACTTCTGATCGGCGCCGCTGAGACCGCCAAGGTCGCCGGCAAACAGCGCCTGCGTGACAAATGCGATATTCGCACTCCCCAAGACAACGCCGGTATCCGAACTTGCATCAACCTGACTAGCATCAACCAGGTTTGCATCGACCACGTTGCCAGCATCCCCAGGCCCGGATGCATCGCCACCGTCACTCGGCGTGGCGCCGTCTTGTGCGCCATCACCACCCATGTCGCCATCCGACACCGAAGCCTCGGCGCGACCTTGATATTCGAAATGGAGACGCCCACAACCGGTCAGTACGATGACAGCAACGGCCGACGACATCGAAATGAAAACCTGCGGCGACGATGCCATCGTCTACATTCTAGCACTTCGTGTGCTCATGGCTGATTGCCTCTGCGACTTCCTCAACAAGCTCCGCTTAGGTGTGCCAGCGGAGCTTGGCTTGTGGGTCGGGCGCGTATTGAAAGTAGGTGCCGGTTTGCACCGTACGCTGCAAGTGCTCACCCAGGCTTGGGTGATGCGTGGCGATACGGTCGAGCGCATAGCGGAGCGAGCGCGTCGCGCTGGTGCGCGCTTTTTCCGCGCCGCTTCCCACCTTTCGTGCGCGCCCGCCAAGGCCTACGCCGCGAGCCAGTTCGTCAACCAAAAAGTCACGGTCTGCGCGCGCGAGCCGCAGGCGCTCAAGGTCGTTATTGGCCTCGGCTTCCGCGATGTCGTCCTCGACTTCGCGCAAACGCCGGCGGTACGCATCGCGCGCAGTGGCATCGAAGACCTCAAGCCCTGAGTCGACCACCGCATGCTCCCGCCCCGTGGGCAGGGCGCCGCGCTCCACCTCAACCATGTCGAGCGCATGAAACTCGCGGCCTGGCTCACAAAGCAGCCGCTCAAGATAACGCATGCCCTTGAGGTCCTTGAGCACAATGCTCGTGCCATCGAAGGTGATCGCGCGCATGTCGCCGAGGCAACGAAAGACGCACGCGGCCTGCTGCTGCGCCTGCTCCGCCTGGTTGAGCGTATTGTCGGCCTCTGGCGCCCGATCCACATCGCGAGAAGGTGCGCAGCGCTCTACCCAAAGCTGAGCGCCAA
This sequence comes from uncultured Polyangiales bacterium, assembly GCA_964487255.1. Taxonomy (GTDB): domain Bacteria; phylum Myxococcota_A; class Polyangia; order Polyangiales; family CAZAQV01; genus CAZAQV01. The sequence goes on along the minus strand of CAZAQV010000023.1, from coordinate 3,778 downwards.
GCTCTTCGAAGCAGCGGCGCGCAGCGCTTCGCTCAAGCTCCGCATTTTGTGGGTCGCCCGCGCTCTGATGCGCCTCGGCCAAGACCATGCGAAGCGAGGCGGCCTCAAAGGGCATGCGCAGCGCCATAAACTCGTTAACCGCTGTCTTGAGCGCAACGATCGCTCTATCGTGCTCGCTCTCCGCAAGCGCGATGCGCCCACGCGCCGCCATGGCGTTGTTGGCAATGGTGCGACTGCGGTACTTTTCGGCGATCTCGGAGAGTTCCGCAGCTGCGGCCTTCGCGTCTTCGACGCGACCCACCGCGAGCACGATGACAACCTGCGCGTCGAGCAGCGGCGCCCGGCGCAGGCCACCCGCGGGTGGATATTCCTTGGATGGGATGTCGAAGGGGTCACGCAAAGCGTTGTCGATAAGCGCACACGCTTCCTCCACCCGTCCCTGCGCAAGGCGCAGCAAGGCAAGCCCCGGCTGTGGGGACCAGGCATTTTGATGCGCAGCCAGATACGCCTCTTCGGCGCCAGCAAAATCGCCCTTACGAAAGCGCACGTTGCCAAGTTCGGTCAGCGGCCAGCCGTACTCGCGGCGCATCCAAGGTCGCAGCTCTTCACACGCCAAGAGCGCTTCTTGCTCCGCGGCGTCGCAAGGGCCGCGCATGCGCATGATCTCGGCGCGGTGCACGCGACAGCGTCCGGTGAGACTGCCGAATGCGGCTCCCTGGCGCCAGCGTTCCATGGCCTCGGTCCATTCTTCGGCGCGGTCGTATTGCCCCACCCATTGCATGGCGCAGATAAGTTCACACCACATCATGCCCGTGGTCAGCGGGTCCAGTGCGCCGGTGCTTAGCTCAAGCGCCACATCGTCGAGCATGCGAAGGCCTTCATCGATTTGGCCGCTGTGAAAACGAACGCGTCCCAGCGCCATGCGGCCGACCATGATGGGCTGCGTCATGTCGTAACGCGTGCCGATCTCGATCGCCTGCTCGGCGCAGCGACCTGCTCCCTCCATGTCGCCACACATGAAACGCTCGTAAGTGCGAATCGCCGACAGCGCGGCCCATACGGGGCAGTCGGGGTCGTCCGCGATCAGCCGCTCGGCGCGCGCAAGCCACGCCCGCACCGGCGCCATCAGGCCGGTGTCCATCATCAAATACATGCCGACGGTCACCGCAGCGGCCGCGGCCTCAACGGTGCGTCCCGCATCGAGGTGAAGGCGGTGCAGCGTCTCGTACGCGGTGAGCGCCCCTTCGTAATCGCCGCTGCCGTAAGCTGCGCGCGCCCGAAGTTCGAGTAGCTCGGCGCTGATCTCGCCTTCGTGGTCCTTGAGCAGGCTATAGGCGCCAGCAAAGTCTCCGGATTCGAGGGCTTCATTCACACGTTGGGTGTCGATGTCCATGGCCGGCCCGGGCGATTGTCGACTGCGCCAAGGCCTGTGACAAGCCCGAGGCGCCGCGATGTCGGTCGATGTAACCGCCGTAACAAGCTTTGTTACGCCTTTGTCTTTAAGAGACTGGAGAGGCCGACATGAAGACAAAAAAACCAATAAAATCCGCCCTGACATGGCTACTCGCCGCGGTTGGGCTCTTGTTCGCCTCTGGCAGCCAGGCCGACACGCCCGACTTTTCGGTCCTCGCACCGGGCCAATCGATCCACGTGCTCGAGGTGTTGCCCGTCAATATCGTCTTCGTCGGCTACCAGCCCGGCAGCGCGCCCAATCAGATCGACCCGGCCTTGTTTGCGCAGATCATGCCGAACTTCGCCGACTCGCAAGCTTATTGGAAGCTCAACGACTACGACGGCGATGGTTGGATTTACTTTCAGCCAATGGGTTGGACTTCGATCATCCGTCCCCACATTCAATTTGCCGATCCGATCTTCGAAGACGCGTTCTTTGAGCATTTGATCGCCATCGGCAAAGAAGCGCCGGTCACCGACCACCAAACGCTCTACAACGGGCAAGCCGCGCGCTCACTGACCATCGACCACAACTTCGAGATCGACGCCGAGGCGGTGGAGCGCTGGCTGGCCGAAAACGGGCACCAGCTGGGCATCGACACCACCAAGCCCACGGTTTTTTTGGTCAACTGGTTCGGTCGCCCCGACTTTCGTTTTCACGTCTACCGCGTCGGCTCAATGCGCGACAGCGACGCGGGCACGAGCTCGGACTTCCTCAACTATAGCAGCCGCAAAGTCTCGGCATGGGGCGGCACGGCCTACAACAACCCCGAGGTCGGTAGCGGCATTCCCTACCGCGTTTGGTTTCACGACCTATCGGCTGGCCCCGAGGCGTGGACCAACAACTGGGATATTACCAATGCCGAGCCCAGCGGAGAGTATGCGCCGCACCCCGCGGTCGACGGCCGCATGGACTACCGCATGCCGCCCACCTGGGAGTACGGCAACATGGGCGGCTACCGACCCTTTGTCAGCGTGACCTACGACCTGGCGCTGATCACACGCTTCGTGGCCATCAACCAACTCTTCGTGGCGCCCGCGCTCTATGATCCTTGGCTCTCGCGCACAGCGACCGCGCCCGAGGCGATCGAAATCGACCATCAGCAAGTGCAGTTTCCGGGCGGCGCCGACGCGACGCAGCTTAGCGAAGACCGGCTTGTCGATGCGCTGAGCGGCCTGCGCCGTTTCGATGTACTGAGCGTGGAGCAAAACCCCAAAGACGCCACAAAGGACCTGATCGACCTTTACGATTGCTGGCAGGAAGGCTGGGACAGCGGTGAGAGCTGTTATGGCCAGAGCACGGGTGGTGACTTCTTCAACGATTTGAACACCTATTTTGACCGCCAGCGCATGCGTAACCTCGAGGGAGACGCCGATCTCGAGATCATGACCGTGTCCCTGGGCATTGGCGATGCGCAGCGGGAGTGGGTGCTTGGTCTGGCGGGCAGCGTGTACACCGACACGCCCTACTCCAGCTCACCCATGACCTGGGTATCGCAAGGTGTCATCGATACCGGAAAAGGAAACACGGACGTTCTCATCCACGAAGTCGCTCACCACATGGGCCTGAGCCACCCGCACGACGGCATCGATGTGCAAGCCGGCATCGCACACTTCGGAAGGAATGACTTTTACTTTGGGTGGCTCGGCGACTTCAGCAGCTCGGTCATGGGTTACCTCGGCGGACAATCCTGGGTGAGCCAGTTCGACCTCGACATGTTCGACCGTTGGATGTTCGGTCGTTACGTCAACGTCGCCAACTCTGTCTTGCCGCAGATTCTCGCGCATCCGGGCCACGGCAAGTATCTCAGCAAACTGCAAGCCGCCGACGGCTACCTACTGAGGTCGATTCAGGCGCTCTGGTCAGCCAACTACGAACTGGGACACTACTATGCGCGCCATGCCCACTCGATGGTGCTTTCGGTCGCGCGTGCGCTCAACATCCGCACCGATTCCGACGAAGGCTGGCAAGCCGACTACCGCGGCTCGTTCGACAATGCGCCCCTTTTGCGCAGTGGCGGCAAGGCCAACCTCGACCTTCACAGCGCATTGCTCGAAGCGAGCGCGCAAACGCTTCCGCCGGTCGGCGACAACGTCAAGTTGCTTCAGTTGTACTGAGCAAGGTGCCAACTGTGGCGCAAAAGCAGTGGGCTCGACACAAAATCGTGTTGCGCTACGTTGGCCCGCATGCACATCCGATCGATCACGAACATTTGGCTTGCATGCATATTTGCTCTCGGTTGCGGCGGCGACGAACGCGCTGACACAACGTCTGACGATGGCTCGATACAGCAGGATGGCGCCGTTGGCCAAGACGCAACCATTG
>CAZAQV010000022.1:0-110645 GCA_964487255.1 uncultured Polyangiales bacterium | reverse complement strand
GCTTGACCCTGGCATAACAGGATCGGGGTAAACGGCCTTCTCATCCCATCTCTTCACGGCTGCGCTTCGTGTCACCTGCAACGCGTGTCTCACCTAAGTTGATACGAGGATGACACAACCGGACAGTGCCGACCTGTCGTCAAGGTGACACAACCGGACAGTACGGATCTGTCGTCAATGGACTCGATGTGAGATGAAGCACGACCGGCAGACGATCTGGATCCAGGTTGTCAAGAAAACGACTTTTCCCCTTCCACCAAAGCGCGAAATCGGTTTCAATAGGTGTCCGGGATTTATTTGGAAGGACGCATGGATGTATTCTGCGCAAGCACTTAGAGAGCCGCATGGCTATCGGTTTAACTTTTTTCTCGCGACCCTAACTGTCGCTTTTGCTCTGACGACTCAGCTCTTCACAACAGAGAGAGCACACGCACAAAACGCTGTCGGTCAGGTGCTCACCTCCAAATCGATCCCTGAGTCCACGGTAGCGATCATCGATCCGGAGACCGGCAAGTCGAGTGGCGGCGGAAACACCGACGTCAAACTCGCTCCCGGCGACATCATCTCGTTCAAGTTTGAAGCGTCGCCTGTTCCACTGCTCGGCATTCGCGGCCTGGCGGGCTACCTCACCGAATACATTCCCGGCAACACCGAGGTCGTCGGCATGCGCATCACCGACGCCAACGGCATCACGATTCGTCCACGTCTTCCCGGCATGGCCGAAGACTCGTGCGGCGCAAGTTGTAACGGCTTCAACAGCGTTCCCTGCTCCGGCGGAACTTGTAACCTCGCCGACGGCTCCATCGCACAGGTCTACGCCGACACCGGCGTCTTTTACGCAACCGCCGCGGCGCTCACGCGCCACCTTGCGACCGCGTTCATTACCATGGGCAACGGCTACAGCATGAGTGCGACAGCCGGAGCAACAGAGAGCAGCAACGTCAATCCCAAAGAGGGTACGAAAATCGGCGGCTTGCTCGGTCAAGACAAAGCCCCCTACTACGTGCACAACCAGTGGGACCTGTGGCAAGTCGACGCCTACGCGCATCAACAAGCCATCAGCGGCAACCAGGGCTCCGGCAACGCGCCCTTCGGTTACGGCTCGCCCGTTGCTGGGCCTGACACGCACTATGAATACGAAGCGACCTTTACGGGCGGAAACATCGAATTTAACAGCGTCATCGGTCCTTGGAATCGCATTATGTATCCGGGTTCCACCATCGGCACCGGCACAGCCGCAAGCGCCACTGGCCCCATCACCCGCATGACGCTCGACGCATCGAACGACGGCTTCGACGTCACGCCGAACAATCCACTCAGTGCGGGTGCGCTTCGTTTTGCACTCGGCGAAGTGCGCGTAGGTGAACCGGTGTTCGTTGAGGTGACGCTTCGCGTGCTCAACACGCCGCTCGATCCCGTTCAAGGCGCCGACAGCGACTGCGGCGAAGTCTTCGGCGGCGACCTCTCGAGCAACCAAGGCGGCAGCAGTGGCGCCAAGAATAACCCCTGGCCTTTTCATGTGCCCTCGCCCAACTGCGTGTACCTGAACCTGAAGTTCGACCTCAACGTCGACAAACAGCTGGCCACCAACGACGAGAACCTCACCTACACGCTCTTCACCAAAAACCTTTCGCTCAACGCGCAGGGCAACGTCATCGTCAAACAGAAGTACGACGGTTCACGCCAGACCTACATTAACACCGTTGGCGGAACGCCTGCGCCTACGCAAACCTCCAACTGCGATGGCGACGGACTCGAGTGCTTGATTTGGAACGTCGGGACTATGCAACCGAGTGACGAGCTCAGCTACCAAACCTTGTTCGACATCGGCGGAAGCGGCCAAGCCACCAATGTTCAAACGGGCGTCTACACCTCCACGACGTTGCCAGGGGGCTTCCGAACGCAGGCACTCACCGTCGTCAAGCCCACGGGTGTCATCGAGGCGCAGGCCACCATCACCAATCCGCTGAGCGCCCGAGCCGCTGGCACCAATGTCGTCGTCGATGCCGACCTCATCAACATCGGCACCCAAAACGTCGACCCCAACGATGTGAACGTCATCCTGCCCTCTGGCTGGACGATCGTCAGTGACCCGCCCGTCCCGGCAAATCTACCCGAGGGGAGCACCACGCCAATCGACTTCACAATCGGCATTCCGATCGGCACCCCAAGCGGCATCTACCCCATCGACATCCAGCTCTGGTCGCAGCAGTCCAACTACGGACCAGACTACGAGACCTATTTCCGCGAGGTCGTGTGGATTCCGGTCGGTCAAGCCCGAACCGCGCCCCCGGTCATCGACTGCGACGCCATCAACTCCGGCAGCCCATCCATCCCCGGCACGTCGGAATCCAACGCGGACATTGTCCTCTACTTTAATCGCATCGAGCGCGCGAGCGGCACGGCAAGCGGCACGAGCTTCGATGTCGGCGGCTACACCGGCACCTTTGGTCCGCTCTACGGCGGCCTCGAGGTTCGTGCGACCGCGCAGGCGGGCGGCAAGTCCGTGAGTGAGCTCTCCGAGCCCTGCTTCGTCACCTTCTCACCGGTTTGCTCAGACGGCTTCGACAACGACAACGACGGCCTCACGGACTTTCCCGGCGACCCAGGTTGTGCCTCGCCTACGGACAACGACGAGTCGGACATCAATGGCGATGGGCCCTGTCGCGACGGCCTCGACAACGACGGCGACGGCGACACCGACTGGCCCGACGATGCCGATTGCGACTCGCTCGACGACGTCTCCGAGTTCCCACAGTGTAGCGACGGTATCGACAACGATGGCGACGGAAACATCGACAATGCGGATACGCAATGCCTGAGCAGTGATGACAACTTCGAGTGGAACGTCCCTGAGTGCGGCGACGGCTACGACAACGACGCCGATGGCCTCGTCGACTTCCCCGACGACCCCGGCTGTCACTCGCTCAACGACTCCAGCGAAGCGGAAATCACCTCGCTCGACAACGACCCCCGCCTCTTGGTCGTGTTCGACACCTCGGGTTCGATGAACTGGGACACCTGCAACGACGGCAGCGTGAACCCCGACGCATTCACAGGCGGCGATGGCTCGGCGCTCTGCCCGGGCAGCGACGTCAGCTGCGCAACATGCAACGACGGCAGCGGCACCTGCGGCAACGGTTCCGCCGACGATAGCCGCATCGCCAAGGCCAAGGCGGGTCTATCGAACGTCATCGCCGCCTACGGCGAGATCGAATTTGGCCTGATGAAGTTCAAGCAACGCGCCGGCGAGTTCTCTTGTGCGGTGGCCAACACAGCCTTCGCGTCAGGCGGTTGGGTCGGCGCCGGCCTGACGCCCTGTAGCGGCTTCGCCGAGGGCGAGGTGTTGGTCGGCTTCGCGCAAGAAAACCAGTACGACATGCTCGACTACCTCGACGGTCAAGCGGCCTTCGGCGGCGGCGCGTACAACTTTGGCGCCAACCCACCGCCAAACTTCGACATTGAACTTCGTGGCACGGGCGCAACGCCACTGGCGGGCAGCCTCGACAGCGCCTTGACATACGTCCAAGCCACGGACGACGGCGACCCACTCGGCAACGCCGGCGCGCAATGTCGGCCCTACCGCGTCATCTTGCTCACCGATGGCGTCGACACATGTGCAAGCTCAGACGTCAACGAGGCGACCGAAGCGACCGCGACATCTGCCGCAGCGCTCGAAGCGCTCGGATACGACGTGTACGTAATCGGTTTTGCGGTCCAAGACGACGACGACTTGAACCGGCTAAACCGTATCGCCGCGGCCGGTGGCACCGGAAACTGTAGCAGCGACCCAACCATCGACCCCGCCAACTACGCGACGTGCACCGGCGCGATTCCCGTGACAGATGAGGCGAGTCTTTCGGCAGCGATTGCCAACATCATCAGCGAGACGGTTCTCGTCGAGGTGTGCGGTGGCGGTGACGACGACTGCGACGGCCTCATCGACGAGGGCGTACTCAATGCCTGTGGCGGCTGTGGCGCTGTCCCCACCGAAACCTGCGACTTCACGGACGAAGACTGTGACGGCACCGTCGACGAAGGTGTACGCAACGCCTGTGACGGCTGCGGTCCCACGCCCAACGAAGCGTGCAACGGTCTCGATGACGACTGCGACGGCGGCATCGACGAAGGCGGCGTGTGTCCATGTGCGATCGTCGAACCCGAGGTTTGCGACAACCAAGACAACGACTGCGACGGCGACATCGACGAGGACCTTGAGCGCAACTGCGGCAACAACGTCGGCGTGTGTACGACGGGCAGTCAAAGTTGCACCAACGGCGTGTGGGGCGCATGTAGCGGAAACACAGGTGGCCCCGAAACCTGTAACGGCCTCGACGATGACTGCGATGGCGTCGTTGACGGCATCACGCAGCCGTGCGGCGTAAGCGAAGGCAAGTGTCAGCCGGGCACCGAACAGTGTGTCGGTGGAAGCTGGGGCGCCTGCGTGGGCGCTATCGGTCCCGACCCGAACGAAAAGTGTGACCTCATCGACAACGACTGCGACGGCGAAGTCGACGAAGGCAACCTCGGCGGCGTCTCCTGTGGCACGGACGTCGGCATTTGCACACGTGGTCTCACCAAATGCGTTGAGGGCAAGCTCGTCTGTGACGGCGGAACGGGCCCTGATCTCCTCGAAACCTGCGACGGCGAGGACGACGACTGTGACGGCGAGATCGACGAAGGCAATCCAGATGGTGGCGCAGCGTGCGGAAACGACGACGTCGGCGACACGGGGATCTGCAAGCGTGGTGCGCTGACCTGCGTCGGTGGCAAACTCGAGTGTCGCGGCGTGATTCGTCCCGGCACCGAGATTTGCGACGGCGCCGACAACGACTGTGATGGCATGACCGACGAAGGTAACCCAGAGGGCGGAGCCGAATGCGGCGATGACGTCGGTGAGTGCAAGCCTGGTAAGCTGGCTTGCCAGGGCGGCGAACTCGTCTGCATCGACGGCGTCTTGCCTACCGACGAAGTCTGTGACGGTCTGGACAACGACTGTGACGGTATTATCGACGATGGTATCCCGGTCGGCGCAGCCTGTGGCACCGACACCGGCGAGTGCTCGCCGGGCGTCAACATCTGCGTGGACGGCGAACTCATCTGCGAGGGCGCGACCGAGCCTCTCGACGAGGTTTGCAACAGCCTCGACGATGATTGTGACGGCAAGATCGACGAAGGCCTCGCCGTGGGCGAAGCCTGTGGTAACGATGAGGGCGCTTGCCAAGCCGGTCGCCAGCAGTGCGTGGACGGAATGCTCGCATGTATCGGAGAAATCCCGCCGGGCATCGAAGTCTGTGACTGTGTCGACAACGACTGTGACGGCGAAATCGACGAGCAGCCCCAAGAGGGCAGCTTGTGTCCGGGCGAGAGCGCGTGCGTCTCCTGTGGCTGTTCGCTGCCCTGCGGCGGTGGCGAGTTCGCGAAGTGCGCAACCGGCACGGTCGAGTTCGAGCAAGAGGGCCAGTGCTGGTGCGTGCAGAAGGAATGCGAAGAGGCCGAGTGTGCCGAGGAAACCGTCATGGTCGATGACGAGGTCTTCTGTGCGCCCGACACCGAAGGCCTTCCGAGCTGCGAGTGCCGCTCGAACCAGTGCACCTTCCCATGTGAGGGCGTCGTCTGCACCGAGCCCACCGTGTGCGAGCCGTTCACGGGCGAATGTGTGGAGAACAACTGCCGAGGGCTCGGTTGCCCAGACGGTCAGATCTGCGACATTCTCGAACTCGAGTGTGTCGAAGACCTGTGCGCAAACGTCATGTGCGGCGAAGGCGAAGCCTGCCGCGACGGCGAATGCGAACAGAGCTGCGCCACGGTCGAGTGTCCCAACGGACAATCGTGCCAAAGCGGTCAGTGTGTTGATGACCTGTGTGCAGGCATCTCCTGCTTCATCACCGAAGTCTGCGATCCGACGCGTGGCGAGTGTATCGACAGCATGTGTACATCCGTCATGTGCCCACGCGGCACCCGCTGCAACGGCCTCAACGGCATGTGCGAAGTTGACCCATGCACAACGGTTCGCTGCCCGGAGAAGCAGCGCTGCCTTGCGGGCGAATGCATCATGGACTTCATCCCGCCTGACCCCGACGCCGGTGGCAAGGCTGACGGCGGCGGTCGAACCGATGCAAACGTGGACGAATGGGTCGTCGCCTCTGGCAGCGGCTGCTCTTGTGCGACCAAGACACCGACCCGCCAGGGCTGGGTGCTTGCGTTGCTGCCCCTCGGCCTACTCATCATTCGCCGTCGCGGCGCAAAAGGAAGCAACCGATGAAAGTCTTGACCAATAGCTTCGTCTTATTCTTCATCCTCGGACTGCTCTCGGCCTGCGAGACAGACCCGTATTGCATCAACTGCGCTGACAAAGACGGCTCTACCAAGAGCGATGGTGGAGACAGCGGCGGCGGACGCATCGACGGCGGCGACAGCGGCTCGAACGAAGGCGGCGCCAAGGACGCAGCCGTTGACGCCGAGGCGGGCATGGACGCCGAGATGTGCGGGGCCGAACGCTGTAACAACATGGACGACGACTGCGACGGGTTGGTCGACGAAGGCATCAACACCGACGAAGACCCCGCCAACTGCGGAGGCTGTGGACGTCGGTGTGCGCCAGCCAACGCCTTGCCCATCTGTGAAAGCGGCGACTGCCGTTTTGAAACCTGTAATGTTAACTTCTACGACCTCAACGGCGACCCAGCCGACGGCTGTGAGTACAGGTGCGCAAAGACATCGGAGGACGACAAACTTTGCGATCGACGCGACAACGACTGTGACGGAATGGTTGACGAGGACATCGACCTGACGATGGACGACCGCAACTGTGGCACCTGTGGCCGCGTCTGCGCCTTCCCCCACGCCGTGGCGGCCTGCCAAGACTCCGCATGCAAGATCTTGGAGTGTGAAGAAGGCTTCTACGACCTCAACATGAGCCCCACCAACGGCTGCGAGTACCGGTGCACAAAATCGGAAACCGGCACCGAAGCGTGCAATGGACGCGACGACGACTGTGACGGCACCGTAGACGAGGGCAACCCCGAGGGTGGCGTCACGTGTGGCAGCGCCGAGGGCGCCTGCCAACAGGGTGTCACCTTGTGTCAGCAGGGAATCCTCATCTGTGACGGGGAGGTCGGCCCCGCGGACGAACTCTGCAACAATGTCGACGACGACTGCGATAAAGACGTTGACGAAGGCAACCCCGAAGCGGGTGGACTGTGTGGACCGAGCGAGGGCACCTGTATCCCGGGCCGCGAGGTCTGCCAGAACGGAAAAGTCGAGTGCATCGATGCGGTGGGCCCCACAGACGAACTGTGCGACGGCCTCGATAACGATTGCGACGGTGTCATCGATGACGGCAACCCCGAAGGTGGCGCCAACTGCGGCACCAATGTCGGCGAATGCACGTTCGGAACCGAGACCTGTCAGGGCGGCTCGCTCACATGCGTGGGTGGTCAGCGGCCCGTACTCGATATCTGCGACACAAAAGACAACGACTGTGACGGCACGGCGGATCAGGACTTCGATTTCGACAACGACATCAACAACTGCGGCTCGTGTGACAATCAGTGCAGCTACGACAACGCCATCGCAACCTGTGATGCCGGAAAGTGCGCATTCGTGACCTGCCTCGCCGGCTTTCACAACATCGACAATGACCTATCGGACGGCTGCGAGTACGAGTGCAACGTCAACAGTACACAAGAAGCCTGCAACGGCATCGACGACGACTGCGACGGAAAAATCGACGAGGGCGTCTCGCTCCCGGCCACCTTCTGCGAACAGCGCGGTGTGTGCAATGGGACGGTCGCGGCATGTGAGGGAGTGGATGGCTGGGTCTGCAACTTCCCGAGTGAGTACGAGGAATCCGAGGTGTCGTGCGACGAAGAGGACAACGACTGCGACGGCAAGGTCGACGAGTCGTACCCCGACAAGAATGCCGCTTGTGACAACCTTCGTACCGGGTCGTGCAAGACGGTTGGTAAGTACGTGTGCAACAACGCCGGCGATGGGGTCGTATGCGACGCGCCGGCCGGCCCCGACGAGCAGGACGAAGAATGCGACAACAAGGACAACGACTGCGACGGCAAGGTCGATGAGGTTGTCGCGGATGACCCCTTCACGAGCTGGCGCGATGGCATCAACATCGACGCCATCCAGACGGTCACCGTTGACAAGCCGGGTGGCGGAACGATGCAAATCATGCGCTACGAAGCCTCGCGGCCCGACGCGACCGACACGGACGCCGGTTCGGTGACCGACTCCGTCGCGTGCTCGACGCGCCTGACCATTCCTTGGACCAGCATCACCTGGGACGAAGCGAATGCGGCTTGCGGCCGCCTCAACCCAGGCGGCAACCCCGCGACGGGCAACACCGTGGGTTGGCGCCTTTGTTCGGGCGCAGAGTTCCAAAGCGCTTGCGAAGGTCCGAGCGATACCTGCAAATGGTCGTACGCACTGGACTGCGACAAGTCCAGCCGCATGACGTGCAATGGCTTCGAATACGACGCGGACCCCAGCACGCCTGGAAATCAAGACGAGATTCGGGCGACGGGCTCATTCAACTCGTGTCGGACATCGTGGGGCTCCATTACGCAGTCGGTCAGCGACCTTTCGGGCAACGTCCGCGAATGGACGAGCACGCAGCGAACGAACGCTGATGGAGACATCTTTTATGAAATGCGTGGTGGCTCCTACACAGAAATTGAAGCGGGTCGCGCATGCGACTTCGACTTCGCAGTGGCAGCACCCAATTTTGCTGCGCCCAACACGGGTTTCCGCTGCTGCTACTATTAGGGTTTGGCACCCAAACCCTCTGGTTCCTTTCGGAACCATTCACCCAAACTCCCCCGACCAGCTCCACGTCGCAACGATCGATGTGGAGCTACCACATCGCGTTGCTTTGGCTCCGCCTTCGTGACCAGCGGCGTCGAGCACCACCGCTCATCACGGCTGACCGGCTAGATCGATTCACCCCCGTGATGGGCCGTCAGGCTCCCCCGAGTCTCAATCGGGCCCCGGCTCCGATTGAGACTGGCTGCACTTGCGGCGTCACATCGGTGTAGGATAAAACCCTACATGCTTAAAGAAAACCCGGACCTCGCAAAGCTGATTCTACGCCTGAGCGTCGGGGGCATGATGTTGCTCCACGGAATCTCGAAGATCACCCATGGCGTATCAGGCATCGAAAGTTCTCTCGAAGAAGTTGGAATCCCTGGTTTTGTGGCATACGGCGTCTACGTGGGTGAGGTGCTTGCGCCGCTCATGCTCATCGTGGGCTTCAAGTCTCGGATCGCAGCGCTGGTGCTCGCCATCAATATGGTCGTCGCGGTCGCCCTCGCCCACCCTGATGATGTCCTCGCGCTCAATCGCCACGGGGCCTGGGCCATCGAGTTACCCGCGTTTTACTTCTTTGCCGCGCTCTGCATCTACTGGCTCGGCCCCGGCAAATACCAACTTCGTTTCACGCGCTAGCGCCTCTCACATCGTGCGGCGGCGTTCGAAGATTTGGCGGCGCACATCCGCGATGCGTCGTCGCGCATCGGGTGTGTACTCCGAACGCGGCCACTTGTTGATCACCTCGCGGTAAGCCTCGGTAGCGTCGTCGAGTTGCTCAAGCGACTCGTGGGATAGTGCGACCAAGAACATCGCATCAGCATGGAGGTCCGGGCGCTTCTTTTGCGCAACGACCTCTTTGGCCAACGCCAGCGCGTCGTTGTGTCGCTCAAGCTTGCGGTAAGCGCGCGCCAGGTAGAACTTTGCCTCGGGCGCGTGCGAGCCTTTCGCATCGCCCTCGATCGAGCCACGGAAACGGTCGACCGACTCCGCATAGCGCCCGGTTCGGAACAGCTCGAGGCCCTCGTGGAGCAAACGGACAGAGCGGTCGAGTTTCGACCTACGAACCGCATCGGCAAAGAATGCGCGCTCGGCGTCGGAGAGATCCTCGTCTTGACTCTCCTCATAGACTGAAATCAGTTCGTCTTGCTTGCCTCGGCGAAACAGCTCGTAGAGCCGCATCGCGGCCTTTTCACCCTCGCGACGCTTGGCATTGGCGTCGACCTCTTGCGCCAATTCGCCACGGAGGTTCTTGACCTGACGCTCAAGCTCCTCTTTTCCGGCACGCTCCTCTGAAACGCGGGCGTCGGACGCGAGCTTGACCCCTACGAAGCAAAGCACGGCGATGATGACGTAGGCTGCGCCACTATTCCAAAACAAGCGACGCTCGTACCCCGCCTGACGTTTCGCGATGGCTTTGACGTCTGCTGCCAGCGAACTCACGAGGTTGTTGGACTTGATCGCCAACCCGCGTGATTCGATCACCTCGCGCTTCAGTTCGCGAAGCTCCTCATCGGCCTCAATCACGTCAGCTGCTTACCGCCAATATGGCGGATACGCCAGTGTCCTGGTAGAAGATCAACCCACCTCACGGGATGAGTGGTGTTTCCAGGAGCCGCTCAGCCGCTGGGTCTTCGTCTCACGTTCGCCTCAGAGCCGCGGTGCTTGTAGCACAGCACTTTTCGGTCTCACTGGACTCATCCCGTGCTAAGGGTGTAGTGGTTACGCAAGAAACCCTAACGAAGAACCATAAGCAGAACGCATGTACGAGACATCAGACATCAAAAAAGGCCTAAAAATCACCATGGATGGGGCGCCCTTCGTGGTGGTCGAGTTCCAGTTCGTCAAACCCGGCAAAGGCCAGGCGTTCACACGCACCAAGCTCAAGAACATGATCACGGGTGCGGTTCTCGACAAGACCTTCAAGTCAGGCGAGAAGCTGGAGAAGGCGGACCTTGAGTCGCGCGAAATGCAGTACCTCTACAAAGACGGAAACATGTTCGTGTTCATGGACAACCAAAGCTACGAGCAAATCCAGCTGAGCGAAGAGGACATCGGCGACAACAAGTACTACCTGCTCGACGGCATGACCGTCGACATTCTGATGTACGGCGACCGCCCTATCGATGTGACGCCGCCAACCTTCGTCGAACTGGCGATCACCGAAACGGAGCCCGGCTTCAAAGGTGACACGAGTGGCAACACCACCAAGCCGGCGATTGTCGAGACTGGGCTCAAAGTCAATGTTCCCCTCTTCGTCACCATGGAAGACGTTCTCAAAATCGACACGCGCACCGGCGAGTACGTCGAACGCGTCAAGAAGTGACGACTCTACTTATGGCTCTTCACGGCTTCGCGTCGCTCATCGCAACCTTACCCATAGCGCTTCGTGGTTCGAGGTAACGAGAACCTCGTCAAGCGCGCGGAGGTACTTCGGGCGATTCGACGTTTTTTCGATGAACAAGGCTTCGTCGAAGTCGACACGCCACTGATGGTGCGCTCGCCCGGCATCGAAGAGCACATCGAAGCGTTCGCGGTTCGGACGACCCCCGAGCGATTTCTGATTACGAGCCCAGAGTTTCAGCTCAAACGTCTGCTCGCGCAGGGCATGCACAAGATCTACCAACTGGGGCACTGCTTCCGCGACGACGAGCAGGGCGGTCACCATGAACCCGAGTTTCTGATGCTCGAGTGGTACCGTGCGAATGAGACCTACGACGCCGTCATGCGAGACACCGAGTCGCTGGTCGCCACACTCGCGGCGCAGACCCGGTCCTTACGCGATGGTCAGAGCACTTTGGGTGGGGCACGCGTCGATGCGCCCTGGCTGCGAACTCGTATCGACGATGCATTTCGCCTGTACAGCACAGTCGACGAAGGCGCACCGGAAGACGACGACACCTTTTTTCGGCGCTACGTCGAAGACGTCGAACCACAGTTGGGCCGCGAGCAAGCCACCTTTATCACGCATTGGCCCGCTCGGATGGCGTCACTCGCTCGCCTCGCGCCGGACGACCCATCGCTTGCCGAGCGCTTCGAGGGCTACGTCGCTGGCATCGAGCTATGCAACGGCTTCTCGGAACTCACCGACCCGGTCGAACAACGCGCCCGTTTCGAGGAAACCAATCGCAAACGGGCAGCGCGCGGAGCGCCCACATACCCCATCGATCAACGCTTCTTGTCATGCTTACCAGACATGCCACCCGCGGCCGGTAACGCGCTCGGCGTCGACCGCCTCATCATGCTGCTTCTCGACGCTCCCGATATCCAGTCCGTCATCGCCTTTCCAAACAGCACGCTATGATGCGCTGCCTTGACCTTTGGCGTCCTCCCATAGGTCGTCGAGTTCGCTTTCGCTGAGCTCGGAGAGCGCTTTGCCCGAAGCCTTTGCTGCTTGTTCGGCCGTCTCGAAACGTGCCGTAAAGCGTTGAAGCGTGCCTCGAAGCGCCGCCTCCGGGTCGAGCCCACGCTTGCGCGCCACATTGGTAATGCTGAAAAGCACGTCACCGAGCTCTTCTTCCATCCGTGTTGGATCGCCCTGGGCACACGCGGCGTCGAACTCACGGAGTTCCTCGTCTACTTTTTCTCGTGGACCGTCGACGGTGGGCCAATCGTAACCAACAGCCGAGGCTTTTTCGCCAATCCGGACAGCCCTCAGCAGTGCGGGAAGCGCCTTGGGCACTCCCGCGAGCGCACCGCGGTCGCCTTTCTCCTCACGCTTGATCTGTTCCCAGTTTTTGACGACCTCATCGCTGTCCTCAACTTTGACATCGCTAAAAACGTGTGGATGACGGCGAATGAGTTTCTCGCAGATTGCGTCGACAACGTCGTTGGGTCCAAACCAGCCGTTCTTACGGGCGAGCTCCGCTTGAAAGACGACTTGCAGCAAAAGGTCGCCAAGCTCCTCTCGAAGCGCTTCAGAGTTACCTGACTCGATAGCCTCAACGACCTCGTGCGCTTCCTCGATCACGTAGGGCTTGAGCGTGTCGAGCGTCTGCTCACGGTC
Organism: uncultured Polyangiales bacterium; assembly: GCA_964487255.1. Lineage (GTDB taxonomy): Bacteria > Myxococcota_A > Polyangia > Polyangiales > CAZAQV01 > CAZAQV01. The sequence continues at coordinate 97,819 of CAZAQV010000022.1, read as the reverse complement.
CCAGGGACACCCATCCGGCGCCAACAGCCGTTGCATGACCTCGACCAGTCGCGGAAGGTTTTCGCCAACGTTCATCCCCGGCGTGTATCGCAAGTGTGGGCAGCCGTCGAGCAAGCGTCCTGTTCGCGAGGGTCAAACCACTCTTGGATCCCAGTCTAGGGAGGAGCTAGGCTACTCAAGTGCTCGGACTCGATGACATACTCGGCCAAACGACCGCCGTACGCACGCTCAGAGCGGCGCACGCCCGCGGGCAAATCGCCAATGCCTACCTCTTTGTGGGCCCACCCGGCGTCGGCAAGTTCAGCTGCGCGCTCGCGTTTGCCGCGCATGTCCTCGGACAAAACCAAAATACGAGGCTCGAGCGAAGCGCGCACCCCGATGTCCGCGTATTCCACCCTCGTGAGGAAGGCGCGGGGAACATCAAGGTGGAAACCCTTCGCGAAGAACTCTTACCCTTTGCGCGCTACGCACCGTTTGACAGCACGCACGCCTTCGCCATCTTCCCGGACGCAGACATCTCTTTCCCGGAGACACACGCAGCAGGCGCCAACGCCATTCTCAAGACACTGGAGGAGCCCAAAGCGGGCGTGCATTTCATCCTTTGTTCGTCCCGTCCGCGCAAGCTTCTGCCAACGATTCGCTCACGCTGCCAAACGGTTCGCTTCAGCGCCCTGGAGCGCGACGCTCTTCTGTCGATTCTGGCGCGCCACAACGTGTCAGAGAGCGAAGCAGAGCTTGCGGTCTCGCTGGCCAATGGCCGCGCCGATCTCGCGGTTGCCGCCGCAGGCGATGCACAGAGTAGCGATGCCTTCGATGCCATGGTTCGCACCGACATCGCAGTCGCCACACGCGACTGGGGCGCGCTCAGCCGCTGTGCTGAAAACCTGGCAAAGTCAGAGGTCCGCGACACAACGTTACGTCTTCTTTGCGGCTTCTATCGAGATGTGGCGGCCTGCAAAGTGGGCGCCGAGGTTCATGTGCCACGCTGGAAAGATCAGGCGAACGAGCGCGCGCAGAGTTACTCCCTGGAGAAAATCACATGGGCTGCGCAGTCACTCGACGAACTGGAACTCAAGTTCGCCGCGAACGCGAACCCACAGTTGGTTCTCGAATCCTTTTTGATGGAGCTCGCAAGCCGATGAACCTTTTCGATTCCCACTGCCATCTCGACTTTGATCAGTTTGCCGACCTTGAGGGCGTGCTGGGACGCGCCTTCGACGTGGGCGTTCGTCGTGCGACCACCATTGGCACCGGCGCGTCGATCAACGAAGTTCGCCGCGCCCACGACATCGCGATGCGCGGGGAGGTCGCGGGCGTGCAGCTTTTCTGTTCCGCAGGTGTGCACCCCCACGACGCTGCATCCTGGAGCGACGACGATTACGATGCCCTCGCCGAGCTGGTGCACGCGCCCAAGGTTGTCGCGGTTGGGGAGATGGGTCTCGACTACTACTATGACAACTCGCCGCGCGAGTCGCAGCAAGCGTCCTTTCGTCGTCAGATCGCTCTCGCGCGCGATGTCAAAAAGCCGATCATCGTACACACGCGCGACGCGGGCGACGATACGCTGCGCGTTCTACGCGAAGAGTCCGCACGCGACGTCGGTGGCATCATCCATTGCTTCAGCGAGGACTATGCGTTCGCCAAAGCTGCCCTCGACCTGGGGTTCGTGTCGTCCTTCAGTGGTATCGTCACCTTCCCCAAGCGCACCGAAGGCATCCAAGAAGCCGCAGAGAAATTGCCCCTCGATTCGGTCCTGATCGAGACCGATGCACCCTTCCTATCGCCCATACCCAAGCGAGGTCGCGAAAACGAGCCCGCGCACGTCCAGTTTATCGCTGATTTTATAGCAAAATTGAGGAAAATCGCGCCCGAGAAGCTGCGCGAGGTGACCTTTGCCAATGCTTCGCGAGTTTATCAGCTTCCGGCTTGACGTTCGGCCGGTCGAAAGTATCCTTCCCGACCCGCAAGACGCTGCGGAACACGAGGCAGACCATGAACACCAACCCTGGCTTAATCGGGCGCAAGCTCGGAACCACTCAAATTTTTCAAGAAGACGGCACTGTCGTACCCGTCACAGCCATCGAGGCAGGTCCTTGCCGGATCGTCGGACTGTGCACGCCTGATAAGCACGGCTACGCAGCGATCCAGGTGGGCATCGGCGAACGCAGCAGCAAGAAGGTCTCGAAGCCACTGGCTGGACGCTTCAAAGATGGCGACGCACCGCTCAAGATTCAGGAGCTCCGCGTTCCCGCGGACAGTCTCGACAAGTACGAAGTGGGCCAAACGCTTCGCGTCTCAGACGTGTTTACCGAAGGGCAGTTTGTCGACGTACAAGGCACGACCAAGGGTCGCGGTTTCGCAGGCGTCATCAAGCGCTGGAACTTCCATGGCGCTGGCACGGTTGGGCATGGCACGCACGAGTCGAAGCGCGGCGGCGGTTCGGTCGGCATGGCGACAACACCCGGCCGCACGCTCAAGGGACACAAGATGCCCGGACACTACGGTGCGGAGACGGTCAGCATTCTCAACCTCAAGGTTGCCAAGATCCTCGCGGACGAGGACCTGCTGATGGTCGCTGGCGGCGTCCCTGGCCCACAAGACGGTTGGGTTACGGTTCGCGGTGCGGTGAAGAAAAAGGCCAAAGCCGCTCAATAACATTGGGTCGACGACAGCAAGACCACTTCGGTAAACGCGCTCAGAGCGAAGGCTTTGCAGCGCGTTCTGTTTATAAGCTTCAAGAGATCGATCGCCGCCTGCAGTTCTTTCGCCCAGGTCAGCGCGTACTCGACCTCGGGGCCTACCCCGGCTCGTGGACGCAATACGCAGCGAAGCGCGTGGGTCCCAAGGGCTTTGTGCTCGGGCTCGACATCCAGGCCCACGAAGGCGGCATCGCACCCAATGCCGAAATCCGACACGCCGACATTTTCGAGACAGCACCCGATGAACTCGGCGAGCCTCAGAGCTTCGACATCGTGATGAGCGACATGGCGCCCTCAACCACCGGCAAACGAGACCTCGACCAGTATCGCTCTTTCGAGCTCTTTATGCGCGCGCTCGAGATCAGCACGCTCTTGTGCAAGCCCGGCGGAAACTTCGTGGGCAAGATCTTCCAAGGTGGCGAGTTCCCCGACGCGCAGAAAGCCGTTCGCGAGGCCTATTCGAAGGCACGCGTCATCAAGCCCAAGGCCACGCGGGGAGAGAGCTACGAAGTCTTCATCGCCGGCCTCGGCCGCCGACAAGCACCTCCTGGGGAATAGCCCGCGTCGAAGTCTTGGCGACGGCGGTTTCGATTCCTGGCCGCTGCATTGCTTTACTGCTTGTGATAGCGGAAGTGCCATGGCCTGGGCTACATGTAAGCTCGGTGACCAACCTTCGCGCTTCGGATGCTATTGGTACGGAAGAGATGTCCAAGGAAGAGACCAAGGCACGCATCAAGCAACTATCGGAGGCGCTCTACGGCGACAACGAGGCCGATGTCTAAGCCATGTTCGGGACGGTTCACAGTACATACGCTCTCTTGCTTGCGTTCGCGTCTGGAACGCTCGGACTTAGTTGTTCAGGCCAGACGACAAAACCTGACATCGGACAAACGGTCCATCCGATCGCCGCAACCTATTCGCGAGCAAACTACGATTTCCTCGACGGATACCTGACGGGCCGTTCCATAGTTCAGCTCGGGGAGTCAATTCACGTCACCGACGAGTTTCCGCGGGAGCGCTTGCGGATCGTCGAGCACCTGCACACCGTTCACAACTTCGACATTATTGCGTTTGAAGGTTCATTGCTATCCAGTTGGCTAGCGCAGGACACCCTCTTCAACTCAACCGATCCGTTTGAAGAGACAGTAACCAGAGCACAGAGCCTAGCCTGGTTTGGGCTTTGGCAGACGGACAGCATGCGCGCAGTCATGGAATACGTCGCCGAGTCGCAAAAAGCCAAGTCGCCTCTCTACCTTGCGAGTTTCGATATTCAGCCCGGCAACAACCGAAAATTTGGTGGCGATAAAAAAGAAGCCCTCCGCGCCCTGATCGATGCCGTGCAGCCCTATGCGTCGTCGGATGAGATTCCGCCGGGACTCGTAGAAGCAATCGCGCCGCATCTGGGATGCTATCGTGCAAGAAAGACGTCGGAGCAGCAAGTCGGCGCAGCCCTGGTCGCGATTTCTCAACTGAGCGAGTGGCTCGCTCAGGCCATCCCAACTGTTGAGAAGCGAACCTCACTTGCGCATGCCACCGCGCTTCGCCTTATACCGGATAGTCTGCGCGGTACGATCGAACTTTGCAGGGGTGTTGCCAGCGGTGGCCAATATCAGGAGATTCGGGACCAGATCAGCGCACGAAATTCACTCGTGCTGCGCAACGAGCTGTCTGCGGCTCACCGAGTCATCCTTTGGGCGCATCATAGCCACATCGCCCACAACGCCACCGGCAAAAACGTTCCCTCTATGGGGCAACACTTGCTCGCGGCCGATCCCGACGGCTTATATACAATTGGTGTATTTGCCGGCTCGGGAAGAGCACTCCAAGTGGACGACGACGCTTTTCCACCCATCGTTCCGCGCCGCATACGGCCAGCTTCGGACTATGGCCTCGAAGGAACTCTGGCGATGCTCTGCGAGAACGACAGCTTCATTGATTTTTCACAAATGAGGCCCGCGCAGGAGAGTTATGAGCTCTGGTTCCGCGAACAAACAACTCGTATGGAGCTAAGCGGTGCTACCTCTACAGTACCTGCGCTGGATTTTCATGCCGCGCTCTACATCAGCGAGGTTAGTCCTGGTGAACTGAGCATGTTGCCAGGAGCCATCACCGCGCTACTAACAGCATATGGATACGTTCTTGATCATCCATTTCTCACGGCGTCCGGTTTCGCCATCTTGCTGTTGCTTATAGTTCGATACGTCAGAAACCGCCGACGCCGCCGGAGAAACCGTGTTTCTCGCTGATGCCGCGGCACGGCCGAAACTCCGCTCTAGATCCTGCAGTGGAATAAGCTGGTTCAGCGCACTGTTGTGCCGGTACGTTGAAATCTTGGCCGTATTCTTCGAGGATTGCATCGGTGCAATCCAAGGCTCTCGACCCCCGCTGCGTAGTCCACGGCGATGACGCGGCTGTCTGCCGCTGCCACAGCTGCGCACGCGCACTGTGCCTGCGCTGCTGCACGCACCGAGTGGACGACAAGCCCTGGTGCACTGGCTGCGCCACGCTCTTGAGCAGGCCTGCACCCGTTGTTCACTATCTCGCGGCGGCTGGTTTTCTGTCATTGCTCGTCGGGCTTGTGAGTTGGCAGCAGGGCGCTTTTTCTATTGGCTGGTGGCTGGTGGCGAGTGCGAGCGCTGCGTTGGCTGTCTACCTCGCATACCGCAGGACAGAAAAACGGCGTGCAGCCATGGTGATCGAAGCCCTCGACATCGAACAGGCACGACCGATGGCACAAGCTGCAACCCCTTACCGAGGCGGCCTCAAACGGGTCGCCAAAGCGATCACGCCCCCGATTTCTGGTTCTCTTGCGACATTGACGGTCGGCAGCGCAATGCTTCTCGCCCTCGCGTTAATGCCCGGCGCGCTGACGATGCCGCTTTGGATAGAACTCGAAGTGGTCATCCTCGCGTGGGTGCTGATCTGGACGCTCGCATTTACCACGCTTCTCTTTCGTGGTTGGCGCCTTGCCAAGGATGCCTGGACGAAGGACGCATCAACCCTCGACGATGTCACGATGCTCAACGTCGACCTCGATTTGAGCACGCGCCGAAGCTGGTGGTACGATGACGAAGGCGCCGCAATCGCTGTCTTCCTATTTGTTGTTCTACTTATCCTGAGCTTTGCCTTGGAGTTTCTTCTCCCCCTCGTCCTGATTGGCAGCTATCTACTCGTCTTGCGGGGACTGGCCCATGTGGCCAATGACCGACACGGTTGTGAGGGAAAGCTGGGGCGTTCGCTGCTCTGGGGCGTACTTTGGTCGAGCATCTATGCGGCGCCCATTGCGGGTCTCGTTCTGCTGGCCCACCTCCTGATGAGCTAGAAGAGGCGGAGCCTACTTGCCGACGAGTTCGTGGACTTTTTTGAGCTTTGCCTTCGCCTTTTCCACACGCGGCCCGTCGGGTGCAAGCTCGATGAACTTCTCATAGGCCGCGATCGCGGGCTTCCACTCGCCCTTGTTTGCTAGCAGGTTGGCGAGTGAATAATGCGCCAGCGGATACGTGGGTTCGCGCGCAATGGCATCCTCAAAGGACTTGCGCGCACCTTCGTCATGCCCGAGCGCACTCAATGCCAGCCCCCGTTCGGTGTAGATTGCGGCGAAGGCCTCGTTACGCACCGTCGGGTCAAGGTCTGCAAAACTCGCTTTGTCCGAAAGCGCCCTGTCAAACACTTTGATAGCCGGTTCGAACTGCCCGGTCAGCCTCAGCACCCCCCCGAGTTCAGCCAGGGGGCGGCCCTGTTTCTCGGTTTCGGCGAGTTCGTAGGCTTTGGCGGCTGCTCGCGTCGCGGCTTCTTGGTTCTTTGCAGAGTAATGCAACCACGCAACGCGAAGCCACGCGCTCATGTCCTCGGGCGCGAGCTTGGCGGCTTGCTCGTGGTGTTTGAGCGCGGAAGCCGAGTCACCGAGCGCATTGTAGACGAGTCCAAGGTTGAAATGCGCGGTGGCCGAGTCGGGCTCTTCCTCAACGGCCCCCAGCAGAACGCTCTTCGCTTCGTCGTCTCGCTCAAGTCGATGCAGCAGCAAGCCCAGGTTGTTGGCCGCGAACACGAAGTCCGGTTTGATGTTGAGCGCAAAGCGATACGCCGCCTCGGCCGCTGCAAGATTGTCGAGCTCCTCTTCGACGATTCCAAGATCATAGTAGGCTCTCGCATCTCGGTCGTTGTCTTGAACGGCCTGTTCGAGCGTCGCCTTTGCGGCGGCGAAGTTACCTTCGGCCATTTGTGTTTCGGCGAGGATAACCCGTTCGCTCGCTGCCGGTGGTCCCGAACCCTGCCCTTCAGCAAACGTCTCCGTTGGCGTCGAAGACTGGTTTGTTTCTGCGCCACCGCAGGCAAGTGTCAAACACAACAAGGCATGAGAAAGACGGACAGTCATGCCATGCATGTTACCCAATTTGGCGCCCCTAGCACTCGCTCTCAGCTACGCTACAGCGAGAAGCCTCACTACTTCTTCTTGAGGGCTTTGACCTTCTGCAGTTTTGCGCGGGCGGCTTCGGCGTTGGGGTCTTCGGGGGCCAACTTGAGGAAGCGCTTGTAGTGCTCTTCGGCTTGTTTCCACTTCTTCGCAGAGGCCAGCATGTTGGCGAGCACGTAGTGCGCAAGCGGGTACTGCGGCTCCATCTTGATGGCCTGCTCGATGCTTTGCATCGCCTGCTCTGGCTGACCCGCGCCCTTGAGCGCAAGCGCTCTCTCCGTCAAAAGCGCAGCCTGCACGCGCGGCGCCAAATGGTCCCCCTTTAGCGCGTGTTCAAAGGCCGTCAAAGCACTGTCGTATTCTCCCAACTGCCGCAAAAGCGCGCCCAGCTCAGCCTGTAACAAAAAGTCTGCCGTCTGCGCATTCGCCTGCGCTCGCTTGGCTGCGTCACGAGCGCCCTTTGCGTCGCCGACCCCGGCACGAAAGAGTCCAAGGCGGAGCCAAACCTGGGCGTCACGCGGCGCAAGCTCCGAAGCGCGCTGCGCGTGCTCAATAGACGCCTGTGCATCTCCCAATGCGGCGAGGACCATCGCAAGATTGAAGCGCGCCTCGACCGAGTCCGGAGAAACTTCAAGCGACCGCCCCAGCATCTGCTTGGCCTGGGCCAGCTTGTCTTGCCGATAGTAAAGCAAGCCAAGGTTGGTCGATGCGTGCGCGAAATCGGGACGGTGCTGCAGCGCCAACTTGTACGCAAGTTCAGCCGCCTTGGGCTCGCCCAGCTCCTCCTGAACGATGCCCATGTCAAAATGCGCTCGAGCATCGGTGTTGTCCTCTTTGAGAGCAGCCTCGAGCATCACTCTGGCGCCTTTGAAGTTCCCCTTTGACATCTCCGCCTCGGCCTTCTGGACGCGCTCGCTCGCCTGCGGAGGCGGGCTCGACTCAGACTTTGGTTCGGGGCGCTTCGAGTCTCCAGACCCCGAATGCTCCGTTTCGGATGTGCTTCCGCCACCACCGCAGCCGAATCCCAAGAGCAGAACCACAATAACACTCGCCTTCACGACCCGCATCGTACACGCAAAGCAACTTTCCGTGGAGGTTCGAGCAAGACGAGGGCGAGCCGCATAAGGCGCACTTGAAGATGCGGCGTGAGGCGCTTTGAGGGGGAGGAACAACGAGAACCGGAGCGGAACGTACTTAAGGGTACGTGAGCACCGGAAGCGGAGTGTGTCGAACCCATCGAAGATGGATCGCGCCGCAGATCAGCGTTTGGAGTATTGGAACTTCTTGCGTGCACCAGGTTGACCTGGCTTTTTGCGTTCTTTGGCACGTGCATCACGTGTCAAAAAGCCCGCGCGCTTCAGCGGCGAACGGTTATCGTCGGCCACATGTAAAAGTGCGCGTGCGATGCCATGGCGAACCGCCTCGGCTTGGGCGGAAACGCCGCCACCGTTGACCTTCGCGTCCACGTCGAACGAACCAGCTTGCTCGAGCGTGACGAAGGGCTGTCGGATAATCATGCGCGAAGTCTCGCGCGGAAAATAGTCCTCGTCCGTGCGACCGTTGACAGTGACCTTGCCGTCACCCGGCTTGAGGTAAACTCGAGCAACCGCGTTCTTGCGCTTGCCAGTTCCGTAGTATCGACCGTGAATTACACCTTGAGGCATCGTCTTTATTTCCTAACCTAACTTCTCTCTAAACTTAGTTTGCCCACGGCTTGGGGTTTTGAGCCGCATGCGGATGCGTGGAACCCGCGTAGACTTTGAGCTTCGAACGAACCTTGCGTCCCAGCGAGTTCTTGGGGAGCATGCCCCAGACCGCCTTTTCGATCACCCACTCTGGTTTGTCCTCAAGAAGCACACGATAGGTGGTCTCTTTGAGGCCACCGGGAGTGCCTGAGTGTCGTTGCCATTTCTTTTGATCGAGCTTGTTGCCGGTAAGGACGACCTGACTCGCGTTGATGACCACGACGAAGTCGCCGTTGTCGACATGGGGAGTAAAATCAGGGCGATGCTTGCCTCGCAAAATCGTTGCGACCTGGGTCGCGACGCGCCCGAGCGACTTGCCAGCCGCATCGACCACGTACCAGCTACGCTCAACATCTGAGCTCTTTACGCTCGTGGTCTGTTTATTCGAAGTCTGTGTCGTCTTCATGGGAGAGTTCCTCTTGGGGCCGGGTGTCGTAGCTCCTCCCATTCGGGGTGTCAAGACACAGAAAGCCGAGTAAAGAGGTGGAAAGGCTAGTGAAGAACCATAGATAGACGCTAGGCTCCAGCCGTGGCGGACGGTACCGGCAATGAGCTCGTGGCCCCCCAGGCAAAGGAGGCCTACGATCCGCACCCTATCCTGCGCTGGATATACCGGCGTTTCTTCAGTCATATCAGGGTGGATGAGCGATTCGAAAAGGCGGTTCGCTCGGCCGCCGAGCGCGGGATCCCCGTGTACGTGATGCGCTCGCTCTCCTTCCTCGACTTTCTGTGTCTCGACTTTCTGACCAAGCGCTTCGGCCTCCCCCTTATCCGCTTCGCCAACGATCTGGGCCTAGGTATTTTGGAGCCCTTTGGCAAAGGCCGGCGTCGCCTGCGCTTTCGGCGTCAGACCCCTGAGGACCGCGCCCTTGAGGAGACCCTTCAGCAAAAAGGCAGCGCACTCCTGTTTTTGCGCAAGCCACCCAAACTTGGGCATGCATCAAAACGCGGAGACAAGCTCGATATCGACCTGATCGAGACGCTCATCAAGATCCAAAAGCAGAGCCGCGAACGAATCCTCATCGTCCCTCAAACCTTCGTGTGGACGTTGCTGCCTTCAACGCGGCGTCGCTCGCTCACCGACCTGGTCTTTGGGCCCCGTGAGTGGCCAGGTCGTATTCGCGTCTTTCTCCAATTTTTACTCAACTACCGAAACGCGGTTCTGCACTCTGGAACCCCGTTTGATCTCTCCGAGTTTCTGGCGACCACCACCGCCTCCAGCGATGAACAGATGGCGGACCGCGTCCGCTATGCCCTCCTGACGCGACTCGAACGCGAACGCTCGCTGGTCGTCGGCCCCGAACACAAGACCCCGACTCGAATTCAAGAGGAACTGATTCGCAGTCCACGTTTGCGCGAAGAGATGGAATCTGAGGCGCAACGTTCGGGCAGGAGTTTCGAAACCGTCAAGCGCGAAACCGCAAAGGAACTCAAGAGGCTTTGCGCAACACAGGACCCTTACTGGCTACGCATGTTCGCAAGGTCTCTCACCTGGTTGTGGAATCGTATCTACGATGGCGTCGAAATCGATCGCGTAGGCTTGGAACGTGTGCGTGATGCAGGGCGCAAAGGACCCATCGTCCTGCTGCCGTGCCACAAGAGTCACGTGGACTATCTCGTGCTCAGCCACGTCCTGGGCACCAACCGCATTTCCCCTCCTCTGATTGCCGCAGGAGACAACCTAAGCTTTTGGCCGTTGGGCACAATTCTACGCAAAGGCGGCGCTTTCTTTATCAGTCGGCGATTCGGCGGTAAGAAGCTCTACTCGGCGCTCGTCGCAACCTATATCCGCAAGATCCTACTTGAAGGTTTCAACCTCGAGTTCTTTCTTGAGGGCGGGCGCTCCCGAACAGGTAAGTTGCTTGAGCCCAAGTACGGGCTGCTGTCGATGGTCATCGATGCCATCTTCATGCTTCGCGGTAGGACCGTGCATTTCGTTCCCGTGAGCATTAGCTACGAACGCATCGTTGAGCAGCGCTCCTACGAAAACGAGCTGCGCGGTGGAGAGAAGCAGCCAGAAGACATCTCGGGACTACTGCGAACATCGAACGTGTTGCGCTCGCGCTACGGCAGACTCTACGTTGAGTTCGCAGAGCCCATTCCATTCGATGCGTTCCGCAATGAGCTCGGACTGGGTAGCGACCCGCTTCGGCCGTCACAGAAACGTCAACTGGTGCAGCGGCTCGCGCACCGCGCGATGGCAGACATCAACCGGGTGGCGGTCGTTACTCCGGTCGCGCTCTGCTCAACTGCACACTTGTCGGTCGGTCGAGAGGGCATTGAGTACCATGCGCTCCTTGAGCGCATCGAAATGTTAGCCGATGTTCTTCGCCGCAGCGGCGCTCGCTTCGCAGGGTCCCTCTTTGATGAGGCCGGCAATCTTCGTGCGAACACCGTCGAAGAGGCCAACCGCCTACTCATGGACAGCAAAGATCTGATCGCGGACGGACGTGGCGACCTCGCCCGTTTTCGCGTGCCCGACACGCGACGACTCGCGCTTGAGTTTCACAAGAACAGCATTCTGCACCATCTCGTTGCATTCTCAGTTATCTGCAGTGAACTTCGTAGTAGCGGGGCCCCCGTGCAAAGAGAAACTCTTCTGGCCGAGAGCGCGGCGGCGCTCGAGTGGTTGAGACACGAGTTCGCTTTTGCGCGCGACGGCGAAGCCCTCGTCGAGAGCGCCCTTGAGAACTTGGTCGACGACGGGACGTTTTCCAGACAGGCCTCGCTCATCTCCATCGCAGACCCCGACCGGGCGGCCGTGCTGGCCAACCTCCTGACAAGCCACTTCGAGTCGCTCCGACTTGCACGCCGTGGGCTCGACTTGCTCCAAGAAGGGTCCATGACCCGCAAGGAGTGGGTAAGACGAACCCTCTCGGTGGGCTCTCGCATGTACTTGGCGGGCGAGCTCCGCCAAAAAGAGGCCCTGTCTAAGGCACGCGTCGAAAACGCCCTCCCCCTCTTTCACGAACGCGGATTTGTCGTTTTGAGGACGAATACGGTGCACCCCACGGACAAACCGCCGACAGATGACCTCGTCGAGAGGCTCGACAAACTCTGCAACCATTCCTAAAGTGCATGTCCGATGAGCGAGGGCTCGCAAGACGGCGAACGAAACCTGCAGGGACGGTGTGGAACCTGCGGTTTTTTTATTCGCCTACGCACGGACGAGCAGGGACGCTCGGAGGGAGAGTGTCGACTCGGCTGTTGGCCACCACCGCTGCGAGACACACAAACGTGCAGCAGTTACAAGCAAGTTGGCGCGTCTTGGGAGGGGGCACTCAAGCGCAAAAAGGCAGCGGGAGCGCCGCGCCGATACCGCAGCGACAGTCCGCCTGCGGTGCAGAAGGTACACGTACCGAAGGAGATCGGAATCGACATGGATCAGGATGAGTTTCGTTCAGTCATTAGGCAGGTCATCCGCGAGGAACTCGGTCTGATCGAAAGCCCAATGGGCGATCGATGGAACGGCGGAGAGCTCGTGCTCAAGCCTGGCAAGGACGGCACGCAGGAGAAGAGCGTTCCGCTAGACGTCTTCTTCAAGAAGATCGTGATGGTGCGCGACAAGTTGCGCGTTCTCGAGCAAAAGGTGAACGGCAACAAAAGTTTGTCGGACTCCGACAAGATGCAGATGCAACAATACATCACAGCTTGCTACGGCTCACTCACGACATTCAATGTGCTCTTCAAGGAACGCGAAGACGGCTTTGTAGGACAGCGAACCAAGTAGTTATTGGTAGCGGGGTAAGTCGCGGTGAGCGAGCACAACCGTATTCCCCTCTTCAAGGCGCTTCGCGAGTCGCTCCGCGATGGCAACCGAGCGATGCTTGCCCCCGGTGCAACCGATCGCAATGGTGAGGTACGCCTTACCGTCTCGTGCGTAGTGCGGCAGGCTATTGGAAAGCAGGCGCCACATGTCATCCTCGTATTCGCGAGCTTCAGCCTGTGAGAGCACGTAATCGGCCACCTTCGGGTCAAGCCCCGTCTTGTCGCGTAGGCCGGGCACAAAATACGGGTTCTTCAAAAACCGTAGGTCGAACATGAGGTCGGCGTCGGTCGGTACCCCGTATTTGAACCCGAATGAGACGATGCGAACCACCATCGCCGGGACAGCAGTGTCACGGCTCATGTAGCGTTTTACGCGTCGGCGAAGGTCATGCACGGAAAGCCCCGTCGTATCCACAACTTGGTTTGCCCGTTCTCGCAGCTCAGACAACCGTTCACGTTCGTGAGAGATGGCGGTCGCCACGTCCCCGCCCGGCGCTAGAGGGTGTGGACGACGCGTTTCGTTGAAACGGCGGACCAGCGTCTCGTCGTTGGCATCCAAAAAGAGCACCTCAACGGTGTGGTCTTTTTTGAGCGCATCGACGACGTCCGAAGCGCCCGACAAGAAGGACCGCGTGCGAACATCGATACCGAACCCAAAACGCTCGATGGCGCCACCTGCGGTGGCCTGTCCAACCACGGTGGGCATGAGTGCGGGAGGAAGGTTGTCGATGCAAAAGAAGCCAAGGTCCTCAAGCGCATTAATCGCGGTGCTTCGCCCAGCCCCGGACATCCCCGTCACCACAACGATATGCGCACCCGACACGATCTCGAAGCTAACAGGGTCGTGACAAAATGACCATAGAGAGTCATGGTCTGGCGTGCCTCAAGAGATCGTCCTAAAGAGCGAATGCACCGTCTTAACCTACAAAGAAGGTCTGCTCTCCCGCGTTGCGCACGACCTTAAACTTCGATTTGAAAAGCATCGTTTCGTTTGGACGCCCGACGCGAACCGGCTACACGCAAGCTTTGATACAAACTCTCTTCGTGTCGTGTGCGCGCGCAGCAATGGCGCTGATGCACCTGGCCTTTTGACCGACAAAGACAAGCGTAAGATCGAACAGAGCATTCGCAACGACGTTCTACGGACAAATCGCAACCCGTCGGCATCACTGGACGGCACGCTCAATATGGACGACAAGCGAGCGCGATTTAGCGGACACCTCGAACTCTGCGGCGTCCGCCGCCCGCTTGAACTGGAGGCATGTCTCGACGCTCGTTGGAGCGCACACCATCGCCTCGACCAAACACACTTCGGCATCAAGCCTTTCAGCGCTGCTCTGGGCACGCTGAAGGTCAAGCCCGAAGTCGACATTCACGTCAGGATTGAGGTTGTCGATCCGCAATGACTCAACCTAGTTGGTTCATCGCATTCGACGCGTCACTTCGGTTGCAGGGAGCGGACCCACCTCCCAAGGTTCGGCTCCTGCATCCACGCGACCACCACCTCACCGTGGCCTTTCTTGGCAATGCTGGGCCGGAGCGCGCTACAAAGGCATGGACCGTTCTCCAAGAACACCTCCCCTCACCCTTCGTCGTGAAAACCGGGGTTTGCCGATGGTTCGGAGGGCGCACCCCGCGCGCGATTTCATGCCAAGTCACCGATCGCGCTCTTGCTCGGTGGGTCGAAAAAACGCGCCCCTTGCTTCTACGAGCGGCTCACTGTGATCTTGACGAACGTGAAGTTCAGCCTCACGTCACGGTCGCGCGCATTAAGCATCGCGCGAGCAACGAAGAACGGATTGCCGCCGAGCAATGGATGAAAAGCCTCAACATCGACGCCGAAATCAGCCTCACGCGAATCGCACTCTACACCTGGGCTGAACCTCACACACCCGGGCATCCCAGATACCAACGTGTGCACACCGCAGAGCTGTCCTAGGCGGCATCGAGTTGCACGCCCAGTCGCTTCGCGAGGGCTGCACAAACTACAGACGCGCGCTCTCTCACGCGATACTTCACGATCGGCGAGACCTCGCTGCCATCGGGGTTGATTTCGACAGTCGAAGCGCCTCGCTGCACCGCGACATGAACCGGCGCAGCGATATAGGGAAACACACTCGTCGTGCCGATCGAGAAGACCATATCAAAGCCGGTGGACAGCTCTCGCTCAAGCTCTCGCAGCTCAGCAGCAGGCAGCATCTCTTCGAATAACACCACCCGCGGGCGCATGACGGCGCCACAACCGTTGCAAAGAGGCAGCGCCGGGAGTTGGGCATAGTTCGGCACCTCGTACCCATCCCCGCAGCGCGTGCATTGAAGGCGGCGCACATTGCCATGAATCTCGATCAAGTTCGGTGTGCCGGCGGCACTGTGGAGGCCATCGACGTTCTGGGTCAGCACCCAGACGTCCTGTTCCCCTCGTGCGAGCCGAGCGATGAAGTGATGCGCAGCGTTCGGTTTGGCGCCTCGACACGCCTCTTCAATCTGTCGAATATACTTCCAAGTCAACGCCGGGTTGTGCCGAAACATGGGCCCGGACAGTACCTGCTCGATGGCCAGTCCCTCGTCCGTTCCACCATCGTTGTAAAGGCCGCCTATCCCTCGGTAGGTCGGAAGACCCGAGTCAGCGCTGATTCCCGCTCCAGTGACGAACAGGACGCGATGTGCGCGGCGGAGTTCGCTACAGATGGCGGTCAGCTGATCGTCAGGCACCAAAACAGTCTAATGCGCAACTAGAAGCGGTACTTCCGTCTTGTGAAGGAGAGCCTCGGCGGTACTTCCAAGTAGCATGCGTTCGACCGCGCCCTTACCCGTCGAGGCCAGTGCAACGAGGTCCACTCGTGTCGACGCGGCATGCTCGAGCAGTGCTTCAGAGGCGCGCGCAGCACGCAACACGGTTGTCTCCCAGGCTCCTGGATAGTCGCTCTGATATTTTTTGACGCGCTCCTCAAGCATGTCGCGAAAACCGCGCGTCAAGGCTTGGCGGCGATTCTCCGCATCGTCACCCACTGTCTCAGCGCCCACGAACAGCGGTTCGAGCGCATCTTCGACGACGTACGCGACTTCCACCTCAGCATCGTCGAGTAGCGAGAGCCCCGCCAAAGCTTCCGCGACCCGAGCGGCGGCATCCGAGAAATCGTCGCACAGCAAGATGCGCTGCGGTGTGCCCGGCCCGGCTGTTGGCGGCAAAGCCAAGACGGGCCCTTTCGCCTGGCGAACCACGCGCGTCGCAACACTGCCCGCAAAGGCACGCGACAGGGCACGACGGTGATCGTGACCGACGACAACCAGGTCTCGCTCGCTGTTAGAGTCCAGCAAGACGTGGTGTGCCACGCCAGCTCGAACGTCGATGTCCACTTCGTTGGGGTCGCAACCAACTTGCTTGAGCTGGTCGCGGAGGCTTTTCTCGCAGGCGCTACGGATCTCTGCTTCCTGGTCGCTGCGAATTACGAGTGGAAGCTCCGCAGGATAGTAGTAGTCCGAGGGACGCACGTATGCGTGCACAGCATGCATCCTAAGCCCTACCCGAGTTGCAACATCGGCTGCGTAGCGCAGTGCCGTCGAGCTCGTGTCAGAAAAATCCGTTCCGACGATGATCCGTTCTATGCTCACGCTCAGTCTCCTTTTTTCTTTCCCGTACGAGGCACTCCTTCATACCGTAGGTGAATCTGAACGTCAGCGCCATCACCCGTAAAAGTTCGCGTCCTGCCCGGAGGAACCCGAATCTCGTAATCGCTCCACACAATGGAAATCGACGCGTGCACGGCAAGCTGTGCGTTTTTCCCCGTTGCTGGGTCGGCGGGGGTCCAGCGCACGGCAGCCGGGACCTTGACGTCTCGCGACTGACCGTGAAGGTGGAACAGACCCTCTATCGTCACAAATGACCACTTATTGGGCTTGATTGGCTGTATTTCGACAACCTTCTTGACGAAGAAAGAACTCTTGGGGTGGTCTTCGAGTTCGAGGAACGCAGCGCCTCTGAACATCTTGTCCCACCAGACATCTTCACTGACGATCGAACTCAGCAATACGGAGACGTCGCCTCTCGTGGCCTGAGGTCGCTTCGGATCAAAAAGCACGGCACTTTGGACCGCACTAAACTTGCCCCACGCCGGAACGGCAAGCTTCGGCCCTTTGCATTGAAAGCGAACCGTCGCATCGCGTAGCGCATATCGGCCTCGCTCTTGAGCGGCAACGACATGGACCGCAGACAAGCACATCAACACCACAAAGCTTCGTACGATTACCGTCATCCTAGCTCTCACGTGCAACCGTCGTGCCGTCCGTCACGCGTGTCATTTCCAAAATCGGTTGCACAAATGTACGCAAATCTTGCGCAACCGAAGCAGGCTACGAAACGGTTGCGTCAGCCGACGTCTGCTAGGTCGTCAACCGCATCGGGATTGGTCGCGAGAAGACGTGCGTGAGTAGCCCATCGATAACGCTCATCATTACGGCGCAGCGCAGGGACAAACTGCGCCAACCAGTCCCAGCCCGGTCGCGTCATCTCGGCGAGCTGATCGAAACGCAAGATTCCCAAGGCGGCGAGGAGGTCTGCCGAAACCCGGTCAACACCAGGAATCAAGGTGAGGTCATCA
This sequence comes from uncultured Polyangiales bacterium, assembly GCA_964487255.1. GTDB lineage: Bacteria > Myxococcota_A > Polyangia > Polyangiales > CAZAQV01 > CAZAQV01. Next base: position 80,595 of record CAZAQV010000022.1, on the reverse strand, counting down.
CGATCTGAAAACTCGATACGTGAAATGCCTTCTACGTAGCTCTCCACGGGCTCGGGTCCGGAGGGGCGCGCGGAGTTTGCGTCGTCACTGTCGTGAATGGACTGCTGTAGGTTGTCGAGCTCACGTTGCAGGTCTTCGTATTCGGCGCGCAGCTCCAGTAGCTCCTGAGCCTGCTCATACGCTTCGGCGCGCACGATCGCCAGTTCGCTCTTGAGTCGCTGGTTCTCCATCAACACGGTGAAGGCCCATTGAATTGTCTCGCTACCTAGCTTCTCTGCCATTTGTGCTCCGCTCTGACGTCTTTTGTGAGTATGCGCACTCGAAATCAAGCGACCACCGAAATCGTACGTTCAAGCAAAAAAACATGCGAACCAGACACCAATCGGTAACCGATGGCCCCGGTGACGGTTCCAAGATAGTTTCTCTGGGTGTTTGAGAAACTTCGCGAAAAGTTCGACCAGATCGCGCCGCAAGATGGCTTTGTTTCATTGCGGGCGATGCGGATCTTCGACGAACAGCTGTCCGTTCGCCGAGGCGTCACGGAGCCACCCCATCGCCGCGAAGACGTGGGCGCGATGGTGACGGTTCACCGGGGTGGTGGCATGGGCTACGCCTCGACCGCGGACCTGTCGACGACGGGGCTCCGGGATGCCGTGGCCCGTGCGACCCAGTGGGCTGAACGAAGCGCCGCCCACTCACTCATCAACTTTCGCGAAGTCTCGATGCCGCACCCCAAGGGCGAGTACCAGAGCCCGACAGAAACCAACTGGTCCAGCGTCCCGCTCTCGGAAAAGCTTTCGAGGCTGCAACTTTGGTCCAAGTCGCTCAAGACGGATGCCAAGATCATCGATTGGAGCGCAAAGCTCTGGGGCACCCGCGAGCAAAGCCTGTACCTGACCAACGGCGGTGGTGAGGTATGGCAACAGATTGACTATGTCGTTCCCGACATGTCTGTCGCTGCGAACGACGGAAGCGACACGACCACGCGTTCCATCGCAGGCTCCGGCCTTTGCCAACAAGGCGGCTGGGAGAATCTCGACGCGATGCTGACAGACGAGATCATCGCCCAGCTCCCTGCCCAGGCACTCGAGCTACTGTGCGCACCGCAGTGCCCATCGGGGGCGATGGATGTCGTCTTAGCACCCGACCAGATGGTGCTGCAGGTGCACGAAAGCATCGGGCATCCATTGGAACTCGACCGAATCCTTGGCGACGAACGAAACTACGCCGGGACAACGTTCGTCACGCCCGACATGTTTGGTAGTTACGAATATGGCTCCGAACTTCTGAACATTACGTTCGACCCAACGGTTATTCGCCAGTTTGCAAGCTACGGGTTCGACCACGAAGGAACAACCGCAGAGCGCGAGTTCATCATTAAAAACGGGATACTCAAGCGTCCGCTGGGCGGCACGATCTCGCAAGCTCGAGCGCAAATGCCAGGCGTGGCCAACGCGCGCGCGCAGAGTTGGAACCGTCCACCCATCGACCGCATGGCGAACCTCAACCTTGAACCAGGCAATTTGACGGACAAAGAACTCATCGGCCAAGTGGAGCATGGCGTGTACATGGAAACGAACATCTCCTGGTCGATCGACGATTCGAGAAATAAGTTTCAGTTCGGTTGCGAGTACGGACGGCGCATCCGCGACGGCCAACTTGCCGAAGTCGTTCGCAACCCCAACTACCGCGGCATCTCCGCAACATTTTGGAGAAGCCTTGCGGGCGTAGGAGACCACGAATCGTTTCGCCTCCTCGGCACCCCTTTTTGCGGCAAAGGCGAGCCCAACCAAGTCATGCGTGTCGGCCACGCCGTGCCCGCGTGTCTGTTTCGCAACGTCGACGTGTTTGGAGGGGCGTCGTGAGCACCACCATGCCAACGACAATCGGCCAGGACTTCTTCTTCGCCTTATGCGACAACGCATTTTCTCAACTTCGAGGAGACGAAGTTCTCCTTTGTGGGCTAGCGACCGAGACCACTGATTTCGTACGCTACAACCAAGGGAAGGTTCGCCAGCCGGGGTGTGTGATGCACGCTTCGCTGCAGCTACGGCTGATCCGAGGTTCCCGACACGCCAGCTACGACGTCACGCTTACGGGACGCCACGAAGAAGACCAGATGCGACTACGGCATGCGATCACGCAAACCCGAGAGTTGCTCGACTCGACACCCGAAGATCCCTTCCTACTCTACAACACTGACGTTCGCTCAAGCGAGCAGGCAGACGACGTATCACTTCCATCCGCCGAGGACGCCATCGAGACCATCTGCAAAGGCGCCAGCAATGCTGACTTGGTAGGCATTTGGGCCTCAGGCGAACTCAGTCGTGGCTTTGCAAACTCCCTCGGCCAGCGCAACTGGCACTCAACATCGAACTTCAACTTTGACTTCTCCATTTACGACCAAACCGACAAGGCGGTGAAGAGTTCGTATGCCGGAAAGCACTGGGACGCATCGGCATTGCTCAAGCGGCTCGAGCAATGCAAAGCGCAGTCGCAGATCCTCGCTGCACCACCGAAGACGATCGCGCCCGGCGGGTACCGTGTGTTTTTGGCACCCGCAGCGATATGGGAAATCCTGGGTCTGCTCGCTTGGGAGGCGTTCAGCGCTGAAGAGCAACACGCGAAGCGGAGCCCGCTGATGCGCGCTGTCGAGAAAAAGGCAAGCCTTTCGTCCAAAATCAATCTTCGCGAGAACGTAGCCGGCGGAGCCGGCGCGAACTTTGATGCGCTCGGCTTCATGTTACCCGATTCGACGACATTGTTCGAGAACGGACGTTACCACTCACCATTGGTCTCGCCGCGGAGTGCGAAACAATTTGGGTTCGAGCGAAACTGCGGGGACAAGGAATCGCCGAGCTCGCTTGAGATGGACGGCGGGGAGCTTGAACAAGCCACCGCGTTGCAGGCCCTGGACACCGGAATCTATGTCACGAACCTGTGGTACCTCAACTATAGCGATCGTGCGGCGTGCCGACTCACTGGCATGACTCGTTTTGCAACTTTGTGGGTCGAAGGCGGCGAGCCTCGCGCACCCCTTAACGTGATGCGCCTCGACGACAGCCTCTATCGGATGTTTGGCGAAAACCTCATTGACCTCACCCGAGAACACGAGACTCTGCTCGACCCCACAAGCTATGATTGGCGCAGCACCGAGAGCGCCCGCCTGCCGGGAGCGCTGTTAAGCGAACTGCAGTTCACCCTCTAGGCGGCGCTCCACTCGTCTCGCAACGCAGCATGGATCACCGTGTCGCGCCGCCCATCCCCGACGTGGGCAGCCTGTCCCCTCAACACCCCCTCTTGTCGCATGCCAGCGTTACGAGCGACGGCCAGGGACGCATGATTGCGGGCGTCACACAGCCACGACAGCCGCAGCCAGGGCCAGTCGCCAAATCCCCATGCGAGCAATGCTTTCAACGCTTGTGTGCCGAGGCCACGTCCCGCGGCAGACGCACGAATAAACATGCCGATCTCAGCGCATCGCGTCCCAAGACCACCTTCGCGCAGGTGAAAACCGGTCCCACCAAGGAGCACGCGCTCGTCGGTCGTGAAAATGCCCAGCGTGAAGTCCTCTGCGAGTAAAAAACGAGCACGGGCAGTGCGGGCGAAACGCTCCGATGTCTGGTCGCTCTGGTCGAGCGATGCCCAAGGCATCCAACGTGCGAGGTGTTCGTACGAGGTATTCACCGCGTCGGAGATCAACGGTCCGTCGCCGGGCGTGTAGCAGCGAATGACGAAGTCACGTGTCACGAGCCGCTCGGGGGCAATGAGATAGTCCATAGTTTGCAGCTAGCTTAGCACCCCCTCTTTGCGCTACGAATGCACAATGAAGCGAATCCTTCCCGCTATCGTGATCGTCACGCTCGGTTTTATCGCTTGGGCCCTTTGGCCAAAGAGCATCTCGGACGAACGACTTGAGGGTGATCAGGAAGACAGCGAACTTGAAACTGCCGACGAAATCGACAGTTTCTTGGGACTGGAGCCCGCCGCACCCGATGAAACTTCGAGCGACCGACCGCCACGCGGGCGTGACCGTACGGACTGGACCGAACAAGAGCGTGAACAGTGGCGCGCGCAACGTGAGGAACGACGACAGCGACGCCGAGAGCGTTGGCAAAATGCTTCGCCCGAACAACGAAAACGCTGGGCCGAACGTCGTGTAAGCATCGAGCCACTCGGTGACAATCCACCACAAATCGAAGCACTCGACATTCTTGAGGCGATGCGCGAGCTGCGGCCGAAAATGCGGGACTGCATCCGTTCCAGTGGCGGGTTTGGCGTTCTGCGCGATGCGATGCGTTCAGCGGATGCCGGACCGCGCGGGGGCCTGACCGTCTCTTTTGAGCTGTCCTCCGAAGGCGCGGTCAACGACGGCTCCCTCGTCATCAGTCCGGCGCCACCAAAGGCCTACCTCGCATGCTTCGAGCAAACGCTAAGCCAGCTCGACGCACCGGTACCCGGCGGAGACGGGGCCGCGATCGAACTGAGGATGGGTCGCCGAGGTGGACGTCCACGCATCCCCCAAACCGAGCCGTCCAATGCGGCAGGCACCCCGAACGAGCGTGGGCCGAACTAACGCACTAAGACACGTCGTGAACGATTCGAATGCTAAGTGCACATGGGCCGTGCTCGTTGGTGCCCATTCGAAAATGCACCCGCTCCCCGACCTTCAGTGACGACCACCCATCTGGCTCCTCAAGATATGTGGCGTGGAAGAAGATGGACTCTTCATCGGGTTTGTCCGCGCGACTGATAAAGCCGTAGCCGCGTTCATGATTGATGTGAACGACCCGGCCTCTTTGGGTCTGCGCAGAGGGAATCTCAAACTCGACGGACGGACGATCGTCCGCCCAGCCATCGCCCTCTTCGTCGTAAGCCTCTTGTCTCTCGAAGATACCAAACAGCCGTCCGAGTTCATCCTCGCCATCGTCCTCGGGGCCGTCCGACATAAGAAACGTGTACGTCGCCGCCGTAGCCAATGCCCCTGCTGTACCCGTGACGAGCTGCACCTCTCCGTCCACCACCCGCTCAAGGTCCCAACCAACCAACATGACTCGACTGCCGAGCGCCGTGAGCTTACGGACCAAGGGCACGAAATCAGCATCGCCCGCGATGAGCACCACAACATCGAATTTCTTGAGATGGGTTAGTTCGTAGGCTTCAAGCGCAAGCCATACATCGACCCCCTTCTCTTTGCGGCCACGGCGAAACGGCGTGTAGTGAGTGACCACACCAGCGCGCATTAAGACGTCTTCGAACTTTCGCTCTGGAAAGAGGCGCCCGGTCTCGCGCGCATACTCGGCCGTGCTTCGACCACGGAAGAAGTGGGCTTCTACGACATGCGATCGACGCACCGCGCTCTGCTCGGCAGCGGCGTGGATGTGATAGAGTGCTTCGCTCTGGGTCGGGTCCGTCGAGGCGGTTTCGAACGCTTCGACTTGGCGCTCGATGAATCGCAAGACTCCCTCCACCGACAAATACGATTTCACCCGATGGTGATGGCGATAATAATTGCTCACCGTCAGGAAAAAATTACCGTCGATAAACACGCCGACGCGGAGATTTTGCTGCTGGGCCATGAATGCTGTGGAAAGGTCACTGTAGGCCGCCCAGACGGGTACGACAAGTCTCGATCGCTGCCTATGGGACCGAACCGCACCGATCTGCTAGGTCTCCGAGGTGACGCAAAACCTTCGAGTTGGGACACTCTGTGTAATCGCTGCGGTTTTGATCTCGAACGCGTGCGCTACCTCCGAGGCTGTGGACGAGGACGAGCCGCTTTACATTGAGCACACGCTTCCAGCCCTCAACGATGCGCAGCCCGCGAAGGCCGCGTCGGGCAAGTCGTACCTTACGCAATCGTCCCTCGCTCCCCCCACACTTCCAGTCATCGGTTTTCGTTCACTCTGGACCGTTTGGGGCGAGGCCGGTGGCGACGACAAGACCTACTGGGCTAAGTTCCGTGAGCGCTACGGAATGCACGAAGCGCCCTTTGAAAACGGTCCCTACCCCCTGGGTCTGCGCGTCATCGAAGGCAACGCCATGCTCGATTGTATGACCTGCCACGGTGGCCGAATCGCGGGTCAAACGATCCCAGGACTCGCGAATACGGAGTTCCAGATGCAAAGCCTCTTCGATGATCTCCAAGCCTTAGCCGAACTCGGCGGACTATCCTCACCCTTCGACATCGACAACGGAACTGGTGGACCGGGCGCAAACGACGCTTGGGGGCTCGGGGTCGAATTGGGTCTGCTCTATGCCTCAGACGCGCCAGACGACATCCACACGGACTTTGGCTATCAAAGACCCCCGGCCTGGTGGACCATCAAACACAAATCGCGCATGTACAGCGATGGCAGTGCATCGGCGTCGGGCCATCACACCATGATGGCCATGTTGCTGGCGTATGGAGCAACGCGCGAGGACTTCGCGCAAGCCTCCGCAAAGTTTGAGGACCTCAAGCACTACTTATGGAGCATTCCTGCCCCGCCGTGGCCTTTCGAAGAACCTAATCGCGTCGCCGCAAAGCGGGGCGAGCAAGTCTTCGTCGACCACTGCGCGCGCTGTCACGGAGAGCACTCCGGAATCGACGCAAACTATCTCAACCACGTCGAGCCTTATGCGAGTGTCGGAACCGACCCAGCGCGCGCCAAGAATTTTGGCGAGACCGAAGCCGCGTTCGTCAACTCGTTCCTAGGTGCGGCGATCGAGGAAGTTGAACCCCTCGAATCGACTGGTGGCTACCTCGCACAGCCGCTCGTCGGGATCTGGGCGCGAGCTCCCTATTTCCATAACGGAAGCGTGCCCACGCTTCGTGGCGTGGTCGACAGCGGGGCTCGACCCACGATCTGGCAGCGTACGGGCAGCGAAGAAGAGGATTACGACAAAGTGGACGTTGGGCTGCGCTACGAAGAGCCGAGCGACAACAACAGCATCAAGGTCTATGACACTCGCAAGGCTGGGCTTTCGAACCGAGGGCACACCTTCGGAGACGACCTATCCGAAGACGAAAGATCCGACCTGCTCGAGTATTTAAAACTGCTATGAATCCAGCGTTCAAAGCATAGTTTGTCTTTGCCCCCGCTTCGCCCTTACCATGCGAAGCCATGCGTTCGTTAGTAGCACTCCTTATCGCCCTCCCTCTGAGCTCTGTGCAGGTTCATCCCCTGGTGGCCCAAGACGATGCGGGGACAACCGAAGACGACGGAGCAGACATGGAGTTCGATCTCTCCGAGACGAAGCAAAGGGGGAACAACAATCAATCTAGCCGTTCCGCTCGCAAAGCTCGTCCAGCGAAACAGGGCCCATTTCGACTTGAGGCCTACGGTCGCTTTACGTTCGCGGGCAGCGTGGGCTTCGATTACGACGGGGTAGGCCCTGGCGTGAGCCCGTCGGTCGACCTCAACCCTGCCCTCGGCATCGGTGGTGGCTTCGAGTACGTCCTCCACGACTTCTTCTCGATCGGTGCACGGGGCCAACTTCACTACATCGACGTTTCAGACTCAGATGCGGGCGCCGTGCTCTTCGATATGCTGGCGGTGCCGCGAGGACGCTACACCTTCGACGGGTTGGGTTTGACGGCCTACGCATCCATTCCGATCGGCCTCTCGATCGTGGGATACGACTACGGTGACGACTCCACCAATGCGGCTTTCACGCTCGGGTTTCTAGGCGGCGCGGATTTCTTAGTGACCGACAGCATCGCCATCTTCGGTGAGTTCGGCTTCCAGTGGCACACGCACGGCGTAGGCAACAATGGACTCGGCGATGTGACCGCGAACATCACCTACGTGTTCATGCACTTCGGCGCAAAGCTCGCACTCTGATCGCAGCGCGAGCGCCGCTGCCAAATCCGAGGATGCGTCATCGGCAGATTCGCGCTATTTTGCGTGCGTTCGTGGACCGCGTAGCAATCAGATTCGCACTCCACGTCCTTGTGTTCGTGCTTGGCGTGCCGGGATGTGACGAGTCCGACGTGACGGCGGAGCCGAAGGGTTCAACTCGGCCTGAAGACAGCGAGACCGCACCGGAGCCGCTCGAAGTTCAGGAGACATCCACCGGCGAGATGCAACTGCTCGCGCCCCGGTGGGACGACTGGGATGGACACCCACCAGCGCTCGAGATAGCCCCTGTGGACGGGCTCGCCGCCGAGGCATACCATTTCAGAGGCATCGTCTACGAACGCGCCGAAAAAGACGCGAAGTCGACGGGTATCGTACGCCGTGGTGGCCGAATCGCGGTTAAGGAGCGCGTGTTTGGCTCGGGCTGCACCGATGGCGGCTGGTACGCGGTCGAACCCTACGGCTACGTGTGCACCAAGGACGGCTTCTGGGTTTCAAAGACCGAGCGAGACCCCGAACCCGACGCCAACCCCGACTTGTCACAGCGGATCCCGTACGAGTACGCGAAAGTGGTCACCCAAAAGGCCCCGCGCTTCTTCAAGGTTCCCGATGCCGCCGAACTTGCCGCAGGACGAGCTGCCTCGAGCGCCGAGAGCGCACCACCCGAGGTGGTCGAGAAGATCATGGATGGCATTTTCTTACTCGCCCTCCGCCCCAAAGACAAACAAGCCCATGGGACCTTTCGGCGAACGGTTCGGGGGCGCTTCGTCAGTGAGCAAGACCTTGAACTTCGACCCAACGTGCCGATGCGCGGCGAGCTTTTGGAGGGCCCAGTCTCCTTACCCATCGCCTTCGTATTCGACACCGACCGCGACCTTCTCACCCAGCAGGGGAGTCAGACGAAGCGTGTTGGTCTCGCAGAGAAGCATGCGCGGCTACGCGTGCAAGCAAGGAAGCAAATCGGCGAAAAAGAGTATGTCGAAGGACCGGACGGACATCTGCTCGAGCGAAGCGCTGTCCGGATCGCGCAAGTCGTGTCCCGACCCGAGCGCATTCCAGCGGAAAGTAAATGGATTCACGTGCACCTTCCCGAACAAACCTTGGTCGCATACGAGGGCGATGAGCCGGTGCTCGCGACGCTCGTTTCTAGCGGCCAAGAGGGCTTTGAAACACCGACAGGCGTCTACCAAATACAACACAAGTACGTCTCAGTAACGATGAACGGTCCGGACCCCGACGAGGGCTTTTACGAAGTCGAAGAGGTCCCATGGACGATGTACTACTTCGAGAGTTTCGCACTTCACGGTGCTTACTGGCACAGCGACTTTGGCAAAGTGCGCAGCCACGGCTGTACAAACATTCCACCGACCGACGCGCGCTGGCTCTACTACTGGTCGGACCCCAAAGTCCCCGCTGGCTGGCACGCCGCAACGCGAACCCCTGGCACGTACGTCTACATCACCAACCAGCTTGTGGACTAGTGAAGCGCAGCGCGGACGATCAACCCGACGCAAGCCAGCGAACTTAGCCCGAGGATCCACGGACGAAGCCCTTTTCCATCGAGCAGCGTGGCCGTCTTGCGACTGATCAAAAAGCCAATCACGACCGCCGGAAACAAGCATGCTGCCACCTGAAGGTCGCCCAGGGAGAGCTCGTCGCCCAAAAGCCGGGTGCCGATGGTCATCACAGAACCAACTGCGAAGACGACAGAAAGATTCGAACGAACGATCGGGCCCGGGTCGTTTCGGTAGAGCAGCGCAATCGGCGGGCCACCGATCGAAGAGACCAGCGACATGATGCTCGAAAGCACACCAGCACCGAACTGCCACCTCGGGGTTTGCTTGGCGACGCGGTCCGCGAGCATCAGAATGAGCACGCCACTGAGCACGACGAGTGCGAGTAGAACGTCGAGCGCCCAACCGACAAACAGCTTCAGCAGGAGCAAACCAAGGGCTGCGCCCGGTACGCGACCGAGTAGAATCCAACCGATGCCGGAGAGCTGGACGCCCTTCCGCTCTCGCCAAACCATGAAGCAGAGCAGCGGAAATACCATGAGGATCTGCGGCTCGGGAGCTAGTGCGGGGTGGACCAACGAAAGCACAGGAACGCTCACCAGGGCAAAACCCATTCCCACGGACCCTTGCACGGTTGATGCGATCGTTGTGACGACAAACCCGATCAGCAGGGCCTCGATCGGGGGCAGCTCTGTAACGAAGATAGACATACGCGAAGCGCTATCGAGCGGCGACAACTGCCGCCTCGTGCCATGGTAACGTGCATCATGCAAGGTATCAGCGGACCTCTGCTCGAGGGTACGACGACCCTCATCGACAATGTCGTGGAGGGGCTTCAACACGTGCGGCGGCTCGCGGGCTTCTTGCGAGGTCGCGCGGAGTTTGCTGTACGCCCCAGCGACGTGTTTATTTCGAGCTACCCGCGCTCGGGCACGACGTGGACGCAATGGATCCTGCATTTACTCAAGGGCGGCTCTCGTGACTTCGCGCATATTTCGCAAGTGTGCCCGTGGTACGAGCGGTCGCTCGCCATCGGTGAACTCAAAGCCGACGACTACGCTGCGATGGAAAGTCCGCGCATCTTTAAGTCTCACCTTCCGTACCAATGGCTTCCGCACGGCGCTCGCTACATTTACCTCGAACGAAATGGTTTGGACGTAGCAACCTCGTACTACCATTTCTACTGCTCCTACTTGCGCTTCGAGGGTAATTTCGAACAATTCTTCGAGCAATTTCTCAATGGGGACCTACAATACGGTTCGTGGTTCAAGCACGTCGCCGGCTGGCGAGAAGTGCGCGAACGCGACGACATCTTGTGGCTTCGTTACGAGAAAATGCTGGCGTCACCTGAGGAGCACATCCGAAAGATTGCAACCTTCCTCGACTGGGACGTGAGCGAAGCGCGGATTTCCGAGGTGCTTGAGGCGAGCCAGTTCTCCGAGATGAAGCGTCGCGAAGCGCAGTTCGACCATGCGACCGCCATCGCCCTCGAACGAGGAGTCGTGCCCAAGTCCTTCATTCGTAAGGGCAAGAGCGGCGACGGGGAAGGTCAGCTCAGCGAGCGGCAGTTGCGAGCTTTTGACGATGCACGCGCCACTGCCCGTGCCGGGCGAGAGTTTCGCCTTCCAGCATTCTTGCGCTAGCTCGTGCGCCTAGACCGAGGTCATCTAAGAATGGTCGAAGGATGGGCGTTCAGCGGGTTGGAGGCAGAGAAGCGAAAGCGAAGGACGTGCGACGCACATTCGAGCTTGAGCGACGAACGGATCCGGCGCGCTGGGCGGTCAGGCTCGGTCAGTTTTAGATGACCTCGGTCTAAGCAGGAAGGTCACGTGACAAGAGCGCGTCGGCTGAAACCGGTCGCACCCGCACATTCGTCGGCTGCAGCACCGAGACGAGATGCTCAGCGTAGTCCTCGGGTTCGGAAAACGAGCGACCGGTTAGGTGCTTGTGCGCCCGCGCGAGCTTCGCAAGCAAGCGCGCTGCGCCGCGCCCTGCAGACTTGTCGGCCGCAGCCAGCTTGCCACGAACGCTTTCCGTCGGTGCAAGCAACAGACGCTCAGCCGGATCTTTGCAGAGATACGGGCAGGCACGTGGCCGCTTCGGGTCGAGCGTGCGGCCACCGACGCTGTAGACAAACGAAGCCTCATCTCCAAAATGCGAGCGGTAGTGCGTATCGAAAAAAGTCTCGTCGTGCTTTGAACTCGAAAGTGCCCAACCTAACTTGAGGCCTGCCCCAGTACGCCGCATCACCTCAGTCTGTGCCATCTGCTGAGCCAAATAGGGGTTCTCAACGTCGATCGACTCAAGCAGCTGCTGACTTGGTGCACGTATGTCGGAAGCAAATATCACCGACACCGGAAAACCGAGGTCGGCAATAACCCTCTCAAGACGGTCCCTGGTTCGCGCCGAAGCACGACGCACCTCAAAGTTGTTGATGCCCGAACTGAGTGCGTTGGTGTCCGCAATCAAGATGAGCCCAATCGGCCAATCGAGCTGGCGCCGGAGCATTTCCTGGCAATAGAGCAGAATCATCACGTCGAGCGGGAGTTCGGAGGAGATGCGATCGGTCGAGATGCCGACCCCAAACCAGACGGCCTCGGACACAGCAAGCCCACTTTCGCTCAGAATGGGCTCACACTGGCGCCGTGCGAACAGCTCCTGTCTGCGCACCAACTCGTGGATGGAATCAGTCATCGAAGCCAGCTCGCCGCTGGACGCGCGAATGCGAGGCGAAGTCACAGGCTCCACAGACTTACCATTGGGGTGCTGGTGGCACGCACGAGACACTGCCTATTGCGGTACCACACCGTGACGCAGCTTCAAACAAAATGGTGAATATTGCTCATAAAATCGAGCGAGAGGCCGATTGAATCGGCCCTGGAGCGCCCTGTAAAGCTCGGGCGGGGCCCAAACGAGCCAGCCCCGGAACTGACGGCGATCGCCTTCCGCCCGATCCATGAGTGGTGCTAGCGTGGCGCCGATGACCGACCCCATCGTGCTCGACGGTACGTCGCTCACCATCTTCGACGTGGTTCACGCCGCACGCGATGGCATGCCGATCACGCTGGCAGACGACGCCTGGGCACGCGTCGCACGCGGCCGAGAACGCGTTGAGCGCGTGCTGGCCAGCGGCAGCGATGCCTACGGCGTGACCACCGGGGTCGGCTCGCAAAAGTCTCAACCGCTCAGCGCCGAAGAGACGAGCGCCTTCAACAACCGCCTGATCGTGGCCCACGCAACGACAGCGAGCACACGATTGCTCGCCCCCAACGTCGTTCGCGCTGCACTGGTCGTTCAACTCAACGCCCTCAGCACGGGGTTATCTGGAATTCGTCCAGAACTGCTGCAACGACTTTACGAGCGCTACCAAAGCGGAGACCTTCCGAACGCGAATGCGGGCGCATCGGTGGGTGCATCGGACCTCGTCCCACTCGCGCAAATGGCGCTTCCGATCCTGGGACTCGATAGCCCCCTGAGCGCAGCGGATGCACCGAAACTTTCAACATCAGCACCGATAGAACTCGCCGCGAAAGAAGGACTGTCGCTCATCAATAGCAATGCGGTTAGCCTCGGACATGGCGCGCTCATCTTGTTGCAAGCACGTAAGCTGCTTCGCGGGTTCGACCTGTCAGCCAGTTTCTCGCTCGAAGGCTTCCGCGGCAACTTGCAAATCTTGCACCCCGCCGTCACCGCGGCACACCCCCAGCGCGGACAGGTTGCGGCTACTCAACACATGAGCCGCCTGCTCCACGAGAGCGCCTTGTGGGCCCAGGGTGCCGCGCGAAACCTTCAGGATCCACTGAGTTTTCGCTGCGCGCCGCAAGTACATGGCGCCGTCTACAGTGCGCTTGAGTGGGTTTGGCAGAACTGGGAAGTTGAACTCAATACCGTTCAGGACAACCCCTGCGTGGACTTCAATGCCGAGCTGCTGCTCTCGCACGGCAACATGGACAGCACACTTCTGACGCTCGGGATGGACAACCTTCGCATCGCGCTTGCCACCGCAATCGAAATCAGCGCACAACGACTGCACAAGTTGCACTGGCCGGCCTTCAGTGACCTACCTCCGGGTCTAGCCAAGGAAAGTACAGCTTTGGGTGGCGTGCAATTTCTCAACCTAAGTCACATTGCCGAAGCGTATGCCGCAGCCGCGCGCTCGCGAACTTCTTCATCGCTGACCCACTACCACGGACAGCTCGCCGACGGCGTCGAGGACCACGCTACGCTACTGCCACTTGCGATTTCAGAAACCGAGGCTTTCCTGGACGTCGCATGGGTGGTCCAAGCCCTCGAGCTTACCGTCGCATCTTGGGCGATTCGGCGCCGTGTAATCCCTTTGTCACACCTTGGACAAGGCCTGCGTGCCGTCTACGAGACCATCGAGCCGCTGTTGCCGTATGGGCGCGAAGGCGAGAGCGTTTTCGACATTCGACCGATCGTCGAACTGGTTCGAGACGGTGACATCGTCGACCTTATCGACGACGATGCACCACCCATTCCGGACTTCGAACCCGTCGAAAGCGCCGACCCTTAGTCCTTATGCTGCCGAAGCTCACGCACTGAGCGCATCGTCGATCGCCGCGATGAGCACCGGGGCTTCGGGCGTCGTCTTAGGCTCAAAACGAGCCAGCAGTGAACCATCTTTCCCAATCAGAAACTTTTCGAAGTTCCACTTTATTTCGCCCCCCTCAGCGGGCCCAGGGTCTTGCTCGGTAAGCCAAGCGTAGAGCGGGTCACGCCCTTCGCCGTTGACATCGACCTTCGATGTCATGGGAAACGTCACCCCAAAGTTACTCTCACAAAACGCTACAATCTCTTGCTCATTGCCGGGTTCCTGTCCGCCGAACTGGTTGCAAGGAACCCCAAGCACCGTGAAACCGTCTTCATGACGATCGCTATGCAGCCCCTGTAAGCGCTTGTATTGAGGCGTCAACCCGCACTCGGAAGCGACGTTGACGACCAATACAACTTGCCCCGCAAAGTCCGACAAGTTCTTGGTCTGACCATCGATCATTTGAAGTGAGTAATCGTAAAACGACATGGCCCAACCTATCTGCATATCGGCCGACCCGTCAACGCCCTCAGCCTGCAACCGGGGGGTTCCTTCTGCTCACCTGCGCGCTATCCTTCTGACATGGGGAAGGTGAAGGGTTCCATCATAGAAGCGCGCAAACGCTTTGTGCTCGACGGTTATGGGCCTGAAGCTTGGGAAGAGACGGTCATCCAACTCAAACCCGAGCTTCAGAAAATCTTGCGGGCGCCCATACGCAGGAACGCGTGGCACCCTTTCCAGCTGTTCCGCGATCTCAACCATGCCATCGACGCACGATTCGGCCACGGCGATCTACAACTGTGTCGACGCATGGGATACTTCGGCGCCGATTACAACCTGCCCACGCTCAACCGAGTGTTTTATCGCGTCTCAAGCCCCGGCTTTATCATGCGCCGAGCCACGCATGTGTGGAGCGCCAACTACGACTCTGGAAGCGCAAGCGTCGAAGAACTTGAGAAGCATCACGTCATCCTGCACATCGAGGGCTTCGACACACCGGAGGCGTCACACTGCCTCAGCGTACAGGGCTGGTGCGAGCGTGCCATCGAACTGTCGGGCGCAAACGACCCCGTGAGCACAATGATCGCTTGCCGCGTTCGCGGTGACGCGCGATGCAGCTTCGAGTGCAAGTGGAACTAAGGTCGCTCATCACGCGTTAGGTAGACGTACGAACCATCGTCTTGAACCTGCGCACGCATGCTGTGCCAGCCATCGGGAATACTGGGCGACGTCCACTCCATCAGCCAACGCGCGTCGGCCGGAGGGATATTGGTGCAACCGTGGCTTCGCACGCGACCGAATGTATCGTGCCAGTAGGCCCCGTGAAGCGCATAGCTCTTGTAGTAGTACATCGTCCAAGGCACTTCACCGACCTCGTAATAGCCGTCGATCGGGTCGTCTCCACTCATCGTCGTCGTCAAGTGCTTGTGCTTGATACGAAACAGGCCAGTCGGGGTGTCGTACCCCTCTTTCCCCGAGGAAATAAGGGTCACCATCTTCGGCGTCGCACCTTCGTAAGCAACCAAGAGTTGTTCGGCCAAGTCAACATGAACCCACTTACCGTCGACCTCTGAAGGAGGTTGAATCCACTTTGTCATTCGCGTCGCGACACGTGGAACCCCTACACCTGACCTGTCGATGAGCAGGTCGAGTTCACCATCTTGCACCCGTTCATGAACTTCGAAGCGTGCATAGCGAGCCGCTGTGCCAACGGGCACCCATTTGTCGGCGCGCTTTGCATACGTGATCACGTCGTCGTCGATCACAAACGCAAGCTCAAGCTCAGGGTTGGTGACGAGCTTGCCGCGCATGGTCGTCTTCGCCGTTGGAACAACGGCATCGGTGCGCACATACTTGCCATCGAGAGTCTGAAGGAACTGCGTGCCCTCGTGCTCGACCTCGCCCACGATCGCGAGGAAGTAATCGCCGTCCATCTGCTTGTCGGTTGCGTCGTTGGCCTGACCCGACCGTGCTTCGTCTAGCTGTTCCGCCGACGGGAGCTCCTTGAAGCGCCACGCCGTCTTGTCCGCAACGCGAACGTAGTGATACGGGATCGCAGAATCTGCGTCTGGAAGGAGTGACGGGTTGACGTCGTCTTCGCCTGCCGGTCGAAAACTTCCCGAAGCGCATGCGTAGCCCCCGGAAACAAGCTCGTACCACCCAGCGCCGCAACCGCTATTGCTGCCCGTGGGACGACCCCAGAGCATGCTTCCCTCTCGCACCGAACCGTAGCCATGCGCCTTTGCCGACGGTTTTGCATAAACCGTCGACTTGAAACGGTCCGCCTTCAAGGCATGCGTGTAGCCGTCGTTGGTCTTTGCCTCATGGGACCACAGAGAAACCGCGTCCACCCAGTTTTTGAGGTCCTGCGGCGCCGTGAGGTGATGTTTGGGTCGCGGTTTTTGTGGCGATTCGCCCCTTTGCTCTGCCGAAAGGGTTGAAGGATCTGGGCCCATATTCTGTGCGCGGGAGGGCGCGGATTTACACGCGCAAATGGCCGCAGTCAGGATAACTAGGGCCCAGGTAGGGAAGAGTTTACGACGTCGAGTTGATTCCAGAAGCACAGCCACGAGCAGCAAAAGGGTAGCAGGCCGATACAATTATCGGCAAACATTCAAGAGCCTTCGCTCTGAGGGCGCCCAGTTGGCCGCCGTGTTGACACTATTGCAGCGGCGGTGCGCCCCAGACTATGGCGCAAGGGCGGCTGGGTTCGCTGACGGCCAAAAGCCTGTCGACGCCAAACGACAGCAAAAAAACCAAACATTCTCTGGCATTTTGCAGGCTGGCCACGCGCAAAGCGCGTCCCTAGATTCCAATTATCCCCCGGAGCGTAGCTTCACCCAAAGGATGGAATAAGCCCGGGGTTCGCTTGTTAACGAGGTAGTAACACCATGCCTGCACCCGCTCTGGACAATGCTTATCTTTCTGTGGCCAACACGCCCCTGCTGACGCGCGAAGGCGAAGTCGAACTGGCCCGCCAAATGGACAAAAGCCGGCGCGCGATCGCGAGCGCGATCATTGACGCGGGTGGTCCGCTCGCCAACGATTTCGAAACCGCACTGCTTAGCGCCCGACGCGGCGATGTCTCGCTCGGAGAACTCTGTGACCGTATCGTGGGCAACCCCACCACCGAGGTGCAGGAGACGATCGAGGGCGAGCTCATTGAGCTCATCACGCAAGAGCGAAAATACGAACGCTCGCTATCGCAAGGTCGGATCGGCGATCGCCGACGCAAAGTACGCCGCGAACAAATTCTCGCGTTTGAGTTCTCCCACACCTTCTGGCGGGAGGCCGCTGGACAGCTCATCGCACGCACCGAAGAGCTCGCGGGCCTCACGCGAACACCCCGCGGCTTCATCAAAGAAACCGGGATGAACCTTTCACAGATCCGCGAACTGGCAGATCACTTACTCAAAGAGAGCGCGCGCGTCGACGAAGCCAAAGCCGAACTCGTGGAGTCAAATCTTCGCCTCGTCATCTCGTTCGCCAAGCAGCACGCCCACTCGAAGATGCACCTGAGTGACATGATTCAAGAAGGCAACCTCGGCCTCCTCCGCGCCGTGGACAAGTTCGACTACAAAAAAGGCTACCGCTTCTCGACCTATGCATCTTGGTGGATCCGACAGGCAATCCAGCGAGGCATCGCCAACCAGTCGCGTGTGATCCGCCTTCCCGTCCATGTGGGCGACTCCATTCGACGTGTGCGCAAGAAGACGAGTGCACTCACTCAGACACTCGGCCGCGCGCCGCTCGAGAGCGAGATTGCGAAAGCGTCCGGACTCGCTCCGAAGAAGCTCAAGGCGATACGCGAAGCTACACTTCATACGATTTCGGTGGAAACACCCACCAATGCCGACGGGGACGGTCGTCTCGGAGACCTGCTCAGCGACGACCAGGCCGTGTCCGCGGACGAAGCGAGTGCGCACGCCCAACGTTGCGACTCAGCGCGGCGCCTCCTTGCAGAGCTGACGCCGCGAGAGCAGAAAGTCCTACGCATGCGCTTCGGCATCGGTCAGAAGCGCATCCACTCACTCCAAGAAGTCGCGAACGATTTCGATCTGAGCCGCGAACGAATCCGGCAAATCGAAAGTCAGGCCCTTGAGAAGCTGCGCTCGCTCGCACCGAAAGACACTGAGCTCCTTGCGCAAGTCTCTGAGCCGCACTGGATCCGCAAAGTCTCCTGACATCGCCCGCAGCTCGCGCACGTGGTACGTCTGGTCGCTGAAGCGATGGCAAACCAGTATGTTCTCACACTTACGTGCCCCGACGGTCCCGGTATCGTTCACGGCGTTTGCAGCGGGCTTCTCGAAGTCGACGGCAATATCCTCGAAAACGCACAGTTTTCAGAACCCGACACGGGACTCTTTTGTATGCGCACCTTGGTCGAGTCGTCAGCCGAACACCCCGATCAAGTCGAGGCAGCTGTGCGACGTTGGGTCAAGGATCCCGAGGCTGAGCTGTCGGTGCGCGTAGCTGCCGCACGTCCGCGGGTGATGGTGCTGGTTTCGAAGGTCGACCATTGCCTTGTGGACCTGCTCTATCGCTGGCAACGCGGCCTGCTGCCGATCGAACTGCCGCTCGTGGTATCCAATCACGAGACGTGTCGCAAGCTTGTAGAGCGCTATGGCATTCCTTTCGTACACCTGCCGGTCAGCAAAGAGACCAAACCCAAGCAAGAAGCGCAGATCAAATCCCTACTTGAGGTGCACCAGATCGACCTCGTTGTGCTAGCACGCTACATGCAGATCCTCAGCGACGACCTTTGCGCCGTGCTGCGCGGCCGCGCGATCAACATCCACCACTCGTTTCTTCCTGGCTTTAAGGGCGCCCGCCCCTACCACCAAGCGCATCTGCGTGGTGTGAAACTGGTCGGTGCGACCGCTCATTTCGTGACGTCTGATCTCGATGAGGGCCCAATCATCGAGCAGGAGGTCGAGCGCGTGGATCACACGCTGACGGCGCGCGAACTCGAAGCGCTGGGGGAAGACACCGAAAGAAGAGTGCTTTCCCGAGCGGTGCGCTGGTGGGCCGAGAGTCGCGTGCTGCTCGTGGGCAACAAGACGGTCGTCTTTCGGTAAGTCGGCGGCTTGACGAACAGCGCTTGCGGCACGAGATCGAGGCCATGGCAAAGCCACGCATGTGTCCGAAAGAACTGCTCTCAAAAGACTTATCCGAAAAAACCATCATCGTCACGGGCGCGAACGCCGGCATCGGGGCGGTGACCGCAGCACAGCTTGCGAAGCAAGGCGCCCTCGTCGTCATCGCGTGTCGTCGCATCGCCGCTGGGGAGGAGCGTGCTCAGCAAATCTGGGCGGAGCACCCGCAGGCTTCCATTGAGGTACTCGAACTCGACCTGTCCGACTTGTCCTCGGTGCGTCGATTCGCGGCCGATTTTCTCGACAGACATGATGCGCTTCACGGGCTTATCAACAACGCGGGCGTCATGAACACCCCTGAGGAGAGAACGAAAGACGGGTTCGAGAAACAATTCGGCGTCAACCACCTCGGGCACTTCTTGCTCACGGGGCTCTTGCTCGACGCACTCAAGAAAGGGGCTCCGTCGCGCATCGTAAACGTCTCAAGCTGCTATCACGACAAGGCGATGGGCCGCGAAGGAACCATCGAACTCTCAGACCTAAACTTTCAGGCACGCAAGTACGACGGTTGGAAAGCCTACGCGCAGTCGAAGCTCGCGAACGTTCTGCACGCGAAAGAGCTCGCAAAGCGACTCGAAGGGACGGGAGTGAGCGCGGTCAGTGTTCATCCTGGGTGGGTGCGTACCAACCTTGTGAAGCACACGATGCCTCTCGTGCTTCAAAACTACATCGCTCGCCCTGTGCTAAGCCTGATGGGAATGATCGAACCGTGGGAAGGAGCGCAGAGTTCACTCTACGCGATGCTAGCCGACGACATCGAACCTGGCGCGTACTACAGCCAACTCGGTCAGTACCGCGAACGCTCAGCCAACAAGGGCGGCTGGCCTCTCGAGAGCCCAAACCCGCAGGCAAACGATGCGGCGTTAGCGGAAAAGCTCTGGGAGAAAAGCGCAAAGTTGGTCAGGCTAGAGAGCCGTCAGGCGTCTAGCGATGTAGGTTAGGCACAAGGATGCCCATGGCGACCCCCACGGCTGCGCCGGCTAGAATGTCCGTCCAGTAATGGTAGCCCGCATCGATCTTCAAGAGCGACACGGTCGACGAAAGGACCGCGCCACCAACAAGCACCACCCAGCGCCAGTCACTGTTAGGGTGACGGTGCCAATAGAGCGTTGTGAATGAGGTCGTGGCTGCAAACGCGGTCGCTGCATGACCCGAAATAAAACTGCGGCTCGCGTGAGCGCTCTCTCGAATGTGCAGCGGCACTTCATCGTTGTACACAAAAGGCGCAGGCCTTCTGACCGCTACTTTCGTGAGCTGCGTGATGGCTTGGGTAAGAATAATGGTTTCAAGGAAGACTGCTGAGTTCTGAAACCACCCCTCCCCACCTGTCTCAAGCAAGTCCCACAAGGGACCGGCCGCTAGAAGCGCATATACACCCGCGGTCGAAACATCGAAGGAAGTCTCCGAGTAGTTTCCAAGCACAGTACGATCGAAACCATTGACCTTCGATGGGTCACAGCTCGGCAAACATGCAGGCGGGGGCACGTCCACGAAGGCAGCCGACGCGCCCGCCAAACCGAGCAACACCAAGGGCACATCAACCTCGAGCTTCAATTCGTACGGGCTCTGGGCATGGACTTGCGACGACTTGAGACCGATCCCCGCGCTGACAAGCACAACGGTCGTCTTCAGCAGCATCTTGCACATGTCCCAACAACGTGAGCGATACAGCGACGAATCGCAACTATCCCGTGGTCGGGATAGTGAAACCCAAAAACACTGGTTTCAGAGGTCTTGTTCTCAAGAAGTGCTGCTCCAGGATCGCGACATGATGAACAACAAACCACTATTCGCCATCTCTCTACTATCCGCGTTCGGGCTCGCCGCCTGCGACGATCACACACAGGGCAAACCGACCGCTACAGTCAGCGAAGCCGTCAAGACCCCCACCGCTAAAGCGGCACAGGAAGCAAAGCCAGCGGAAACAGCGCCAGTCGAAACTATCGCCATCACCCCCGACAACAGCAAGGTCGAGTTTACGGGCGCGAAGGTGACCGGAAGCCACGATGGCGGTTTCAAGGAGTTCTCGGGTACAGCCAAAGTCGCTGCTCGTGATTTGACGCAGTCCTCGGTCGAGCTCACTATTCAGACGGCCTCCGTATTTACGGACACGGAAAAACTAACGGGCCACCTCAAGTCGCCCGACTTCTTCGACGTCGAAAAGATCCCCACCGCGACATTTAAATCGACTCGCATCGCGAAGAAACAAGACGGAACCTACACCCATGTCGTGACAGGAGACTTAACCCTTCACGGCATCACGAAGTCGATCTCGTTCCCGGCTAAGATTAGCCTCGAGGAAAACAAGTTCAGTGCCCACTCGGAGTTTGTCATCAACCGAAAAGACTTCAACATCAAGTACCCCGGAATGCCCGACGACCTCATCAAAGATGAAGTCGTGATCAAACTTTCGCTCGCATTGCCTCGCTCGAAGGTAGAAGGCTAGAACCACGCTGCGCCCCTGATCGACTCGCATCCTGCGCTTGCAGGACAGCTCTGAAAGCGGCACATAACGCCACATGATCGTTTTATATGGCGCTACAGGTTTTACGGGCGGGCTTGCTGCGGAGTATCTCGCCACGCTTCAGGGGAAATCTTGGGCAATGGCCGGCCGAGATCGGAACAAGCTTGAGGCATTGCGCGAGCGGCTCGGAGTTGATGTGCCGCTCATCAACGCTGACGCTCACAATGAAGCATCACTGCGTGCCATGTGTGAGCAAGCAGATGTCGTCATCAGCACCGTAGGCCCGTTTGCACGCTTTGGCGAACCACTGGTCAAAGCCTGTATCGACACGGCAACCGATTACGTCGACTCCAACGGCGAACCACAGTTTGTCGATGGACTTTTGAACCGTCACCGCAGCAATGCGGAGCTACGCCGAGTCCGTATCGTCAACTGCTGCGGGTTCGACTCGATCCCACACGACATCGGCACTTGGCACATTGCGAGACAGATGCCACAAGACGAAGCACTGCGCGTCCGCTCCTACATCTCTGGATCCGGCATGATCTCGGGTGGAACGTGGAACTCGATGCTGAACGGGCTGGGACAGCACAAGCTGATCGCAGCGGAACGGGCTGAGAGGCGCCGTCAACAAACGCGCGGCCTTCGCCCGGTCCACAACGTCACAAAACTTCATCGCAACGCGGAACTGGGGGTCTGGGGCTGCCCTCTTCCAGCGTACGATATCGATGTCGTTTTGCGTAGCGCGAGTACGCTCGATGGCTACGGCGCAGACTTTTCCTACGGTCACCATCTGGCTTTCGGATCGTTTGCAAAGGTCGCAGCCCTCGCGCTAGGCGTAGGAACGGTTGCGGCGCTCGCACAAGTGGCCCCGTTGCGACGTGCCCTCGGCCGCCTCAAACCGTCCGGGGATGGGCCGAGCGAAGAAACGCGAGCGACGCATCACTTCCGAGAGTTGCTCGTGGCTGAGTCCGACTCGGCACGCAAGGTATTGGAAATACGCGGCGGCGACATCGGGTACACCGAAACGGCGAAGATGCTGGTTCAGAGTGCACTGTGCCTCAGCGAAGACGCCAGCAGCCTACCCGAACGCTACGGAATATTGACCAGCGCTCAAGCGATGGCCGATGCCCTGTTCGCACGTCTGCCCGAGGCTGGCCTCAGTTTTCAATTACTCGACTAAAGTCACATGGGACCTAGGGTACGGCCAGCTCCGTTGGGGGAACTGGGTTGGCGATGGCTTCAGCGATATCGCGAACGATTTCATTGGGCACGACCAACGTCAGGTTGTACTGAAGGATTTTCCAGTCGCCGTCGGGTGTCTTGACGAGCACGCCCGTACCTCTCGTTTGGCCGAGCGCTTCATTGTGAAGCAGCTCGTCAAAAACGGCGTATCTGCCGTCGGATCCGAGCTCGATGTTGCGCGTCTGCACCACGTAGGTCCAGCCGGTGCCGGTTTTGAATCGCTCGTGCGCGTACGCGCGAAAGTCACCGACGGGCCATCGCTCAGTGGCATCTGTACCCAAAAAGACGGCGTCTTGGTGAAAGAGTGAGAAGTAGGTTTCTTCGTCCGCCTCCGCGGCGGCTCGATGCAACGTGTCAAGCTGCTTCGCAATCGCGTGCACCTCCGGCCCCTCGCTCGAAAGTGTAAAGCGCGTCGGTTCGGGAGCCGCGCCACAAGCGACGCAGGCGAGCAGCGGCAGTAGGGGCATGATATGTCTCATGCCCCCACCCTAATCGCTAGTTTCGACAGCGGCCACCCATGCAGGTTTGGCCAACGCCGCAGGTCTCTCCGCAGCCGCCGCAGTTCATGACGTCGGTGCGGGTGTCGATGCACTCGTCCCCGCACCGCGTATCACCATTCGGGCAAGAGCACATGCCACGCATGCAGCTGTCGCCTTCCATGCAGACCATGCCACACATGCCGCAGTTCATGGGATCGTTGAGTGTGTTGACACACATCTCACCGCACTCAGCGCCCACCGGGCAGCTGCAGCTCGACTCGCGACACACGCGGCCGTCTTCACAAGCCATGTCGCAACCACCGCAATGCAATGCGTCGCGCTCGGTGTTGATGCAAACGCCCGAACAGTCCTCGTTACCGCCGTCGCACACGCATTGGCTATCCACACAGACCTTCCCACCAGAACAAGCGAGACCGCAGCCATTGCAGTTAAGCGGGTCACTGGTCGTGTCGACGCAGCTGCCGGCACACGCGGTCGTCCCCTGTGGACAGTCTTCCACGCAAGCCGAGTCGCCACAGAGTTGGCCATCCGCGCACACCTTGCCACAGGTATTGCAGTTGAGCGGGTCATTGCTCGTATCCACGCAAACGCCCGAACAGTCGGTGGTGTTGCCCGGACACTCGCACATTCCGTTTGCACATTGTTTGCCACCGGAACACGCAACGCCGCACGCACCGCAATTGAGTTCGTCGTTGTCGAGGTTCACACAAGCGCCATTGCACTCGCTGCGGTTGCCGCCACAGGCATCGCCGGAAAGTTCGCAGGCGCCATCTACGCAGACCGAGCCCGGACCACAGTTGATTCCGCAGCCACCACAGTTTCCGTTGTCGGCGAGGATATCAACGCAGCCTCCGCCGCAAACCATCTGGCCGCCCGGGCACTGGCAACTCGAACCCGCGCAATTTTGGCCACCGAGGCAGGTCTCGCCGCAGGTGCCACAGTTGAGGTTGTCCGAGGTGAGGTCCACGCAGGCGCCGCCGCAATCACTGAGACCTGAAGCGCAGCCTTCGCTTGTACATTCACCGGACGAACACACGAAGCCATCCGCGCATGCGTTCGTACACACGCCACAATTTGCTGGGTCGCTCGATAGCCGAACACACTGCCCCTGACACTCGGTCATCCCGGCGGGGCACACGCAGCTACCTGCGCTACACTCCTGGTCTGCGCGGCATGAGACGTCACAGCTACCGCAGTACATCTCGTCGCTCTGTTGATCGACGCACGAGCTCCCGCAAGCGTCGAGGCCTTCGCCACACTCCAGGACGCAGTTACCCGAGGAGCAAACCTGACCTTCCTCGCAGGGCCGGTCACAGCCTCCGCAGTGCAGAGGACTCGTGGCAGTCACCACGCACACATCGGCGCAGCGCGTTTCTCCTGCGTTCATGCACAACGCGACCATGCCGGCATCAGGCATTGCGTCGACAAGTGCGTCCTGTGCAGAATCGGCGGTGGCATCCGGCAAGGACGACTCGACGTTAACATCGCGTCCCGCATCGCCCGGCGCCGGATCGTCGTCGTCACAACTGCAGCCTGTCCAAAACAACGCCGCGGTCAAAAGGAGAATAGAAGTAGCTTTTTGAGTGTAAGTCAGGTCATCGCGCATGACTTGATTGTCGCAAGCACGTCTCGCGGCCGTCAACTTGTGGGTGAACCGGATCAACTTGTGGGCGAGCCGGGTACCAGGTGCTCTCAATGTTTACGCGTCGCGCAGCGACTTGTGCACGACCTCGTAGACGTCTTTCGATAACTTGCCGCGCGCCAGCTCCTCAAGCTGGGTCCGTGCCAACGTCTGACGCTTGGCGTCGAACTGGCGAAAATTCGCAAACGAACGCGCCAAGCGAGCAGCCGACTGCGGATTGAATGCGTCGATTCTTCGCACGCGTTCGGCGATCAGCGCGTATCCGGAGCCATCGGCGGCATGAAAGCGACGATGGTTCTTGGTCGCAAACTCGCGATAGAGGCTGCGAATCTTGTTGGGGTTCTTGGGCATAAACGCATCGTGCACTTCAAGCGACTCGATCTTGGCAATGTCGGTACTCGGACTGCGCGCTTGCGCCGAAAACCACTCGTCGACCACCAACGCGTGTTCACGCCAACGGCTGAGAAAGTCGGAATCCACACGCTCCCTTAGCGCTTCGTCAATCTTGGGCGAATCGAGGATGAACTCGAAAGCCATCAGTCGGTCGCTGAGATTGTCCGCCTCGCGAAAGTGGCGTTCAAGTCGCGAACTTAACGCCGCAACGTCTTCAGCAAGAGATAGGTAGCGCAGAGCGACACGGCTCATGGTCCTGCGCGCGATGCCCCCTAAGTTCGGTTCGTAGCCCGGCTGCGGCGCATTTCGCTCGTAAAGCGCCTGCCATCGCGAAAGATGGGCCTCTCCGAGCGCACGGTATAGCGCCAAACGCGCATCACAAGCTTGGTCGACGTCTACCGATTCGATTTGAGCGAAGAAGTCCGCCTCCGACGGTAAGGTCAGGATTTGGCCCAACAGAAGGGCCGACTCCGGATCGTCAACGACAAGCGCCTGATCGGCGAGCTCTCCCCAGGTTGCCAGATACCCTTCGGTTACCGAGGCACCGACACGCATCCTCTCCATTTGTTCGAGGCTCCGCGTGCGCGCTGCATCCCAGCGGCAGAACCCGTCGCTGTCGTGGCGAATCAGTTGGTCGAGTTGCGCTGCGTCCCGCGCAAACGAAACCTTCACCGGTGCCGAGAAACCGCGCAAGAAACTAACCGCAGGTTGCTCCTCAAGCCCGCTGATCGATAGGCTGGCACTCGCTTCGCGCAAGTGCAGCAAGAGCGAAGGTCCACGCCGTTCTGTCAGCGCTGTGCTTTCGACGGAAAGTGCGTCGCTGAGCAAGTCACCGACCGCGCCCACCAAGCCGATTGTGATCGGAATGTGAAACGGCTCTTTCTTACTTTGCCCAGGCGTTGGAGAACACTGTTGGCGAATCGTCAAGGTCAGTGTCGAACCCTCAAAAGACTGCGACACGGTTAGCTCGGGCGTACCGGCCTGTGAATACCATCGCTCGAATTGCACGAGGTCGGCACCGCTGGCATCGGCCATCGCCCGCACAAAGTCTTCTGTTGTTGCCGCTGAGCCGTCGTGCCGCTCGAAATAGAGGTCGCTACCCTGGCGGAACGCCTGTGGCCCAAGAATCGTCTGCAGCATCCGCACGACTTCGGCGCCCTTCTCGTAGACCGTGCGCGTATAAAAGTTCGATATCTCCACGTACGAATTGGGGCGAACCGCGTGGGCGAGCGGCCCCGCGTCCTCTGGAAACTGCTGGTCACGCAGGTCCTGAACATCCTCGATTCGTTTCACCGAGCGTGCATTCATATCCGCACTGAATTCGGCATCTCGGAACACCGTAAAACCTTCCTTGAGGCTCAGCTGGAACCAGTCGCGACAGGTCACGCGATTGCCTGACCAATTGTGGAAGTATTCGTGCGCCACCACGCTCTCTACCCGCTGGTAGCGGGCGTCGGTAGCCGTATCGGGAGAGGCCAGTACGCAGGAAGTATTGAAGATGTTGAGCCCCTTGTTCTCCATGGCGCCCATGTTGAAATCGTCGACGGCCACCACCATGAAGATGTCGAGGTCGTACTCGCGGCCAAACACCTCTTCGTCCCATCGCATTGAACGTTTGAGCGCCGCCATCGCGTAGTCGCACTGCGAAATGTTGTGCGGCTCGGAGAAGATCTGGAGCCGAACTTCGCGACCACTTTGCGTCGTGAAGGTGTCGTTGAGCACGGCCAGATCGCCCGCGACGAGGGCGAACAAGTAGCTGGGCTTTGGGTGTGGATCTTCCCAGGTGACAGAGCGACGACCGTCGTCGAGAGTCTCTTCAGCAACCAAGTTCCCGTTCGATAGCAGAACGGGATAGCGGGCCGCATCGGCAATGATGGTGGTCTTGTAACGTGCGGAGACATCGGGACGATCTTGGAAGTACGTGATGCGTCGAAAACCTTGTGCCTCACACTGCGTGCAGTACATACCGCTCGAAATGTAAAGCCCCTCTAACGCCGTATTCGTTTCAGGATAGATTCGCGTTACGATCTTGACTTCAGCGCGTTCGCCGACGTCCGCAACTTGCAAACCAGTGGGCGTCTTCATTTGGCTTTCCGCGGCAACTGGCTCGCCATCGAGTTCCAACGAGACGAGCTCAAGATGCTCGCCGTCGAGTTCGAGGACGTTTTGCCGTGCGTGTGGCTGACGCTCGACCTGCATGACATTGGTCACCAAGGTACCGCCCTCTTCCAGCTCAAAAGTCAGGTGGGTGCTCCGAGTTTGGTATGCGGGTGGCTCATAGTCTTCAAGCCGTATCGTCTTCGGTTCGTCGGTTCTCATTGCCCCAGAGAGTGGCCCAGCGCTCCCGCTCACGTCCACACCGTTTTCGCTCTGCGATGGAACGTGCTAGCGACAAGCCTAATGACTTCCATCGACGAGAACGATGCTCGAGCTCGAGCCGAGCATTACCCAGGCTGGACCGTCAAGCCCGCCTCGGAGGGGCGCCCCGTGCGCCTCTACCGCAGCTATCGCTTCGCCGATTTCGCCCAGGCCCTCGCCTTCGTCAACAAGATCGGCACGATCGCGGAGGCTCAAAATCACCACCCACTCATCGAGTTGACGTGGGGCCACGTTTCACTCGAGCTGTGGACCCACGACTGCGGAGGGGTCAGCGAACGCGACTTTCATTTGCTCGAGGCCCTTCAAGACAGCCCCCAGGATGTAGGATAGGATCCGTCAGTGACGCTTGTATTGTGGGAAAGGAACCAACAGGACTCTCGCGTCATCGGATAACCATTGGTTTTTATCTGAGTACAGACCTTGCATAGTTCGTGGGTATCATGAAACCCCGCAGCTACTCCTTGCCTGTCTCAGCAGCGGTTGCCTTGCTGCACGAGGTGCAGCACAGGTGTATCGACGTTGCGATTTACCCACGGGCACTCAGCAACGCCTTCGGCGAGCTCCGAGCCACGGCATCCGAACCTCTTCATGCCATCGTGGTCAAGTTGGACCTTGAGACCGGAGAAGGCTCATTGAAGCTCAAAAAGCCCATGATCTATACTTCGAATCGGCCTGGATCAACGTGGCCGTACACGGGAAGACTTATTCCGCCGTGGTCAGTGCGTTTCCGCTAAGCCCGAGGCGCATTACGTTCGAGCTTCCCTCGCAGCTCGAAGTCGACGACCCTGAGCAACGCCAACAGCATCGCTTCGACGACACACTGCTGGTGAACGATGGGATGTCGAGTTTCGCGCTCTATCACGTTCGCGATGGCATCTACCGCGTGCGCGCGAACCAGCAGATCCCCTTCGACTTTAGCGCACGCCTCGCGTCTCAAGCCGACGGCCCGGACTATCAAGCGACGGTCATCAATAACCCGGCACCGGGCTGGGTCGATGTCGAACTGGCCGAAATTGACCAACGGTTCTCCTACCCGCCCTCCTCCAGTATACCGCCACCACCGGCGCAGTCCGGCGTGCGCCCGCTAAGCGAGCTCATCACCCACGTGACACGCACCGGCAACGACTAGCGGCTGTGGTCTCGCCACCGAATAACTAGTCGGTTAACCCCGGATCCGGTTACAAAAAGCCCCGGCCATAGCTGAAATCACGCCTTTTATTTAGGCGCGATGCTTGCATGACCATACCTACGTGCGAGTCCGAGAAGCCACCGCCTGTGCTGCGTTTGTCATCTGCTGTTCGTGTTCGAGCGACGACATGCCCAACGACAGCACCGTGCAACCGGCGGATGCAAACACCACAGACGCAGGGCTGCCCGACGCCCTATCCCCAGACGCAGCCACTGCATCGACGATTGAGCTGAGGTCCCCGATGGTCGGAAATGCCTGTCAAGTCGGGGCAGACTGGACGATTGACCGCCCAGCATTTGCCAATAGGACAGCGCAAAGCGGCCTCATCGAGATGGGCGCCGGTGTTGGGGCGGCGTCTGGAATGAGCCTCACCGTAGCCGATATCGACCAAGACGGCTTGGCGGATGTCTACGCCCACCAAGTTGCGAACAACCCGATCGGTGACAATCCGATTCCTCGAGACGATTTCTCCGACGGAGGCCAACGCTATACTTGGTTGCTACGCAACCTCGGGAACCTCCGCTTCGATGATGTAACGCAGACGTCCAACTTCACGCAGCGCCGATACGAACTGGACGGCGTAACTGCACGCCGTGTCGGCGTCGTGGTTTGGGCCGATGTCGATAATGACGGCGATATCGATGCTTTTAGCGCGACACGAACCAACGATGGCGTCTCGGGCGAAGCACAAGAAATCTTGCTCAACGATGGAAGCGGGAATTTCGAACTCGCGGACACGCCCGCAAGCCCCGCGCTGCACGCCCCCGGAGAGTCACTCTTCCCCTTTGCCGCAACCTTTCTTGACGCGAACCGAGACGGTCGCATCGACCTTTTTCTGGGTCTTCACAGTCAAACGGAGACCGAGGATTCGCAGATCGATCGTCTCTTCTTACAAGGGAACGACGGTCACTTTGAGAATGTAAGCGCAAACGTGGGGTTGATGACGGGTACGCGCTCAAGCGATGCGCTGCTTAACGCAGGCGGCTCTCACGCACGTTCATGGGCCACGCTCGCCTGCGACCTGAATAACGATGGCAACCAAGAGCTGTTGGTCTCTTCTTATGGACGCAGCCCGAACCTGCTCTGGGAGAGTGCCCTACAAAGCGGCACCCTCATGTATTGGAACCGCTCAGTAGCATCTGGCTACGCCTTCGACGAGCGCATGGATTGGACGGTCGACAACTCCGCGCGCTGCTACTGCAGCTTCAATCGAGACGCCGAAGATTGTGCAACCGTGCCCGAGCCGGTTGAAGGCTTCAACTGCGACGAGGGCCGTCTTACCGAAAACGGCTACTTTCGCTGGCGCCACGACCGGCACCGCCAACCCGCCTACCTGGGAGGCAACTCTGGTACAACGGTTTGCGCGGACTTCGATGGGGACGGCCGGATGGACCTGCTCACGAACGAAATCGTCCATTGGGATGTTGGGGAAGTTAGCGACCCCTCAGAAATCCTCTACAACGAAGGTGGAGACACGATTTCCTTTCGACGCCCCGGCAATCAGCAAACTGGGCTTGTTCGTCCCCGCACGTCGAGCTTTTGGGATGACGGCGACATGAACAGCGCGGTGCTCGATTTTGATAATGATGGCAGACCCGACATTCTGGTCGGATCCGGAAGCTATCGGGGCACACGCGCGCACCTGTTTCACCAAAAACAAGACGGCACATTTGAGTACGTGCCAATCGAGACGGGGATCGACATGCGCAGCAATATCGGTATCGCGAGCGCAGATTTCGATCGCGACGGTGATGTCGACTTGATGTTGGGGCACAGCGTGGCGCGCTGCACAGAGCCGGGACCCGACGGGTGTTACGAAGCGAGCCATCTTCGTCTTTTCGAAAACACGGTCGGTGCCGAGAACAACTGGATTCAAATCGAACTCGAAGGCGGTCCCACGAGCAACCGGATGGCGATTGGCGCGCGCGTCGAGGTGCGCACCGCTGAAAGCGACCGCATCCAGGTGCAACAAGTCGGGGGGGGACACGGACGAAGCGGACTCCAACAAGACCGCGTGCTGCACTTCGGGCTGGGCGCATCCTGCGAAGCGGATGTGACCGTGCGCTGGCCTGACGCCACGCTGAGCCGTGATCACGTGGTGCTCAAGGCGGGTTACCGCTATCGAATCCGCCAAGGCCAGGACGTCATCGCCCTTTCGGCACCGTAGGACCACAAACTGCGGAGTCCAACCCCACAGTAGTGGGACAAAAGCTCCTCAGCACCGGAGCGCTCATGGCTCCGCAGACATGTTTTTCTCAATGGTTATAGCGATTTCGCTATAGTATTTTCACTATTTTATGCTGGAACCATAATTGCATTGATTCCGCTTATGAGAGGAATCCGGACCACCTTCAACCTGCGAAGTATCTCGCTTCTGCTGCTCAGCGTTGGCTGCAGTGGCGAGAACCCCACCCGGCAACAACCAGAAGAGCCGATCCCCTATGAGCAGCTCGATGCGGGCCCACAGCCAGATAGCGCGCCTGTCGGCGAAGCGGATGCGGCCATGGAGGATCCGGCCACGGCGAAGTGTGACAGCAACCAGACACTCGCTGCCGAGTGTTGCGACGAGTCGGAGCGTTGCGGAAGCGTGTGCTGCGGTGCAAGACAGATGTGCTTTGCAGGCAACTGCGTCGAGCCCATGGGTAGCTGTCACGCGGACGGAGACTGTCAGGGCAGCGAGTACTGCGAGTTCGGGCTGGGCAGCGGCGCACGCGTCGACAACGCTTGCTCTGCGCTGGCCGACGGTCAGTGCGTAGCGCTTCCGAAGAACTGCAGTGAAGCCATGGCCGGCGAGGATTGCATTGCCAACCCTGGAACCTGCCAGTACCGCCCACCCGTCGGCGACCTTCAAGCGGAGGTTCAGTGGGAGTGGAACGACTCGAACGCCACCCTTCCCGACTTCGTCGACGTCTGGAGCACGCCGATGGTGGGCCGTGTCGCGGACACCAATTGCGATATGAAGGTGGACCGCTCTGACGTTCCCGCCGTTGTCTTTGTGTCGGGCGAACTATTGGTCGATGATGCCGATCCGCTCAGCGGCGTGCAATGCGCTGGGGGAGAAAACGGCAACGCCGGCGCTTGTCAGCGTGGGGTGCTCCGGGTGCTCGCGGGTGACGACGGACGCGAACTTCTGACCCTCCCTTCGGTCGGAAACTCAGCGGGATTTTTGGGCAATACCGTCGCGCTCGCGGACGTCACACAAGACGGAGTTCTCGACATCATCGCCATCACCGCCGAAGCGCACATCGTCGTGGTTTCAGGCAGTGGCGAACTGCTCATGAAGAGCTCGATCGCGGTCACGAACGTCGGCAAGTCACTTGGCTGGGGCGGTGGACCCTCGGTCGCCGATGTCGACCAAGACGGTTACGCCGAAATCGCTTTCGCAGGTTCGGTCTTTACGACCAAAGGCGGCACGCTCGCTCACATCTGGACCGCAGACGTCTTGCCGGCTGTGAACAAGAGCCTTGAGTTTTTTGCAGACGTGCATCCATCCGCGGGGCTCGAGTTTGTCACGGGACGCGCGCTTTATGCAGCGAACGGAAAACGGTTGTGGTACCGCGAGGACCTGGCTTTCGGGTTCCCAGCTGTCGCGGACCTTCAGAACGATGGAACACCTGAGATTATTCTGGTCGAAAGCGGGCGCGTGTCGGTACTGCACCCGCAGACGGGCATCGATGTCTTCGCACCCTTTATGCTTGGCGATCAGGGCAGCGGTGGTCCTCCCACGGTCGCAGACTTCGATGGCGACGGGTACGCGGAAATCGGTGTGGCGCAGAAAAACGCATACTACACGGTCAAACCGAACCTCAAGGGTCGCTGGCTTGAGGAAGCTTGGGCCGCGCCCAACCATGACAAGAGCTCGTCGGTAACCGGCTCGACCGTGTTCGACTTTCAAGGCGATGGCGCTGCTGAAGTCATCTACAACGACGAATGCTTCCTCTGGGTCTACGACGGAAAAACGGGCGAGGTTCGATATGCGACGCCGACGAAATCGTTCACGGCGACGGAAAGCAATGTGGTCGCCGACGTCGATGCCGATGGCCACGCCGAGATGCTCTGGGTCGCGAACCGAGCGAACGCTGAGAGCTGGAACTGTGAAGACGATGGCTGGGACCAGCCCGATCCCGTGACCAAACGACCCGCGTGGAAGCGACCGCAGGACGGCGGCATGTGGCGCGGCGTTCGCGTCTATCGCGACGCGGCCAACTCATGGGTGGGCACAAGGCAAATCTGGAACCAGCACGCCTACTCGGTTACCAATATTTGCTCTGGTGACGACAACGCGTGCTCACCGGACCAAGCGTATGGCTCGGTGCCAAAGAATCGCATTGAGAACTACACCTTGCCGTGGGCCAACAGCTTCCGTCAAAACATCCAAGAAGATGGCATCTTCGATGCGCCCGACGCAGTGGTCGATATTCTCGACGTCGCATGTGAGGAGCACAGGAACATGACCATCCGCCTGGCGAACCGTGGCCGGGCCATCCTGCCCGCCGGGGTCAAGGTCGACGTCTTCGCAGTCGACGATGACTCGCAGTCAAAGATCGGAACCGTTGTATCCGACCACCCGCTCTTGCCGGGCCGCGCGATGACGTTCGACTACGAGCCGATGAACATGCCACCCGAGACTGCAGGGTTTGTCGCACGCGTCAGCGCCGACAACACGCAATTCAACGAGTGCGATCTCGGCAACAATGACTCGCCGGTGCGAAGCCCAGTCGGCTGCCTACGCTAAACCGACCAGGTTGGCTCAAGCCTACTGAATCGGCATGCGATGGTCATGAATACCCGCTGCCTCGCGCAGTCGAGCAGCGCCCTCGTTCGGAGGCACCTTCGAGCCCATGGCTTCGAGCAGCGCGGGGGCCATCGCGCCCAGCTCCGTCGCGCTCGCGAGCTGAAGCCCCTCTGGCGTTGGCCGTGCATGGACAATACCACGCTTTATGGCCGATTGAAGAAGCGCTTGGGCGAGCTCTGGCGCGGGTCCATCAAGAGCCGTACCTTCCGCCGCTCCTTGAACCATGAGAGCTGCGTAGCGGCCGAAGTCGGGACCTTCATCCATCAGCTCGTGCATGAGCGCCCACTTTGAAAGGTCGAGGAAATCGTCCGAAGCGGCCTCAAGCGCGCGCGCGATGACGTTCGGGTCATTGATCACGTTGATATCGTCCGCCTCTTCAGCAAGCTCGAGGAGCTTCTGTTCGTAAAGAACAGCAACGGCATCCTCTTCCCACCGTTTCATGACCACGGCAAAGTCATAGGGGTTGGGTTGGCCACGCCTGCCCTGAAGCCTGAGCGCCTCCGGAATCGTCTCAGCTGGATTTGAGCCTCGGAGGCCCCCCTGATCAATGCCTAAATCTTCCGCAAAACGAAGGGCAAGTTCACGAATCGGATTGCCTTCGCGGATGCGCATATCACCCCCGGTGGCCTCAATAAACTTCTTGATGATCGTGGGATCGTGCATCGCACCCGTACGCGCCTGAAGGTCCGAACGCCACTCATGCAGCGCGCGAGCGAAGAAAAGGCGCGTGCCAAGCTCGGCGGGTTCCAACTCACGCGGCTCGATTTTGCGGCCATGGCGAGTCAAGAAGTCCGGAATGTCCTCGAGCTGATAGTCCGGATCGCCGTTTTTGATGTAACCGGGATAGCGGTACTCAGGACGCATGCCGTCGGTGTTGGCATGCCCCCACTCGTGCCAAACGATGCCCTCGGTCAACGCGGTACTATACAATCGACCATTTCGATCAGCGTATGCACCCATGGCGAGGTGTGGGCGACTGTTGCCGCCGGTAGCCGAAAACGCGTTCATGTCGAGACCCGAGCCCCGCGCAATTGCTGTCGTGAACTGGGGTTTGACCTTGAGCCGACTCCCCGCATTGTTGGCCGCACCCTCGACGACGTTTTCAGGCGCCCATGGGCCGAGGCGTGGGCGATACATCGCTTCGATATCCGCGGCGGACAGTTCGCTGTCCACCGAAAGTCTGCGCGCAAGTCGCTGCGCGGACTCCTGATTGAGGATCTCGATGCGATCCAAAGAAGTCAAAAGCGTCGTGCGGACCAAGTCCTGCTCCACGCTGGCGTTATAGAAGTCGGGAACCTTTCCTTCACTAAGTCCGAAGAGGTAATGACCGTCGTCGTCGGCAAGAACACGAACGGGTGTGCCGTCTGGTCGCTTCGCCTGGTCGAGCGTGAAAATATCGAACTGCTTGGTCGAAAGCGAACCCTCGACCAAATCAATGCGTTCCTTTCGCAGCAACGTCACGGCGAGAGGAGAGTCCGCCGTCTCGTCGGCGATACGCAAGATGGTCACGTATCCAGCTTCCTCGGCCAGGCGCTTAGCCTCGGCGACGAGTTGCACAAGTCGACCACTCTCCGTGGCATCCACCACCTTGCCCGCATCTGCGATGGCATCGGTGACGGCACGCGCGGCGCGGTAGGCGGCACGAGCGGCAGTCGACACAGCCGCCTGAATGCGCGCAGTGAGCGAGGGCGTCTGAGCCACCTGCGCTTGTGCGGCGCCTGTGAGGTTCAGGTTGTAGGCACCGCCAAGCTCGGAAAACGAAGTGATGGCGAGCGCTCCAACAAGAGTTGCCACCAAAACATGAGAAAGGCCGCTTTGGCCGCGATTATTCGTCAGTAAGTTACGCACGCGTGACTCTTGAGCAACAAGCGAGCCAACGCGTGAGCTTGTGCACAGACTGTGCATCGGATGTGCGCAAGAAACCAAACACTTTCAATGCTTTGAGTGGGGTATCGAGTACCCGATGGTGGCTGATCGAGTTGGACGATCGGGGTTACTCGGTGTGCAGTTTTCGGATGGTTCGGTATCCGTTTACTGGCCAGAGCACAGTTCAGCTAACGTATGCGCGATATGATTTACCTTTCGCTGGCGGCGACGGTGCTCTTCATCATTCTGGCGACTGGGCGTTTTGGTCTCCACCCGTTTTTGGTCTTGGTGGTCGCCGCATTCCTCGCAGGTGTCCTGCTCGGCATTCCCGTTCACGAGATTGCCCCGGCTTCCGCATCCGGCTTCGGCGGAACGCTGGGCGCGATCGGTATCGTCATCGCTGCGGGCGCAGTGATTGGCAGCATCTTGGAACAAAGTGGCGGCGCCAACGTACTCGCCGAACAGGTCTTATCCTGGGTTGGCATCAAGCGAGCCTCGCTTGC
Source organism: uncultured Polyangiales bacterium (assembly GCA_964487255.1). Lineage (GTDB taxonomy): Bacteria > Myxococcota_A > Polyangia > Polyangiales > CAZAQV01 > CAZAQV01. The sequence goes on along the minus strand of CAZAQV010000022.1, from coordinate 44,556 downwards.
CCTCGGCGGTGCGGGTGCGGTCGTCTCGATTCCCGTCTTTTGCGACTCCGGTTTCGTTTTGCTGTCCCCTGTGATCGACGCGGTTGGGCGCAGCTCCCGCGTGCCCAAAGCAGAACTCGCCGTAACGACCGCCATGGGTCTTTACGCCACCCACGTCTTCGTTCCGCCAACGCCGGGACCTGTCGCCGCCGCTGGAGAAGTCGCAGCCAACATACCCACCGTCATGTTGCTCGGCGCACTGATCTCCGTGCCCGTGCTGTTCGCGAGTCGGGCGTATGCGAAGTTTGCCGCGCCTCGTTTCGCGTCCGCACTCGACGGAACCGATGGCACCCAGATCGAGCAGCGCGAAGCGGCCCACGCCGAACGACCCTCCACCGCTGCGGCGTTCGCACCCATCTTGGTCCCTATCGCATTGATGGCGCTGCCGACCAGTGCTTCCGCGCTTGGGCTTTCGGGGACAGCTGTAGAAGTCGCGACGCTCATCGGTCACCCGATCACGGCGATGCTCCTGGGTGTGCTGGTGGCGCTGAGACTTCTTCGTGACAGGGGATCGGCCTCGGCCGCCATCGACGAAGCGTTGCGCAGCGCAGGGCCGATCGTGCTCATTACGGGTGCAGGCGGTGCGCTCGGTGGCGTGCTCAAGGCCTCGTCGCTGTCATCTGAGATCGCGCAAGCTCTGAATGGTGCGAACTTCGGCTCATTCGCACTTCTGCTGCCATTTGCTGTCGCGGCAGCCCTCAAGACGAGCATCGGCTCATCCACGGTCGCGATCGTCACGACGGCGTCGCTATTGGCACCGTTTTTAGGCGCACTTGGCCTGCAGGCAGCGCTCGGTCCCGAACTCATCGTCTTGGCGATCGGTGCTGGTGCCATGACTGTCTCGCACGCGAATGACAGCTATTTTTGGGTCGTCAGCCAATTTTCGGGCATGTCGACAAGCCAAGCCTACCGGACACACACCGTCGCGACGCTGGTGGCGGGGGTCACCGGAATTCTAGGCGTCGTGCTTCTAGGTTGGCTAGCTGGACCTTAAACCCTTCAGACTTTGACGGCAGGCATTTTTTTGGGAAGAGTTTGTCCGTAGAGAGTTCACGCGATGAGTAAGCCACATACGATACCACTCAAGCTTCCGAAGTCGTCCGAGCGCGCTCGGCGAACGAGTGGGGTGGTTCAAAAACGCGCCGAGCAACAAAACCAGCAGTTTGAGCACGAGCTGTTTGGCAGCGATGAGCCTACCGATCCACACGCCTTCGACCCGGGAGAGTACGCCAAGCTTTCGAATGGAGAAGGCGACTACCGTTGGCATGATGAGGATACCGACCTCAACCGTCCACTCGAACAGTCAGGCGAACGGCGCAAGATCGCCGCATGCGAAACGAAGCGCCTGGCAGCGCCCGACTCCAAGCAACACTTTCCGCTTCCGCAGGCACCGCCCAGAGCATTGCTGCATGACCGGCACACGCAAACCGACACACAGCTAACGCCAGCGCACCACAGCGATATCGACACCGAGCCCAAGATTCTCATCGAGCCACTGCACCAAGCCCACGCCGCTCCAGGTCCTGGCCCAAGCTCACGGATCTGGATCGCGACTGCGCTCGGATTCATCCTCGGCGTCTCGGTCACGCTGACCATCGCTTGGTTGCTTCAGGCGCTATAGTCGCTTCTGTACGTTTGACCCATCGTCAGTCCGGTTCGCCTTGAACCGGCAAATCGCCCGAATCCGGAATGCAACAGCGCCGCGAGCGCTTACGCCAGTCCCCGGACTCGATGCGTCGTGCGCTGGCTAGTTTTTCGGCTCGCATGGTGTAGGTCAACACCATGCGTCCATCGGACAGACGCAGTTCAACCCGCTGGTAGTATTCGGGGTGCTCCTCAAGACGGTCGAGCTTGGCCAAAGTGTCGCGACTCACGGCATAAAGTTCACCGACCACCACGCCGTCGCCTGCACGGCACATCGCTGGATAGGCGCCCAGATCGATGAGCTGATAGCCCTCCTCTGTCACGGTCTCTTCGAGCAGCTCGGCGCCCTCGAGGACGCGGTGGTTGGACTCGCCACGAAGCAGCGTTCCGTACACGAACACGATGAAGGGCTCCTGCAAACCGTGCGCTCCTTAGTTACCGCGCACAACCTGCGACGCACCCTGTGCCTCAAGCCAGTCGGCTGCGCGATCCACGAGCGAACCGAGGAGCACAATCTCGTCGCCTTCAAGCGTGGCGCCGCAACCCAGGGCCTTCTTTATCTGCTTGGCAACGGATTCACGTCGGGTAACCTCGACGCCAGACAGACACGTAACAGTCTTTCCGCCGCGCCCTTTTCGTTCGCGGCGCAAAACTAGCTTACTCGGCCATGCATCGGCCAGCGGAGCGCTGTGTTTCGTTTCAGCGATAGCGTCATTTTTCGATTCTGGGAGAGCCGATGGTGAGACCTTGAGATTCTGCAGGCCCGCGAACGGGTTGTTGCGAAACGCTGGCCGCTCGACGGACGCGCGCTCTTTCTTCTTTTTCCCCATACTGAAGTCCTAGTTCGAATGAACGCTTTTTGCTACTTCAGACCATTAGACCGAGGTCATCTAAGAATGATCGAAGGATGGGCGTTCAGCGGGTTGGAGGCGGAGAAGCGAAAGCGAAGGACGTGCAACGCACATTCGAGCTTGAGCGACGAACGGATCCGGCTCGCTGGGCGGTCAAGCTCGGTCAGTCTTAGATGACCTCGGTCTAGAGCAGTACACTCACGGTCGCTCAAAACATAGTAGCGATTTCTCGGACGAACAAGCCGAGGTCGAGCGCTCGACCCACCAGTCGTCGGTCGCGGGCGAGCCGAACTGGCCGCGGGCATCGCTCATGTTCGTCCAGCTTTCACACGTCGCACTCGACTTCGTGCCGCCTAGAAACGTACCGGTCCAATAGTCGACGTTGTTTGAAAAGCCCGAAGCGTCAAAGCCGTAGCGATCCGTCTCCGGGAACTCGTCCCACGAAAAGACGTCGGCGAACACTCTGGCTCCCGTCCGCGCGCGCCACGGCCCGCCCGCAGGCAAGCGCTGGCGCGCGTTTGTTGAACCATCGGACAAAAATGCGCGGAATGTACCCGTAAGGCCCACTTCGTCGGCAGCTTGTTGGCAAAGCGCATCTGCCCCGACCAGTCCACCCAAGTTCCCTGTGTAGGTCTGCCGCGTGACGAAGAGCCAAAGCGTGCCGTCGTCAAGACTTGCATCAACCTCCGCATCGAAAGAAGCGTCCGCCGCCCCGGACTCCCGGCGCATTGCATCCGGAAGCCTTGCGTCCGCTGTAGCCGCATCCACCCTACGCTGGGCATCGACTGTGCCACCGTCGAAGCTGGCAGCATCGAAGCCGGCAGCGTCGGGTTCTGAGCCGCTTCCACGGCGACCGTGCGTACAACTGGATGCAAGCAAGAGAACGACGAGCATCAGGATCGTACGAGACACGCCTCTTCATAGATGAGCCGTGAGAAAATGTCGAAGTATCCGTGCTCAAGCAGGTCGCTTCCCCGTAGAGCGAACGTAGACCATCACGCCAGCAATCACGAGCAGCGCGCCGACCGCGTCTTGCCAGCCAAAGGGTTCATGCAAAAGCAGAACCGCTAGGGCGACCGTCACCACGGGACTCAAGGTGCCGATGATGGCAACGGCTTGCGGGCCCACGCGCTCAATCGCCTCGCTCAAGAAAAACGATGGAACAACCGTGCAACCGATCCCCAAAACCGCACCCAGACGGAGCATGCGTGGCGTGAACATCAGGGCCAGCTGTCCCTCGGCGCCCGCACCAAGAATGACAAAATGGATGAGCGCACACAGCGCGGCAGCACTCATGGCAACGCAGGTAAAGAGCACGCTGCCGAGGTTCTGCATCAGCGTCTTGGACAAGGTTTGATAGAAGGCGAAGGATAGTGCGGCACCGAGCACGAGCGAGACGCCCAGGGCAAGGTTATTCGACTCGGTGATCTCTCCATTGATGAGAACAAACGCCAGGCCAAAATACGAGATTCCGAAGCCGACCACCGCCGCACGTGTGATCGGGTGCCGGTAGATGAGCGCGCTCAAGATCACGACGAACGCCGGATAGGTAAAAAGCGTGAGCCGCTCGAGCTGCGCCGTGATGTGGACGAGCCCCACAAAGTCGAGAAAGCTCGCCACGTAGTAGCCCATGGCGCCAATCACAGCGATTTGTCCGATGCGGCGAAGGGGCGGCAGGTCGGCATCGGATCGCATGCGCTTGCGATACATCAGCAAGCCGATGATCAAATACAATGGAACTGCAAACCCCATCCGCAACACGATCAGCGAAATCGGGTCGATGATCTCGCTCGCGGTTCCTTCGCTCGCAGGCACAGACAGGTACGCAAGTTTGACGACGATGGCCTTCGACGCGAACATCGCTGAGCCGACCGCCGCTAAAAGGTAGCCTTGCCAGGGTAGCGTTCGAACTTCGACCGCAGCGTCCACACCCGGCCTTACCCGAAGTTGCTTCAACGGTCGAAGAACTTTGCACTGATGGGCGATCTCTAGGGTTGAAGCCGCGGCGTTTCTCGCGCAAGGCTAGCGTCATGCACCTGCTTAGGGGATCTCAGTCGGTCGGCAGTTGTCGGCAACGCTCCAGTCGCACACGCTTCCTCGAAGGAAGGTCTCAAGCCCTGTCAGGAACTCCAATGTGATATCGGCGCCGCGCGAAAAGCGAGCGTCGAACTCGCGTATGCGTAGCCCTACATTGCTTGTCTCGCCGGTCTCCGACACGGCGTCCATCTCGTAGAAACCAGGGGCAATGTGCGAGTCGGTGATGTCGACATCTCGCAGCAGACCCGTGACTTGATACACGGCTCCGCCGTCGTGTTCCGTGACCGCGATGTTGACGTGGTAGCCACCCTCGGTGCTGCAGTCCTGCATTACGCTGATACTTGTAATCTCAGCGCATTCGACGTCACCGGGAACCGAGTAACCCGAAATCCAGTCTTGTGTACTACATGCGCGACAGCCGCCCGCGCACTCGCCTTGCGCAAACTCGCAAGCAAGCATGTCGCAGACCTCACCTCTATCACACGCGCTGGCATCGCCACGGTCGCAACGCGGCGCATCGGAATCAATCGTGAGTTCTTCACAACTGCCTCCGTCGAGCCACCAGCACGAACTGCTATCATCGTAGAGGCCCGCATCGATGATCTCTCGCTCCGTTTCGCCAAGAGCGCTCGACTTGTTCTCCGCCCCGACGCTGTCACAAGCGACTGCGCACACCACCATCAGCGTGCACCCAAAACGCTGCACCACCTTCTTCGTCATTCCCAGACTCCCTTCGTTTTGAAGTGAGTCGACTGGAACGAAAAAGAATTACAGAGTCAGGCGGTTTTGTGTTCGATTTCGGGCTGCGTCGCGAAGAATGCGTTGCGTTCGGGGCTGTTGAAGGCTTCGTAATCGATGGCCCAAGGCGAGACTTTAACCGAATCGCCCTTGATCGACATGGTGAGCGCCATCGGTTTGACCTCGCGGTAGCTTGAGTTCTCCGGTAGGTCATCGTTGGTCTTGCCCCCGGCAGAAAACACGCTGAGGAGTTTCGTGTCGCCGGAATAGACCGTCTTGAAGCCCTCGATGATTTTCTCGTGACCGCGGACCAACATGTCGCACCCGAGGCGCCCTAGGAACGAGTCGAACTGCTTGCGGCCAAACGGAAAACGCGCGTTTTGCGCTTGTAGCTCGTCGGGAATGACGTCGGCTTCACTCGGGTCGCTCCACATCATCTGAAAACGCAGGTCCCAATCGTTGAGCGAAGAGAGATCTGTCCATTTCTCGCGCACGTCGGCATCGCGGGGAATGCCCGCATGCACAAACAATGTGCGACCGAGCAACAACATGTTCGGCAGGCTTTCAAAGAGCTTCATGTACGCCTCAAATATCTCACTCGGCGCATGCCCCTCGAGCGTTTGGATGGCTTCGGCCGGCCGAACTGCACCGTACACGCGCCCACGAAGCTCCACGTAATACTCGTGGTTTCCGCGCAACATGTACACGTGTTCGGGTGCCGCCAAATAGAGCTCCATGGCAGTCCGAAGCACGCCGTTGTAACTAAAGCGACCTCGATCGATGTAATCGCCCAGCAGAACCAGCAAGGGTTTAGGGTTCTTGACCGAGTCGAGCTTGAACGCCTCAAGCTTGGCGAAAAAGTTGGACTGCAAGACAGCCGCTTTGAGACAGCTGTAACAACCGTGAAGGTCCCCGAGCACGGTGACATCGATCTCTTGGTCTTTAGGCGTTGGGTGAAAGTACGTGTAGTCGTCCAAAAAGGGCGCCTCACCAGCGAGGTCATCGACCGACTGCTTTCCAGCAAGCTTCCCCTGCCCTTCTACGCGCTGCGTCCGAAGCTTGAGCATGGCCTTGCCCATGAGCGCCCGGTCGTCGGCCGCTTGCTGCGCGATGACCTTGGGGTCAGCAGAATAATGACGTTCATGCGGGCCGAAGAAGGGGTGGTTGTCGGCCGCGACGATTTTCGGTGCTGGCGATTTGATCTCGATATCGGCCTCAGGCGCAATCGACCTCCGCTTGGGGACCGGCGGCGGCACGGCGGGCTTGTCGAGTAGTGCTCGCACCTCGTCGCGAAACTTGGCCTCGTTGGGATGGACCTGCCCGTCAGCCGCGATCAGCGCTTCGGCCGTCTCGAGCAACGCTTGGCGGTTCGCCTTGTCGAAGCTCCTGAAGATTTCGTACGAGCGCAGCTTGAGCTTCGCGTAGACATACTCCTCAACGGACTCGCCCTCGGCAACCACTTCATCAAAGAGCTCGCGGGTCTGAGCGTCCACCTGTTCAAAGGCTTCGTGAAAGTGCTGCACGACCCGATCGATGACCTCTGGGGTGACCTGCTGCCCCGAGTCCTGCGCGCGCTTTTCGACAAGCTGGCGAATGAAATCGCGGATGTAGGTCTTCTCGCTCTGATCGAAGTCACCGTCGATGTACCCGAAGGCAACCAGGTAGACGATGAGCGCGTTCATCTGTTGTTCGGCAACGTTCGGGTCTTTACTGAAAGTCAGCATGACCTCAGAGATTGCCAACGGAGTAGACCTTTAGGCAAGTGCCGCGCCTCTCCCGAGGGCAGATCGCTGTCCAGCCCTCGTTCTGCGCGAGGGTGTTGCACCTTGCCCACAGCGTCGCGATCTGCCTCGCCGCGCAGTCACGAGAGGTTTCGAATTTGATTGGTGAAATCATTGGCACCACCCTTGAACCACCTTCACTGCATGGCAACGCTACGCAAACCTTCCCAGACCGGATCTACAAACCTGCATACCGACTCGGAAATCCAAGACCGTCACCGCTCGATCCGTCTCTTGCGTGACGCGATCGAGCACGAACCAAACGAAGAGAAGCGCTTCCTTCTGGCTGAACAACTCGAGGAACTGGAGGCCGAAATCGAAGAAGTCGAGTTCGGTGGCCTTCGACCAACACAGCACTGACCTACTCACGAACGCGAGACTCGAGTACGATGACGTATGCGAAAAAGCGTTGCCATCGTTACCGGGGTTTCGAGGGGCCTCGGCCGTGCTCTGGTGCATGAACTCATCGCGCGCAACTTCGACGTGGTAGGCATCGGTCGCAGCGCCAACGCGAAATTCGATGCGAAGTGTTTTAGCTTACTGGAGTGCGACCTGCAGGACCCGCAGGCCGTCGAACAGCGCTGCGCACCCTTCTTCGATCAACTCGCGAAACGTAACCTCAGCCACGCTTCGCTATGGAACAACGCTGCGGTTGCAGGGCCTATAGGTATGATCGGCAGCTTGAATAGCGAAGAAGTGACACAGTCTCTTCATGTCAACCTGATTGCGCCGCTCGTCTTGGTCAACGCATTCGTGCGAGCCTTTGCAGACAAACGGGCTGATCGACGGTTGATCAATGTCTCCTCAGGAACTGCCACGAGACCCGGTCCCGGGGGTAGTACATACAGCATCGGCAAAGCTGGACTCGAAATGCTCACGGCGGCGGTCGCCTGCGAAACCGAGCGACACGGCGTGGTTGCGATTACGATCCGCCCTGGAGTTATCGACACCGACATGCAGGCCCACTTAAGGAGTCAACCCGTCAGCAAACTTCCTGCCGTCCCGATGCTTCAAGAGCTTCGCCGCAAATCGATGCTGCAAGAGCCAGAGGCCACGGCCGCCAAACTGGTGCAGGAGCTAGCACTTTCAACGGTCGAAAACGGTGCTTTGTACAACTTTCACGAGCTCTGACCTGGACTCAGCCGAGTACGATATGAGGCTACATGTAGCCGCATCATTCAGCGGTCGGCGTGCATTGCTCGCACAGCAGCGCACACTATAGACAATGTATGCATCAACCTGGAAACGTTGGGTATTGGCGTTAGGGCTTGCAGGACTGTTCACAGCCTGCTCTTGCGACGAGGAGGGCGCCGACCCCTCCGGCACGAATGCGAATAGCGACGGGTCGCTCGAAGGCACCTCACCCTTTCCTACCAATGAACAAGGTCAGGTGGTGTGCGGCGACAACGTATGCCAATGCGGCGACGGGATCGACAACGATGGCGACGGGCAGATCGATGGTGTCGACGGCGAATGCACGGGCCCCTACGACGATGACGAAGGGTCGTTTGCGACGGGAATCCCAGGCGACAATCAGGACCCCTTCTGGCAGGACTGCTTCTTCGACGGCAACTCGGGCGCCGGCGACGACAAGTGTCGCTACCATACCGAATGCCTGACAGGCGAGCGCGCAGCGACCGACCCGAGCTGCGAAGTTGCGCAGATGTGCATCGACTATTGCAAGCCCCTGACGCCCAACGGCTGCGACTGCTTCGGGTGCTGTGATGCCTACAAGTCCGATGGAACAGTGGTCACCGTGCGGATCGGCGGTAACTGCAGCGAAGAGCAGCTCGACAACAGCGCGGTTTGCACCCCCTGCGTCAAGAGCGAGCAATGTCAGGACAGCTGCGGCACCTGCGAGCTTTGTGTCGGCAAAGACATCACCGATCTACCGGCGAGCTGCACATCAACCCCAGATGCCGGTGTCGACGCCGAAGTACCCATGCCAAGACCCGAATGCGAGGGCGAGCGTCAGGCATGCCTAGCGACCGAGGAGTGCGGGGCCGGTTTCTACTGCCAACTCGGTTGCTGCATTCCACTACTGCGCTAAGGCGCATCTCAATAGTGCGGACTCAAGCGGTCACCATAGCTCAGCTTGGCTCGCTGTGGATGTGTCCTTAAGCTATTTTTCTTACGTGCATATTGGCCGCGCCGACTTGGACGCCGAGGACGTTCGACAGCTGCTCGCCTTTCATGTCGAAGCAGGCAGGAGTCACTGCGCGAGCCACGTCTATGGCGCCGAGCGACTCATCGCGAGCGGCACAGTCATGTTCGAAGCGCGCGACGAGCACGGCCGACTCATGGGATTCGCCGGACTCAAGCAGTTGTCCGGTACCGAAGGCGAGATCAAGTCGGTACGAACCCACCCGGAGCATCTGCGAAAAGGTGTATGCCGGGCATTGATGGAACACGTCACCGCCCATGCCCGGAGCCTTGGACTCAAGCGCCTACTGCTCGAAACGCATCCCACCGCACAATATGCAGCTGCACGAGCGCTCTACGAACGCCTTGGCTACCAATACTGCCCCCCTTTTGGCGACTACGAGGACACCGGCGAGAGCGTGTTCATGATGCGCGAAATCGAAGCGCTCAGGCTGGCTTGACGGCGACCATCTGCACCACTGCGGAGTGCCCCGTGTGGTAGCGACCTTCGTGCACGTCGCGCTCACATTCTTCGAGCCGCTCGAACGCAAGGCCCGCAAACTCTTCGCGGAGCTCATCGGCGTGCATACACAGCGCTGAGTCGGGCGGGCCACCTGTGCCGCGACCGACCTGCGCAGGGGTATACGCTTCAAGGATCATCACGCCACCGGGGCGAAGCGCCTTTACGCAAGCCCGATGAAGCGGCTTGCGAATGTCTGGCGGCACATGCGCCCAAATCGAGACGATGCCTGCGTAGTGCTCGGGCTGCGGACGAAGATCGGCCAGGTCGGCAACACATGTCTCGATGAGCACGCCCTGCTCTTGCGCAAGCGCCTGGGCCTTGCGCAGCCCAACGGCGGATTGGTCGACGGCCAGAACCTCGTGTCCCCGCTTGGCCACGAAGACCGCGTTCCGCCCCTCGCCCTCGGCGAGACAAAGCACGGGCCCCTCCGGCAAGCGCTCGACCGCATCGCGCAAAAAGTCGTTGGGCTCCGTCCCATAGGCGAACCCCTCCTCTCTGTAACGATCGTCCCACATGTTGCTGGCTATGCTATCTGTTCAGCCATGGCTGGGTCGAATCTTGTGCGCCGCCACGGAGCGCGCTCTTTACTCAGCGAACTCCTCGAGTTCGAGGACCTTGGCAGCGCCATCCGGCGCATCGCGCCGGCGCAGTTTCCCGCGCTCATCAAGTCTATCGGCCTCGAAGACGCTGGTGAAATCATGGCCTTTGCCACCGTCGAACAGCTCGTCGCAGCTTCCGACGAGCTGCTTTTTGAGGGCCCGCGACCTGGCGAAGCCGAACGGTTCAACCCCGCCACCTTCCTGACGTGGCTGGAGATTCTGAGCGAGGCCGGCGACGAGGTGGCCGCATTGCGCCTGCTTGAAATGGGAGAAGAGTTTGCGACCTGTGCCATCTCGTCGGTGCTCTGGGTCATCGACGCTGCCTCGATCGAACGGCGCGTGAGGGCGAGCAGTGAGCTCGGTGATGCCCTCGACAAGGCACTGGACAGCTGTCCCTACGAAGAGATCGAAGGATACCTCCTGGTCGGCAAGAGCGAAGGCGGGTGGGAGGCCCTGCTCAATACGGTGCTTGCGCTCGACCGATTGGACCGACGGTCGCTCACGTGCCTACTCGATCGGTGCTGCGACATGCAGTCTGAACACCTTGAAGACCTGGGACATTTTATCGACTTACTCTCCGACGAAGAGTCGCTGAGCGAAGACATCGAAGAGGAGCGAGAGGCACGCCGCGCCGCACTCGGTTACGTGGAGCCGCGAGCGGCCAGAGCGTTCCTACACGGTTGCGCCCAAACGTATGCGACAGGGCGCGACCCGCTTACAAAGCGCTACTTTTCGAATCTAGGCGTTGCTGCACCGGCGAAATTCGAACGGGCCGCCCTTCACGCCGGAGACGACACTCTGGCGTCAAGAGCGACGCGCTCACACACGCAGTTCTCGACGCGAAGCCTGCAAGACTGCTTCGCGGAGGTCTTTGCCATCTGGCAGCAAACGTGCCCGCCCCTCGCAAGCGAGAGGCTTGAGGAACTGACCTACTTGACCAACGTGCTGATCGCCGGCGCTGAGCGTGAAGGGCGAGCGTTTGCGCTGGACGAAGCGAGCCGCGCTGTGCTTGCCACCGTCGCACACGGCGCTTCGCTCGAATGTTCCAACCCGGCTGCCTCAAGGATTGAGTCACTTCGTTTGGCACTTGAGCAGACACCGGCGGACGTGCTCTTTCGTCGCGCGGCTTACGATCTTTGCAAAACAGGTCGATGTCATGCGTCGCGATCTTGGCTCAACGATGAGTCCGAGCTCAACTGAACAACCTTAGCTGAGCACCATTGACGCGACCCTTGAGAAGATGTTCTTTGGGGCCATGGCGAACAAACTCGTTGACAACCCCATTCACCTTGGCCTCGGAGCAACCGCTCTAATCGAGCCCAGTTTCACCGGCATGCAGTGGTATGCGGACTACGCCGAGCGCCATGCAGCGGACGGCGCCGAGGCACGACTCGTCTCGATGCACCGCTTCGATAAATCCTGGGATGTTTGGGAGATGCACCCCAAAGGCGACGAAGTCGTGCTCTGCCTCGATGGAGAGCTAACGTTGGTACAGGAGCTAGACGGAAAAGAACGCCGGACCCTTTTGCGAACCGGCGAGTACGCCATCAACGCCGCAGGCGTCTGGCACACCGCGGACATTGAGGGCGAAGCGACGGCTCTATTTATCACCGCAGGGCTGGGCACCGAACATCGGCCTCGCTAGTCGTTGGTTGCCAAGCGGCCAAACCAGGAACGGCGTGCGCGTTGCGAGAGGCTCTTTTGATCCTTCATTTCGAGCGTTTGCGACAACTCGGGCTGCGCTGCGCGGCAGGCGCACCAAAGAAGGTGCGCCTCGAGAGCAAAGTCGTAGCTACTCACGCCTCCACCCATGCGCGCGCGTCGGGGATCGCCTTGAGGATCGCATCGAGACCTTCTTGGTTTCGGTCCAGCTTCATGCCTTTGACCGACTCTTGGAGAAGCTTGGGGAAACTGAAGGGCGATTGCGTATGGTCGTCATGGGACCACAGGCTGCGATGTTCGCGGACGGCTTCGAAGTCCCCGCCATAGATGTGAAGCGAACGGCTGACCGCGTACTCCGGGTTTTCGATGTGATGAATCGCGTCTTCAGGAAGACTCATGACCTGCCCGGCAGAGATGGTCTGCGTCTGTGCGACCTCAAGGGCTGCTCCCGACTCCGAACGCTCGTAGACGACGCTGCGCTCCGCCCCTTCGAGTTGTCCCATGCAAGCAAAAACTGTGTGGTCGTGAATGCCGCTCTTGAAACGAGGCGGGACGCGCGCGTAGAGCATGGTGAGTTCGCTGCTGCGGAAGACCACCAGCTCGCCGATGCTGGCACCTGCTGGAACGGCGGCTTCGAGGGCTTCGATGATCTCGGCGCCCGCGTAACGCTGCAGGGCCTGCTCCAGGCAGCGCTCGGCCGCCTCGCGGCGGTTTGGCGCCTCGGCCATGGCTCTTTCACAGTAGGCCGCGAACGATTGGATGGAAAATGGGGTCATGGTGATTTCTCCTTCTGGGCTGTGTGTTTTGCCCATGAATCCAAGCTAGCCTGTTCTCTATCGCAAGGTAATTAGCCGATTTCGGCAACTCTTTTTGCAAAAACGCAAGCACAAGATAGGACGTGTTGATGGTGACGAGAGCGCCGGGGTTCGACCAGGAACGACTCGCTGGAGACTTGGCGTGGAACGACTTGTATCTGCTGCTGGCGGTGTGTCGCGCGGGTAGCCTCGCCGGGGCAGCACGCGCGCTGGGTAACAACCACAGCACCGTTTTCCGTCGACTGAACGCCATCGAGAGTCGCACCGGCGTGCGTTTCTTCGAGCGCCTGCCCGACGGTTATAAGATGACCGACGCGGGACGAGCGGCGCTCTACTACGCGGAACGCGTCGAGAGCGAAATGCACGCGCTTAGCCGCGAGGTGCTCGGCCAAGACATGCAGCTCAAGGGTCGCGTCCGCGTGACGGGCCCCGAAGGTTTTATGGCCACCATCGGGCCCGAACTCTTCGGCGAGTTTATGCGCCTTCACCCCGAGGTCAGCGTCGAGGGCATCGGACTTGGCGTTGCGCTCGACCTCTCGCGGCGCGAAGCGGACATCGCGATTCGTGCCACCTCAAAACCCCCAGACGCCAGCATGGGCTATCGCATCGGCAAGTTTCGCTTCGCCACCTATGCGTCGCCCGCGTACAGAGAAGAGATCGGAGATACGCCACTGGAGCAGTGTCGTTGGTGCGTGGCGTCGGGTTATGAGTCCTGGGCCGTACCGTTAATTTGGAAGAAGCACGAGGACGCGCTCGCACACATCGGGTTTTCGAGTCCGAACTACATGTCCATCGTGCGCGCCGTGACCGCTGGCCTTGGCGTGTCGATCATGCCCTGTTACATGGCCGACCCCAACCCAGAACTCGTGCGCATCCGGCCTCCTTTCGAACGCTTGACGCTGGAGCTGTGGCTGTTGACGCACGAAGACCTGCGCCACACCGCGCGCGTCAAAGCGATGCTTTCGTTCCTGTGCGACGAACTACGCGCCCGACGCGCGATTTTCGATGGCACCAGCGTGGTTGACAAAGCGTCAGACTAAGCGCCTAGCGGTAGGGCCCGGTGGCGGCCTGTTCGTGTTCGCATTGCGGGAGCCAGCCACGCGGAAACTCGCAGTTGGCGCAATGACTCACGTGCGGCACTTGCATCCGGCGCGAAGCAAACGCGAAGAGATAGAACGAGTTTCGGCAACGCGGGCAACGATGCGGCGCGACCACAATGGCAAACCAAGCCCCGCCGAGAAGCAAGAATGCGCTGAAGAACCACACAAGGCCCAAAAGCAGCGACAAACCCGAGGCGCACAAAAGCGCAAGCAGGCTCTGTTCTTTGATTAGCAGCCCTTTCCAGCTACGCACAACATGCGGCCGCTCTTCTATGCCCGGTGTGTACCAAACCGGTTCGTTGGCGGGGCCGCGTTGTCTATTCCCGCTCCCGTAATCTACGGGAGAGCAACCGGCGCGGGTTTTTTTGCCTGCTCGTCGCTCACAACCCCGCCGCGACCCAGCTGTCCCTTGGTATCGCTGTTGCCCCAGCACAGCACCTTGGCGGCGGTGGCGGCGCAAAAGTGGTTGCTCTCATGCCCAGAGGCGAGCGCGGTCGCTGCACCGACCTGTGCGCCCCCGGCTGCAGCCGCGCCCGAGCCCCAACACGCGACGTTTCCCGCATCGTCGATGACACAACTGGCACCGTCCGAAAGTGCCAGATCACCGGAGGCCGTGACATCGACCGATTGGGGCGCCCGCACACAAGCGTGCGGTCCACACGCTTGGGCATCCGACGACGCCCCCGCCTGCTTGCCCCAGTTGATGCCCCAACAATAGACCGCGCCCTCGCTGTTGCTTGCGCAAGCGTGTCGTGATCCGGCCGCAACCGCACGCACCACACCCGGAACTGAGACCTTGGTCGGCGCAACCTCGTAGGCACCGTCGCCGCCTTTACCATTGCCAACTTGGCCTTTGTCATTGTTGCCCCAGCAGTAGAGCGCGCCTCCCGACACAGCGCACACAAAGTCGAGGCCGGCCACGATCGCGGTAACACCCTTGAGACCGGTCGAGACATAGACGTCTCGCGACTCGGTGCTGCCATCACCCACACCGCCGAGGTCGTTGCTGCCTCGACAACGCACCTCACCGTCCGCACGCATCACGATGCACCCCACGTCATAGCTGCCGACCGCAAGCGAAACGGGCTCGACATCGACGCGCTTGAGTGCCGTGCTCTCGAAGGGAAGTTGTCCGTGGTTGTTGAGCCCGGCGGCCCAAAGTTCGCCGTTCGCTGTCACCACATGGTTAGCCCAACGGCTCAGGCGTACGAAACGCGCATCGCTGACGGGCAGCTGCAGTGGCGTCGGGTGCGGATCATCGTCGCGCGTACCTTCACCGAGCTGACCAAACTGGGCACTTCCCCAACAGTAGACCTTGCCATCGACGATGGCGCAGGAGCTGTTGTGCGCCACGCTAAGCGGCGCGATCGGCTCTTGGCGCACGTGTGAATCGACAGCCGAATCCTCAAGTGCTGAGCCGTCGATGCCGGCGTCGACCGGTCCGTTCGTTGCCGCATCAGTCTGCAGGTGCCCATCGACGCCAGCGTCACCATCCGCATCCGATGGCACCGTCGCGTCGCCTGCGTTCGGACGCGCGGGCAGCTCCGAATCTGAGCAACTGCTCAACAGTCCAATCACCAAACTTAGCAATGCAAGCGCTGTTCGCCTCACGCCCAAAGCCTAGCACTGGAAGTCAGAGACCAAAGGCTGTGCGTGGGCGGGGCAAAATGCGCCTGTTCGTGACAGAGCGTCACGGACGGTCGTCATGCTCCAGCATCCGCGCGCCACGCCGCGAACCCGAAAATGGAGCTAACGCCGGAACTCAGGGCTTTCGGCAGCGCGTGCACGGAACTTGCAAATAGCGCGAATGTGCTGACAAGAACCTTCCTCATCATCGCACTCGTCGCGACGCCCACTTTCTCGGCGTCCGTCTCGGCCGACGACACGCACGACCGCGAGCGAGCTCGCGAAGCGTACGCTGCAGGGCTCTCCGCGGTCGAGCACGACCAACTCGACCTTGCGATCGACAACTTTAAGCTGGCGCAAGCGATCCTCCCTCACGAAACGACCGCCATCGCGATCGCGACTGTGCAGGAGCGTCAAGGACGTTACGAGGCCGCACTCGAAACCCTCGAGTCGTTCTTCGCCGATCCCGAAACGCGAAGCCCCGAGGTCCGCGCCCAGATCGAACGCCTTCGCAGCAAGCTTCCGGCCACCCTTCAGCTCACGAGCGAGAAGCCGGGCTGGACCATTCGCATCGACGGCGAGACCGAGGCGGGACAAACCCCAACTCAGGTCAAAGTCACTCCTGGGCCGCACCGCGTCGAACTCATTTCGCCCCAAGGTGAGCGCGTCACGGAGCAGAGAACCATGCACGCTGGCGTTACCTACGAAGTGCATGGCGCACATCGTCAGCGTGCTTCGGACGAGGGAGGGACCAACGTTGCCGCCTGGCTCTTCGCAGGCGCGAGCTTGGCTGCGCTCGGAACGGGAATCGGCTTTGGCGTTGCTGCACTCGATGCACAGTCGGACTACCAGGCATCGCCCACACAAGAGCGCTACGACGACACCAAACGCTACTCGCTCGTCTCGGACATCGCGTTTGCGGGCGCGGCAGTTTTCGCGGTCGGGACAGTCGCCTCGCTACTGCTCGACGCCAGCGACGACGAGCACCCTGCGCGCAACGAAACGGTGCTGCGTATCGAGCCGGTCGCCGGCGCGCACACCGTGGGCGTACAAGCAAGAGGGGCATTCTGATGAGAGCGCTGGCCACCCTTACGCTACTGCTATGCGCGTCCTGTCAACTCATCACTGACATTGACGAAAGCCGCCTGCAACCTGGTGTTGGTTCTGACGCAAACTCGACTGTCGACGCCGGGAACGATCTCCGCCCTGACGCTGGCGCGGGCGAAGCCGACGCGATGACGACGTCGTCCGACGGTGGCACCCCAGCCGCGCATCAAGATGCAACGATTGCGATGCCTGACGCGATGATTTCCGCGCAGTGTAGCCACGCTGCCGACTGCGGAAGCACATCAAACCCGTGCCAACGCATTGCGTGCGAATCTGGGCAATGCGTCCTGCGCAATGAACCGGACGGACAGTCGTGCTCAACACAGAAGTGTACGGTGGGACAATCGTGCACTGCAGGCGTTTGTGGCGGTGGGCGAGAGCGAGATTGTAGTCGGTACGACTCGGCGTGCACCACCGGCGTGTGCGAGCCCTCCACCGGTTCGTGCGTGCAAGAGAATCTGCCCAAAGGCACCGCCTGCGACGCCAAGTTCTGCAAGGTCCACGAAACCTGCGACGGAAATGGCAAATGCGACGGCGGTGATGACATGCAGTGCGCTGGGGCAGCGTGCGAAGTGCTCAAGTGCAGTGAGTCGGAGGGCGCGTGCGTGGTCGAAGAGCGCGGCTGTGCCATCGACGGTGTGTGCGTCGATGAGGGCAAGAAAAACCCCGCCAACGATTGCGAGATATGTTTGCCCAGCGTGAGCAACGCAGCTTGGACGTCCCGCCCCGATGGCGAGGGTTGCAACGACGGACTCAAATGTACCAATGCAGAGATGTGTCAGGCAGGGATATGCATTGGTCAAGACCGTTGCGACGACGATCAGTTCTGTAGCGCAGAGCGCAACCGCTGCATCGACCGCTCTTCGACGACGCCTTGAGTGTACGACTGTTGAGCAACAAGGCTGACGCAATCGTGACATTGCGTCTCACTGCAGACACGATTGGTCGGCCGACACAGCGTTAATCACGAGGCACGCGCTTTGCAGCGCATCGAGGGCATGAAATGGATGCGTTCGCTTTTGATTCTCATCGCCGCCGTGTGCGTGCTTTGGCTCATCGGCCAAGCCGTCGGCTTTCAAATCTCGATCGTAGGATCGATTCTTCTGAGCATCGCGCTCACGATCCTCGTCAACCTGCTGCTGCGCGTGTTCCGACCCAAGCACACGTGAGACTGCACTAACCGCGCACGGAGGCCGAAGCAATCCGGTTTTTACCGGAGCGCTTTGCCCGGTACATCGCCTCGTCCGCCTGCGCGAGCAAGAGGTCGGCGGAGGCGCACTGCGGATCTGCACACACCACGCCGACGCTAGCCCGCACCGACCAACCTCCGTCGATGAATGCCTGCGCGAGCGCCTGCTGAATGTGCTCGCAAGCCAAAAGCGCGGCTTTCTCGTCGCTGTCCGAGAGCAACAGCACGAACTCATCACCACCCAGACGTGCCACCACGTCGCCGCGACGTACGGACCGGCGAAGCACCGAGGCGGTCGTCACGAGCACCTGGTCGCCCTCTCTGTGTCCCTTTTGGTCGTTGACCTGCTTAAAGTCGTCGAGGTCGATGTACGCCAGCGAGACCACCCCACCCGCCCGCGCTTTTCGTGCGAGCTCGCTTTCGAGCAGCGCGAAAAATCCGCCGCGGTTCCAGAGACCGGTCAGGTTGTCGGTTTGGGATGCGAGCTTCTCTCGCTCGATCACCTCGCGCAAGCGGCTGAGGAGAATGACCACGAGCACGAAGATGCAAAATCGCATGGTGGCGTTCCATACCGCGACCAAGCTGCTCGAGTAGTTAAGTCCCGCAACGCGATCGACGTAGCCCCAGCACAAGGCACCGACGAGCGCAGTGACCAGTCCGGCGGGCCGACCGGCGTGCCAGGCTGCAAACCCGATCGGAAAAAGATAGAAGAGCGAAAACGCGACCTCCGGTCCCGTGAAGTGATCGAGCCAAGCCACAGCGAGCAGAACGACGAGACAGCCCACCGCGACTTGCGTGCGACTTTTCATGAGGACTCCGATGCCTTCGATTTTCGCGCTAGCGAGTTGGATCGGCAAGGGACGTAAAGTCCTGTTCTCCGCGACCCTGCTCGATGGCGCGGTCCATCGCAGCAGCGATCGAGGGAAGCACGCACAGCTCAGCGTCCGGCCCCGCGGTCTTGAGCATCAGCGCGAGGTCTTTGCGCGCCATGGTCATCGTGAAGTCGGCGGGTCGCGACGACGCGCCCACCGACCGTTGCCCCATGCCCGCAGCTGACGGCGCAAAATGCCCAAAGAGCTCAAGCACCGCTTCGTGGCCTATGCCCGCAGCCTTGCCGAGCTTGAAAAGGTCACCCATGCCGCCCACCAGCACCATGAGTAAGCCATTGCCAATGATCTTGATCTTTGCGGCTTTGTCAGGCTCGTCGCCGAAGTACTCCAACTCTTCGGCCATCGTCTCGAGGTCCTTGCGCAGCGCTGCTTCGTCCTCGGCCGGCCCCGACAGTAGCATCAGTCCCGTCGCGTGACGCGTGTCATCGGGCCCCATAAAGACGGGTGCGTGCATGTAGCGCACGCCCTCGCCGCGCAAACGCGCGAAACGTTCGGCCACGCCGGCCGGCAGATTGGTGCTGTGGTCAATGACGAATACGCCATCCCCCAGGCTCGGGCGAAGCGCCGCGATGACCTCGTCGACCGCTTCGTCGGACTTGAGCACGAGGTGAACCCGCGAAGCACCCGCAACGGCCTCGGCTGGCGTAGCCGCGACTTTAGCGCCCGCCTCTGCAAGCGGCGCAGCCTTACTCGCCGTCCGGTTCCACACTTGGACCGTGTGGCCTTTGTCGATGAGGTTTCGCGCAAAACCGTCGCCCAAAAGCCCAATCCCCAAGACTGCAATCGTACTCATGGGTGGCACGGTAGCGCGCGCTCAGCTCGCATACCAGCGAGTGACGAATCGCCACACCCGTGGCGGGATGGAGGCTTTGAGAAGAGGCCGAAGTTACCGAAACGGATCCGCTCGACAGCCGCCTGCCACGTAACTCTTTGCATCTTTGGTGCGCCCTGGGACGGCTTGGCGTTGGCACGACTCCTGCTCTGATTTTCAGTGGGTGGGTGTCAATAACGCTTGGCACCGGCTCGTCCACTCATGGAAGGGAGAGGGGAATGCACACAACACTGGCAGATATTTTGAGGGCCCAAACCAGAGAGCTCGTCGTCGCTCAGGTCAACGACCCGATCGCGCACGCGGTCCAACGCATGAACGAGGAACGCGTGGGAAGTGTTTTGGTACTCGATGAGGATCAACTTTCGGGCATCTTGACGGAACGTGACATCCTGACGCGCGTGATCGGCGCTCAACGTAATCCTCGCACCGAGATCGCCGAGGTGATGACAACGCCTGTGCTGTGCGTGTCGCCCAAGATGCGTGTCGACCAGACCATGCGACTGATGACTGACCAGCGAACCAGGCACCTGCCTATTGTCGCCGACGGTATCCTTGAAGGTCTCGTTTCGATGGGCGACCTTACCCATTGGATCACGCGCGAACTCGCGCACTCCGTCGACGAACTCGCGCGTTACATCGGTGGACCCGCCGTCGTAGCCGAAAGCGCACTCTTCGAACCCTCGACAGCAACACTGGACGGTTACCGGGTGTCATGGGGCAGCTCAAACCACGAACGCATCTCCGTCGCCCCACCGCCGCCCGCGACCGCGTAAGCGGCCGCCAGCAATCTGGGGTTTAGGGCAAGCGCAGCCATCGCCTACAAGTAGAGCTTCGATGACGAAAGGCCTGGGGGCCTCATACCCCGATGCCCGGCACCCAGCTGGGGACCGGAGTCACCCGGCAAACACGTTTCGCTCCTAAAATCATTGTAATAACCCGCGCATTTCCTGGGTCTGCCGATGGCACGAGACATGCATTTTATGGGTTCGTGTCATCACGGGATTCGGTCCCGCACATCGGTTCGCGTGCGGGCACTAGCCACATCACAGCGCAACTGCTGACGCTTGTGGCGGTCGTCGGTCTTACTGGCTTGCAGCAACTGGGCCATGGCCTTTCGAACAACGTGCGCGGAACGGTGGACGGGGCGCACGAGCCGTCTGCCCGCGTCAGCGAACCTGTCGAGCTCTCCGGGCGCGCAGTCGCTGGCCTTGCTCGCATCGCCTCGCTCGCCGATGCGCTAACTCAGATAAGCCAAGGCACGCGACGTCTCCATTTCGAGGAGCTTTCGCCGGATACCTTGGTCGAGGCGATCCGTGCGCTACCAAGTGATGAGCCCCTCTCCGTTTCCTTTCGAACGCGCGCGAAAGGCACCTCTGTTACTTTGCTGGAGGAGAACCTCCGCAACGCAGGGCTCGAGCTACCGCACTTGTCGAAACCCGATTCGCGACACATCAGCGGGCAGGGATACGTCGGTTTCCGTTCGGACCGTTTTGTCAATCGTAGGGACCTCTCTTCCCGCGAAGCCGAAGTGCGTTGGCTCGAGCAAGAAGCAAACTTCAAACTCGACAAAGAGAGTGGCTTCGATGTGTACCAGCGCCTCTATCGCGAAGCGCGTGATGAGGGCGAGAACAGCGTCGCGGCGCACGACGAAGCTTTCTACGCCGCCCGGTTGTTTTTACGGCATTGGTTCGGCGAAGCACCGGCGTGGGTCGGCGGACCACCTGATGCGCTGCGTCCGCGTTCCGTCACACCTCAAGAGCTCAGTGAAGATTTGAAGGCGAGCCCCCAGACCTACGTCGTGCACCAATCGCTCGCCGACAGTGACGTGGAGGCTGGTGTGTGGCATTTACCGGAGCGCTACCGTCGTTTTCACCGCGTGGAGGTGCGCGAAGGGCTTCTTTACGATTTTTGGGGAAACCCTTTGACCACACCAGAGCCACAAATCTACGCCCTGACTTTCGACAAACAACTTTTAACGGGTTTTGCTGAACGCGACGAGTTCCACCATTCGACCCTTTTGGGCGGACGCGGCGGTCTCGCTTTGGGAGAGCTTGAGGCCGCAAATGGAATGGCGCGCCTATTTGACCGAAACTCGGGTCACTACGAACCCTTTGTCGATGCCCTCGACGTGCTACGCGATGCGCTCGAATCCGAAGGCGCCGACTTATCCCAAACCGTCTTCGACCCGACCATCCGTTAGCGCACACCGGTTGATCGCAACTCGTCAAGCCCGGCGGGACGACCCGTTGCGCCCAATCGCAACTTTCTATCGGAACCGAATACGAAGAGCGCGGGTAGCGGTGGCACGCCGAGCCGTGCTGCCGCGCCATCGTCCCGCACCACGCGCCCTGAAAACCCCCACTGCGCTGCAACTTGCTCCGCGCGTATTTGGGTCCCTTCGTCGAGACTCACCGCCACGACGTTCCACTCCGTTCGAGACTGTCGAAGCTGCTCGACGATGGCCATCTCTTCTCGGCACGGTTGACACCAACGTGCGAAAAACGTCACCACAAGCGGCGCGCTTCCGTCAGCCAGGTCCTGCAAATCGAAAGCGCGATCCGCGCCTTTCACGTGCAGCTTCGGCATGGGCGCGCCAACAGCGATTGCCAACTTGGGCTCGCGCGGCTGTGCTCCCCCTCCCGAACGGGGAAGCGGATCGATACGTGTGGACACGATGTGAATGCGCGGCTGCTCAGCGCCGTCGCGGTAGGCCAAAAAAAGACGCCCCTCGAACACCGCCATCACCGCAAAGCCGCTGGCACGTTCTGAAGCGGTTGGGGCAACCGCGAGCGTGGGACCCAACTCGCCCGAAGGCGAAACGAAACGAATGCGCACCTCGCCTGCTTGGGTTTCGCGACTTCGCCCCAGCCAGCTGACGATGGCACCGCCCGGCACAAGCTTTACATCGACGCGGCCCGGCGGCTGCTCGCCATCGACAATGATCGGAGCGCCAAAAGTCTGGCCAGCGTCGTCGCTGAAGGCCACGCGTACCGAACCGCCGTCGACACCGGTAAACCACGCCGTCACAACCTCGCTGCCAGACGCGGCCACGGCGGGTCCATTGACAGGACAACCGCGGATTTCCCAGTCATCGGCGTAGACGACCTCGGGTTTCGAGAAGCTCCCATCAACGCTTCGAATGCGCGACACATCACGAACTTCGCTTTCAGTCCGGTCGCGATAGACAACCAGCGGCCCGTCCTTCGTTTGGGTCGCATCTGTCTGGCAGCAGTCGCAGATGCGTGGGTCAAGCGCCTGGTTTTCCGAAATGGTGTCGCCAGCTTCGGCGGTATATAGCGCGGTGTTCCCTCCCTCCTGCATTTTCGCCCTGGCATCGAGCCAAAAAAGACGAACACCTTGCGCACTGGGCAACATGGATACGAAACCGTGCTCGGTCGGTGTGCCGTCGCGATGCACCGCACCAAGCGATTCGAACGATCTGCCCTCATTGGACGAACGCGCGAGTTCAATGCCGTACGCGTACTTGGCATCCCCGATGCGCTTGAGGTGGTGCACGTATATCGCGCCATTTCCGCCTTGCGCCGCACGGGGAAAGTCGGCCCAGTTTGCGATCACGTCCTGCCCCTCGGCGACGGTGACCGGTGCCGCCCACGCCGCATCGCGGTAGCGCGAAAACTGCACGCGATGCCCATCTGCGCTCGGTTCGATCCAAGTCGCCAGCAGCGCATGTTCGGTGGCCGAAAGACTGACACCCAGCGCGTGCTCGCGCGCGGGTGGGTCGTGCGGCTGCCAACGGACGGCCTGCAAAGTCGGAGCGCGCTTCGGGGCGGGTACGCTCGACGCCTCTCTTTTACAACCGTCGCAACCAAGGCTCAGCAAAAACACGGAGCAAAGCAGAGCGAGCGTCATCACCAGATTGGAGACTCCCATCGTGGTGATTTTCTGACATCGAGCGCGCTTCACGGCAAGGTAAGCGCATGCTGGAGACGATTCGATCGAATCCTTGGTTGCTCGCCGCCGCACTGGTGCTCGGTGGACTGCTCGCTGCGCTCCTGGTCGAGTGGATCATCTTTCGTGCGCTGCGAGTGATTGCCGCACGCACACGAACCGAGACCGATGACCGCATCCTCGCGACGCTGCGCAAACCTATCTTCTTGTCGCTCGTCTTGCTTGGACTGATTGCGGCGATCCAAGAACTGAGCACGGTGAGCTCCGGTCAGCTGTCGGTTTCGCCGGGGACCGAACGTTGGTTTTTCGAGCTCTTCGAAACGCTTTTTATCGTCATCTGGAGTATTGCGATATTCCGCATCGGAAAGATCCTTCTCGATGCCTGGAGCAGGCGCGGTTCAGGCGTCGTGCAACGACAAACCCTGCCGCTGTTTCGCATCACCTGGGTGGTTACCGTCTCTGCGACTTCGGTCTACGCACTGCTGCTCGTCTGGGACATCGACGCGACGGGCTGGCTTGCCTCGGCCGGCGTGCTGGGCATTGTGATCGGCCTGGCTGCGAAAGACTCACTGGCCAACCTTTTCGCCGGCATCTTCATCCTCGCCGACGCACCCTATCGACTCGGCGACTACGTGGTGTTGGACCAAGGCCTGCGCGGTAAGGTGACCAACATTGGTATTCGCTCCACCCGTGTTCTGACGCTCGATGATATCGAGATCACCGTTCCAAACTCGATCATCGGTAACTCGACCATCGTCAACGAAACCGCGGGGCCGCAAAAGACCCGGCACCGCGCTGCGGTCTCCTGTGCCTATGGCTCGGATATCGACCAGGTGCGCGAAGTACTCTTGCGTAGCGCCGCGGACGTTGAGCACGTGGCGACGAACCCCGAACCGGTCGTGCGCTTTCGATCCTTCGGCGATTCCGGACTCAACTTCGAACTGCTGTTTTGGATTTCCGATGGGCGCTATCGCGGCGTCGTCATCGACCAGCTCAACGAGCGCATCTATAAAGCCTTTGCGCAGGCGAAGATCCAGATTCCCTTCCCCCAACGCGACGTCTACATCAAACAGCACGTGTCCACATAGGCAGAAGTCGCCCCCTTTCAGACCAGTGAGCAAATTCACAGGCGATCGCGCTCCTTGTTTCCCGTCTTATGCACGTTCGTTTTGATTTTTCTTCCCTCGCCACGTCGTGTAAGAGCGTGGATATGCGCACCGGTAATTTTCGTTCAGAGATCGTCTCAGCACTGCTAGCTTTGCTCGTGCTCTCCCTTGTGGGGTGCGCGTGCGGAAGCGAAAACAGGACAGCGGACGGATCGGTAGATTCGTCACAATCCGACTCGTCCTTACTGCTCTGCCAACCGAGCAGCTCACGATGTAGCGCCGAAGACGTTCCGCAGCTCTGTAACGCTGAAGGCTCGGCATGGGTTGACCAAGACGCGTGTCTGCCACCGCAGCGCTGCTCGCAGGGGGCGTGCGTGGATCCCTGCCAAGAGGCAGAAGAAGAGCGCGGCTACATCGGCTGCACGTTCTGGCCAACCTCGCTGCCGAATCTACGACGGACCATTGGCGGGCGAGACTCCCCCTTGATTGTGGCACTGTCCAACCCGAACGATTTCGAAGTCACCGCCACCATCACCGGCGGCGCCTTGGACAACCCCGTGATTACAAAAGTCGCCGCCGCAAGCACCGAAGCGATCGAGCTACCCCCCGTCGAGGAACTCGCGATGGGGAACCAAACCGGCAACATCTCCCGCATCGTGCCGGGCGGTGGCTACCTTGTTAGAACCAACTTTCCGGTCGCTGCCTACCAGTTTCCCACCGCGGGCACGAACCCCGATGATGTGCCCAACGCCAATGATGCGTCGCTGCTACTCCCAGCGGGTGGACTCGGTCAGCGTTATACCCTCCTTGCCTATGACGACATGATCTACGCTGAGCTACAACGGAACCCGGCCTGCGCGACGATCGTAGCCGTTGAAGAAGGGGAGACTACCGTTTCGATCAAAGCCGCTGGCGGTTTTCAGACTGCTGATACGGGCCCAACGATCCCCAAAATGGTTCGGGGCAGCGAAGAGACCATCGTACTCAACCAGGGCGATGTACTTCGCCTCATGGGTGACGTCTCGGGCGGCAACGACATTACGGGTACGCGCTTCGAGACCTCACAATCCGTCGCCCTGTTCTCCGCGCACCATGGGGCCCGCATCCCGTACGATTCTGACTTGTTGCTCGACCACTTCCAGGAACAGCAGCCCGCGGATGAAAGCTGGGGCAAAAAAGTGGTTGTCTCACCGCTCGCGGATGGTCCCACGAGCGTCATTCGCATCCTCGCGCAAAGCGCAAATACGCAGCTGACGTTTTCTCCGGAGACTTTCTATCCCACGCAGACGCTTGGCGATACGGAGTTTGTCGAGATAGCGCTAACCGAAGCGGTCATGATCGAGGCGAGCGAACCCATACTCGTCGGCCAGTACATCGAGTCGTCCAACGGCGCGGCACAATCGCCGTCCCTTACGTTCGTCGCCCCGACCGAACAATACCGGACCAGCTACTCGCTCTATGTACCGCTGTCGCATCCCAACGAGAGCCACCTTCAGATCATTGGACCAGCCAATGCAGCGCCGGTCGTTGACGAGGTTCCCGTATCCGAACAGCCCGTGGCCATCGAAGCAACGGACTACGTTGCCTGGACCGTGCAGGTAGGCGCAGGTCGGCACACGGTAACAGCATCCATGCCCGTAGGCATCGAGACCTTCGGCGTGGAAAACGCAACCACCTACATCTATCCGGGTGGCGCGGACTACGAGCGCATCAACCTGCGTTAAGGGCGTTCGGTCATGGAGCAACAAAGGGTTCGTGCGGTACGTGGGCGCGGACGAGCCAGGTGCTGCTCGTAGCCCAAACCCCGTCGTCCTTCGCCATGGGCGCCAGCGCGGAACGAAGGGCTGCCTCAATTTCGCCCTTCAGATGGCTGGCTTTCTCGTCGGCAAGGCGTAGCGACTCTCCCGCAGGCCCGAGGTCGCGCGCAAACGCCAGCGCGTGATCGATGTCTCGCCCAATGCATAGCGGCGCATCAAAACGGTGAAACTCCGGATCGATAAAGCCCGCGGCGATGAGCTGGTCGCTGACCATGTCTGGACCCGACATCGAAAAAGGGCCCGGACCACACGTCACCTGGTCGGTCGCCTTGTCCACTTGGGCAATGAAGCCGTCGACGACCTGCTGGGCGACATAAAAACAAGGGTTGTCCTCCCGCTTGCGCCAAACCGACATGGTGAACGAGCCACCTGGACGAATGGCTTTGCGAACGTTTCGCAGCGCAGCCACAGGCGAGTTAAAGAACATGGTGCCAAAACGCGAGTAACCGATGTCGTACGGGCCGCCAAGGTCGTCAAACTCAACGTCTCGCTCGAGAAAGCGAACATTGGACAGACCCGCTTGCTCGGCTCGCTTCGTCGCGGCGGTGATAAAGTTCGACGCGCAGTCGATGCCCACGACTTCGCCCGATGCGCCGACCAGTTCGCCGAGCTGAGTGGTCGTGTCGCCGAAGCCACAGCCGATGTCCAAGACCGACGCGCCTTGTGGCGGCGCAAAGCGCTCGAAGATGCGAGAACCGTGCTGCCCTAAGCCCTCGATCAGCAGGTCTTGGTAGCGGCAAAACTTGTCGAACAAAATGGTGTTCCAGGCTTCGATGACCCCTGCATTGGGCGATGACGCTGTGCTCATAGCCGCAAAGTCTGCCCCAGAACTTCGATTGTGGATAGAGGGGCCGAGACCTGGTGGTTGAATATCTGTGGAGGGAAAGCGTCAGCCTGGCTATGAAACTGTCAACGCCCTTGTTTCTGATCGCGAGCCTCGTGATTGCTGGTCCGAGTTCAGCGAAGGCGGGCGGTGTTTGGGGTGACGGGTCGGCAATGGGCGAGGCTGCCGGTCGAGCGTTTTCCGCGAAACTGAGCCGTGCTGCCACAGCTCCGATTTTTGTCGGCGCCTCCGCAACGGTTTCAAGCAATGAACTCGCACCAGGATTTCACGCCGGGCTGGGTATGGCGCTCTTCGATGGAGACAGCGAGGAGCTTGTCGAAGCGCCGTGGATCTTTGCAGGTGCCGAATGCACGCTGATTCCCACCACGTCTAACCACGGCGACTTCGTGCTCGACCTCCAGTATTTCCTGCGTATTGGCATCGGCCCCATTACGCTCGGCGGCGCGCTTGGACTCGGGTTTGGTCTGGATTCGGCCTCTTTTCTGGTTTCGGCGGAAACGAGCCTTCCTCTGCGCATGCCACTCTCGAGTTCCATCCGGCCGGCTCTCGAGATCTTCATTCGCGGTGACCTGCACACCAACTCCGACTATCCCCAGCCTCAGGCCCTGCTCGGCCTACGCCTGTGGGCATGGTAGCCGCCGCGCACGCGTAGCGCGCGATTGTGCGCCTTACATCTTCTCTACGAGCGTACGGAGGTGGTCCCGCATGCGCTCGGCGTCCAGGCGCGGACTCCACGAACCGTGTCCGGAGAAGACCTGCACAAAGTCGTATGCCGTCAGCGCATCCAAGGAGGCGCGCTGGACGTCCCAAGAAAACCAGCACGCGTCACGGAACGCATGCAGCTCTTGCGCGCCCTGTCGCCAACAAAGAGAGTCGCCCGAAAAGAGCGCCCCGTCGTCGGTCAGCAATGATGCGCTACCGCGGGTGTGCCCGGGCAAAGGAATGAACGTGAGCCCGTCGCCGAGGTCGGTCGCATCGGCCGGTGTGGCGCCACCGAGTACGTGGGTTGCGAAAGGCGCCGCGTCGCGATCAGCGTCGTGAATGTAAACGTCGGCGCCGAAGTGCGCCGCCCATTTGTCGGCGTCGGCCACGTCGTCGCGATGACTCAAGAACACCTTCGCGATGCCGCCCATATCCTCGAACGGTCGCACGAGCTTTTTGGTGAACACCGGCGAGTCGACGAGCAGGTTTCCCTCTTGTCGCGTGACGAAATACGAGTGGGCGCCGTACGAGGCGCGCGAGTTGAAGCCGCACAAATAAACACCCGCCTGCAGTTCATGCGGATAGAGGCCTTCCGGTGGCCGCTCGCCACTCTCGGAGCGCACCGATCGCGTCGGACAGAGCTCGGCCGCGAGCCACACCAGACGCCGCTCTTCGTCGTTTTGCGGCTGGCGGATCAACACCGAATAACCACCGCGCGCAACGAACAGCCCCGGCGCGATATGCCGAACCGCGCCACAATCGATGCAGCGATCGTCGACATACCAGTCTCCGGGAGCCCCCCCAGGTACGCGCTTGCTCTTCGCCATGAACCACCATCTTGCCCGCAAACATCGCGTCGTGCACCTCCGGTTAGCCGGACCGCAGTTTGTCGTCCGCGGTCGAGGACTTTGCGTATCGCCGATGAGCGTGTGACGAGTCCCGTTCCGTACAGCACAATAACCTGGCGTGCGCCTGTTTTCTCGCACATACCGACTTAGATGAGTGTCCCTTCGAAAACTGCTCTTGTGTTTGTTCTGCTCGGTGCTTGCCAGACGGACGACCGTACGCGCATTGATGCCGCAGATGGTGCTTTCACAGATTCGAGCAAGAATGCCGCGACGGACGCAGCGCAGGAGGATGAATCCACCGTGTGGTGGGACGCTTCTGAAAGCGTCGACGCATCGAGCGACGCTCTCTCGGCTCTGCGAGATGCGACAACGAGCAACGAAGAGGCCGGCCTGGACGCGGCCCGTCCCGACGCCACAAGGGCGAGCCTTTGTGGAACGAGGTGCTGCGATATAACCCGTTTCGGCGCAGTCGCCAGTGACGGAAACGACGACCAGCCGGCGATTCAAGCGGCAATCGACGTGGCGCTTGAGTCATCCCATAAGACCGTCTACATACCCGTTGGTGTTTGGGATATCGGATCAACGATCGATATGACGTCCGGTAAGCCCGCGCGCGTCACGATCGCGGGCGCACATTCCAAGAAGACACGACTTCGTTGGATGCAAGCTCTTGATTATCACATCTTCAACACAGGAGGTGGGCTGAGCTACTTCAAGGTCGACCTTCGTACGATGACTATCGATGGCTCGCACCTGGAGCATGCCAGTGGTTCCGGGCACGCAGTTCGAGCAGGAAACGGCTGGGACAATGGCCACCTTCATATGCAGTATCTCAATATCGTCCACCCGGGGTTTTATGGTGTCGGGATTCAAAATGGAGATGCCGGCGACAAACCTGCGCGTGGCATTTGGCTTACCGACAGCTACATAAGCGATACGGGCTCAGATGGCATCGACTTTAAGGCGCCACCTGGTTCCAACAACATCGATGTGCATATCAACAACGTCGTTTTTCATAATGTTGGAAATAGCGTGCTGGGGCTCGACGAGAACGGAAACGGAAGCGATGCTGCGATCGACCTTACCGCCGACGGCTTCGGCATCTATCGCGTCACGATCGTCACGAGCGCGTACAAAGAGTTCACAGACGTGTGGCATCCGATCTATAAAAAGCGTGTCACTGGTAGGAACGTGGTCCAGGGCATTCGGTTACGAAGGCGGGGCGATAGTTGGTCCGAGCCCGCGGCACGCAATGGTTTTATCAACCGTGTGTACATCAAACACCCCGAACGAGGCGTGTTCTTCGAGGGATGGAACCGCACGATCAAGATCGAGCGTACACATGTTAAATCGGTGCCGCTCGAAGCAATTTACTTACGAGGTATCGACAACGAGGTTGCAGCTTCTGTATGTGCTGTAGATGCTGGAGACCCGATAAAGATTAGCTCTGCACGCGGCGGAGCTTCGACATCGAATAACACCGTTAACGGGCCGACCGACACTTGCATCCTTATCTCTGAGGTCGGAGCGCTGTCGGATCGACGTGACCCAAACAACTGGATTGACGTCGCGGAGCCCATGCGCTGCGATTAACGGTCGAGGCACCGCCCCGAGCAGCCTTGCCCACAGGCGGGCATCGGGCTAGACCAAGCTACGAAAAGAGGTTTTACAATGTTTGGACGAATGCCAATGGCAACCGCTCTTGCTCTTGCAGTCATCTCCTGTAGCTCGGACGATTCGGCTGATACCACCGACGCCGCCACAAATCAGGATGCAAGCTCGTTGGATGCGTCGAAGCAAAGCGACGGGTCCCAGCAGGGCGAGGATGCAAGCGCCCAAGACGCAGCCGAGCTGTCCGACAGTGCGCAGAGCATCGATGGTAGCAACCCGGCCGACGCATCGACCGAAGACAGCGGCGCAGACGGCAGCGTGTCGGTGGACGGCAGCGTAAGCAATGCCTGCAAGCCGCGCGACCCATCCGCGACCACATGTGCAACACCCGACGATACGTGCCAGACGCTGTCTCTTTGCTGCGTGTGCCAAGCCGGAGATGGTTGCAATCAATGGGTGTGTGCGGACCCGACTGAGAACCCTCGCGCTTGCCCTGACAGTGCCCCCAAAGCGGGCGGACGCTGTCAGACCAGTCGAACGATATGCTCCTACTGCACAGGCTCTGGCCCCACTCGGTTCTTTTGCAGCGGCAGCGGCTCTTGGACCGAAGACGACTTTATGTTTAGCTGCAGTCCGATCTAACCCGGCCGCAACATGACGAGCGGTGCCAAGCGCATTGATGGGCTGGACGTAGCACGCGCCTTGGCCGGCTTGATCATGCTTCAAGGCCACGCCTACGACGGCTGGGTCAGCAGCGAGGCGAAGAGCAGCGTGGCGTACGCCCTCACGCGTTTCTTGGGCACCTTTCCGCTGCCGGCTTTCTTTGTGTTGGCCGGCGCTTCGGTTGCGCTGCGACTACACATCGCACACGCGAGGCACGAGGCCCCGAGCGACGTTCGCCGCGGTGTGATCTATCGCGGGCTGAGCGTGGTGCTCTGGGGCTACGGCGTTTCGCTGCTCTACGCGCTCATCGACGGAAGCTCGGGTTTGCCGCACCTGCTGCGGGCTGACGTGCTGCATGCCATTGGCCTTTCGATCGTGCTCACGACCGCCGTGTGCCTCACCCCAAGCGCAAGCAACATCTCGCGAATCAGCGTGCGCTGGCACGCGGCCGCCCTACTCACCCTCAGTGTGCTGGTGGCGCCGTTTTTGGCCAGGCTCACGCACGACCTCTCGCATCAGAACGCGAGCAGCTATGTGATCGCGCTCTTCTCGCAGGTCGACGGCATCACGCGCATGCCCGCGTTGCCACTGGTCGGATGGAGCGCGCTTGGACTGCTGGCGATGGATGTGTGCTTGAGCGCCGAGGGCGGACGTCCGCAGTTGCGCCTGGGTCGCATGGCAGCGTGCATGGCAGTCGGCGTTGGCTGTTGGCTTACAGGCGAATGGCTGACCCATGCGCTGCTCGAAACGTCGCCCGGCAAGTTTGACCGCACGCACATTGCGCTGTGGGCAAACATGATCGACCTCGGCGGCCGCGGCCTCATCGTGCTTTCGCTGGGCTGCCTGCTCGCGCCGCAACTTGGTCGGCATGTGATGGGCGCCATCCTGCCGGTGGGGCGCAGCTCGCTGTTTGTGTACGTGCTGCACATCCCGTTTTGCTACGGCCTGCTCGGGCTTCCGCTTCGCGGCAAGCTCGGCATGCTCGAGGCCAGCGTCGCGGTCGCCGCGCTGATCGCTGCCTGCACGCTGCTCGCGCAGAGAAAAGAGACCTTGGCGCGCGCACGTGCAAACAGGGTGAATAAACTTGGGCGACAGGCTGTGTGACAAGCCGGCCGCACGTGTGAACGCCGGTGAGGCACCGTGCCTCAGCACTCGAGCAGGAACCGAAGCATTTCGCGCACCCAACGTGGCACAAAGCGTGCATAAATGCCCAGGATGCGAACTTATACACTTTACTCTTCCGCTGCCGTGCTTGCGCTCGGTTTATTTGAAATCGCGACGCCGAGCCATGCTTCGGCCCAACTCGAAGCCTGTGGCGACATTCACCTCGAAGCCTCTGCCGATTGCGAAATCGTCGTCGAAGGCGGCTGCACCGCCATGTGTGAACCGCTGAGCTTCACCGCGTCGTGCGCTGCCGATCTGCAAGCGGAGTGCGCAAGCGAGTGCAATGTCACCGAGATCGAAACTTGCGAGGACGACATCATCGAGTCCTGCACGACCGAGTGCGAGCTCGAGCCGGGCTCGTTCAGCTGCGAGGCGCAGTGCACCGCAAACATCGGCGCCAAGTGCGACGCCGAGTGCAGCGCTATGGCGGGTGACCAAATGGCGCGCGCACGCTGCGAGGCTTCGTGCGAGTCGACGTACCAGGCCAATTGCTCCTCCGACTGCGACGTGCAGCTCCCGTCGCTCTCATGCCAAGAAAAATGCATGGATATCCAAGTCACGCGTTGCGAGTCCGAAGTCAACGTCGACTGTCAGGTCGGTTGCCAGTCGAGCGGTTATGCGCAATGTGAGAGTGAGCTCATGGGTGGCTGCACAACGCAGTGCACCGAACCCGACGGCGCGCTCTTCTGCGACGGGCAGTACGTCGACTACGGCGACAACCTCGACATGTGCATCGATGCGCTGCGAAGCGCGCTCGAAATTGAAGTCGACGTCAGCGCGCGCAGCAGCTCCATGTGCGACGGCGGCACCTGCACGGCTGAAGCCGAGGCCTCTGCCGGCTGCGCAGTCGTCCCCACCTCGCGTCCCTTCGCACCCGCCGCGCTCTTCGGTCTGCTGGCACTTGCGTTCGGCACTCGACGCCGGCGCTAAAAAAGCCGGACAGCCACTGCCTGGGAGGACGACCTACGAATGGAGGAGCTGTTGTGCGACGAGCCTCCACACGCCTGGGCGAAGCAAATAACCGTAATGCGTCACGCCATCGACGCGAAGATCGTTGGCGCCATCTGCAATTGCAGCCTGCGGCGGTACGTTAATAAGGTCCTGCGGCGACCAGACGCAATGCAACGGGGGTAGACTGTCGCGCCATAACCATGAAGCAACAGCACGTGGCGCGAACGCCCACCCTGTTGCGACGCGGTAGCGTTCGCCAAAGCGCGCGACGGCAGTAGGCGAAGGCTGCCAACCACGGTTAGCTCCGCAACATGTTTCGGCAGCCCGGTCCAGTGCAGTGCACGCTCGGCTCTGGGTAAGCGGTACCAGCGCTTGGCCGCGCGTGGCAGCGCCCCCGCCACGTGTTTGACCTCACGTCGCATGGGCCACTCTTACCCGGCATCGTGCGGCGCGCCAAGCGTAGAACGCCAATGCACTTGCTACGAGGGGGCGTCTCGCCGCGCTGGGTCTATTGGGCTGCACCTCCGTCCGATAGCTCGCCCAAGGCTCAAGGTGGTGGCATTCGGGGCATGCGGCCGCTAGAACAGACCTATGATCGTTGTGACCAACCGCATGAGCGTGGCCGAGGGCTACGAAATCGATTTCGAAGACCGCTTCAAAAACCGCGCGCACCTCGTCGACCAGTCGCCCGGCTTTATTCGCAATGAAGTCCACAGGCCGCGCCCCATGAAGTTCGACCACGAGAGCGGCAAGTTCGTCGAAGACCCGGAACAAGAAGGTTGCTACGAGGTCAAAACCTGGTGGCGTTCGATGGAGGACTTTGAAGCCTGGACCAAGAGTGACTCGTTCGCGGAAGCGCACAAAAACCGGCCGCCCAAAGAAATGTTTCGCGGCCCCGGCAAGCTCGAAGTCCACGAAGTCTTTTTGCACAACGAAAAGTAGCTCCCCTCTACAGAGACAGCGCGTAACCGAAGCGCATGATGCGTGCCACCCCGTTGCCACTGCCAAGCGACACGTCCCAGCGATAGCTGATGTCGAGCGTGTGCTCGTCAAGCTGATACTTGATGCCGCCTGTGAAGCGTTGGCGCGTGATCTCGGTCTGCTTGTCGCCCGCAAAGCGAAAGTAGTTTTCGGTGCTCAGGTACGGCCGCAGCCCGGAATCGGCGTGCACGGCAATACCGACGCGGTTTCGTAGCGCAAAATCGTGCTCGAGGAGTTCGTTATCCCCCCGCTGCATCACATCTTGGATGCGCATCCGATAGGTAAATCGCACGAGATCCGTGCGAGGCTTGATATTCAAATCGCCCTGCAATCGATGTGCACGTTCGAACACGTCTTCGGAGTCGCGCACGAACATCAACCTGTAGCCGAGCGACAAAGTGATCGCGTCGGTGGCTGCGACGTCGGCGGACACTGTCGGCATGACCTTTTTGAGGCGCGACATCTCTTGGTCGTAGCGGATGTCTTGCTGCACACCGAACGCGAGCGTGTCACTTGAGCGCACCTTGACCTTGGCAGAAAGCCAAAGCTCTTGACTGTCCTGTGCGCAGACGCTCGACGCGCCCCACAAACCCGCGAGGACCGCAAACCCGAGCGCAAGGCCCCTTCGCCTTCGACAAAACCGGTATTTCTCTATCGTCGTCATACCCTCTCAACCTTTCTGTAACCACTGCTAACACCATTGGCTGAGCGCTGGACTCTGGTTCACTGAGTTGTTGCCGTGTGTCACCAACTTGTCACCAGCGAATGAGATATGAGGTTGCGCAGAGCGCACAAGTTCGCCGATGATGCCCCGATGGGTGAGGAGCTCAGCGAGGAACAGGAAGCCGAACTGGCGGCGGCGCTTCGCGCGCTGCAAACGGAGATCGAAACCCTGCTGCAGGCTGCGAGCGACGACGCCAAACCCGTCGTACTCGATCAGAGCTCGGTCGGACGGCTCTCGCGCATGGACGCGATGCAACAGCAGGCCATGGCCCAAGCCTCGCAGGGCCGGCGCCGCATCCAACTTCAGCAATGCAAAGCCGCACTGCGCGCGCTCGAAGACGGCGACTACGGTTACTGCCGCAAATGTGACGAACCCATCGGCTACCCGCGCCTACAGGCCAACCCCGCCGCCCTCCTCTGCGTGCGCTGTCAGCGGTAGGACATGCGCCCTGGGAGCTCAGTGCTCATGATGCTCGTGCCCATGCTCGCCATCGTGTGAATGGGGATGCTCCGAGTGCGAATGCTCCGAGTGAGGCGGCGATTCATTCGCGACACCCACCCCATAACGAAACACGAGTTCTGCGCCGCGGTCGGCGCCAACCGCCAGCATGCCGACGAGTACGACCGATAGCAACGTCAGAGGCACACGCAGCTTGGCACTCTGTTTCCACCAGCCAAGCGCGGTCACCACGAACGCCACGCCCGTCGTCCACAGCATGATTTCGCGGTGCGTGTGGACGAGATCATGGCCCGGGCTATCGTGATCCATCTGCGCGGTCGCCCAGAAGCCGAGCCCGATGGCCACCGCGGCGCCGAGCAGGCCAAGCAGATGAAGCCACAACCCAAAGCGCCAGGCGTCGTCGCGCTTGCGCATCACGGCGAGCAGCCACGCGCCGGTCGCGGCCAACCAAAAGGCGATGGGGAAGTGCACGGCAATGGGGTGTAGGTTCGGGGCTGAGGTTAATCCGGGAAATAGTTGCTCCACTATCGGTCTCCTGAAAGCTGTGCATCCTGTGTCTGCGCATCGGCACCGGACACAGTGGCGGCGTCGGGCACAGCGGCGTCACCTGCCGAGGCGTCGGGCATGGGTGGCGGGTGGTACTCGTAGCTCGGGGCCGTAAGGTTGGTCGTTTTCACCCTCTTGACGGGCGTCGGCATCTCGAGCGTGGCGCATGCGCCTCCCACCAAGACTGCAGCAACGATGGCGAAAGCCACCCGTGATCTGTTCGAGCTAGTTGACGGGAACATAGTTGTAATCCGCATTGATAAGGTCCCTGGGAAGATTGATCGTTCCGTACAGCGGAACACTAAATGTGTAGCTAAGCGCAAGTTCGATGCGATGCTCGTCGCTCGCCAACTCATCGAGAGACGACAGCTCACTCGAACGGTGGCGATAGAGATACTGCGCTACAAGATCGAGGTTTGCCCCTGCGCGATAAACGATATTGGGTATCGCTATCAGCTCCCAACCGTCTTGGTCGATCAAGCGACGAGCGCCGAAGTTAACGGCCGCCTGAAAGCGATCGACTTGATAGGGCGCGTAGAGATATCGGAGCGCGAGCGCACCGCTAACATACTTGGTTCGCCACGTGTTGCCGACGTTCTCAAACACCCCTTGTTCGAAGCCGTGTTGATAGAGTGCGACTGCACGCACATCCACCACATGAATCGGGTCGGGCCAAAGGTTTAGGGCGGCGTCCGTTTTGAGTTGCCACAACGTTTGCTTTCGCCCGTCGACCCCATCGGGTTGTAGATAAAAGCCCAGGCCCACTCCACGCACAACGCTTACCCGGTGCAAGGCAGGAAGCTGACTGTAGAAGAGTCGAAGCCCGCCTGAGTTCGGCCGAACACCCGCGCGGTCCGCGGCGTTCCCCGTCTTCTCTGTGTTGCGAAGTGACTCGACAAAGAGCTGCGCGTGCCAACGAAAATCCAGCCGAAAGGTTGCGGAAATCAAGTCCGTAAAGATGGCGTCTTCTTCGAGCCCGGCGAGCGAGTAAGGATTGAGAGGGTAGATGAACTCAATCAAGTCTTCATCGCGCAAGGTCGGAAACGACACGCCTCCGCTCGGGCGACGCCTGCGCCCAACTTCAAGCGCAAGATAGCGCCCCTGCACTGCCGCCTCCGCCTGCATGAGGTAGGCAGGGCTCAGCGGGCTATCGGCGTCCGTGATACGAACGCCCAACGCAAAACTTGCAATCGTGTCGTCGTAGAGCGCGCTATCGACACGCGTTGAGAGATGCGTGTCGGCCATGTCCAGCAGGTGCCACTTGGTGTCAAGCTCGTCGTCTCCGGAGATCACCAGCGGCGTCGACAAGAGCCCTCGCCCGGAAAAAGTCCACTGCGGGGTGACGCCTTGCGAGCCTACATTGCCTTGAGCGCGGCTGCGCGAGGTTGCGCTCAGCGCTGTCAACACAACTGCGCTCAACATCAACCAAGGCCTACTCATCGAGCGCGACCCTTTCTGGATACTCGGGAACGAAGTCTTCGTAGTGAAGTACGGTGAGGATGCCCCCGGGGTAGACGCCATTGTTGGTGGCGCGTGTCACGGCATGATCGTGAAAGGTCCACGTGCCAGGGTTGCGCCCTTCGATGATGATGTCGTGGGTGCGGCCCGGCGTGACGGGAATGGTGTTGCCCCGAAACGCGTGTGGTAGCGGCGCTCCATCTCGACACACCTCCCAGAAATCGTGACCGTGAAGGTGCATGTAATGCTCGACCGAACCCACATTAATGAGCCGCACACGGATCAGTTCGTCACGTTTGATGAGAAGTTTGGGCGTCATCGGGTAGGACTTGCCGTTCATGGTGAAGATGTTGAACATCGCGCTCGATGGCGGGCCATGCCGGGACTGACGGTAGGGCGGAATGTAGCCCTCCGAAATCGCTTTCATGAACGCCTTGACGTCTTTAAAACGAGCGAGCACCTCGCCGGTGACGCGCTTTCGCTTCATGAGAACAATCCGCTCGCGCATGCGTGTGAGCATGGCGTTTAGCCCGTTGCGCGTCATCGCGGTGTTCACTTGATTGAGTATCAACGTGTACTCGCGCGTATAAGGAAACTGCCTGCGGATCGGGTCGTCGTCCGAATCGACGATAAGCGCGCCGTGCATGGCGTGGTGCATGTGAAGCGGCGTACCAAAATGGCAGTGGTAAAAATGTGTTCCGTACGGAAGCGCCCGAAAGCGGTAGACAAAGGTCTGACCTGGCATCGTGGGCGGCTGGGTGACGTAGGGCACGCCATCCATGTTTTCGGGCACCATCATCCCGTGCCAATGAATGGTGTGCATCAAGTCGGTCTCGTTTTTGAAGTCGACGTGCACCCAATCGCCCTCTTTGACGCGGATCAACGGGCCGGGAACTTGGTTGTTGAAAGCGAGCACGTTTGTGCGAATGCCCGGAACGTACTCGTGCTCAATGATGCGCACGTCGATCTTAAACTTTTTGTAGGCACTCTCGTCTTTGGGCGCGTCGGTGGGCGGCGTGGGCTCCCACTTGCGCTTCATGTCCATGCCCCGTCCACGGTTTTCGAGTTGTCGCGCCTCCAGACCGTAGTCGGGATAAGCAGCGCGCGCCGGCTCGTCGTGCACAGCCGTTGTATGGGCTTTGGCAGTGCGCGCGACACCGAGCGCGCCAAGTGTTCCTACACCAAGGCTGAGCGCCCCGCGCCGGCTCACACCGCTGCGTGCGTTTTCGCTTTCTTCATCGTCCGCTGACATCAGCTGGCTCCCCCTCTTTCCGAAGCAGTGCGCTCCGACCTACTGGAAGAGATCTGCCCGTGCGACTGCACCCACCATGAACTGGAAGATGTCAGGATTAAGGGTGTCGCCTTCGCCAAACTGCACGATACTTGGAAAAGAAAAGTCGACCGTTGCATCCAGCAACATCCCTGAGCCCATGGGGATGGTATAGCCAGCGAACACACCCGCTTGCAGGCTCGGATCACCGACGTCAAAATTGGGATGCACGATGCCCGTGGTGATACCGGCGAACAACTGCTCGGTGAAGTTCATCGCAAGTTCGACCGGCACGCTTAGACCGAAGCTCGTGTCATCGCCGAACGTGATGGCCATTTGGACGCCGGTGTTCACATACACCGACGAGTTGACGATGTAGCGAATGGGTATTGAGAGCGCGAGTTGGAAGTCGGCACCCTCTTGCACTGGAATCAATGCGCTCGCTTGAGCGGCCAGCTGGAGCTCGCCTTCGACAAACTGAAAGCGCGTATAGATGCCGGGGTTGTAGTAGTCGACATCGGGCGTGAGCTGCAGTGGCAACACGATGGCGCCGACTTCAAGGTTCTCCCACAAACCGAACGCCACGCCTGCATTGAGTGACACGTAGGTATCCTCTGCCCCAGGAACCATGTCCGAGAAGTCTGCGTGAAGAATGTGTAGGCCGCCTCGCTGCAAAAGGGCGCGGTCGGCAGGCCCCAAGTCAATGCGTAACGTACCGTGGGGTACGGTCAGAGAGCGTTGCGTGTAGGCGAACGAAATGGGGTCGGCATCAACCGCCTCTTCATAGAACTCGTTGCCATCTGGAACAGTAGGGTCCTCGGCATCTTGGCTGGTGTCGACATCGGCTTCTGTATCGACATCAGCTTCCGCTTCAGCCGACGCCTCCGCGTCGAACTCGGATTCACCCGCCACATCGTCATCCTGGGCTGCGACAGGCGCAGCCACCAAGGCACACATCATTGCTAAAATTGTCTTATTCACTCACTAACTCACTTTCTACCTCGCTAGCATTAGGGCGCAAAGGCACTGCGCGCATACTGCAACTTCGGTACCACCCTCACATGCAGCATTCTTCTACCCGTACAGCCCCAACTGTGCGTGTGATGTGAGGCAAGCTGACACGCGTGCGACAAATATGTTCCTTGCGACATCGAAGGATCACCGCTGGGTCTGTGCAGCGCTTGTACGAGACCCGCTAACATGCAGCGAGAAGGTGTGTTACTCCGTGGCAGTGGACATTAACGAAGAGCGGGTCATTTTTAATAAGGTCGGTTGGATGAAGTATTACGGCGCGCGCCCCGAGGACGACGCGCACGACAACGCGGACGCTGGCGATGCGAGAAACTTCGAGGTCATCGACGGCAAACACCGTGGGCACATCCAGGCTAAGAGCGTCAACCTCAAGCGTCTGGGCACCCGACATGCCACGGCAAGCTTTCAGATGGGCGTGACCGTTGTCTCGGTCGCAACGCATCCCGATAGCGGCGCACAATTCGTCGTCGGTTGGCAACACAGTTGCTGGGCACATGCCTCGCGGCAAGAACTCGACGGACGCAGCTTCTTGTACGAGTGCAACCCCGAAGATGCTGTCATCCTGCCGCTTGAAGCGCGCACGCATGAAATCCCGAGCGGCAAAGAAGGCATGGGCCAAACCCGCCACACCTTTGCCCAGGACACCCACGGCAACGACCGCGCCTGGGTGCAAGAAGCCATCGCTTTTATCGAAGAGTACGACGGAGAAAACTGGGCCGCGTGACAAGCACGCCACGCATGACCAGTGGGCATTCCGTAGCGTTTGACGCCCGACGACACTTCAACCCAAGCCCCGCAAGGCACGCACCCTATCATCCCGCAGTGCGCAGACCCAGCTCAATCGAACCCCAGCCTCTGCTATGGTTGGTGCATGAATGTGGGGGGACGCAGGAGCGATTGCGCACTGGCTGCGGCGCTGCTTTCGATCATCGGGTGCGGCGCACCGAGCGCAGCCAGCTCGACCGCCGAAGAGCCAACTGTGCGCAGCGCGCCGCAGACTGCAGCGCTGGATCCGGGCGCCGACAGCAGCGCGCACGTGCAGCAGGACTGGCGAAACCACCCGGCGTTCGATAGCGACGGCGACCGCATCCCCGACATCGACGACTGCTGCCCGCACGAACTCGAGCAATACAACGGCTGCCAGGACGAAGACGGATGCCCCGACCCCAATGACGCGTGCGGGTTCTTCAACCCGTTGGCGAAGGACGTGCCCGCCGCGGCGCAACCGCCCAAGCCCGTCAAGCCGCCACTTCAAAGCACGCCTGCTCAACGTTCGCCTCACCCGTGCGCCAAAGCTTCGCTCGAGGCGCTCAAGGAAGAGGCCGTCATTGCGCTGCAGCGAGCCGAGTGCAGCGCACGGCCCATTGCAAAAAAGCGCGCCCAGGCCCACAAAGTGCTGCGTTACCTTGGCGACGGGACCTTTGTCGCGCAGAGCGAAACGCGCTGCTTTGTCGCCCGCTACGCGCCGTGCCGCAAAAAGTGCGGAACGCTTCCAGCAAGAACTAAGCTCATGCGCTGGCCGATCGTCGAAGTCTACGAACACTATTGCTCGGCCGTGCCGGACGAAAAGGCCGCAGCCAAGTACAGGCCCCCCGCAGTCATCAAAAACCTCCGTGATGGAACTTTCATTGCGCAAGACGAGCAGCGGGGCTGCTACCGCGCGCGCTATCGGCCGTGTCACAAAAAGTGCCTGCCGCCCGACGCGCCAATTGCGACGCCCGACGGCGACGTCACGCTCTACCGACTTGAGCGCGGCATGCCGATCTACACGCGCGACGCGCAGGGAAACAAGGTCGCGACGACCGTACGCGGCACCACCTGCGGCATGGTAGGGCCGCAACATCAAGTCGTGGAGCTAACCTTGGCGGACGGACGCTCGCTCCGTGCCTCGGTCGGCCACCCGGATGCGAACGGCAGAGGGCTCGAAACGCTCACCGTCGGCGCACCCTACGACGGCAGCACGGTGACGCGGATCGAACACAAGCCCTACGCTCGCCATATCACGCGCGACGTCTTGCCCGAAGGGCCCACTGGCGTTTACTGGGCAAACGGCGTTCCCGTGGGAAGCACGCTGCTCGAGACGAGCTCGGCGGACGTGCGGCGTGTGGAAGGACTCGCTCGCTTTTCAAACCGCCCCTGGTGCGGCGGCTCGCCCAAGCCCGCACACTGGAACATGATGGAGCATCGGCTCGGCAAGGTTTACCGTGAGGGAAGCACCGAGAAGCTTCGCACCCTGCGCTTTGATAAGAACGGCCGCTTTCGCACCCACCTTCGTGGCGGAGGAACTTACCGCGCCGAAATCGACGGCTACGACCCGGTCCGCTTTCGCGTGAGCCAAGTGCCCGTTGGACAGACCGCCAAAGTCCTCCTTCGCTTCGCCGCCAAACCCTGCCGTGCGCGGTCACGTTGCGGCAGCGCCACGCAAAAAGACTTCGGCTGCGAACCGCCAAAATGACAGCTCAGCACCCAAGTTCACGTAGATATGTTACGTGAAAGGGGTGGAGATCAACGAAGAGCGAGTCATCGTCAACAAGCTGGGCTGGGCCGAGTACTACGGCGCGCACCCCGAGGACGACGCGGCGCAAAGCAGCGCCAAACAGAGCGCCGGCGACGCCGAAAAGGCGCGCAACTTTGAAGTCATCGACGGCAAGCACCGTGGCTTCATCCAGGCCCAGAGCGTCGACCTTGCGCGGCTCGGCACCCGGCACGCGAGCGCGAGTTTTCAGGTGGGGGTGACGGTCATCTCGGTTGCGACGCGCCCGGAAAACGACGAGACGGTGCTCGTCGGGTGGCAAGCGGGCTGCTGGGTGCACGCAAAACGACAAAAGCACGGCAAGCGCCGCTACCTCTACGAGTGCAAACCTGAAGATGCGCTGCTCTTACCCATGGACGCGCGCGCCATTGCGATCCCCGCGGGCAGAGCCGGCATGGGTGGCTCCTCCTATGTCTTTGGCTTCGACGGCAACCAAGCGCGACCCTGGGTTCGGGAGCTTCTCGCGTTCATCGACATCTACCAGCGCCAAGGCGCGAACTTGCTCGACGCCTAGCGCAGCGACGCGTTAGGCGTTGCCGGCGACGCTCGCGGTGTAGCCAAGCTTTTCGATGGCCTTGCGAATCTTGGCTGCGCTGGTGGACTTGGCATCGAACGCAACGCTGACGCGCGCCTTCTTGAAGCTCACGTTGACGGTGTACACGCCGTCCATGGCCTTGACGGCCTTCTGAATTTTGCTGGCGCAGTCGCCGCAGCTCATTTTCTCGACCGCAAAAGTGGCATGCGTGGCCGACTCAGGTGCGGCGTCCTTGTCTGCGTGCGGCTCGTCGCCTCCGCAAGCGAAGGAGGTGGCGGGGGCGAAAACGAAGGCAGAGGCGACAAGGGCGAATACCGAAACAAGCTTCTTCATGCCCTGAGTTGTAGAGCAAGCGACGATTGGCGACAAGGCTTGAGGAACAAGTTGACGCTGGAGGCGCGTCCCCAAGTTTACGCGGCTTGACGCGGTGCAAAAAGGCCCCATCCTCTGGATCGATGCCCCGGCTGCTTGCCCAGAACGACCGAAGCCGGTCGGCCGCGTGACGCGCGTCAAACACGCCGACGCACTTCGCGGCGCAAGCCAGCTCGCCATCGGCGCGACCAAGGGAATCACCCAACTCGCCCAGGACCTGCACCGCACCATCGCCAGCGGCCCGGCGCTGCTCGGAAGCCCACTGCAAGGACCGGCGAGCCTGCTGACCCAAGCCATCTATGGGACGATCGTCGGCGCCACCGACGCGGTCGGCAGCAGCATCGAGCTGGCGGTCTCTCAGCTCGCACCCCTTTTGGGCGAGAGCACACCGAGCCCACAGCAGCGGGGCGTCGTTGCCGCGCTGAACGGCGTACTCGGCGACTACCTCGAGCACAGCCAAAACCCGCTCGCGATCAAGATGGCGCTTTGCACCCGCGGCGCGCCCCTTGCGCTTTCGCCCCGCGAGCTCACCACGGCGCTGGGAAAGCCCAGCCCTAAACTGCTCGTCCTACTGCACGGCTCGTGTATGCACGAGCTGCAGTGGACGCGGCACGGCCACGACCACGGCCTCGCGTTGGCGCGCGACCAGGGGTACACCCCGGTTTACCTTCGCTACAACAGTGGCCTTCACATCTCGACCAACGGCGCGGAGTTCGCCGAGCAGATGGAGTCGCTCGTCGCTGCCTGGCCCGGCCCTATCGACGAAATCGCCCTGCTCGGCCACAGC
The DNA here is from genome assembly GCA_964487255.1 of uncultured Polyangiales bacterium. Classification (GTDB taxonomy): domain Bacteria; phylum Myxococcota_A; class Polyangia; order Polyangiales; family CAZAQV01; genus CAZAQV01. The sequence goes on along the minus strand of CAZAQV010000022.1, from coordinate 669 downwards.
ATGGGCGGACTCGTTGCGCGCAGCGCGTGTCACAGCGGCGAGCGCAAACGTCACCACTGGCGAACGCTCGTCCGCAAGCTCGCATGCTTGGGTTCGCCGCACCACGGCGCGCCGCTCGAGCGCGCGGGCAACTGGGTCGAAACGCTCCTCGGTGTCACACCGTACACTGCGCCATTCGTGCGCCTCGGTCAGATTCGCAGCGCAGGCGTCACCGACTTGCGGTTCGGCAATGTCCTCGACGAACATTGGGAAGGTAAAGACCGTTTTGCGCTCGCGCAGGACCAACGCACCAAACTCAGTTTGCCGAAGGGCGTCGCTTGCTACGCCATCGCCGCCAGCAAATCGGCAAAGCCTTCTGAAGCGCCGCTCGGAGACGGGATGGTCAGCGTGGAGAGCGCACTCGGTCGCCACCGCGACCCCGAACGCACGCTCGGCTTCCCCGACGCAAACCAAACCGTCGTCTACGGCGCCAACCACCTGGGCCTCCTCGACCACCGCGAGGTGTACGCGAGTTTGTCGCGGGGCTAAATCGTAGGCACTGCGCGCCTGAGATCAGTTAAGCTGGAGCGATGGAGCCAACGATCGAACTCGAAGAACGAGACGGTGGCGGACGCCTAGCACTACTTGATTAGGGTTGAGGATTGTGATCTACGCTACGGATGAGCACAT
>CAZAQV010000021.1:55876-115655 GCA_964487255.1 uncultured Polyangiales bacterium | reverse complement strand
TCTAACTACGCCGCGCTCCGACATCCACACCGCCCCTTTTTCACCAGCCTGCTAGTGCTGTGACCGCGAGGTTGTGATCCCTGGCCGCACAGCAGCGGAGCGAAATCGTAGGAGAGAAAACGCAGCACCTGCAGCGTAGATTCAAGTTTGAACGACAACCGAGTTCGCTTTGCTGCGCAGCGGATGGGTTCAGAACTTCGTGGTCAGAGGACTAGCGGCCGGGGAGTCGCACGTGGAGCGCCGAAGTTTGCGGGTACGCATCACCCGCCTGCCGCGCTCCTTGGCAGATAGGCGTTGTTGAGTTGATTGCCCACTTCGTGGGGAAAAAAACTGCCAGGCTCGCACCGATGGATGTCAGCCGCTCCCTCGCCAGGCTCGCACCAAACCGGGCCGGTGCGGACCGGATCGCACTGGCCGGATGTCATAGACCCTTTCCTGCCAGTGCGGGTTCCGGCCGCTGGTGCTTCATGCCCTCGCTCTTTGCTGATGCGCCACTTGCTGTTGGATTCTTCGCGACCGTGACTGACTTCGCGTTTGGGGGTGGGGCTCGCAGATTGCTGCAAGGGTTTGTGTCAACTCGCGGTCGACGCCATTTCTCTTCTGCAGCCATGCGTGAAGAGCCAGGTCGTTGATCGACACCATTCCGATGGGGTGCTGGCTTTCATCCACCACAGGCACGCGCCGAATCTGCTTGTCGGCCATGATTCTCTCAGCAGTTTCGATCGAGTCGTCGGGTCTGCAGGTAAATACCTGTCTTGCCATTGTGCTAGAGACCGGGATCTCAGAGAGAGCACAGCCTTGTGTATAGGCGGCCATGCAGATGTCACGGTCGGTGATCATACCTGCGATACTGCCATCGCTGTGGACCACAGGGATCGCGCCGCAGTCGTATTCCCACATCCGTTGTGCGGCGGCGTTGAGTCGGTCGGTCGGCAGACAGGTGACGGCCGGCGTGCTCATGACTTGTTGGAGGTACATATCTTCTCTCGCGGTTAGTGAACCGCGATCTCCTTGGCTTTGCTTGCCTTGGCATGTGTCCTTGCGATCACGACGTTCAGGATGCCGTCCTTGAATGTTGCATCGACTTTGGACTCGTCACTATCGGCGGGCATGCTGAACTGCCGAATGAAGTTTCCATATGAGAGCTCGCGACGTCGTAATCTGACGCCCTTATCTTCCTTCTCGTGATGCCGTTCCCCCTGAATGGTGAGCACGCCATCTTCGAGGGTGACATGGACGTCTTCTCTTTTTACCCCAGGAAGCTCAGCTTGGACGCGATACTCCTTGTCGGTTTCGCGGATATCGCACGAAGGATACCAATCAGACGTCGATAACAGTTCGCGTTCGCCGTTGCCCGTCCAAGGCGCGAGACCGAAGAGTCGGTTCATGCGACTCGAGAGTTCTTCTATCTCTCGGAAGGGGCTCCACGATTCACGGTGTCGAATAAGTTGCATAGGTATTGTGCCTTTCTTTGTTGCTCGAAGTGCTGAGCTGTTTTGGTTGTGCTGGAGCGCCATTGTTTGCGCCGCCGAGCAGGTGAGTACTTGCACGCCTTGTGCCAAGAAAAGCCGCTCGCTAAGTTCAAGCTTTCCGAGGTTGTACCGTCGAAGCCTTCGCAGCGTTTGCGTCGCGGCCTGTGAATTGAGTGTGGGTGTTCGTCCCCGGGCACGTGTCTGCCGGGCACGTGTCTGTGATGAAGATACCACCGGCATTTTTTCCCTGTAAGAAATCCATGCGCGAAGCCGACCACTTTTGCGATGCCCGTGCTTGTCGTCGGTTCAGAACTTGCTTAGCTTGGTGATCCATGACCTCGCGACGCATCAAGAACAACAGCGCCTCCAGCGATCAGAGTGCTGCGAAACCCCAGCGCGGGGGCGATCCCAAGTCCAAGGATGGACGCAAGGGTTCACAGGTCGATTTCTGGCCGGGACGTTCGATTCCGAATTGGGATGGGGTCGACGAGGCGAGCTGGGAGTCATTCCCTGCGAGTGATCCGCCCGGCTGGTAGAGGTCCGTCGATAGACACGCTCGATTGCGTGGACGCTTGTCGCACCTGCGTTCGTGCACCTGTTGCGCCGGTTTTGGTGAGTCCCTGTGGATAAGCTTGGGATAGCTGAGCCGAACGGTTCGCAATGTAAAAGATAGTTTCATTGGCGAACCGATTGCACGTGATCGAGCTTCTTGCTCAGCGAGAGGCGCTCCACAGCTGAAGAACGTCTCGACGCCTGCAGCATCGCGATTGGATCGCACCTTGCTTAGAGCCCAGGCCTTCACGAGTGAAACCCACTCAGAAAGTGAGGCTCATGCAAATTGATATTACCCTCAGAAGGGTCCCGTTGGACGAAGCTCTCGTCCAGTATATCCGACGCATATGCCAAAGCGTTGGAAGCACAGTTCCCGGTGGGTGCGAGTGGAGAGTCATCCTCGACCAGCAGATGTCGAGTTCGTGTTTCAGTGTAACGGCGTGGCTGACAACAGCGCAGGGCGTGAGACAACAGGCTGCTGAAGGAACGGACCCTTACCGCGCGGTCCTTCGTAGCATTGCGCTTTTCTTTGAGCGACCGGCGCCATCATGTCTCCAACCATGAGACACATGACCTGCGCTACGACGTGTAGCGATTTGCGATGGTCCTGTTCTTTCAAACATCCGTTCTGGGTAACGTTTGGTATGTGCGAAGTAACCAACTTGAACCATCACACCCAGTACGAATTTCTTACACCGATTGCGTACGTGCCGGCGTTGCCCATGGCCTTTCTACAGTTTAGCGTGCCTCTCCAATTTAGCCTTTTTGCTGTGCTCAATCTATGGACGACAACTAAGTGCAAGTGGGTGCCCCGGTGACCGTGTTCGCTCCGCTCTGCAATGCCGAACCGCGCCAACAGTTGGCGCGAGTCTTGTCGTGGAAGACACATCTTCGGGTAAGGGGGGACTTGTGAAGGACGAAGCCTCAAAGAGAATCAAGGTTCGAAACCGCATCGAGTCCCAGATCGTATCCAAGCGATGCGTGAGGGAATCTGAGCCACAACTCCAACCGGATGTTGAGAAGCTTGAACATGAACTCGAGGTTTTTCGGGCGGAACCAGACATGCAACATGAAGATCTTCAAACGAGTCGTGACCGCTATTTCGAACTCTATGAACTGGCGCCTGTTAGCTACCTAACACTGGATCGATCCGGCAAGATTCGCGAGGCGAACCGGAGCGCCACGACGCTTTTCGGAGTGGATCGAGCGGAACTCATCGGACGGTCGTTCTCCTCGTTTATGGAAGAGTCGCAAGCCGATATTCTCTATCACCATCTGCAAGCCGTTTTCGAGAATCACCTAAAAGTGACCTGTGAGCTCACCATGCGTTCTCGTTCCGGATCTGTCGGACAAGAGAGAACTGTTCGCATCGATTCGACGGCAGTTCCCTCCAGCGGCAGAGAGCGCGACGAGTGCCGGTCTGTGCTCATCGATTACTCTGAGTTGCGTGCGCTCGACACTCAGAAAAAGAGAGTCGAAGCCGCTCTTAGTGAAGAGGAAGCGCGGTTTAGCGCGATTGCTGATGTGAGCGAAGACGTCTTCTATACGATGGATGAAAATCACCACATTTTGTACGTTAGTCCGGCTTACGAAAAACTCTGGGGAGAGCCCGTAAACGACCTGCTTTCCCGTCGCGCGAAGTGGCTCGATGGTGTTCATCCAGATGACCGAGAGCGCATTGCGCTCGCCCACAGTCGAGCACTGCGCGGTGCGCCTTTTGATGAGGAGTATCGGATTGTCCGCTCCGATGGAAAGACGTGTTGGATTCAGGATCGGATCATCGCTGCCCACGAACAGGGTGAAGGTTCTAGACACTACATCGGCATTGCCCACGATGTGAGCGAATCGAGGAAGCTTGAAGAGGAACTTCGCCAGGCACAGAAAATCGAGGCCGTCGGCGCCCTTGCGACGGGTGTGGCGCATGACTTTGGCAATGTCCTGCAGGCTGTTTTGGGTTGTGTCAACCTGGCGCGGCGCGAAGGGCTATCACGCGAGCGGGTGGTTGATTACCTCGACCGAGCCGCATCGGCCGCCCGGCGCGGAGGTAAGCTCGCCGATCAGTTGATGACTTTCGCGCGTAAGAAGCGAGTCCAGACAGAGCCCCTCGAAGCCGATTCACTCATCCGCAAAAGCGCGAGGCTCATTGAGTGCCTTGTCACGGAACAGGTTCGTGTGCTTGTCCACACCGACGCACGAGGCGCACAGATCATGGCGGACCCCGTTGAAATAGAGCAAATTCTCATGAACTTTGCGGCCAATGCCAAAGACGCCATGCCCGAGGGGGGTAACCTGTCGATTTGCACGGAGATCATCGATGCCGCGGATCTGGCTGTGAACCACCGCGGGCTCGGGCAAGCTCATAGCTACGTTCGCCTCACGGTAGGAGACACGGGCACCGGGATGGATGAGTCGACGAAGAGACGGATCTTCGAACCCTTCTTTACGACGAAGGAAGCTGGTAGAGGAACGGGGCTTGGCCTGTCTACGGTCTTTGCCATCGTGAAGAAGCTGAGTGCTCATATCGAAGTGCAAAGCGCACCCGGACAGGGCACAAGTTTCGTGATCCTTTTTCCGATTTGTAAACAGCTTTCCGAGTCGAGCCGACCTTCCGTTCACCACGAAGTGCGCTTCGACGGAACGGTCCTTTTGGTCGAAGATGAACCGACCGTCCGTATGACGCTTCGTCATAAACTCGAAGAGTTGGGACTTGAGGTTCTCGAGGCCAACGGGCCGATCGAGGCCCAGCAGCTGTGCGCGCAGCATGACCTCGAGCTGGATCTACTCATGTCGGATGTCGTTCTCCCGGATATGTTGGGTACCAGGCTCGCCGCACTCCTCCAACAGCGTTATCCGAGACTTCGCGTGCTTCTCATGTCAGCGAGTCATGGGCTTTTTTCGGATGCGGACAGCGGGGACGAGGATCAGGTCCTGTTGCGGAAACCTTTTGGTCGAGCGGAACTCTGCGAGCAGTTGGAGAAGCTACTGCCAAGTCGGCAGGTCGAGCGCGTCTCCGCGCCACCGGCTCCGTCACTCCCGACCGAGTACAAGAAAGAAGGGAACTCGGGGCAGAGCGCGCAACAACGCGAACGGCCTGTTGTGATGGTGGTCGACGATGAAGCGACCGCAAGAGAAAACCTTCGAGAGTTTCTTGAAAACGAAGGTTACCTTACCTTGAGTGCAGCCACGACGTCTGAAGCGCTCGACCTGGCCGAGCGTCAACAGCGAATCGACCTTGTTGTCTCCGATATCTTGCTGCCGCACACCTCGGGAAATGATCTCGGACGGGAGCTTCGCAAACGGCACCCAAGGATTAAGATCGTCTTGATGTCTGCTTTCTCGGAACGACCGAGTGATGACACGGTGTTCGTCCAAAAGCCGCTCGACCTTGAGGACTTCGCACGGGTTATCGCGGAGGTGCTTCACCTCAACTGAGCACCGGTGAACTCGCAGTCCCTGCCGAGTCGCGCGCGCTGATCATTTTTGCGCATGGCGGCGCCATCAGCCGCAAGCGTTCTGGCGATCGGTTCGTAGCTGAAGAACTGAGAGGTCACAAGCTGGGAACTCTGCTCTTTGACCTGCTCACGGACGAAGAAGAGAAAGTAGATGCCGTCGGTTCGCACATGCGCTCTGCCATCCCGCTTCTTGTGAAACGTCTCGCGGCTGTCACCGACTGGATGGGAAAGTACCAGCTGACGCGCGAGTTTCCGATCGGCTACCTTGGCGCAGGCACCGGAGCTGCCGCCGCCCTGATGGTCGCGGTGGGACGCCCCGATTCATAGTCGGTGGCGCTGACGCGAAAGACCTCCAACTCAACCAGATTGCATATGAGCGAATCGCTGGCCCCGAGAGACTCGTTACAATTCCCGATCCCACGCATCTCTTTGAAGAGCGTGGGACCTTGGCACGGGTAGCGTGCTTCGCCAGAAATCGGTTTGTCGATCACCTGGTTAGCGCGGAGCGACTCGTCAATCCTGCAACCAGAACGAATTCGGATTGTCGCGCTCTCCTTGACCGATCTTCAGGTGCATCGAACTCAATGGTATCTGGTAGAGGACTGAGGCATGCGTCTCTGACATTCCGGTTCCACGCTTCATCTTGATGTTCAGAATGGCACCATGTTGTGCCCGCACCGTGCTTCGGAAGTGGCCGATGCGGCGTACCAGCTCTTCCTCGTCTCGTCCCCGCATTTCGAAGACCCTTCTGATGTTAATCGTGTTCATCATTGTCGCTCCTCTACGCCGCCGTGGGTGTGATGCGAAGGCGATCTTCCACGGCGAGGACGCCAGCCGTACCGCGCACGGCGCCCACGATCGCTTGTCGTTCGGCCCATGAGCGAACGATTCCAGAAAGACTCACTTGACCATTGTGAACTTCGAGGTTGATGCGCTTGGTTTCGCGGTCTGCCCGCCGCTCCAAGGCATTTTCGATCGCTTCTTGTACGCCTTTGACTTGAACTTTTGACGAGATGCGAATCCTATTGGTGACGCCACGTACAGCAGATAAGTTGGAGACGGCTCGCTCGGCATCCTCGCGCTGGTTCCAAAAATCTACGTCGCCGTCAAGCGTGATCCAGCCATTCGACACGGTTGAAGTGATTCGGTGGTCGGGGACAAAATCGTTCCATTCGAGCGCGTTGCGTACGGCGTGAGCAACCTCTGTATCGCTTCGGTCGTAAAGGTTCAGCGCTTTGACCATAATGTCGTTGGTGACATCGAGAACACCAGCTACTTGATGTGCAGCTTCCTGTGCTGCCACGCACTTCGCCCAACTTCTCACCGTGCCGGTGAGCGTCACCACGCCCTCGTTGACCGACACTCCAATTTCGCTTTCTTCGACGCGCGTGTCCCACTTGAGCTCGTTCAAGACGGCCCGCTGTATTTGTGCATCTGTCCTCTTCTTCATACGATCGACTCCTCCTCATTTATGCAGAAGCTCATCCACGGCGCTGCATCGATAGGGGTCAAACAGTGCACGTCCTGTGCCATGCCCTTCCCTGCCTGTGAAATGCGGCCGTACCCGTCGCAATGCAGCCGGGCATGACGAGACAAAGGAGCATGTAGAAGAGCGCGCGCATCGTGTGCGGTGCGGATGAAGAAGTTGCGCTTTGCGAGAGAACTGCAGTCTTGACGAGGTCGCTCCCAAGCCCAAAGACGAGGAATAACTATTGCGTTTTTTCCCTTGCCTGCGCCGGTAGCAGCTTGTTTCTCTGGCATGTGGCCTGCATTGGTTCTCGCCAGCGTCGCGCGGGTCGAAGACCACGCACATGATCTGAGGGCACATGGCGACAGGAGCAGAGGACATGAAAAAGGCATTGGTAACGTTTTACTCACGGACAGGGACAACACGCCGTGTCGCATACGAAATCGCGGAAGAGTTGGATGCTGATCTCGATGAGATTGTCAGTGTACAGAACCACAAGGGTGTCTCCGGCTATCTGCTTTCAGCATTCGAATCGCTAACCAAGGGTTCGCCCATTATCCAAACAACACGAAGCCCCAGTGACTACAGCCTTGTTATCGTGGGTACACCCGTGTGGATGGGGTCGATATCGTCACCGATCCGTACTTATCTTTCGATTCACACCCGAGATTTTCATTCGGTTGCCTGTTTTTGTACAATGCGCCGCCGAGGTGCCGAGCCCGCGCTACAGGAGATGTTGGCTTTGTGTGGTGGCAGAGATCGGCCAACCTTTGGAGCCACCGCGTCACACGTTCAAGAAGGTGCACATCGGCGAGAGCTGGCGGCATTTTGCGCCAGATTGCGTCAAAGCCAGGACCAGCATGCCTCGCATGCCGCGTAGCGGAAAGTCACGCAGCAGGCTTCATTCGAACGGCTAGACCATCTCACCCGAAAGCTCGACCGCCGTGATGTCCTTCCATCAAAGCTGGCATGCAACGTGCAGCTTGTGTTGCTTGTGGAGAAACAGGGAAGGGCAGGGAAGTAATGAATAGGGAAGCAATGAATCGGGAGGGAACGAACAGGAAGACAACCCCGCAACGGCATATTCTCAACTGGCAGCGCATGAGTATGCCGGTATCAATTGAGCCAAGCGAGATCGAGCCTGGAAAAGGGGTTGGCTTGCTGCGGTTTGGAATGACCCCGACCCAGGTTCGCCGGGCGCTCGGCAGACCGACTCTATTCTGGAGGGATGAGGCGGGAGACCAGCGTGCCATTTATGACCGACAAGGGCTGGCGCTAGATTTTCCAGCTGACGAGAGTTTTCGGCTCACCGCGATTCAGGTTCTCGCACCGAATGCGTCCCTTGAGCGAAGGCGGCTGGCTACGATGAATCAGGATCAGGTCCGTGCTGCGTTTGAAAAGCTTGGTTTTGCTTTTTACAACCCAGAAAGTGGTTTCGGCGGCCAGGAGGAGTGGTGGACCACATCCCAAGGACCTGGTTCTTTGATCGTTCGGTTTGATGATGCGAGACGCTTCATTGCGGTCATAACGACAGTAGCGTTCGATGAGGATGGTAAACCAGGTTGGCAAATCGAACTTCCCCGTGACCTGCAGTAGTCACCCACAACATGGAGGCAAGAACAGCTACCAGAATCGCAACTCCGATCAAAAGGAGGACGTGTCTCCTCGAGGTTGCACTAAAAACGTCTGACGACCGGGGCGGCAGTCGGGCAAGCAGTCGAAGCCTTGTGTGCCGCAATGCCCGCTTTCGGTTTTGTAAGCCAGACCAAGCGAAGAATGAGCAAGTGCCGTGCCAAGACCGAAGTAGGTCCCTGAGGATAGGGTGTGGACAAGTGTGCTGTAGAGCTCTGACGTGACCATCGCTTAGCCAACAACGCGGGCCCTGTGCGAAACGGTTGCGCGTAATCGGCGATGTTTGCGCAGCCTCCGTGAACGGTAGCTTGCACTGTTACCGTAGTTTCACGAGCTTCGCAAAGTCGATTCCGGTTGCGATCCCTCGGACTCCGTTGCCATTGATACCCAACACCGCACGCGCGCGAACCGCGCGCGCTTGATGTGCTGCCCGATACGCTGGGATTGCAGCGGGGAGGCAGACGAGACTGGGATCCATCCAGATGTCAACCGTGTCACCGGGATGCGCATCACGAGCCGCGAATGCCTCCGCTTGCGTGAACAAGCCAATTGGCCAGTGGGCTTCCATGACAACCAGCGCGTGCTCATCGGATGCAGCGAGCCGATCGACGGCGAGCGATAGCGGATCGTCGCCCTGAACAACGATGATCCCGCGGTTCAAGATCGATTCGAGTGGTGTTCGCAATGCCGCATCGTCGACGACACCTAATAACTCAACGGTGCCCACGACACCGAGAAGACGGTAGCCTTCGCTCACATAGAGACGGTGGATGTGTTGGCGGGTAATGCGACTTGCCGCCTCATGAATGGGCAAGTTGGGACCCACGACCTGTACTTCGCTTGTCATAAACTCTGAGACCCGTGCGTCAGGGAGGGTCAACGCCCTGCGGCGAAACCCGTTGAGGGCGCGCATTCGGCCTACTTTGAGTAGGTCTGTGCGGCTGATTACGCCAACCAGCTTGCGCGCTTCATCCACGACGGGAAGCGCTGAGATATAAAACTTCGCCATGCGGGCTTGCGCCTCTTTGAGCTTGGCTGCACCGCCAATCGTATGAACGGGTGCTACCATCATCTCACGCACGGGTCGGGTAAATAGTTCCATTCGACCAACTCCTTCTATTCGTCATGGCCAAGCCCTCACGTTTCAGTGCGAGCTGGGCAGGAGCAAGTCCACGTGAGGGACGTTTGCTCCAAGCCCTCGCACGACGTTAATGCAGCGTCTTGACGAAGTCTTCGGCTTCTCTTTCGGCCTTGGTCTTGTCCATTGCGTAACGTTCTTGTAGCCGACTGATCAGCTCGTTCTTCTTTCCCCCGATCGCTTGCAGGTCATCATCCGTGAGCTTCTCCCATTTCGCATGGGCTTCTTTGCTCACATCCTTCCAGTTGATTTTAACATCTTGCCAGTTCATGTTTTCGTTCTCCTTCTCGAAAAAGTCGAACCCGAGGTGAGCAAGCCGCGTGCCAGCGCGCGGCCAGTGAACTTGCGGTTGGTGCAAGGCATGCTCGCGCAACCGATGCACAGCCACGCCAGCACCGTTGAGGGAACGCCGCAACGCCGAAGTATTCTATCTTGTGATGTCCACGACTTGGAGAACGGGCGCAGCATCTGCACACGAAACGCATGATCCACCCATAGGACCACGATTCGCTCCACCTCCTATGCGCGTATGAATAGAGCGTGGTCCGCCAAGAGTGCATTCTTTGCGTTTCGGCCACGGCGGCATGAGATTCGCTAGGGAGATGGTTGAAGACAATCTTTCGATGGATGGACCACATGGATTTTCAGCAATTGAATGAGACGGCGTGCAAGACGTACTTGATCGCGTCCGAGCAAAACCATGAAACCATGCTTGTCGATCCGGTGTTAGAGGGCATCGACGATTATCTCAATGTGGTGGCTGAGAGGGGGTACCAGCTTCGCTACGTGCTCGACACGCATGTCCACGCTGACCACATCTCCGGCGCGGCTGCTTTGCGCGATCGAACGGGCGTCGATTACATCATGTACGCAACGACGGCGTCAGCCTGTGCCAATCGTCGCGTCCACGAAGGGGACGTGTTGATGCTCGGAGAAATCCCTATCGCGTTTCTGCACACCCCCGGACACACGCAAGACAGCATTACCCTCATGTTGCCTGATCGACTCCTCACCGGCGATTTTCTCTTTATTGGTGAAGGAGGAGCAGGTCGTACGGATCTGCCAGGTGGTGATGCAGGAGAACACTGGGAGTCGCTCAAGAAGTTGGATGGCTTGCCCGACGCGCTTCTGATCTTTCCCGCCCACGACTACTACGGTCACCAGAAGTCCTCCCTTCGACAAGAACGAAGACAAAACCCCCGTCTCAAGAAGAGAACGCGGGCGGCCTACATGGACTGGCTCGAATCGATGAAGCTCGGGCCTGCCGCGTGGATGGAAGGCGTGACGCGTGCAAACTATGCGTGTGCGCTAAACCCTCGAGAAGCTTGGGTCCCGGTGGACCAGCCAAACTGCCAAGTCAACGCAAGAGCAGGAAACGTCAACTCGGAAATGGTCCGTGCGGTGTCGGTGGAAAGGCTGCGCCGGGAGATCGAAGAAGGCCGAAAACCTGTGCTCATCGATGTGCGTCAACGAGATGAATTCAACGGAGAACTTGGTCATCTTCCTGGCTCGCGCGTGATTCCCCTCGGAGAGCTCTCCAAACGTTTTGATGAGTTTGAGTCCTTTCGCGAAGACGCGATCGTCACGGTCTGTCGCTCAGGTGGTCGTTCGGCAACCGCTGCGGCGGTGCTTGCCGTAGCAGGTTTTAAAGGTGTTCGGTTCCTTGAAGGAGGGATGAAGCGCTGGCACGAGGGCACACGCCACGCGCAGTCCGCGGCCGATCAGTTGGCACATGACGTGCTTCTACGATGAACATGCTTGCGACTGGGCAGAACTGTTTCGACAATCATTGGATGGTGCGCGAGAACCTTGCACGGGGCGCGCAACTGTGGCGTGCGTCGCTTGCCCCAAGCGCCGACGAGATCCGGCCCAATCCGGTGGACACCGATGCGATGTGGTTCTTGTCGTTGAACCATAGAGCGCCATTGACGCTCACAAGTCCAGCGTTCGCTCACGAAGGTGCGATCCCCGTTCGTTACACCTGCGAAGGCGAAGATATTTCGCCACCCCTGGCATGGATGGGCGTCCCGGACAATGCGGGTTCTCTCGTCTTGATTGTATCCGACCCGGATGCGCCGGACCCTGCGCATCCCGTGCATACTTGGACACACTGGATTCTGTACGATCTACCTCCGATCGATATGACCTTGACCGCAGGTCTATTCCGGCTTCCCGGGGATGCACGAGCTGGTCTCAACGACTGGGGACAGGTGGGCTATCGGGGACCGTGTCCCCCGATCGGTACCCACCGCTACTTCTTCGACCTCCACGCCCTAGATTGCAAACTCGGGGAACTTGAGAATCCCACTCGCGCGAGGGTGCTCAACGCAATCGAAGGCCACGCGATTTCGCATGCTCGACTCTCGGGTACATACGGTAAAAACCGAGGTTGATAGTGGGGTGCGGGACAGGTCGCTAGCCCGATGGCTGAGTCGTCGAACGGGCTGGATGGAGGCCGTGGCTGCTCGGCGAACAGCACTGGCCGCTCGCGGCGTTCCAAGCTAAGGTCCGGCGATGGCTTTTGACGAAGAACGTAGCCGCTTTCGCGTCTGGCTCGCTCAGGCGGAGCGCTTTGCAGAGACCGACAATCATATCGATGCCGTTGCGCGTGTCCGCTTGATCGTGAGCGAACTCGATGCGTTGCTTGAGCAGCGTCCCGAAGACGACGTCCTGCAGCGTGAGAAAGTGTTCTTCGAAAAGCAACTCACTCGCTTCGAGCAGGCCCGTGACCGCTGGAACCAGGCCGTGGCTGCGCGTGCGGAAGCTTTCGAGACGCAGGAAAAGAAGGTCTATCGAGCTGACAGGCCAGGCGGTCGCCAAGGTTAGGTGTGGTCCCCGCTTCGACGTTGAGGGCGCGTCGAGCGAGCGTCGAAGGTGCGCTCGGCGAGCAGCGTGCATTGGTGTTCGCGGGTTATCCGGCTGAGAGAAACTTTCCAGCCAACGTTTACCCGTTTCGCGCGTCGAGTCATTTTCTATATTTGGTCGGGCGAGCGCTCGAGGGTGCGGTCCTTGAGCTCAAGTCTGCGGGCAGTACGCTCTTCATCCCTGAAGTGAGCGCGAGCGATCGGCTGTGGCACGGTGATGCCCCATCGCCCGAGCGACTCAGCGAAGAACTGGGCGTGACGGTTCTGCCCCTTGGCCGGTTAGCTGATGCGCAAGATGCACTGACTCTTCCGGTCGCAGCCGGCCCTTCGCAGGTGCAGCAGCTGCAGATTGTTGGGCGCCTTGCGGAGCCGCTTGCACGCGACCGCCTACTGAGCGAATGCATGGTTAAACACCGTTCGGTGCACGACGAGGATGGCCTTCGTGAACTTTCGGCGGCCGCCGAAGTGACCCGCCACGCGCACTTGCGGGGCCTGAAGGCCACGACACCGGGCGCACCCGAGTGGTTGGTCCGTGCCGCGATGCAGGGTGCCGTCTTGGAGTGCAACTGTACCGTTGCCTATCAGCCCATTGTTACGACGCACGGGCAAGTCCTGCATCAACACGACAGTTCGCATACCATGGCTGCCGGTGACCTCTTGCTTGTCGATTTCGGCGCAGAGCGACCTTCTGGGTACGCTTGTGACGTCACGCGCACTTGGCCGGTTCGCGGTAGCTTCAGCCCACTTCAACGGCAGGTGTATGAGGTCGTCTTGCAAGCGCAGGAGCGCGCCATCGACGCAGCCGTGGCGGGCGTTCGCTATCGTGACATCCACTTGGCCGCCGCGCACGCTTTGTGTGAAGGCTTAACAGCGTTGGGGCTGTTTCGTGGCGACCCGCAAACGCTCGTTGCCGAAGGAGCGTATGCGCTTTTCTTTCCGCATGGTGTCGGCCATCTAATTGGGCTTGACGTTCACGATATGGAGGACTTGGGGGACCTTGCTGGGTATCCCGAGAGCCGCCAACGTTCCACGCAGTTTGGGCTTTCTTCCCTTCGCTTGGATCGTGATCTGGAGTCCGGAATGGCCGTGACCATCGAACCTGGCTTCTACTGCGTACCGGCGATCCTGGACGATCCAGAACGCGCCTCGCTCCTCGATCGTTTTGTCGACCGGTCAAAGCTTGAGGCCATTCGTAGAGAAGTCCGCGGTATTCGCATCGAAGACATCGTTGTTGTTGAGGACGAAGCAAATCGCGTCATCACGGAAGGCATTCCGAAACAGGCCATCGAGGTCGAGCGGCTCAGCCGGGAGCAGAAATCGTGAGCGTACGCCCTATCGTTCAAATTGGCGATCCAGTGTTGAGGCAGCGTGCCAGTGTCGTTGCGCCCGAAGAGATCGCTTCGCCCAAGATTCAATCGCTTGTCAAAGACCTCATCGATACCATGCGGCACGCCAATGGCGCCGGCCTCGCTGCGCCACAGATCGGCGTACCTCTGCAGGTGTGCGTCATCGAGGTCAAGGACAACCCACGCTACCCGTACAAACCTCGTATCCCACTTACGGTGCTCGTCAACCCAACCATCGAAGCGCTTGGCGAGGAGCGTTTCGATAACTACGAAGGCTGTCTGTCGGTACCCAATTTGCGCGGCATCGTTTCACGAGCGGTCGAGATCCGTTTGTGTGCGCTGAACGAAAGAGGTGAGCTCGTCGACCAAGTCGTCCGCGGCTTGTCGGCCGGAACCTTTGCCCACGAGTGCGATCATTTGCATGGCACGTTGTTCGTCGATCGTGTCGAGGATCGGTCCACGCTCTGCACTTGGGATATGTTTGAAGCGCACTACCGCGACGCGTTCGTCGAACGCGTAGAGGCTCTGGTTGCGAGGTTTGGTTCATGACGACAGATGAGCTCATCGAGCACCACAGGACTGAGTGCGGAAGGTTTTCGCGTGAAGAAGAGGGTTTCCGAAAGCGCGCTCAGTTTCTTTCGCTCGTTCAACTGATCACGTTCGTTGCTGGCGTTGTGCTGTTCTGGATTGGTTATCCTCAGCAGCTCCTCCCGATGGCGCTGGGTGGCCTAGCGTTGCTTGTCTTTGCCGGTGCGATTGCGATGCGCATTCGCACCGAGCGAGCGGAGGAGCAAGCGACGCTTCGGCGCTTGGTGCACGAGCGCCAACTAGCGCGGCTCTCCGGGACTTGGACCTCGTTTGTTCACCAGCCCGAGCTGTTTGTCCGCCCGGGGCACCCCTTTTCGGTCGATATCGACCTCGCAGGGTCAGGGTCGCTCCTGCAATACATCGACACGACCCACACCGTGGTCGGCGCGGGGGTGCTTGGCAGCTGGTTATCGGAGGCGACCACGCTCGACGTGATCGAACGTCGTCAACGCGCAGTCGAGGAGCTGTCGTCCAACGAAAATGTGCGGCGTGAGTTGGAGGCGTCTGCGGGGCGGCACGGTACGGGTGTCCAAGGTCAAAAACGAAGGCAGCCAGGCAAGCTTAATCCGGCTCCATTTTTGCAATACCTCAAACGTCCGGCCGCCAAAGCTGCCCAGACCTGGGTTCGCGTTGTGGCGACCATCTTGCCGTTCGTCACGATTACTGCGCTCGTTTTCGCGACCCAAGGGCTCATCTCAGGCTGGGTCGGTGGGGGCTTGCTGATTACCCAGTTCTTGTTCGGGATGGCCTTTTCCGGGCAGGCGGCCGAGGTTTTTTCACTCGTTGCGGCGCGACGCGGCTACGTCGAAGCGTTCGTGGGCTTGTTTGACATTGCGGAGCGCGCTTCTTTCGAAGCGCCGCTACTCAAGGAGATTCAAGCTCAAATTACCGATGAAGGCCGCGGGGGCACGGCCTCGCTTCGGCGCCTTGATCGTTGGGCAGGCTTGGCGGAACTCCGTCATCAGTTTCCGGTTCACCTGGCCGCGAACGTTTTCTTGCTGTGGGATATTCACGTTCTGTACGGCCTTGAGCGTTGGAAGGACGAAGCCTCTGAAAAGATGGAGGAGCAGTTCGAGGCGTTGGGGATGCTTGAGGCGCTTGCGTCATTGGCAAACCTGCGGGCCATCGACCCGCACGCTTGCGTTCCGACCGTCGCGGATGGCGGGCCACTGCAAGCCGAAGCGCTTGCGCATCCTCTGCTTGGAGCCAATGTGCGCGTTCCAAATGATCTGACGCTTGCTGGCCCGGGCACTGCCATGATTCTGACCGGGTCGAATATGGCGGGGAAGAGCACGCTTTTGCGTGCGCTGGGACTCAACGTATCGCTTGCACTGGCCGGTGGTCCGGCGATCGCGACAGCCTTTCGTTGTCCCCGCGTGCACCTGCGCGCGAGCATGCGTGTCGAAGACTCGCTCCAGCAGGGAGCGAGCTATTTCCACGCGGAACTACAAAAGCTTCGTTCGATTGTGGCGCCGGCAACGGATGGGGCGCCGCTTCTTGTGCTCCTCGATGAACTTCTGCGCGGAACGAATGCTGAAGCGCGTCATATCGGTGCGCGGTCGATCCTCGACCACCTGGTAGACAAAGGTGGTTACGTGCTTGCAGCAACACACGACATTGCACTTGCTGCGCTCGAGCAAGAGGCGCCACAGACGTTCGTCAACGCGCACCTCACCGACGTAATCATCGATGGCGAAATGGTCTTTGATTATCGACTTCGTGCGGGTCCGGTACAGGGCAGCAACGCGCTGCGGCTGCTTGAGGCTGCGGGCATCCCTGTTCGTCGGGCCCAGGCGGGCTAGGCTAATTTGCGATATCGTTATTGTCTGGACAGGGGGAGCCCAGAGATCGGAAAATAGTACCCTCCCATGGCTGAACAACGCAGTTATCTGACCGGTCTCGCGCGGTTACACACGCTCGAGAGTCAGGACGAGCGGCGCGGCGTGTGGCGCCAGGCGATGGCAACGTTAGGTGCAGCTGTTCTCGATCAACGCTCGGCGCCGCTCGAGGGCCTCTCGCCCCATGCAGTTCAAGCTAGCGTTCGACTCGCCCTTGCCGAAGGTATGTTGGAGGAACTCGACTTTCTCTCCGAGAGCGCAGCAGCAGCGGCTTTGTACGAACTGGGCGCTGTGCTTCCGTCGGGGCCGGAGAAACGTGCCGTGGGTCGGCGTGTCCTTACCGACTTGCGAAAAGGTAACGCGCGAACCTTCGTGGTGTTGGCCTCGCAACTTGCTCGCGGTTCGAGTCGTGCCCTCGAGGGTGACGACATTCGTGCTCGGGTCGCGCTTTGTCTCGACCTTCCTTTCGGTGTCGGTGCGACGGTCGACAGTCTTGCGCTAACTCTGCTGGCCAGCCCGGAGCGCGCAAGGGAGTGGGTTGTCGAACCGTCGATCGGCTCGCTTCCTTCGCGGCGGCTCGCCGCGCGTCTTCTCGAACGCGCTGCCCGTGAAGCGGTTCGTCGGCACGATGAAGGAGACCCTTCGGGTGTGCTAATTTTTCAGACACCGAGCGTGTCCGAAGCGTGGCGTCGGTTGCTGCGTGATCGAGAACCCTTCGTGTGGCGCTACGTCGCGTCGGCTCGTGGTTTGCTCGCAGATGTCATCCCGCAGTTTGCCTCTGAAATCTACAGCGAACGCGATCCAGAACTTACGCCCATGGAATGGCGGCGTTGTGCAACGTCCACCGCTGCCGCCATTGCGCACGATCCGCAAGAGGCGCTCGAGGCCGCGACGTCGCTCCTCGAGGGCCCCGTGCTCAAGTCCGACCCTGGCATTGCCGCCGCAATGGTGCGAGGACTCGCACGCGCCGCCGAAGTGGAGCTTCCGGTGGTTAACGAACTTCTTGAGCGGCTGGTGCGCATCGGTGATTTTGAAGTGATGGAGGCCCTACTCGAGCTACGTCGCGAGCAAATAGGGGACAATATCGGTCAGCGGGCGTGCACTGCAGCGCTAGAGCGACTGGATGCCATGCTCAAGTCGGCCGACGTGTCTGATTGGGGACAGAAAGCGATTATTCAAGGCTTGCGCCGAGACCTCGCCGATGAGCTGGAAGGCCGAAAAGAGGCGTTTACCCATCGGGTCGACGAAGCGTTACTGGCTTTTCTCAATCAGGGGCCCGACGCTGCCCTGCGTTCTACCGAGCCGCTTCTGCGGGCGATGAGCGCCACGATTCAAGAGCTTGAGAACGCCGACCACACGACCGAAGAAGGCGTCATTCAAGCCCATGACGCGCTCTCGCGGCTTGATGAGGCGCTCTTGCAACGCTCGACCTGCGGGTGGCTCCTTCAGCTCAGTTCCGAACAGGGAGGGCGTTCCGAGACTGCGCTCAAGCAGATGGATGCGCTCTTGGCGCGGGCGACACAGTGGCTGATCGAGCGCGAACGTCAGCCGCTCGGTGAAGAGGAGGTCGAGCACTTTCTTTATCGCGTGCGTCGCATGCGTTTCGTTCTGCATCTGCTGGACGCGGAAGGAGAGTATGTTCAGCAAACGGGCGGCGTGAACAAGCGTGTGATGCAAACGACGATGGTGCTTCTCTCTCGCGTGCGCAATGACGCCGAAACTCCGCTGATGCGTGTGACGGCTGCGGCGGCTGCGCGTGGATGCGAAGCTCTTTGCCGGCAAGAATCGGTCGAAATCGGTGACGTTCTGTTTCTGGTGGCGCGACACGCCATACGCAAGAAGGCTCTTCAAACCTTTGCTGAGGCTTCGACCGATCCATCGATCCGCGGCATGCTCTACGCCTACGCTGGCCTTGCTGAGTATCTGCGAGGTGACGTGTCCGGCGGCGTTTCGAGCCGGCGTTCGATCGACGGCTTGCGCGCGATGGCGACATCGCTACCGACCGGCGCAACGCCGCGCGTGGATGCTCTGCGCACAGCCTTGCTCGGTATCGCACGCGCACTTGAGCAACTGGCGCAAGCGGGTTCCCTAGCCGAAGTTTCTGACAGCGATGGTATTCTAGGCCGCCTCGAATTTGCCGTGGATGAACTCGCGTGGCTGGTTCGCGGTTCGAAATTGCGCCTGGGCGTCACGGTCGATGACGATGGCAAGTCGGAGTCTAGCGCGGCGATTCGCATGGTTGATTTCGCGGTCGATGATGCACGGGGCGACGACCCGTCGGAGTTGCTCGACTCGATCGAGCTTGCCCGTACAGCTCTTCGTGGAGAAGTTCCCCCGCTTATCGCGGAGGTCGTCGCAAAGATCATGTTGCGCCTCACGCGACTCCCCAAAGAGCAGACCCAGGCGGTGGAGGCCAGCATGCCGCCCGTGACAGAGAAGCTTGCGCGACTCCCTCAGTGGTTTCCGCCCAGCCGGAGCCTGGGGCCCTTTTACGTTCTGCGTCCCCTCGGTGGTGGCGCGGTCGGATCGGTCTTCGTGGCTCGTCGTACAGAAGACAAACACGATGCGTTTGCGCCACTCTTCGCGCTCAAAGTTCCTGAGTACGACGGTTCGGCTGCGCGTGAACTGTCGGAGGCCGAGTTCCATGAGCTCTTTCGTGAAGAGGCAGGTGCGCTTCTTTCGCTGCCCCAGCATCCAAACTTGGCGCGCCTTGCTACATTTGATGCGACCGCCAAACCGAAGCCCATTTTGGTCATGGAGCTTGTGCAGGGGCACACGCTCGAGCGCATGATCGCTCGGCATGAAATGAGCTGCGTGGCAGTCGCGACGATCCTGGACGGAGTTGCTGCAGGTCTTGAGATCATGCACCTCGCGGGGATTGGCCACCTCGATATCAAACCCAGCAATATCATTTTGCGAGAGAGCGACGACGACACCCTGCAGCCCGTTTTGGTGGACTTCGGACTTGCAGGTCGGAAGGTGCGCCCGGGCTGTGCGACTGGTGAGTACGGCGCTCCCGAGATTTGGGGCGCCTTTGGCGCCGATCATGTGTCATCGCCCACAAAGGCAGATGTCTATGCGTTTGGGTGCGTTGCCTTTGAGATGCTTACCGGTTCGACACTGTTTCGCGCGCCGAATGAAGTTGCGCAGATCACAGCGCATATCTCGCACGACGGCGAACCTGAAGGCGTCGCGATGCTGCGCAAGATCAAAGATGGCGACAAGATCGCGGACGTCCTCGTCAAGATGCTGCGCCATAAGCCAGACGATCGCATCACGATCGAGCAGGCGCGCAAAGAACTAAGCCAAGTGCTCAAAACGTTTGCGAAACGACAGTGGCCCCTGCTGCAACTCGACTCCCAAGCCGTCGCATAGAAGGGCTGGCTACGGAAACTCGTTTAGAGCGAGCGCCTTGAGTGCCGTCTGTCGGGATGCGAACTCCACAAGGCTGGAAGCTTTGAGCCACACGCCGTGGCAAGTCCGACAGCACCAATACACGACCTTTGGCGCTGCGCCGCTTCGTTTTTCCTGCAGGTGGCGGCTTTCGCACCTTGGGCAAAGCCGTGACGCTTCGCGCGTTAGCCAGGTTGAGTGCAGAGGATGAGTTGGCGGAGCTGGTACTTGTCCCTCCGCAATTTCGCGTAGCCCGGTTGCCATTTCTCCGGCGTCAAACCAGATCCCCTCACACGACTTGCAGGTATCGAGCTCTCGGCCCCCCCCAACGCTCAACGATCGCCGATAGGGGTCGTCTGCACGAGCCGTCTCAGTGTCGACAAAGTAGCTTTCAATCGGCTTCGCGCAGAACGGACACTTCACTTTTGGACTTTAGCACGGCAGATCCCGAGAACGCAGTGAGACTTTCCCGCAAAGGCGCTCTGAGCTCTATACTTCTACTTTTCTTCAAGGACCGCTACGGTGCCGGGCATGAGTGACGTCCGAGTAGCTATTCCCACCCCCATTAACGAACCCGTCAAGTTGTACGCGCCGGATTCACCCGAACGCAGCGAGCTCGAGGGAGCGCTCAAAGCCTTATCCAGCGAGTGTCCTGATGTGACCGCGAATGTGGGCGGTGAGGCCGTGACATCCGATGCCAAACTTCCGCTCACGATGCCGCATGCGCATGGCGAACAGATCGCCCACGTCCACGAGAGTTCGCCCGAAACCGTGGACCGCGCGATCGAGTCAGCGCGCAGTGCCGCAAAGAGTTGGGCGAGAACGCCACTTCACGAAAGAGCGGCGATCTTCTTGCGAGCTGCTGAGCTTCTCGCAGGTCCATGGCGGCAGCGTATCAACGCAGCGTGCATGCTGGGGCAGGGCAAGACCTGTTACCAGGCGGAGATCGACGCTGCGTGTGAGCTTATCGATTTTATTCGCTTCAATGTTCACTTCGCACAGCGGATTGCGGACGAGCAGCCCATTTCATCGCCCGGGATTTGGAACCAGTCCGAAATGCGGCCGCTCGAAGGCTTTGTCTTCGCCGTAACCCCCTTTAACTTCCTAGCGATTGCTCTCAACCTTCCGACTGCCCCCGCCATCATGGGCAACGCGGTTGTATGGAAACCTGCGCACGAGACTGCGCTTGGCGCCTATCACATGATGGCGCTACTCAAAGAGGCCGGCCTTCCAGATGGCGTCATCAATGTGGTGCCGGGAGCTGGGCCCGCACAAGGCGCCGTCGCGTTGGCCTCTCCTCACCTCGCGGGCGTCCATTTCACAGGCAGTACGGGCACTTTTCATGCGTTATGGAAGGGCGTGGCTGAGAATCTCGACAACTACCGAACCTTTCCGCGGATTGTCGGCGAAACGGGAGGAAAAGACTTTATCCTGATGCACCCCAGTGCTGACCCGGAGCAGGTGGCGACCGCCATCGTGCGTGGTGGTTACGAGTACCAAGGTCAGAAGTGCTCTGCGGCCTCCCGTGTCTACATCCCTAAGTCGCGCTGGAAAGAGGTCAGCGAGCGAGTGAGCGCGGACATCGACGCCATCAAGATGGGTGATGTGCGTGATTTTTCAAACTTCATGGGCGCTGTCATCAACGAAAAGTCTTTCGAGAAGATTTCGGGCTACCTCAAGCTCGCGAAAGACTCGGCGAACGTGTTGCGCGGTGGAGAAGCAGATCGCAGCAAAGGTTGGTTCGTCCGGCCGACTTTCCTCGAGGTCTCGGACCCGAAACACCGCATGATGGAGGAAGAAATCTTCGGTCCGGTCGTGACGGCCTACGTTTACGACGACCAAAAGTGGGGCGAGACACTCGACCTCGTCGATGGTACGTCGAAGTACGCGCTTACCGGAGCAGTGTTTTCGAACGACCGAGCTGCAGCCACTCAAGCTCGCGAACATCTCGTGCAGGCAGCAGGCAACTTTTATATCAATGACAAACCGACCGGTGCTGTGGTTGGCCAACAACCTTTTGGTGGCTCGCGTGCAAGTGGCACCAACGATAAGGCTGGCAGTATGTGGAACTTGCTGCGTTGGGTCTCGCCGCGTTCGGTCAAAGAGACGTTCTGCCCGCCACGCGACTTTCGCTATCCGCACATGTCGTAAATCGTTCTTGTCCTTTGAGGGCAGTGTGTCATGGTGCGCGCCATGGCACAGATTCCGGTCCTCGACCTTGCAGACCTCACAGCTCACGATGCGCAGGCTCAGAGGCGTGCCGGCGATGCGGTTCGAGAAGCTTTTGGTACGTACGGCCTCGTCTATGTTCGGTCGCACGGGATCGATCTTCCGACCCTCGAGCGCTTCTATCGCGCGTTCACACAGTTCGTGGCCTGGCCGGACGAACAGAAGGCGAGCTTGCGGGGCACGGATATTTGGTACCAGCGTGGCTGGACACCGGCCAACACCGAAAAAGCGGTGATCGCGGGCGGACAACCCGATTTCAAGGAGTGCTTTTTCGTTGCACCCCACGAGCCGGATCCCATCTGCAAAGCGCAATACCCCGAGATATACGCAGAGAACCTCTGGCCTGACCTCGACGGCTTCCGAGAGCCGTATCTTGCCGTTGCGGAGCAGCTCCACGCCGCAGGCCTTCGCATTCTCGAGGCGTGCGCGGCTGCCTTTGATCTGCCGCGCAATACCTTCACGGAGGTTGTTGAAGGAGGTCCTCACGTCACGCGAGCGCTTCGCTATCTTCCGCTCAACGAAGAGCAGATCGCAGCGGGTGTTCTTTGGGGCGAGGAGCATACTGACTTTAACTTGCTGACGATTCTGCCCGGCGGTCGCTTCTACGACCCATCGGATACTCTGTGCGAGCGTCCTGACGATCATAGTGGCCTCTCCCTTCGCACGCGGGCTTCAGCGGAGCACCCTCAAGGACAGCCTGTTCGTGGAAAGTTGCCTGAGGGGTGTATCGTTGCACAGGTCGGGCAACATCTTGAGATTCTGACGGGCGGCGAACTGCTGGCAACGCCTCACGTCATTACGGCGCCTAAGACGCCTGGCTTCTCGCGCAATTCCATGGCTCACTTCATTCACGCCCATCCGCACCGAAAGCTTTATCCGTTGCCACGTTTTGCGACCGACGAAGCCGTGCGCGCCTACAGCCCCCCTGTGCTCGCTGGCACCTACGCGATCAAGACTCTGGTCGACATTGGCTTGGCACCTCCCGAAGCGCTCGGCAAACTTGGGTATCGACACTACAACCGCCTGGCTGCAACGCGTACGACGTAGCCGTCCTTGCGCAAAACCTGCGTGATTTAACCCAACATACTACAATCCAGCCATGCGACATTGGCGCGAGCGCGTGGCGTGGTTCGGGGGACTTGGGCTTCTCTTGCTCAGCTTTGGATGCGGCGGGGGGGGGCAAGAAGAAGGCTCAATACGACAGGCAAGAGCGCACAAGGATTTTAACGTACCGGATTTCTTGCTCCGCTATGCTCAAGATTCGACAAGGCTATTTGCGAAGTCCGAGGCTGACATCGATAGCTTGCGAAAGTTGCTGCGCAAGCTCGGCGGAAAGAAACGGCGCGAAGCTTATCGTCAGCTCGCGGCGCTTTACGTCCTGCAAGCCGAGGGCCGCACGGAGCGCACGGATGCCAAGCGCGATTGGCGCAACGCGAAGCGCGCGGCATCGAAGTCGCTTAGCGGTGCGCGTGACCCCATGTCTCGTTCGGAAGCGATGTTTGTGCACCTTTGGTGTGCGTGGCGCGCGGGAGACCGGGAAGCGAAGAAACGAGCGATCGATTTCACGGACAAGCACCGGCAGGCGGGTGAGCTGTTCAACATAGCGTGGATCTTGCGCGGAGAGATCGACCTGCGCGCGAAGCGATACGACGCTGCACGCAAGAATTATCGCTTCATGTTCGGTCAGCTCGGACACCCGCTCTACGGACTCGCACTGTTACGCACAGCGGACGCCTACGAAGCGCAGGACAACATCAAAGAGGCCGATGCCGCGTTGGATGAAGTCCTGATGCTCGGCTGCGATGCAAACGCGAACGAAGCGGTCTTGGAGATCGCACGAGTGGCTGCGGGGCAGCTTGAGATTGCGCTTCGAGAAGACGAACACGGTACGTTGCGCCCCGTGTCCTGCAAGGAACTCAAAAAGCAGGGTAATCCTGATAAACCCTGGTTAAAATGAAAGAAAAGCCGTTCATGCGCCCTGGCCACCCCTAGCTCTTCGAGTTAGAGTTTGCGTTTGTGGGCCATGCGGTACTCGTAGTCGATGACGATGCAGACTTCACGGATCTGCTCAATGAAGTGCTCTCTCGAAAAGGACACGCGGTTGAGGTTGCGCAAAACGCTTCGATTGCAACGGAGAAGCTCCAGTCCTTTCGTCCCGATTTCGTACTTCTTGATCTGAGCCTTGGTGCGTCCGATGGGTTCGACCTCGCGCCCCGCCTTCGTTCCGCGGTCTCCAAACCGTTTCACCTGGTTGCTGTGACCGGATGGTCGGACGACAAGACACGAGCCGCTGTTCACGAAGCCGGCTTTGATAGCTTTCTCGCCAAGCCATTGGACCTGCAGAAGCTGGACGAACTCCTACGTGCGGACGAACCGGAAGCGTGAAACTCACCCTTAAGATCGCTGCGCTGCTGATCCTCGTTTCAGCCGGTCTGCAGACGATGCGTGGCTACTTGGGCGTCGCTGAGCGCATCGCGGAGATCGAGAAAGACTGGCGCTCGGACCAGGAGCTTCTGGCTCGCGCGATTATCCCGGCAGTCACACGTGCGGAGCGCCTCGAAGGACTGGCGGCTGCCCACTACACACTCAACTACCTTGCGCAAGCGCAGGAGCAGCGCGAGGCGCGTTGGGTCGAACTTGACCCGGATGCAGAAGCGGAACGTCGCCCGATGGTTGATTTGGCCAAGATTCGGCTGTCCGATCATGAGGACATTCAATCCATTCTAGAGATCGATCATAAGGGACGGCGGCACCTCTACACGTATGCGTCGATTCCATCGGGTGTCACGGACGATGCGATTGGCACGCTTGAGCTTTCCCGCAGCCTTCCTTCGATCTCGCGCCTTTCCCAGAGCATTATCGACAAGGAACTTGAGGTCATCTTGTGGTTTGTCGCAGTCGCAACCGTGCTGGTGCTCTTTTTGGGCATCTGGTTCGTGGGTCGACCCGTATCGCGTCTTGCAGCGCACGCGGACGCGATCGGTCGCGGCGACCTGGATGCGCGTGTGACAGTCCGCTCCGGCGATGAACTTGGCTATCTGGCGAAGACCATGAACGACATGGCGACTCGACTTCAGAAGGCGCGTCGGCGTGTCGACGAGGAACACCGCGCTCGCGAACAGGCGCTTGAGCAAATGCGTCACGCGGAACGTTTGGCCACGGTCGGTCAACTCGCTGCCGGAGTTGCACACGAGGTGGGCACACCGCTTTCGGTTATACGTGGTCGCGCGACCATCTTACAGGAGACTCCCGACCTATCCGACGAGAGCAAGCGTCATGCCGAGATCGTGATTGCGCAGGTCGATCGGATCGCTAAAATTGTACGAGGTCTGCTGGACTTCGCTCGCCAAGGCGAGCCCGAGCGCTCGAATGTTGATCTGTGCCAACTCCTCGATAGTTGTGTCGAGCTGCTGCGTGTTGAGGCACGCAAGAAGTCGCTTGGACTGGCGTTTGAATGCCCCGACAAGACAGTGATCGCGCATGTTGACGAGGGACAGCTTCAGCAAGTTGTGATGAACCTATTGGTCAATGCCATTCATGCCAGCGAAAGCGGAACCGTCAAGGCTGGCTGTCGAAACGGAGCGAATGGCCAGGTTCACGTTTGGGTCGAAGACGAGGGCGCAGGTATGACTGCCGACGTGCGCGAGAAACTCTTCGAGCCATTCTTTACAACCAAAGACATCGGCGAGGGCACCGGCCTGGGTTTGGCGGTGTCCTATGGCATCGTGCAGGAGCACGGAGGAAGTATCGAGGTGCGAAGCGAGCTCGGCGAAGGAACGCGTTTCGATATCATGCTGCCAGCGGCCTTACAGGAGGCCCCCAAAGAGACATGATCGCCTCGCACTGTGGCAGCTTGTCGCGGTCAGCCTGATTAATCTGCCGCAAAGTCCGCGGATCTTCATGGCACGGCTTATGCAAAATCTTTGAGAAATCAGGGTTTGGCGGAGGAGCCTTCCAAGAATAGAGCAATGCGCAACGATTCCAGAATCCCGTTTCAACAGCCCCACGATCCCTCTTCGGCCACGCACCCAACTCTACCCCGCCGACGCAAGTCGAACGGGACGAGGATAAAATCGCAAGCCCCATGGGTCTTGCTGGCTGAGGACGACGCGGATATGCGGGAGTTGGTATGCCATGTGCTCGAGGCGCAAGGATATTGCGTTTCGGTCGCGAGAGACGGTCAAGAGTTGTCTGCGGCGATTACCGATGCGATGTGCGGCGAGCGGGTCGAAATCCCCGACCTACTCATCTCCGACGTACAGATGCCCAAGATATCTGGTCTTTCTGTTTTGGAGAGGCTGCGCCAAGACGGATGTCAGATCCCAGTGCTCATGATCACCGCCTTCCCCGATCAGCAAACTCGTCGCAAGGTACAGCGGCTAGACGCTAGCCTGCTTTCGAAGCCCTTTGCGGTTCAGGACCTGCTGACAAAGACACGTCAGCTTCTGCAGCCTCAGATACAGGCTGCTCAAGCGACCGGTTAGCCTGCGCGACACATTTCTCGTCGCCACCGCAAGGCTAGGGCGCGGTCAGCCGTTAAGGCTGCCATTCGTTTTCGCGCACGCCGGCGGCGCCATAGAGGATGCTTCCACCATCCCAGCGCTTTTCTATCGTATTCATTGTCTCAATGATCGAGAGCCATGACGGTGCAGCCTCGGGTTGCCCATCTTCGATCGCGACGAGGCCCCGCATGAGCGAGTCGAGCAAGACCTCAAGCGTCTTGGGGGAACCCTTTGGATAGGAGCTTTCACCGGTTGCGACGACATCGGCATTGTCCCACCCGTTTGGATCGCTCGCGCTTTGTTTTCCGCGGAAGACTTGTCGCGTGTAATACGCGTAAGACTGGCACGAGTGCATCATCACGATTTGGTAAAGGTCCGTGGCAAAAGAGTCCGGTTCGCTGAGTAGCTGCATGGTGCCGTAGTTGGAATGTCCGTTGTAAAGAATGAGCTGGTATTGCGAGAGCGCGGAACGAAACGACTGTGTGTACGACACCGCGGTTGGGTCATAGAGGTCGATCACGATCACCGAGCTCCCCTCGATCCACATGTACCGAGAACCCAAGTTCGAGCCGAGAGCCTGTGGTTCGAGGCCGAGGTCTTGTTCGAGCATCAGTCGGTGTGCATCAAAGCGGCTCTTAGGGTCGTTGTCACCCTGTGCAGGAACGATCGCTGCGTAGAAGCCAACATAACCGTCTCCGAGGTCGCCACGCAGTTTGTCATACTCAGGGTAGACAGCGGGTCGTTCGTAGACCTCGGTGACTATGATCTCCATCTCAGAGAACTCAATGTCACAGGAGGACAGCGATGGCTTGTAGTAGTATGCGTAGTTTCGGGCCGAAACGTCGTGGCTCCCATCGCCCTGGGCGCATGCGTCACCGACGCGGTAGAAGATATCGATCGGCTCTGCCGGGACTTTCGCAACAAATGCGTTGACGTCGAGGTCGTCGACATTTTGCGGAACGCCTTGCCGGGGAATGTTGGCAATCAGATCGACCGTGACTTCAAAGTCGATGCGCACGCGCCCCCCATCCAATGAGGTTTGCTGTACGAGCACGTCGTCGGAAAGCAGGTTGAGTCTGTACCCAACCTCTTCTGCGGAGTTTTTGGCGAAGCGAATCTGCTCATCGATCAAGTTGATCTGCAGCTCCTCGCTCTCCGCCACGTTCGTCCACGCACCGGTTGGTTCTTGATAGACTGTGCCGCGGGCAACGCCTCCGAGTTCGTAGGTGTCGCTTCCAAGCCAAGCGCTGTCGGCCTTGCCAGTACCGGTGCCTGTGCTCGGGCCGGTATCCTGCGCGCCAGGAGCCGCGCAACTGGCTGCGCTCAGCGGCAGTGCGAGGAAAGGGAGAAACTTCAAAAACTTCGACGACATGCGCGAGATTCGAAGCAACCTTTATGCCGCGGGTTCGAGCGCAATTCGCCCATGATCTTGCAGTGTTTAACGAAGATCAGCGGCCACCGCAGGCGCTACCGCTGGCCAATCCGCGCGCCACCGTTCAGTGCGCCTCGAAGCAGCCCAAGTCCGCGCGGCCGCTGCGAGGGTTGCCCATGATATCGATGCTTGGCGCGCCACTGAAGCCCACGTCGACGGCCGCCGAAGCGAAATCGATCTTGGCATATGCAAGAATGTAGGCTTTGGTCGCGGCCTCAACCGTTGCGTGGCCTCCCGCGAAACCAGAGCCGCTCCAAACCGGGATGACGGCACCGCCTGTGGCCAAGTTCGGGTTGGCCGTTAGCGCATTGGAGTCCCTGGATACGTCGAGCAAGTCAGCACCGGAGCTCGGGATGGCATTGCCGTCGTTCCAGTACAGGTTGGAGTCGATAGTCCCCGCAGACACGAGATCGGTGGGCGACTCGATGAGAGATTGCATTTGTCCACTTGCAGAGAAGATGTTCCCGACGAAGTTGACGTTGTCACTTGGGGGGCTGCCATCGCGTGTCCCGACCCAACCGGCAAAAGGGTCTTCCGCCATGTTGCCGACAAAAGTGTTGGCGCGAAAGTGAACCCCGACCGCGTCCACCACCTCGAAGCCCGGGGCGTCCGTAGGTCCCGATAGGTGAAATAGGTTGTTTTCGATCGTAACATTGACCGCTTCCGCATGGGGTTCGCCGTCGGCGCCGATCTTGAGCGGCATTTTTGATCCTTCGTAGTGCGCAAAGACGTTCCGATGAATCGACATATTGCCCGTCGTCTGAGAGCCACTCGAAAACTTCACGACGATAAAAGCGGAGATGTTCGATGCGCTCCGACCACTTGCCGCAAAGTCATTGAAGAAGAAGTTGCCCTCGATGTTGGTTGCCTGCGACCCACCATTGACATCGATGATGTGCTCGTTATCGCCAGGGTTGTAGAACACGTTACCCACTATCTGGACGCGGTCGCTTGCAAGGACGCGCAGGATATCGTTGTCGAAGCTGTCATGAATCACGTTGTTGATAAGGGCGGCGTCGTGCGCCCCGTGCATGTAAACGAGCCCACCCTGGTCGACTGAGGTTTCCGAGCCAACGATTTCGAACCCTTCCACCGAAACCATGGGGCCAATGTCCAAAACTGGGTTTTGTTGAGCCGTGAGAACCGCCAGGTAAGGTTGCTCTGATATCAGCCGCACCGGGTTGGTAAAGTCGTGGTCGGCATCCACATTTTCGCTGTACGTTCCTGGAGACACCCAGACGATCGCGTCGCCGCTCTCCGGAATCGCGCCCAGCGCCCGATTGAGCGTTTTCCAAGGGGCTGAAGCCGTGCCCGCGTCAGCATCACTTCCGTTTGTGGCTACGAAGAACTCGAGCGAGGCTTTGGGGCAGGCGCTGCAATCTCGCTCGCACGTGCGGCAGGTTTCTGCTCCCTGACAGAGATTGTCTCCACAAAGCGCTTGTTCGCCTGCGTCCCCAACCGGCATCGTACGGTCTGCAGTCGCATCTGCGAGGCCGTTGTTATGCATCACGTCTGTTTCCGCCCCGCACGACAGCGACAGTCCAACTGCGAAGATACTAATAAAACGGGACATCCCCACCTCCACAAACCTAGTGTCTGGCGGGGGAGGAAGCGATCAGTAAATCTCCAAAATTAAGGGTGCGCCCGCCTTCCTGTGAGGTGTGTGGATGGAGAAGGCGGGCGCTTTGGTATGGTCAATCGTGAAGTGGTCGTTGAAGCTAAAAGCGATCAATCTTTCTTCGCCAAAGGCCCAGTCCGAGAAGGCCGAGTAGGGCGGCCAAGCTCCAGCTGGGTGGACCCGATACTGAGCAGCCGCCGTCTTGTGGCGGCGCTACGTCGATAGTGCGACCTGCTGTGAAAGCCAGCGCAGGCAGTCGACGGTTGTAGAAATCGGCCGGTACATCGTCGTCAGGCTCGACGCACTGAACCATGCCTTCAAAGTTTGCGACTGCGACAAAGCCTGCCGAGCAGATGCAGGTTGGGGTCATGTTGACCGTGGTGCATGTGCCGCTATCGCCGCAAGAGTAGTCTACACACGGATCGGGAAGGACCTCTCCGGCTTCGTTGACGTCGCCAGGGTTGAGAAATGACATGCGACGATCTTGACAGATCGTGGTTGGCAGTCCGTTTTCGCCAAGAATCGAACGCGCCGTTGCGCCCGGGACGCAACCACATGCAGCAACAACGCCTGTGTCCGTCGTCACGTTGCGACATACGCCGCCTGCGCCGCAGGTGGTGAGGTCGCAGGGTGTGACGTCGGACTGCTCGCCCCAATCGGGGCACAAGTTCTTGCCGTCCACCGACTCAGGGAGCTCGATGCGGCGATCGACGTCGCCACCGGCCGAGCGCTTGAAACGCGGATCACTCGACATCTCTTCGGCGGATAGGCGGGTGTAGAGTCGCGTGATGTAGCTCGTGCCCTCCATCATTCCGAGCAAGGCTGCAACGTTGCCAAGCGTCTCTTGTTGGGCAATGCGTGCGTCTTCCCAATCTTGCCGAAGCTCTTCGTCACCGGCCGCCTGCGCAGCGGCTTCCTGCTCCTGGTAGTACTGGATGTCTGCTTTGAGATTGGACTGTTGACGACGAAGCAGGTCGAGATAGTCACCGGTTTCGCCAGCAAACTCCGTGACCCAGCCCTTTCCGCCGTTCTTGTCGACTTCTTTGGCCACGAGGGCACTGTAGTTTGTTTGCAGACCCGAGCCGAAACGGTCGCTCCATAGGATGCGATTGGGGTCGATCGAGAGGTTCGGCCAATCCGCGGCCTCGAATCGACGGTCACCAAAAATGAAGACGGCTACACTCATCTCGGGTTCGGCGGCAATCGAGGTCAACCGCAAAGGAATCATCGGTGTCTGCCCGGGGAGCGTCAGCTGAAAGGGCACAATGTCGCTCAGCTCGGCGTCCGCTTGAAGTTTGAGTGCCAGAAATTTCATGCCTTCGTCAGTGTAGAGCTTGATGTAGGGCTTCATGGTGTCCGAGACGCGGTAGTCGTTGTCGACAAGCCATTGGTGAAGCGCTTCGGGGTCCTCGGACTCGACGACGGCGGCAACGTAGTTACCGACCTCTTTTTCAACGTGCACGATGACCGGCGGTTGCGGCTGCTCAGGTCCTACGCTGGCATCCGACTCGAACCCAACCGAGGCATCAAACACGGCTGCGTCTACGTAGTCATAACATGGCTGGATAAACTGCGGCCCTGTACGAGCATCGAGGCCGACCATTGCCGCAAGCGGAAATGTCGCGAGTTTGTCGGGGTCGGGAACGTCGGGGAGAGGCAAGATCCACGCGAAGTCATCCGCTTCGCCCTGGTAGGTGATTTGAACCGCCATGGTGACCGTGTCGTCGCTATTGATACGAAACAAAATGCGTTCGGCACTTTGATCAACAGGCTGCAGACCGCAGAAGAAGCCGCCACACGCTTTGGCGCGTGACGCTGAAAGGGAAGGTACGAGTAGGCTCGCGAACAGCGCGAGTAGGCTGAGATACTTCATGGCTCAGCAAGTGAGCAACCAGTGTGCCAGCGCTGAAAAACATGCGTTTGATTCCACAAATCCTCCAAAAACCCGACATTCCGACCATGATCTGGCACGGCGCTGGCGCAGCCCGGCCCACCCCGGCACACCTTGAACTTTGTGTTCGACTCGGTCGACCCGGTCGACTAGCAATACCAAGATGTCTCGGTCGGTTCGGTTGGCTCTATTAGTCGTCGCGGTCGTTTCTTATCTCGCCTCCGGGGCCGTGGCGCTTGCCAACGAGCCCAAGCCGTCGGAAACGACTAGCGACGAGTCGCCGGCGCAGGGTTTTAGCGACCATGCGGTTCGCTTCGGATTGCTTCTTTCGGCGGGGCCCATCGGCACCTTCGTTGCAAATGGCGAGTACGTCACGTCGGACTCACCTGGTTCACCACCGAGTGCGTTTGGTGGAATCGAGATTGTTGATCTCGATCAAGAGTTGGGCCCTGGTTTCGGTCTCGGGTTGGAGTTTGAGGGGCTGCTCACCGATTTCCTGAGTCTCGGAGTTCGGCTTCACGCGCTACGTCTGCCTACCGCGACGCCCCCAGACGGCCCATTCGGTGCAAACACCGCGCAATACGTGTTTTCCTCGACCTGGGGGTTTGACGCCAACGTATTGGCACGCGCGCGATGGGTGCTCACAGGCGACTCGGCGCTTTATGTGTTGGCCCCCGTCGGACTCTCGTACATCGTTCCGGACGGAGCAAATTTCGAAAGCGAGGTCGGCACCAACGCGGGCCTGTTCATCGGAGGAGAACTTGCTTTTAGCGAGGCCATCGCGGGGTTTGCGGAGATTGGGTATTTGGCACGATGGGCGCGATCCAGTCGTGTGTCACCCTCCGTGGTCGTGACCGGCGGCAGGGAAAGCATTCGCTATCGCTGGTACGGTTGGTTACTCAACGTGGGCATAAAATTCGGCAAGTAGCTCTATTCAACGGTCCAGGTGTCGCTCGCTTCGAGGACCGTTTGCAGGCTCTGCGCGCGGTCGGTGACCTGCTCAAGCTGCTGACCGAACATCTCATCATAGCTCGGCTTTTCGACGGAACGAAACACGCCGAGCGGCCGTGGCAAGTCTGGTGGACAAATACGTGCTACGAGCTCACCCGTGACCTCACTCGTTTCGTCGTGCACGAATGCCGCTGGATCGTCGGCGGTGGTCTGTTCGAACGTGAAACCGGATCCGAGCTTGAGCGCGAGCTCCGATGCATCGCCATAGATGAGCGGCTTCTGGTGTTCGAGATAGACCGCATGTGCCGGACGCGAGCGCTTGTCGCTCAGCTGCACGAACGCACCGTCGTTGTAGATGGGGCAGTTTTGGTAAATTTCGATAAACGCGGAGCCTTTGTGCCGTGCCGCGCGTTCGAGAACGTACTGGAAGTGCTTGGCCTCGACATCGATCGTCCGAGCGACAAATGTTGCACCGGCCGCCAGTGCGAAACGAAGCGGATCGACGGGGTAGTCGACAGACCCAAACGGGGTTGAGCCGGTCTTCTTGCCGAGTTCGGACGTCGGGCTGTACTGACCTTTCGTCAGCCCATAGATCTGGTTATTGAAAAGCAAGATCTTCAAGTCCACATTTCGCCGAAGGGCGTGTAGGAGATGGTTTCCCCCGATCGACATGCCATCGCCGTCACCGGTGATGACCCAAATGCACAGGTCGCGATTGCTAAGCTTCGTCCCGGTTGCGATGGCGGGTGCGCGACCGTGGATGCCGTGTAGCCCGTACGTGTTCATGTAGTACGGAAAGCGACTCGAGCAGCCGATGCCCGCGATGACCACGTGCTGCTCACGTGGCAACCCCAGTTTTGGGAGCGTTCGCTGAAAGTTCGCGAGAATCGAGTAGTCGCCGCAGCCCGGACACCAGCGTACTTCCTGGTCGGATTTGTAGTCTTTGGCTGATTGCGTGGCTACGGGTGTTGCCTGCGTTGTACTCATGCGTGAATACCCCTTCTCGACGGGCGCGCTGTGGCGTCATCAAAGAACCGAGCGATCGATTCTCCAGCTTCGATGCGGCGTACAGCTTCCAGAATTTCAGAGACCCGAAAGGGCTTGCCTTTGACCTTATTGAGACCGTGCGCATCGACCAGGTACGAGCTGCGTAGAATGTGCCGAAGCTGTCCGAGGTTGAGCTCAGCGACGACGACATTTTCGTAACGGGCAAGAATCTCACCGAGGTCATTTGGAAGTGGGTGGAGATTGCGCAGGTGCAGGTGGGCGACCTTTTTGCCTTGCGAAATTGCAACTGCAGTCGCTTTTCGGAGCGCGCCAAAAGTGCCGCCCCAACCGACGAGAAGCGTGCCCTCGCTCGCTCCATACGGCTCAAGTCGCGACAGAGAATCGGAGATACGTTCGATTTTCTCGTCGCGCACCCGCGTCATGCGTTGATGGTTGTCGGGGTCGTACGAGATGTTTCCCGTGTCTTCTGCTTTTTCTAGACCGCCGATCCGATGCTCCAGACCGGGCATGCCGGGCATCGACCACGTACGCACAAGCTCCTCATCGCGCGCGTAGGGCAGGTACACGTCGCCTTCTTTCGGAACGGAAGGTCTGCGAACCGAAATGCGCGGGATAGAGTTGATGTCGGGGATGCGCCAGGGCTCGGCGCCATTTGCGATGTAGCCGTCAGCCAACAAGATGACGGGCGTCATCCTTTCGACGGCGAGCTTGGCTGCGTCAATAGCGGCCCAAAAACAGTCGCCGGGACTTTGCGGCGCGATGACGGGAAGAGGTCCTTCGCCGTGACGGCCAAAGATCGCTTGATTGAGGTCGGCTTGTTCCGTTTTCGTTGGCATCCCGGTGCTGGGGCCTGCGCGCTGGACGTTGACAATGACCAAGGGCAGCTCAAGGGTGAGCGCGAGTGCGATGGCTTCTTGTTTGAGCGCGATGCCCGGGCCACTCGAAGCGGTGACTGCCAGTGATCCGGCGTAGGCAGCGCCCAGAGCAGCGCAGATACCCGCAATTTCATCTTCGGCCTGAAAAGTCTGCACGCCGAGCGCCTTTTGCGCCGCCAGGTGGTGAAGAAGGGGGGAGGCCGGCGTGATGGGATAGCCCGAGTAGAATAGTGGCAGGTTCGAGCGCTCGGACGCGGCGATCAAGCCGTACGCCAACGCCTCGTTTCCTGAGATGTTGCGGTAGGTGCCCGCTTCGACCTCAGCTGGTGCGACTTCGTATTGTTGCGAGAAGATCTCGTGGGTCTCGCCGAAGTAATAGCCAGCTTTGAGCGCCTTGATGTTGGCATCGCGGATGGTGGGGTTTTTCGTGCCAAACTTCGCGTTCAGCCAGTTCTCCGTGTGCTCGAGGGTCCGTCCGAACATCCAGTAGACCAAGCCCAGTGCAAACATGTTCTTGCAGCGTTTCGCAGAACGGTTGGGTAGGCCGAATTCCGTCACCGCCTTGAGCGTCAGGTCCGTGATATCGAGTTCTTGCAGGACGTAGCCCTCGAGCGAGCCGTCTTGGCGCGGGTCGGTCTCGTACTTTGCGCGCTCGATATTCTTGTCCGAGAAACTTGCGCCGTCGATGATGACGATTCCACCTTTTGCGACGTCTGAGAGGTTCGCGCGGAGCGCCGCAGGGTTCATCGCCACGAGCACATCGAGCTCGTCGCCCGGTGTGAAAACCTCGTCGCTCGAAAAATGCACCTGGAAGCCCGACACGCCTCCGAGGGTGCCGGCGGGCGCGCGGATTTCAGCGGGATAATCCGGGAAGGTAGCAAGATCGTTACCTGCCAAGGCCGCCGTTTCGGTGAACTGCGTTCCCGTCATCTGCATGCCGTCGCCCGAGTCGCCCGCGAAGCGGATTACCACCGACTCTTTCGTTGTCGCGCTCGTCATCGATACCTCTGCCCGGGTTCTATGGCCAATTGCGGGGAATCGCAATGTGCACACTCGCAGTTTTCCCTGTGTTTCTTTGGTGCACCTTGCAATTTCGATTTGTGTTGACGTGCCTTGAGCGTCAGCTATCCCCCGTCAAACAAAACACAAACGGTCCCTGGTGGGGAAGTTTCGGTGCCCTTGTGATTCTAGGTATTCCGACGCGGTCCCGCCACTGTGAGCGAGGAGAGTCTCGGAGGTTTTCCGCCGAACGTGGCCGCCACTCTGCGTCATCGCGCAGGGGAAGGTGTCCGAGTCTCAACGAATCGCGAGCCAGGATATCCACCACGGACCCCCAAACCACCATGCCCGCGGAGAACGGGGAGAGGGTCTTAGACGCTTTCTTTTGTGTCTGTGGGTTGAGCCAGCGCTGGACTGGCCGAAAGGACCCTCATGAAGAACACAAAAACAGCACTTAATCTCCTCGTCGTCGCCTTGCTTGCCGCGTGCGGCAGTGATGAGACGGAAGGAAGCGGAACAGATATCGAAATTGGCGGGACGTGGGAGACGTCCTTCGCCAATGGCGACGATAACATGGTGGTGATCACCGACTCTTCCTGGTCCGACCCGTTCTTGGACGTCGAAATCGTCGAGTATGACAACGACAGCAATACGGCCATTACGCAGAACCCATCAGATCCCCCCGAAATGGTCACTCCAGACGTTTACAATTTTTTGGTTTGGACCGAGCCGACCGAAGATTCCTTTAGCTATTGCATTGCGGCTTTCAACGTTGCGACGCTCGAAGATGCGCGCGCGGTGACGGCTGACCCCGACCCTGCCGATCTTGAGGCAGGCTGCGGCGGGTTTCCGTGGACGACGCTGATCGCTCCCTGAGATGAGCGGTGTTTCGAGGAGCCGATTTTGGTAGGTGGCCTCTGCGATGCGCGCTCTTTGGAGCATGATGAGCGGTGTTTCGAGGAGCCGATTTTGGTAGGTGGCCTCTGCGATGCGCGCTCTTTGGAGCATGATGAGCGGTGTTTCGAGGAGCCGATTTTGGTAGTTCCAAAATCGTTGCTTCGCAGAAACCCTAGCGAAGAATCATAGATAGAGTATGGTCGCGCCCGATGGCCGAGGCTGAGTCGAGACCCGAGAACATTCTTGAGATTCGCGACCTCGTCACTGCGTTTCATACCGACGAAGGTGTGTTGCGTGCGGTCGACGGTGTTTCTTTCGAGGTCAAGCGGGGCGGTATCCTTGGTGTCGTCGGTGAGTCCGGGTGTGGCAAGAGTGTCACGTCGCTCACCGCGATGCGTCTCATTCCGATGCCGCCAGGAAAGATCGAGCGGGGCGAGGTCCTCTTCGATGGCATCGATCTGACGAAGCTTCCTGAAAAAAAGATGCGCAAGATGCGTGGCAACCGCATCTCGATGATCTTTCAGGAGCCCATGACGGCGCTCAACCCCGTATATACGGTTGGCAGACAGATCACCGAAACCATCCTGCTGCACCAAGACGTGACGAAGGAAGAAGCGCGTAAGTCGGCGATTGAGATGCTCACCCTGGTGGGCATTCCGGCGCCTGACAAGCGTATCGACGCCTATCCGCACGAACTCTCCGGTGGAATGCGACAGCGGGTGATGATCGCCATGGCGCTCGCTTGTAAGCCAGAACTTCTGATCGCGGACGAGCCGACGACCGCGCTGGATGTGACCATTCAGGCGCAGATCATGGACCTGCTCAAGCGACTGCAGCAAGAGATGGGCATGAGCATCGTTCTGATCACCCACGATCTAGGCGTGGTCGCCGAATTCGTTGACGAGATCGTGGTGATGTACGCTGGAAAAATTGTGGAGAGGGCACCTGTCGTCGACCTCTTCGAGAGTCCTCGGCACCCCTACACGATCGGGTTGCTGCGCTCTGTTCCGAGCTACGGTGATAACGCAACGCGCACGCGTTTGCCCACGATCGAAGGCGTCGTTCCCGATTTGCGCCAACTGCCCAAAGGGTGCCGCTTTCGTGACCGTTGCGAGTGGGCTGTCGCTCATTGCGCCGAAGAAGAGCCTCCGCTCGAGTCGTTTGCCGGGCGTCGGTCTGTGGCCTGCTTTGAAGCTGACAAATCCGAAACCGGGGGAGCTGCCGATGGCAACTGAAGAAGGAAGAACGCTCCTCGAAACCAAGAATCTGAAGAAGTACTTCGTCTCGAAGACAGGGCTTCTGTCTCGGAAGAACCAAATCGTTCGCGCCGTGGACGGCGTGAGTGTTCAGGTCAACGAGGGTGAAACCCTCGGCTTGGTGGGCGAGTCCGGTTGCGGCAAGAGCACCTTCGGTCGCGTCGTGCTCCGCTTGCTCGAGCCGACGGCGGGTTCGATTCACTTCGAAGACCAGGACATCACAGACTTGACTAACGCGGCAATGCGGCCCCGGCGTCGCCGCATGCAGATCATTTTTCAGGACCCTTATAGCTCGCTCAACCCGCGCATGACGGTTCGACAAACCTTGGTCGAGGCGATGCATATTCACGGCTTGCTCAAGGGCAAGTCGGAGGAACAGGACCGCGTTGCTGGCTTGCTCAAGAAGGTCGGGCTCCGACCCGACCAGATGACGCGTTACCCGCACGAGTTTTCGGGTGGCCAGCGCCAGCGTGTTGGCATCGCACGCGCGCTCGCCGTCGAGCCTAAGTTCATCGTGGCGGACGAACCGATCTCGGCCCTTGATGTTTCGATTCAAGCGCAAATCGTTAACTTGATGCGCGATCTGCAAGAGGAGATGGGGTTGTCATACCTCTTCATCGCGCATGACCTGAGCGTGGTTCGCTACGTGAGCGATCGCGTCGCGGTGATGTACTTGGGCAAAGTCGTCGAAATCGCCAAGGCGTCGGATCTCTATGCCACCCCCCTGCATCCGTATACCAAAGCGCTGCTCAGCGCCGTGCCTGAGCCTGACCCCAAGCACGAGAAAAAACGCGTCTTGCTCCAAGGCGACGTGCCCAATCCGCTCGATCCACCGACAGGATGCACCTTCCACCCCCGTTGTCCCATTGCGAAAAAGGGCCTCTGCGACCAGGAAGCCCCTCAGCTGCGCGACCTCGGCGAAGCTGAACACCAGGTCAGTTGCCATCTCGCCGAAGCACCAGCCTAGACGTTCGAAGCAGGATGCAGTAAGCACTGCTTCCGTGCGTTTTCCCACCGTGAAGTTCGCTCCTTTCGTGGCGCTGCTCTTCGCAGCGTGCGGCAGCACATCGCCAGAGGACACTGAGCACTCACGCAAGCAGCACGACCTCGCACGAGAGCTACAAAAAGAGGGAAACATTCCAGGCGCCCTTCAGCATGCCAATAACGCGCTCGAGCTCGATCCCGCAAACTACGAAGCACATTACCTTCTTGGTCACATCTACCTGCAGCGAAAGAACTTTGCGAAGGCCGAAGAGCACTTGCGAGAGGGCATCCGCATCACGTCTGAGCGAAAAGACCTGACCAGCGCGCATCTTGAGGGACGCAATATGCTCGGCGGTTTGTTTATGGAGCAGAAGCGTTGGCAGGAAGCTGAAGCGGAGTTTCGTGCGAGCGCGTCGGATCCGATGAATCACTCCCCGTGGCTACCGTGGGGCAATCTCGGAGTGGCCCTCTTTCAGCAGGAGCGCTTTGCAGAGGCTGAGGAGGCGTTGCTTCAGGGCGTTCGCACGCAGGAACGATTTTGCTTTGGATATTTTTGGCTTGCGAAGACGTACCGAAAACTAAGGCAGCTTGAGAAGGCTGAGCTTGCGGCAACACAGGCACTCACAGCGGATGAGCAATGTTCTGGTGCCGTCAATCAACAGAGTTGGCGACTGCGCGGAGAGATTCGTGCCGAGCGCGATGACTGGCAAGGCGCGGTCGACGATCTTGAGCGCTGCGTCGAGCTGTCGCCAATGAGTGTCGAAGGCAAAGAGTGTCAGATTCTTCTAGAGCGCCGAGCGCAGGAAAGTGATTCATGACAGCAGGAACAGCATTGCGAGAAGCGCGTCGCGCTCAGGGATACTCTCTCGAAGAAGTCGCGAGTGAAACGCGAATATCTGTACAAGCGCTCCGAGACCTGGAGTCCAACACCTGGAACAACTCGACGGCAGGTGTGTTCGCGAAGGGATTTTTCCGCTCATACGCCTCATTTTTGGGGTTGAACCCCGCGGCGCTCCCCGCGGCGGGGCTGCCGAAGGCCAACGGCACGGGGCATGCCCCGGCATGGCTTTCGCGTACCGAGTCCCGCGCACGCTTCGGCACGGCCATGGTCGTCATGGTGCTGCTCATTCTCTTTACACTTGCGCTCTCGATGGTGCTTCAGCCTCGTCGCCGCTCCGCACCGGTCGAACTCTCATCAACCACCCAACCTGTGGGGGATGAGGTGCCAACGGATTGCGATGAGCGCTCTTTCGGGGAACCGATTTTGCTATCTGCAAAATCGTTGTTCCGCAGAAAGGCTAGTGAAGAGCAAACAAGGACAGCCACTTGAAAGAGAGAGCCTTCGTCCTGCGACGCACGGCGTATCGGGACGCAGACTTGATCATCACATTCTTTGGCGAGCACAGCGGCAAGTTCTCCGCAATCGCGCGCCAAGCCC
This sequence comes from uncultured Polyangiales bacterium, assembly GCA_964487255.1. Lineage (GTDB taxonomy): Bacteria > Myxococcota_A > Polyangia > Polyangiales > CAZAQV01 > CAZAQV01. Next base: position 75,832 of record CAZAQV010000021.1, on the reverse strand, counting down.
GCGCGAGCCGGAAGCGCTTTGCGGGACAGCTCGAACCCTTTTGCGAAATCGAGGTTGCTTTGGGTCGCTCGCGCGGCAGACTCCCCAATGTATCAGAGGCACGTGTCAGTCGCTCGTTTGCGCGTTTGCTTTCCAACTTGAGCGCGATGACGGTGGCGGGAAGCGCGCTTGGCTTTGCGCGAGGCATCTTGCCGGAGCAACAGAGCGACGTTGAAAGTTACGCGCTTGTGTTGGAGTTCTTGCAGAGACTCAATGACGGTGCGGTCGATGTGCGCGCACTGCTCGTTGCCTTCAAGGTTCGCATGCTGACGCTGCAAGGGTTTCGGCCTGAGCTCGAGGTGTGTGCGCTCTCCGGGAGAAGAGCTCCTCCGGGTCAAAGTGCCTACTTTGATCCACGCCTCGGTTCGGTGGTCTCACGACTTGCAGGGGGAGGGGGGCTCCGCATTTCCGGTGACATCCGAGACGCGTTGGTTGTGGCGTGTTCTGAGCACTGGGCCTCCGCGGCGCTGCGCTATGCCGAGCCCCTGGTCGACATGCGCAGCGATCGATTGATCGACGCACTCGTCAGCTATCAGGTACCTCATCTGCCGGTGATGGACCGCGGGGTGGGCGTGAAACACTAGTAAATACAGCTTCTTGTGTCTACGGCGTGCACTGCAAGGCCAAGATTCGTCCTACGAGATGTCACGAGTTTTCCCAACGGCACGTAACTCCGGTACAATTCGAACATGACGTCGCCCCTTCGCGTCCTCATCGTCGAAGACAGCAGCGCAATGCGCGCTTTTGTGCGAGCCGCGCTCGAAGATGACGGAGCCGAGGTGCTCGAGGCAGGCAATGGCTTTGAGGCACTTCGTATTCTCCCCCGCGACGATTTCTCCCTCGTGATCGTTGACGTGAACATGCCTGACATCAACGGCCTCGAACTCATCTCATTTATGCGCAACAGCGAGCGCCATCGCGTTACTCCGTTGCTCATCATTTCAACCGAAGCAGCACAAGCAGACCGAGAGAAAGGGCTTTCGCTCGGTGCAAATGGCTTTTTGGCCAAGCCGTTCTCCGTCGAAGCGCTCAAGCGGACGGTGGGAGAAGTAACGGGTGGCGGATGATTTTGATCAGTCGAGCTTTCGTGACGAGTTCCTAGCCGAAGCCCACGAGATTGTAGAAGCCCTCGCGCGCGACCTGTTGCTTCTTGACCACGATGAGTCCGAAGGAAACGAGGCAGCGCTTATCAACGAGCTGTTTCGCGGTGTCCACACGCTCAAGGGCATGGCGGGTATGTTTGGCTTCGCTGAAGCTGGAAAAATTGCCCATTCCCTTGAGGATAAGCTCGACGACCTACGGCTGGGACGCGTCGAACTCACACGCGAACTTCTCGACGAGATATTTGACGGAGTCGAACGCCTTCAGACGACGCTGTTCTCTGAGGATGTGAGTTCGAGTGCGGAGGAAGAACCTGCCGGGCCAGCGGAATCGGTGCAGGCAGCGCCTCATCCGGGAGGTGCGCCGCCGCCGCCGGCGGGCCCGAGTGCGCTTGATGTATACGCCCTTGAGCCTTCTGTCCTCGCTGTTCTAACGGAGTACGAAGAGCATCGTCTTGAGTTTTGCGTGAAGCAAGGTTACGGCTTGTATTGGGTCACAGCACGTCCTCGTCTTGACGAGATCGACTCCGTTCTCGAACGACTGCGCGACACGCTATCCTCTACCGCGGAGATCATCACCTACCTGCCTTCGATCGATGAACAGGCACCGGATCGCGTGCAGCTGCGGATCCTATGTGCCTGGTACAGCACGACCGCTGAAATGGATCTGAGGGGCTTGTCCGATGCCGTCGTTGCTCCGGTGCCGCACGTGCGCCGGGTCAGTCTGTCACCTGCGCCGCGCGCTTCCATCGAAGGCATGGAGCGGCTCCCCTCTCTCCGAGAGCTTTCGGCTCCGGCGGCGCCTAGCCGAGAAGAGGCGGACGACGGTGATGTGCCCGATACCAACCCGCCGCCTGCCAAAGACGCCACCGTAGCGGGGCGTCCCGCGCCGATGGTGCAGCCGGACATCGTTGCACACACGGTACGTGTCGACATCCGACGGCTGGACGGCCTGATGAACAACTTGGGTGAACTCTCGCTGGTGCGTTCCACACTCGACAACGTGATCGAGAAACTACGCGCCTTTCCGGAACTTCGAACCCTTGCACTTGAGTTTGCTCAAACGGGAGCTGCGTTCAGCCGCCAGTTGACAGCGTTACAAACCGGCATACTTGGCGTGCGAATGGTTCCCTTGTCGCAACTCTTCGATCGACTTGCGCGCGGCGTTCGACAAGCGTCCCGTGATCGGGAAAAGAAGGTCCGTTTCGTCGTGACGGGCGGTCGCACCGAGGTCGACAAAGTCATCGTTGAAGAGCTCGTTGACCCCTTCATGCACATTGTTCGCAACTGTGTCGATCACGGTATTGAGCGACCACAGATTCGAACGATGACGGGCAAGTCAGAAGAAGGAACGGTGGCCATTAATGCCTACCAGAAAGGCAACCACGTTCTGATCGAACTTCAGGACGACGGAGCGGGAATCAATCCAATCCGCCTGGGGCGAGCCGCGGTGCGCAAAGGGCTGCTGACTGAGGCCATCGTCGAAGCGATGGACGAGAACGAGCTGCGCAACTTGATCTTCATGCCCGGTCTGTCGACGGCATCGAGTATCACGGATATGTCAGGGCGCGGTGTTGGCATGGACGTCGTAAAGACCAACGTCGGCCGGCTCGGCGGGGTGATCGATGTCGAAAGCGAAGTGGGGATCGGAACCAAGTTCACGATTACACTTCCGATTACGTTGGCCATCGTCCGTTCCTTGGTGCTCGAGCTTGGCACCGAGATGTACACGATTCCGCTCACTGCCGTTCAGGAGGTTCTGCAGGTGTCCTCCGATCGCGTACACCTCGTCGATGGACGTCAGGTCATCTCGCTCCGTGGTTCGACCATTCCCGTTGCAGGGCTGCGAGAGATCTTCGGCATCCCTTCGGCGAAGACAGACAAGCGAGGAAGCCACTCGACCATTGTTGTTCGCGTGGGTAACCGGGCCGTCGGCTTACTTGTGGATCGAGTGACAGGGCAGCAAGATGTTGTCATCAAGGCGCTGGGCCGAAGTTTGTCGAGCGTGCGCGGGTTCGCGGGTGCGACGGACCTGGGCGGCAACCGTCTTGCTCTCGTTCTCGACGCCCCAGGTATTGTTGAAGAGGTTGTGCAGCGCCCGCCACCTCGACTGGTGGGCGCCGCATGAGTGATACTTTATCGCCGACCCGGGCGACCGAGGCGCCAATTGCACGCGACGGAAGGCCCGTTCACGCCGCGCCCTACCTGGCCTTCTTGATAGGGACCTCGGAGTATGCGCTTCCGCTCAACGCCGTTGCAGAGATACAACGGACCTTGGTGTTGACACCGGTGCCTCGTGCCCCACGCGGTGTGGTCGGGGTTGCTGCGCTCCGAGGTACGATTACCACCATCTTTGATATGTCCGATCATCTCTCCGGCGAACGCCTCGTCGAGCCATCCCGCATCGTGATGGTACGGCTACCCGATGAGATTGTGGGGTTGCTTGTTGATCGCGTGACGCGGGTGATTCACCTATCCTCAAATGACATCGAGTCGCCCGCGTCGTGGAATAGTGACGTTTCAGCACATATCGTTGGGCTGTCTCGGCCCGACCCTGACAATCATACTGCGGTGGTCTCGGTGATCGACCCGACCGCGTTATGGGAAGGCATCGCATGAGAAGGCGTCAGTACGGAGAGAAGGGCCTGGTAAAGTTTTCGGTCGGAGAAATTTTCTGCGCCGTCGAGATTCAACGTGTTGAGGAGATAGTGCGGCCGCTTCGTGTATCAGCGCTGGCCTCACCCAGTGACCTGGTCTTGGGTATGGCGGACTATCGCGGTCAAATCGTGCCGGTCGTCGATGCCTGTGCAGGATTTGCAGGAACGCACTGGCAAGCCGGCGGCGCTGCGCGCTGGATCGTTGGGCGCGGGGCAGGGCGCCTGGTCGCGTTGGCTGTGGATACGGTGGACGGCGTGACAACGACGCCCGCCGACTGGGAAGAGGGGAATTATCCCGTCAAGCAGGGCCAAGACCTTATCATTGGCGTGACACGAGTTGAGGGTGACCTGGTATTATTGGTAGATTTGGACAGGTTGATTCGCCAACATGTAGGCACGCCGAAGATGCGGCGACTCAGTCCATCGACAGACCGGGAGAGATCGTGAACGAGCCTGAATTGGATGTGGAAACACGGCGTGCCGCCGTCTCTGAACTGCTGGAGGATCGTTCCGAGCAGGCCTTAACAAGGTACTTTGACTTCCTCGGTGACGTCGACTGGCGAGTTCGGAAGGAGGCTGTGCGAGTGGGAGCCTCTGTGCTCGACGAGATTCCGTTTGAGCGTCTTCTTTCGACCGTGTCCCAAGGTGACAATGTTGGGCTCCGCAATGCGGGGCTTCAACTACTGTCGATGTTGGGACGGGAGGACCCGACTCGGCTCGAGCAAGCACTCTCGGATGTGCCACCGTCCGTGCGAAAGTTCGTCATCTTGGCGCTCGGTGAATCACGTGTGCGGGGTGCTCTGCCGATCCTCATCAACGCACTCGATGACGAAGATCCCCACGTCAGCGCTGCCGCGCTCGATGGCGTGACCATGATCGGCGGTGCGCGTGCCATCGAGGTCCTCACCAAACTTCTCTCAAGCGATGACGATTTCATGCGCATTGCTGCCCTGCACGGGTTGGAGCAGCTACGTGCGGTTATTCCTCGCGAGCTCGTCGAGCCGTTGCTCGAAGTCTCTGTGCTGCGCGCCGCGGCTTTGCGTGCCTTGGGGCGCACGGCGGACGGGGAGGCGGTCGAACTCATCGCTTCATTTCTCGAACGCGATGTCCCTGACGCCGTCGTTCGCGCCGCCGCTTCCGCTCTGGTCGAGGTTCGCGGTGCCGAGGCCTCCATCACGAAGGCGTGTCAAAACCTCAGTGCTGCCGCGCTTGAGCGTCTACGCGGCCTTTGTTCCCGCGAAGAAGACCTTCCCAACAGGGCGATTGTGTCGATCCTGGTCATGGCTCGGGACGTTGATGTGCTGCCGAATGTGATGAAACTTCACGCGGCCGACCGTCTGGGGGTGCGTGACTTGCTTTCTCTGCGCGAGTGGAAAGAAGCTTTTGCGGTGTTTGTCGGTGCGTTGGACGACAGTGAAACAGAGTATCGCGCTTCGGGCATGGAGCTTGCGGCTGATGTGGGCGTGGCCCAAAAAGTGCCAAAGAAAGGCGCGGCCCGACTGCACAGTGCCGCCCGGGATGCGCTGAGCGCAGATGATACAAAGCTTCGGCTTGCGGGCTGTCGTGTTCTGCTCCACTGGGGAGAACCCGCGGACGCTCCATTGCTAGCGGCGGCCGCCGAACGCGGACCATCGGAGCTTGCCTTTGAGTGTGCGCAGGTGCTCGATGTTTTATCGGAGAGCGACCCCATGGCAGTTCGTCAGTCCCTCCGGCCCGTCAAGCTTGATGGGCTTGCCGGTGAGGCATTGACGCAAGTGATGGCTCGCGTATCTGTTGACGACATCGTCGAACGACTTCGCGCTTCGCTCAGTTCGCAGGACGCGACGGTCCGACGAGCTGCTGTGACGTCCCTTGCTCTCGTGCGGACGGACGACACCTTGCCGCTGGTCGAGATGGCGCTGTCCGATGAGGATGCCGGTGTTCGCGAGGAGGCCGTCGCCGTGCTCGGCAAATTGCGGGACCAACAGGGACAACCGACTGGGCTGGATGCCCTGCGGCGTCACATAGACCACGCCGACCCCACGATTCGCGCAGCCGTTGCCCGCGGCGTAGCGGAGGTTGGTGTTGAACTCGGCTTCGAAATTCTTCGGTCGCTGGCCGAAGATGAGGACCCCGCCGTAGTGGTTTCGGCGCTCGCGGGCCTTCGCGCATTCGGTGACTCGCGCTCGCTTGAAATTTACGAGTCGCATCTCGGTCACGAAGACGGCGATGTCGTGCGCACAGCGCTGATGGGGCTCCAAGACGCCAAAGCCGAAAACCTCATTTCGCACCTGGTAGATGCATTGGACCACCCAGCTTGGGATGTGCGACGAATTGCTGTCGAGCTGTTGGGAGAGTGCGGCAGTGCGGAGATACTCAAGATGCTCGAAGAGCGTGGTGACGTTGAGGACTACGACCTCGTCTGTGACGCGATAGATGTTGCAATTTCAAAGCTACGCGCCTCCGTTGGTGACACGGAGGAGCAGCAGCAGTGAGTTCGGGGCGCAGGTCGTGGCGAGGTTTCTCTCGCGCGCCTGCGGCGACGCTTGCATTGCCAACGTTTCGCCTTCTGGCCTCGCTGGTGACTTCTCACGCGGGTATCGCGCTGTCCGATGACTTGCTGCCGAAGGTCGAACGGCGACTCCGCGGTCGGTTGTTCGCAGTCGGTGCGCACACTTTCGAAGAGTACTACCGCCACCTCAAGTATCGTGACGCAGGGCAGCGCGAGATTTCCAGTGCCGTTGAGCTCTTGACCGTTCACGAGACCTACTTCTTTCGCGAGCTCAACCAGCTCCAGGTGTTTCGAGACAGCATTTTGCCGGAGATTCGTCGCCGCAAGAGCTCGGTGGCGCAGCAGAGTCTCAGGATCTGGTGTGCGGGGTGTTCGACGGGGGAAGAAATGTACTCCATCGCCATTCTGGTTGCGAACTCGCACCTGTTCGACAGCTGGGACGTGCAAGTTATCGGGACCGACCTTTCTCGTCGAGCCATCGACGCCGCCCGCGAAGGGCTCTATTCCGAATCCAGTTTTCGGGCGATGCCGCCCGAGTACCGACGGTTTTTTGAGTCCATCGGGAACGACCAGTTTCGTGTCCGCGAGAGGTATCGAGACCACTGCCGCTTCCTTCCGCACAACCTCTTACAAGTGCGGAACGAGCCTTTCCTCTTAAACGTCGACGTGATTTTTTGTCGCAATGTTCTGATCTATTTCGATTTACCCACGCGACAAAAGATTGTGGAATCCTTTTATCGTTCACTTCGACCGGGCGGCTATCTCTTGCTCGGACATTCTGAGTCGCTGCTCAATACCTCAGAGGCATTCCAGATTGACTCGTTTCAAGATGCGCTGACGTACCGGCGACCATTGCTGCAGGCCTCGAGTAGCCCACCCGACCATCGACGACGAGGGGATAGAGATTCGTGGTAAGGCGCGCCGGTCGCGAACTCCGCGCCCTCGTTGTTGATGACTCCGCATACAACCGCGGCATCATCAGTGAGTTGCTAACGCGAACCGGACGCGTCAGGGTGATCGGTCGCGCGTCGGACGGGGAGGATGCACTCGCGCAGGTCGAGAAACATAAGCCCGATCTCGTCACGCTCGACCTTGAGATGCCGAGGATGGATGGTTTTGCTTTCCTGACCCATGTGATGAAGCGGCATCCTGTGCCGGTGATTGTCGTTTCGGGTTATGGCTCAAGGGAGAACGTGTTTCGGGCTTTGGAGCTGGGGGCCGTCGACTTTGTTTCCAAGCCGGGTCCCGATTCTGCCGGTGGGCTAGAGGAAGTCGCACAGCTCCTATTGAAGAAAGTGCGCATGGTACAGGCGCTGAACATCGTCAATATCGACCCGAAAGTTCGAGTCTCTCCGGCTCGACGACGACGGCTGAGTTCTGAGGTCGGGTTTGTCGAAGCGGCGGATCCTCTCGCTGAACCAGACTGGGTCTTGGTGGTTGCGGCGTCCACCGGTGGTCCGCCAGCCTTGCTTCATTTGCTATCGCAGCTTCCGGGCCACGCGCCGATTGCGGTGGTGGTTGCGCAGCACATGCCGGAGCACTTTACAGCGAGCTTTGCGCAACGACTCAATCGAGCGAGTCGCCTAAACGTAGTCGAAGCCGATGACGAGCAACCCGTACGCCGATCGATGGCGTACGTGTGCCCCGGTGGACGATGCATTGAGCTGGTTCGAAAGGAAGGGCGCCTCGTGCTGCAAACCCTCGCTCCTCAAGAGAGCGATCGCTATGTTCCTTCCGCCGACCGCTTGTTCCGAAGTACTGCCCGTACTCTTGGTAAGAAGAGCGTCGCAGTCGTCCTCACGGGGATGGGCAATGACGGAGCGTTTGGGGTCATTGCTGTCAAAGAAGCTGGGGGCCAGACCTACGCCGAGTCCCCCGAGAGCGCTCTCGTTTATGGGATGCCCGCGGCCGCAGTGCAAACAGGCCGAGTCGATAAAGTCTTGCCACTCGAGCAGATTATTGCGCAGCTTAAGGAATTGATTTCGAAAGCCCGCGAAGACTATCATCGCTAGCACTGTGCGCGCGCTGGTGGTCGAAGATTCCGCGATGATGCGTCGTCTGCTCAATATGGCAGTCGCGCGACTCGGTGAAATTGATGTCGTGGAGGCGGACAATGGTCTTTCCGCTCTTCAAGTGCTGTCACAGCAAGTCTTTGATCTCATTGTGACGGACTTGAATATGCCGCGTATGGATGGACTCAAGTTGATTGCTCAGATTCGCAGCGATGCACGTCATCACACGACGCCGATTCTCGTCGTAACGACGGAGCAAGGCGAAGCTGATCGGGCGCGTGCGCTTTCTCTTGGGGCCAATGGATACATCGTCAAACCCATTCGTGCGCCAGAGTTGATCACAAAGGCGCGCGAGCTGCTGATGTTGTGACGGGCATGATTCCATTCCGGGTCAAAGTCTGCGGTTTGACCGAGGTCGACAATGCGGTCGCGTGCGTTGATGCAGGCGCAGAGGCATTGGGCCTCAACTTCTATCCACGTAGCAAGCGGTATTGTCCACCGTCACGTGCAGCAGAGATTGTGCATGCGCTTCCATCGGGTATCGTTACAGTTGGACTTTTCGTCGACGCTCCGCTCGATCACGTTGAGGACCTACGCGAGCGTTGCGGGTTTGAGTGGGTCCAGCTTCACGGTGAAGAAAGTGCGGACTTCGTGCGACAGCTCGGTCCGAAGGCCTACAAAGCTGTCAACGGGGCTACAGGGCAGCTGTGGCCCGGCCCGCTGCTGATGGTTGACGCGCCCAAAGCGGAAGGGGACCAGGTGCCGGGAGGGCACGGGCGCCGCTGGTGTTGGGAGCTCGCGACCCAGGTGGCCCGTGCTCCGGGTCAGGCGTTGGTGCTTGCGGGCGGTCTCGATGAGCATAACGTAGAGGCTGCGATCGCAGCGGCCCGACCGGATGCAGTCGATGTCGCGTCGGGGGTCGAGATCGCCCCAGGCATCAAAGATCCCGAGCGAGTCCGTGCCTTTGTGCGGAGCGTGAAGGTGGGCTTCGACAAGCAACGCCAAGCCTGAAGCCCACTGTCCTTTTTTTGCTCGACATTTCGCAGCCCTGGGCTACAGCCAGCCCCGATGAGGCTTGGTCGAATCGTTGTTGGGCTCGTATTGTTGTCGAATTTTGCCGCCTGCGGCGATGATGGTCGCGGCACAGGTGACGACCCCAACATCAACGTGGACGCGGCAGTGGACTCGCGGCCCGACGCTTCGGTGTCCGACGGTGGCTCAGACGCAGACGGCTCCATGAGCATGAACATGAATCCCAACATGCCAATGACCGAGCTCACACCCGCAGGCGGCGCGTGCAATTGTGACGCCGACTGTCAGGGCAGCGCTGGGAGTCCCGGATTGTGTGTGCAGGGCGTGTGTATGAACGAGCCGTCTCAGCCGAGTTGTTCGACGCCAGGTTCGACCACTGAATGTCCGGACGGGTCGCAGTGCTGGCCGGTCGAGGGGCTTAGCGCTCCGCTCTGCATTCCCACCTGCGGTGCCTCAAGTTGCGCGGGTGGCTGCACCGAACAGGGCTTGTGCGTACCCACCGAGTCAACCACGTGCGACACGGGTTGTGCGACGATTTGTAACGACTCGACCATGACCGATAATCGCTGCCCCGAGAACGCGAGCTGGAATGGCATGGGCTGCGTGTGTAACGAGGGCTACGTCGTCAACGCGGATCGCACGGGCTGCATCCAACCCTGCACGCCGGACTCCTGCGGGGCTGACGAAATGTGTCTTCCCAGCGGAGAGTGCATCCTCACGCCGGAACCACCCGACGGCCCCATCCCCGCATGTACCAACCTTCCTGACTGGCGGTGCAGTGGCGCGAGCTGCCGGAACCTCCACTATTTCGATCCACGGCGCGGGCCGGGTTACTGGGATTATCCGATCAATGGCGAGACGGACACGAATCAGTGGCGAAGCTTCCTTCAAGTCCAGAACATTCAAGTACTCAAGTATGCGTCGGCCGCGACGGATTGCCTGGCCGCAAACTGGAATTTTGGAAACGGAGGCGACATTGGTCTTGGTGATATGAGTGAGGCCAATGGTGCGATTCCGGGCACATCCGCGGGTCAACCTGGTCATCCGCAGGGCACGCATACCGACGGTCGCGACATCGACATCGGCTATTTTCAAACGGGTACACCCGATAACAAGCTGCGACCCGTTTGCGCACACGTTTCAGGTGGTCAAGACGCCTATCACTGCCTTGGCGAACCGGTGTACCTGGACGCGCGGCGCACGGCGATGTTTATCGGTCAGTTGCTTCTTACGGGCACGGTGCGCATCGTGGGCGTCGACGGTCGCGTGGGTCCTCAGCTTCAAGCAGCAGCGACAGAGTTGTGCAACTCCGGTTGGTTGCCCTCGCAGGCCTGTAACCTATTTTCGCAGCGTGTGACCTGGGAAGCCACGAACATGGGGCGCGGCTGGTACTACCACCACCACCACCACTTCCACGTGAGCTTCAACCAACGCTAGCCTCGCTACTCGCCGACCACCAAGGGGGCGGAACGGCTACGCTTGGAGTAGGTTGGCGAACAGCTTGTATGCGCCGGCGTGACCCATGGTCAGCTGGATGTGCAGCGCGAGCGCGCAGTATGTGTATCGCCCGGCGCCGCCGTCTACCGTGAGCAGAACGCCGTGCTGCTCTGGTTCGCCGAGGTCGGCACAAGCGATCAACGGTTGGTATTGATCGCTCCACCCAGTCCAGAATTTTGAGCCATACTGCTCGAACCAATTTTCGAATGCCGTTTCGTCGATAGGGTGAGGGTTCGAAAAAAGTGCGTGTTCCGGTTCGAGGAGGCGAACCGACCGCTCCTCTTCGCACGCTTCGGGCGCGTCTTCTCGGAGCTCACCTGGGTGTGGTGCATCGCGCTCTGGCTTGTATTCTGTGGACTGCGCCATAACGACGATAGTCGCCCCCGCCCGAAAAGCCCCAGCGATTCGTTCTGACGATGCCGTCAGATTGGGGTGGCGATGATAGGCACGAAAGCCAATGAGCAAGACGTCGTTCGGCCCGAGCCCCGCAGGCACGTCGCCGACCTGGCTTAGCTCTGTATGCATAGCGCGAAGCGCGTCCGCGTAGCATTCTCCGTAGCCTGGAATGTACCAAACCTTCCGAGGCACGCTGCCCACAACCTCGTCAGGAGGGGGCCCAGCGATGCGAAGGTCTCGGCCTTGCGGCAGCAGTGGCCCGCGGCGCACGATTTCGAATGTATGTGGCACGTTTGAGCTTCGCGCGACCGCGGGTGCCAAGGAGGTGTTCGAATTGTGTGAGGTCTGGACGATACAGCTCGGCGCTGCGTGTGGAAGGAGAGCCGCGTCACCTATGTAGATCGCACTCGTCAGCGGACGCTCCAATGCCGAATGAGCGGCGTCCGTAAACTCGACGTGTGTTGCATCGTCCTCACTGGCGGTTTGCGCTTCGCCGTGGAGGTGGAGCGAGGTTTCCTCACTCGGTACGTGTTCGAGCGAAAACGACTGCGGGTACGCGGAGAGCGTTGGGAACTTCTGGAAGAACATCGTGGGTTCTTCTCGATGATCGCTGAACGCTCGCGCAAAACGGGGGTATTTCTCAAGCGCGCTTCGAAGATCGTCGGCACGGGAGCGCATGACAGCGTCTGGTGCGCATTCAACCAAGGTTTCCATCGCTCTTTCCAGTGAGGCGGCCCGGGGCACTGCCCGCAACTGCGTCTCGATGACTTCCAACGCTTGCACATACCGACTGCGCGCGTTGGCGTCGCCGATCCCCAGTCGTGCCGATTCGCGAAAGCCAAAACGGGCTTCTCCGAGGTGCGGTTGGTGACGCGCAACACAGTGGTAGAGTTGTCGTTTTGGCCGCGCCAGCACGCGTTTGCCACCGGTCTGTGATCGGTGTTCCGCGTAACCGTACTCGGCGACCGAGGCGCAGGACACGCCAAGGGATTGAAGTATCGCCTTGGAGTCGATGGCCTCCCAGAGGCTTGAACTTCTTCGCTGCTGATTTGTGCCATCGAGTACGAAGTAGGCCGCGGGTTTGACTGGCTCAAGTCCGAGTTCCGCGTACGCATCGGGGTTCGGCGCCAAGCGAAAGGCTTCTCGCGCAGCCCACCCTGCAGCCTGGTGGTGCGCGTGACCGTCACGAGCATCTCCGCGAAATCGTCCGAGTACGACGTCGGGTCGAAACGCACGGATGGCCCGAACGAGCTCGCGGATGAGCAGCTCCTGACCCCATTTTTCGAACGCTTCATCAATGCGCTTCGAGTAACCGTAGTCGTAGAAGGGGCCGAAATAGACATCTTCAACGCCGTACCAGGTTGCCGCGCGCAGTAACTCATCGGTCCGCATCTCACCAAGCGCTTCGTACGCCCGATGGTCGATAGCGTTCTCACCTGACTCTCCTCGTGTGAGCGAATAGATGCCAACCCGGTAGCCTTCGCTTCGGGCGAGTGTCGTCAGTGTATGCGCGTCCTCGTCGTCGGGGTGTGCTGTGATGTGCAGCACCGACAGCGAGTTCTTCATGCGTCGAAGCGCAAGATCGAGCGCTGCTTCCCCCTCACCCAGCAGCGGTGGTGAGAACGCGGTCATCCAGCGCAGCGTTCTCTGCCACTGTAGACCGCGGACGCACGTATAGGGCGCCTCAAATGTACGAGCGGCGATCAGTGCTTCGCCTTGGCCGTGTCCTTGTCCTTGCTTTTGAGGTTGTTCCAGTAGGCCTCGCGTTTTTCGATTCGCTTCTCAGCCGGGAAGGGCAAGAGGCCTCGCGCAGGTCCCAACATGCCCTTCAGCAACATTGTGTATTTCGAGCCTGGATGCCAAAACAGAAAGCCGTCTGCACCGGCATCACGTGAACCGCGAATCTGGTCCGCGATAAACTTGGGGCTGTACTCTTCGTGGCCTTTGCCTTTCGCGAACGATTGCAAGAACGGACGAATAATCACGCGGCCACCGAGTCGGTTTCGCATTTGGCCGACACCGGTATAAAGCAGTGCGTAGGCGCGGTTCTCTTTGTTCTTCGCCCAACCGCGCATGGCATTGATGTAGAGCATGGGCGAGTAGATCTCGACGTGGCCCGCCCACTCGTGAAGCCGTTGCCCAAGCACGCGGTCGTCGCCGAAGTCGAAGGCTGTCAGCCCGAACACATCGACGCCGAGTGGAATGCCGATCGCCGCGTCGATGCGCTTGAGCAGGCCAAGAAGCACCTTCCAGCGCGGTGGGCTGTCTGGCGTTTCGGCCGGAAACATCGCGTACTTGATGCCGTCATCGACAGGCCAGCGAATGTAATCGAGTTGCACCTCGTCAAAGCCGGCAGCTTCAGCCTCCTTGGTGAGCTCCACGATCATGTCGTGATTGTCCGTGTTGTAGGGGTCGAGCCATGTCCCGGCGGTACCCCAAGACGTCCAAGGTGTCTTTCGGCGTACATGGAGAATTGCGCGTTCGGGGTGACGTTCTGGAAGTTTAGGATCTGCAAAGCACACGATGCGAGCGATCGTGTAGATGCCGTTCTTCTTGAGCGCCGCAACGTAGCCCGCCAAGTCGGGAATGAACGGATACTTCTGCTCCTGCAAAATTGGAATCTTGGTGTCGTAGCTCACGCGTCCGGCGCCATCCTTCATGTCGATCACCGCCGCGTTGAGTCCCATTCGTTTGATGGAGCGAGCGAGTCCATCCGGGCCTTTGAGGTGAGCGAAGGGGCCGGTCACGTAGTAGCCGGCTGCGCGCTGCCCTTGTTCGGTCACCACATCGACGTACTTGGCGTCGGGGACGTGCGCGACTTTAACCTTTCGACCCCCACCCGTTCCCGAGCGTTTAGGTTGAGCGTGTGCCTGGGCGGTGAGGCAGAGGAGCATGCAAACGGTGAGTAGACGCGTCATAACATCCACTGGATGCCATAAAACGCGCCGCGATGCGAAAAGCTGACGTTTGACGACCCCGCGCATGCCCCTTGCGGGGCGGCGGCAGCACCCTCTATACTGGCCGCCATGCAACACGTACGCCCCCTGTATGTCCTCTCCGCGGTGGCCCTTTTTGCTCTGGTTCTGCTGAGCGCCTGCGGGGGCGAGTCTGCGATGAACGCTCAGGTTCGCAGTGCGGCCGCTAGTGACCTCAACTGCCATCAGAGCGCCATCGAGTTTGTCGAAGACAAGCCGCTCGAAAAGCACGTTCGGGGTTGTGGCCAGGAGCTCATTTATTCGCGAACGTGCGCGGGGGGCGACCCAAGGGCGGCGGGGACCTGTCAGTGGACTGCCCGACTGCCCGAGAGCGAGGGCGCAGGTGCGCCCGTGGAGGCTAGCTTTGAGGGTGAAACCAGCGTCGAGGCCGAGCAGGTTTCTGAATAGCCGGCCGCTAGCCCGGGTCTAGGCTCGAATATGGCAGCGAAGCGAAAGAAAAAACGAAAACGCTCAGGTGGCGGGAGTGGTCAGGCGCAGCTGCGCCGCAAGAGGCGACTCGGGCTCATGTCATTGGGCTGTTTGGCGGTTGTCATCGCGTTCGTGCTCGCGGTCGTTGTCGCCGTCATCCAAGGCAGTTTCTAGGCTATCCGAGTCGCTGTTCGGCAAGGCGGAGCACTCGCTCCTCGAGTGATGTCGAGCCCAACAGAGCGGCGGTCTCGCGTAGGGCAGCGACGTCTGGGCCGCGCCACCGCAGGTCTTCGAAGGACTCGCCCAGAGGGACGTCCGTACGTAGCGTTGCAAGCTCTCGGTAGAGGGTGGCCTGCGTGCGGTGCTTCTCCAGTGACTCACTAAGCCCTTTTGCACCTCTTGGTTTGACCTCCCAAAGTGCCGCGTCCGGCGGGATGTCATCGATGTGCTGATATCGAGCCAGGATTGCCGCGCTCGACCTTGCACCCCACTTTGGGACCCCCGGGATACCGTCCGCAGCATCGCCCACGAGCGCGAGGTAGTCTGGTATGGAAGCGGGCGGCACCCCGAACTTCTCCTCCACTCCCTGGGCATTGAGCACGATTTTGCGTCGCCGATCCCAGAGTACGATCTTGTCTCCCTGGACCATTTGGCAAAGGTCCTTGTCGGGGGTGGCGAGAAATACCGTATCCGCCTCGTCCGCGTAGCGGATGGCAGCCGTCGCAAGCGCATCGTCAGCCTCGAACTCGACCATCGGCCAAACGACGAGCCCAAACGCGCGAGACACCGTCTCCACGGGCTCGAACTGGCCTAGGATCTCCTCTTCGAGCCCTTCGCCATCCTTGTAGTCCGCAAAGAGTGCATTTCGAAAGCTCGTGATGGTGTGATCGAAGGCGCAACCGACGTGGGTGACCTCGGGGTCCTTGAGCAAAGTGATGAGCGAGTTGGCAAAGCCCCGGCTCGCCCCGATTTCCACCCCCCTCGAGCGCGCTTTCGGAGCGGAAAAATAGGCTCGGAAGAGTTCGTAGGTACCGTCGACGAGATGTGCGTGTGCCACCTTTTCCATCTACGTCGCATAACGGTTGAAGAAAAGACAATCGCCCGTATCAACCGTGCTGCGACGCTCTGGTGCGTGCTCCAAAACCTGTACGTCTGCGGAACGAAGCCCAGCCAAAATCATCAAATTCACAATAAAAATGGTCAGATCGTGAAAGATTGGTGACAATTTTTACATACATACACGCACACTCGCTCACATGCTTTGTGCAAGATTTGAACGGATCACTGTTGATCCCTAAGTGTGTGAAAGTACTTGAGTTGCCACTATATTTGGTGGTTTTTTTTACCGCTACCACAACCAGTAGTAGTGTCGATCGCGTGGGAATCGCCGAACCTGATATGTTTTCGAAGTTTGCGATCCTCGATCAATTTGTACCTTGCGCCATTTCCGCGTCAGGAACTAAATATATGAAAAGAGAGTCTTTTAAAGAAACGGCCAGGAAAGATAATTTCGCGCTTGACCAAAGCGGCCGTAGACGGCATCCCGCTCTTCCTTGTTGCTTCGACCCACTGGGGCCTCAAACCGCAATGGGTAGTGGTATCAAGCTGGCTGGGAGGCCAACCGATTGTGGTTACGCCTCTATCGGCAATGAATTATTACACCTGCTTAGCATCGAATTTCTGAATCATTTCAGCAAAAAGATTTTACGTTCTAGAAGAAAAGCAATAAACCGGGGAGGTTATCGGTGACATTGGAAGTACGCGGCACAACAAACACAACATTGGCGACAAACGAGACATCGGGCATGAAGCGAGACGCAGCAGTAAAGCCGCAGGTTTCAGGAAAAGGACTCAAGTTTTCCCGAAAGTTTAGCCAGGTGGGGTCAAACCCACTCGAGGAGGTCGCCTACGAGCTGCGCGACTCGGTGATTCAGAACCAGGACGGCTCGGTGGTGTTTGAGCTTAGAGGCGCCGAGGTCCCCAAAGCCTGGTCGCAACTCGCGAGCGATATCGCGATCTCAAAGTACTTCCGCAAGGCCGGGCTTCATGGTGATGCCGAGCGCGGTGAACGCAGCGTCGCAGAGTTGGTCTATCGCGTGGCGCATAGCATCCGCGAAGCGGGCGAGGGCTTTACGGGTTACTTCGCGAGTCGCGAGGACGCCGATGTCTTCGAGGCTGAGCTCACGCACCTGCTCATCCAACAAAAAGCAGCGTTCAACTCGCCCGTGTGGTTCAACTGCGGACTCTTTCAGCGTTACGGCATCAAGGGCAGCGGCGGGAACTTCTACTGGAACCCGGCGACGGACGCGATCATGGAATCGAGCAGTGCATATGAACATCCGCAGTGCTCCGCGTGCTTTATCCAAAGCGTCGACGACGATTTGATGGCGATCTATGGTCTTGTGAAGAGTGAAGCGCGTTTGTTCAAGTACGGCTCGGGCACAGGGACGAACTTTTCTAACATTCGCGGACGTCAAGAAATGCTCTCGGGCGGAGGCACCTCTTCGGGCTTGATGAGCTTCTTGGAAGTTTTTGACCGTGCGGCGGGTGCAACAAAGTCCGGAGGCACGACACGCCGGGCAGCCAAGATGGTGTGCCTCGACATGGATCACCCGGAGATCGTCGACTTCATTGAATGGAAGGTCAAAGAGGAGGACAAGGTTCGCGCGCTTATCGAGGCGGGCTACTCATCGGACTTCAATGGCGAGGCCTACCACACGGTTTCGGGGCAGAACTCGAACAACTCTGTTCGCGTCAACGACGAGTTCATGAACGCTGTCGAAAGCGGCGGCGAATGGGCCACCACCCAGCGCACCACGGGCGAAGTTGTCGACACCTACAAGGCGCGAAACCTGTGGCGCAAGCTTGCCGAGGCCGCGTGGCGATGTGCCGACCCCGGTGTGCAGTACGACAGCACGATCAATGAGTGGCATACGTGTCCGAACACCGACCGCATCCACGCGTCGAACCCGTGCTCGGAGTACATGTTCCTGAACGACTCGGCTTGTAACCTCGCGTCGATCAACCTTACGAAGTTTATGGGTGAGGATGGCAACTTCGACATCGAAGGCTACCGTCAAGCGATTCGCGTCCTGATCACAGCGATGGAGATCCTCGTCGACTACGCGAGCTACCCGACCAAAACGATCGCACAAAACAGCCATGACTACCGTCCGCTGGGCCTTGGTTATGCAAACCTTGGCACGCTCTTGATGCGCTTGGGTATTCCTTACGACAGCGATGAAGGTCGTACGTTCTGTGGTGCGCTGACGTCGACCATGTGCGGTGATGCGTATGCGACGAGCGCGGAGATTGCGGAGTCGAAGGGACCATTCCCGGGCTTTGCCAAGAACCGTGAGCCCATGCTCGACGTCATGAAGAAGCATCGCGCCTTCGCGTACCGTTTGGGCGAGACGAGCTTCCCCGGGATGGTGGACGAGCAAGCGCCGAGCATCCCTGACGCGCTCATTCGTGCGGCACGAGAGTCGTGGGATCAAGCTGTCGCGCTTGGCGATCGTCACGGCTATCGCAATGCGCAATCGACGGTGCTTGCGCCAACCGGCACGATCGGCCTGTTGATGGACTGCGACACGACGGGCATCGAGCCTGACTTCGCGCTCGTGAAGTTCAAGAAACTCGCTGGTGGTGGGTACTTCAAGATTGTGAACGAAAGCGTACCGGTTGCGCTTCGTAACCTCGGATACAACGAAGCTCAGATCACAGATATCGTGGCCTACGTCCGTGGAACCAACACCTTCACGGGTGCACCCCATCTTTCGCGTTCCGAGTTGCTCGCGAAGGGGCTGACCGAACAGGAGATCCGCAAAGCGGAAGGTGCACTGCTCAGCGCGTTCGATGTTTCGCAGGCCTTCGCTTCGTGGGTGCTCGGTGCCGAAACGCTCAAGCGCCTCGGCGTGCCTGAAGAGTCCTTTAAGACGCCAGGCTTTAGCCTGCCGAAGTACTGGGGCCTTACGGATGAGCAGATCTCGGAACTCAACGACGCGGTCATCGGCCGAATGACCATCGAAGGCGCGCCGCACCTGAGTATTGACCACTATCCGGTCTTTGATTGTGCCAATCGTTGTGGAAAGATTGGAAAGCGATTTTTGCCAGCCATGGCGCATGTACGCATGATGGCAGCCGCACAACCGTTTCTTTCTGGTGCGATTTCCAAGACCGTCAATCTTCCGAAGGAAGCGAGCGTTGAGGACGTCGAAAACATCTATCTTGAGGGGTGGAAGCTCGGACTCAAGGCCGTTGCGCTCTATCGCGATGGTTGCAAGGCTTCACAGCCGCTTTCCACAAGTGACAACGACGACGAGAAGAAGGAAAACACCGCCAAAGCGAAAGAAACGACGCTCGCGGGAGAGGTTGCCGCGGAGCATGCCCTGCCAGAGGCTGTCGTTCATGAGGGCGCTCGTCCTCCGCGTACGGTTCGCCATCGTCTTCCGAAGAAGCGCAATGGCTTCACACAAGAGGCTCGGGTTGGTGGTCACAAAATCTTCCTTCGCACCGGCTCGTACGAGGACGGTTCGCTGGGCGAGATTTTCATCGATATGCACAAGGAAGGCGCTGCGTTTCGCTCGCTGATGAACTCCTTCGCCATTTCGGTGTCGATGGGCCTTCAACACGGCGTGCCCCTCGAGTCGTACGTAGACCAGTTCACATTCACGCGCTTCGAGCCGCAAGGCATTGTTGAAGGACATCCGAACATCAAGTTCTCGACGTCGATTCTCGACTACATCTTCCGAGTGCTCGGTGTGGAATACCTCAACCGCTACGAGCTTGCACAAGTTCCTCCCAAAGAGGAGCAGATGGAGCTTGAGAACCCGACCGACGTTGCCGCAGTGCAGCGCATGGAAGGCGTCAAGCATACTGATCCCCCTCCCGCAACAGCACCCGCTGAGCAGACGCGCTTCGGCTTTGAGTCAGCACCGCCCGCCGAGGCTGTTACCGCTGTCGCTGAAAGCGGCGGGGGCATGAATGCCCTGAGTCAGCACCTTGGCGAGATGATGGGTGATGCACCGCTTTGCGATAAGTGTGGTCACATCACGGTCCGCAATGGCGCTTGCTATAAGTGTCTCAACTGCGGCAACTCGATGGGCTGCAGTTAGTTTCTGACTCTTCGCTAGCCTTTGTTCGGACCATGGACCTGCAGATAGCAGGTCCGGTCCTCGGCAAAGAGCGCTCATCGTTGAGTCTCTGACTCTTCGCGGCTACGCGTCGCAAGCATCGGTGTGGTTTCTACCACACCTGCTTGCTTTGGCTTCGCACGCTCATCGTTGAGTCTCTGACTCTTCGCGGCTACGCGTCGCAAGCATCGGTGTG
>CAZAQV010000021.1:50099-55776 GCA_964487255.1 uncultured Polyangiales bacterium | reverse complement strand
GTTTTTACCACACCGCCTTGCTTTGGCTTCGCACGCTCATCGTGGAGTGCATCAAATTTCGGGCGGGAGAAGGAGTTCGAACTCGCCCACTTCATTGGTGTCGGCGCGGCCGATGAGCACAGAGCGGCTCTCGTTTCCGTCTTTGAGGAGCGCAAAGGCTCGGACGGCGGCGCCGATGACCAACTCGCGATCGGCCGAGGTCACGCGGCCGCGCAGAGCGGCAGGTGCCGCCAGCTCGATGCGCGGGCTCTTCGGGTTTCTGTCGAGCACATCGAACTTGGGGATGATCGACCAGCTAAGGCCGGTATCCACGGGCGGGCGGGCGACGAGGTCATAGCGCCCACGGTCGAGCAAGAGCGAAAATTCGCCGTCTTCATCAACTGTCGTCTGGTTACTCCTGTGCGCCCGAAAGCTGGACTCTTGGCTGGTGTGCGAGAGCGCTTGCAGGTCAACATTGGGCATCGGTTCTTGGTCGTAACGGACGACCGTGCCCTCGACCGTGATCCGTTCCACCAGCATCTCCTCGTGGTTCGTTGCTTGCTCAAGCGACAGCGAGAACTCGGATACCGCCAGACGACTCATGGCCTCTTCCGGGCTAGGTGGAGTGATCGTGAAATCGTAGGTGCCGGCAAACAGAGGTAGCTCGGCGACGCCGCTGGTATTGGTCGTCTTGGACGTCGCAAAACGTGCCTGCATCTCGGTTTCTAGGAGGTCGAGCTCAGTGCTCGTGGCGTTGACCACGGCGCCGTGCACTGCTTCTCCGTCTGTGTTGAGGACCTTGAGCTCAAGCGGTGTCCGAAGTAGCTCGGGCACAACCACAATTTTTTCGCCGGACCCACCCGTGATGAGCTTGAGTGGGTCTGCGACAAACACAGGTACGGCCGCGTCGCTGCCCTCTGCCTGTAGCTGAAGGAGGTAGGGCTTTTCGCCGAGCATGTGGTGGAGCACGAAGTTGCCTTGCACATCCGTCAGCGCGCGAGAGGATACGGCGAGCTGGGTTACGGGATCAATGGCCCGCACCACGATCGATGCGACTCCAGCGCTCTTGATGTCGCGTACGCGACCCACGATGGTGTCGAGTTCGGCCGGGTAGGTTACCCCGTCTACGCGCACGAAGGTCGCGTCCTGGGGAACCGCCACCACCAGTCGAATAGGCGGGAGGTCGCTGATCCGGTCGCCTTGGGGAAAAATGCTCACGTCGTAGGTGTGGCCAGGCAGGACGCGCGCCGTGAAGTTCGCGGGCTCACCGTCCTCGCCGCTGATGGCCTCGTCGAGTGTGGTCCCCGAGAGCACCGCGGGTTCCTCACCCACGATCGAAGGGCGTCGGCTCAGGCGAACTTCGGCTTTGACCGGCAGTTCGTCCCGGGCGATGAAGGCCGCCAGGGTGACCGAGCGAGGTAGACGTAAGTCGAGATCTTGGCTCTGTGTGCCTGCCAAAACTTTGATCGGTTCGGTGACCAAACTCGTCGTCGGGTTGGCAAGGCTCGTCTCTGAAGGCGTCACAGTCAGGTAGACCTCGTAGTTGGCGTCCTCTTTCGAGAGACACATGTTGTTTTCGACGTCGCAAAAGCCATTGGGGCAGTCGTCGTTGTCGTCACAATAGTTCGGGGGGCTGTAGTAGATGCTGTCCGGATCGAGCGAACAGCCGGAAACGACCCCCAGGGCGAGCGCGAGCAGCACGTAACGAAGAGCCGTCATTTAGGGACACTCCGTGAGCAGGACGTTGGTCGAAGGCTCTGCCAAGTTGTCGAGAACGGCCACCAACCACGTGACGCGCGCAAGGTCTCCGGGTTGCTCTGGTTCCGGACTGACGCCCTGAAAGGCGCCGCTCACGAACAGATCCAAGCGCGTGCACGAACCGGGAACGCCGATCTGTTCACTCCGCACGCGAAAGTCGAGCGAGCGCTCCACTTCGCCGTTCGCTGGGAGCGTGCCCGAAACATCTCGTAGCACGGTTTGTGTCGAACTGTTGGGGTCGAAGTTTCTGAGCAAGCGGTACTCGAGGTTTTGGGTCACATTCGGGTCCTGCACGATCACCTCGAACTCAAGCTCGTTTCCGGGCTCGGTGCGCAGCGGACCCGTGATGGGGCTTGGTGAGCCCTGGCGAGCGAAGATCAGCGGTGCGACGTTTTCCTCTTCAGGAAAATCGATTCCCTCCGTGACAAGGCAGCCGTTCTGTGTCGTGCAGAGCACAGACAATAGAAAAGCAAGTGATATGCCACGATCTCGCGTCGTGAAGTTCATAGGCTAGGATCATTGGAGTTTCCCAAACGAAACCCCAACTTGAAGTTTGCCACACCCCTGGCGATCATGACAGTTCTGTCACTATTTTGGGCGGGTCACGGGTGTTTCTCGCACACCTTGACGTACAGCCGCGCGGCCCTAATCGGCTTCTGTTTCGCGCTCTAGGTAGCGGAAAATCGTACGCGGGTCGACGCCCAAGTCGCGCGCGGTTTGCGTGCGATTGCCGTCGTTTCGCTTCAGTGCATCGAGCACATATTTTCGCTGGAATGCTTCTTTCGCCTCGGAGAGCGGGAGGATTGCGGGGGCTTCTTCGACCTTGAGGTCGAGATCTTCAGGGCCAATCAGCGTGCGTGTGCATAGCACCAGCGCCTTTTTAATGCGGTTCTCAAGCTGCCGGACATTGCCCGACCAGTGGTAGTTCTGCATTGCTTCGAGCGCCCCTGGCGTAAAGCCTTTGACTTCGCTCTTGAACTCGCCCGCATACTTGCGAAGAAAAAACTTTGCGATGACCGTGATGTCTTCGTCGCGTTCGCGCAGGGGCGGGAGCTGAATGTTGATCACGTTGAGTCGGTAGTAGAGGTCTTCTCGAAAACGCCCTTCGCTAATTTCTTTTTCAAGATCTCGGTTGGTCGCAGCGAGCACGCGGATGTCGACATGCTCTGTTTTCTGGCCGCCGACCTTCATCACGACGCGCTCTTGAAGGGCACGAAGTAGCTTGACTTGAAGGTTGATCGGCATCTCGCCGATTTCGTCCAAGAAGAGCGTTCCCCCATCGGCTGCTTGAAAGCGGCCCTCTTTCGTGGTTGCAGCTCCCGTGAACGCGCCGCGTACGTGGCCGAAAAGCTCGGACTCCATCAGGTTCTCTGGGATTGCCCCACAGTTGATCACGACAAATGGCTTGCTGGCGCGTGCGGAGCGCTTGTGAATCTCGTGTGCAATGAGCTCTTTGCCCGTGCCTGTTTCGCCAGTGATCAGAACGCTGACGTCTGTGGTCGCAACCTTTTGCACTTGGTCGAACACGACCGCCATCTTTTCCGACGAGCCAATGACCGTGCCGAACGAGCGCTCTTTGAGAGCCTCTTCGAGCTGGTCGCGGTCGGAACGCAGCTCATCGCGGAGCAAGGCATTCTGGAGCAAGAGGGCGCCTTGAGCAGCGAGCACGCTGAACATCGCGAGCGCATTGTCATCGAACAAACTCCGAACCTCGGTACTGCCGACATAGACAATCCCTATCAGCTGTCCTTGCGCCATCATGGGTGCGCACATGACCGACGAGAGCTGCAGGTTCATGATGCTTTCGCTGCTGCGAAAGAGACTGTCGTTTAGGGCATCCGATACGATCATCGCGCGTTTGCTGTGCATGACTTGTTGCACGATACTGTCAGAGATCTGTGCGACGTTTTCGTCGAGGTCTTTGTGCTGCCGGGCGCGTGCGACGGTAACCTTTGGTGTGCCGTCTTCGACCAGGATGACGAAACCTTTCTCAGCGTCGGTGGCTTCGATCACGGCGTCGGTGAGGATTTGGAGCTGTTCTTGTACGGTTTTGCCCGTGTTGATTTGACCGGAAAATTCGGCCAGCCGCTTCATGCCTTGCACTTGGTGCACTTCGGGGTCATTGCCCTGCGGCGTGGTGGCATGACCTTCGTCGAGCAGCGAAAACAGAAGTCGGCTGCCCTCGAGTTCGATTTCGTCCCCGTGGAAAATCTTGCTCTTTTTCTTCTTTTTTCCGTTTACGCGAAAAGCGTCTGCGCCCTCGATGATGCTCAGAACAAAGTCACGCCCATCGAAAACGAGCTCGAGGTGGTGAGGGGCGAGTCCACTCTCGCGAATTTCAATGTCGTTGCCACGCGCCGAGCCGATCGAAGTGATGGCTTTGAAGATCGGGTACTCCTGCGGACGGCCTTCGGACACGAGTCTGCGCAGCGACGGCATGGCCTGCAGCCTACCACTGTTCGCGGCAGCGATCGCCCCCACTTTTGAGCATCACCGTGCCTTTCGGAACGTTAGGTTGACGCGGCATGAGCCGAGTACGGGGTGCTCGCCCGGAGCGACCGGAGCGACACCGTGAAAGTTCATGCGGGAGGGGCCGCCGAAGACGATCGCGTCGCCGTGCTCCACGCCGACTCGCGCGGGTTTGTCGGAGCGTCGCTCACCACCCCACAAAAAGACCCCAGGCAGACCCAGCGATACCGACACGATCGGTGCACTGAAGTCGCGTTCGTTCGCGTCCTGGTGAAGGGACATTCTGGCGCCAGGTTGGTAGCGGTTGATCAAGCAGGCGTCGGGGTTGAAGTTCGCATAGCCCGCCTCGGACGCCGCGTGCGCAGCGAGGGAGGCGAACGCAGGTGGTATCTTGGGCCATGGCTCGCCGGTACGTGGGTCGAAGCTCATGTACCGATAGCCGTGGTCATCCGACACCCAGCCCACGTCCCCGCAGCTGCTTAGCTCCGCGGACATGAGCTTGCCTCCAGGCGTTGTCATGACGCGGAAGGGTGAGCGTAGCAAAACCTTGCGGATCCCGCGGATGAGGTCATCGACGTTGGGTTCGGCGAAACGAGGCAGGTGAACTGCACCCAACCCGAGTTGGCGTGGATGTTTGACGCGAATGTCCGGCAGATCAAACGACAGTTGCCAGCCCGTCATCCCTGCTTCCTGTACCCGGCTTCTTACTTGGCCTGGTCTTCGAGTAGACTGCGGAGCATCCATGCTGTCTTCTCATGAAGTTGCAGTCGTTGCGTTGCAAGGTCGGCCGTGCCGTCGTCACCGGCTTCGTTGGCTGCGCCGAGGCAGTGACGAGCTCTTCGCACCACCGTTTCGTGCGCCTTGACCAGGTCTTTGATCATATCGGTTGCGGATGGCACCTCGTCGCTCTCTTCAATTTGAGAAAGGCGCGAGAAGGCGGCGTAACTACCCGGTGCATAGTGACCGAGTGCGCGGATACGCTCTGCGATGTCATCGACGGCGACGGCAAGTTCGGTGTAGTGCTCCTCAAACATGTTGTGAAGCGTCGTGAACATGGGGCCGGTCACGTTCCAATGATAGTTGTGCGTCTTGAGATAGAGTGTGTAGCTGTCGGCAAGAAGCTTCGAGAGTTCTTCAGAGAGTTGAAGGCGATCTTCGTCGTTGATTCCAATATTGACCTGCATGTGAACCTTTCTATGGGCGGGGCCCATGACTTCAGCACCTTGTCGCCGTGGTTTCAAGCTGTGGCGAAGAAGGCCTCTTCTTTCGGACTCTGGGGCAGCACGTGCGCCCAGACCAGTGTGGTAATCCGCCCCATTTGAGCTACGTCACACTCCGTTTTTGGCTCTTCGCTAGGGTTTGTTCGGTTCAGGGATTTGCAAGTCGCAAATCCGAACCTCGGCAAACACCGCTCATCGTTTTTGGCTCTTCGCTAGGGTTTGTTCGGTTCAGGGATTTGCAAGTCGCAAAT
>CAZAQV010000021.1:33738-49999 GCA_964487255.1 uncultured Polyangiales bacterium | reverse complement strand
CCGCATGCTTTGACTACGCACGCTCATCACGACCACGTAAGCGTACGTGCGCAGGGAGCGCAGAAGCATCGACGCGATGACGCGTCAGCGGAAGAGCCAAAGAGGCAGGCGAAGCACCCGACGGGTTGTGGTATCTCCACAACCTCGTCGGTTGTGCGGAGCTACCGGGTCATGGTGACGCAGTGGACCGCGCCGGACCAATAGATCACGTCATCCGAGTCGATAGGAACGATGGTCTTGTTGGGGTAGGCTTTCTGGTAAATCGTCAGAGCTTCTTGCTCGAAGCGAGGGTCTTCGTCGTAGACCGGCACCATCACGATGTCGTTGACCGCCAAGGCGTTGGTGTACGTTCGCCACAAGCGATGCCCTTCGTTTGAAGGCATCGGAATACGCGTCACGTTGAAGCCGTCGGATGCCATGCGGCGTGCGGCCTCGTCGGTGGCTGCGGCGTTGGAAGGGTCGACCAGAGGGTCGTATTGACCCACGAGCACCTCGCCCGGCGCGGTGATGTGAGCGAACATGTCGATGTGGCCCGTGCCCTCGTCGACCAGCCGGGGGACAACGGTCGTGGTCTGGCATCCGTAATACTGTTGGAAGATCGAATCGACCTCGGCTTCTGTGTAGCCACGCGATGCGTTCTGAAGGTAGAGCATGTCCGTCGTGATGCAACGCCCTGCGCCATCAGATTGGAAGTTGCCACCCTCCATTTCGATCGGTGGACGCGAAACCGGCTCTTGCCAGTATCCGGCGAGCGAAGATGGAATCAAGTCGTCGTACCAACGTCCCCAGTAGTAGCGTGGGTCGACAACTTTGTAGCCAGAGGCCGAGCGTGTTACGAGCGGTCCGTAGTCGCGCATCCAGATGCTATCGATTCGAGCGACCAACATCTGTACACCACTCGAATCGATGCCGAGCGAAGCCATATCGTCGCGGATCCACTGTGCACTCTGGCTGTCGGGGACGATGATAGTCACCGGAATTCGGCCCACCGAAACGGCGAGCATGTCCATGAAAAACTGCTCAAGCTCCCACGCGCCAGAACCCCAACCAATGAGCAGCTCGTCTGCGTCTTCGAACTCCCCGGAAACGACTCCTGGATCCGTGAAGGGCTGCGTGAAACCGTAGTAGTCGGGGTACTGGTCGCGAGGATCGTGACCGTCGGCTTTGCCCACCTGCTCCTGCGCGGTCATCCCGGCAGGGAGCATGGACGAAGCGGGTTCGCCAAGGTCTGGGCCACCCGCTCCCAGTTCGTCGGTCGTCTCGTTGGCGCAAGCCATAGATGAAAGAACGGCGACGGTCAGTAAGCTCCTCAACACACCAAATTTCATGGGCACTTCCTTCCTAGGCGTAGACCTAAAAGTTCGCTGTACGTAGTGTGAGAGATACACATCGTCAAACCACATCCGCCTACATATGCTACCGTCCGCGAATGGCGCTTATTGAGCTCTGGCACAACCCTCGGTGCAGTAAATCCCGGGCGGCGAAGGACCTTGTCGAGCAGAGCGGGCATGTGTGTGTGGTGTATGCCTACTTGGACGAGCGACCCGACGAGGGGAGAATTAACGAGGTCCTCCGCAAACTTCAGATCGGTGCGCACGCGTTGGTGCGCACAAAGGAGAGCGCGTATGCCGAACACAATCTATCGGAAACGAGCAGTGAAAGTGCGCTCCTTTCGGCGATGTCGCAGAGTCCGGTGCTCATCGAGCGACCCATCCTGGTTTGCGGAAAGAGAGCGGTCGTCGGTCGTCCAACCGAGGCGGTCGAGTCGTTCCTTGCTTCGCTCGAAGCGTAGTTCGACACGATCAAAGCAAACAAAAAAGGTCGAAGAGGTGTCCCTTCGACCTTTTCGAATTGTCCATCGGACAATTACTGTGAGGCAGCGCTCACCAACGGTTGCGACGTGCTCCACCGCCACCGCCACCACCGTTGCGTTGGCGATCCTGCGCTTCGTCAACGCGAAGCGTGCGACCATCAAGGTCGGAGCCATTCATTTCTTCAATGGCTTGCTGTCCGGCGTTGTCATCTGAAAAGGTGACAAAGCCAAAGCCGCGGCTACGGCCGGTGTCGCGATCCGTGATTACCTTTGCGTCGGTAACCTCGCCGAAGCGCTCAAAGGCCGTGCGAAGCCCGGAATCATCCGTTGCCCACGCAAGGCCGCCTACAAATAGTTTCTTTGACATGGATTCTCTTTCTCTGACGTCGGTCAACACGAATTATCGACCGAAGGCATTTGTCATAGCCGAAAACCCCGTACTCGACATGCAAATCACTGAGATTGCATGAGCTTTCTTACTCTCTAAGGTTATTATTGGGTTTTTTGGTTACCGAATGGAACGGCGGCGAATCTAGCCTCGCCCGGTCGCCACCTTCTATGATCCACCTGCGGGTCCGTGGTCGTGGGGCAGCGAACCACGCGGCGATCGCAGGTATACGAAGGGCGTTGCGCGAAGGAGATTGGAGACCCGTGACATATAGATGTCTGCATAGCGCTCGATTTGTCTCGCCAGATGACTCTTGTCATTGCCAGCGCGCATCAGTGGACCCCAGCGCGTGTTGACGATTTCGCCCGCCTCTTTGGCGAGCGGTGCGATTTGAGCATCCAGTTCGACCAGCTCAGCGCGCAGCGACTGCATCTGCTTGCGCATGAGCGGCGGTTCGAAGTCAACCTGTGGACCGTAGCCGTTTTCGATTCGCTGAAGCGAAAGGCGGATTTGAGAGAACTCGTCCTCGAGTTGGTCTTTTTCGCGCATCATCTCCGAGAGCGCTCGCTGCTTCGGTTTGAAGTCCTCAAGCGCCTCGAGCTCGGGTTCGAGCTCTCGTACGACCAATGCGGTGCGCCAGCGATTGATGCTCTTTGAGATTTTGACGTCGGAAAACATATGGTCGCCCACGTAGAGAATTTCCTCTCCGGGGATGCCAAGAAGCGCTTCCACCGAGCGCGCGTCTCCGCCCAAGAATACGTGTTCGCTCGTCAAGGCAAGGGCAGGCTGCATCAGGCCGCGCTCCTCTTCAACGACGACGAAGAGCGGGTTGCGCTGGGTAAAGAAACTGGGTTTTCGTGCCTGGACGATCTTGATGTCGAACAGGTCTTTCCAAGTCATGTCACCGGGCAGGTATCGGTCAAAGGCGAACTCCATGAGTGGACGCGTGTAGTGCCACTCTGAGTTGGTGATGAGGAGGATCTTCTTTCCCGCGTGCTTGATGTCGAGTAGCGCGAGTGGCAGGTCTTCGTCGACGTCGATGAAGCGCTCGGGATCGGCGATAATCTCGGACTTGAGCGTGCCCTCCATGTGCGTCTCATCGATGCATGAGCGGATGATGCGGTAGACGTCCTCGTAACCGAGAACTTCGTCGCTCAGCGCGTCTTTGTCGAGTAGATCCACAGCCTGGAGATAGAGGCTTGCCTCCGAGAGACCAAAGAAGGTGTTCAAGAACCGCCAGCGGTCATCTCCGAGGTCAATCTGTACGCGGCTGTAAAGCTCTTTGAGCTCGCGGAAGTCCAGCA
The DNA here is from genome assembly GCA_964487255.1 of uncultured Polyangiales bacterium. Classification (GTDB taxonomy): domain Bacteria; phylum Myxococcota_A; class Polyangia; order Polyangiales; family CAZAQV01; genus CAZAQV01. The sequence goes on along the minus strand of CAZAQV010000021.1, from coordinate 46,494 downwards.
TGCGCGTGCCATGACAGGCCTTTTTGACAAACCCGAAGCGGTTGGCTTTCACCACGTTGCCGTGCTCTTTGTCGACGATGAGGCCGCGGGTGACGAGCATTGGATCGAAGCGAAGGTCGCCGATGGGCCAACCACGATCCAACAAACGCTGCTGCACGTGGGCGTAGGCCAGAGCTTCCCACTCCTCGTGCTTGTAATGAATGAGCGTGTAGTCCATGTCGAAGCCGATGGCTTTGAGACCACGGATGTTGAGCGTTCGGTTGCAGAAGATTTGCTGGCGTGCGGGTCGCGGGGCCGGGTAAGCGCCTGGACTCGTGCGGTGAGCTTCGGTCATCCCGCGCACGGTATCGCAGAAGCGATCGGCGGGAAAAGGGAAACGCCCGCATCGGTCCTAAGGGGGGCGCGCTACTGGGCTCTGTGGCTGGGACCGTAAAAGAGCGCGCGCTATAGGTTCTTGAGCATCTCTAAAATCGCGTGAGCTTCGCCGACACTTTCCGTATCGGTTGTGACTTCTTTGTCCGCTCGCGTGTACGGCTCGACGAGCGTTTCGGGAAGATCGCAGATAAAGCGAGAGGGGGTAACCGCGCGGGGCGTGCCACGCACCATTCGTTTTCGCGTGCGCGTGAGGTAAAGGAGGTCGCGCGCGCGTGTGATACCGACGTAAAATAGCCGGCGCTCTTCTTCGACGTCGGTGGGAGCGGCTTCGGTGACCTTGGGATCGAGTGTCCGGTTGTGCGGCAACTGCCCTTCCACGCAGCCGATCAAAAAGACCGCGCCGAACTCGAGGCCCTTGCTGCCGTGCAGCGTGCACAATGTCATGCGCTCGCCTGTTTCTTCTTCGCTGCGTTCGTTGTGAAGCGCAAGCTGGTGCAGAAACGTCCCGAGTGCGCGGTCATCTTTGCCGCGACCGGCGCCTTGCTCGTAGCGGGCGAGTGAGTTGGTAACGAACTTGAGGTTGTCGAGCCGTTTGCGAACCTGTTCGACCGAACCTTGGCCTTGTAAATCGTCGACAAGACGAACCTGCTCAAATACACGTTGAGCCGTTGCGGCCAGCGAGCCTGAAGCGAAGCCGCGCTTGGCTTCCATCAACGCTGCAAACAGCGCAGTGGCGCCCGCTCGGGCCGGCGCTGAGAGTTCGGACTGAAGCTCGCTATCGCCGAGTGCAATCGCGAGTGGTCGATTTCGTTCCTTGGCGAAGCGGATGATGCGTTCGAGCGAAGTGGTCCCGATGCCGCGAGGCGGGTGGTTGACGACGCGTCGGAAAGCAATTTCGTCGAAAGGATTGACGACAAGTCGCAGGTACGCGAGGCCATCTTTGACCTCTTTCCTGTCGAAGAACTGAGTGCCACCCAGTAGCCGGTAGGGGATGTCCTCAATGCGTAGCTCTTCTTCGAGCAGGCGCGCTTGAAGATTGGAGCGGTAAAGCACGGCGATATCCGCAAGCGGTCGGCCGGCCTTGTAGAGGTCTCGCACTTCGCGAACGACGAACTTCACCTCCTCGAGTGGATCTTCGAGAACAGCAAGGCGCACGGTCTCTCCCGCTCCGCGCGCCGCGCGCAGAACTTTTCGATGTCGCTTGGCGCGAGACTGAGCGATCGCGTGATTTGCGAGCTCCACGATGGCGGTACGCGAGCGATAATTGTCTTCGAGCTTGACCACGGTGGTGCCACGGAAGTGATGCTCGAAGTCGAGAATGTTTTGCACGTCTGCGCCGCGCCAGCCATAGATCGATTGGTCGTCGTCACCCACGACACAGATGTTCTGAAGTTCGTTGGTAAGTAAGCGAACGAGTTCGAGCTGCGCCTGGTTGGTATCTTGAAACTCGTCGATGAGTAAGTGACGAAACCGACCCTGCCACTTGTCTCGAATCGTTTCATCCTCGCGTAGGATCTGTGCTGGACGCACCACCAAATCGTCGAAGTCGACCGCACGCATGTCACGTAGCGCCTCTTGGTATATCGGCATGACCTGCGCCGCGAAGATGTCGTATTCGAAGTCTCCGACGGCTTCAGGCGGTGGCATCACGAAGCGGTTTTTCCAAAGCGAGATACGGCTTAGGATCGCCGTGATGTCGAGGCCGCGCTCTCCGATTCGGTGGCGTCGTACGATGTCTCGAACGAGACCCATCGCGTCACCCTGGTCGAAGATGACGAATCGGCCGCCTTCGCCGAAGACGTGACGTTCCTCGGAGAGAAAACGAAGCCCAAAAGCGTGAAACGTGCTGAGCCAGATCTTGTCAGCCGCTTGCTTACCGACGAGCGGTGCCATGCGTTCGCGCATCTCGGCCGCGGCCTTGTTGGTGAATGTCACACCCAAGATCGCCTCGGGCCGACAACCACGGGAGATGAGCCGGGCCATACGATGGGTGATGACCCGCGTCTTGCCACTTCCGGCCCCGGCCAACACCAACAGTGGCCCCTGGTCATGACGGACCGCCTCGGCCTGGGCTTCGTTGAGCCCTCTCGTAAACGGATCGCTGTCGCCCGAGAGCATCATAAGGGGCGGATCGTTAACGCATTTCGGCAGCAGCCTCAATCGGAAGACCGCTCATCGCGAGTCTCATACCTCCCCCGGCTCCCATTGAGACTCTACCTGCGCATCGTAGCGTTGAGGCGCGCTGGGGGCGTGCTAAGGACGCTGCATGCACGAAGATAGCGCTATCGAAACGCGTGTGATCCACGCCGGTCAGCATCCAGACCCGATTTCGGGCGCCGTGATGACGCCCATCTCGCTTGCGACCACCTATGCGCAGGATGGGCCAGGCCGTCATAAAGGTTACGAATACACGCGCACGGACAACCCGACGCGTCGCACCCTGGAGCACTGCCTTGCCGCTCTCGAAGGGGCTGAGCACGGCATCGCGTTTGCTTCCGGATGCGCTGCGATGACGACCTTCTTTCATACGCTTCGGCCGGGTGATCACATCGTCGCTTGCGACGATGTCTACGGCGGGACCTTTCGCATCCTCGACAAAGTCATGAAGCCGCTCGGCATCGAAGTGAGCTGGGTGGACCTCAGCGACGCGGGCAACTTCGAAGCCGCATGCACAGACAAGACGCGCTGGGTTTGGGTCGAGACCCCGACCAACCCGATGCTCAAGTTGGTCGACATCGAGACGGTGTGCACAAGAGCGAAGGCCCGCGGAATCCGTGTCGCCGTCGACAATACCTTCGCCAGTCCCTACTTGCAGCAACCGCTGTCGCTCGGTGCCGACCTCGTGATGCACTCCACAACCAAATACATCAACGGACACAGCGATGTGCTGGGCGGATTTTTGGCCACCAGCGACGACGAACTCAACGAGCAGTTACGCTTTTTGCAGAATGCCGTCGGCGCAGTGCCCGCACCGTTTGACTGCTTTATGACGCTTCGCGGGGTTAAGACGCTCGCCGTGCGCATCGACCGACATGTCGACAACGCCGAGCACTTGGCTTCGTGGCTCTCCGAGCAGTCGCAGGTCTCCAAGGTCTACTACCCCGGGCTAGGCAGTCACCCACAAGCGACATTGGCGAAGAAACAGATGCGACGTCCGGGAGGGATGATCTCCTTTGTCCTCGCCGATGGTTTCGAGGCCGCGGACAAGTTCTTGCGAGCGGTCAAGCTCTTCGCTTGCGCGGAAAGCTTGGGCGGAGTCGAGTCACTGATCGAGCATCCCGCGATCATGACCCATGGGTCGGTGCCCAAGGAGATCCGTGACGCGCTCGGCATTGTGGACGGCCTGATTCGCATTTCCGTTGGAATCGAGTCGGTGGTCGACCTGCAAAACGACCTACAACAGGCGCTGAACGCCGCCAGATGAGTGACTTAGACGAGCGAAATCACTTCGAAGTTGCTGGCCGCGCGGGGCCTCGCTACAATGACGCTATGAATTGGTGTTCGAAGGTATGCCTCGTGGGTTTGGTCTTGGCTGCAAGCGTGGGTTGTTCGGACGATCCTGGAGCGGTGCAGGCCGATTTGGCGTACCGAATTCGCTGTGATACCGGTTGCAGCGATCACACGGTTCAGGTCGTCGCGATCGACGGTGAAGAGGGGGCACGTGTGAGCTGCAGCGCAAGTTCTGCCGCCGACGGAAACCGCCTTCTGACCTTCGCCGCATATCGAGACAATGCCAATGGCATCGAGCTGCTCGGCGCGCTTTTTAGCCCCGAGGGGTCGGGTACGGTCATTGGCAACGGTTGCAACGTCAAGGTACGCGACGACGAAAACGATTTTCGCGGCGGCTGTCGGTCGAGCGAGCCCACAGCGGAAGACCCGTGCCAGGTCACGAAGCTTCGCATCGAAGGCTCTAGCGTCTCGGGTGCGATTTTGTGCACCGACCTTTCGGGCGAGAACACGGTCGGCCAACTGCTGAACGTTGCCTCGCCCGGAGACGAGAACACGCCGTTTGCGTTCACCTTCCACAACTGCCGCGGCCTCTAGTTTTCTAGGGGTCGGAAGAGTCAGCAGTAGAGGCCCGACCAGACTTCGCAATCACCTCAGCCTACGTGACGATGGTTGGATAAGGCTTGGCGCCGAAGCGCGTGACGAGGGTCGCGCCGAAGCCTGCTGTGGCCAAACCGATGAGCAAGAGTTCGCCCATGGGCGCCAAAGAGAGCACAAAGAGAATGGTGATGCCCAGACCGAGTTGCGCGATGGGTCGCTTCGCAAGCTGAGGAATCGGCAAGACCTGGCCGATCGTGGCGGCGACCGCGGCAAGCCCGACAAAAAACGCTGCGAAACTCACTACGATGATGCACAGGGCGATGGGAATCCCGATCAACGTGATGCACAGCACAACGGTCAGGATCACTGCTGCAAAAAAGCCAAGTACCCCGAACCCCAACGAGTGCAGCGGTGTTGCGGCCAATGCGCGCTTCATCTCTGCGAAGCGGCCGCCGGCCACGCCCATCATCAGCAGGCCGACTAAAAATAGAAGTACGTGATTGATAAAGGAGCGCAGAAAGCTGCCAAGACCGTCGCCGTGATCTTCGTCATCATCGTTCGCGTCGTCCCGATGACCGAAATGCTTCTTGATCTGCTTTTTGACACGTTTGTTGCGCCCTTTGATATTCCCGCCGACCGCACCCACCTCTCCGAGGATTTTCCCGTCGCCCACGACATCGATGTTCCCGCCCATCGAAGCCGCGTCTCCTTCGATGCGGCCCGATACGGTGGCATTGCCACCTGTGGTGACCAAATCGCCTTGCACGACGCCGGAGATGTCTGCGTTGCCGCCGACCACGGAAACGTCTTCGAGCACCAGGCCTTCGATGGAGACGTTTCCTCCGATGATTGAGACCGACTCGGCGACCTCGTCCTTGGCGACGGTGCGGTTCTCTCCGAATGCAAAGATTTCCCCGACCTCTTTGCGCGGAACGTCTTCTCCGCCTTTTGCCGTGCCGGACTCCTCTTCCACTTTGTCCTTCTCGGCAGGAGCCATAGCGCTGAACTCGACAGGCGGCTCGTCTTCCTCGATGCTGTCCTCCACAATCACCAGGTTTCCTCGACGTTCCATCGTGATGGCCGCGTCACCTGCGATGGCGAGCAGGGCGTCTTGTACAGCTGTGTTGCGCAGTCGTAGCGCCGGGATGGTAGGTCGCGACGACAGCAGACGGCTGCGCGAGACGTACCCAAGACCGGCTTGCTCGCAGACTTGCCCGAGCGCATCGTCGACGTTCGCCTCTTCAAGCTGCAACGTGACGGGGTTTAGATCGCTGAAGTCCCCTTCGAACACCACAGCCTCGTCCTGTGCAGAGACGGCGAAGGGCGTCAAAACGAGGAGTAGCGTCGCGAGCATGGTCGCGATGCCTGAACCGATGTTCCACAAAGAGCGCACCAAGGGGAGCGCCATGAGAAAAAGAAGGGCGACACCCACCAGAGCTACAGTCGTCCAGCCGCCCGGGACACCGTTGGCGACGGTGCGATACAGGGCGGCGGGAACAGAGCGGAAGGCACCCAGCGAGCGAAGTGTTGCCATGAGGCGCGGCATTTCAAGCGCGAGCAGCGCCAGGCCCGCGAAGCTGGTGAGCAGGCCACCGAGGGCCATGTTGAGCCACCATGCGCGTCTCGAAAATGTGGGAGGAGCATGTACCATCGCTCGCGAGACCATCTGCGAGATGGCATCCGGGGTGAGTAAGGCATCGACGCCGTCGTCTTGTGCAAAGAAGCTTGCGGTTTCGTTGAAGAGCCGTTTGGCATCTTGCAGAGCCGCTTGGCATGCTGCGCACTGCTCAAGGTGTGCTTTCTGTTCGGTCACCGCATCGCCTGCGACGATCGCTTCTAGCTGGCATTCGTCTAGATGCGTGGCATTGGATGGTTTACCTGAGGTTGTGCTCATAGCCTGTCTTCCAGTTGTTCCTTGAGTCGTTTTCGGCCGCGGTGAAGCCAGGTCATCACCGTTCCCTTCGGGACATCGAGGATAGTCGCGATGTCGTCGTAGCTTTCGCCGTGCACGTGAAAGAGCGTGAGTGCGCTACGCATCTCTTCAGGCAAGGTCTGAAGCGCTCGCTGCAACTCGACGATGTTCTCTTTGTTCTCAAGTGCGCGTGATGGATCCGCTTGGGGACCTAGGTCTTGGGGGTCGGGTTGCGTCTCCGTTTGAGACAGCAGCTCTTGGCGTTTGCGCAGATGGTCGATGCACACGTTGCGTGTGATGGCCATCGCCCATGTCTTGAACCGGCCTCGTTGGGGGTCGAATCGCCCAATGTTTTTGACGATACGCTCGAGTGCGCGTTGCGTCATATCTGCTGCATCTCGATGCGCGACGAGGGTCGTCGCGAAGCGGACCAGCGCTGGCGCATGTTCACGCAGAAGCCGTGCCAACGCATCCTGGTCGCCGCCAGTGGCGCGGTGCTCGAGGCTTGAGGCGGGGGCACCGTGCTGATCGTCTCGCGCCACGGAGACAGAAGCTAGCAATGCGCCGCATCTCGCACCAGGATGTGACGCTGGCACATCCGATGCGATGCTTCGCCAAACGCTTAGCGATTTTGGCTGAGAAAGCATCATCAGCGGCGCCTCAGACGGGGTAGCCAGCGGTGCGATACGGACCGAGTGAACCTGGGCCATCACCACCTCGCCCGAAGAGCGGCCGTTCGCGACTCGCGAGCAAAGCCCCGACGCCTGCGAATGCCGCTGCGAGGCCGATCAGGGCGCCAAGCACCGGTACGAGCGAAACGACGGCTAGGCTGGCAGCGCCAACGGCGACTTGCTTGAGGGGCTGGTCGCGCAGGGCTTCGATAGGAAGCAGTGCACCAACGACCGATGCACAGATGCCGACCCCGACGATGCCTACGAGGGGAAGCGCAATCGCCAAGAGTACACCGATGGGGATGCCGATAATCGTCAGACAGGTGGCGACGATCGCGGCAAGGGCGCCGAGCAGACCCACAAATCCAACGCCAAGTGCGTGCCACGGCCTCGCGACCAGTTGTGCCTTGGCCTTGGCCAGCCGTTCGGGAGCGATGCCCATCATCACCAGTCCCGCGATCAGTCCTTGTGCTCCAATTGCAAGTGCTTCCATAGTCTTAGCTCTCTCCTTCCGGCCGCCTTGGGCCCTTCTGCACCTATCTACGGAGCCCGACCCACCCATATTTCAACTTTCGCAGTCTCAATGGGAGCCGGGGCCCCAATGAGACTCTATTGCCGGCTGTCGGCTTGCTTTGGCTTCGCAGGGTTAGGGCGGAGCTAGCGATGATCGATGACGAGCTTGCCGATGTGTTGGGCGGCTTCGAGGTGGGCGAAGGCAGTCGGTGCCTCGTCGAAAGTGAACGTGCGGTCGATGACTGGCTCCAGCGTTGAGCGCTCGACGAACCTGCAAAACGCTTGCAGTCCCTTTTTGTGTCCCACGAAAACACCTTGAACCCGGATCTGGTTCATTAAGATTGGAATCAAGTCGAACTTGTTCTTTGAACCGGAAAGGTTTCCGATCAGTGCGATGCGTCCGCCAGGACGGACTGAAGCCAGTGCCTCGGGGATGGTCTGGGCGCCACCGACGTCGACCACGACGTCGACGCCCTTGCCGTCGCTCCATGCGCGGGCAGCCTTGCCCCACGCGGGGTCGTTTCGATAGTTGTGGGTCGCGTCCGCGCCCAGCGTTTGAAGCAGCTCGCGTTTTTCGTCGCTGCTGGTGATCGCGAACACTTCGGCACCAAGCCCTTTTGCGATCTGCAGTGCAAAGAGTGCAACCCCGCCTGTGCCCTCGATGAGCACCTTGCTATCGTCCGTGATCTCTCCGTGTTCGACCAAGGCCGACCACGCCGTCAGCCCAGCACACGGCAAGGTCGCCGCAGCGGGTGGCTCAAGTCTGCCTGGTGCCCGTACGACGCTCTCTGCCGAGACCACGAACTCCTGCGTGAGCGTGCCGTCAAGGGGCCCCCCGAGTGTTTGCCTTGCGATGTCCTCGCGTGTGGGGTCGCCCGAAAACCAGCGCTGGGTAAAGAGCGGTAGAACCCGGTCCCCTACCGAGAAGTCATCGACTTCGGACCCGACTTCGACGACTTCTCCGACGCCGTCGGAAAGGGGGATCAGAGGAAGCGCAAGGCGTGGGTTATAGATGCCAGCGATCATCAGCACGTCGCGATAGTTGAGAGCACTCGCCAGCATTCGAAGCCGCACTTCTCCCGCAGCGAGTGCCCTGGGCGCCCTGCTGGTTAGCTTGAGGTTCTCCAGTCCGAAGCTGCCGCTCAGTTCCCACGCCCGCGCAACCATGCCCGGTAGCTTACACGATGAGGTGTGAGGCGAAGAGTCAAAAAGTCAGGTTAACCTAGGCGTGAGATCAGTTCGAGCTGGGCGGCACTTCGACCTTCCCATTCTACCCGCCGTTGCAGCTGTCCGCGTGCCCGTCGACGAACGTCCTTGGCGTGTTTGCTGTCGCCAAGTGCGCTTGCTGCCGCACGGCGCACGCAAGGTGAGGCTGATGGCTCCAGTAGAAGCCGCTCGAGTAGCGCGAGAAACGCGGTTTCCCCGCCAAATCGGTCCGACATGGCCCCGAGCAAGTGACAAACACACTCCGTGTTCGGCTGTTCCTGGCGCCCGCGCTTGCGGAGTTCAGATTTGACGCCGCACGCGCAAGGTGCTTCGCAACGGGCGGCCAGTTCTGCGAACGTGGGTAGTTGCATGGACTCGACGGGAGGAACGAAAAAGCGCGTCTGGCTCGCGATCTGTTCGATCTCTTGCTGGGTGAGTGCCTCACGCCGCTCGATCGTAATGCCACTCCGCGCACGGTTAGAGAGTTGCTCGTGTCCCCAACTCAGCAGCCGGGTACTGTGATCCATGCAGGCTTCGGCCGCCTGAAGATGAAGCTCGCGGCTGAGGTGAAAGAGTATCGAAGTTGATCTTCGCAGGGCGCGCCACGCAAACATGCCCAGAAGCTACCGATCGCGCGATCGCCCGTCATCTTTTCTGCAGACGGAGACGCTTGCGCAGGGCGCGAATTCGTTTGATGTGGCCTTCGGCTTGGCCCTGCCAGGGCGACGATGGGGTAGAAATCTTGCTGTGCTTGACGAACGCCTCCCACTCCAGCTCCGCGGAGTAGAGATGCTCCTCCTTGCGTAGACCGCCGAGACTATTGGCAAGCGACTCATAACCGAGTGCGCGATACCAATGGCGCTCGTAACCAGGTTCGAAGAACACGCCCTCGGCGTCGAGCGCGCGCAGCGTGCCGCCACTGTTCTGCACCGCCTGCTCGACCTCCGAGAGCGCTTTGCGGTGATCTCCAGCGCGGTCGAGCGCGACCCCGAGTCCCCAGCGTGCCAACGTTTCAGCACCCGGGTCGAAAGACCCGGTCCCAAGAGCCTGCCGGTAGGTGGCGATGGCGCCTTGCAAGTCGCCGCTGAGCATGCGCATCTCTGCCAAGTTGCTGAATGTCGTCATGCTCGCAGGTTCGATCGCATTGGCCAGTAGTGTTTCGTAGGTGTTGATGGCCTCGGTAAAGCGCTGCTCGCGCGAGTACAAGATGGCGAGTTCGAAAAGCTCCTCTTGCGAAAAACGAGATGGTTCGAGCTTCTTCGCGCGAATCAAGGCATTGAGCGCGGTTTGGCGAGCATCCGCGTCGTGCTCGCGGTGGTGCGCCAGCGCCAACCCGTATGCGATTTGAATACCCGCATCGCCCGGAGCGAGTCGAGCAGCTTCGGCAAGTTTCGCGATAGCTTCGGCAACTCGGTAAGGGAAGAGGCGTGCGCCGGGGTCGAGAATCGATGGCCGTTCGTGTTTGAGTACGCGCAGTGCGTTGCGTGCGAGCAAACGAGCTCGCGCCGTTTTTCGCGAGGAAAAACGTTGCCAGAAGTCGGACTGCGCGACCGCCGTGTCGGTGACGTGTAGGCCTGAAAGGAGCAATAACAGCGCGAGAACGACCCTCATCCAAAGTTAGCTTATCACGCGAAGAGCAACGCGATCCCACACACCGCCGCCAAAGCGCCAAGCACAGCGCGAAGGGAGGTGTGGTCTTTGAGCCAGTAGCGTGCAAGCGGCAAAACCAGAATAGGTGAGGTTGACGATAAGGTCGCAGCAACCCCCGTGTCTGTGTTGGCGATTCCGGCGACCTGCAGCCAAATCCCGAGATAGGTGCCGATCACGGCAGCGACGAAGACGCCTGCTGCGCGTCGCGGCACGCGCAGCGCGTCGATGATGGATGGAAGCTGCGCGCGCAAGAGAAGAAGCGCGAGCAAGCCCAGCGTCCCGGCGGACAGACGAATGGTGGCCATCCACATCGGTTGCACGCCCTCGGCGCCGAGCTTGGTGGCGATATTGCCGCCCGCCTGGCACAGCGCCGCGGCCACGGCAAAAATGATTCCGCTCTTGTCCTCGATAGAGCGCATGCGCGTGGCGCGTTCGTTGATGACCCAAAGGACGCCGGCCACCGTCAGTGCGATTCCAAGCCAGGCCAAGGGGCCCAGCCATTCCGAAAGGATCGGCATGGCCAATATGGCCGTGACGGGTGCCGACGAGATCGTGATCAGCAGTGCGCGCCGCGGCCCAATGCGATTGATCGCTGCGAAGAGCAGGCTGTCGCCCACCGTCAGGCCGATCAAGCCGCTCACGAGCAACCACGAAAGGTTGGGCGCAGGGATGGCAGCCTGCTCTTTGCCGAAGATGAGGACAGTGGGGACGAGCAGCAAGAGCGCGATCGCGCACTTCAGCGCGTTGAGCGCCAACGGAGCGATGCTCGCCCCAAGTCTTGCGAAGAGGATAGTCGCTACCGCCCAGCAGGCGGCGGATGTCAGCGCGGCGATTTCCCCGATGGCGGTGCTGCTGAACACGAGCGTCAGAGGCTCAGGAAAATCTGCGTGAGCAGTGCGTCGGCAATGAGCACAGCGATCGAGACGACCACGACGGACGTCGTCGTTGCACGACCGACGCCTTCGGTTCCACCGCGCGTTTGAAAGCCGAAGTGACAACCTAAGATCGCGATCAGAAAACCAAAGAACGGGGTTTTACCCAGCCCACTCGTGAAGTCGCGAACTTGGATGGCGTCCATGGCCGTAGAAAGGAAGAAGGGAGCGGAGATGCCGAAGGTGACGTTGCATACGAGCATCGCGCTGATCACGCCAAGCACAAGGGCGAACGTGCATAACATGGGGATGGCCAGGATGGCGGCGAGCAGGCGGGGTACGACCAGTTTGCGAACCGGGTCTGCGCCGAGCGCGCGAATGGCGTCGATTTGCTCCGTGACGGCCATGGACCCGATTTCTGCAGCCATACCCGCGGCGATACGAGAGCCAACCACAAGCGAGGTGAGGGAGGGGGCAAGTTCCCGTGTTTCACTCAGGCCGACAATTCGACCGACGCTGTCTTTGGCCCCGAACTTATCGAGCGAGAAAGCGAACTGAATTGCCATCACCATCCCGACGAAGATGGCGGTCGCCGCCGCGATGCCCATGCTTTTCACGCCCAGCTGTTCGAGCTGATACACGAAGGGACGCCATTCGAAACGGTTGCGCAGGAGGGCTACGAAAGCGTCTCGGGTCAGGATCGTGACCTGGCCCATGGTGACAAGAAAGCTCGAAAAACGGTCGGCTTGAACGAGAATCCAGCTTTTCTCGGGCTCGCTCACGGTTCGCTCCCAAACTCAGAGAGCACTCGCTCGAAGCTCCCCTGTGCGCTGCTGAAGTCCGTTTCATCGGCCGCGATGAGCGAGAAATCATAGACGCAGCCGTCCTTTTTGAGCACCACGAGGTCGAGTTCTCGCCTGACACCGTCGAGCTTGGCCGCCACTTGCGTGCGTAGCGCCTCTCGTCCGTCGAGGTCGATGCGATCCTCCGAGCGAAAATCACGCTCCGTAAAGCCGACCAACAGGTGCGCCCGAAGTGCTTGGAGTGGAATGTCGAGCGCTTCGTCACAGCGGCCGTTGACCTGGATGATGGAGCTTGGTCGAGCGTCGCTGCGCCACGCGACGTGGTTGTCGCTGACCTCGATCTTGCTCCAGCTTTGCCCTGGGGAGCCAATCCGGTAGCTGAGCTCTGGGCCGCGCACCATGCTACCATCGAATGTTGTGCCTCCGCCGCAACCCACCGCGCAAGCGAAGAGCGAGAGCACGAGGGGTCGAAAACGGGTTTTCGACGCATAATTGCAGGCCCAAGTCATGTTCAAGAGCCGTGACGCTACGAGATTGGCGCTCGGTGTGCAATCGCGATGAGCCGAGAGGCGAAGAGCCAAAAAGGCAGGCGCAGGCGCAAATCGTGGCGTGCTATCAGCACGGCGAGGTTCGGGCGGAGCGATGAGCCGTAAGGCGAAGAGCCAAAAAGGCAGGCGCAGGCGCAAATCGTGGCGTGCTATCAGCAC
>CAZAQV010000021.1:0-33638 GCA_964487255.1 uncultured Polyangiales bacterium | reverse complement strand
GGCGACGATTGGCCGGAGCGATACCGTGACGCGGTGTAGGGTTCTCCGCTACACTGCGGAGCATGGATGTCGCCGGGCAGCCCATTGCGGGAAAGGCCACCCTCGAGCGTTTGATACGCGAAGGGCTGATCGCCCAGGGTGACTACCAGCAGATTTTAGGACGGGCGGAGATTTCCAAGAACTGCCTCGACGCAGCGATCGACATCGGTGCTGTCAGCGAAGAGGTCCTGCTTCGTCATTTGGCAAACACCTACCAAACCAAGTTTGTCTCGACGCGAAAGCTATCGCAGGCCCGTGCTGATCGACGTGCGCTCAACCTGATTCCGTACAAGGTGGCGCGTAAGATCGGCGTCTGTCCCATCCTCTTTGATCCACGCAAGAACCAAATTTCCGTAGTCGCACAGGACTTCGATTCAGTAGACGTGCTCAAAACGGTGCAGATGGCATCCAAGGCCCGTGAGGTGAAGGCGTACGTTGCTCGCCCCGCCGCCGTGCGGGCTCTCATCAACAAGAGCTATCGCGGGGACACCGCGGGCTTTTCGATGTTGCTGGCGGCCGCTTCCGGGGCACCGACCGACTCCGGTTTGCTCGGCTCGGCAGCGGACATGAGCATGGCTCACGGCGGCTCAGGCGCTACGCAGGTGCATGCGCCACCGGACGCGATCGAGATCCCCAACTTGCAGTTTGGCAGCTCAGGGCAACAGGTCGGGCACGGGCCCGATCCTGCGATCGATCCGGCGCCTTCTATCAGTTCTTCCCAGATCAGCGTGCCGGGTTTCGGCAGCCACTCGTTCGATCACAGCGGTAGCGCGCCGTATCCGTCTCAGCCGCACCAACACCAACACCAACCGCAACACGCGCCGCCGCAACAGCCACAACATGCGTACGGTTCGGTCGCATCGCCACTTCCCGGACACGCCATGCATCCGCAGCAAGGGCATCCACAGCAAGGGCATCCACAGCAGAACTACGGCCCGACCGCGGGGCAGATGCCGCAAGCTCCACAAAACTACGGCTCGGTCAGTGCGCCGCTTCCCTTTCTGCAAAACCAGTTTTTTGGCCAAGGGGGCCATGGTTCGATTGCGCAAAGCATGCCCGGGGTGCCCATGGAGCCTCAGGGCTGGTCGCCGACCCCAGAGCAGTTTCTCGAGGCCATTCACGTTGCGGTTGCGCTGCTGGAAAATGACCGCGGCGATCTGCGGGGCCATTCGGCACAAGTGGCGTCGTTGGTCGAGCGCTTTTGTGGTCGAATTGGCCTCGCTCGCCCACAAATGCTCGCCTTCAAGTTGGCAGGTTATCTCCACGACCTCGGCAAGATTTCGATCCACCACCTTACGGCACTCAACGTGGCCGAGTTTGAAGGACACCAGCTCAAGGCGGAGCGCTCCTACTTGATGCCGATTCGACTGTTCAAGTCGGCGGACCTTCCCGAAGACACAGTCTTGTGCCTGACACATCTGTACGAACGCTTTGACGGCTCAGGGTTTCCGAGCCGCCTCGCGGGGAAAGAGGTGCCGCTTGGTGCACGCATCATCGCGATCGTCGAAACGTACGCTGACCTGACGGGTCACTCAAAGAACGCAGCACGCAAGCAGCTCAACGCGCGCGAAGCCTGCGACTACCTCGAACGTGGTCGCGACAAGGTATTTGACCCGAACCTCCTCGACCTGTTCCGGTCGATCGTGCTCGGTGACGATCTCAAGGCCAAGTTGCTGTCTGATCGACCCACTGTTCTGATCGTCGACCCCGACCCGGAAGAAACGACGGTGCTCGACCTGCGTCTGGTCGAACAAGGATACCAGGTCATTGTTTCGCGCGACTCATCCGACGCGCTTGCCAAGCTCTCGGCACGCGCGGCCGATGTGCTTGTCACCGAGGTCAAGCTCTCGCCCTTTGATGGGTTCGAACTGCTGCGCCGCGCGAAAGAAAAAGGTGTGGGCGGCCTGCCCATCATCTTCGTCTCGTCCACCAACGATCGAGAAGCGATCAACCAGGGGTTTGCACTTGGAGCAGCCGATTATGTGACCAAACCTGCGTCGCCCGACATCATCTCGGCGAAGGTTCAGCAGGTTCTTGCGGCGAGCGCTGGCACCCCGCGGGTCACTCGAAACTCCATGACGCCTGGAGGGGTCAGCGGAACCCTCAAGGAAATGCCGCTGCCAGACCTGATCCAGATCGTCGCTACCGGTCGTAAAACGGCTGCCCTCAAGATTAAGACCGAAGGCAAAAAGGGCGAAGTGTACTTCCAAGAGGGCGCAATTTGCGATGCTTCTTTCGATGGCGCAGAGGGTGAGGAAGCGTTTTATCGAATCGTCGCGCTCGACGATGGCAAGTTCTCCTTGGACTTTGCCGCAAAGCCAACGAAGCAGACCATCCAAGGCAGCTGGGAGATGCTGTTGATGGAAGGTTTGCGACGCCTCGACGAATCTCGAAAATAGTGCCGATCGTGCGGCGAGCCACGCCATGAGCTGTTGGAAATACGCGTTGCTCGCTTTTGGACTCGTGATGTGGGCCTACACGTTCGAGGCCCATGCCCAGCGAGCGCAGCCGGGGCTCGTGCGACTTGAACCAGCTCCGAAAGTCGCCGACACCCACTACGTGGAGTGGGTGCCACGCAACGTGGATCCAGCCCAGCCGCTGCCTATGGTGATTGCGCTTCACGCCATGGGTGCGGGCCCGGTGGGTGCCGTGAGAGCTTTTGAGCAAGGGTTCTCATGCCCCGTGCGTCTTATCGCGCCGCGAGGGTGGATTCACGACTACGGGCCTGGTTACTCATGGTTTCGTTCCCACGCCGAGGATCGAGAGCCGGCACGCTTCAAAGCTGGGATCGAGGAAGCGGTAGCGAGGCTGAGAGTCTTTGCGAGGGAGATCGTCGAGACGCGTCCAACCACCGGGAGACCCATCGTGACGGGGTTTTCGCAAGGAGGTCATGTTGCGTATGGATTGGCGTTGCAACCTGAAGCGCGGTTCTCTCTCGCGATCCCGGTCTCGGGACAGTTGCCCGAATCGATGTGGAGACCCGATATCCGGCGTACCGTACCGGTTGTTGCATTTCACGGAGAACGCGATGGAGTTGTGGATTTCGAAGTGACGCAATCGATGTTTCGCTGGGCGCAGCAGCGTTTGCTCCCCTGGAAACTACGGACCGACAAACGTAGTGGGCATCGGTTCTCGGCTGCGATGCGCCGGGGAGTCGCGAAAACGGTTCGTAGGCATCTGGTGGGTCGAGGTCAATGTTCAGAGTCAGGGGCCTCGCCGCGGTCTAAGGGCCCTGTTTGAAAACAAAGGAGTGGGACACCGCGACCGGTCGGCGTGAGGGCCTCGGAAATCGCATCTTTCTCACCACAGCAAGCACACACTCCTGAACTTGGCGATCAGCAAGTGTGCCGGGGCCCAAGCGTACGGATCGAGCGCGGCCCCCAATGTTGATACTCCACTTGACCTGCACCCGGCCTCGCAATGCTCTTTTGCGCGCCAATCCCTCGTCGTAGCAGCTCTGAATTTTGCCTTTGCTCGCTTTGAGAACAGCCATGATTTGCCTGCGGTGTAGGGAGCCTCGGACTTTGAGCAGTGCAGGATTCAACAAGACCTGACCTCGGGCCCGTGCCCGGTCCGAATTCGACATCTCATCAGTTTGTGTGGTCGGTTTTTTGGTTCGTATGGTTGGCGTTTTGCGCGGTGTCCGATCTTCCGGGGGCGTGGGTGCCTTGTCGTCGATGGTCGGTGGTTCGGGACTTCGCACGGTGCGGCTCGGTTCGGCGAGACGCGTCTCTACGATCATCGGTGCCGACCCAAGGGTTACGACACTCGCAAGACCGAACAATGATGCGACGTGGAGAGACAATGAGCCGACGAGCGAGAGTCCGTGACTTTTCCACCGGATGTCCACGGGTCCAGACGGTGGCGCTGAGCGCGGTCTGACCGACACGACAAAGCGCGAGCTTCCGATGAGCGCGTCAAGACGACCTCCAAGCTCAACTTCGACATCCGTTAGCCCGGGTGCTAGCAGGTGTGTTCGTCCCAAATGGTTGTGACTGGCGCTCGTGTAGCCGCGGGGAAATGAGACCTTCGCCCCTTTCGATGTGAAGAGCACGGAGATCTTCCGGTGACTAAATCGCTCATGTACCATCTCCACGGAAAGCACAGTTTCGTGACGAAAGTGAACAACTTCGACGGCATGGCCATCCTGCGCTTCTCCTAAGTTCGCTCGCTTACCCAGTTCATCGCTGGGGAAGAGTCGTTTCATCGCTCGTTCATCCATCACGACCAGGTCATCGGGGTCGTCTTCGATGATGGGCTCCGAACCGTCAGGGGGCGCCCACCCCGTGTAGCTCGGCTTTGAGCGACGGCGACGCGACCGACCTGGTGCTGAGGATCTGTTCTGAGCAGCGCTGTCGTCACGGAGGTGCGTTGTTTCTGCCTCAAGTCCTCGCGGGACGTGCATTGGGTTTGCCGCGGGCGCGGTGCGCGGAAAGTCTTCGTCCTCGTTATCACCTTCGGTGATCGGGGACGGTTGCGACGGAGGCGGACCCCATACAGGAGGATCGCTCAGACGAACCGCGACGTCCTCGCTCGTGATCTCGGAGTTCTCCACGTCCTCCAATGCATCCAGGAACTCGACCTTGCTGATGTCGCCTTCTCTCTGTCCGTCAAGTTCCTCGAGTAGGGCGAGCACAGACGGGGAGTGCGCGTCTCGTACAGGGTAAAGAAGCGCGCGTGCTTCGTCGGGCAGACCCTTGCGCGACAAATGCGCGGCGAGTTGGCAGCGGACGTGCGCCTCGGCACGAGCGCTGGCTGTGCCCTGGCGTCGGTCCAGTGCCCGTACAAAACGCTCCCAATACGGAACCAATTGATCGCCGCTACCTTGCCGAAGCAAAGCAACCTCAAGGTGGGCGAGCGCGAGCTCGCACGTTGGGTGAATAGAAAGTGCGCGGCGGAAGTAGGGCAGGCCGCCACCTCGTTCGCCGAGACGTGTGTACAGGTTTGCAGCACGCGTGCGCGCACGCGGGTCACGGTCCGTTTCGAGTAGCTGTGCAATCAACGCGGTCGAGTGGTCTAGGCTGGGATCGTAAATGAGTGCCTTCTCCAAAAGAGAGATCGCGTGCGCACGATCTCCACCCAACTCGCTTATCGCTGCTGCCTGTGCGTGCAGACTCAGCGCCCGCCAGCGGTCGCCAACCCTCAAATCCTCCACTCGCGCATAGGTAGCCAGAATATCTGCGAGCGGCGCGCGGCTATCCTTGAGTAGGCCGCCCGCTTCGATAAACAAAGCAGCAGCTCGTTCCGCCGCGCGTGTGTGCGAAGCACACTCTTGGAGCAGTTGGCTCAACGCGTGCTTGTTTCCCAGGGCAGTGAGATGTGTCCGTGCACGCGAGAGCAGCGTATCGTCATCGGGGGATGCACGAACTTCCTCAAGCAGTTTTTGAGTCTCTGCGTCCAGTGACAATTTTCAGTTTCCTGGCCGCCCTGCAAGCGCGACGAGCACCGCGCTAATGCCTTCTTCAACCTCGGCGACAATCTTGTGTTGGCGTTGTGTTAGCAAGTGGTGAAAAAGAAAAAGAGGCGCAGCAACCAAGAGACCCAGCGCGAAAGTAGGTAAGGTTTGTGCGATGGCGAAGAAGATCGCGACCTGTCCATCGCTTGCAGTTGGCTTCACGTTGTCGAAGACTTGCATAAACCCGAGAATTGACCCGAGCAGTCCGGTGAGCAGCGCGGTTTTTGCCAGCAGCGCGACGAAGGAAATGCGCTTCTCCAGGCGCCAGAGCGCCGCCAGTCGTTCTTTGTGCATCGCACGTTCGATCTCCCGTTCTCGGCGATTCGCACGAAGTACGCCAGCGCGTACGGCCGGGACCAAAGGGTGTCTCGTGCTGAGGTTGCACGCATCCAACGCCTCGCGATAGTGACGTTCTTCCACGTGCCGAACCACTTTGGTCAAGAACGCGCTGACCTTGAGCCGGTTGCCCAAGTAGAGGGCCGCGCCGCGTTCGATGAAGACCGCAGTTCCTAAGACCGAGAGGCCGAGTATGAAGAATGCGATGGGCCCAAAGCTCTCTAGGTAAGAGATGCTGTATGACGTTTCCGTGTCCTGCGCGAGGCACACACCGGGGTTGCAGAGCACCGCCGAAGCAGCCAACAGACGGATGGTGGGAGCGAGGATTCGAGCCATGGTGTGCGCAGAGGATAACCGACGTGTTGCCAGGTTATTTTTTGCCGTAGGCGAGCTCTTCGAGGCGCTCGCGGTCGACCACTTCGATGATGTCAGGGCTGACCTTGAGTGCGCCTTTTCGTTCGAGCTGCGCGAGACCGCGCGAGATTTCTTCACGAACCGTGCCGAGCCGACCGGCGACCGTTTCGGTCGTGAGGTCGCGAACGAGCGTAGTGGCGTCCTCCCCGCGTTCTGTGCGTTGGGTCACGAGCGTGCACAGGAACGAAGCGAGACGGGCGGGGACCGTGCGAAGCGACAGGTCGCTCACCAAATCCAGTGTACGGTCCGTTCGACGCGCGCGCAGGTTGATGATCGCCTTGAGAATGTCCGGGTTGGTCGAACCCAGTTTCCACAGCGCAGCGTTGGGCACGAGGATCGCTGTGGCCGCGCGCATCGCGACCGCGTTGGCCGGGTAGTTCCCGTCGTCGAAACGGACCCCTTCAACAATGGACCGACCGGGTCGGGCCAGGTACAAGATCTGCTCGCGACCATCGGATTCGCCGCGCACGATCTTCAGTTCGCCCGTGCGCACGATGAACAAGCCTTCTGCCTTGTCACCCGTACGAAAAAGAGGTGTCGCTTTCGCTACTTTTCGCACTTCGGCGGCGGTTGCGAGCGATTCGATTGCTGCACCGGGTAGGTCGTCAAAACCCGCGAGTTCGCGAAGCAGTTCCCCAGCTGTTCGAGGCGTCATGGCCATGATGTGCGGACGCTAACCCGAAGTTCGCCAAGAGGCCATAGCACCGGCCGATTCTTCCGAAGAAAAGCGGCCACGACGTTGCGATTTCGACACGCGCCGATCTGCGGGAGGGTTCGACCCCCCAGAGTTCTAGGGATTACCCAGGAATTTTGCTAGGCTCCCCCGAAATCATGAGCACGCAAATCGACGACGAAGAGCTTCCGCAACCCCGCGCGTTTGTCGCTGTCAAGCGAGACGAGGACACCTGGGTCATGGACTTGCCAACCAACACAGAGGTTAAAATCGGGGACCAAGATGGCATCCAGCTTCACACCGACAAAGTGGAGAACCTTGCTTCGACATTGAAGTGGGATGGTAATCGGCTCGTGCTCAAGGTGATGCCGGGAAAGCACCCGACCTTCCTCAACGGAAAGAAGTGTTCGGGCTCAACGGAGCTCAAGCCGGGCGATGAGGTGGCTGTCGCGGGGGGCCAGCTCGTGGTGGGTATCGCCGTGCCCCCTTCATCGGGTGGTCGTCGCGCATTTACGCACCACGAGTTTCGCGAGCGTCTCTACGAGGAGATGGCGCGGGCACAGCGTGGTCGTCGCCCGACTTCCCTGGTGATGGTCCAAGCACGCACGGGAGATGGTGGTCGAGTCTCGAACACCGCGCTCGACTCGTTTCGAGCCGGTGACGTCGTCGGTACCTACGCACACGACGAAGTCGAGTTTCTGCTTCCCGATACCGATTTTGAGACTGCGCGCACGGTCGTCAAGCGTATCCTCAAGGAGTCCGGGGCCGTGGGTGCGGTAGCTGGCATCGCGACGGCTCCAGAACATGGCGAGAACCCAGAGCGCCTCGTGCGCGAAGCACGCGCCGCGCTCGATGTCGCAAGAAAGGGCGGCGGCGATGTGGCGCCACCGCCTCCGCGCTCGAAGACGATTAGCTCGCCCGAGGTTCACGACGAAGCCACCAAGGACCTGGTCAATCGCCTGCGTCAAATCGCCAATGAAAAGACAGTCCTTTTGACGGGCGAGGCAAGCAGCGGTAAGGCCATGTTCGCTCGACTCATGCACGACGAGAGCTCGGGTCCAAACGACCCCTTCGAGGTCGTTGCCTGTGCGTCGTTTGACCCCGAGGATGCCGATGTTGCTGCCATCGAAAAACAAGTTCTGGCCGCCAAAGGCGGAACGCTGGTGCTTGACGAGGTCGGGGAGCTTCCGGCCAACGGTCAGCAAGCCGTGCTCAAGGGACTTGAGCAGGTGGGTGACGATATCCGCATCGTGACCACGACGGACCGCGCGTTGGCGGGCCTCGTCGACCGCGGTGCATTCTTGCCTGAGCTGCACAAGAAGCTCGCCGGCGAGGTTGCCGAGGTCCCGGCTCTGCGCAGTCGCCCGGACGACATCATTCCGCTTGCGGAGCGCTTTGCCATCGCCGTAGGCGCTGCCGAGCCGGTCCAACTGAGCCCCGGTGCGTTGGCGCGCCTTCGCTCGCATCCGTGGCCCGGCAACGTGCTAGAGCTTCGCAATGCGATGGAGCGCGCTGTGCGGTTGGCGGGCCACGGCGAAATCTTGGCCGAGCATCTGCCGAGCGATGCGCTGACCATTGGTTCAGGCGACGGGCGCTTGCGCGAGCACGTCGACTCGGTGGAACGTGACGCCATTATCAAGGCGCTTGCAGACAGCAACCACAACCAGACGCACGCGGCCAAGCGACTTGGCATTTCCCGTCGCGCACTCATCTACAAGATGGAGAAGTACGGTCTGAAGCCGCCGCCCGGCACCGCCCGCAAGAACTGAGTTTCCGGTTCTTCACGGCTTCGCGTCACAAGCATCGATTTGCAGTTAGCAAATCGGCTTGCTTTGGCTACGCACGTTCATCACGCGCTCGGCCAGCTCGGTCCAGGGGCGCTCGCGATCTACGCACGGCTGAACCAAGCTCAATCATGGGCTGCGCTCGCTCATCACGGGCTCGGCCTGCAGGTTTTTTGACCGTTGGGGGGCGGTTTTGGGAAAACCTACGTATGTCTTTTGCTGGCTCGCGCGTTACGGATGCCGTCAACTACTACAAAAAGGTTGGTTTCATGCGGGGAGCGGTGCGTGAGGTTCGGCGCCGTTCCCCGGAAAAACTGCGCTGGAGGGCGGCCATCTCGGTGCTCTCACAAAGCGCGGTGCAGGAACGTGGTCGCGAGAGAATGCGCATCGAAGAGCCTGTGCGCGAGGTTGTCCTCGACGTCGACGACGATGCATTGCGGGTCAATCTGGTGCTCGACGCGCGCCGTTACGGCGTGGATTACGACCGCGGCGAAGTCTTGCCTGTGCGCACCATGTCCGACGTACGTCGCTACGCCTTTTTGACCAACGTGGACCTGCGCCAGGTCGAGCGATACCTGCCCCTCCCGCTCGATTTTGAGCGTCGCGTCGACACGCCTGGCGTGGTGATTGTCGGCCGAGCCTGGGCACACTATCACCGCCAACGCGCGCAGCGTCTATGGGCGGCTTTGCCTTCGCCCGAGGCGACCGAGCAGTTCAATATGTGCGTGGAGGCGACGCGCGATAGCGCAACCCAGGAGCTCGACCGGGCACGGCGGTGGCAAGCGTTCGCACAAGCCGTCGAGTCCACCGGCACCTAGACCACGATCTGCTGCGCGATACTGCGTTGTCGTCTGCGCTGCCTTGCTTTGTCGGTGGCTCGACGCTCAGGTGAGGTCTTGTGGCCTGGGCGGCTCGACGCTCAGCGACGCTATAAGACTTCGACGGTGATGGTGAAGGTTCCGTCGTAGCTGACGTTGTCGGGAGGGGCCTCTCCGCTGGCTTCGGTTTCGATCTGTGCGCCCTCCTCGACATGAGCCTTGATGTTCTCTCCGGTTACTTCGAAGTCGAGACTTCGAGCGCCGTCGGGTACACCCGAAAGTTCAGCGACCAGGACACGCGGCAAGGTCGAGCCCGCTTGTCGACTTGAGACATACACTTTTGCTTCGTTGATGAAGGACAGATCGTCAGTGTCGCCGTCGGGCTCTTCCGTTGAGGTCACACGAAGGCCAAGCTGGGAGAGGTAAACTTTCTGAACGGGACCTGTGTCACGCGCCTCGGTCTCTTGCTCAAGGTCGATGTTAAGTGGAATGGGGATCCCGAGGTCGTCGGGCAAGAGCGCGGCCACAGGGCTGCCCTGGACCACTTGCTCTTCGATGTTTCGATCGATGTCGAACGAAAGAAGGTCGCTACAACCGCTGGAAACCACGGCCGCGAAGAGAAGTAACAAAGACAAAGAGTACGCGTTAAGCATTCTTCGAGTATATCGGCTGAAGGACAGCCCGTTCAAACCCACACTCCGCTCGCGGGCGATCAACGCTTAGCTTCCACTTTCGTCGGTCGCTGGAGCTTGAGCCTGGTGGGGATGAGTAACCCGCGCGGTGGCCGCCATTGTCGACGAGATCTACGAGCACGTCGCAAAACCCGCCGGGATCGATCAAGTTGCTGTCGCCACCTCTTACGGTGGATCGGCGAAGCTCGATCCCGACAAGTGGACGCGTGCGATAGGTCATACCTTGGAGCGTCCGCGCGCGATTCGCGATGCAACGGGCGTTCCCGAAACGCAAATCTACGACGACCTGGGCACGACGGTGAACCAACCCGTCAGACTCAGCGGAGACAGCCAAATCTTCATTCGCGACTACGCAAAGAACGGCCTCTAACAGCCCAAGGGCGGCTACGGATCAGCTTCACAGTTTCCGGCGATGCAGACCGTTCCCTCAGGGCATTCCTGGCCGACGTCACCGCAAGATTCACCTTGCGGGCAAGAACTACAGTTTGGGCCACCACAATCGACTGCGGTTTCCCCTTGGTTCTTGATTCCATCGCTACATGAAGGGAGAGGATTGGCATCGGCGTCCATAGGACTACCAGACTCGGTATGCTGAGCGGCATCGAGCGGGCTGCCAGTTTCGGGGTGGTGAGCGGCGTCCGTGCTGTGCGTAGCGTCAAGACCCGCTTCGCTTCCGTAGCGAACAATACTCGTTTGCGGGTCGGCCTGGGAACAACCAAGCAGTGCGATGAATGCGTATGGCCGAATGGCGCGCCACATGCTGCTCTGAAATGACGTATCCCTCATGGTGAGCCTAAGTGTATCACGCATGCTGGTACGCTGCGGAGACGGGTGAGGGTGCGAAGGGAAGGCATCGCAGCACAGCTCCTGGGCTAGCGTTGCGATCGAATGTGTTGGAGGAGGCCGCTGCAACCGCGTTCGCAAATATCGAGGACCTTCTGAAAACCGCCATCGCCCCCATAGTAAGGGTCCGGGACCTCGGCACCGTCCGGCGACGCAGCGTCGAAGGTGCGCAGCATGGCGAGCTTGGCGAGTCCGGTCTCGTTGGCCTCAAAGACTTTCGGGCGGCTGTCGTTCGAAGGTTTCCACGTGGCGCGCATGGCCATGAGATCGCGCAAGTTCTTGCTATCCATGGCGATGAGGTAATCGAACATTTCAAAATCAACCATTCGGACCTTGCGCGAGATGCTTTGCAGGTCGATGCCTCGGGCAGCCGCCGCCGCTCGTGCTCGTCCGTCCGCACGTTCCCCGATGTGCCAGCTACCCGTACCGGCCGAATCGAGTTCGAACTGGCTCGCAAGTCCTTGCGCATCGATCAGATACTGCATCACCCCTTCGGCGGTTGGGGAGCGGCAGATGTTCCCAAGACAAACAAAACAGATGCGGGTAACCGATTTCATGCCAGGCAAGTGTACCGCATGAAACGTGCGATTGTCGTGAAGCGCTTAATCGGTGACGTAGACGTAGCTTGGCTTGTAGGGCGTTTGGTCGGTGACGATGCCGAGCCAGCCTTGCGGCACTTCGGGTGACGTAGCTTCAAAAATGTGCAGCGCATCTTTGGGCGCCAAGTTCACGCAGCCGTGCGACTTCTGCAGGCCGAAGCGCGTGTGCCAGAACGCCGCGTGAAGCGCGATAGACTTGTTGAAGTACTGCGTCCACGGGACATCCTCGATACTATAGCGGTCGTCGAGGTTGCTCCCGAGGTCGGCCATCGTGTCAGCCACGTACTTACGCTCAATTTCGAACACACCCGTTGGCGTTTCGTGCCCTTCGATGCCGGTTGATACGAGCGTTGCGTACGTCGGACTGTCCCCTTCGTAAAGTACAAGCGTTTGCGTGGAAAGGTCCACGTGGACCCATGCCGCGTCACCCCGGATGTCCTTTGGGCGCTCGATTTTTTCCGCCAGCGCAAAGAACCAGTCACGCACGTAGCGTTCGCTGCCGTCTTTGAGCTCGAACTTGTGGTAGTAGTGACCACCAATGTTTTCGCGGGCTTTCCACGATTCGATGCGGTCGTGCCGCTCATAGACTTCGGCTTCTTGGTCATCGACGAACTTGACTGTGCCGTCATCTTTGTCGCGCCGAATCATCGGGCGCGAAGTTCGCACCGCCCACACGACCGGCAGTTTGGTCTCGGCATCGAGCGCAACGCCAGAAAATTCCGACCCGGTGCGCTCCTCCATGCGCACTTGCTTG
Organism: uncultured Polyangiales bacterium; assembly: GCA_964487255.1. Taxonomy (GTDB): domain Bacteria; phylum Myxococcota_A; class Polyangia; order Polyangiales; family CAZAQV01; genus CAZAQV01. The sequence continues at coordinate 21,231 of CAZAQV010000021.1, read as the reverse complement.
ACGTAGCGGCCGCGAACGGTGCGCACGAAGTTTCGGAATGCGCGCGTTTCGGTACCGATGCCCGCGACGTAGAAGCCGCGGTCGAGGAAGCGGTGGACCACGGCGGGCTTCGTCGGTTCGCCTTTAAGTTCGCCCGCGAGGAACATCGCTGCCCGTTTCTCGCTCTTTTCGGCGATCTGTCGATAGCGCGCTACGAAGTCGCGTGCTGCCCGCTGCTCGTCGCGGCTGGGAAGCCGGTGGTACTCGGGGACCATCGACTCGGTCGAGTACCAGTATTGATAGGGTAGCGCCTTTTCGCGGTTGGGAGGTGGCACCTCGAAGTCGGCGTTCGGGGGCTCTTTGCCAAATTCGATGCCTTGCCCAGCGCATGCCCAGCCAATGCCGGGCGCGATCGGATACCAGCCGCTGGCGCAGCCGGTCTTTGTTTGTGGCTCGTCTTTGGCGCGGATACGATTGCCAACACGCAGGTAGCCCACGGCGGGCGAACTGCTGTCGGGCTCCTTGTACACGACCAGCTGAGCACCTGTGACCAAACCATGGAGTGGCCATTCTCGATCAAACGCCTCTTGGGCTTTCTTTTTCTCGGCTTCGGACTGGTCGCGGGATGGTTTGGCAGCTGCAGCAGTGGTGTCGGGCACGATGGTGCTGGCTTGCGGCTCCTCAGAGCAGCTCGCGACGAGCGCGAGCAACACTGTCATCGAACAGGCCCGCCGGCTCATGCGGCTCCTTCTTGGTCACTGTTGCGTTGGGCTTTCATCTGGGCCTGTTGGGGAGGGCTTGGTGGGGCGCTCGGACGAGCTGCCGGCGCATCGAACAGCAATGGGTCGCTGTCGAACCCGCGTGCGCTGTGCACTAGCAGGGTGGTGGGGAGTCGATCAAGGATCCCGTTCATCCGCTCGAAGAAATCCGTGGAAGACGCGACTTCGTCGGGCAAGGAGAAACCGACTATCGCGAGGTCGGCCTCCTTGGCCTCGGCCTCCATGATGCTGGGAATACTGCGTTCGCCGCGCAGCAATACCCGGGGAAGTGCCTCAATGCGTGACTCCTTGAGAATACGCTCGAGGTTTGCCGTGGCCTCCGTCTGCTCCTGTTCGTTGCGAACGATGGTGATGACGGAAACCTCCGCCCCTCGCCAGCGGTGATGCGCCCGGATGAGAAAGGACACCAGCAGCATCAGCCCTCCGTTGCCCTGCAAGCCCCCCCACCAGACCTGAATCTTCTTGCGTTTGCCAAAGCGTAGCTCCGGGTCGTATCGCACAAGCAGGAGTGACCGGTCCAGGCTCGTCATGTCTCGCAGCATGCGCACGTAAGGTTCGGCACGTTCGAGCTTTCTGGGCCAACCGATCATCACCGTATTGGCCTCGAAGCTCCCCATGCCGTAGCTCTGCGCAATCGTGACAGCGCCCTTGTAGATGTCGTCGACGATATCCACGCGGAAGAACACGTTGGGAAATTTGCGCTCGATCATCGGCTCGACCTTGCCGAGCGCGGTTTTTCGTTGTGCAGCCAGCGCCGCGATTTTTCCGCGAAGAAGTTGAAAGTACGTCACGAGTCCGCGGTCTTGAACGACGGCGCTTCCCAAGTGTAGTAAGTGCGAGCGTTTGTCTGGGTCGCCGCCCAAGATGACGAGGTTGGGGCGCCAGTTCAGCGGATGAAAGGGCGCCCGTCGCAGGCGTTGCAATGACGAACGGACCATCGCCGACCAGATGCCGTGGCGCGCGTCGCCGTAGGTCGTTTCGATCGCGCGGCCCTGCATCCACAAGAAGATGGCGGCGGAGAACACCATCGCCCCCATCATGGCGGGTAGATGGATGATGCTCATGACATAGAAGCAGGCGACCGCGCCGAGCAGCGACACCGGTGCTGGCAGGCGAAAGGTCGGTCGAAAGCTTGGGCTCGACGCCCAGCGCTGGAGGCCACAGGCGAGATTGGTGAAGCCGTAGGTGGCCAAAAAGAACATCGTCAGCACCGGTGCGATGGCGTCGAGGCTGCCGAAAACAAGAGCGATTTCGGCCATGACGAAGGTCAGGGCAATGCCGATGCGAGGCTCTTTTCCAGGGCCGTACTCGCGCGCGAACACCCCGGGCGCAACGCCGTCGGCGGCCAGAGCTTGGAGCGTACGGGGCGCAGTAAGCACGCTACCGATGGCACTTGAGAGCGTGGCTCCCCATACGCCCACGTAGATGAGGGCGGGTACCGAAGCGATCATGAAGACCGCGGCCTCTTTGTTGGCGATCAGATCTTCGTTACGCATGTTCATCGCAAACCAGACGGGGAAGATCATGTAGATGACAAAACCCGTTCCGATCGCCATCAGCGTGCCCCGGGGTAAGGACTTGCGCGGATCTTTGAGATCGCCGGACATGCTGACCCCGGCCATAATGCCGGTGACAGCTGGAAAGAAGTCGGCGAAAATCGACGCAAAACTTTCGCCGCTTGGGTTTGTCCATTCAATGGCGTGACCGAAATCGCTGGTCGTGCCTGTGAAGAACGAAATGATCGAGAGACCGATGGCGGCCATGACGATGTATTGCGTGCGAATTGCGAGTTCGGCACTTTTCATCGAGAGCAGGGTAATCGTCAGGTTGACACCCGTGCCTACGGCAAAGAACCAAAGCGGGTTCTTAAGCACGGGAGCGAGTAGGCTGAGCGACTCGACGAAGCCGACAATGTAAAACGTGACGCTAATCGCCTGGGCAAAGAAGAGGGGCAGGCCGATCGCTGCGCCTGCGGGCGCGCCCAGCGAGCGACTGATCATATAGTAGGCGCCGCCCGCCCCGACTTTACGGTCTGTCGCGATGCTTGCCACAGAAAGGCCGGTCGCGAGCGAGATCATGTGTGCTACCGCAATAATGAGCAGGGCTTGACCAAGGCCTGCCTGACCGGTGACAAAGCCCAAGCGCATGTACATCACGACTCCCAAGATGGTGAGCACGCTGGGCGTGAATACACCGCCGAACGTACCGAAGCGTCCGCTGGGTTCGTCTGGGCGTGGCGACCTGTCGACGGTCGCGAAGGGGGATTCGTCTGTGTTCATGGCTCGTCCGGTTCGGACCGGTCAGTGGGGGTACCGCAGCCTACGTCAGTGCGCGAGTCGGATCACTTTAGTAATGGTGATTGCTCACCTTTTCGCGTGCTCTGGTGGTGCGTGGGCGCCGCTTCGAGACGCCCTCGACCGCGGTCGCTTCGATGTGGCGCTGCGCACTTACGACGAGGCGGCCGAGCGCGAAGGTCACGACCCCGAAGTGGTCGTTGAACTTGCAGTCTTGTTGCTCCGACAGAGCATCCAAAGTGGCGACCGGCGGCTGCAAGACGCTGCTGTGGTCCAGCTTCGGATGGCGGGTAGCCGTGGACGGGTGACGCTTCGCGGGCTGCTGCCTGAGTTGGAGCCCGGGCTCGCCCAGCTTCAGGTGGCCGATGCGCTCGTGTCGGGTGTAAAAGAGCAAGGACAAAGGCGCGTGCTCCAAAACCTCATTTGGGCCTACCTTGCGTCGAATGAGCCGGCCATCCAACGGATTTCGTTACGACACGCGCGGGCTGGCGACCGTGCGGTGCTGGAGCGAGCGCTGCGCTCTGCCGAGCCCACAGTGCGCGCTGCGGCATTGCGTCGACTTGGTGGGATGGAACCGCAGGCCTGGATGCTGTCAGTGGCCCAGAAGGCCATCCATGACACCAACGTTCATGTGCGGAGGGCAGCCGTCAAAGTGCTCGATCGCGCAGGCGAGGACCGAGGCGTCATGTTTGCGCTCTTTGCAGACGCCGATCCCTTGGTGAGACTCGAAACGCTGCGTATCCTCTCCAGCCACAACGACCTCGCGACCGATCAGGCCCTCCTTCGCCTCCTCGCGGCGCAGCTGGTTTGGCCGCCGTCGAGTATGGGGGTTGCGGCCGCACAAGTTCTATCGCGACGCGACCCACTCGAGACGCACCTGCAGACCTCGCCTATCGCGGCGGTGGAATATTTGCAGCGCGTACTGCTTGAGAGCGGCGAGCGCGACCTTCGCGCGCAGGCCGCGGTCGCGCTCATCCTGGTCGAACCCGGTTTGCCATTGCGCCATTTCGTTTCTGAGCTGCTCGCGCGTCTACCTGCAAGCGAGCGCGACCTACGGCTGCAGCTCGCTCGCGTGCTGCTCGAAGATGAGCCTGCGCGCCCGCGTGCATTTTCAGAGCTTCAAGTGCTGCTCGATCGCTGTGATGTACCAGGCGTGCAGGCTGCGGCGCTGCTGGCCCAGCAAGGAGAGGGGGCACTCGGCCAGCTGGGCGCGGAAATGCTGGGCAGGTGTGTTTCGCCAGAGTTGGCGCCGGACACCACGGCGCGGCGGACAGCGGCCAGGTCCTTGGCGGCGGACGCGGGCCTAGTCTCAAAAGCCAGAGCCTGTCTCTCGGACCCCGACCCGATCGTCCGAATCTTCTGCGCAGGCGGTATCGTGGCGCGAGCGCAACATCTGGACTGAACGCTTACACGGAGTGCGCTACTCTTTTGACATGTGGATTCGATGGATGGCCTGCGCGAGTTTGTTGGCGGGGCTTGCGTGTAGCTCACCGAAGACAGAGCAAGAGCCGAGCGGCGGTACCCCAGCCCAACAGGTCGCGCATGACGAGGACGACGCGCCCTTCGCGTTGCCAGCGGATCTTTCGGGCGTTCTCCTGCTTTGGTTCGATGAGGCGGGCGTTCACAGCGCACAAAGCCTCTCTGAGGTTCCTTCGTCGGCGCGCAAAACCGTGCGCGTTCGACCGCTCGACCCCGAAGTGGAGAGCAAGCTTGATCCGCTGCTGGTGTATGTCGCCGATCTTTCGCGTTCACCAAATGCAACACCTCCGCCTGTACGTGCGATGAAACGCGCAGAGTTTGACGCGTTGGTCGACCGCGCCGCTGGCGTAAACGCAGCGCAAGCTGGGTCCGCACAAGGAGGACCGGTCGTTGCGGCGGGCGGCCCGATCATTGTCTATCGCACCTCGTGGTGCGGCGTCTGCGAGCGGGCGGTCGCTTGGCTGCAGCAGAACGGGCATACCTATGTTGAAAAAGATGTCGAAGCGGACGCCGACGCGGCACAAGAGGTTCAACGCAAGCTTGCCGCTTCCGGCAAGTCGTCTCGCGGCGTTCCGGTGATCGACGTGGGCGGCAAACTCATGGTCGGCTTCGACCCCAACCAACTCGAGCGTCTCATCTCCGGCGGCTAGCGAGTGCGAGCTCCGAGTTCGTTCGCTCTTGTGGTCCAGCTCGTGCTGGTCGCCGGTTGTGCGCCGACGGCATGGGTGCGAGGAGGGGCCGCGAACAGGATGCGCACCGGTGATTTGCAGCTCGTTGTGGAAGCCGAGGCTGGTCTTGTTGCACCTCAGGGGAGCTTCGCTCGCCCGGACGCTTACAATGACGCGCCGGCCTTTACGTTGGGTTTCCAGTACCGCCGATCGGAGCAATTCGATGCGTTCGGACCAAGGGCTTCGTTTGGATACGGATGGGACCGTGGCGAACCTGCTACCTATCAGGTCAGCGGTGGGCTTGGTCTGCCGATCGGAGATGTTGATGCGGCGTTTGCGATTGGTATTGCGCCCCACTTGAACTTCACGCTTGGGTACGCGCCGGAAGGCGCTACCGTTCGTGTTGGGTTGACACTTGCGGGGCATCTCGACATTTGGTTCACCCACCCTGTCGAGTTCTTGCCCATGCTTTTGCTAACGCTTGGGTGGTTTTGAGCCCGGAACAAAGGTCCCTGGAACCTTTGTTCCGCTAGAAACTCAACGACGGCGGCGGGGCTTGAAGCGAACGCGGATAGGTGTGCCCTCGAAGCCGAAGTGTTTGCGTAGCTGGTTCGTCAAATAGCGCTCGTAGCTCCAGTGCACGGCATCGGGGTAGTTGGTCATCATGACGAACGTCGGTGGGCGAACTTGCGCCTGTGTCACGAAGTAAAAGCGCGGCGCTTTGCCCTTGTGCGTGGGCGGAGGGTGGTTCTCCACAGACTGCTCAAAAAACCGGTTGAGTTCACCGGTCGTAATTCGTTTGTCGTGCTCCTTGACGACGCGCAAGACACGGTCGAGAAGGGTGTGCATGCCGCGACCTTCCTTGACACTTAGGGTGACGAGCGGTGCCCAAGGCGCGAACGAAAGCACGTCGCGAGCGCGCTCTTTGGCTTCCTTGCGCTCGTCCGCGGACAGCAAGTCCATCTTGTTCAGGGCGATCACAAGCGCCCGACCTCGATCGATAGCGAGCCCCGCGATCTTTGCGTCTTGCTCGGCCACCCCGCGTCGGGCGTCTACCATCAACACGACTGCGTGGCTGCGCTCCATCGCGCGCACAGAGTGCAGGACACCCAGGCCTTCGACGCCGCCCTTGACCGACCTTTTTCGTCGCATGCCAGCCGTGTCGATGATCACGATCGGGTTTCCCTTGTGCTCGATGCGAGTGTCGATGCTGTCCATCGTCGTGCCCGGGCGGTCGTCTACCAAGAGCCTGTCAGAGCGCGTGATCTGATTGATGAGGGAACTCTTGCCTGCATTCGGTCGGCCGATGATGGCGATTCGCGGAGCCTTCTCCTGATCGACGTTCGTGTCCAAGTCCATCTTGGGAAGTGCCGCGAGCAAGGCGTCTTCGAACTCTGCGACGCCGCGACCATGAAGTGCCGAAACGGGAAGTAGCTCCTTGATGCCGAGTTCGTAGTAGACCACCGAGAGGTCGGCCTTGTCGGGCGAGTCGGCCTTGTTGGCGACGTAGATTACGGGTTTGTCGGTGCGCCGGAGGAGTGAAATCGCCTCGCGGTCGGCCGGGGTTGGCTCGGCGGTGCCGTCGACGACACAAATGACGACATCGCACTCTTCAAGGGCGAGCCGTACCTGGTCTGCGATGCTCTCGGCCATGGGGTCGTCGCTGTCTGGGTCAAAACCACCGGTGTCGACCAGTAAGAACGGCCGCCCAAGCGCTTCGGCTTCCGCGTAGTGCCGGTCGCGCGTCACGCCCGGGATGTCTTCGACGATTGCAATTTTTTTGCCGACCAAGCGGTTGAAGAGGGTGCTTTTGCCCACGTTGGGTCGGCCCACGATGGCCACCAAAGGCCGAGGGTCTCCCTCGCCGGTTCCCGTATAGGGGGTGTGTCGTTTGTCGGGCACGCTGGGCGGCAGACTAGCACTACTTCCAAAACGAGCGAGTCGTGTGCTGAAGGGTGAGCAAGCGACATCGGGTTGCAGTTCTGAGGGGTAGGTGACAGGTTCGCGCGATGCGTGGCGTAACTTTTGTGGCCTTACTTGCTGCCTTCGGCTGTGACGACACGGAGCCTGCGTCGAACACGGAGCCTGGGGCAAACACCGAGACGCAGTCCTCGGCGAAAGCGTCTACGAAGGTGCCAGCAGGTGCTCAGGGCGGACAAAGCCCGGTTCAACCCGTCTCACCGGAGAGCCTGCGTAAGCTCCATCCGTGGCGAGATATCAGTGACGCGCAGCTCGCGGCCGAACTCGACGCAGCCTACGCGCTCGCCAAAGAGGAGAACAAGAAAGTGCTGCTCGACTTCGTGGCGTCGTGGTGCCACGACTGTGTTGAAGTGCTCAAGGTCGCTGAGCAAAAGCCGGCGTCCACGGTCATCGCGGAGCGCTACGTGTACATCCCTGTCAATGTCGGCGACTTCGATCGCGCCGAGTCGCTGCGCAAAGCGTACGACATTAAAAAGATTGCCACCCTCGTTGTGCTCGACGCGGAGCGCAACCGCATCGCGCAAAGCACGCTCGAACCTATTTCAAAGAAGCAAAAGCTTTCACCACAAGCTCTCGCGGCGTGGCTCAAAGCCCCCTCCGACGAATCTTCTCCGCTGCAGAATTGATGGCTCTTCGCCTAACGCTCGATTCAAAGCCGCCATGCATGTAGCATGTCGCTTCTCGGTCTCGCTGGGCTCATCGCGGTTGATGGCTCTTCGCCTAACGCTCGATTCAAAAAGAAAACCGTATGCCAAAACCCGCAACGCTGACGAAGACGCAACAGAAAAAGTTGAAGGCCCTCGCCCATGACCTTTCACCACTGGTGATGATCGGTCGCGAAGGTGTGTCCGACGGCGTCATCGCTGCCGCCAAAGTGGCCCTCGAGGACCACGAACTTATCAAGGTGCGCGTGCTAGAAAGCTCTGCGCTGGACCGTAAAGGTGTTGGCGACGAACTCGCACAGCGGCTCGATGCGCACCACGTTGCGACCATTGGTCGCATGGTTATTCTCTATTCGCGTCATCCGACGCATCCCACCATCCCCATCTAGAGCAGGGGCCCGGCAGGAACAGGATTCCCCGGCACCCATGTTCCGCTCACCACGCGGAGCCGAGAAGAACCAGCAACAGAGCGTGATGAGCGTGCGGAGCCCGAGAAGCCCGATCTGCTATTTGCAGATCGATGGCTACGAAGCGAAGCCGAGAAGAACCAGCAGTAGAGCTACTGGGCGCAGGTGGGGTTCACGCACACGGGCTGTCTTCGCTTGTTGCCGTCACAAGTTGCGTCTAAACAGGCTGCGTTGTCTCCTGAGCAAGGACAAACATCATCGCAAATTGCGCCGAAGCTGCAGTCGGAGTCGTTTGCGCATGCTTGGCGCCAGACACGAAGATCCGGATCGCAGATCAAGTTACGCGCGCACGCTGCCTCTTCAGCCGGGCATCTTCCATCTGGGTCGTCTGCGCAAGGCCCGCCGACGTCCTCGACTCCCGGAATGGAGTTTTGAACGGGTTGCAGACACTCGAGGCGGAAGGTCGAGCCGGGGATCGGATCGGCGCCGTCCGAGAAGGAAAGCGTTTGCTTGCGTGCGTCGGGACACGCATCCACCGCCGCAGAGACCGTGTCGTAGAACCAACCACAATCGCCGCCGTTACACGACAGGCTGTCAGCGCTGCCGCGGTCGCCAGGAACCTGGAGCTGCTGAATACGGCAACGCTCGCGACCTTGCACCGTGTCGACGAACTCGCGTCCACGGCTGGTGTCGCAGCTTTGGCCTTCCGGAAGCGTTTCGATGATGTCGCAAGTCACGAAACCGGCTGCGTTCGGGTTGAGTTCGCGCGGCAGACATACGTTGAGCTTGTTACCCACGATTTCGAGGACCTCGTTCAGGGCTGGCGCAAACGATTCGGCGCAGATCGACTGCACCGTCACACCCGCCTCGCCAACTTCGTTACCCTCTGCGAGGCCGCGTGCAACCTCGACGATGCGACGCGCCGGGTCGGCGTCCTGCGTGCCGTCGGCCGAGACACATGCGGGCGCGAGGCGCACGGCTTGATTGTTGGTGACCGGGTCGAGAATCGGCTTGTATTGCATGTCGGGGCTGTCGAGCATGGCGCCGAAGTTGTCGCCCGCGAGGTCCTGTGGAACACCGGTGATCGCCGCGAAGACGAGGTTGCCTGGGTCGGCGCGCAGGTTGAGCAAGCCATCGATGTAACGCTGGACCTTGAACAGTTGGTCGGCGAACGCCGGGCAGCGGTAGTTGATGGTTGATTTGCCATCAAACTCGGCTGGCAGGCTCACCCGAAGCGAGTTGCTGCTGTCGTTGAAAACCTCGGCGTTGCCGGTTGAGCAGTCCTCTTCGTCGGTGACGAAGAGCACAACGAGCAGTGAGTCCTCGCGCACGAAGTTGTTGATGTCACCCTTGCCGTCGGTGTTGGCGAAGGGAGGGCTGATGCCCGAGTTGGCCGGCACGACCGACTTGAGGAGCGCTTCGAGCTGCTGTTCGAAACCGCAGCCCGTGGTGCCCGTGGTGGCGACGCAGCCGGCTTGCTCGCCGAAGTCGAGCTGCTCTTGGGTGCTGGTCGCACGGGGGTTGAGTTCGATAAAAGACGACGGCCAGTTGCTGCAGCCTGCCGCACTCGCATCGGACGTGGTGGACACGAGCTCTGCGTCGTCACCGACAGGCTCAGGGCACGCCATGATCGGGTTGGTGCCCAAGTCCGGCGTGATGACACCCACGCGCAGGCTGCTCAGCACTGGGAAATCCGCCTCGCCGAGCCCTGGAGTGCCTGCGGGTTGTCCCGCTTGCAGGTCACCTGAAGCGAGCACTTGAACGAGGCGCGGCAACTCGCGTCGCAGCTTGTCTTGCTCGTCGATCATCGACGGGGAGTTGTCGATCATCATCAGCAAGTCGACCTTGTCGATCGGGTTGATTTTCACGTCCTCGGCAACACCCGACACCGTGCACGGCAAAATGGGTTTGAGTTCTCGATTGAGACAACCGCCGAGCAAAGTCGCCATCGTCACGAGGGCGATGACGGTGCTGCCGGACAATTTGGCTTGGCTGCGGTGGAGTGAGCGGCAGCGTACGGGGCTAAGCGTTGGGGTTGAGTTAAGGGACATTGCAAAACCTTCCTATCAACGAAAGAGTTGGAATTCTAGCAGAAAGGGCGCGCATCGCGCTTCTTCACGACATAGTAATACATCGATATCGTTAGTGAAAGCGTCTTGAGCTTCGAGATCACTCACAATCTTGGGTCGATTCTGCAGGATTCGGGTCCTTCGTTACCCTGGGTCGCTCGGGGCAGGCCCGTTTTCCATTTGGGGGGACGATCCTCTTCATTTCGTCATTCGTAAACAGAAACGAGCAGACAGCGCCCTCGCCTTCTTCAACAAAGTCATCATAAGACGAAATGAAGAAGATCGTCCCCGGACCTGCTTGGCAGGATGGGTCTAGCTATGAAAAACTTGCGAGGTGGATCGCGTCCTGATCGTCGACGACGAGGAAAATCTTCGCTTGGTCCTTTCGTCGATGCTGCGCAAGCAAGGGTTCAAGACCGATCGGGCCGCAAGCGGCGAAGAGGCCTTGAGCAAGCTCGGCGCGTTCGACCCCGATTACGTCATCGCCGACGTGCGCATGCCAGGCATGAGCGGCATCGACTTGTGCAAAGCGATCACGGAGCGCGCATCGGATGCCACGGTCATCGTGATGAGCGCCTTTGGTTCGATCGACCTCGCGCTTGAGGCGATGAAGGCTGGCGCCTACGACTACATCGCGAAACCCTTCAAGCAAGAAGAGGTCGTGCTGGCGCTGCGCAAGGCACAGGAGCGTCGCTCGCTCCGGCGCGAGAATGAGGCTCTGCGCAAAGCCGCAGCACACAAGGGGCGCTTTGAGAGCCTGTTGGGGCAGACTCCGGCCATCAAGCGCGTCTTTTCGCTGATCGACAAAGCGGCATCGTTTCAGACGACGGTGCTCATTCAGGGCGAAAGCGGTACCGGAAAAGAACTGGTCGCCAAGGCGCTGCACGACCGGTCTTCGCGCAACGCGCGGCCGTTTGTGGCGATCAACTGCGGTGCGATTCCTTCGGGCTTGCTCGAGAGCGAACTTTTTGGTCACCGCCGCGGGGCCTTTACCGACGCGGTCAGCGACAAACAAGGAATCTTCGAACAGGCCCACCACGGAACGCTGCTGCTTGACGAGATCGGCGAACTGCCGCTGAACCTTCAGGTCAAACTTTTGCGCGTTCTTCAGGAAGGGAAGGTTCGACCGCTTGGGGCTGAAAGCGACTTGGTCGTCGACGTGCGCGTGATCGCGGCGACCATGAAACGACTTGAGGACGAGGTTGAAGCGGGACGTTTTCGCGAAGACCTTTTTTATCGACTCAATGTGCTCACGGTTGAGGTGCCACCGCTGCGCGATCGCAAAGACGACATTCCACTGCTGGTCGACCACTTTGTCAAACGTGCAAATGACAAGCTCGGCACGGCTGTGCAGGGCGTGCAACAACGCGCACTCAAGCTGCTGCTCGAGTATCCGTGGCCCGGCAACGTGCGCGAGCTGGAAAATATGATCGAGCGCGCGTGCGTGTTGGCCGAAAGCGAAGAGCTGTCGCCGCGCGACTTTCCGGACAAATTGCACGAGGCGCACGATCCGATTGCGTCGGTGCTGGCGTCGGGAGAACTCTCGATCAAAAAGACGACGCGGCATATCGAGCAAACGCTCATTCGTCGTGCGCTCGAAGAGACCGAAGGCAACCGCACCGCAGCGGCCAAGTTGCTGGAAATCTCCCATCGCGCGTTGCTCTACAAACTCAAAGACTACGGCATCAAGTAGTCTGAACCCGTTGACTTAGTCCGCGCGGTCGGGCGCCGTCCAGCGCGTCAGGATCTCGCGGCCTCGCCGATTGCCCATGCTGTTCGGGACCTTGCGCGCGAGTTCCAGGCGAAACTCGGGACCTAAGATGTCACCGACCAGCTCGACGGAAAGCACATGAGGAGGCCGCTTGGGATCGTCGTGAAGCGGTACGGTGGGAAACACCAAGACGAAGAGCGCTGCCCTGGGTTTGAGCAGGGCTACAACCTGGTCTCGCCACGTCGCGCGCTGTTCGGGCTCAATGGCGCACAAGAAGGTGTAGTCCCAAATGAAGTCGAATGGGTCGTCTTCGTACTCGAAGAAGTCTGCCGTCTGCATCTGGGCGATGTCCGCGTCGATGCCCGCTTGTTCGCGAAGCGCTTTGAAGCGCTGCACCGCGTGATCGGCAAGGTCGATACCCACTACGTGGCGCTGATCCGAGGCGAGCGTCAGCACATCGTAGCCGCTGCCCGCACCCGGCACGAGACCGCGACCGTGGGGTACCGCATCGGCGCGCACCAGTTCGGCAAGCACGGGGGATGATGCGCCTTGGTCCCAGGGCGTGCGACCCTCTTTCCATGCCTGCTGCCAGCTCACCTTCGTTCCCCTAGCTTGCGCCCGTGTTCGTCGACTCCTGCCTTGCGCTCTTCTTTCTCCAGCGCATGTTAATGAGCTCGACGACAAGGGCGTAGCCCATCGCAAAATAGATGTAGCCCTTGTTGATGTGCTGATCGAAGCCTTCGGCGGTGAGCAAGACCCCGATCAAAAGCAGGAAGGACAGTGCCAGCACTTTGATCGACGGGTTGGCGTTGACGAAGTTACCAATCCGCTCTGCAAAAATAAGCATGATGAGGATGGCCACGATGATGGCGGCGACCATGATGGCGATTTCGTCAACCATGCCCACTGCCGTAATGACCGAGTCGAGCGAAAACACGACATCGAGCAGCATGATTTGGACAATGATGCTGGCGAGGTTCGACTTGTTCGCCGACTCTGGATCGACCCCGTCGTCTTTGAGCTCCATCTTTCCGTAGATCTCGTGCGCGCTCTTGCCGATCAAGAAGAGGCCACCGGCAATGAGGATGATGTCTCGGCCCGAAATGTCCTGCTTGAGGATGGTAAAGAGTGTTTCGGTGAGTCCCATCACCCACGAGATCACGAGCAGAAGCAAGAGTCTCATCACCATCGCACCCATCAAGCCCACGCGGTACGCGATGTGCTGTTTCTTGTCTGGAAGGCGCGCCGTCAGAATGGCGATGAAAACGATATTGTCGATGCCCAGGACAATCTCCAGCATTGTCAACGTAAGAAACGCGACCCAGGCTTCAGGATCGGAAAGTAGTTGCAGCATCGGGCTAACCGCTACAAGTCCCGCCTTCGAGCACGAAGCTTGCCGGGCAAGTGGCGTCGGACCTACAGCCCCAGGCCAAAAGGCCGGCTCCGAGGGTGGTCGCCAATTCGCCTAGCATCCATAAACTTCGACGTTTGGGCATCGGGCGAGTCTGTCATGGGCTCACCTTTCGGCAAGCATTCAGCGGGATCCGCTCGCTTGAAACCGAAGTATTGACGCGCGCGTAGATTTTGGTACCGATTGCGCGATGATTGTAGTCGATAAGGTGGCCAAATATTACGGGACCCACCCCGCTGTGGAGGACTTGAGCTTCGAAATCGGCGAGGGTGAGTGCGTCGGTTTCCTCGGGCTCAACGGTGCGGGCAAGACAACGACGCTGCGTATCTTGTCTTGTTTGCTCTTGCCGACCTCGGGTCGCGTGACCATTCGAGGTCTCGACGCGGAGGCGGAGCCGCACGAAATACGCAAGTTTATTGGCTTCTTGCCCGACACGCCGCCGCTCTATGATGAGATGACGGTCGAGCACTTTCTCGCGTTTGCTGGGCGGCTGCGCAAGATGACCAGCGCCGAGGTCAGACGGCGCTTGCCGCAGGTCATCGATGAAGCGGGCCTCGACGGTGTCGCGGACCAACCGATTGCCACGCTCTCACACGGCTACAGGCAGCGCGTGGGAATTGCGCAAGCCATCATCCATCAGCCCGCGTTGTTGATTCTGGACGAGCCCATCAAGGGGCTCGATCCCGTGCAGATTGTCGAGATGCGCGAGCTCATTCGTGGCCTGCACGGCAAGCACACGATTTTGCTCAGCTCGCATATCCTTTCCGAGATCGAGCAAACCTGCGACCGCATCTTGATGCTCAACCAAGGTCGTATCGCCGCGCAAGGGACGGAAGACGAGCTCGGCGCGCGCTTCGGCAGCGACGTGCGCATTGCACTCGAGGTTCGCTTGGACGCGAGCGACGTCGAAGGCTTGCAACGTGCACTCGAGACCGTTGACTCCGTCAACAGCGTGAGCGCGCGCGAGGGCGCGACCGAAAGCGGCGTTCGAAGTGCGGGGGTTTGGTCGCTCGAGGTGACCGCGAGTGAAGACGTGCGCGAAGAAGTCGTGCGCAAGCTCGTCGGACAAGGGGCGGGGCTCCTTCACCTGGAGCGTCTCGATGATGACCTCGAGAGTATCTTCGTGAACCTCAGCCGCTCCGATCAGAGTGGGCCTCGACGGCGCCCCGCTAAAGACGCGGTGACCTCACCGCCTCCAAAGGCCGAGGCTTCTGTTTCCGACGGGAGCGCTCCGGAGACGGTCAAACCCGTCGCGTCCAAAGACGACAAGAGCGAGGACTCGCAAGCAGGAGGTGCAGCATGAACAATGTGTTGCTGATCATTAAGCGTGAACTGGGTTCGTATTTTCGAACTCCGAGCGGCTATATCATTGGGGGCGTGATGCTGCTTTGGCTCGGGCTGACCTTCAATGTTTGGGCGGTCGGTGATGAACCGCGTCTCTCTTCAGAGGTGCTGGAGCAATACCTGATGTTCGCGGGCGGTACGGTGATCGTCATGGGTGCTCTTTTCTCCATGCGGTTGCTGGCGGAGGAGCGAGCGGCTGGAACCCAGACGCTACTTTTGACCTCGCCGATAAGCGAATGGGAAATCGTGGTCGGCAAGTTTCTCGCATCGTTTGCGTTCGTCGCGCTCGTAATTCTAGTCAGTCTCTACCTACCGGCCCTCATCTTCATCAACGGCAAGGTAAGCTTGGGTCACATCGCGGCCGGCTACCTCGGGCTCATCTTGCTTGGCGGTTCGACGCTCGCCCTTGGCATGCTGGCCTCTTCGCTGACCAAGCACCCGTTTGTGGCGGTTTTGCTGGCAGGACTTTTCGCGGCGGTCTTGAACTTCACATTCTTCATCGCTCGAAAGGTCGAAAGCGAGACTTTGAGCGAGTTCGTTGCGTATCTCTCTCCTTACTACAGCCACTTCATGAGTTCGTCGTTTCAGACGGGCATCCTTCAAGTGAGCGACCTCGTCTACTATTCGACGCTGATCTACGCGTCGCTGTTCGCCGCAACACGCGTGCTTCGAAGCGAAAGGTGGCAGTAATGAGCGCCCTTGCGACATACCTTCTAAGCGGTGGGCTATTCGCCCTTTTCTTGAGTCGTCGTGTGCTGACCGATGGTGTTACCGGGACGGGACTCTTTTGGCTTGGCCTTGCCGCGGTTGTTGGTTCCGCGATTTGGCGGGGCGCAGAAATGAGCTCTGCGAAAAGTGCGTCAAAGCGGGTTGAAAAGTGGTTGCTCGTTGCGCATGGGGGGGTGCTTCTCGGGCTCGCTATGTACGCCCTGACGACCGAATGGGGCATGGAGACTTTGGGCGTTACGGAAAGTTCGGAGTCGATCGTTTTGCTTGCCGTCTTATGGCCGGCCATGCTCGGCGTTGCCTACTTGGCGCTTCTGTTCATGGAGTTTGCCTATCGCAAGATGCCGGTCGCCGAATCGGTCGAGTTGCGTCGCGTATGGGCTTCGGGTCTCGACGGGCTCGCGATTGGGCTGGCGCTGGTGTTCGCCGTGTCGATCAACTATGTCGCCAAACAACGCGATGTCCGCGAAGACCTCAGCTACTTCAAGACTGCGATGCCGAGTGAGTCAACCGTATCAATGGTTAAGAAGTTGGGAGAGCCGATCGAAGCGGTGCTGTTTTATCCCACGGCCAATGACGTGCTGCTCAAGGCCAAGCCGTTCTTCGACCAGCTCGGCGCAGCGAGCGACAAGTTTAAGGTGCGTGTTGTCGACCACGCACTCGCGCCCAAACTCGCGAAAAAGCACAACGTTCGCAGAAACGGGGTCGTGCTCCTGCTCAAGGGTGAGGGCGAAACACAACAGGGCAAGTCGTTTGAAGTGGGAACGGAGTTGGCCGCGGCGCGCGGGAAGCTCAAAACGCTCGACGAGCGCTTCCAAGAGAATTTCACCAAGCTCACCAAGCAGCGCCGCGAGATTCACTTCACGGTGGGACATGACGAGCGCTCGGACGCGTCGTACACGCAGGGGCAACCCGGAGAGTCGACACGCGAGCTGCGCAAGGCCCTCACGCGGGCCAACGTGACGGTGCGTGACCTCGGCTTGGAGCAGGGCTTGGCGGAGAAGGTTCCCGAAGCGGCGCCTGCGGTGTTCGTGGCGGGTCCGCGCAAGTCGTTTCTACCGGAAGAGGCACGCAGTCTACTCGACTACGTACGAAAAGGAGGGCGGCTTGTCGTGATGATCGACCCAAGTGACCCACACGGCTTGGAGCCGCTGCTCGAAGGTCTCGGTGTCACGATGCACGAAGGCGTTCTGACCAGCGACAAGAAGTACATTCCTCGCACGCGGACGGACGCGGATCGAACGAATGTCTTTTCAAACTCTTTTTCGTCGCATCCGACCGTCACGCTTGCGAGTCGTGCGGGCGGGCGAGCAGTTGCCGTGTTTTTGGCGGGCGGTGCGCTCGACCGCAAGAACGGTAAAGAGGCGCCCGGTACGAAGGTCGTGTTTCCGATTCGTGGGCCGTCCGATGCCTGGCTTGACCTTGATGGCGATTATCAAAAAGGCCCTGAAGAGAAGCGACAAACGTACAACATGATGGCAGCGGTCACGGTGGCCCCCTCGGGCGCGCAAGGTGAAGGTGCGGAGAAGAACGAGGGGCGCGCCGTCATCATCGCGGACGCGGACTTTGCGTCCGATCAGGTCATCTCGCACCCCATGTTCGCCAACGTTGCGGTTATCAACGACATGTTGATCTGGCTGCTTGGCGAAGAAGAGGTCGTGGGCGCCCCGACTTCGGAAGAGGACGTGCCAATCCAGCATACGCGTGAAGAAGACAAGCTTTGGTTCTATGGCACGACCTTGGGTATTCCTTTGCCACTTTTTGCCCTCGGAGCGTGGGTGGCGACCCGGCGTAAGCGGCGGCGCAAACCGACCGGACGCGATCCGCAAGCGGACGTCAAGACGCCTGATGAAGACCAAGTTGAGAACAAGGAGGCCGCATGAAGGCTGTGATCGCACATCTGGTTTTGGCCGTGCTCGGCCTGGGCGCTGCGTACAACGTGTGGAGTAACCCCGAGGGTGCCGAAGAGGTGGATGAGTCTTCGGTCGTCGTGATCGATTGCGAGCCCGATGAGCTGAGTTCGATCAAGGTGGCCACCGACAAGGGCACGTTCGAAATCGCCAAGCGCAAGTCGGGAGACGATGCTTTTTGGTGGGGCACGGCGATCCGGACGCCGGACAAGGGAGACAAGAAGGTCACCGAGTTTGCCGTCTCGTCGAAGATTGACGAGTACTTCAAGCTGGCTGCTCCAATGCGTGCTGTCCGAAACCTCGGTGAGGTAGACGACGAGTTGGCCAAAGAAGTGGAGCTCGCCAGCTCGAAGACTTCGTTTGAGCTCACGTGCGGAAAAAAGGTTCACACGTTTGAGGTTGGTATCGCGGCGTCTGGTTCGGGCGATCGCTACGTTCGCAAACAGGGTGGCGGACCGGTTTATCTCGTTCGTCGAGACCTGATCGACAAGGTTGAGCGCGCCGAGTCGCAACTCATGCAGCGGAAGCTTTCTGAGCACGAAGAGCGCGATGTTGCGAACTTGGAGGTCGAGGCGCTTGGTGCGAAGGCGAAGCTTCTGCACCACAATCGTCTGGACTCCAAGAAGGCGGAGTGGGTCAACTCGGCCAAGCCCGACCAACGCAACGAGCTGTACGGAAACTGGCTCAACCGGGTCGGCCGCCTGTCGATTTCTGAGTATCTCAAACCCGACCAAAAGCCCGGCGACGAGAAAAGTGATGCGCCCAAGCCCGCTCTCGCACCAGACGCCGGCGCCCAACCACCAGAGCCCGAAGACGCGACGCTTGAGACGGTTGCGACGCTTCGCTACCTCGATGAGGACGGCAAGGTGCTCGACGAGATCGAGCTGGCTCGGCTTGGCAAAGACAAGGCAGATTATTACGCCAAGTCGACCTCGACGCGCGCGTGGGTTCGCGTCCTCAACTCGGTCGGACGTCAAGTTGAGGGTGACCTTCCGATGATTCTCGGACTCGAGGAGATCCCCGAGGCGCCCCCACAGCCCAAGCCCGAAGACCTGCCAACTGGGCATCCACCCATCTAGCGATCGCGCTGCGAATTGGGCGCACACCGAGGTCTTTCTGTGTGCACGTATGTGTCCACATACGTTTGCATACATGGGCGTCGACGGTGAAAGCAGAGCTTTTCGGAGTGTTCGAAGATTGTGGGCCGCTGGCGCGTCTAATTCGACGTGATGCGTTACGGAGCTTCTTTGCGATTTGGTTCGAGTTACCCCACACTTAAAGCTGTGCAAAAGCGAGGAGCATGGCGATTTCCGATCCTAGTGGGCGGATTGCTTTATGCTTTTTTCAGCCCCGTTTCGGCCCGCGCGCAGGCTGCTCTGATTTGTCGTGCGGACCTGCCCGAAGTGATGGCGCGACCGCTTAATGCGCCGCCATCTTATACGGAAGCGAGTGCCAGTTTTTACGAACCGTTGCAGGACACGCAACACAGCACAGCGGTTCGACATTGGGAGAAGTTCGATTCGCTGCTGAGCGAGGGAAGGCTTGATGAGGCGCTGATCGGACTTGAGTTCATTGCCGAACGTTTCCCCAGCCTTGACGATCACATCCGGTACCGGCGGGCACTCGTTCAGATGGAGCGTGGGGACCACCGACACGCCTGCCCCGAGTTCGCGCGAGTCGCGCAGGGCACTATCGACAGTGCTTTGCGAACTATTTCCGATGTCGCCGAGGTGCGCTGCGCGTTCCGGTCCGGTCGTGGCGACGCCGAGCGTCTATTTCGCAGACTGCA
Source organism: uncultured Polyangiales bacterium (assembly GCA_964487255.1). Classification (GTDB taxonomy): domain Bacteria; phylum Myxococcota_A; class Polyangia; order Polyangiales; family CAZAQV01; genus CAZAQV01. Next base: position 2,023 of record CAZAQV010000021.1, on the reverse strand, counting down.
GAACCGCTACGCTGCTCTGCCCGAGGTGCTCGCGCTCCAGCTCGAGCGCGGTGCGATGTATTCGCGTCGCAATCGGTTTTCACAAGCCGTGCGTGTTTTTCGTGCCATCGACCTCGAGCACCCCGGGAGCCCGTTCGCGGCAGAGGCGCGGCGAGAGCTTGAAGCACTTAGTGAGCGCGGGGTGCGAATTCCGCACTACTCGACCGCGCAAAAGGTCGACCGAGCTGAACGACTGGTTCGCCAGGGGCCGATGGACTTGGCCCGCCTTGAGGTCGCGGCCCTTTTGGGAGAGGACAAGCTCGAACCCAGCCTGCGTGCGCGCGTGCATCTTGCCGCTGCACGTATCGCGACGGTCGAGGGGCGTTGGGATGAGGTGCAACGACATCATCGCGCGGTGCGCGGAGCGAACGTCGACGAGCTCGACGAACGGGACTTGGGTCGCGCAGAGGCCGCAGCGGAAGCTGCCGACGCGCGAGAAAAGAGCACCGCGAAACGTGAAATACACCTGCTCACAAACGGAAGCTCAAACTGGGGCGCATTGCCACCGTTTCGCACCGTGAAGATTATCGAGGTTGCTGCGCGTGCGGGTCTCCAGGAGGATTTGGATCGCGCGCTTCGCGCGGTGCGCGACTCAAGCCGCTTCGGGCCTGCCAACAAGTACGAGGCCGCACTCTTGGCGATCGGTTCCGGAGATGATGAGATTCTGATCGATATTTTTAGGCCGCTGGTCGGCGTTCGCCGGCTTGAGCCGGGTGTGAGCTATCACCTCGGGCGCGCACTTGAGCGCCTTGAGCGTTGGGACGAGGCGGAAAAGCTCTATCACGACGTCGTCGAGCAGGACCAAACGGAGACTCGTTACTATGCAATGTGGTCGCGGCTGCGACTCGACGTTGTGTCTGCTGCGCGCAATGGACATAGCCCGCCGCCTCCCGCCGGAAGCGCCCGTGTGGCGGGGCTGGGCATGGCAGGGGTCGGTGCCGCGGCCCTGGGACAAGGTCGACCTGAGGCAGCCAGAAAGAAGGCACAGTTGCAGCTTCCGCCCAGCGTCATGCGGGAGCAGCTCCTGCGGCTCGCCGAAGAGCACGGCGAGGCCTATCCATGGTTCGAGCGGGCGGCGGCGTTTCTTTCGCTCGGCGATGCAGAGCGCGCAGCAAACGAGCTTCATGAGGCCTACCTTGCATGGCGCTTTGCGGTCGGACGACCGCTACTTCGTGCGGGCATCGAGGCCGTCTATCGCGGCAAGTCTCGGCGTCAGGAGTTCGTGCCACGCAAGCTTCGGCGTGCACGCGCGAAATTGGCCTTCGCGCAACGCACCACGATCGCGGACATCGCGCACGTTCTTGGGGACGAGGGAACGGCCGCAGGTTTTGGGGGATGGAGCCGAGTTAAAGCGCGTCCACGCGCGTACTCGAAGTTGGTCACGCGGGTCGCTGAGCAAAACGGCATCGACCCGAACTTGCTCTTCGCTGTCATGCGCGTCGAGAGCGTCTATCAGCGGCGCATCGTTTCGCATGCCGGCGCAGTGGGACTGATGCAGATCATGCCGCGGACCGGACGACTCATTGCTGACCAGCTTGGCTATCACGATTTTACCGCCGCGGACTTGCTCGACCCCGAGACCAACCTCACGTTTGCGGCCTGGTACCTGGCATCGCTCATCGAGCGTTTCGACGGTCGCCTACCGCTGGCAGTCGCTTCGTACAACGGTGGCCCCCACAACGTTCGCCGTTGGCTCAGCATGCACGGCGAAGACATGCCGCTTGACGCCTTCCTCGAACAGATTCCGTTTCGCGAGACGCATCGGTATGTGCGCCGCGTGACCACCCACTACCAGGCGTATCGCGCGCAGATCGGCCTGGGCATGGAGCAGTTCCCCACCCGTTTGCCGCACCCCAGCGTCGACGAAATCGCTTTCTAGCTCTACCTCTGGCTCTTCGCGGCTCCGCGTCGCAAGCATCGATTTGCTGCTAGCCTCAGGGTTCAACATAAGTCGAAAAAGCGTTTGAAACCGATCAGATGGCGG
>CAZAQV010000020.1:97242-118036 GCA_964487255.1 uncultured Polyangiales bacterium | reverse complement strand
ACGATGGCAGCGGAACGCTGATTCAACAGTTTGTGTACGCCACGCGCATGAACGTGCCCGACCTCATCATCCGTGGCGGCACCACCTACCGCGTGATCGCAGACCAAGTCGGCAGTGTGCGTAGGATCGTCGAAATCACCACGGGCGCAGTCGCGCAGGAGGTGACGTACTCACCGTTTGGTAAGGTGCTCAGCGACTCAAGCCCCGGCTGGCAACCCTTCGCCTACGCCGGCGGCCTCTATGACAACCAGACCAAACTCGTCCGCTTCGGTGCCCGCGACTACGACGCAGAGGTTGGTAGATGGACGGCGAAGGATCCGATTGGGTTTGATGGCGGCCAAGAGAATCTGATGATCTACGCTGCAAACGATCCCATCAACCTGATAGATGCAAACGGACTGTTGTTTGGAGGCGCCGTCGATGCTGGAGAGGGTGTCGGCGAAAACTCGGCGATGTACTGGGCCGACGTGTACAACAACAGCACCGGCATCAAGGCCTTTGGTGCCGCACTCATGGGTAGTCTTGCCTCACTTTGGACGCCATGCACCAGTGACAAGACTTTTACGGTGCTTACCTCGGCTACCGGACCGGCTGCACTCGCACGAAGACCGTTTTGGAGATACGTTGGACCGAAATCGAACCCCGCGAGCGGTTGGTTGACTCGCGGCTGGAAACCTCCTTACGGCACGAACTTCGCTAAGGCCAAAGACGCCCTTCAGTTGCCGCACATGCCGACCAATGTCGTAAAGGTGAAGGTGCCGTGGTATCGCTATGTTCGAGGTCCACGTAAGGTGTCCGGAAATCCCCAGTGGGGTCGCGGCGGAGGCACCGAGTATTTTCAGGGAGGTCCATTTCCATGACAGTGGCACGCGAATATCCAGGTGACGTTTCAGGCTCTTCGGAGTTGCGGTTCCCGATTGAGTATTGGGTGAACGTCCAGAAGGACTTGGCGGCTACTGACGCGCTGTTTCGAATCCTTGCTCAAAAACACTCATTCGATTTCGGCGGAAATATCAAAGGCTATTGGCCTGCTCGCACGCTAACTGAACGGAAAATCGGCAGGAAAAAGGTTTTTGGATTTGGCTTGAACGAGGGGGCATTTGAGCGGGATGAGAGGGCGTATATCTTCTGGCAAGGGACCGTGAACCTCCTGCCAGGCAAAGACGACATGCTGGACAAGAAGCTCCACGTATCCGCGAGTAATGCCAATGATATTGAATACCTCGAAGAGTTGTTCGCGCGCGAAATTGGACTTCCAGTTTGGTGAGCCAATGCCTAGACGATAAGCGCCCTACCTGATGAATGAGCTTGCGAATAGCATCACAAGTGATGGACTGGAGAGACTTCTCTAAACAAACCTCCCAAAGGGAATTCCGAGAATAGCTGAATGACGATTTGATGAGAGGTATTGGAGTTGATCCCCATGCTCACGTCGAAGGATTAGGGTCCGGTGTTGAAGGGCGGCACATTTGGCTAGAGAAAGGTAAGTCCTCGCGCTGCCACGTTTCCGGGGTTTTTGCGGGTCTCCGGCTAAAGAAAAATCAATCGCTGTTGGCGAGTTCGTGCGGCAGCGGGACGTCGCGACGTTCAAGCGCCTCGCGGGTCGCATGCAGCAAGTATTCGCGGGGCTCGACGCCTGCGAGTTTGGCGGACTCGATGAGGCTGTAGAGAATCGCCGCGACCTTGGTGCCGCGCTCGGACTTTGAGCCGTAGTGATTCTTGCGCCCAAGCACGACGCCGCGAAGCGCGCGCTCGGTACCGTTGTTGTCGAGCGGCACATTGCCGTCGGACAAAAAGACCGTCAGTCCATCCCAAAGCTTGTGCATGTACTCGAAGGCTTTTCGAAGTGCTGAGCCCGGCAGCGCACGCACCTCGCTGCTCAGCTGCAGAATCTGCTGCGTGATGCGCTTCGATTCACTTTGTCTGCGTGCGAGGATCTCTTCTGGTGGACTGCCGCGCACATCTCTTTCAATCGTGTAGAGCTCGGCGATTGTCACCGAGCAGTTCAAAGTGATCCAAAAACGAGCATCTGAAATTGACCCACTGAACAAGTGAGCGGGTCAAAATCGTGCTCCGGCGAGCCGTCCCAGGTTTGCGCTTTCGGGTACCCCGAAAGAGGAGACCTAGAGATTCCAACGGTGGTTGTTTGAGTTCGGCAATCCTTCCGAGGTAGGTGAGTTTTGGGGCGGCGGAAGTGGGGCTGTGCATCCGGTTGTAGAGGACAGACAGCGAACCAAACGCCGGAAAGGAAGTTGGGGCGGTGATCTCTTGCGGGGTCGCGCAATGGGGTGCCTCGGAAGAAAACTCGTGTGGTTGGCGAGGTGGCCGTCAGGAGCGGATCAACCGTCGAATCGCCTCCGCCAAGTCCGGCCGGGCGCGCTCGAGGCACTCCGCGGCTTCCAACACCTTGGCGATGAGGTCGTTTTCGTTGGCAGATGCCAACTTTTGACCCGCGAAACTGGATTCCTGGGTCGGTTTGGAACGGATGGAGGAGGGTGGAGCTGTTTCTAACCGTCCGGAACCGTTCGAAACGGGTGTCGAGTCGGTCGGTTTCAAATCCCGTTGGGGACGCCGCTTTTTCGCGGTGCCATTTTCGCGGTGCCATGCACCGGGTGTCTAAGTGCTCGGAAACGCGCGGTTCCTCAGATAAGCGCGACGACCTTGCAATGCCTTGACGTGCACGAGCCTGGTTCAGGTTTGTTGCGTTTGCCTGACGTTCCCAGAGATTCCAACGGTTTGGACATGCGGTGCATGGCACGCAGGTTAATATTACGAGTATGGCCGCTACGATCGTGAAGGGAAGGGTCTCGTGCGTCGAAAGAGAATTCCTGACGTAGAGATTGGGAACGATGGACTGCCGACAAAAGAGTCTTTGGAACGACTTGGGAAGTTCCTTTCAGAACGATACGGTAGAGACTCCGCAGTTGAATTGACTTACTGGCAAGATGCGGACCACAAGAAGATCATCGATTACGCTGAAAAGATCAAAAACGATCCGAACCGAGATGATTATTCTATACTATTCAACAACTGCAAAACATTTGCGCAAGAGGCGATAGTAGAAGCAGGGGGCGGGTATACGCCATGAAAACATCTATTATTCTTGTCATGGTTGTACTCGTCGCACTAGTCGCGTTTCTCAGCTATCGAGTTTTCTCAGTTGCGTCCGCAGCATCATTCCAGAGTGATGAATTAGCACAGGAGCGCAGGACAAAAAGGTTGCTGGGCCAGGTTAGTACCGTGCTGCTCCGTAACTCGGAGGAGGCTGTTGTTGAAAACAAGCTAAGAGAAAATTTCGACAGTGAGATCATACTTCGTGAGAAAAACACTATCTTTGTAGATCAGATAGGCTTCGAATTTCGAGATGGCCGGCTCTATCAAATTCGATTTTTTGACGACGAAACACAACCGTGAGGTTATGGTCGCGTTCCTTATTCGATGGACCAACGTGCGCGGACCAACGTGCGCGGACCAACGTCGAGATATTGTCAAAAGTGGTAGATCGGTGTCATTGTCACCGAGCAGTTCAAAGTGATCCAAAAACGAGCATCTGAAACTGACCCACCTCGGCGAGCATCTGAAATTGACCCACTGAACAAGTGAGTGGGTCAAATCGTGCTCGATTGCGGTGGCATGGGTGGATGCTGAGCAAGGAGCAATGGATGGACATTTTGGAACTGGCGGCCGAAGGGCTGTCGATACGGGCAATCAGCGAGCGGAGCGGGCATTCTCGGAACACGGTTCGAAAGGTGCTGCGTGGCGAGCAGCTTGAGCAGCGCAAGCCGCGCTCGGCGCAGGGCAAGATCGAGCCCTTCACCGATTACATCAAAGGTAAGTCCTCGCGCTGGCCCGTTTTCGAGGTTTTCTCGATTGAGCGGCTGAAGAAAGATCAGTCGGCGCTCGCGTGTTCGCGCGGCAGCGGGACGTCGCGACCGTCAAGCGCCTCGCGGGCCGCGTGCAGCAAGTACTCGCGTGGCTCGACGCCTGCGAGCTTGGCCGACTCGATGAGGCTGTAGAGAATCGCTGCGACTTTGGTTCCGCGTTCGGACTTCGAGCCGTAGTGATTTTTTCTGCCAAGCACAACGCCGCGAAGCGCGCGTTCGGTGCCGTTGTTGTCGAGCGGCACGGCCGGGTCGGACAGAAAAATCGTCAGCCCATCCCAAAGTTTGTGCATGTACTCAAAGGCTTTTCGAATCGGTGAGCCCGGCAGCGCACGCACATCCGCACTCGCTTGCAAGATTTGCTGCGTGATGGGCTTCGATTCGCTCTGACGGCGCGCCTGGATTTGTTCCGGTGGACTGCCGCGCACATCTTTTTCGATGGCGTAAAGCTCTGCGATGAGGTCCAGCACCTTCTTGCATTCGTCAGGATGCTGCTCTTCACACTCGACAAACTTGCGTCGCACGTGCGACCAGCAATGCGCGATGCGCAAACTCGGGTTCTGCTTTTTGCACGCCTTGTATGCAGCGTAGCCATCGGTGATGGCGATCCCTTCGTAACTACGGAAAAGCGACGCGGCCTGCTGTCCACTTCGAGATTCAGCAAGTTCATAATAAACGGCCTCTTCCGAGCACAGCGCCCACACCCACCAACGCTTCTTGCCTTTGCCGAGCAGGCGCCAGTGCGTCTCGTCGGCGCCGATTACACCTTGGCTCAGCACAAACGCTTTGAGCTTCTCATAAGCAGGCTCAAGAGCCTTCGCGAGCGCCGCGATTTGATCCCACAGCGCTTGCGACGACACATCAAGTCCTTCGCGACGCATGCGTCGCACTTGTCTTTCGAGCGGGAGATGGTCAGCGTATTTGTCGACCGCGACCTCCACTGCAAAGGTGTTGCTGTAACGGCCGCCTGGAGTGAGACGAGGCTCATCATGGAGCGCCGTTTCAATGTGCGTGCAGCAGGCGCAGCGATATTTCTGTCGCTTGATTTGCCTCAGTACAAACTTGCGCGTGATCACATCGACGACTTCCGCCTGTCCAAACTGGCCGTCCCACGCGCCAAGTTCACCACCACATTTAGGACAGCTCTGGTCCGCTTCATCAAGCGTGCAAAGCTCTTCAATGTGCTCAAGCTCGGCTTGCTCAGACGGGCCATGGCCTGTTTGCGGCGCCTTGTCTCTTGCCGCGCCTGCGGCTTTGGGACGTTTCTCGCTTCGCTCGGCCGCAAGCTGCTGCTCAAGCTCTGCGATTTGAAGCTGAAGCGATGCCGGGTCTTTGCCTTCAAGTTCAGCAATGCGGTTTCGTTGCTCCAGATTGAGTTTCGTCAGTCGAGTGACTTCGCTTTGAAGAATCTTGGCGGCCTGCAAAAGCCGCTCCGGATCATCAGCGAGTCCATCGACCTGCACGCATTTGGATTAACAGATTCCGATCAAGGCGCAACAGGTTTGAGCCGAAGGTCGTGCTCGCGCAAAAGCGGCGGACTCAGCTCGTGCCGACCGACCCAGTCGCTGCCTTCGATAAACAGCGCAAGCTCGCTTATCGACAGCTCAATCGGGCTCGACGTCTCCCGTTTCCAAAAACGGACGAACCGACCCTTGTCCATTCGCTTGCACAACAAGCACAGGCCCGTTCCATCAAAGTGCAAAATCTTGCAGCGCTTGCCGTCGCGACTGACGAACACAAAGACGTCTCCTTTTTCGATCTGGTGCCCCATCTCGTTTGAAACCAGCGCGCTCAAAGTATTGAAGCTCTTGCGCATGTCGCATGGCTCCATGTACCCGTACGCACTCAGCGCTCGATTGCCGAGCAGCATCAGCCTTGCTTCGCCGCCGCAACCAAAACCGAAGCAGCGGTCTTCACATCCGGGCAACAGAGCCGAAGGCCGTGCGCGCCCTCGATCACAATCTCGCTGTCGACCTTGGGCGCACCGAGTTTAGCGAACTTGCTTCGACGTTTACGGCCCAGCGGCGCAAGCTTGTTCACCGTCGCTTTGCTCAGCCCTGTCCGCTCAGCAAGCTCCGGCGCTTTGATTCCGCGTGAACGTTCCGCTCGAAGATACGCAATCACCCGCGCATGTTCCGCCTTCGGCAATCGTGGTCGTCCCGATTTATCTCTATGCGCATCGAGCAGTGCGTGAACCTCTGCGTCCGTCATCCATTCGCTTTGCCGCACACACATCTTTCATACAAGACGGGCCACGGCGAGGACTTACCGGTAGTCGGTCGAGTGTGCGGAGGCACGCTAACTCGAGCCGAGAGTCAAACCATCCAAAGCATAGCGACCAAATATGACACGACTATTGACGTTGTCGGAAGTCGCGCGGCCGGAAAAGGCCGGTGGATCAATACGAAGTTGCCGGTTGGTAAGGGCAAGTTGAGGCGCAGTGATATTGATTTTCGAATCGAAGGCCAGGCTGATATAGATAGCGCAGGTCGTTTGTCCGGTGAACTTAGCAATATGAGTGGCGGAGCGGGCAATATCTATAGCTCTTCTGGAACTGCGGGCACCACGCCTCCATTCATTCGATTTGAACCCTAAGGGCTGCCATGGAAGAGCTAGATCGAGAAGAATTCTTTGCCTATGTAAAGCGGGCTGATCGTGGGATGGTGTTCGTGGTGTTCTATCCACCAGAATGGGTGCACGAGGCTTTTCCAGTTGGCGAACAGAGTCGAGTTGTTGATGAGGTCGAGAAAACGGCAAGACGAATTCCTTCGATTCGCCGTTACAGTAGAATCGGCATGTACTCGTTCTTTGCATTTTCTGATCTTGATCGCGAAAGGCTATTTAGCCGAGTGGCAGAGATGCACGGCGATGGAGTACAGGGTCTAGGCTGTCCTCGCGTCGGATTCGTTTCCGGGTCCAAAGGCTTCCCCGCGGAACTGGTTGTTAAACTCGAAGGCGGATCTCATGAAGCTGCACGAGCCGATCGAGACGCTTGGCTCTTCGAGATGGCGGACGATCTTTGGGTTCGCCCAGTGCGACCGACCTCCCCGGAATTGAAGAAGAAACGTTTGTAGCTACACCTATAACGACGACGGGCAGCTCACGTCGAAGACAGATGCGGGCGGGACGACCAGCTACGAGTACGACGAGCTAGGCAACCTGCTCTCGGTAACGCTGCCCGACTCCACGCTCATCGAGTACGTCATCGACGCGCTCGGTCGAAGGGTTGGCAAGAAGGTCAACGGCACGCTGGTTCGTCAGTGGACCTACCAGGATCAGCTCAATCCCATCGCCGAGTACGACGGCTCGGGCACCCTAATTCAGCAGTTTGTGTATGCGACGCGGATGAATGTGCCCGACCTCATCATCCGCGGCGGCACAACCTATCGTGTGATTGCCGACCAAGTCGGCAGCGTGCGCCGCATCGTCGAGGTCTCAACGGGTGCAGTCGTCCAAGAACTCACGTACTCACCCTTTGGCAAGGTCTTATCGGACAGCTCACCGGGCTGGCAACCCTTCGCCTACGCCGGCGGTCTCTACGACAACGACACCAACCTCGTCCGCTTCGGCGCCCGCGACTACGACGCCGAAACGGGACGATGGACCGCAAAAGATCCAAGCGGTTTCGGCGGCGGTTCTAACTTCTTCGCCTACGCTGGGAATGATCCGATAGATCTTTTCGATCCAGTTGGGCTTGCCGCAGTTCCTGGTGCAGCGGGTAGCGACGCGAGCGTGTGGGACAGCTTCATCGGCTCTATCGACACTTCGGGGGATGGCTGGCTTGCAGGTGCAACCAACTTTTCAGCGGGATTCGGTGACACAATCACTGGAGGCTTCCTGGTCGACGGCGGATTGACAGGCGCACTTCGAGACGTGATCGGTGGAAACGAGTCCGTGGACATGTGTTCTGAGAGCTATGGTTTAGGCGAGGAAGCAGGCGAAGAGTTCTTGATGGCCGTGGCGGCGGGCCCTGCCGGGAAGGTCGCTGGAAAGGTGTCCCGCGGAACTCTGAAGCGCGTCAAGAGACTCGTGAAGAACCTTTCCAAGAAGGCAGATAACCCTGGCTTGGACCAGGGTACTTTCGACCGATTGCGAAAGCTCGTTGAGAAAATAGGTGGTAAGACACGAGTTGATGCCGACGGAGTAAGAGGCACTGGAGTTGACCCCCATGCACACGTGGAAGGATTAGGGTCCGGTGTCGAAGGGCGTCACATTTGGCTAGAGAAAGGCGTGAAATGAAACCTGATACGGCTTCTGACGTAACACGATTTTTTAGACTGCTCCGCCTACATGGAGTGAGTGTTTTCAGTGTTCTTGTGCCGAAGGCCAACGAAGTTCGAGCTTTGGTAGCGTGGCCATCAGATTGTGATGCCGGAATAGTTCGGGATCGTGAGGATTACCAGGAAGTTTCGTGGCTGCCGGAACGGGATGAATTAGTAGACCGCGCGTTGTCGTTGGGAGAGCATCTTCTTTCCACTGGCCACATATCCATCGATAAGGTTTCACTGAACGACATGGAGATGCAGAGGTGCGCGAGCGAGTTGGGGTGGACGCCGGAACAGGTAAACGAGGCATTGGCCAGACTGTACGCTCTCGAGGTTAGGAGAATTGACGGCGAGGAGACCACTGACGCCTTGTTTTTTCATCCTTAATCTCTGAACGAGCTGTTCTATTTCTGGATGCGCTGACGCACTTGGACAGAGCGATCGACTACCAAATGCAAGTCACAAACGTCCCCTGGTTGAATTTAGAAGTGTAGGACGCGGCGGCGTAGGTTGACGGATGTGGACAAGCTGCACCGGCTTTGGTGCGGACTTGAGGCGGCAACACGGTCGCTGGGTCGCGATTTTAGGCGCCTTGAGCGGACAATTCAGAGCGCTGGATAGACGGATGCGCTGACGCGGGGAGCGCCTGCAACAAACGTCCCCTGGTTGAATTTAGAAGTGTAGGACGCGTCGGCGAAGGTTGACGGATGTGGACGAACTGGGAGCCCCGGGGACGCTCTTTGTCATTTCGTTTCGTGAGTAGCGCTAGGTGATTCCTGCGACGCTGCTTTTTGTTTTACCAAATAGCCCGCGGAGCGGTCTGAACACAATCGTTGTCAAAATGAAAATGACGGAGATCGTCCCCACTGTCAGCTCGCGTACACAGGCCCTGAGGGCACGGTCAGTGCGACGTACGATGCGCAAGATAGGCGCAAACCTACGAGTACGACCTGCGCGGACGGCTCACGGATGTCTACGTCGATAGCGTGCTCACTTACGAGTATGACTACGACGCAAACGGCAACCGTGTTGCTTACACTGGCCCGGAAGGCACAGTCGCAGCAACATACGATGCTCAAGATAGGCTGCTGACGTACGGCAGCAACTCGTACACCTACAACGACCACGGCCAGCTCACGTCGAAGACAGATGCGGGCGGGACGACCAGCTACAACTACGACGAACTCGGCAACTTGCTCTCCGTGACGCTGCCGGATTCCACGCTCATCGAGTACATCATCGATGCACTCGGGCGCCGTGTTGGCAAGAAAGTGAACGGCGCGCTGGTTCGCCAGTGGACCTACCAAGACCGGCTCAACCCTGTCGCCGAGTACGATGGCAGCGGAACGCTGATTCAACAGTTTGTGTACGCCACGCGCATGAACGTCCCCGACCTCATCATCCGAGGCGGCACGACGTACCGGGTGATTGCGGATCAGGTCGGGAGCGTGCGGCGGATCGTCGAAGTTTCGACGGGTGCTATAGTTCAAGAGATGACGTACTCGCCATTCGGTAAGGTGCTGAGTGATAGTTCGCCGGGCTGGCAGCCGTTCGCGTTTGCAGGTGGATTGTACGATGGCGACACGGGTCTTGTGCGATTTGGTGCCCGCGATTATGACGCCGAAGTTGGACGATGGACCGCCAAGGATCCGATTGGCTTTGACGGTGGAGCCAATCATTATGCGTATGCACGGAACAATCCCGTTAGCTTTTTCGATCGCACTGGACTTGAAACAGAGGTCATATTTTGGGAGCCGGTCGGACGAGGCGCATCCTCTTTTGGGCACGTGTCAGTCAACATCAATGGCACTACCTATACGTACGGTCCGACCGCCGGAATGGACCAGCTGAAGACCTCCAAGTATATCGAAAGGAACACGAAGTTTCGCTCCGGGCGCGGGTTACTACTTTCGTTGCCGGCCGAAGAGGAGGCAGCTCTAGAGCGCTACTTGGCCTCTCATCCGGATTTCCAGGGTCCGGATAACTACAACGCCGTGAGCAACAACTGCGCGGATCCGCTCGAAGACTGGATCTCTGATCAGCAGCTATTCGGCGGGCCGAACGGCTACGACTGGCCAGTTCAAGCAGGAGATGCATTGCTACCCACTGGGTTTGCCAAGAAACTGGAAGAGGCAGCAATCGGCCAAACTTTCTATCCTGGACCTCCTCGCCCAGCTGGCAGCGTTCCGTGGTCGACAGCTGCAAGTGGTAGCTTCTGGAACATGTACTGATGTCTCGGCTTGCGGTGCAGATTGTTTTCATTGCGAGCATCGCCGGTTGCGATGCACGCTCAGCCGTGACTGTTGGTCAGGAGCCGGCCTTGTACCGGACCGCTGAGGACTGCACTGTCGAGCAACACATCAGAACAGGTTCGAGACTGAGCGGAAGTGCGCGCATCCTACGCAGGCTGGAGCCAGGCTCAGTTGTAGAAATCACGGGAGAAAAGTACAGCAAGGACTTTCTTTGCTACCGCGTCGAGTACCAGCACACAGCAGGTTTCATGCTTCCCGACGACTTGCAACTACGGAAGTAGAGAATTGGTGACGAGAACGGCAACCGCGTCGCGTACACAGGCCCGGAAGGCACGGTGAGTGCAACGTACGATGCCCAAGATAGGTTGCTGACGTACGGCGGGAACAGCTACACGTACAACGATCACGGCCAGCTTGTGACCAAGACCTACCCGGTCGGTGTCGAGAGCTACGAGTATGACGAGCTGGGCAACTTGCTGAGCGTGACGCTGCCGGACTCCACGCTCATCGAGTACACGGTCGACGCATTAGGAAGAAGGGTGGCCAAGAAGGTCAACGGCACGCTCGTTCGGCAGTGGACCTACCAAGATGGCCTGAATCCTGTCGCCGAGTACGACGGCAGTGGCAACCTCATCCAACAGTTTGTGTACGCCACGCGCATGAACGTGCCCGACCTCATCATCCGTGGCGGCACCACCTACCGCGTGATCGCCGACCAAGTTGGCAGCGTGCGCCGCATTGTCGAGGTGAGCACGGGTGCTATAGTTCAGGAGATTGCGTACTCGCCGTTTGGCAAGGTCTTGTCGGATAGTTCACCGGGCTGGCAACCGTTTGCGTTCGCAGGTGGCTTGTATGACCAGCAAACGAAGCTCGTTCGCTTCGGTGCGAGAGATTACGATGCGGAAACTGGGAGGTGGACCGCTAAGGACCCGATCGGGTTTGATGGAGGAAATGCCAACATCTTTGCGTATGTTGCCGGAGACCCGGTCAACAACATTGACCCAGAGGGTCTGATCATTCGGGGCGCGTTCAAGGTTGCGGAGAAGCTTCTTCGAGGAGGAAGCCTTCGCCGGTTTAGCGACGGTTTCGGACAGATGTCACGAGGCGATGGGATTATTGCCAGCAAGAGTAGTGAGGCGGAGGAGTTCGCCCGTGCCTATAGCAAAGCGAAAGGAGGAAAGGGTAAGGTAGTTCACGACACAGGCCATGTATTAAGCGATGGGAGTACGGGTAAGCCACACTTCCATGCCTTGGATCGACATGGAAACCGGCTGCCGGGCCATGCTTGGTATGACAAGATAGGCGCCTTCTTCCTGAGCGTTTTTGACACGGATGGCAGTGGGAAGATTGAACGCGGAGAAGCGTGGGAAATTAGCTGTCCATTACCCTGGGGTTGCGGGCTTGACAAGCCCGCCGAGCGCAATTCCTGTGAGGTCTGGATATGAGAGGTGGACAATGACAATAATGGTAGGCTTTCTTCTTGCCGACAGTGCGTTTCGAGCCAACCCTGCGATTTCTTCGACGCTGAGTAACCGGCTAGTTCCTACAATAGCGAAGCCATTGCGGCTTGAGGGGGAACCTGAAAGATGGCCACTGAAGTTTCTCCGACCACCACACTCGTTCGCATCACTTGCTGAACTATTCTCGGGCGACGTGGTGACGGACGACTTCATTTCGTTTGTGAAGAATCTCACTTTTATTGTCCTTCCAGATGGCTCCGATCGGCTCCTGTTGAAAGATCGAAGTTCGGACAGACCTCTTCTCGAGGATGGCGTTAAGGTGATCGGAGAGTTAGTCGGTAGATTCGATTGGCCAATGCGATATGGGCTGTTTAAGGTGGCAGCGAAGGGCTCAGGGAGAGTCCTTTCGCCGATGGATTTCCGCAGAGTGGCGAGCCGAGAAGAGTTGATTAAGGCGTGTACCGAGACAAACGCAGAAGGTCTGTTTTTGGTAGACCACACCTCCTCAGACCACACCTCCTCAGACCACACCTCCTCAAAGGGAATTCCAAAGACCGGCGAGTGACGATTTCTGGAATTGTCACGCACGTGATGTTCGCGAGGACCGATAAGCGGCGTTTGTCTTGGCGATGGGTTTGAGCATCGGTGAGGGATTCCGAGCACGGAGCCACTGCACCGCGCGCAGCGTGTCCCCGCCGATGCATGTCGATGAGCAAATATCCACGCGGGCAGGATGATGGCATTCCGGCAATGTCCCCCGCCGGCCTTCGCTCGTGCCTATCTTCGGCGTGGCTCCTCCTTGATTTGCCTCCGACCATCACACTTGCTCTCTGCGCGCGTCACGGCAGTGCAATCATGATGTAGACTCTCTCGCATGACGCTCGTGACCCAGCAGCTGCTCATGCTTGTGCTGTGCGGTGGGCTCACCAATCCCGAGGGCGACCTGGTTGGAATGAGCTACGACGGGCCGCTGGTGACGGACGTGACTTGGTCGTCCGCTTCGGGCACGGGTCACCCGAACGCTTCTGTGTACTTCGGGTACGACAATCACTTCCGCGTGTCGAGCATCGGCGTCGATTCTGAACTGCCTGTGCTCTACAGCTACGATCAAGACGGCTACATCACGAACGCCGCAGGGATGACGGTTACGCGTGATGCCGCGAATGGGCTTCTCACGGGAACATCAATCACGGTGGGATCGAGCAACGTCATCACCTCGCGCTCGCACAACGACTTCGGCGAAGCCATCACGATAAACACCACCTACCAAGGTGGCGACCTGGGCTATGCATTCAGTTACGACGCTGACGGTCGCATCGATAGCCGCCAAGAGACGAGCGGCGCGAGCAGCACGGCGCAAACCTACGAGTACGACCTGCGCGGTCGCCTGACGGACGTCTACGTCGATAGTGTACTCACTTACGAATACGATTACGACGCAAATGGCAACCGCGTCGCCTATACAGGGCCAGAAGGCACAGTCGCAGCAACATACGATGCTCAAGATAGGCTGCTGACGTACGGCAGCAACTCGTACACCTACAACGACCATGGGCAGCTTACGAGCAAGACGGATGCGGGCGGGACGACCAGCTACAACTACGACGAACTCGGCAATCTGCTTTCCGTGACGCTGCCGGACACCACGCTTATCGAGTACGTCATCGATGCACTCGGGCGCCGTGTCGGCAAGTCTGTTGACGGTACATTGGTTCGCCAGTGGACCTACCAAGACGCCCTCAATCCTGTCGCCGAGTACGATGGAAGCGGAACGCTGATTCAGCAGTTTGTGTACGCCACGCGCATGAACGTGCCCGACCTCATCATTCGAGGCGGCACGACTTATCGCGTCATCGCCGACCAGGTGGGCTCCGTGCGCCGCATCGTTGAGGTGTCGACAGGCGCAGTCGCGCAAGAGATCGTGTATTCTCCGTTCGGCAAGGTGCTGAGTGATTCGAGTCCCGGCTGGCAACCGTTTGGGTTTGCCGGCGGCCTCTACGACAACGACACGCGCCTCGTCCGCTTCGGCGCCCGCGACTACGACGCCCAAGTCGGCCGATGGACCGCCAAAGATCCGAGCGGATTTGGCGGCGGCGCAAACTTCTTCGCGTACGCCGGCAATGATCCCGTCAACTACGTAGACCCGGTAGGGTTGAGCGCTGTTCCGGCTGAGGCAACAAACGACGCAAGTTCGTGGATTGATTCGATCGATACTTCTGGAAGCGGTTGGCTCGCGAGGGCGACAAACTTCTCTGCTGGTTTCGGCGATACGATTACAGGCGGCTTCTTAGTCGATGGCGGTTTGACCGGGGCGCTTCGCGATGTGATAGGAGGAAACGAGTCGGTAGACCGATGCTCCGGTGCCTATGGGCTGGGCGAAGCGGCCGGCGAAGAGTTTCTGATGGCGGCCGCTGCTGGTCCCCTTGGGAAGATCGGCGGCAAGGTAGCGCGAGTCTGGTCGAAAAGACGCCGGGTAAAGGCTGCTGGTCTGCCCCTTCGAGGCAAGGTTCGATACATACCGCCCAAGGGCTACAATCCTGCCTCACCGTTGCCGCGCGGAAAGCAGCACGGGTATGTCGACAAGTTTGGCAACGAGTGGACAAAGGGGCCTTCTCGAACGAAAGGGGAGCCGTTTGAATGGGACGTCCAACGACCGGATGGAACTCACTGGAACGTGTCGATGGGTGGTAAGATTACACACTAATGGGCAAGGTATTTTTGAGATGCTTCGTACAAACAAATGACTCGGACGACGCAAGTGCCATTGCATCAGAGCTTTCTGCGAAAGTCGGGAAGTTTGCAAAAGTTGAGACTTCGGGCCCCGTACCGTATTGGAAGATGGAGGGGCACCATGAGGTGGTTATTCGCGTCGCGTCCGATCTTCCAGAAAATACGCTTCTGAAAAGAACAGCTCTTGCGCTAGGAGCAGGTTGGCAGTGGCTGGGCGAGCTGGAAGCTGTGTGGAACAAGAGCGATGGTGGCACGTTTTGTCGTCCCGAAGTCTCGTGGGCCCATGTTGAAGTGGAATGAACTCACTCGGATGTTGAAAACCACAACCACTATGGCTGGTAGCGATGTGTATTTCTTCGAAATTGAGATCGAAGCGTTGGAAGGTTCTGAGATGCTGAGGCAGTCTGCGGGCCACGCTGCCGTTGTTGCAGCGTTCGTGCGGGCGGACACAATACAATCAGCGCGCATATCTTTGAGAGAGCAGCTCTCCCGCGATCACTACAGGCTTCGGTCAGAGCATTACTCAGGACTGCATGACGACTTCGAGTGGGATGATGACGTGCAGGAGCAATACGATAGCTTTGCCAGAAGGTCTCGAAAAGAGGGCGTCGTCTTCGGTGAGTTTAGTACGTGGGACGAGTCCTAAATTGAGCCTACTCGGCCCCCTCGTCTGAACTGCCTTGTTGCAGACCTATGACGACACCAAGCTGGGCAAGGTACTTGTATGGGTCTACGTTCAGACGCTCGGCGATGTGGGCATTCCTTGTAAGGAAAATGGTCTTTGACGAATAGCCAAGGATCTTCTCCAGGACAAAGTCTTCCATGTCATCGTGGGCAACTCCGAAATCTGCGGTGCACTCTCGAGGGAACCAGCCACGGGAATCCGAGTGCTCTCCTTGAGCGCTTGTTTCAAAGCCTACAGAACGTTGAAACTGGTCGTCCTTGTCAAACCGGTTTCGCTGACTCTCAATGTTTTACACTCGTCCCCAAAGGACATTGCGAGAGGTAGGTATTGAAGGTGGGGCGGTTTGACCTTGCCCTGAAAAACCGGACCACAAATGGAGGTGCTAAACCTCCAAGAAAGGACCGGAGAAAATGGGAACAAGGGGACGATCTTCGTGTGCGCCAGGAAGCCTGGCTGAGTGGGAAAGGAGTCGGAACGTGTAAAACGACAAGAAGAAAACTCAGAGAGTAGCCCAGCGGCTGAAAGTGCCGCGTCGGAAGGAATAGCCAGCCACCGACAAGCGCGTGTTGCGTGAGCGTCGGTGACGGCGCTGACGAAGCGTACACAGCGAGCGAACGGGCCGCGTTTAATGATCTCCGAAATCGTCGCATCGTGACCGCCCAACCCATATGAGGGGGCGAAGGCCACACGCGATAGACCGTCATGGCGAGGGCTGTCGCGGGTCACCGGGGACGAAGAGCGCGGCACGAGCGCAAAGGGCGACCCAGGAACCTAGGGAGATCTGTAAAGCTCCGCCCCCAAGAGCGCGTCGGCTCAGCGCAGACCCGAGCCAGGCCTCCGAAGGCAATCGGTAAGCCATCGGAGGAGCGAAGAAAACCGAAGGGAAGCGGTACCGTGTTCCGAGCAAAACGAGGACACGGCAAGGCGATACAGAAGTCAGAGACTGCCGTAGTAGTGATGAAGCAGGGGAACCGAGCTCAAAGGGACCCAGTGGAGCGAAGGGCAGGCCAGAACAAAGGACTTGCGACAAGGAAAGATGAAACGGATGGAAGGCCGAAGAACAAAAATCTCAAGGCGAGGCGATCCTTCCCAGGTTGGTGAGACTTGAGGGAGCCGATTTGGAGCTGCGGATATGTTTGCAGAGCCTTTGAAAAGGTGAAGCGAAGTTCGGACGTGCTCGACGCCTGCCGGGAACGCGGTTTGGCCCCCAATAATGCGAGTTTGGTTGGCTCAGAACGCAGTGATGCGCTCGCCGGTGAGTTCATCGACGTAGCGGGTCGTGCATAGGGCGCACCAATCTGTGCTCGAATCAGATTCGGAGTGGGGTGGTTCCGACTTGATGAAACTCGACCATCCACCAAGTGCCCTCTGGAAAGAGGGTGTCTCTGATTCTCTGTTTCCAACGCTTGAGGGCCTCGCGATACATTGCGCGAAAGACCTTGAGTTCTGCGGCAGCTTGCTTGAATGCTTCTAGCTGACCTTTTCCGGTGGCAAAGGTTGGAACGCACGTGCCGAAGTCTTCGTACGATTTGGCGCGCTTGTAAGGCGAGGTGTCGACTACACGCTGGCGACTTAAAAAGCGCTTGCCGGATGCGCGAACTTTCTCCCGAGCAAGCTCTTGTTGCTCACGTACTTCGGCTCGCAAGGCCCCACGAAACTCGCTGGGCTCGTGGTCTGGAGGTACGGTGAGTTTGAGGGTGGCTACCTCTGGCCAAGTGGGGCTGTCTTTGCGGAAGTAGTATCTGGGTCTCTTGATATGAAAGGTGCGGCGGCCGATGTCATCGACCTCGACAGATACACCGGGCCACTTCTGGTGTGAGCTGACAAGTCCCTCGGCAACGGGATTGACGAGCGTATAGGCGCACTTTTCGACCACGACTTGTGGCGTGAGTAAGCGGGTGAAGTTCGCTTGGCTTTTGTCGAAGACGCCGCCACATGTTCCACGAAGAGCCTGAATGGAGCAAGCGACATTGCGCACGAGGTCGTGGGTGAAGTCAGAGCGCTTGCCAAAGTGGTCGGTGACGACGAGGTGAAAATGGTTGCTCATGACCATCACGGCATGAACCTCGATGCTGTGGTCCTTTGCTGCAACCGCTAGGCAATAGAGAAAGATTTGGTTCGCATCGCGGTCTGGACGGAGTAAGAACTGCCGTCCGATACAGCGGCGGGTAATGAGCAACGTTTCGCGCTCTCGCTTGGTGAAGCGTGGCAAGGTCACGCACCTCTATAGGGCAATCAGCGTGCCGGTTCGGTGCGGCCAAATCGTGACGCTTTTTGCTGCGCACGCCGAAAGGCGACGCCCATCGACGCCGATCGGCGCGCCACCCACAACGCTCTCGGGGTGCCCGAAAACACCAACCACGGAACAATCGCCACCACGGAACGATCGCCAGGGTGCCCGAAAACACCAACCACGGAACGATCGCCGAACGATCGCCGTGCCTTCAGCTAGCGTGCGAGCAGTTCGCGGGCGGTCTTGTCGAGTTTCTCGAGGTCGAAAGGCTTGTCGAGGTAGGCGTCGGCGCCGTAGAGGGGCGAGGTCAGTTCGTTGAGCTTCTCGCCGATACCCGTGAGCATCAGCACCGGCGTCTTGCGTAGGTTCTCGTCTTCACGAATGGCCTTGCAGACCTCCCAACCGCTCATGCCGGGCATCATCACGTCAAGAACGATAAGGTCGGGACGGTTTTCTCGCGCGAGGCGAACGGCTTCGCGGCCGTCCATGGCGACAGCGATCTCCGCGTCGATGCCCTCCAGGCCCTTTTTGACCATGTTGAGCATGTCCATATCGTCATCGGCAAGAAGAATCTTGCTCCTCGTCGTCGTCGTCAACGTTCCCTCCGAGTTACCCTCGCATGGTCGAGGCGTGGGCGAAGTTTGTCAATCGATAACTGATATGGTCTGTATGTCGGTGTCCGGAACCCAGCCGCTGGTCCCGTCACCACGCTCGATCCTGACGAACCCAGGGTAACGCTCGCCAAGCCAGACACGTTCTCCCTCAAGTAGCCTGCCCGAGACCGAGGCTCGAGGGTCAGGATTCTGCAGTAGTTTTGCGTCAGGAGCATGGACGATGGCGGGGGTGCCTGGGCTCAAGACGTGCCGCTTTCCAAGCCAGCCAAGGCCGGATGCGAGGGCTGCCGACATGAGCAAAAAGCCCAGCGAAAGGAGTCCGGTGCGAAGGTTAGAAGGACGGAGTCCAAAGCCTGCGGCAAAAGCGCACAGCATGGCGCACAGCGATACCAAGAGCACCCCTTCCCAAGTGGTTGGAGCCGCGATGGCGCTAAAGTTTTCGAGCGCTGTGCCGTGGTTTTCCGAGACCTCGCGGTGCTCTTTGCTAAGTCGCTGCTGTAGTTCATGGCGAACCGTGCGCAGCAGTGTGCGCGCTTCGGCGTCGCCCGGTTGGTAGTACACGACTCTCTCAAGTTCGGCGATCGCCAGACCGAGCTGGTCTGCGTGTGTGGCCTCTAGGGCGTGATTGAACGATACGTTGTAGCTGGGGGTAGGCTGAATCCAGATCGCGTACGCGCTCCACAGCGTGCTGAGTGTTGCGACGAGCGCGGCGGTCACAAAAAAGAATCGGTTCACCTTCGGTCCTGGGCGTGTCGTTGAAGCTTTTGGCATGCGTCGTTGGTTCTGCGTAGCAGAGCCTGCGTGTCGCTGCTTGTTGGGGAGAAGCGTGCGAACTCGAGATCTTGCTGCAGGTTGGTCGTGTCCTCCACCAGGCGCGGCTCGATGCCTGCGCTCAGCATCGCCGAGCGTAGGTCTGCGAGTGTCATGCTCGCGGTTGGTCGGCCTAGTGTGGCATCGAGGCTGACGCGCAACGCACGCTCGAGTTCGGGCACGGCGTCCGGTTGCTCCCCGCTATCGGGTTGTGAACACGAAGTCTTTGCGCGCTCAAGGTGCGCGCGCGCGCTTTGCCACGGGTCGTTCGCCTTTTGCTTCGACTTTCCGGCAATGACGCGGAAGAGGAGTGCTCCGACAAACAAAGCAATGCTCGCCAACAGAAGCAGGATGCTCATTGGTCGGCTGAGAAGCGCGCGCTCACGCAGGTTCCCGTCGCCTGGCCCGCGGGCAGGGGGCAGCGCGATCGCGTCATCTACTTGCGTTTCGGTGAGTTTGTCCTGACCCGACGCGGTGGGGTTCGCGAGACCCGCAGACTCGAATGACAAGTCGTCTACCCGGAGCGTCTTTGCTTTGCGGCTTTGTGGGTCGAATGTGGCCAGCGTGAGCTCAAGTTGATGTTTGCCGGCGCTTTCTGCAACCACGATCCATTTGAACGTCTTGCTCCCACCGACGAGCCCGGCGTTGACTTCAACCGTTTTGGTCACGGTTGGGTCGAGCGCGCGCAGTCCATTTCCGAGCGCTAGCTTGGGAGAGACCGTGGCAAGAGAACCCGTCCCCTGGACGGTCGCGCTGAGTGTGACCGCGTCTCCAGTGACCACGGATCTTCTGTCGAGTTCGGCGCTAAGTTCAAAACGCCCGACGGCAGCATCCGAGGAAACGCCTGCAGGAAGCGGCTTGATGTCGACAGTTGCCGCTTCACTGGTGGCGTTAATTGGGGTTAGGCGGCGGCGCAGTCCAAAACGTTGCCCACTGACACCCTCAACTTGCATGGCATCGATCGTGACAGGCGCGTCGCTGAGCGCGAAAGCCGCCACGTGCTTAAACTGGTATGCGAAGTACGGTTGTCCTTCGACACTGACTTGCTCAGCCTCGACTTGTGTCGGGTCGTCCAGAAGGTTGTGCGTCCATGCTCCCTTGATCTGCAGCTCCTTGAGTATGCTAAGCGGTTGGGCGAGTAGGTCGCGCGTGTAGAGCGTCGCGTCAACGGTGATTTGTTCGCCCACGAAGGCTGTGTCTTTGTCGCTGCGCACGCGCAAAAAGGCGTGCCCCTCGGCTTGCAGTTTCAAGTCGTCGACCTGGCTCGACGGACTGCCTATTCCCTCGCCACTGGCGTTGATGACGATGGTGTTGCTCTCGAAGCGCT
The DNA here is from genome assembly GCA_964487255.1 of uncultured Polyangiales bacterium. Lineage (GTDB taxonomy): Bacteria > Myxococcota_A > Polyangia > Polyangiales > CAZAQV01 > CAZAQV01. Next base: position 97,779 of record CAZAQV010000020.1, on the reverse strand, counting down.
TCCCTCGCAGCATGGCGACGGCAGGACCGATCGTGTGCTCGCCGCTCTGTTTCGCGATGAGTGTGAGCGTTTGGATCGTGGTTTGACTGCTTTTTGATTGGCTGCCAAAGCCAAAAGAAAAGCTGGTCGAAAGCGCTTGCTGCCGCCCCACGACTTGAAAGTCGGAGAGGTTTTCGACATTGATGTTGTCCACGCGACCATCGGTCGACTCGGCGCGAACCTCGACGCGAAATGGTTCGCCCGTGCGCACTTGCGGAGCGTCCGTTCGGATGCGTAACGAAACCTGGGCCTGTGCAACGCTCGTAGTCGCCGATAAGCACGTCAACCCACAGAGCAGGGCGGCGAGTGCGAAGCGTTGCGGTTGAATTGACGTGTTCATCGTGTGTCTCGGAGGTTACCAGTCTTTTTGCACACGCCGTTCGGCGCCGCGTTGAAGCGCGCGCTGTCGCTGTAAGCTCTTTTCTTGGTCTCTTAGGGCGTCCAGCGCCTTTTGCACGTCGCGTGGCATAGGCTTGTCCTGTTTGTCCTGTTGGTCTT
>CAZAQV010000020.1:0-97142 GCA_964487255.1 uncultured Polyangiales bacterium | reverse complement strand
GCTTGTCCTGTTGGTCTTGCTTGTCCTGTTGGTCTTGCTTGTCCTGTTGGTCTTGCTTGTCCTGTTGGTCTTGTTGGTCTTGCTGGTCTTGCTGGTCTTGCTGGTCTTGCTCTTTGTCTTCTTGCTTCTGCTTTTCCTCCTCGATGCGTCGGAGTGCGAGCTCAAGGTTCCATGCGGTGTCCTTGTTTCCTGGCTTTGCGCGCAAAGAGAGCCGGAAGGTGTCGACCGCTTCGCGAAACATCTTCTGTGCGCCCTCATGGTCCTGTGCCTCTGCCGCGGTCTCTCCTTGCTGAAGAAAGCTCAGGCCGAGGTTGTGGTAGGTCGCCGAACGAAGCTCGGGCGAGGCCTTGGGGTCGATGGCTTGCAGGAAAGCCGATTTCGCCTTGTCGTGCTCCCCGAGACCGAGGTGCGCGATGCCGCGGTCGAAGTGGACCTCTGGCCGGCTTGGAAGTTTCTTGGCCGCCTGTTCGTAGGCCTCAAGCGCGTTATTCCACGCTCCCTTTTCGGCGGCTGCGTTACCACGTTCGACATCGGGATTGTATCTCTTGAAAAGGCCCTGGGCCTGAGCCGAAGTGGTCAGCAGCGTGAGACATGCAACCAGCGCGTATCGAGTCACTTTCATCGCAGCTTTCTTCTTCCAATGGGGATGATAGGCTCAAGGGCCAAGAGCAACAGGGCCGGCAACAGAACAATTGCGTAGCGCGGCTCATGAACGGTGACCCGGCGTGCCTTTTGTTCGTCTTGTTTGAGCTTCTTCATTTCTGTTCGAACGGAATCGAAGCCGACCGAGGCGCGATCGGCGCGGAAATAAGCGCCCTTCGTCTGTTCGGCGATGGCTTGCAGTGTTTGTTCTGCCTCGGCGGTGAGCGAAGTGACCACGGTGTTACCCTCACTGTCTTTGAGGTAACCCGTCTGTGTGCCGTCGCGCGCATACACAGGGATGGGTTCGCCCGAACGCGAACCGATGCCGATCGCAAAAACACGAACGCCTTTTTCGCTCAGCTCACGTGCAGCCTCAAGCGGGTCGCCTTCATGGTCTTCGCCGTCGGTCAGCAAGATGACGACTTGGTCGCGCTTTGCGGCTTGTTGCGCTTCTTCGGGACCCGAGCGTTGTGCGGAGCGTTCCAGCAGTCTCCCCGACGCGATGAGCGCGCGCCCGATCGCTGTGCCTCCGACGGGCATATCGCTTGGTTTTAACTCGCGGAGAAAGAGGGACACGGCCGAGTAGTCGACCGTCATGGGAAACTCCATGGTTTCGCCCGCGAAGGCAACGACGCCGACGCGGTCCCCATACTCGCCCTGCAGGAAGCGCTCGAGCTCCTTTTTGGCGCGTACGATGCGGCTTGGGACGACGTCTTGCGCGAGCATGCTCTTGGAGAAGTCGAGCGCGATGACGACGTCGAGACCACGCCGGTGCAAGATGGTGGTGCGACTTCCAAAGCGTGGTCCGGCGAGAGCGACGATAGTCAGGGTCACTGCGCAGAGCACGACGATGGCGCGAATGACCCGACCTCTCTCAGAATGAGAGATAAGGGGCGCGAGCGTTTTGGGTTGACCGAAGCTTTGCAGTGCTCGCCTTCGGCTGCGGCTCGACCACACGTATGAGGCTGCCCAAGGGATGAGCAGCAGGAGCAGTAGGAGCAGCATGGGTTCGCGAAAACTCATGGCCACCTCCGAAGCCAAAGCGTACACCAGCGCTCCAGCAGTAAGAGGACGAGCGCGGGCCACACCAAGGCCGGGTAGAGTTCACCGTAGATGCGTCCGCGGTCTTCGATTTCGCTCTTCTCGAGTTGGTCGAGGATCTCGTGAAAACTTCGTTGCAGTCCTTTGCGGTCGCTTGCGACGAACGCTTGGCCACCCGTCGATTCGGCCATCTCTTTGAGTAGCTTTGGGTCGACGGGAAACTTCCCTTGATCGTACACCGGGGCGCCTCGGATATCGGTTGCCACACGAAAGGGCGCGCTGTCGCTTGCCCCCATGAGCACCGTGTAGACCTTGACGCCCATCACTGTTGCGAACTCGGCTGCTTGGCTTGGGCCAACGTTGCCGCTGTTCGAGTTTCCGTCCGTGAGCAAAATTAGCACGCGACTCTTTGCCTCCGAGTCGCGCAAGCGATTGAGTCCTGTCGCGACTGCGTTGCCAATCGCGGTGCCTTGGCCATCGATCATCCGTAGCTGCATTTGCTCAATCAGAGTGCGGAGCGCCTCTTTGTCCAAGGTCAGCGGTAGTAATGTGTAAGCATCTTTGCCAAAGATGACCGCACCAATGCGGTCATCGGGGCGCTTGCGCAGGAAGTTGTCGACCACATCTTTCATGGCTTCAAACCGCGTTGGTTCGATGTCGGCAGCCTGCATGGAAAGTGACAGGTCCATCACGAGCGCGATATCGATTCCTTCAACTTCGGTGCGGCTTTCAGCATGAATGCTCTGCGGCCCCATCAGTGCGATGGCGATGGAGCAAAGCGCGAAAAAGCGGAGAGCTAGGGGAAGCTCGGAGAACATCGCCCTGCGTCCGCGCCGGACTTGGCCTAGGGTTGCGCCGCGACTGACTTGCAGTCGCGGTCGACTGCGACGCGTGACGAGCAAGTGCGCGCTGAGCATGAGTGGCGCGGCCAGTAAGGCAAATGCAAACCAGGGGTGCTCAAACCGCCAGCCGTCTGCGCTACGAAGGTTATAGAGTTGGCTCAGTAAAACCAGAGTGCCGAGCGCCCACAGAACACCGGAGACGAGGTGCCACAAGAGCAGCTTTGCCCACGAATGAGAGCGCTCACGCATCGCGATTCTCCGTCGGTGGGGGAACGTGAGGAATGGTCTGGCTGACGATGCCGAGGGCGCGTTCGACCCACTCTTCGCACTGTTCGGCGTTTGGTGTCGCCCTGGCGAACTTGATGAGGTCCCAATCTCCGAGCAGCGCGGAGAGTTCAGGCAAGCTTAGTTCCGGCGCGCGCACCCTCTGCAGTTGCGCGAGGAGTTCATCGGTCGTGCTTTCAAGTCCCTCGAAGCCGTACCGGGCACCAAGGTACTTGCGCATGGTATCGCTGAGCGCGTCCACCCATTGCTCTGCGCCGCCCTCTTCAAACGCGCGCTCCCGCGATAGACGGAGTCGTTTGAGTTCTTGCTGGGCGAGTTGCCAGGGCGGCGTTGGAGGTGGCGGCGGTGGCTCGGAGCGAGTTCGGGCGCGCCACCAGCGCGAGATCAGAAGCGTCAGCAATGCGACGAGGAGCGCCGCCAGTAAGCCACCGCCCACGTAGGCAAGCGTGTAGTCGTCTTCCACGACCGACACGGGAGGGCGCGCCGGTTTGGGCTGTGCATTGGGCTCGTTTCCGAGTACCGAAGCGACGTCGATGGTGAGTGACTGCGGTGTCGTCCAGGAGTAACGCTTTCCGTCCGGCGCGTTGATATGAAAAGTGATGCCGGGGAGTTCGACCGTGCCGGGTGCAAGTGCCAACAGGTCGAGCTCGAATTGCACACTGCGTGGATCGCGCTTTGTGAGGGTGTGCTGATCAATCAGCTCAAGTGGCTCAAGTCGTTGCTCCTTGGCAAGGGTCGCGCGCGTGCCATCGATGAGCTTGCAGCTGACCGCCAACGTCGTGACCTCACCGGTCGATATCTTCTGTGGTTTCACTCCGAGTTCACACTGCGGTTCGAACTTTCTCGGCAAGCGTTCGACTTGATCGACAATACCCGCGTCGCCGAAGCCCACGGCTGCATCGGTCGCGATGCTTGCATCGGCGACATCGGGCGAAGCGTCGAAGCCAGCATCCTGCGCTTGCACCTCAGACGCCACCAGCAAGACAAAAAGGGTCAACACCAGCCCCGTGAGCCGCGAAGAGCCATGAACAGAGCCCCGCGATGAGCGGTGTTTGCCGAGAACCCGATTTGCTAGATGCAAATCGCTGGTTCGAACAAACCCTAGCGAAGAGCCATAAACAGAGCCCCGCGATGAGCGGTGTTTGCCGAGAACCCGATTTACTAGATGCAAATCGTTGGTTCGAACAAACCCTAGCGAAGAGCCATAAACAGAGTCGCGATGAGCGTGCGTAGCCAAAGCAATCGGATTTGCTAGCTGCAAATCCTTGGTTGCGACGCGAAGCCGTGAAGAGCCATAAACAGAGCAGATCAACGTTCGCGATGAACGCTCTTTTGAGGGGCCGATTTTGCTAGATGCAAAATCGTTGTCACGTAGAAAGGCTAGTGAAGAGCAGATCAACGAAAGCCTCGCATGCGTTTTTGGCGCCGACGAAACAGCGTGGCGATGGGTTCGACGACGTCACCATCGGTGTCGACACGAACATGGTCGAGTCGCAGGCGACCAAAGAGTTGCAGCCGCGCCGCATATTCTTCGCTGACCATGCGGTGAAAATGCTCGCGCACGCGAGGGTCGGAGGTGTCGACCTCAAGAAGCTCGCCCGTCTCCAAATCTTCAACCAACGCAAGGCCGATGTTGGTCAGCTCTTGTTCGCGTCGGTCTGAGACGTCGAGTGCGATCACGTCGTGTCGATGGGACGCGATGCGTAGTGCGCGCTCGTGCTCGGGCGCGATAAAGTCGCTGATCAAAAATGCGACCGAGCGGCGCTTGCAAACCTTGCCCAGCGTAGACAGCGCTACGTTGATGTCCGTGCCGCGACCTTCGGGGGTGGCGCTCAGAATCTCGGTCACGACGCGCATCACGTGCGATTTGCCTTTTTTGGGTGGCACGTGGACTTCCACGCGGTCGGTAAAAACGATGAGCCCCACGCGGTCGTTGTTGCGGATCGCCGAAAACGCGAGCAGCGCCGAAAGCTCTGCGATCGTTTCGCGTTTGGAACGCTCACCGCTTCCAAAATCTTGGCTACCTGAGAGATCGACCAGCAGCATGACCGTCATTTCGCGCTCTTCGGTGAACACCTTGATGTACGCTTCGCCCATGCGTGCGCTGACGTTCCAGTCGATGAAGCGCACATCGTCGCCCGGTTGGTACTGCCGTACCTCCGCGAAGGACATGCCGCGACCCTTAAAGACGCTGTGGTAGCTTCCGGCGAGCTGTTCGTTGGCAAGCTTCGCGGTGTGGATCTCTATCCGCCTTAGCTTCTTGATCAACTCCTTTGATATCATCGGCTCTGTCCTTGGCTCTTCACGGCTTCGCGTCGAAGCAGCGATTTGCAGATAGCAAATCGTCTTCTTTGGCTGCGCACGTTCATCGCGATCCGTCCCGGCACTCCACCCAACTCTAGGTCACGGGACTTCTACGGTTTCGAAGATACGCCGCACGATCTGCTCGCTCGTAATCTCTTCAGCCTCCGCCTCGTAGGTCCGAAGGATGCGGTGGCGCAGCACGTCGTGGCCCACGGCTTTGATGTCTTCCGGCGTCACATAGCCGCGATGCTTAATGAATGCGTGCGCGCGCGCGGCCAGGTTGAGCGCAATGGTCGCGCGTGGCGAAGCGCCATGCGAGAGCATGTCGGCAAGCTCCTTGAGCCCGGCGCCGGCGGGGTCGCGTGTCGCTTGCACGACGTCGACGAGATAGTCCTTAATCTTCTCGTCCATGTAGATTTGGCCGAGCACTTTGCGTGCATCGAGTATCTGTTCGGGCGAGGCGACTGCTTGAACCGTTTGTTCAAGGTCTTGCGTTCCGCTGCCGAGGGCGCTGTCGACCATGCGTTCCATGACGTTACGTTCCTCGCTCCGCGTCGGATAGGTCACGTTGACGTGCAGCATGAAGCGATCGAGCTGAGCTTCTGGAAGTGGATAAGTGCCTTCTTGCTCGATGGGGTTTTGGGTTGCAAGCACCATAAAGGGCGGAGCGAGCGTGAACGTCTCGTCCCCGATGGTTACCTGTAACTCCTGCATCGCCTCAAGCAGGGCGCTCTGTACCTTCGCGGGGGCGCGGTTGATCTCGTCTGCGAGCACGAGGTTCGCAAAAACCGGGCCTTTTTTTGCTGAAAATAAGCCCGTCTTCTGGTTGTAGATGACGGTGCCAACGACATCTGCGGGCAGCATGTCCGGCGTGAACTGAATGCGGGAAAAGTCGGCTGCGATGGTTCGGCAAAGGGTCTTCACGGTGAGCGTTTTGGCCAAGCCGGGGACACCCTCAAGCAGTACATGTCCGCCCGTGAGCAGGCCGATCAACAGCCGCTCGATCATGGTCTCTTGGCCTACGACGACCTTCCGAATCTCGTGCATGAGGGCATCTACAAAGGCGCTTTCTTTTTGCACCATTTCGTTGATCACGCGTACGTCACTAAGCATAGGGGGCGCTCCTGTTCATCACTGGTTTCGGGGGGTAGCACGGGTCGCAACGCATGAAAACAAAGACTATTCCCACAAATTTCATCCGTTGGTTGCCCGTTGGCTGACCTGACCATAGGTTCGTCCTTGTGCTGCGCTTTGCCCCGGTGCTCTTGCTCTTGCTCTTGGTCGGTTGTGTCGGTGAGTCTTCGGACGCGCCAGACCAATGGATGGAGGATGCAGAAACCAGCACCACGGACGCGAGCAAATCCGATCGATGGACCGAGGCGGGGTTTTCGACGCCAGACGGCAGTTTGGCTGTTGTTGATGCGGCTGCGGAGGTTGTTGAGACCGGACCGGAAGGCTGTACGCCAGGGGACGTGTTCGATACGCGCGTCGTGGCGGGGGGCCTCGGGTGCCTCAAAGGACAAAAGATGCAAGCGCTCACCTGCGACGACGCTGGCGCGATGTATGTGTGGGTCGACCTAGAGCCATTCGATGGCTCAGCACGAGAGTGTGAGCCTGATGCGGTGCAGTCGATGGGCAGCGGATGCGAAGAAGAAGTTCGTGTCTGCGACAACCAAACGTGCACATGGGGCGCTTATGAACTCGTGCTCCAATGTCCCGAAGAACAAATCGTCTATGTCAATTTCGACGGACAAAAAGTCGACGATTGCCCGGGCTTTTGTGACGAGCCGCATAACAACAAGACGTGGATCGTCGGCGACAGCTATGGCGGCGCTGCCAGTTCGTGGACCTTTCCTCCGTTTACGCGAGGCCGCGCCGCGCGAGACGAAATTCTCAACAAGCTGAGCGGCTACTATCGCCGCTACAAGATTCTTTTCGAGGAAACGCGCCCGGCGAACCCACCCTACACGATGGTTGTTGTCTCGGATGCGCACCTTTTGCCGAACCACGGTGTGTGCCCGCTCGACTGCGACAACAGTGCTGAACGCACGTGTCTCGTCAACAAGACCGACGACGACCAAATCGATACCGTTGCGCGCTATGTTGCGCACGAACTCGGTCACTCGTTTGGCTTGCACCACGTCAGCAGCGCAGCGGACATCATGGTATGGAACTCCGTGGGGAGTTCTTTTACTTCGTCGACGCTTGAACAAGACGCGTGTGGCAAGAGCAAAGGCGCGCTGCAAGATGCGCCTGCTGTTCTTGCAAAAAACCTGGGCCTTCGCAGCGAGCAGAACGTGGGCGCATCCTGCTATGTGTCAGGCGCAGGAGGAACCTGCATCGATGAGAACGTGACGAGCTGCACAGGCACGATCCACTCGGGCGCATGCCCAGGCCCAGCCCAGATCCGCTGCTGCGTCCCCTAAGGGTGCTTCAGGCGGCTGCTTAACACGCCACCTGAAGTGCAGCTGTTGGCACGCGATCGCCGCAATTCCTTCCACTTAGAGCGAGCGGTCGCGCTGCGGCGCGAGTATGAGCCAGGCACGATTCCTGCTTCTTGTTTCGCGCATGCGGAAAGGCAACCGAGGTTCGCTGGAGCACGCGATGACTTTGGTCATCAGCCTTGGTCTTGCGCTGTCGCTACTGACGCTTGGCGGCGGCTTCGAAAATGCCATCACGGCCGGCACCGAGGGACGCGTCGCGCACTATGGACGATCGCTTCCTCAGCTCGCTTCCCGGCATGAGGCTGTCTCGTTCCTGCTTGGGACAGCCCGCAAGGTCCTGTACGGAGCGACCCACCAAGCGGATACGTTGGCCTATCCCTTGCGCCGCGCGAGCGTGCTTGATGCCTCGACCGAGCCGGTCCAACGCGTCGCAGGTGCGCGCATCGTCCATGCAGATTACGCACTGCTTCGCGCGGACTTTGAACACCTTCGTAAACTGACGGACGAGCAAATTGACGCGTGGCTGCTCGAGCAGAGTGGCTATATCTCCACACCTCAAGCCGAGCAGGCAGTTGTCAACGCACCGATCGTAACGACGGGTCAAACCCGAGAAGCGTTGCGTCCTCCGTACTATGGCCGGGGCCTGGTATTCGAAGTTGAGGGTGGACTCCTGGAAGGAAAAGGCTTCGGCGCGTTGGAGCCTAAGCCGGGTGGTCATTCGGACGGGCTCGTGCGGCTCGATGAGCTCATTCGAGAGTGGCAGTTCATGGACATGGTTTCGCTCACTCTCGAGGACGCGCAATCGCCTTACTCGGTCGTTCGACCTTATGCTTTGATCGACTGGGGTTTTGACGCGGAGCGACTTGGTGGAGAAGGCCGCGCTGGGGCCATGTTGCGTCAAGCGCATGCGCGATTTCCTAGTGTGTATGCTTCGAAATCGGCGCATCTTGTTGACGATGAGCATGCGCTTGCTGTCGAGCGAACGTTGCGTCGTTATGGCGTTTCGACAACGGGCGCACACCGCGGTTCGGAGGTGCTCCGGGAGGCAAATCTGGCGAAGCTGAACGTCCAAGCCGACATCACGCAGAGACGTCTGGTCGACTTCGCGTCCTGGATGGTCTTCGACGATTCGCTTGAGCCCCGCCAGCTTCGCAACTTCTGGTCCGAGCAGATTCTTGCGCATGAAGCCGATCCCGACATGCATGCCGATCCAACGCGACGTATTCGTACCGAGCGCTTCTTCGGACCTGTTCGTAAAGATGAGGGTGTGCTTGCGGATCAAACTTGGATCGACGCAACATGGCTTGCCCGAGCCCTGCGCAGTAGCGAAATCGAACCGGCGAGACTCAGCGAGCATTTCCGTGTCAGTCGCGCGTGGGTGCGCGAATCGCTCGTCTCACCCAACGATTAGCAGTTTCGGTTAAATCGGACAGCAAACAGATGTCCGTTCCTTGCACGGCGAAGAAGAGCTGCTAGATCACGCTCGTCTTCGGTGTTGGAGCCGAATGCGTACATTGGAGTGAACAAATGGATGAAGCGTCGAGCGACGTGTGGTGGACGGGTTTATCGAGCGCCCAGCAAAGGTCTGAGGCTTGGTTGTTTGAACCAAGTTTTGGTGACGGATCGCAGCGATTAACACAAGTCCTCAGTAAATGGGCGAAAACCAAAGAAAGGCGGGCGTCATGAGAGTGTTGGTGTGGAACTTGGGGTGGGGCCTACTTGGCCTTTTGGCGCTGACCTTGGCCTCGTGCGCGGCCGAAACCGCGGCGAGCGGCGAAGCGGACGGTGAGTTCGACAGCTTCTTCGCCAACGGCGCTGCCGACGCGTGGGGGGTTGCAGAGGGCTCCGCGGAAGCGCTCGGTGTCCTGCGCGTTACGAACGAACTGAGCCAGCGAGAGCTCGACCGGCTCATCGACCGGCGGGCGGCCGAGGGCATCATCGCAGTTCGAGCGGGCGCGGACGGCGTGATCGGCAACACGGATGACGTGAAGGTCTCGACTCTCGAGGCTCTCGATGCAGTGCCCTGGGTTGGGCCCGTCGCATTCGGTCAACTCCTGCGTGAAGCGCATCTGCGCGGTTGGGTGAATGCGGATGGCGGTGTTGTGATCGACCCGACAGGCGATGGTGGGCTCGGCACGATCAACATTACCGTCCCCGATGCCCCAAACGGGTTTTCTTGGACAGAGGTCAGCGAACTCGGAAGCGTTGCGCTGTTCAACGAAGACCACACCAGCACGGCCAACATTGCAGCAAGTGTCGTAGGCGAAAAGAGTTGGAGTCTTACGGCGGTTCCCGGGACTTACTGCGTTGGCATTCGGCCGCAGGGCGCGAGCGGCTACTCATACCGCTGTGGTGTGAACGTGCGTGCGGGCGATGCCACGACAGTCCGCGCCAGCCTGGTTTGGATCGCCGAGGTCGATGTGATGGATGTCAACGTGGGGACCGCACTTGACGAGTTCATCGCCAGCCAGCGCTGCAGTGGTGCAGGGTGCGAGGGACGATTGACATTCCAGCGAAGCCGACGACTTTCCTGGAACAACCGCTACCAACCTGTCTTTTCAGGTGACTACACGATCGAATACTCTGTTCCAGATATTGCCGCGCTAAGCAAGAGCGTGTCTTCGGGGCAAACCCAGCACGACAGCTTTCTGCCTGAGACGGACTATCGTGCATTCCTCTACCCGTCGGCGGATCCGATTGTTGCAGCAACGCCCAATGACTGTGCGGACAGTCGTCGCGGCGGAAGCCTTTCGTTGGTGAAGGTTCTCAACAATCGTCTACAGTGGCAAAAGCCGATTTCCTTCGGGACGACTCCCTCGGGAAGAATTGCCGATCCGGTTTTCTACTTTCCGCAATATCCGGGTGACGTGCGCGTCCAATACGGGTACGGAACCAACGGCGTTCCTTTCGAGCCAGTCGAAATCGAGCCTGGAAAATCAGAGTTCATTCGGGTTCGACGCGCGACCATCAACAACGTGAAGGTGACGGTTTCAACACCGAATGGTCCCGTAGAAGAAGAGGTTCAAGGGCGTGTCTCGCTGGTTTATGGGAATACCTTTGGGGCGTTCGAAAACACCTACGTGTGCGCTCGTAATCGATCGCTTCCGACTCCGATGGGCGTGGACCTGTTACCCGGGTTGTACAACGCGAACGTGACTTACAACACGAGCGCGGGCAGTGGCTCGAAGGACTATGCCATCGATGTGCGCTGATTGAGTGTCACGGTTCGCGGCTATTGCGTTGACGCGAACTGTGCGTGGATCGTCTCCTCAACTTCGATCCACCGAGGGCCTCCTTCAAGGGGGCCCTCACTTTTTTTTGTTGTGTTACCGTGCCCGCATGGCAGACGAGATTTCCGCGAGGCTTCTTGAGCGTGCATCGAAAGTAATTCCCGGTGGGGTAAACTCGCCGGTTCGGGCTTTCAAATCGGTGGGGGGCTCACCGGTTTTTATTAAGTCGGCCCAGGGCTGCAGACTGACGGGCGCTGATGGGCGCGAGTACATCGATTACGTCAGCTCGTGGGGGCCAATGATTCTCGGACACGCAGACCCCGACGTGATTGCGGCGGTGCAGGATGCGGCAACGCGTGGCGCGAGTTTCGGTGCCCCGACTGAGCAGGAAATCGAGATGGCCGAGCTGATCGCGGAGCTCGTACCGTCCATGCCCATGTCTCGCATGGTCTCGAGTGGTACCGAAGCGGTGATGGGGGCCGTCCGTGCGGCCCGTGGTTTCACCGAGCGAGACTTGATCGTCAAGTTTGAAGGCAACTACCACGGGGGGGCCGATTATTTGCTGGTCAAGGCCGGTAGCGGCGCAGCGACGCTCGGTTCGCCCGACAGCGCCGGTGTCCCCGCAGCGATTGCGGGAACGACGCTCCTCGCGCGTTATAACGATGCGGACTCTGTCGAGAAACTCTTTGCTGAGTATCCTGACAAGATCGCCGCGGTGCTCGTCGAGCCGGTTGCCGGCAACATGGGTTGCGTTCCACCGGTGCCGGGGTTCCTCCAAGCGCTACGCTCGCTTACCGAACAGAACGACGCGCTCCTGATCTTCGACGAGGTGATGACCGGTTTTCGCGTGGCGCTCGGGGGCGCCCAAGCGCACTTCGGTGTCGAGCCCGACCTGACGTGTCTCGGCAAGATCGTCGGCGGTGGTTTGCCAGCCGGTGTCTATGGCGGCCGACGGGATGTGATGGAGCGGGTTGCGCCCAGCGGACCAGTCTATCAGGCCGGTACGCTCAGCGGAAACCCACTCGCTGTCGCAGCTGGCCTGGCGACCTTGCGCAAACTGCGCCGTCCCGGCGTCTACGAGACCCTTGAAGCCAAAGGGCGGACCTTGGAGCAGGGGTTTGTGGACGTTGCGATCGAGGCGGGCAAGTCGGTGGTGGTCCAGCGGCAAGGGTCCATGATCACCCCTTTCTTTACCACCGCCCCCGTGCAGGACTGGGATGGTGCAGAAAAGACCGACCGCGATGCGTTTGGACGCTGGCACGCGGCGATGCTTGCAGAAGGTATACACTGGCCCCCTTCGCAGTTTGAGGCCGGGTTTTTGAGCCTGGCGCACGATGAGCAAGCCATCGATCACACCCTTGATGCGGCAAAAAAAGCTTTTTCTGCCGCCTGAACTTGACGACAGGCCGGCGTGGTGACATTGGGCCGAGTCGTGCTAGCACCGGGACCGCGTGGGGAGCAGCAGTTCGATGTCGGATGACGAAAAAAGCAGCGCACGTCAAACATTTACGAGCGTTGGCATCGTAGGTCTTCAGTTTGGGCTCGCCATCGCCATCGGAATCTTTGCCGGACGTTGGGCGGATTCGAAGTTTGGAACGAGTTGGCTGATGTGGCTGGGTTTCGCTTTTGGGCTCGCTGCGGGCGCCAAAATGTTCTGGATGGAAATGAAGCGCATGCAGAAGCTGATGGACGAGCAAGATCCCGACGCCCAGAGTTTCCCCTACGAACAAGACGAGGAAAAAGATGATGAGCGAGACTCCTGGCCAGAAAACAAATAGCGCGACGTTGCTCGACCTAGCGACCGGCTCGATCCTGCTTTCTGGGATCGGTCTCGTTTTGGTCGGCTGGGCGGTAGCCGGTGTGCAATTTTCGGTCGCTGTGGGGCTTGGTGCGGTCGTGGCATTCGGCCATTGGTGGGTGACGCGACGCGCTGGAGAGCGTTTTATCGGCGGTATTCGTGACGGAGAAGAGGTCGGACCCGGCGCCGGCAAGCTGCTTTTCGCTTTTGTTTTCAAACTTGGCTTGCTGGCGCTCGTATGCTTCTTGGCCTTCCAGCTTCTCGGCCTGAGTCCGATTGGGTTTGCCATGGGCTGGGGCGCTCTGCTACTAGGCGCGCTGTTCACGATTGGTCTGGGATGGATATTTCCGACCTCTCGTGCCAAAGGACTGGGTTGATTCGAAGACAAACCAGCCCCATAGGAGAGACAGACTGTGGAACATCACCCAACCATCTTTGATTCCATTGCCGCAATGCTTCCGTTCGGCCACGACTTGGAGGAAGCGGCTGGCGGTCACACCGTGCTCGGCCATCACGTTGGGATCACGCACGTCGTCAGTTCGTTCATCATCTCCTTACTCATCATCGTTCTGGCGCTGATGGTGGGGGCGAAGCTGCGAAACCCGGAGAAGTCGATCGTTCCGGAAGGGAAGTTCTCGGTTTACAGCTTCTTCGAGATTCTGATTCAAGCGACCTACGACATGCTCGCTGACATGATGGGCCGCAAGCACGCGAAAAAATTTCTCCCCCTCATCGGCACTTGCGCCTTCTTTATCCTCATCTCCAACTCGATGGGTTTGATTCCGGGACTGGCACCGCCAACCGATAACTTCCGCACGACGCTCGCGCTTGGCGGCGTGATCTTCATCGTCACCCACATTTATGGAGTGCAGGTCAATGGCGCCGAGCACATTCTGCACCTGTTCGGCCCGCCGGAGTTGCGCGCCCAACTGCTTTCTCCCAAGACCTGGCCTTTTGCACTGCTCAATGTTCTCCTCTTTCCGATCGAGATCATCTCGCATTTGGTGCGTCCACTTTCACTGGCCGTTCGCCTGGCTGCGAATATGTTCGGCGACCACCTCGTCGTCACGATGATTTTAGGCCTGTTGATTTCTGCAGGTGGCGTTTTGGTCACCTTTGTCGCTCTTCCCATCTATCTGCTTGGCTGCATTGTCGTTGCAGTGCAGGCGCTCGTGTTTTGTCTGCTCTCCGCGATCTACATCGCGGGTGCAGTCGAGGATCATTCCCACCACTAAACGCGGCCTTCTCGCGAGGCCTTTTTATAAAGAAAAGACTTGATCAACCTTTGCAATCCATTAGGCTCGGCGCGCCCGAGTAGGAGACCACTCATGAAAAAGACCATGCTTCGATTCGTATCCTTTTTGACCCCGCTTGTTGTCGCTTCCACCGCGTTCGCGCAGGAAGGCGCCGCTGTCGGTGACGGCGTCCGTATGGCCGCGTATCTCGCAGCGGGTCTCGGACTTGGCATCGCTGCCTTTGGTGGCGCGCTCGGACAGGGTCGCGCAGCGGCTGCCGCTCTCGAAGGCATCGCTCGTAACCCCAACGCGGCTGGTAAGATCCAGACGCCGATGATTCTTGGCTTGGCGCTGATCGAGTCGCTCGTAATTTACGCGCTCGTCATCGCTCTGATTCTCGCCTTCAAATAAGGCCTTAACCTTGCTTTTGAAGCCGCTGGCTTGGAAATCCGAGCTGGCGGCCTCATATTTTAAGCCGACATGACAGAATCCAACAAACTGGAAGGTTCGCCCGTCCTAGCTGCTGAAGACGAGGAAAGCAGGGGCGTTCCTGGTTGGGCCTTGGCTGCAGGGGTTCTTGGCGTGACCGGCGCGCTGGTGGCCACGCTCATGCTCACCATGGACGACAACGACGTCGCGTACTCCAAACTCGTCGATCAGGTGGTGGATGACCCGACTTCGTTCAAAGATCGCGAGTTACGCGTCGAAGGCGAGTTGCGCGAGGGTTCGATTACCTTTCGCCGCAAGCCGTGTGAGTGGCGTTTTGTATTGGAGAAGAACGGCAAGGAAATGCCGGTTCAGTTTCCCCAATGTGTCGTGCCGGACACCTTTCGAGACGGGCAGGGGATCTCTGTGACGGTGCAGGGTAAGATTGACCCGCGGGGCACCTTTCACGCGGTGCACGTCGTCCCGCGCTGCCCCTCAAAATACGAGATGCAAGAGCGGCTCAAGGCGGGCGAAAAGATGCCGCACGCGCCCAAGAGCCCGCTCTCAACCGTCGGCCCTACGTAGTCTTTGTTCTGCGTGCCAGCGCGAGCCCCAGCACCAACATCATCGCATAGGCAGAGGTTGGGGGAGTCGCAGCCAAGCTGCATGAACCGCCGGACAGCACCGGACCATCTGGCCCGAAGCCCGCATCGCCACCTTCGGCGCGGATGCGAACGCGCTCTGCTTCTGCTTCTATCTCAGCAGCCTCCTCTGCGCTGAGCTCTTTGGCCTTGCCCTCTGCGACGCCCTTGCTGGCTTCGCTTGTTGCGGCTTCCGATTCGGCCGGGCTGCCAATCTTGTACTCCGGATTGGTGTCACACGCGAAGAGCGTGCCAGCGATAAGCAGTGATAGGAATAGATATTGTTTCATGTTCATAGTGCCCCCTCGAGCTTTGGCGCCCTGTTTGATCCCATAGTTGCAGGCCTTTTGGCAAGTGCGCAGCACAAGCGATTGCTCCAGAGGGCTGGCAAAGGGAAAGAGAACAGGCCTGTTTTGCGCGTTTTGTGAGGACACGACGATTGGCTACGCGTGTCCACGCGTCATGCCTCTCGAGGGGATACGGCTCGGCTCGAAGATCTGATCAGCATTGCCGATCGGTTGATTGCCCAGCGTTTACCGCGTGGTAGGCGTGGGTTATGGTGCCGGGCATGAGCTCCGGCGCTTCGGGTGAAGTTTTGTGGAACGAGGCTCAGACGGCAGAGCTGCTGAGCACGCTACGCAAGCAGATCGACGAGCGGCTTGGCTCCCAATGCGCGCTGGTCGCGATTCGTCGCGGAGGGCTTCCCATCGTTGAGCATTTGCGGAGTGCGCTGGGTGTCCGCGACGTCGGAGAGGTCGATATCGCCCTCTACCGGGACGACGCTGCCACGGCGCTTCCCGATCCGAAGATTGGCCCTTCACGTATCGATTTCGACGTCGAAGGGCGTGACGTCATCATCGTCGACGATGTGCTACAGACCGGGCGCACGATTCGCGCGGCGATCGAGTGCTTGCAAGACTTTGGCCGTCCCCGGCGCATCTGGCTTGCCGTACTCGTCGACCGTGGTGGGCGCGAGTTGCCGATTGCACCAGACTTCTGTGCAACCAGTGCGGAGGTCTCGCGCAGCGCGCGCCTCAAGGTCCTTGAGACGCAGGACGGTCTTACGATCGTGTCGAAGGAGTCCCGATGAGCGAAGCCGTGCAGCATAGTGTGCTACCTGCGCCGCGACAGAAGCACTTGTTGGGTGTCGAGGACATGTCGCGCGGGGTAGCCGAATACATCCTGAGCACAGCAGAGGCCTTCTTTGAGGTTTCGCGGCGTCCGGTCCGCAAGGTCCCCACCTTGCGTGGCAAAACGCTCGTAAACCTATTTTACGAGCCATCGACGCGCACACGCACCTCGTTTGAGTTGGCCGCCAAGCGCTTGAGTGCAGACATCGTGAACCTGAGCGTTGCCACCTCATCGGTCAGCAAAGGCGAGTCCCTTTACGACACGATCACGACCATTCAGGCCATGCACCCCGATATGGTGGTGGTGCGTCATCAACACTCGGGTGCGCCACATTTTGTCGCCCAACATATGAAAGCTTCGATCCTTAACGCGGGTGACGGCATTCACGAACACCCGACACAAGCGTTGCTCGATGCCTTCACGATGCTGCGAGAGAAGGGCACGATCGAAGGGTTGGTCGTTGCCATTTGCGGGGACATCGCGCATTCGCGTGTGGCGAAGTCGAACGCTTGGCTGCTCCGCACGCTGGGCGCGACGGTGAGATTTGTGGCGCCAAAGTCATTGCTCCCCATCCATCCCGAGGTCTGGGGCGCGGAGGCTCACACTTCGTTGCGCTCTGGGCTCGAGGGCGCAGACGTGGTGATGGCGCTTCGCATCCAACGCGAACGTATCGAGGGCGCGCGCATACCGAGCTTGCGCGAATACAATCGTTTCTACGGCATCACGAGCGAGTCGATTCGCTATGCGAAAAACGATGCGATCGTGATGCACCCGGGCCCCATGAACCGCGGGGTTGAAATCGACCCCGATATTGCTGACGGACCGCGTAGCAAAGTGCTCGACCAGGTGGAGGCGGGTGTCGCGGTGCGCATGGCGTGCCTGTATATGCTCGGTTCGGAAGCCTAGAAAGCGAGGACGAACGTGGTCGAGACGGGACTTGATCGATTGGCGGCTCGCGAATCGCAATGGGTAAAGCGCCTCACGGGCAAGCGCGTAGGTGTGTTGGCGCATGCGGCAAGTGTGGACGCGAAGCTAAGACACGCCGTCGAAATCGTTTCGGGCTGCGGCGCCAACGTGGTGAAGCTGTTCGGGCCGGAGCACGGCTTTTTCGCCACCGCACAGGATATGATCGGCGTTTCGGGGGAGGCTGCCAATCGGCTTCCGACCTATTCGCTTTACGGGGAGCGAGAAGAGGACCTCGCCCCGCAAGAGGCCTGGATCAGAGACCTCGACGCCGTCGTGATCGACCTGCAAGACGTGGGCGCGCGTTACTACACCTACGTGTGGACGGCTGCCATCATGCTCAAGTCGTGCGCGCGTGTAGGTGTGCCGGTGATCGCACTGGACCGGCCCAATCCGCTCGGGGGCGATCGCGTCGAGGGAGCCCCTCAGCGCCAAGGATATCGCTCCTTCGTGGGTCACTATCCCGTGGCCGTTCGGCACGGCATGACGCTTTGCGAGATCTTGAGCATGGTTGTGGCGCTGGAGGGCCTCGACCGCTCCGCCTTGGAAGTGGTGCCGCTGCGTGGCTGGCAGCGGGGGATGTACTGGGAAGATACGCGGCTTCCCTGGGTCATGCCTTCACCCAATATGCCGACGGTGGAGACTGCCGTCGTGTACCCTGGCGGCTGCCTCATCGAGGCCACCAACCTGTCCGAAGGACGTGGTACGACGCGTCCTTTTGAACTTTGGGGGGCGCCCTTCCTCGAAGCCCGGATGTTCGACAATGTGCAAATCGAGGGTGCAATTCTGCGCCCAGTGCACTTTGAGCCGACGTTTCATAAGTGGGGAAAGCAAGTTTGCGTCGGTGTGCAGCCCCACGTGATCGACCGGCAGCGCTTTTCCCCGTACGAGGCCTATCTTCGTTTGCTTGCCGCTGTGTTTAAGCACGCGGCGCACACAGGCTTTGCATGGCGCACAGAGCCCTACGAGTTCGTGTCAGATCGACCCGCGATCGACTTGCTGACCGGCGGTCCGGAGTACCGAAAGTGTCTCGAAGGGGGGGGGGAGCTTGCGGATGTGCTCGAGGCCGAGCGCCGCGGCGGCACGGAGTTTGTCGAGCAGCGAAAGGGGTGGCTGCTCTACGATGCATGATGACGCGCCCTCCGCCCGCGATGGGTTTGCGTTGGAGCTGGTGGCGCTGCTGGTGGTCTGGTCGATCCTTCCCTTCAACGGGGGGTTTAACGAACTCATTTGGGGCGAGCAGTCCATTTCGCCCAACTTCTGGGCGCAAGAGCTCAACTCGGTGTTCACGATGGTTGCAGATCTACTGATCTTGTTCGCCTTCGCACAGCGCGCAGGGTTAGGGCCGCACGGGTTAGGTTTTCGGAAGCCAAGCTTGATGCAGCTGTTCTTTTCGCTGCCCGCCTGGGCAGTCATGGCGGCGGTGATGGGACTAAGTTTCGAGTTTGCCGACCGCTTCACCGACTTTGCGAAGTGGGCCATGGACTCGAACGACTGGCCTGCGCGCACGGTCTGGGAGAAAGGCTTTCAGGTTTGGCTCTTCGTGCCGCTCTCGGCGTTGGCAGAGGAGGTGTTTTATCGCGGCTACTTGGTGGGGCGTTTGCGGCAGCGCGGGTGGCGCACCCGTAGCATTATTTTACTTAGCGCTGTAGCTTTTGCTGTTCCCCACTACGACGGAGGGCCCGTCAAAGTTTTTGCGACGTTCATCGTCGGTGCGCTGTTCGCTCTCGGCTACGCACGCATCGGTAACCTGTGGCCGCTCATCTTCGGTCATGTCGCGCACAACATGCTTCTGCACTTTCATTAAATAGAGAACGAGAGCGTCAGATGCGCGCGATCGGGCGAGAAGAGATGATCCAGAAACGACCCATGAGGATGACACTGACCGCGGCGAGGCCCGCGCACAGGCCCCACCACAGGCCGCTCGCGCCCCACTCGAGTACAAAAGCGGCGATGACCGCGAAGGGGAGTCCGAGCAAGTAGTGCCCAGCTGCATTGGCCAAAAACGCAAAACGTGTGTCGCCAGCGCCTCGCAATGCGCCGTTCATCACCGCTTGCGCTCCGTCAACAAGCTGGAAGGCTGCTGCGGTCATGATGAGCGGGCTGGCGGCCTCAAGTACACCGACTTCATTGGTCATCAACGCGGCGAGTTCCTTCGGAAAGCAAAGGAAAACGATTGCGCCGAGTGACATCCAAACGGTGCCTATCGATAGCGCGATCATCCCGGCCAGCCGTGCTTTGGGCGTATTGCGCGCGCCGATGGCTTGGCCGACGCGTACGGAAGCGGCTGTTCCCAGCGCCAACGCGACCTGAAAAGTGGTTCCCGCGAGGGTCAGCGCGACGTTGTGTGCAGCGAGAGAGCGCGAACCGAGCCAAGCCGCCATAACGCCGGTGATCGAGAAAAACGCCACTTCTGCAAAGATGGTGAGCGAAATCGGAATGCCGACGAACCCATCACAGCCATCTGGACAGTAGCGGCAAAGAACGTAGCCCACCCGGCGCCTCGAACGCCAAATGCTGGGATCCCCATCGCTTCGAGGCCCAGCTCTATCAGGACGACATCGCCGAATACCAAGACGATGTTGAGCGGGAGATTGATGATGTTTGCAAGGACTACAGCGATGACGAACGGGCGGGTGACGTCGTAGGACTGCAGAAATGAGCGAGCGCCGAGGAACACAAAGAACGGAACGACGCTGAGAATCCTTGCATCGATGTACTCCGTGGCCAGTCGAACAACGTCTTCTTCAATCGGTGTCAAATGGAGCAACCAAGTCGACCCCTCGATGAGTAGGATAATTGGAAGGGAGAGGATCAGAGCCAGCCAAAGCCCCTGCCAGAAGGTGGTGTGCGCTTCGGCGTCTTCGCTTGCTCCGACGGCCTGTGAAATGATTGGGTCGAGGCCCAACAGAACGCCCATCCCAAGCACACCTATCGCAAAGTAGATAGAGTTGCCGAGGCCTACCGCGGCGAGCGCCGTTTCACTAAAGCGACCGATGACCGCCGTGTCGACGACCCCCATCAGGTGCGTGCCCAAGTGCCCCAGGGCGAGCGGCACAGCGAGTCGGGTGAGATCGGTGGCCTCTTGTGAGACGGATTGCCCTGGCGTGCGCATAGCTTAGCGGGGCTGTCCGAACACCACGATCAGCCGAATCGAGCCCTTGGGGTCGTCCGGGCGTGATGAAACGGCCGCCGCCATTCCGTAGTCTTGCCCTTTTTCGACGCCGGCGAAGTCGTCGACCTCCATGGCGTTGGTGTTCTTCATGAACAGATGCGGGTGCAGCGCTTGATAGCGCTTCGCAATCTCGTTCTCGTTACGCGGAGTCGCCTTCCAGACCACTTCCATCGGCTGATCTGACTTGACGTAGCGTTCGATGAAAGCCTGTGCGAGGCGATCCAAAAACGGCTTTCGTGACGCGCCGGTCGTCTGCCGAACGTGCTCGTTGGCGTTGTCGACGAGATCTTCGATTTCGACATTGGGCTCACCCACAGCGACCCACGTCAAAAATACCGTCTCGTTGCTTCGGTCCATGACTCCACCGACACCGACATGGGTGACGTTCGGATCGAGGAGCCCCGCACGGTGGGCCGGTGAGTCCATCAGGCCCTGGCACGCCGAAAAACCGTTGCGCGCGCGCGCGAGGTTTTCGACAGAGATGGGCCAGCTAAGCCCTGCGGCTGTCAACCGATCGTGGTGGGAACCGGTCGTGGGCGAATGGTGCGCCACGCGTTCGAGCTTGGCCATCTCCTGGCTGTGAGCGCGGGCGACTGCATCGATTCTCGGGTCGCGCGTGAGTACGCCCAGGCCGCGTCGTGCGCGTTCGCGGTTGACCATGGTGTGAAGCTGCGCTTCGACTTCGGTCGCGGAGCGGGGCGCCTGGTTGACCTCCGGGGCTTCGAGCCAGCGCTCCGGTCGTTCGATCGATGCGAAGATGGGAAAGTTGTAGAGTAGTGCTGGGCCGTGCGCGCCCACCGCAGTGACCTCCACTTGATAGCGTCCTGGCCGTGGCAGCTGAATGGGAACACGCGCGCGTCGGCCATCGATGGGTAAGTTCTGTGTCTCGCCTGTTGGCGAGGTGACAACGACGGTGCCATCGGACCACCCCTGATGAAGTGTGATCTGCACCGACGTACTGGCGGCATCGGTTTCGATGGCGGTGTCTGAGAGCTCTGCGTGCCGGGCACTGAGCACGAGCGCACCGTAGCCGGAGTCTGCGCAGTCCTCGGAGATGCCGTAGTGGGTGAACTCTCTGGACACGCGCAGCACGTCCGCGGCTTGTGTGTGCAGGCTCTTTTTACAGGCCGCGAGCGAATCCCCGCCAAAGGTCGTGAGCACGAGGTTGGTGTCGGGCAGGCCGAGCCACGACGCGGCAAATGCGTTGGAGCCGCCGTTCGGCTCGCGACCACGACCGATCTCGCGCAGCACCCAGCGCGCGAAAGCGTCGAGATTTCCATCGGGCCGTAGCGGTCGCATCAGCGTTAAGTCGGAGCGCAGCGCAACTTCGAGGGAGCTGCCGATGGTGGGGTTGACGCTTCGGGTCGTGTACACGTCGCGCTCTTCTTCGGGGCGCTCGTACTCGATCATCTGCGCCTGCGCGGCGCGCGCCTCCGGAGAGTCGTCGGCTGTCGAGTGCGGGTCGGTCGCGCTCGACGAGCCGCCGCAGGCGACCGCAGCAAGGATCAGAAAGAGTTTTGCTGGCATGCGCACGACACCCTCTAGATAACAGAGATTGCAGCGTGTTGCCGCCACGCCCCTCCGTTTTGCACTTTTGACCCAACGAAACGGGTGCTGAGACGTCTAACCCAGGGTCCGTGCCGTTCTGCCTCATTATTCGCTCGTTTTGCCTGTTCATTCTGCTGTCGTCGCCGCTTTTTGCGCGAGCTTCGGACTACCCGCTCGACGACGTCTCGCGCATGACGTCTACCCGTGGACGGGTCAAATGTCCGGATGTGGGCGTTGTTCGCTATCGGGGAAACAAGATTCGATACCAGAGTGCGTTGTCCGTGAATCCGCACCTCACGCCGAGACTCGATGCGCTTGAGCAGCTCGTCGAGGAGCTCGCGCTGAAGCACTATGGTCGCGCGCCACGACGCATCGAGCACCTTGGCTCGTTCAACTGTCGACGCATCCGTGGTTGGCCGAATTACTTGAGTGAACATGGCTTGGCGAATGCAGTCGACATCTCGGCTTTTCGCTTCGCTCGTGCTCGGGGTGCGCGGGCGAGGGCGTTGCCGCGACATTTGCGGCGTGGGTTTCGAATCAGTGTGCTCCGGCATTGGAATGCGCAAGGTCGGCAATCTGTGCATGCCTGCTTTTTGCGCGAGCTAGCGAGCGAAGTGATGCGGCGCCGACTCTTTCGCGGCGTGTTCGGTCCGGGTTATCCCGGGCACGCAAACCACTTTCACTTCGACATGAGTCCGTGGCAGATGCACGAAGTCGATCTCTCCGACCCACCAGCGGCATGCGCGCCGCTGCCCTAGTCGGTGGCGGCTGAGTCTCAATGGGAGCCGGGGGAGGAATGAGACTGCTTGATGGCGGACTCGGCGGCTTGGCGGACTTGTTCGAGGGTGACCTGATGCTTGCGCGCAGCCCGTTGGCAGTCGTCGTATTCTGCCTTCGCGGAGGGCGCTAAGCCATCGCCATCGGCGATCTTAACGCGGATGGGGCCGTAGGGGGTCGACACGGTTTCGATGCGACGGTCTCGCTCAGTTCGCGATACCCGAAGGGCACGCACTCCGAGCGTGCCGGTTGAAGCCATGATGCGAGCGCTCAGCGAGGCTTGCAGCTCAAGGTCGGCGAGTGCAGAGAGTTTGACCGCCACGCGACCTTTCTTCATGGTGATAGAGGTCTGCCAGGCGTCGCGTGCGCCTGCTTCGAGCAGCTCGTCTACGCAGCTGGCGACGACTTCTGGGCTTGTGTCGTCGAGGTTGGTTTCGAGTAAGATAAGTTCGCGAGTTCGCAGACCCAGGTCGCTTGCTCCGTGTGCCAGCGTCTGCGCGTGTTCCGCAAGAATGGCTCGCAGCACGTTCGGGCGCTCCTTGCTGTCCCGTGTTCCTGCGCCCCAACCGACATGCAGTGGTCGCATCGATGGCCGATGTGATGAACGCGCAACGGCGGCCAGCAGCGCCGCCCCCGTTGGCGTCACGCATTCTGCCTGAAGCCCGCTGTCGTAGGTATCGAACCCGGCTAGGCATTCCAGTGTGGCAGGTGCGGGTAGGGGGAGCACGCCGTGTGCGGCGCGAACGAATCCTTGACCAAGAGGCAGTGACGAAACGAGGACCTCTAAGCCCGGATGCTCCCGTTCAAGTGCCGCGAACCCGGCTGCTGCGCACACAATATCCGCGATCGAGTCGAGTGCGCCCACTTCGTGAAAGTGAACGTCGTCGACGGCGATGCCATGCACTTTGGCCTCGGCTGCTGCCAACTTGGCGAAAGCGGTACGGGCAATACGTTGGGTGTCGCCGCTCAGAGCGCCCAGCATGGTGTCAATGTCGCGGTAGGTGCGGTGGTGGTGCTCTTCGGGGTGTTCGACAACGAAGCGGTTTGCGCTGATCGCGTGTCGCTCAGTTCGCTCGACCCGGACGTCGAGTTCTGCAAGACGGAGTGCTGCGAGCGCTTCTTTCATCGTCTCGAGTGAAACGCCGACGTCGAGTAGAGCCCCGCAGATCATGTCGCCGGACGCGCCCCCGATAGCGTCGAGGTAGAGCACGCGCCCACTCATGGTTGTGCCTTGAGCTTTTCGATCATCTGACAGGCAGCGTAGGCAGCGCCGAAGCCGTTGTCGATGTTGACGACTGTGACGCCGGGCGCGCAGCTGTTGAGCATGGTCAGAAGCGCGGCGAGACCCTCGAAAGCGGCGCCGTAGCCCACGGACGTTGGGACGGCGATGACCGGCGCGCGAACTAGACCGCCCACGACAGAAGGCAGGGCGCCGTCCATGCCTGCCACCACGATCACCACATCGGCGCACTGCAACGCTTTTTGTTTTTCGAGAATGCGGTGAATCCCGGCCACGCCGACGTCAGCGATCAAGGTCGTCTCGTGGCCGTACGCTGTCGTGACCGCTCGGGCTTCGTAAGCCGTGGGCAAGTCCGTGGTGCCGGCCGTTGCGATAGTGATCCGACCCTGAACTTTGGGTGTGCGGCTGCCGAGTGTCCATACGCGCGCACGGCTATCATAGCGGCCATCTGGAAAGTGAGGCTCGAGTGAAGCGGCTTGTTCGGTGCTTACGCGCGTCGCGATCACAACGTCGAGCTCCCGCATCGCCTCGATAATCTGGCGCAGTTGTGCGGCGCTCTTGCCAGGGGCAAAGACGACCTCCGAGAAGCCGGTACGTTTGCGTCGCTCTAAATCGAGTTCGTGGTCACTCAATGGTTACTCCGAAGCGGTTGCGGTCGCAGCCTGCGTCCGTTTTCGAAAAACTGCAGGGATGATGAAGGGTAGGGGCAACAGGGTCCATGGATAGGTTGCAATCGCGTGACCGACCAGCGCGATCGCCGCAGCGAGGTCCTGACCCAACCCCATAAAAACGAGCGCCGCTTTCATCGCGAAGTGAAAAGTACCCACAGCGCCTGGCGATGAGGGCACGGACATGCCCAGCGCAATAAAGCCCAGCATGATCACGGGAGCGTAAAAAGGCAGTTCGACGGAGAACGCCCAGAGCCAACACTGAAAAGCGATCAGCGAGAGCAACCAGTACAGGGCCGTGCTTGCGAGCACCATGAACATGCGACCCGGAGAACGCAGTGGCGCAAGACCATCGACGAACTTGATGCCCTGGTCCAGTATCCAGGGACCGATTTTTTTGGGTAGTTTGCTGCTCGCAAAACGCAAAAGGCCTTTGTGTGCATCCGGTAAGAGTGCCAGGGAGATCACCCCGAGAAGCCCGATGGAAAGCATGCCGATCACCGCAAGAAGGGAGGAAGTGCCCTCGGGCTTGACCGCGAGCAGTGGGATGACGCTCACGAAGATGGCGGCGATGACGGCGAGGTCGAAGACGCGCTCGGCCACGATGCCCGCGGCCACTCGGCTGTAGGGAAGCCCCGTCACCCGGGACAAATATTCCATGCGAACCAACTCGCCAACTCGCAATGGCAGTAGGTTGTTCGCGCTGAACATCGCAAAAAACGAACGCAGCGCTTCGCGATAAGGAAGCTCTCCTTGCGCACGCAAGATCATCCAGGACCTCGATGCGCCAACGACAAACGTAATCGGCTGCACGATGAAAATCGCGGCGAGCAACACCCACCAGTTTGCTTGTTTTGCGGACTCAAGGATCTTGGCGAAACTCACGTCGGCGAACGCGAAGTACGCGAAGATCACAGAGATCAAGATGCCCGACCAGAACTTCAGGCGTCGACCACGAAGATCCGAGCCAGGGCTCGTTTGTGTGTTGGGCGGGGATCCGTCGGTCATTGGCTGATTCGTCATCGGAAATGGTCGAAGCCCTGCACCTCAGCGATCGCAAGTGGCGTCCCTGCTTCGAGTAACTGTATGCCGCGCTCGGATCGAGCTCTACCGATGCAGTGTGCCGCAAAGTTAGGCGTCTCGGACGCGGTAAATAGCAGCTCGTACTCTTCGCCGCTAACCCAACTGCTGAGGTAGCCCTTCTCATCCTCTGCAAGTCCGTTGGCAAGAGGAAGGGCGCTGGCTTGGACCTCGAACCCGACATTCGACGCGCTGGCGAGGTGCGTGAGGTCTTGGCCCAACCCGTCCGAGATGTCGATACAAGCGCTCGCACAGGCCGCGATGCGCGGGGCCAGGCTTGTGCGCAAGGGAGGTCGTCGCCAGGCATTTGCCGCCCCGTTGTCGAGTTCGCCCGCCAAGAGCGCTCGCAGTCCGAGTCCGCTGCCCCCGAGGGAGCCGGTCACGTAGAGCCCATCGCCAGGCTTCGCCCCAGAGCGTAGAACGGGCGCGGTATGTAGCTCGCCGATGGCCGTCGTCGTGATCGAGAGCGCAGCGGCTGCACTCACGTTTCCTCCGATAAGTACTGCGCCGGCTTCGTCCAGCGCCTGAGCGATGCCAGAAGACAGTTCGTCGAGCGCCTTGTCACTGAAGTCTTTGGGCACGGCGAGCGCGATGATGACGAAGCGAGAGCGTGCGCCCATGGCGGTTAAGTCGCTGAGCGCGGAAACCTGCGAGCGCCAGCCAAGATCTGCGTACGAGAGCCAACCTGTGCGGAAATGCGTGTTCTCGATGCAGGTGTCCACCGAGACGACGGTTTTTCCGTCGAGTGCAAAGACCGCCGCGTCGTCCCCGTTCGCGACGAGCACATCGGATGCCTCGCGGTCGAGCGCGGCGCGAATGCGCGCAATCCGTTCGAATTCGGTGCTCATGAGCCCATTAGCCCTACCGCGATCGCGATGCCGAGCAATGCGAGCGCGAGCATGACCAAGAAGGTAAGCGCGCGGTTTCTCTTGGGCGGGGGTAGCGTCCGGTTTTGCTGCATGAGCGTCATGCCTAAAGTCAGAAGCTTTGCGATTTGCTCTTCGGCACGTGCCGCTCGCTCCCCGCCTTCCTCTTTGATCTGACGGTAACGCTTGCCCGCTTCCGGAAGACGGTCTTCGGAGAGACACGTGCCGACGAAGGCCTTGTGCGCTTCATCATCGTTCCAGTTGGCGAGTACGTGGGCCCAAGTCGTCTCAACAGGGTCGGCCATTGGGCTCGAAGGCCGGGACTTGCTTGGCGGCGCGGACGCAGACATGGCGGTTGGGAGACCTTATCGCTTCTTGCCAGGGTTTCGCGAAGAACTGTCGAAGCTGTGGGCAAACTGGGGATTGCAGCCGGGCTTACTGAACGCCTGATCGGTGGTTGGTGATGGATCTAACCCATTGAATTGAGGCGAAAAAATGCGTGTACATATTTGACACAAAGGGGGTGATTCCGTAGTTTCGGATCGTTGTGGGAAATAGTGGTAAATCGTTCCTGTTGTGGGATCGGAAGGACCAATACGGACAAGCAAGTGGTTGTTCGGTGACCCACCTCGTCCGAGGCCGTGGAGGGGCCGGTGATGTTTCGCGGCCGCTTTGAGCACACCATCGATGCCAAGGGACGCACTTCGCTCCCGGCCAAGTTTCGCGACACACTGTGCGACTCGGCCGGCGGACGTTTTGTTCTGACAACCAGCCTCGAACCCTGTCTCGTTGCGTATCCCCTCGCCGAGTGGACGCGTTTTGAAGAGCGACTGGCGGCGCTGCCGCAGATGGATCCGAGTGTTGTGATGTTGCGTCGCATTTATGTCTCGGGTGCCATCGAATGCGAAGTCGACAAAGTTGGCCGCGTCGTCGTTCCGCAGCCCCTTCGCGCGCACGCAGGCCTCAAGCGTGAAGTGATTTGGGCCGGGATGGGGCGGCAGCTCGAGCTTTGGTCGAAGAAGCGTTTTGAGTCGCTTGTGGATCAGGTGCTGGACGACGAAAAGAAGAAACGCGAAATGGCGCAACGCCTTGCGGAGCTGGGATTATGAGCAACGACGACGAAGCTCAGAACGCGCCGCATGTTCCCGTCATGCTTGAAGCGTGCATGCAGTGTTTGCAGCCGAAGCCGGGTGGCGTGTTTGCAGACGTGACGCTTGGCCGCGGTGGTCACGCGCAAGCACTTCTCGAACGCACCAGTCCCGGCGGTCGCGTCCTCGGTCTAGATCGTGACCCGTCGGCAATCGCGTTCTGCAAAGCTCGACTCGCGCCATTCGGCGATCGCATCACGCTGGTCCATGGCACGATGTCGGGTCTTGAGCAAAGTGCAGAGCGTTTCGGCTTCGACGGTTTCGATGGCGTCTTTGCAGATTTGGGCGTCAGTTCACCCCAGCTTGACGAAGCGAAACGTGGCTTTTCGTTTCAACAGGATGGCCCGCTCGATATGCGCATGGACTCAAGCCAGGGACAGACGGCACGTGAGCTGATCGCGAGCCTGCGCGAAGATGAGCTGGCCAACGTCATCTACGAGTACGGAGAGGAGCGCCGTTCGCGTCGCATCGCCCGCTCGATCAAGTGCGCCGAAGCCGACAATCAGCTGCAAAGCACGGCCGACTTAAGACGCGCAGTTGTGCGTGCCATCGGTCCGAAGCGCGGACGGGTCGATCCGGCGACGCGCACATTTCAAGCGATTCGTATTGCCGTCAATCAAGAGCTCGACGAGCTTCGTGCGCTCTTGGCTTGTGCGCCGAAAGTCTTGCGTGAACAGGGCGTGCTCACGATCCTGTCGTTTCATTCGCTGGAGGACCGTATCGTCAAGCGCGCTTTTCGCGGCGCAGACATCTGGCAGCCATTGTTCAAAAAACCCCTTGTTGCGGACGACGAAGAGCTAAGTCGCAATCCGCGTGCACGGAGCGCCAAGCTGCGCGCCGCGCGCGTCCATGAGATCAAGGAGGTTGCGTGATGCGCGTTGCAAGGGAGACGCGTTTTTTAGCGCTGTGGATCGTGGCCACGTTGGCCGCGACCGTTGCATTCGTCTCGCACCTTGCGGTTCGCTACGAGTGCGCTGAGCTCGGCTACGATGTCGGCAAGTCACGCAAGATTCTCCGTGACCTTGAGGAGCGTCGTCGCTTGCTCGCGATCGAGGCTGCGACGTTGTCCTCGACGGAGCGCATCGAACGGGTGGCACGCACGCGTCTCGAAATGGACATTCCGACCCAGGAGCAAATGAGGGCGGTCGGTCGTAAGGTCGAACTTCGGGCCTCGGGGAGGGTTCAGTAGCTGTGAAGTTCTCGTTGCGTAGCTTTGAGCGCGATGAACTTCGTTGGACGAGGGCCCGCGCCGCGATACTGATGGCCCTTGTGCTGTTCGGCGCCAGCCTGGTGGTGCTCCGCGCCTACAAACTGCAAGTCGAGCAGACACAGGACTTGAGTGCGATGGTGGAGGACCAGTCGATCCGCACGGTTGCGCTCGCCCCCAAACGCGGGACCATTCGCGACCGCAACGGTGCTGTGCTCGCGGTGAGCGTCGAGGCCGACAGCGTGTTTGCCAACCCGAGGCGCATGCGCGAAGAGGGGGTCGACATCGAGCGCGCGGCGGCCGCGCTCGCCAAGATTCTCGGCACGAACCCAGCGAGCACCTATCGCCGGCTCAGCCGAGACAAGCTCTTCGTTTGGCTCAAACGTCACGTCACCCCAGCGCAAGCGGCCCGTGTACAAGCGCTCAAGATTCCCGGCGTTCGTTTGCAGCGCGAACCGAAACGCTACTACCCCAACGGAGCGCTGGCCTCGCATGTGTTGGGGTTTGTCAACGTCGACGGAGAGGGGATTGCAGGACTTGAGCTCAGTCAGAACGAGTCGCTCAAGGGGCTTGAGCGGACGGTGCGCGCGCTTCGCGACAGCCGAGGTCGTGTCGTCTTCGCGGACACCTTCTTTGAAGAGCATTCGGTGCTCGGTGCGGATATTGAGCTGTCTATCGACCGCATGATTCAACATATCGCGGAGAAGGAACTCAGCCTCGCGGCACACACCTTTGAAGCCAAAGCCGCGAGTGTCATCGTCATGGACCCGCACAGTGGCGATATCCTGGCGATGGCCAACTATCCGACCTTCGATCCGAACAAAGCGGGCGCGTTCGACGTGGCATCGCGTCGTAATCGTGCTGTTACCGATCCCTACGAGCCCGGTTCCACGCTCAAGCAGTTCACGATAGCTGGCGCACTTGCCCGAGGCGCGATCCGCCCCGACGAGCGTATTGACTGCCAAGAAGGCGCCATGGATATCGGCGACGACACCATCCACGATACGTCGAAACACGGCCTGCTCACGCCGGCAAAGATTCTCGCCAAGTCGAGCAACATCGGCGCGGCCAAGATCGGCGCCCAGCTCGGTAAGAAGAATCTCTTTCGAACCCTACGCGCGTTCGGTTTCGGGCGTACCTTTGACATCGAGCTCCCGGGAGAGACGCGTGGTATCTTGCGTCACTACTCCGACTGGTATGAGCTCGATGCGGCGACCATTGCGTTTGGGCAGGGCATTAGTGTCTCGACCCTGCAGTTGGCGGTGGCAACCGCAGCTTTGGCAAACGGTGGCAAGTTGATGCAGCCACGCATCGTGCGCCGTCATGTCGATGCGAACGGAACGGTGCAGCAGACCTTCCATACCAAGATGGTCCGGAGGCCGATTCCGCGTCACGTGGCCAAGACGGTCTCCGAGATGATGATCGGCGTGACCGGTGACGAAGGGACGGGCTCGGAAGCCGCGCTCGAAGGTTATCTGGTTGCGGGTAAGACGGGCACTGCAGAGAAGGCCGACCACAGGCGAGGAGGCTATTCAGAGGACCGTTGGGTCGCTTCGTTTACGGGTTTTGTGCCAGCGACGTCGCCGCGTTTGGTGATTACGGTGGCGATCGACGAGCCCATTATCGCGCACAGCGGTGGCACTGTGGCCGGGCCGGTGTTTCGCAGGATCGCAGAGCGCTCGCTTCGCTATCTCGGCGTCGCCCCGCGTGCCATCGGCTCAAAGTCATTCTCTCGCGCGACGAAGGATGACGAGCCGGTCGAGGCGAGCTTTGAGCCGAGCGATCCCGTGGCGGCGGGACAGGTTCGTGTTCCGGACTTTCGTAAGCTACATGCACGCGCGGCGTTTACGAAGGGCGTCGAGAGTAGGCTCGCTGTCGAACTCAAGGGCTCGGGTACGGTTGCATGGCAGGTCCCTGAGCCCGGTGCAGTGCTTCCCGAGGGCGCGGTGGTCACGTTGGGCCTTGAGCGGACGTGGACCCGTGCAGAGCCGCTCGAAGAGCCCGACCCAACACAAGTCGCCGCCGTGCATCAGCAGCCCGCGCAAGAGGGAGTGCACTAAGATGCAACCCACG
Source organism: uncultured Polyangiales bacterium (assembly GCA_964487255.1). Taxonomy (GTDB): domain Bacteria; phylum Myxococcota_A; class Polyangia; order Polyangiales; family CAZAQV01; genus CAZAQV01. The sequence continues at coordinate 66,378 of CAZAQV010000020.1, read as the reverse complement.
CTCGCACGACTGGCGCAGCTCGCGCATGGCCGCGTGGAGGGCGACGACAATGTCATTCCAGCAGGCGTTCAGCATGACTCGCGTGCTGTAGAGGTCGGGGAAATGTTCGTTGCGCTACCTGGTGCCAACGTCGACGGTCACGACTTTGTCCAGCAGGCGTGTGCACGCGGCGCGAGTGCGCTCATGGTGCAGCGAAGCGTCGAGGCGCCTGTGCCCGTGCTCTACGTCGACGATTCACGAAAGCGGCTCGGCGCGGTTGCTGAAGAAATCTACGGCAACCCAACCCGACACTTGCGCACGGTGGGTATTACAGGAACCAACGGTAAGACCACGGTTGCCTGGCTTGTGGAACAGATGCTTTCACATCTCGGTGGCAAACCGGCGGTGCTTGGGACGCTCCGCGCGTTTCCCGGCGACTCGCCAGAAGCCGCCACGCACACCACCCCAGAAGCCGATGACGTGGCGCGCTTCGCTCGCGAAGTGAAAAAACGCGGCGGGGATGCGCTCGTGATGGAAGCGTCCAGTCATGCGCTCGACATGCATCGCATCGATGGGGTGCAGTTCGACGTCGCGGCGTTCACCAACCTCAGTCAGGATCATCTCGACTACCACGAGAGCATGGAGGCCTATGCGGAGGCGAAGGCGCGGCTCTTCGGCGACCTTGCCCCGGCTCGCTCGGTGCTCAATGTTGACGATGCGTTCGGACGCGAACTGCGCTCGCGTATCACAGACCCCATTTGCGTGAGCGCGCGCGGCGCGCAGCAGGCCGTATTTACGGCAGGAACGGTCGAGATGCACCGCGGCGGGTTCGTGACGGAGCTGCACACGCCATGGGGCATCGTGCCCGCAGACGTTCCACTGGTGGGCTTTCACAATCTTGAGAACCTGCTCGTCGCGTTAGCGATTGCGTACGCGTTGGAGCTGGAGGTCGAGAAGCTGACAGAGCCTGCGTTCCTGTCGTCACTACGCGGCGCGCCGGGACGAATGCAGCGTGTGGAACACCCAGACGACGTGCTCCTCTACGTAGACTACGCGCACACGCCCGATGCGCTCGCACGTGCTCTTGAGGCCGCACGCGGAGTCACAGACGGACGGCTTTGGGTCGTGTTTGGTTGCGGAGGCGACCGCGACCGCCTCAAGCGACCCAAGATGGCGCAAGTGGCCGAGCAGGGCGCAGACGAGGTCATCGTGACGAGCGACAACCCGCGCACCGAAGATCCGAGCGCGATCATCGATGAGGTTTGTGCTGGCCTCGTCGACAAACGTGAGCGCACGCATGTCGAGGTCGATCGTCGCGCTGCGATCCGCTATGCAGTCAAGCATGCCAAGCGTGGTGACACCGTTCTGGTCGCCGGCAAAGGTCACGAGGACTATCAGATTCTCGGCACCACGCGCGTCCATCTGAGCGACGTGGAAGAGCTTCATGCAGCCGTTGCGGAGCGAAGCGGTAAGGGAGCGAGTACATGAGTACACCGCTTCCTGAAAACCAAGCCGCGTTCTCGGCCCGTGACTTCGCCCAGCTCTTCGGTGCTGAGACCGATGTGGAGACGCGTGGGGTGCTGACGGATTCGCGCGCCATCCGCGGCGGAGAGCTGTTCGTCGCGCTCCGTGGCGAGCGTTTGGACGCTCACCGCTTTTTGGGCGATGTGGCGAACAAAGGCGCTGCTGCGGCAATCGTCGAAGAGGTTCGTAACGACGTGGCGCTTCCACAAATCCAAGTTGGCGACTCGCTTGTCGCGCTCGGAAAACTCGCCCATCTTCACCGCACGCGTTGGAGTGGACACCTGATCGGCATTACGGGAAGTGCTGGCAAGACGACGACCAAAACGATGCTGGCAAGCGCCCTGGGTGAACGACACGTCGTGCACAAGACAGCCGGCAACCTCAATAACCGAATCGGCCTACCGCATGTGCTTTTCGCACTTGAGCCGCGTCATTCGCATGCGGTGATCGAGATGGGGACGAGCTTGCCGGGCGAGATCGGTCTACTCGCCGCTATTGCGGGCGCACAGGTCGGCGTGGTGACCTTGGTCGCGCCCGTTCACACGCAGGGTCTCGGCACATTGGCAGAGGTGGCCAAGGAAAAGTGCGCCTTGCTCGAGTCGATTCCCAAGCACGGCTATTGCGTGTGGAACACGGATGTCTCGGTACTCGAGCGACGCGCCCGCGAGGTGAGTGTGGGAACTGCCGTGCGTTACGGAGAGCATGAGCGTGCGGACGTTCGACTCGTCGCCTGGCAGATGCTCGCAGAAGGTGGCACGACGTGTACGTACCAGACGCCGAATGGCACGATCGAGGTGCGGTTACAGTTGCTCGGTGAAGCGGCGGTGCGCAACGTCGGTGCCGTGTTGGCGGTTGCTGTTGCGCTCGGTGAAGACTTGGAGCAGGTTGCTGCTGCGCTTGCCAACGTGATGCACGTGTCAGGACGAATGTCACCGCGACGCAGTCGAACAGGCGGACTTGTCATCGACGACACGTACAATGCGAGCCCAGCGTCGGTGGACCGGGCCATCGATTCACTGGCGGCGATCGAAGGCAACGGAAAGAAGTTTCTGTTCTTGGGTGACATGCTCGAACTCGGTGACCTTGAGAGCGAGCATCATCAGCTCGTCATCGAGCGTGTCGCGCAGGCCAAGTTCGATGTCCTCGTGGTGTGCGGCAGCGCGATGCGGGCCGCCCTTGATCGCTCAGCTTCGCCGGCCGCTGGCGTGGTCCACCGCTTCGAAACCAGCGAGCAGGCTGCCGAGCTGGCACGGTCCTTGATTGAACAAGGACTTATGGGCAGTGAAGACGTCGCGTTGGTCAAAGGTTCGCGCGGCATGCGCATGGAACGCATCGTGGCCGAACTTGCTGAAGAGCCGAGCGATTCCGAGGAGCAAGGGCCATGACTGCAATCGTCCTGCGGCGAAAACGGGAGAGCTCGAGAGGGAACTCCCCATGATTTACTACTTCCTTTATCCGCTTTCCGACGAAGGCCTCGGGCTTTTCAACGTCCTTCGCTACATTCCGTTTCGTGTCATCGCAGCCACGATGACCGCGATGCTGATTACCTTCGGTGTCTATCCGTGGTTCATCCGCCGCTTGCAGAGCCGTCAGATCGGACAGGTTGTGCGCGACGACGGCCCGGAGTCACACCTGTCGAAGGCGGGCACTCCGACCATGGGTGGGTCGCTGATTCTGTTTGCGCTGGGTATCTCCACCGCGCTGTGGGCCGACCCGGAGAACCCGATGGTTTGGTGCGTTCTCGCCATCACGGCGTTCTACGGCCTCATCGGTTATATCGACGACGCTGCAAAGATACGTCGCCAAACCACGGGTGGGCTTCCGGGGCGTTACAAGCTCTTGCTGCAATTTGCGATGGCGGGCGGCATCTGCACGTGGCTGTATTTGGGGACGGATGGGTTGCCTGCAGACTGGCTCGACATTCGCACACGCGTGTCGCTTCCCTTTGTCGCGTTTGAGAAGCACCCACTCGAAATCCCGGCCTGGCTTTACATCGTTTTCGCCGCTGTGGTGATTGTGGGTACGTCGAACGCGGTCAACCTGACAGACGGCCTTGACGGTCTCGCCATCGGTCCAGTCATGATCAACGCGGGCACCTACATGATTCTCGCCTACCTTGCAGGTACGACGTTTTTCGGTCGTGACATCGCGCGATACCTTGACATTCCTTCGGTGCAAAGCGCGGGGGAGTTGGCCGTGTTCTGTGGCGCGGTCATTGGCGCGGGCGTCGGGTTTCTTTGGTACAACACCTATCCTGCACAGGTCTTTATGGGCGACGTGGGTTCGCTGTCGCTCGGGGGCGGACTCGGTGCGGTCGCGGTGCTGACGAAGAACGAAGTGCTTTCGGTAATTGTAGGTGGCATCTTCGTGCTTGAGGCCGTGAGCGTGATGTTGCAAGTCTTCTCGTTCAAGACGACGGGTAAGCGTATCTTTCTGATGGCGCCCATCCACCACCACTATGAGAAGAAGGGGTGGGCCGAGCCCAAAGTCATCGTTCGTTTCTGGATCATCTCGATCATGCTCGCGCTGATCGGGCTTGCGCAGCTGAAGTTGAGGTGACGGTGACGGCCAACGAACAACATCGAACGCTCATCGTAGGGCTCGGCGTGGTCGGTCAATCGCTGTGTCGTTTCTTGCTGGGGCAGGGCGAGCAAGTGGTCGGGAACGACGCAAAGTCTCGTGCGTCGTTTACTTCGGCAGCCGAGCTCGAAGAGCTGGGCGTCGAGCTCTTGCTTGGAGAGCACCCACACGAGGTGCCTGCGGGCGTGACGCGGGTTGTGCTCTCGCCGGGCGTGCCGCATTTGCCGTTGGTTGACGATGCCGCGCGCAAGGGCATTGACGTGCTGGGTGAGCTCGACCTGGTTTCGCCGCACCTCCAGGGACTTGTCATCGCCATTACGGGAACGAATGGCAAGAGCACGGTGACTTCGCTCGTGGGCGAGATGTGCGCCTCGCTTGGGCGACCGCTTTTCGTCGGAGGGAACCTCGGACGTCCGCTCATCGAAGCCGCCTCGAGCGATGCGGCGGGCCCGGATGGCATTGTCGTGCTCGAGCTTTCCAGCTTCCAGCTCGAACACGTTGGTGCTTTTCGTCCACACATCGCCGCGATTCTCAACGTCAGCGATGACCACCTGGACCGATATGAAGACTTTGTGCATTACGTGGATACCAAAGCCGCGCTCGTGCGCAACCAACGCTCCGCTGATCGGCTTGTCATTCCCGCGCGTCCGGACCTTGCGGCGCCGATCATCGAAGCCCCTTCGGTTGCTTCCGCACAGAGCGTCTTGCTTCGCTTTGCGGGTCCTGATGGCATCGTTCGTGAGCAAGCGGGTTGCATTCAAAACGGGCAGAGCGGACTGTCTCTGCGTGTCGATGAGGTGGGGCTCAAGGGCGCGCACAACATCGACAATGCTTGCGCTGCGGCGCTGATCGCACGCGAAGCGGGTGCTTCCGTTGGCGCGATTGCTGACGTGCTTCGTTCGTATGAGGGACTTCCGCACCGGATGAAGCTGGTCGAGGTGGTCGAAGAGGTAGCGTTCGTTAACGACTCGAAGGCCACCAATGTCGGCGCGGCGGTCGCAGCGCTCGAGGGCGCCAAGCTCGGACCGGAAGGTCGGGTAGTCTTGATCGCTGGCGGACGTGACAAGGGCGGCAGTTATGAGCCTCTCGTGCAAGCCCTGGAGCGCAAAGCGCGTGCACTCGTCGTCGTGGGAGAAGCTTCCGAGCGCATCGCGCATGCGGTCGGGTCCCTGGTGCCGATCGAACGCGCGCAAAGTCTCGAGCAGGCGGTGAACCTGGCTGCCAGACATGCGCAAGCGGGCGACATGGTGCTGCTCGCCCCCGCGTGCTCCAGCTACGACATGTTTCGCTCGTACATCGAGCGGGGCGAATCCTTCGAACGCGCAGTGCGCGCCTATCAGCGGAGCCGCGGCGCGGGGCAGGTGAGGTCATGAGTGCGAAGCGGGCAAAAGTCTCGGAGCAGGGCGATCTTCGGCGGCGTTCGCGCCGAACGTCGCGTGTAACGCTGCGCGCGTACAAAAAGCCGGAGCGTGAGAGCAACAAGCGTGGGGACCGCGCCGTCGGTCGTAACCAGCGACGCCTCTCGTCTGTCGAGGTTCCGCCCGCAGAGACCGAACGTCGCGCGCTGCTGTCGGTGGTCCTAGTGGGGTTGCGCGCCGCGCTCGGGCGACTCGCCTCTCTTCGCCAGCTGTCGCTCCTTCGCGCCTATCGCGGCTTTTCGGCGCAGATTAAGCCCGAGCGTCCGATCGACCCGGTTTTGGCGTCGGTGGTGATCGGCCTCACCTGTCTCGGCATTGTCATGGTCTTCAGCGCCAGCGGCTTTTTCGCCGAGCGCGAGTTCGGAAACGGCACGCACTTTCTCATTCGGCAGGCCATCTTTGCGGGTGTGGGCATCAGCGCGATGCTGGCGATTTCCTCTGTGCCGTACACCTGGTTTCGCGCGCTTACTTATCCCGCGCTCGCAGTCTCGGTGGTCTTGCTCCTGGCCGTGCTGTTCGGGCTCGGTGGCAGCATTCGCGGAACGTCGCGCTGGCTTGCCTTGGGGCCGATTCACATCCAGCCCGCGGAACTTGCGAAGCTATCTGTCATTCTTTGGCTCGCCCATTCCCTGGCCAAGAAGCGAGACAAAGTGCGCTCGTTTTCCATCGGCTTTTTGCCCCATGCGCTGATCGCCGCGTTCATCATGATTTTGTGCGAACGACAGCCCGACCTCGGCTCCGCACTCATGGTGGGTGCCCTGACCTTTGTCCTGCTCTTTACGGCGGGCGCGAAGACGGGCTACCTGATCGGAGCGGCCATGGTGGCGCTACCCATCGTGTACGCGCTGATTGCGACGTCCGACTATCGCATGCGGCGCATCAAGGCGTTTTTGGCGCCTTTCGAACATAAGCAGGCCGAAGGGTATCAGCTCTCCGAGTCCATCATGTCCTTCGGCGCAGGTGGCACGTCGGGTGCGGGCTTCGGCGCGGGCCGCCAGAAGCTTCTGTTTCTGCCCGATGCACACACCGACTTCATCTCAGCGATCATCGGTGAAGAGCTCGGTTTCGTGGGTATCGTATGCGTGATCACCGGTTTTTTGTGCATCCTGTGGCGCGGCATGCGGATCGCGCTCGACACGTCGGACCGCTATGCGCTCTTGCTGGCCGTGGGCTGCACGCTTTTCGTCTGTGTTCAGGGGTTCACCAACCTCTCCGTGGCCATGGGCTTGGTGCCGACCAAGGGGCTGGCGCTGCCCTTTCTTTCGTACGGTGGCTCGTCGCTCATGGTCAACCTGATGACAATCGGCCTGCTCCTAAGCGTAGGGCGTTTCGCGCCCCAGCAGGCCCTGAGCGAAGAGAAAGCCGTGCGCAAAAAGAAGAAGAAGCGTTCAAGCAGTAAATCGCGCAACTTGAGGAAGGCAGCATGATGGAGAGGAGCGACCGATGGTTCGCGTAGTCGTGGCTGGTGGTGGAACCGGAGGCCATTTGTTTCCGGGTATTGCGGTGGTGGAGGAGATGCGTCGCCAGGGGCTTGCACCCGAGGTCACTTTTGTAGGTACCGAACGTGGCATTGAGGCGCGCGTGTTGCCCAAACTCGGAGAGACGCTCCGTTGTGTCGAGGTTCGCCCACTCAAAGGGCGCGGACCGTGGGAGCTGATTCGCAACCTCGGGCGTCTGCCATCCTCGGGTATCGAGGCGGTTCAACTCCTGCGCGAGCTGCGTCCCGACCTGGTGCTCGGCGTCGGGGGCTACGCGTCGGGACCCATCTTGGCGGCCGCGCTGACGATGCGTGTTCCGACCGCACTCATGGAACAGAACGCAGTTCCTGGGTTGACCAACCGTGTCCTCGTTCGGCACGTGGGTCGCGCCTACGCAAGTTTCGAAGAAACGTTTTCGGTGGCTTCCGATCACGTGGTCGTCAGCGGCAACCCCATCCGACGTGCGCTCGTCGATGTTGCGCACGCGCGCGACATGGACCCTGAAGCCCTTCGGCCAGCGCGTGGTCAGATACTTGTGCTCGGTGGCTCGCAAGGCGCCCGCGCGCTCAACGAACATTTGCCGGCGCTCTTAGGTGCTGCCCTCGGCCAACAGAGCCGCCCGGTGCGCGTCGTTCATCAGGTTGGACGCGGTGACGTAGCGCGCGTCAAAGCTGTCTATAACGAGTGTGGGATTGAGTCAGAAGTTGTTGAATTCATTGATAATATCGCAGAATATTACGAGCGTTCCGAGCTCGTGATCGCACGCGCTGGAGCGAGTACCGTAGCCGAACTCTGCGCGCTCGGATGCCCGTCGGTGCTGGTTCCGTTTCCGCACGCGGCCGATGATCACCAGAGCAAAAATGCACTCGCACTCGCGCGCGCCGGGGCGGCCGTTCAGCTGGCCGAGGCGGAGCTGCATTCCGACGAAGCCGTGCAGGTGGTGCGCACGCTGTGGAATGACGATGCGCGAAGACGCGCCATGTCCGCAAGTGCCCGACGCTTTGGTAAGCCCGATGCCGCGGCGACGATCGTCGATGACCTTAGCGCATGGTTGGGCTGGGGTGCGGGTCCCAATACGCGTCGCCGAACCCGTGGAACACGGAACTCGGGGCGCGATGATTCAGGGGGTGCCTTCAAGTCGTTGCCACCAAGTCGCTCCGCAGCGGGGCTGCGAGGTGCAGAAAATAATGTGTTCGGACGCCGACGGCCGTATATTCCTTCCAACGGAGGAACGGCTGCTCGTCGTGCAGAACGCCTGTCCGACGAGCCGGTCGTTCCTTTCGTAACGAACGACTAGAAGGCAAGAGCAGACAGTGTTTCGAGGACGGATACGGGCGATTCATTTCGTCGGCATTGGTGGCGTTGGTATGAGCGGAATCGCAGAGGTTCTTATCGACCATGGTTTCGATGTCCGCGGTTCGGACATGCGCAGCAACGACTACTGCCAACGCCTCGAGCAAAAAGGCGCAAAAATCTTCGTGGGTCACCATGAAACGCACGTAGAGGGAGCGGATGTGGTCGTGTTTTCGTCCGCTGTTCCCCCGAGCAACGTCGAACTCGTGCGCGCGCGACAGCTTAATATCCCTGTGATTCCAAGAGCGGAAATGCTGGGCGAGTTGATGCGCATCAAGGACGGCATCGCCATTGCTGGTTCGCACGGCAAGACCACGACCACGTCTTTGGTGGCGACGGTCTTGCGTGACTCGGGGCTGGACCCGACGGTCGTCATCGGTGGTAAGCTCAACTCGCTCGGCAGTGGCGGTGCGTTCGGGCGCGGCAACCTGATGGTGGCCGAAGCAGACGAGTCCGATGGCTCTTTTATCCACCTGATCCCAGCGATTGCCGTCATCACCAACATCGACCCTGAGCACCTCGACTACTACGGGGACCTCGCGGCCGTGCAAGACGCGTTCGTCCGCTTTTCCAACCGCGTTCCATTTTTCGGGTTGGTCGTTGCGTGCATGGACCACCCCAACGTCCAAGCCATTCTTCCACGTATCGAGAAGCGCGTCGCGACCTACGGGCAAAGTGCGCAGGCGGACTACCGCGCTCGCGAGCCACGCATGGAGGGCCTCTCGGCGTCGTTCGAGGTGGTGCGAAGAGGCGAGTCGCTCGGTCGTTTTTCGGTGCGCATGCCGGGCATCCACAACGTGCTCAATGCCCTTGCAACGATTGCGGTGGCCGATGAACTTCAGGTGCCGCTCGACAAAGTACGCGCCGCGCTCGACGGTTTCACGGGCGTTCAGCGGCGCTTTACGGTGCTCGGTGAAGCGGGCGAAGTGACGGTCGTGGACGATTACGGGCATCACCCGGCCGAGATCAAGGTGACGCTTGAGGCAGCGCAGCGCGCGTACGGTCGGCGGCTTTTCGTCGTGTTTCAGCCGCACCGCTACTCGCGAACCCACCACCTTTTCGAAGACTTGACGCGTGCGTTCAACCGCGCGGACCGTGTTTTGGTGACCGACGTCTATGCCGCCGGCGAGGCTCCGATCGAGGGCGCAAACTCCGAGTCGCTGGTGGCTTCAATTCGTGCGCACGGACATCGCGCGGTCTCGCACGTGGCGGACCTCGACGGTGCGCTTCGCACCATCGAATCTGAAGCACAGCCCGGGGACATCGTGATCACGCTCGGCGCGGGCAGCATCACTTCGCTTGCGCCTCGTATCTTGCAGATGCTGCAGGCTCGTTCGGAGGCGGGTGAGGGTGGCTAACGCCAGGCGACCCAATCGAAGGCGCAAAAAGGAAGCGCTAACGCAAAGCGAGGCGGTCGAGGTCTCGACGAAAGTTCCGCTGCGCGCGCGTTTTCGCGTCTTTTCTGAGCGTTGTCGGCGCCTTGCTGGGCGCCTGCGGGGGGCTTTTTTTGTCGGGCTACGCTGGGCATTCGTGCTCGGGGTTCTGGCCGGGCTCTACTGGGGCTATCAGTTGCTGGATAAGCACGCCCGCACATCCGAGACATTCACGCTTCGCAAGGTCGACCTTCGCGGAAACTCGCGGGTCGAACGAGACACGCTGCTTCGTTGGGCCGAGCTTCATCGCAAGAGCAACATCTTCGACCGTTCGAGCGAGCAAATCGAGGAGCGGCTCGTTGAGCACCCCTGGGTTGCCAGCGCGCGTGTGCGGCGGGACCTACCCGACGCCCTCCATATCGAGGTGAGCGAACACAGTCCGCTGGCGTTGATCTTGCTGGACGCGCCGTACCTCTTCTCGACCCGTGGGGTGCCCTTTAAGGTTCACGAGTTGGGAGACCCCTCAGACCTGACCGTGCTGACCGGCGTCGACGAAAAGCGACTGCGCGCGGAGCCGAACCACGGCGCAGAACTTGCGCAGCAGGTCGAGCTGCTCTTTTCGACCTACCGTGCGGCGGGGCTTTGGAAACAAGAGCCGATCGGTGAAATCCATTTCGCTGCCGATGGCGGCATTCGCCTCGTGGTGGGCGAACCTGCGATGGAGATTCTACTCAGCGATGGCCTGCCGCTCGGCGGCCTGCGCGATTTGCGTCGCGTGCTCGACGACATGCAAGCGGAGCGAAAAGCCCTCGCCCAGGTATTCGTGCACGAACCCGGCGCGGCCGAGCGCCGTACGGGTCGCGGCCAACGCATCACCGTGCGGTATCGTTGAGCGATACGAACGGAGGCATTTTCGAGGCGGGGCTCGCCTTCTTGCGGGCCGGTTGGCGGGCGTGACAAATTAGGATGGGCCTCGTAGTCTTCAGCGATGAGCCTCAGGTATGTGATCGCGCCCACCGTGGACTTTCGTTGTATAGAGGGTGCGATTATCGCGGCCGGAAGGGAACAGGATATCGAGCTGAAGGGGGCGGAGGCATTGCTTCTCGCCGCTTTTTCAAGTCCGAGAACGTGCGCCCAGGCTTCCTCGTATCTCCAGGAGCACGGATTTGAACTTGACGAAGCCGCGATCGCCGAGATGGTGTGCGTCCTCCAGTCAGCGCAGGTCGTATTCGAAGTAGAGTCCGATGATGAGTACTGCAACTCGGGCCTGTGGCGGGTCGCGCGGGCAACCAGTTACGCAGCACACGTGCTAAACGAACGGCTTGGTTTTGCGCGGTCGTTTGTTACCGAACCCCGAAACGGGGACGGAGAACTCATGCCATTCTACCCCTATGCAGTTATCCACTGGCTGAAAGGATATGATCTATCCTCCAAGCGCGCGCTGTTGGTGACACCGGTTCCTGTAGATTGGTGGGTCGAAGCGTGTGCGCACGTCACAATCGTGACCCACGTCGCGGACGGCTTGCCGCCGAATCTATCGGAAACCAATGTTCGGCTGGTCCGTAATCTCCCTGAAGCCGGGCCCTTCGACGTTGTCGAACTTTATCATTTTGGTGACCAGCGGCCCGTGAGCGCGCAAGACGTGCGAAAGGCGGTGGAACTGGTAGCGGACAATGGTGCCATCATACTGCCGGTCCCCGAGTGGCATCCCGAACCGCTTTGCATTCTTCGCTCCACGGACATGATCGAGGTTAACCTGGCAGGTTTTCGACCGGCTTCCGAAGCTCCTAAAGGCTGTTCCATTTTCCTGACAAGGCAGTTTGACTGGCCACGAAAGACTCCCAACGAGGCCCCGATGCCCGTGGGTGGTCTTCCACCACCAGAAGAACTATCTCGCGAGACATGAGCCCGACCAGGCTCTGGGCGCATCAACAATGAAGTTGCGGCGGCCTGCGAGAAAAGCGAAGCGAATACATTCGCGCCGGCGCGAAAACTAGAAACGAACGCCGGCAGTTCGGGGCCGAGTTGACGTTCGTCATGGTCAGCCTCCGCGGAGCAAGGCCCAGTCTGCGAGCAATGTATCAAACCTCGACTCGGCGGGTGGGATGGCCGACCCGGACCGACTTCGTTTCTGACCTTCCGTGTCAGCCCTAATTGTTTTCAGTTCGAAGTTCTATTACGTCAGGATGCGGAAGGGGTTGTGGTGCAAAGCTGGAAACCACCTGAGGTGAAAACATGCGCGCTTGCAAACAAAAGTGTGCACTTTTTTTGCTGGTTGGAAGAGCAGTTCTGTATTCGGGATCTATGGCCGATAGCGAGATCATTGCCGGACTGGATTTGGGCACCACCAAAGTCTGCGCAATCGTTGCTGAACAGACCGAGGACGGCATCGACGTCATCGGCATTGGTGCCGTCCCATCGAAGGGGCTTCGAAAAGGCGTCGTCGTCAACATCGAATCGACCGTGCAGGCCATTCGCGGTGCCATCGAGCAAGCCGAGAACATGGCAGGCGTGGAGATCGGTACGGTGTTTGCGGGGATTGCGGGCAGCCACGTTAAGTCGATGAACCAAGACGGGGTCGCCGCGATCAGCTCGCGGGAGGTGACAGCCGAAGATGTTCAGCGCGTGCTTGAGCAGGCGAAAGCGATTCCGCTTCCCGGTGACCGTGAAGTCATCCACGTCCTTCCTCAGGAGTTTATCGTCGACGAGCAAGATGGCATCAAGGAGCCCATCGGCATGAGCGGTGTGCGCCTCCAAGCGCGGGCACACGTCGTGACCGCATCGAGCCCCAGTATCCACAACATTATCAAGTGTGCGGAGCGTTGCAATCTCGACGTCGCCGAGGTTGTGCTGCAGCCTTTGGCGAGCGCACATGCGGTGCTTTCGGCAGACGAAAAAGAGATCGGCGTCGCGCTTGTCGACATCGGGGGTGGAACCACGGACTTGATCCTCTACCTCGATGGTGCGGTCGTTCATACCAGTGTGATTCCGATGGGCGGCATCAACTTCACCAATGACATTGCCAGTGGCCTGCGAACGCCGATGGCCGAGGCCGAGCGAATCAAGATCAAATATGGATGCGCGTCTTCGAAACTCGTCGATCCCGACGAGATGATTGATGTTCCTTCGGTAGGTGGGCGTCAACCACGAACCCTCGAGCGTCGCATGCTTTGCGACATCGTCGAGCCGCGCGCCGAGGAAATCTTCGCCGCTGTTCGCCACGTGATTCACGAGACCGGGTACGCAGACATCCTCGCCGCCGGGGTGGTCATCACGGGCGGAACGACGCTGCTCGATGGCATGCCCGAGTACGGCGAAGAGCTGCTCGAACTACCGGTAAGGCGCGCGGCGCCGACGGGCATCGGCGGCCTACTCGATGTTGTGCGCAGCCCCATGTACGCCACGGGCGTCGGTCTGGTGAAGTACGGCGCTGCGCGACTGCGAGAGGTTCGCCGCACACCGCACGAAAATTTCTCGGATGCTCAAAGTCAACGCGCGATGGGCAGCCGGTTTGGACAATGGCTTCGGGAGGTCTTCTGAGGTCAGGGTCCGCCTCGCTTCGCACGCACCGGGAGTCGGCATGTGTGAGGCGAGTTTCAAAGACAACAACGTGAACGCAAGAGAGAGAGTTCCTCGATTCAGGAACTCCGCTGGGAAGGAAAAATAACAATGGGCATTTCATTTGAGTTTGCAGACGCGCCTGAACTCCAGGCCAACATCAAAGTCGTCGGCGTCGGCGGGGGGGGCGGCAACGCGCTCAACACGATGATCGCGAGCGGCCTTGAAGGCGTCGAGTTCATCGCCGCCAACACGGACGCGCAAGCGCTCGAGACGAGTCTTGCGGGTACCAAGATTCAGCTTGGACCGCAGCTGACACGTGGTCTTGGCGCAGGCGGCACACCCGAGATGGGTCGCAAGGCGGCGCTTGAGGACATGCAGCGCTTGAGCGAGTGCCTTCAGGGCGCGGACATGGTGTTTGTGACGGCTGGCATGGGTGGCGGTACCGGGACGGGCGCAGCGCCGGTTATCTCGCAGGTTGCAAAAGACATGGGCGCGCTGACCGTCGGTGTCGTGACCAAGCCCTTCGGTTTTGAAGGGTCGCGTCGCATGAAAAACGCGGACCATGGCATCGAGGACCTGATCACGGCCGTCGATACCATCATCACGATTCCGAACGAGAAACTGCTCAACCTCGACAACGATGACCTGTCTTTGCTTGAGGCCTTTCAACGCGCGGACGATGTGCTCGTGCAAGCCGTGCGCGGCATCTCCGACCTCATCATCAACGCGGGCATGATCAATGTCGACTTCGCTGACGTCAAGACCATCATGAGCGAGACGGGGCGTGCGCTCATGGGCACGGGTTACGGTCGTGGCGAGGCGCGTGCGGTCGAAGCGGCAAGCATGGCCATCAACTCGCCGCTGCTCGAGGACGTCAATGTCGACGGCGCGACCGGCATCTTGATCAACTTCACTGCGGGGCCGGATATTCGCCTCAAGGAAATCAACGCGGCCGCTTCGATGATCCGCGAAGCCGCGCACCAAGATGCCAATATTATCTTTGGTTTGGTGACCGATCCTGAAGTCACGGAAGAGGTCAAAGTCACTGTCATCGCCACCGGTTTTGACCGCGCCGAGCAAAGTGCCCAGCCGCGACTGTCCGCCCAACGTCGCGCCGCATACCCGGCAGCCCCCAAGGGTGTGACCGCCCACGCTCCCGAGCGTGTGACCCGCCCCAGCGAAGTAGCTCCCGCCGCGCAGAGACCGGTAGCCCCTGCGCAGCAACCCCGCACTCGTGCATTCGGCCCGAGCGCGCTGCATGACGAGGCCGTTCTTGATATCCCAGCTTACCTTCGCCGCCAGGCGCGGGATTAGGCGTTCACGACTCCCCTTAATTGAGAATGGTCTCTCGGCCGAGGTGTGCCCGCACCTCGGCCTTTTTTATACATTCGCATGCTATACTAAGGCGTATGGCCCTTGTGGATCAGATCAATTTTGTTTCGCAGCGCGGCCACGCATTGCGAGCGAGTTCCGCCATGAGCCAACTTCCGGACAAGGTCCAAGCTATCACCGATGCTGTTGCGGCACTCAATAGTGTTCGCGCACCGCACGCTTTGATCGGAGGCTTGGCCGTGGGAATCCACTCGGGCATACCTCGCGCGACACTCGACGTCGATTTTGCCGTTCACTCAAAGTGCAGCCTGGATGAACTGGTCAAAGCCATGACAGAGCACGGTTTTGTGCACACCGGGAGCTTTCCTCATAGCATCAATTTCAAGCATCGATCAGGAGAGCCGACTCAGCTCGCGGTCGATGCGGCGTTCGATCCGATGATCGAACGGGCTGAGACCGTTACCTCTGGTTCAACAATGTTCCCCTTGGTCACCAAAAACGACTTGATCGCCATGAAGCGACGTGCGGCAGCGGATCCACGACGTCGGAGGAGCAAGGCGCTTCGCGATCAAGCGGATATCGCCTTGCTTGAGGGGGATATTCCCGACGAAAACGAAGGCTGGTAACGAGATTACTCAAGAAAAATGCAAACGTCGATTGCGTTGTTACAGGCTTGATTTGAAGGACAGTCTTGATCGAACTCGCAGGGCAGCGATGGGCAGGACGCACTCTGGGAGAAACAAGCATTGGTCGCGCCGTTGCAGCTGTCTTGTCCACAATCTTGGTCGAATTCGCATGAGATGCTCCGGCAATCGCTATCTGCCAATGTGAGCGGGCAGACCATCCCGATAATCACATTCTCGTCTTGACTGTCGGGATAGAGGTCTTGGCCGAGGCCGATATCGGTGCACTGAAAGGTTCCACCACCCGTGACGAAACTCGCGAAAGCATCGACATAGCTCGACTTGCAGCCTCGTGTGACGGCCTGATCGTAGATCCCCTTGCAGTCGGCTTCAGAAAAGGCCTGACCGGCACAGCTCGCGATCATCGGCGCCAAAGTGGGACAGATGCGATCGCCGACGCCGCCCGATACTGCGGCATCGGGATTCGAATCGCTCGCATCTGGTTTCGAAGCGTCGGAGCCCGGGGTCTTCCCGGAATCACCGCTAGGGATGGACGAGTCACCGACCGGGTTGCCGCTACCGCGATCGTCGCCACAGGCGTTCAGCATGACCAGTCCGAGTCCAAACACAAGAGTAAAGATTGTCATTCTCATGCCGGCTCCCTAGCTGATGGTAGGGGGGGTGGCAAAGCGAATGTGGACTAATCGTTAGCGATTTGCGGATAAACATGAGCGCGCAAAGAGCTTACTTGATTCATTGCGCTGGATTTCTCGAGATTGTCTCGGATGACCCACCGTTGGCCGGCCTGGAGCAGGGTGTCTTGTTGTTGACTACACTGCGTAGCATTGCGGGTTCGGGAGCACATTTGTGAAACTCGATTTAGACAATTCTGTCGTTTTTGCGATACTAGGAGTAAGTGGCAACCGCAGAACAGATAGAGCGTCGTAAGGCCGTTCGCATGAAGCCCATCGCTGAGCTTCCCGCAAAGGTCTCTACCGTGTTGGTGGGGCAAGAGATTCATCTTGGTGTCATCAATGTCGCCATCAGCGGCATGGCGCTCGACCTCAACTCGCTCGGCACGCCCAAGGTGTCTGACGAAGTCGACGTCATGGTCGACCTCGACCGCTATGGACAATACGAGGCCAAAGCGGTGATCCGGCACCTCGACAAAATGGGGTCTGGCATTGGTGGTGTTCAGTTCGTTGATATGTCCGAGGCGCTAACCAAGGCGCTTCGTGGTTATGTGGCGGAACTCCTCGAACGGGGCGCACCATCTTAGCGAAGTGATTGGCTAAGGCTTGCCAAGGTAGGTCGTCACGCGCATCCTTTCATGGTGTCAGGCGAGCCGGCCAAAGACTTGATCGTCCAGCTCCCGCCGAGCTTAGGACGGGTGAAATCGGCCGCGCGGGCCGAGGTCGTTGAACCAAGGCTTCGCCGTGCGCTCGGTTTGCCAGTACGGGTCGTCGTCGCGGCTTCATACAGCGAAATTTCGGAGACCCTGGAGCGCCGGGCTGTCGCGATGGTGTGGGCACCCGCCGCGATTTTTGAGCGCTATCGCGGAATCTGCCGATACGCCCTTCGTTCCTCCCGGATTTTTGGCGATAACCAACGTTCCGCGATCGTGGCGCGGGCTGATTCGCAGCTCTCTCCGACCATGCTGCGCGGTAAGCGCGCGGCCTGGGTCGACCCGCAAAGCATGTCGGGTTACCTCATGGCCAAGCGCTGGCTCGCGAAGCAGGGCGTTGACGTTGATGCCATTCTCGCCGAACAAGTATTTACAAGTTCATTCGCCGACTCGATTCAGAGCGTGCTCTCACGCGAGGCCGACATTACGGCGATTTTCGTGCACGGAAAATCGATGACCGACTTTCGCCGTGCCCTCGAGGAAATCCGCGGCGGCGTGCGAGACGAGATCGAACCGATCGCTTATACAGAGCCGCTTCCGGCAGACGGAATCTTGATCGGTCACGAACTCGATGAAGGGGTCGCACAGCAGCTGCATTGGCTGTTGCGGGCTCCTGGCGACCCGACTTGCTTACGGTCGGTCTGCAATGTTGAAGACTTTGTTGAGGTCCGCGGCCCGTCATCAATGTTTCCTGAATGAAGCGACTACGGCCAGCTGGTCGGATACGACTTCGCGCACAACTTTGTGTCTTGCGACGCGCTGTCCTCGAGCGATGCGTCATGGGCACTGTCGGCTTGGGCGTCGCTGCTTCTACGTGAAGCCTCGCCAGCGCATGCGACAGCGGTCGCACATGCAGCCAGCAGCTCATACGATGAACTTATTTGACGATGCGGTAGCGATCGCTGATTTTCCCGTCAGTGGCATCGAGGAAGATCACGTCCGCAGTTCCTGCGTTGGGGTCAACGTCAACGACTGCGGAGCCCAGGTGCTCAAGGTAGACGACCATGCCGGGCAACATGGGCCCGTTGTCGCAGCTGGCTTTGAACCCGTCTTTACACGTCCAGTAATCGTTCGGGTAGTCGGAGCTGCTGGTTTTTCCTGAGCTTCCAACCACTGAGTACACTGCGCCTTCGGCGCCGGACTTGCTGTAGGCGCCGTCCCCATTCGGGTCGCCATCGGAGATAGTGCCGTCACCATTGAGCGCTACGACATGCGTTTCAGCGTCAAAGGTGTCTGACTCGCCGTAGTAGCCGTTGAGCAATGCGGTGCGCTCGTAGGAGTGGCTATGTCCTGTGAAGACCAAGTCGACGCCGTGGTCTTCCAGAATACCGACGAAGTTGGTGCGCATGTCACCGAGCGAGCCCTCACGGTCGGAGTTGTGCGAGCCGTTGGTGTAGGGTGGGTGGTGCCAGAACGCGATGATCCACGACGCGGTGCTGGCCTGAAGGTCGGCCTCCAGCCAAGCTTGCATCTCGGTGCTGTTTTCATGGGTCTGCGAGTTGAGACATACGAAGTGCACGTCGCCGAAGTCGAACGAGTAGTAGGCCTCGGTGTTCGACTTCAGACCGCCGGATTCGCCGTTCTCGGGCAGTGTGAAAATGTCATAGTACGGCGCGACGTTGTCGAGACTCTCGGGCAGGTCCGTGCAGTTGCCTTCCGACGTGCGGTCGAGGCAATCGTCGTGGTTACCCAGGGTGGCAAAAAGTGGTGTGTTTCGCAGCATCTCCGGGTACGCGTCAAAGACTGCGTCTTGATACTCCGAGTCCGTGCCGTCACCGTACGCGTTGTCGCCCAGCATAAGCCAGATGTCGGTGCCGCGTGAGCCGGTGTGCGTCCGGTACTGGTTGTACACTTCGAGCTGGTCGTCGTTGCCAGTGCCCGAATCTCCGATAATCCAAATGCGCGTCGTCTTCTTCGTCCCCACCGTTGGTGAAGTCCGGAAGTAGTGCTCAGCGTCTCCACCGTGAAGCGCGCCATCGGAGCTACCATAGGCGTAGTAGTACTTCGAGTTCGGGTCGAGTCCCGTCAGCTTGACTTCGTGACGGCGCGTCGATCCGTTGACGGTCACCCGACCGAAAAGCTTGCCCTGTTCTTTACCGTAGGCAACGACCGAGTCGGTATCAGATTCGGTCCGCCACTTGATGGTGATTTGGGTGTCGCTCACCATTTGCAGATAAGGCACGCGAGCGAGTGTCGGTGCCGGCGACGCGCAGGCATTGCAGTCCTCTTCACATGTGCCGCAATGCTCATTCGGGTCACACGCAGAATTTCCACATGTGTCGATATTCGGGCACTGGCCGCAGTCGGCGGCGCAAGAGGTGCAGTCTTCGTCGCCGGAGCACATCGTGTCTCCGCAGCCCATCGCCGTAGCGTCGGGGCGGCTCCCATCGGGCGGGAGGCTTCCATCGGGGATGACGCTTCCATCGCGCGTGACGGTGGAGTCGCGCGTGACGGAGCTATCGCTTGGTTCAGCTGGCCCCGCGTCGTCGCCACAACCGAGCGACAGGACAGAAACGAAGGTGGTTAGGACGAGCGGAAGAAAGGCTTTGTGGTGCATGGGCTACTATGGGGTCGAGTTACAGAGGCGTGCGCGTTCGGTGGCGCGGGTTTTGAGTTCTGCGAAGGCAGGGGCATTCTGTCGTTTCGCGGGAAGGTCCAAAATGGCCTGCAGTGCGGCTTGGTACTGCTGGCAAGCCTTGCCTTTTTTTTGTCCCGCATAAAGCGCATCTGCGAGCATGAGGCGGTATTTAGGGCTTTGCTGTAGCGAGGTTGGAAGTTGCTCGATGTGCCCTTCAACTTCGCGATGGCGCGCGTTTCGCGCGAGCCCCTCGATCAGGCGTGTGCGCAACGCCGTCGACCGCGGTTGGGCGCGCACTCCTGCCTGTAGCGCGTTGAGCGCCTCGGGGTGGCGGTTGGCTTTTTCGAGTGCGCTGGCGTATTCGAGCACCAGGTTCGCGGACGGGCGCGGCGAGAGCTTGATGGCCTGTGTAAGTTGGGTCGCGGCCTCGTTTGGCTTGGCCAGCGCCATCAGGGCCCGAGCCTTTAGGGTTGCGTGTGCAGCGTGTGGCTTGCTGACTTTGGCGAGCTGATCGAGCACGCCCAGACATTGCCGGGCTCGGCCGTCGGACAGTTCAATACGTGCACGGATCCAAAGAACACTGGTTGTTGGCGCGTTTTTGTACTGTTGGGCGCGCTGTACATCACGACGTGCTTTTTGGTGAGCACTCTCTTCGAGGTAGAGCAGCGCGCGTTTGAGGTAAAGCTCCGCGCTCGGTTTGCGTTCAATTTCGTGGCTGATCTGGTGGATACGATCGTCCGCGTCTGAGTGGGCGGCTGCCCTGCGGGGGCCTCCCCCAAGAAATACGCCGCACACAACCAAAAGCATCACCCATTGAAAGCCTGCCATCTCTATTTCAGTGTCCCAGGATACCAAAAGTGATCAACTTCCACCCGGAGTTTTTTTGGGGCTCCAGAATTGATTGGGTTTTATGGGGTGGGCCATGGTCGCAACAGTCCTTGCAGCGCAGGTTTGTAAGGCGTTCCATGGTCTGTCGAGATGCAATTCGTGTACCACGTTGACACGCAGAAAAGTAGCCACTTGGTAGATATGGTGTCCGGCAAATGCAGACACCGTGAGAGCGATCGAGGCTCCCAGTGTTTGTTCGATCGCATCGAGCTCAGGTTGGGTTTGGGGTCTACAAGTGATCTCGCAGCCAACGGGCGCTTTCGGGATCACGCGCGGTGAGGTCGTCAAGATAGCGCGAGGCAACTTCAGAGTCAGCATCCCGGAGCAGGCTCAAACGCTGCTGATCCACCTTGCCAGGTTGCATTTTCTCCCCAACAAAACGAGAAAGATCGTTGGGGTCGATCACCTGCAGCCTGCCGCTAGGCGTTCGATACATTTGAAAGTCGTCCGGTGGTAGCCCGGTGTCAGCGGCCCGCAATCTAGATACAATCTGATCAAAATCGTCAAGCGTCTGCCGCACGACTGGCCCGGTGAAATCGCCCGGCACGACATCCATCACCAGTCCCAAGTGACCGTCAGCATCGACGGCCGTACCGTGAAACCGGGGGCCAATGCCAAGGTCGGAAATCAGCTGCGCAGAGCGTACCTCTTGGAGCATGTGTGCCGCGTACTCCTCGGCAGTCCTGGTTGGACCGAGGTGGTTGGTCTTGATCACCACAGGTCTGCCATCGGACAGTTCAGCCAAGCGAACGACGCCTTTGCTGCCCGCGAAGTCATTGCTTACCAGAACCACATCATGCACGCGTTTTAGGGAAGCTCCAGCCGCTTCATCAAGCGTCGAAGGTAGGCTGATCTGCGATACGGGGACCGGCCTCCGAAGGGCGGCCTCGTAGGGGAGCTGACTGGGATCGATGTTGCCAGTTCGCAGAAACTTTCCGGTCGTCATGCCGCGGTAACGGACAGCCGTCGCGCCACCAGGAATTTCGAGCCAACTGCCAAAAGGCTCCGCGTGCGCCAACATCGATTCAACGCCCGCACCCGTTCTTGGACGCTTGACACCGCCTTTGATGAGTCCTTTGTTGCTCGCGCGTCCCCTCTTGATGGCCGCGCGGCCGGCTTTGAGGTAAGACTCGGTTCGTTCGGCGAATCGCTTTGACTTGATGGCCGCGCGGCCGGCTTTGAGGGCGGTGCCGCCGACCCGGTTAGCAGCGTTCATCGCGCCCGTGCCGAACATCGCTGTGCTCAGTGCGCCGCCGAACTCAATACACGCCCGTTCGTCGCCACCAATGCAGCGTGGTCCATCGAGTACAAGGTCCACCATGCCGTGCGCCACACCCTTGACACTCTCACCGAGTCGTCGCGCGGACTCCGAGCACGACCCATCCGCTATCGACGCACCGATCAGACTACAGCTGATGATCGTCGAGGTCGCTGGCTCAAGCAGAGTCTCGTACAGTCCGTCCCACGCCTCTTTCGGGTGGCGCACCGGATACGTCAGGTTTGACCAACCTTCTTTAACTCCGTCCCAACTATCGCAACGGCCAGTGGCTTTGCAGTCCCCATACTCCATGGCGGTCAGCGCCCCGACTGTGAACGCCGCAGCGATTCCGATCCCAACCATAAGCGATACCGAGAAGGGCGCTGTCACCGTAATCACCACTGCTGCCGCAATGCCCAGTACGATCGCTGCAGCAATCTTCGGGTTATCAATCGCCCAGCCGAGCGGTGTGAACTTGAATGCGGTCTTCGCAAACCCGAGCCAATCAAACCCTCCGCCTGCGTCTTCGTTCCAGGTGTCGCCGGCACCGGCCGTAGTAACGGCCGTAACCGTTGCGCTCGCCGGTGCCTCAACATTCGTCAGTTCGACCGTCGAACTCGGAAGACCTGCCTCCGACTCGAATCCATCCGCTGACACCGTGGCTGGTTCGGCCTTGACTGGTTCACCGATCATCGCATTCCCGGCGTCTCCGAACTCCGAGAATGCGACTGCGCTGGCGGCCGCCACCATTGCTACGAGTGCCGTGTTCGCCGTGGTGCTGCCTGCCACCCTAGGCCGAAGCCGTCCTGGCCCAATGGCAATCGTTTTGCGCTCACAAATCACCGTACACAACAGCAGCAAGCCCTGTGCCGTGGGTTAGCTATGCAAAAAGCTCCAATGAATACAAGTTGCCGACGCTTTTTTGTGTCTGGGGAGGAACCGCTGAAGTTCCAGGCCAAGGCGCCGGGGGAACCGCTGAAGTTCCAGGCCAGGGGGCGCGGCGACCACGAGCCGCGCTGAGCGGTCGTGTCAGGCCGTGCCTGCCATGACGCGGCGCGCACAGGGCGCACGGAAGAAGCCCAAGGGGTGAAATCGCGGCGGCACACTGCTTGTTCGGTGTGATTTTATGGGTCTTGCGGCGGGGGCGGTACGAACTCGGTATCGCCATAGTGGAAGTAGCAATAACGCCACGGCGCGGCGTCCAAGTGAACATGCTGACGATGTCGTTTGTGCGGGGGGCCGAGAATACCCCGTACGATATCGGGCTCGCGCCGGAGCCGTTCGAGCAGCGCGTGCAGAAACTCGGATTGCAATGTCTCACGGGGACTACCTGGCTTCCAATGCCTGCCGACGTCGATGATAAACGGTCTTTGCAGATGACGAGGCAGCTCCCGATAACGCGGGTCGGCCTCTCGACGTTGGAGTCTGGGAAACCGAAGAGCGGTCAAATCGATGGCGTTACCCAGCGCATGTTCGCTCAAGCGGTAACTCCTGCCACGAGCCGACCGGCAGTTGTACGCGCCGTGATGCATGAGCTGCACGGGCGCTCGCCCGAAGTGAACCCTTGCGATCTCCGCAATTACGTTTTCGAGTCGTGATAGGCGCTCGATGAAGGCCGGATGGACGCGCGCGGCTGAGGCGAAGGGAATCGTCGTTCCGCGGTAGTGCACCAGTCCGCTGGCGTCGCACGACGGGCGCTGCGTCTCGTCGATCAGCCGTTCGATCGCATCGAGTTCGTAGCTTTCGCCGAGCCGATGTGGGTAATACCAGGTCGGATTGGGTGTCGCTTCTGGGTAGTTGGGTGGCATTTCGACCGGTGGTCTCGCTTCGGTTCGCTCCGCCTCGACGATGTGCACCCGCACGGGAGGGCCCTGGTCGGCGCGGCCACATCCGAGCTGTAGAACCACCAAAGTCAGCCAGTACCTTGAACCCACTGCCTAGTAGGATACTGCGGCGACCGTTTTGTTCCCACATCGGTCTCAAAAGGATGACCAGCTCGTCATCCACCCGATGACCATGCGCTCGCCTCTTCAGGAAGCGCAGGCAGCTCGTCAGGGTCGCGCAAGTAGCCCGTGGGCAGCGCGACCTTCTGTCGTCCAGACGACTTTCCGCGCGGGACGCGATGGGCGTGCTCCGGAAAGGGCTCGTGCGGATCTAACGCGCGAACGAGCGCTTCAAAGGATTCGAGCGACTTGGCTTGCATGAACCGGGCGCGCAGATTGGCACTGCCGCGGAAACCTTTGGTGTACCACGTTGCGTGTTTGCGGAAGGTGCGCAGGCCCGACTCCTCGCCGAACCAGCTGGCTAGCAGCCGCGCGTGCTCGAGCATGATCGCGCCGATCTCGCCCAAGGAGGGTGGGGTTTGAAGTGGCCGTCCTTCGAATGCGTCGGCGAGGTCGCGGAAAAGCCACGGTCGTCCCAAACAACCGCGCCCAACCACCACACCGTCGCAACCGGTTTGCGCCATCATGTCGAGCGCATCGCTGGCCTCCCAGATGTCGCCGTTGCCAAGCACTGGAATCGACGTCACGTGATCTTTGAGCTTCGCAATCGATTCCCAGTCGGCGTGACCGTCGTAGAGGTCTGCGGCCGTGCGAGCGTGAAGCGCGACCGCAGCGCAGCCTTCATCCTCGCCGATTTTTCCCGAATCGAGATAGGTGAGGTGCTCGGCATCGATGCCTTTGCGAAACTTGATGGTGACCGGAATGTCCTCGGCGCTCTGCACGGCAGCGCGCACGATGCCTTGCAGGAGCTTGCGTTTAAACGGCAGCGCCGCACCACCTCCCTTGCGCGTCACTTTGCGGACCGGACAACCGAAGTTCATATCGATGTGGTCGACCTTGCCTTCGCCGACAAGCTTCCTGACGGCCTCGCCGACGTAGTAGGGGTCGACGCCGTACAGCTGCAGCGAACGAGGCGATTCTTCTGGGCCGAACTCAGCGAGCTTCTCGGTTTTGCCGATCCCCATCACCAGCGGCCGTGCGGTGATCATCTCGCTGACATAGAGCCCGGCGCCAAAGCGGCGACACAGCTGCCGAAACGGATAGTTTGTCACGCCCGCCATGGGCGCGAGCACCACCGGCGGCCACACCTCGATGGGCCCAACCTGAAATGCCGATGCTTTTGGAGCGCTGCGCACGCACTAGTTATGCAATGAAATCATCGTTCTGCCACTCTCCAGAGGGCGGGACGATTGGTGGCGGCGGTGCGAAGTCGGCTTGAGATTTTGTCAAAAAGTCAGTAAGTCCGTGCACATGGGCGAGAAGAAGATCAGGATCTTGGTGGCCAAGCCAGGGCTTGATGGTCACGACCGCGGCGCAAAGGTCGTCGCGCGGGCTTTGCGGGACGCGGGGTTCGAGGTGATCTACACCGGGCTCCACCAGACGCCCGAGATGATCGCAGCCGCGGCGGTGCAAGAGGACGTCGACGCGGTCGGACTTTCGATCATGAGCGGCGCGCACAATACGCTCTTTCCCGCGGTGATGGACGCGATGAAAGCCGCGGGCGCCGAAGACATTGTGCTCTTCGGTGGCGGAATCATTCCCGACGACGATTTCGAGCGCCTGCAGAAAGCGGGTGTGAAGGGCCTGTTCACACCCGGTACGCCGCTTTCGCAGATCATCGAGTGGGTCAAAGACAATGTCACGCCTGCTACGGAGCGTGAGCTATGAACTTTGATCTGAGCGACGTTCATCGAGCGATTCGCGACACCGCGCGAACCTTCGCCCAAAAAGAGGTCGCGCCCTACGCGCGCAAGTGGGACGAAGATGAGCGCTTCCCTTCGGAAGTCGTGCCCAAGCTCGGCGAACTCGGCTTTCTAGGGATTCGCATCCCAGAAGAGTACGGAGGCTCAGGACTCGACACGCTAGCTTATGCGATCATTGTCGAAGAGCTTGCGCGCGTGGACGGGTCGCTCGCGCTTACGGTGGCTTCGCACAACGGCCTCGGTTCTTCGCACATCATGACCTTTGGAAGCGAAGCACAAAAGAAAAAGTACCTACCGCGCTTGGCGACCGGCGAGATCCTCGGTGCTTGGGCGCTGACCGAACCAGGTTCGGGCTCCGATGCCGCGGGGTTGGCGACGCGTGCCGTGAAACAGGGTGATAAATGGGTCCTCAACGGTACCAAGATGTTCATCACCCAGGGCTCGGTAGGTGGCGTCTGTTTGGTCCTGGCGTTGACCGAACCTGAGCGCAAGCAAAAGGGCATTACCGCGTTTGCCGTGGAGATGGGTACACCGGGCTTTACGGCCTCGAAGCACATTGAAAAGCTTGGCTGTCGTTCGAGTGACACATGCGAGCTGACGTTTGAGAATGTCGAGCTCGGCGACGATGCAGTGGTCGGCGAACTGGGCCACGGCTTTATCGACACACTAAAGATCCTCGATCGCGGCCGCGTCAGCATCGGTGCGATGGCGCTCGGTTTGGGTGAAGGTTCGCTTGAGGCTGCACTTGCCTATGCCAAGGAACGCGAGCAGTTTGGCAAGCCCATCGCGAAGTTCCAGGCCATTCAGTGGATGCTCGCAGACTCGCGGACTGAACTTGATGCGGCGCGTATGCTGCTTTGGAGAGCCGCGCTCAAGGCTGATAGCGGTGAGCCGTACGCGAAAGAAGCCTCGATGGGGAAACTGTACGCATCGGAAGCCGCGTCGCGAGCATGCAACCGCGCGCTTCAGGTTCACGGTGGCTACGGCTACACGCGTGAGTTTCCGGTCGAGCGTCACTTGCGTGACGCGAAGCTTTGCGAAATCGGCGAAGGGACGAGCGAAGTTCAGCGTCTCGTCATCTCGCGACGCATCCTAGCTTGAGCGGCTCACACTTCCACGTGTCGACGTTGACACAAGATCGTGTCGACGTTGACACGTGAGTTGAGGTGGACTATCGACCCCGGCGGCGTCTGCGGCGGCGCTTGCGAGGAGCCTGCTCTTCTTCTTCGGCCAGGTCGTACTCTTCTGCCAGCTGCGATTCATCGTCGACCGTGTCGTCTCCGGGTGATCCGGCTGTTTCGCCCTCGCCCTGCGTACCGGGCTGGTTGTCGCCGAACCCGAGTAGGGCGTTGGTCGCTTCAGATTCGGGGTAGGGCGTGACGGTCATCGAAAACCTGCTGCCTTCGAGTCGCTCTTCCCAGCGTTGTCGCCACAACGCGACCTCTGCGCCTGGAAAGGTGCCGCTCACAGACTGATAGGTCTCAGCGAGTTCGATCATGTCCTGCTGATTGTCAGCGACGATGACGAAACACGTCACCTGCGACTGACGGCACAAGTAATGTATGCCATCGACTTCCACTCTCGAGCCATCGGGCGCGATGATGTGACCGCGCTCTCCAACGGCAGCGAGCATCAGCGGGTTGGTGCGGGCGTTGAGTAAGATTTGCAGCGAGTCCGGATCCAACAGGACGGAGCGTCCCGTGTTATCGAGGGCCTCTGTCTCGTTCGACGGGGGCACAAATGCGAAGGTCGGGTTCGACGACGAAAACGCTCGTAGTTGAAGGTTTGGGTCATCTTCATGAAGTGCTTCGATGGCTCGACTCGCACCCTCTGTGGCAAACGACTCTGCAATGTTTGTTTTGACGTCGCCCCATGTCGCTTCTGTCATCCACGCGTGCGTGGTATCGCCAGCGGAGCGATTGGCTGCGGTCAAGGCACCGGCTCCGTCATCCACGCCGCGGGCTAGCTTGGCTTCGCCGGCCAACTTTGCGAAGTTGTCCGCGTTGCGACTCGTGCTGACGGCGCCAGCTGCGACGTTGTCTACACTTCGTGCCGCCTTACTCATCGTCTTGAGGGCGACACCGCCGCCGCCGACGATGACGGCCACCAATGCTGCCCCGATTTTCGCCTTCGATGCTGACATCCTCGCACACTAGCACAGGCGCTGCCGCGACGAACTAGCGCAGCGTGTCGCGGTTTTGGGCGTAGAGTTTGACGGATGCGCGCAGGATACGGTCGGCTTCGACGGCGCCTAGCATCTCGTCTACTTCGACCTGTTTGTCTTCGAGTGACTTGTACTCTTCAAAGAAGCGCTGAATCTCTTTGCCGACGTGGGTGGGAAGCTGGTTGATGTCCCGGTACGCAGAAAATGACGGGTCGTCAACGTGCACGGCAATCACTTTGTCGTCGCCTTCGCCTTCGTCCTTCATGCGCATCACGCCGATCGCTTTTGCGCGCATGATCGTAAGCGGCAGTACAGGTTCGCTGCACAGCACCAGCACGTCGAGCGGGTCGCCATCGTCGCAATAGGTTTGCGGAATGAAGCCATAGTTGGCGGGGTAGACCACCGACGAATAGAGCACGCGGTCCACGCGCAGGAGGCCCGTCGGCTTGTCGAGTTCGTACTTAACCTTCGAGCCGCGCGAGATCTCGATGACCGCGTGAAAGTCGAGCTGTTTGTCGTCCGTAAACGTCTCGAGGTCGTGCCAAGGGTGCATAAGCCCGAGCGTAGCGCAACGACCCGCTAGAACCACCCGCGAAGCAGGGCTGTCAGTGCGGCTTCCTTGTCTTTTGGTGTGGGCCTCAAGATGTTGGAGCGCTGAAGAATTTCGATCAACTTTCGCGGTTCAACGTCGGACTCGCCGACGATCTCCGCATGGCCTGCTCGAGCGGTGACCACCCGAACCCGCGCGTCCTCAACGATTTTCGGGTTGAGCTGTTCGGAAGACGTGAAAACAAAATCGTCTTCTTGGCAGCTTCCGTCCTCAGCCCGTACGCGACACGTGCCTTTTTCGTTTGTGATGATCACGAGGTGTTCGCTGACCTGCGGATAGAGTTGGAGAGGGTCCGTCCAAATGCGAGAACCAGGGTGAATTTCAGTCCAAGGTGAGCCGGCGATCGCCGCGCATACGCCCACGGTGATGCCCAGGGTTGCGACATGCAGTCCTGTCCAACCACAATGCTCGGCCGCATCAATCCCTGACAACGGTGACGAGACGGTGACGAGACTAAAGCGAGCATTCGCCGGGGGCGTCGCCCAATCGGACAAGGCGATGCGAGAGATCATCCCGCCTTGGCTATGCCCAACGACGGTCACGGTTTGGTCGTCTAGCCGTCTTTGCAGTTCGTAGAGGAACGTCTGTAGGCGCAGCGCCACGGCACGTAAGCTGTCCCGGTCGTCGTAGTTGAAGCAAAGCACCTGTTGGTCGTGGAGCGTGAAGACGTCTGAGAGTTTCTTGAAGCGGCTTCCGGACGAAAAGCATCCGTGGACGAGAACGACGACGGGACGCGTAGGATCGATACGAATGCTGTCGGGTTGCTCGCGCGTGCACTGCGCAATGCCCTCGGTTTGAAGTGGTGACCCGCCACCCAGGTAGACAGGTGTCGTTGGCAGCGCGTCTCCACATCCACTTGCCAGCACGGCGAACAGCAGAAAGCAGGCGCATCGCGCGCCGCACCGCGACGTGGGACTTCTCTTTGTTTGTTTGGCGAAACGCAAGGCATCTCTCTTTCGTGCACGATGGAGCTACGTTCTAGCACGGGGTGGTTGCCCTCTGAGTCCAGCCTACGCGCACCGCCTAACCCGTGATAACTTCGTCTTGTGGCGAGGTCGTATTCAAGCGAAGAGGTCGTTGAGATTCTCAAGCGGGTTCGCGACTCAGGCGCCGACCTGACCACCTTTACGGAGGCTGAGCTACGGGATATCGCTAGCGAAGCGGGGCTCAACCCGGACGAAGTCGGCCCGGCGGCGATGGCACTGCGGCGCGAACGGGCGATCGAAGATTCGGTTGCCGAGGTGATCACGCGGCGGCGCGCCGGTTGGTGGAATGCCTTGTTCACGTACGCGGTGGTCAATAGCGGTTTGGCGCTCATCGATTGGTTTAGCGGTCCCGGATGGTGGGTTCACTGGGTGCTTCTCGTTTGGGGCATGGGCATTGTCCTGGGTGCAAAGCGGGCGTTTTTTCCCGACCGGCAGCAGCTCGGCGCGCGAGCGGGAAAGCAGTTTGACAAGGAGCGGCAACGCGAAGAGCGCGAGGCTGCGAAGCGGAAGCAATCAGCGACTGCGGGTGCTTTCGTCAACGCCATCGATGAAATGGCGGCGCGTCTGGTTCACGCCGCATCGGACAAGGTCGAAGAGGCGATCCGAACGGGAAGCCGCGTGCGGGTCGAGTCGAACCGCAGCGAGTTCGACCACGACGAAGCGAGCGCGCGGCGAAAAAAACGTCGTAGTTAGTTAACGACTACCTCCTGCGACGCAGCGCAGCCGCAAGTGCCGCCAGGGCTAACCACGCCCAGCTCTTCGACGAATTTAAGCGCGCGACGCAGCCGCCGCGGTGTTTTGGCTTATCCGGCTTGTTGCCCCGCGTCGCTTTCGGCAGCTCCGCACTGATGGCAAAGGGACTCGGCGTCGTGGCGCCAGCGCACCCGCTCCATCGAGTGGGCTAGCGCCGGCACAAACATCGCGAGGTGTTCCCAGCCGTCTGCTTCGAGCTCGACGATCTGCCGGAATGTGTAGAGACCCAGCGAGTTGAGCACCTGCTCGGTCAGCTCGTCGACGCCCCGAATAAGGGTGAGGTCATCGACCGTTTTGCTTGCCATAGCGCTTTGCTCCGTCGGCGCTTCGGCGGGCACGTACATGCGATGCACTCCGCTTTGGCTCGGTGAGAGCGCTGCGTTGTCGGTGGCGCGCTCGATTGCCGCATCACCCTCGAGCTCGTCGTAAGCGGCAAGTTTTTGGCGCACGCGGTGAAGCTCCTCTTCGACCGCATCGAGCTGCTCTCGCAGCGCGCTATTCTGTGCTGAATAAAAGGATACGACCGAACGAATACCCTCGGACGTGCGCTGCAGCCGGTGCTTTTCCTCTTCGCTCCTCTTGAGTTGTCGATTGTACACATCGAGGGCCCACGCCCCCGCATTGCGTTGCTTCCTTCCCATCTCAAACCTCCCCAGGTTCACACTTGCGTGCTAAGTGTGTTTTCTCACCAAATGTGGGAGAGTGCAAGGTGATGAAGGTAAAAATCTTACATCATCAAGATAATTATTGCGGTTTTTTTTGATGTGGAGCCTACGCAGACTGGCTCTCAAGACACAGCGACAGGGTGAAACTCGCAGCCGTCCATGGATACTAAAAGATGTGAAGTGGATGATGGTGGCGAGCTTGGTTCTTGTCGGGTGCGACGATGTCCGAACTTGCCGGCATCGAGCGCGCATGGCGTGACGGTTGGGAGCGCGACGAGACCGAACGCAGTTGCCGAGCATGCTCCTACACTCGTTTACTAGTCACCTTTCGCACGGAAGGCGCCGCACCTTTGCTGGCAAGCTGCATGTCCCTTCTTCTCAAGCACCTGCGTGCGCTTGAGCTGGCGCGAATCCAACACGATGCGGTGGTGGCAGCGATTGGGGTGCTTGGATACTCGAGGCGGACGTTCGGGGTTGAAGAGCAGCGCGCGCTACAAAAGCTGGCGCTGGCATGGGAGCGGCAGACCTCCCCCACGGGTCTGCCGTTCTCGATACTAACGTTTCTTATTGAGGATGCGCGCCGGTTGCGGGCTTGGCGGCATGGGAGGCGGAGCCTGAGAGGCTCGCCTTGCGCGCTCGGCCGCAAGGTCGATTTCGGGAATCGCTTCGATGCGTTCGCGGGGCGGCAGAAGGTGCGAACGAGTTGCCTCATCTGGGTAGTCAGAGAAGCAGTCGTAACCCACGCTCTTCTTGCGGCGAAGGCGTCGCTTTGCGAAGCGTTTGTGCTTCGCCAGAGGCACCTCATCAACACCGTTATCATTTGCAAGCATCTTACGAAGCATTGCGTCGGGGTCTTGGCTCAATCTTGGATTTGCTCTTGAACTGTTACTTCTACTCATTGTTAATGTCCTCCCTCGGACGTAAGATCACCACCTATTTAACAATATGTGGTGGGTCGTATCTCCCAGTCAATCAGCTTTTGCACAATAAAGAAGGCGTACATGTGCGCTGCGACGCACACTTGTGAAAACAGTTGTTAACTGCGTGGTGGTCGGTGTCGCATGAAGTGTGTGCGCGCGCGTTTCGCAAAGACGCAAAGATCGGGCGCCGTCAGCGTTGCCCAAACCCTTGCGTCCAAAGTGGCGCAATGCTCTGAGCATCCCATTCAAACACCGCGCCGATGCCGACTTCGTTGGCACCTGCACTCATGATGTTTTTGCAGTGCCCCTCGGACTTCATCCAGGAGTCCATCACGGAGGCCGCCGAGCGCTGGCCGGCCGCAATGTTCTCGCCGGTTGGTGAACCAGTGTAACCGGCCTCCGCCATTCGGATCCAAGGCGAACGCCCGTCGAGGCTCGTGTGGCTTACATAATCTTGCGCTGCCATGTCTGCAGAGTGGCAGCGTGAGGCCTGGTCGAGTGCCGCGTTGCGTTTGAGTGTGCCAACCGGAGGCATTTGGGTGGTGCCGCAGGTCGCGCCACTCGTTCGGACCATGTTGACGAGTGTGAAGACTTCGGCCTCGATGCTCCTCCAGGGCCAGTTCGCAGCGTCCGTACAATCTGGGTTCGAGGGTGGGGGAGGGGGCGGGCAGTCGTCGTCTTGGTCGAAGCTGCACCCGCCCGGGCAGCACCCGTCGCCTCCGATGCACTGCGTGATTTCGGTGTGACTGCACGCGGCGCTGCAGTTGTCTGCCGAGCCTGTAAGTACGTCGCTGGTGCATGCGTTACCGTCGTTACACGATGTGGGGCAGCTACCCTTCGGGTCGCAGGCCTCGCCCTCTTCGACGGCACCGTTGCCGCACGTCGCCGAGCAGTCGTTGTCGTCGTTGGCTGTGCAACCAGCCGGACAACAGCCGTCGTCGTTTCGGCAAACTTCGACCGTCACATATGTGCACGACGCATCGCACGTGCTTGCCGAGCCGCGAAGCCTGTCGTGGGTGCATGCGTTATTGTCATTGCACGAAGAAGGGCAGCTCACGCCTTCGCATAGCTCGCCCCCTTCGAGCACGCCGTTGCCGCACGATGTCGAGCAGTCATTGTCGTCGTTCGCCGAGCAGCCGTTGGGACAGCATCCGTCGTTATGGATGCAAAGCGAAAGCGGGACGACTCGGCACTGACAGTTGGACACGACGAGTGATGCGCATGCGGGAACCACGTCGCAGTCTTCTTCACTCCTAGGACAGAAAGTCGCGGCGGCGCCGTCGGGCTGTAGAAGGCTTCCCGCGTCGCCTGGGTCATCTAGACTATCGCCGTTACTGACGGGACCTGTGTCGAGATCGGTCAACAAATTTTGGAAGTCGCCTTTTTCCTCGTTGAGCGTCCCTGTCGTACAGGCCGCAAGGGTCGTGACGACCAGCGCTTGCAGACACCAACTGCGATGACGTTTGCCTCCCACACACGCGGATTATCGCAAGAGGCATGCCGACGCGCACAGGTGTCAGGCTCACGGAAAACATTGTGACTTGTGCCAGCGGTGTGTGTGGGTACTGCACAGATTCGGAGCGCTTGGGGTGCCGTAGGAGCGTGACAAGTTCCCGATCAGCGGGGCGCATAAAGGTGGGAGGCGGGTCCGATTTCTCCTAATCTTGTCGCATGCTGGCCGCACCAAAGCGCCTGCTCGCGGGGAGCGCGCTTCTCTGTCTGCTTGCTTGTGGGGGGGGCGATGCACACCTGGTGCGCGATATTGATCCTCGTCTCGGCGATACGGTCCAAATGGTGGTGGAGATCCCCGCAGGCGACACCGCCAAGTACGAGGTGAACAAATCGACAGGAAAGCTCGAGTGGCAGCAGAAGGATGGTCGCCCGCGCGTGATCGATTACTTGCCGTACCCTGGGAACTATGGCTTCATTCCGCGTACGCTCTCACCCAAAGACAAGGGAGGTGACGGTGACCCGCTCGACGTTTTGGTGTTGGGATCGAGCCGGCCTCGCGGTGAGGTGATGCAAGTGTATCTCATCGGGGTGCTCAAGCTGCTCGATGAAGGTGAGCAGGACGACAAGCTGATCGCGGTCCCATCAGGTGCTGGCGAAGCGAGTGGGATATCTCTCAACGACGTGCGGACCCTTGAAGACCTACGCTCGAAGTGGACCGGTATCGACGCCATCATCGAGATTTGGTTTTCAAATTACGATGGCGCCAACACCACGCAGGTCGTTCGCTGGGGAGACGAGCGCGAAGCCGAACAGATTGTGGATGCTGCCCAAAGAGCCTTCGAAGAACGTCAGTGATCGGGAACAGTATGCGCCAGGTTCTGCGATTGGGGTGTATTGACCCGGAATTGGAGCGAGCTCACACGAGAGAAATGAAGTAACACGTTGGTGCGCAGATTGCATGACGGGTTAGTCGGCATGCGACATCTTGGACGAATTAGGATCATCTTGGTGGTTGGGCTTGTGCTCGCAGCTGGATGTGCAGAGGGACTGGATACTGACGACGCGTTTGAGTCCGTAGGCGTGGAAAGCGCAACGTATGGCGCGCTCGGCGACTTGCGTTGTGGAACAAGTGTGAGCCGAGTCGCGGGAAGGACGCGTTACGGCACAGCTGCGGGTGTCGCTAGACGACTCTTTCCCGATGGTACAAGAACAGCGATCGTGGCCGGAGGCGCTTCCGTTAACCCCGACGCGCTGGTCGCAGGCCCCCTTGCGGCGACGCTTGGGGCGCCAGTGCTGCTTGCCACGCCTTCTCGACTCCCTGAGGAGACCCGTGACGCTCTGCTTGCGCTGGGCGTTGGCAAGGTGTTCGTTCTCGGTGGTGCGGACGTGCTCTCGGTTGATGTCGTTCGCCAGATTGAGCGCCTGGGCATCGATGTGCAGCGAATTGCAGGGGACACCCGCTACGATACGGCTGCTGCTGTAGCGCGCTTGATGGGCGAATCAGATTTGGTAATCGTTGCTTCGGGCGAAAAGATGGTCGATGCGCTGCCCGGTGCGGCGGCTGGAGCCGCGCTTCGCGCACCGCTTTTGTACGTGAGTCACGACAGCGTACCGACCGCGACCAAACGGGCGCTCGCGGACATTGGTGCGAAGCGGGTCGTGATGCTTGGTGGCGAGTCGGTGGTCTCCACCTCGGTTTATCGCTGGTTTCGTGATCGCTACTCCACCAAACGCCTCGCTGGTGCAGACCGCTACCAAACAGCGGCCATGGTCGCTCACTACACCTTTGATGCGACCGACAGCGGTAGGGCACCGGTTTTTGTGGCCAACGGGGAGAACCCCATCGATGCGCTGGCGGCAAGTTCCGACGGTTCTCCGGTCCTACTCACGCCGAAGACGGGCCTGACGCGCGCTACGCGAGACTTCCTTGCACGCCGTGCGCGTTGTGCGACGATCCTCGGAGGAATGAACGCAATCGCTGAGGTGACGGAGGGGCAGATCAGGACTGCACTCGTCTCGATCCTCGTCAAGAATCGTACGCAGCTTCTTAGGGAACTCGACCGCGCGAGCGATGGTCAGACGATCTACATTGCAGACGAAGCGAAAATCGATCTTAGCGACAACGAAGCGATCGAAATTCCGGCGGGCGTGACGTTGATGAGCGGACGTGGCGTTGCCGGGTC
Organism: uncultured Polyangiales bacterium; assembly: GCA_964487255.1. Taxonomy (GTDB): domain Bacteria; phylum Myxococcota_A; class Polyangia; order Polyangiales; family CAZAQV01; genus CAZAQV01. The sequence continues at coordinate 31,589 of CAZAQV010000020.1, read as the reverse complement.
AGCGGGCGCCTTAATCTATAAGGACCGGGGCAATGCGACAGGCTTGTTTTATCCAAAGGCGCGGGCTCGCATTCGCGGCATTCGCCTCAAAGGGCCTGACACGAGCGCGCAATGCAGAGATTGTGCGCCGCGCCATTTGGGTGTCGAAGTGCGTGAACACGGTGTGCGAATCGATGGCTGCGAGATCTGGGGATGGGCCCGGGGAATCGAGTTTCGCAACGCCCGTCACGGACATGTCATCAGAAACCATATCCATCACAATCGACGCGAGGGCCTCGGGTATGGTGTCGTCCTGATGCATCATTCCGATGCGATCATTGAGCGAAACCATTTTCATGACAACCGCCATTCGGTTGCGGGTTCCGGCGAGAGAGATCAGTCTTATGTAGCGCGCTACAATCTGGTTAACGGTGGCGCTACGGGAAGTGTTTTTGATATGCATGGCGAGTGGGAGAATCCACTTGAAGGCAATGAAAACAGCAAATTTGCCGGACGCATGATCCACATCCACCACAACATCGTCATTGTGCCCAGCGATGTCCCTGCCGTGGGGATCCGAGGCCTTCCGCGAAAGCAGGCATTGATTGAGCACAACTGCTTTTCGCACCCATCGGTCGAGAACGTGGTTTGGCAGCAGCATCCCGACGGCAACATGTTGTTTGAAACGCGTCCGCCTTACGTGGCCAATGTAACCGTGCGGAATAACCGTTTCGCCCATGCTGGAGGCAGCTGCGACGAACGCTAGACCGCGGACATGTAGAACTGACCGAGCCTGCGCGCCCAGCGACGCGGATCTCCTCGTCCCTCAACCTCGAATGTGCGTTGCACGTCCTTCGGCCTCGGTCCTCGGCCTCCACCCCGCTGAACACCCATCCTTCGATCATTTCTACACGCCCGCGGAGCTAGAACGTGGCGCGCAGCGAAAGGCTTGGGAAGAAGATAGCGGGCGCGTACTCCACGTCATCTTCAGAGCACGCTTCGCCCGGAGCGTCTCCGCTGGCGAAGAAGAAATCGCAGTTGTACTGCAGCGGCTCCTGACTCATCGTCACGTTGAACCACTCGAGCGCGAGCCGGAAGTTGCCCCAGCCCGTGTCCCACTTGTAGCTGACGTGGGCATCGATGCGATAAAATCCTGGCAGGCGGCGCGTCAGTTGAAGTGGACCCAAGATCCTAGTTTCGGGTTTGCCCGAGCGCGCAAACAGGCGTAGCCCAGAACCAAAGCCGCCACCAAAGTCGATCTGCATGACCACGTTGAGGTTGTGCCGAACATCTGCTTCGGTCGGAAACGTAACGCCGTTGGTGGTCGTAGCGTCTGCTGCGCCGAGCGTGTAAGCCACCCAGCCCGAGATGTCCTCTTCGACCGAGCGACGCAAGAAGAGTTCGAGTCCATAGGCGAGACCATCCGCCCGCGGGACGCTTCCGCCAAAGTCGCTGCAGCTTCCTCCGCGGTCTTCGCAGGCCAAGCTCTTTTCGATGAACAGCTCCGGAAAGAGCATGCTGCTGTAGTGGTTGACGAAACCCGTGACTTCGAGCTCAAACGCCTCAGATAAAGTGAGTGCAGTTCCAACCTCGGTTTGGATGGAGCGCTGCAGCCCGCGGTCAAGGGCGACATCCGAAAAGCCAGGCAGCGGCACGATAAAGGTCGCAGGTTGGTAGTTCAGCGCGGCGCCGGCGCGCAGCTCAAGCCCTGCTTGGACTTCGTATGCGGCTCGCGCGCGTAAGGACGGCGCCACATCGCTGTGCAGGTTGGTGGCCCACAGATCACCCCGCGCGCCCAGGTCGAGGCGCCACGGCGAGAGGTTGAGCTGGACCATCGCGTAGATTCCGCTCGCCATGCGCCAGTCGGCTGCTGCCAAGAAGCTGTCGTGGAGCCCGAGTTCGTCGTCGGAGCCTTTGCCTTGAATTTCCCCGAACGTGAGTTCGTAGTCGGTGCCCGCCTCAAACAACACCGTCTTTGAAAAGCGGTTTTTTGCGACGAAGCGTGGGCGGATGCGAAAGGCGTTCACTGAGACTTCGTTGTCATCGATGCTCGAGCGCTCATAGCCGACCATGGTTGCCGTGAGTAACGTGAGGTCGCCATCGCGGTATTGATGGCGCAGCTCGCCGCGATGAAACTCCATGGTGGCGAAGTTCTCCTCGCGCACGTCGTCTTTTTCGCCAACCGAGTCGTACGAACCAAACCAGACGAAAGAGATTTCGTTGTCGTCGTCGACGGGGTACCAGGCACGTGCCTGGTAGTCCCAGTAGGCAAGGGTGGCTTCGGGGGAGAATACGGATAGCAAGAGCCCGGGGTAACCGTAGCGTCCCGCGGCCTGCACGACGGCGTCGCCGACCCGCGTGGCGACGAAACCATTGACGTCGATCAGTCGAAGGTCGATCTCACCGATCGTTTCATCACCGGGTTTGTCCGGACCGAGGCCGCGCACAACCGCGCCGGTGAGTCTTCCGTAGCGCGCCGGTGCGGCGGCCGGAAACATTTTGACGTCACCCACCGTGCGTGGGTGCACGATGGCTGGGCCAAGGGCGAGGTGAAACAATGCGGGCACCGGAATGTCGTCGTAGAAGTAGGCGTTCCCGGCGGGTGGTGCGCCGCGTACGTAGACGTATGGCACGCCGCTTAGCACTGTCACGACGCTGGGCAATGCCGTGATGGCCCGAAACGGGTCGCCGAACGCGCCGGGTACATCGCGTAGCTCTCGTAGCTTGAATTCGCGCTCGCCCTGGGGTTGCTCGACCTCACCGCGTGCACGAAACTCGTGTTCGCTTGGTTCGACGGTGGCGTCGTGCTTGGAGGCGCGTGGGCTGCTGAGCGCAGACGCGGCAGGCCGGTTCTCTGTCTGAAGACGTAGTGGCACGCGCGCAGAAATCGGTGTTCCGTCCCGCGTGGCCGGTTCGATGTGAGCGTCCTGTAGAACGCGGTGTACCTCGATACAGGTCTGTGCCGAGTAAGTGCATTCGCGAAGCGTTGCGCGACCGTCGCTGCCAACTTCGATCACCAACTGCAGCACGAGGGGGCCGCCTGTGGTGCGAGGCGGGTTGATCGAGATCAGTTTCGGTGGACGGAGCGCATCCGGGTTTGCTGTCTGTGATGGCAAGGGATCGCTTGCCGTGTCTGCGTCGATTGGGGTGGCCGCGTCGTCTGGGACTCCGGCGTCGGGCGGTTGCGCCTTGAGCTCGCACCACGACCAATGGCACAGCACAAAAGCAAAGAGCAAAGCGCTGAACGAGGGCTGACGGCCCCTGTCACGATAAACCCGCAGCAGCATCCGCGCTGCAAAATCTCACGATGTCGCGCGAAGTGCCAGCCGTTGCGCGCAGTGCGGCGCTATTCTGGGATCTTCAGGATCTCGGCGCGCACGTCGACGACGCCTGCTTTGATCATGTCGAGCTTCTCGGCGGCGGCTCGTGACAGGTCCAGAATGCGCGTCTTGCTTCCGAACGGACCCCGATCGTTGACCCGAACGGTGACCGACTTGCCATTGTCGATGCGCGTCACGCGCACGATGGTGCCGAAAGGGAGCTCGCGATTAGCTGCCGTCAGCAGGGCGGGGTCATAGACTTCACCGTTGGCCGTGTTGTTGCCCGCAAGTGACGAGTGATAATAGCTCGCTTTGCCGCGCAGTGTTTTGATGGCCTCGCGACCGTCCCATTGGCTTTCGGTGCGCTGTCCTGCGCTTGGCCGCGCGTCTCCCTCGATCACTTTGTCTGGACCAAGCTCTGTCGACTCGCCGGTCCGTGGACAATAGAGAATCGTCTGCGTCGCTGGCGCACAGCCCATTATGCACACTGAAAAGACAAGGACTATCCGGGGCATCGAGTGGAGCTTACTCAGCCAGGTGAGGTGACTCAAAAAACACGCCCCTCGCCCCCACCACTGGCGGCCCAACTGGCCGGTCGGTCCCGCGGAAACCCACAAATATCGTGTGCTGAGCTTGGCAGGATAATTGCTGAGCAGTGCGTGAATGCGTGCGTGGCTCCAGGTCCTTGTCGTCGTGACCTTGCTGGCGGCAACGAGCTTCCGGTCGCTTGGAGGATCGTTCGAGAAGGCCATTGAGGGGGCCTCTCATGATGGGGTGCACGAGCTCGAGCTCGTGCTTACTTCGCGTTCACAGGCAGGCGCTGGCAACTTCATGGGCAAAGCCCAGCGCCTCATCGCCGACGTAACACACGTTCTGGGTGGCCGCGGAGCGCCGGCGCCCTCTGCACTCTTTGATGCGTCATCGATCACCTGGGAGCTCGGACAACGTAGAGCGCTTTTGTTCGGTGGACAGCGCGCTGTCCTCATGCAGGTTGCGGACCCTGCCGTCGCCGCGGGTGTGCTCGACTTCTCTTCGTTTCGCAAGGACTCACTCGGACGCCTCAAGCGAACCATGGAAGCGATGAACGTCATTCAATATGGGAGCGCCGAGGAGTCGCAAAAGTTACTCACGCGCCTGGAGCGAATGCATCGGCGCGTGAAGGGAACCACGCCGGGCGGAAACGCGTACTCGGCGATGAACCCGGACCTTCAGTACTGGGTGCTCGCAACGCTTGTCGATTCCGCGTTGGAGGTTGAGCGACGTTTCGTTGGTCGGTTCGACAATGCGGATCGGGCCAAGTACTTTGAGAGTTCGAAAAAGCTCGCCCATGCTTTCGGTCTCGATGACGAACACATCCCTGCCGACTATGCAGCGTTTGAGCGTTACATGGCCCGCCGCGTTGCAGACCTTCAGCCGACCGAGCAATCAAAAGAGGTTGCGGCTGCTCTATTTCGTCCGGCGGTGCCTCTCGTGCCGAAATTCGCGTTCGCGCCGCTCGAGTGGGTAACCCGAGACATGATGCCGCGCGTGATGGCGCGTCGCTATGGCTTTCGAGGGCTTAACCCAATTCAAAAAGCGCTGGTGCGCGGGGGACAGCAGCTCGCGCTGTTGTTCAGCGATACCAAGCTTGCGGTCTCGCAACTTCACTTTTCCAAGCTCGCTGTGGATCGCCCACGTCTGCGTCCGTGATTCGAAAAGGTAACGTCTACATGGCTTGCAGGTGGCAGGATGGGCATCTACCGTTTGAGGATGGGCATCGCTCAGCGCCTGCGCAAAATCTCCGATAGCGTCCTCGACCGTTCGGTCGTGTTCGACTTCGATCGGACTGGGTTTGAGAGACACGCGCGCGACTTCTCCGAGTCGGACTTGCAGTGCAACCTGAGTGAGCAGACGGTCGTGATCACCGGTGGCAGCTCCGGCCTCGGTCTCGCTACCGCGCGAGCACTCTGTGCGCGCCGGGCTCAACTGATTCTGCTTTGCCGCGACACGGTCAAAGCGGAGCAACTTCTAAGTTCGTTCGATCATCCCGAGCGAGTGCGTATTGAGCAAGTCGACATTGCTGATTTTGAGTCTATCGATAACCTAGCTAGGCGTCTGGGCGACGTACGGATCGACACCTTGATCCACAACGCCGGTGTACTGCTCTCGGAGCATCAACTCAGCCCGGACGGTCTTGAGAAGACCTTGGCCACCAATCTCGTCGGGCCATTCCGGTTGACCTATCATCTGCTCACGAGGTTGCGCACTGGCGCACGGGTGATCTTTGTGGGCTCGGGGGGCATGTACACGCAAAAGCTGGAGTTGGATGTTCTCAAGCAAGGGCCGGTACCTTTCGATGGCGCGGTGGCCTACGCGCAGACCAAGCGCGCCCTGGTGATGGTTGCCGACGAACTCGCGGCGCGTCTCGGCCCAGCTGCAGTCGTCACCTCGATGCACCCAGGCTGGGCGGACACCCCAGGTGTCGAGTCGTCGATGCCGCGCTTTTACAAGGCTACAAAGAAGATTCTGCGCACCCCAGAGCAGGGCGCGGACACCATCGTGTGGTTGGCCGCATCGAAGAAGCCGCCCACCAGTGGCGAGTTCTACTTTGACCGCGCGCCGGCCGTTCGCCACATGAGCAAGCGCACCGAGACCCCCAAGCTGAGTGAACCACTTTGGGACATGGTGTGCGAGCTAAGCGAAGTGGGTCGCGCACAGATGCACGATGCATGCGCTCGCTTTCGCGACGGCAGCGCTGACTAAGCGCTTACTTCACGGGTTGGCCGTGGCCGGGGGCGCGCAGCATGGCAGTATAGATGCGGTAGTCGAACTTGTCGCTGTGCTCCTCGTTGTGGCAGCTCACGCAAGTTGACTCGGGCGTCGTCGCGTTGAGCGTATGTGCCTCAGGTTTTTGGTTATGAAGACTGCCTGGTCCGTGACAGCTTTCGCAACCGACGTCGACGAGTTTGCCGCCCAAGTTGTGCGTCACGGTCGAGCCCCCCGGCTTCATGTAGCCCGTGACATGGCAGCCGACGCACTTAAGGTTGTACTCCTTGTCTACGTCGACCAGCGTTTTGTATGCGCGCCCGTGTGCGTGACCGCGCCACCACCTGAACGCCTCTTGATGGCACGATGCGCACGACGCTGAGCCGGCGTAACTCGGGCTGCCCTCGGGTGCGGGCTCGGGCTTGAGGTCGGCGTAGAGCTTTTTGTTCGTCTCGTTGAGCTCCTTGAAATGCTGCTCGAGTATCTTGCTGACCTTGGGCGCTTTGGACGCTTCGGGGGGGAACTCAAAGTACGTTGCGACGAAGGCATTGCCATCAACCTTTTGGGGTGGCTGCATCGCCGCAAGTTCGGCCTTCATTTGCTCAAGTCGCTTTTCTTGCACAGCGACGTTCGCCGGGTCGACCTTCGGGTCCTTTTTCCAGGCGACGATTCGCGCGTCGAGTTCCTTGATGCGATCGAACTTGCGCTCACGGTCGACCTGCAGGGTCCAGTCGCTCCAATCCTCGAATGGCCCCGTACCGCGGATGTAAAGGTCGAGTTGAACGAGTCCTTGTCCCTGTCGGCCGGCGTTGAGGATTGGCGCCCCGCTCGCCGCATTCGGCGGCTCGGGCGGATGACTCGAAACCCCTGCGAGGATCACAAAGTCGGCCTGCTCGCTGCGCGCCATGTTGGCTGCGTCTTTTCGTGAGCCGAGTGCCAGCTTGAAAGTGAGACCTGGCGAGTCGGAAGAGGGCGCGCTCGTCTTGGCGCCATGAAAGATCAGGTCGGGACCCGACCAGCTGTGACAAGCAGGTGGTTGGCACTGCTGTGCGGTCTGCTGCGGCAAAAAAGCGTAGCTCGGGGCGAGCATCTCTTTGGGCGCCCAGCGCTCGTCCTTGGGCGCGACGAGCAACACGTCCGCGTACTCTTTGAGAACCCGCGTGAGGGTCTTGCTCGACATCTCAAGCTGTGATCGGGCGAGCTCGGGGTCGACACCTTTGGGAGCTTCGCCGCCGACGAAGGTCGGTCCCGCAAAGACGGTGGCAGTGGGCACACCGTCTCTTTTGATCTGCTCGACCTTCGCCGCCAAACGGTCGATGCCACCGAGCGGGCGACTCGTGCAGCCGCAAGGCTCAAGGTAGCCCTTGAGGTCGGTGACCAAAATTACCCGGGCATCGGGGGTCGGGCGCTCCACCTGCCTGTAGCCCGGCATCTGCGGTTTCTGCCGCACCACCTCTTTTTGGGTACTCTTCCCTGAGCAGGACGCACCCATCGAGGCGAGAGGAAGCAGCAGCAGGCCCGAGATCGTGAGCCAAAATCGATGTTTTGCGGTGTTCATTTCGGTTTCGGGCAGTGTGATACCCCAACAACCCGCCCACAAGTCTCATTCGGGCCCCGGCTCCGATTGAGACTGTTTCTGAGGTTAGTGTAATACTTTCAGTGCCTTGACGGGAAGGGGGCGATGGCCCGAAGTGTCTCATTCGGGCCCCGGCTCCGATTGAGACTTTGCAGGGGCAAATCTTCACTCGACGAGGATGCGCAAGCGGGCTAGCTTCCGCCGTCCGGCCCTCTGGCCCGGACAACGAAACTGACTTTCCTACACAGGTTTTCTCAATGGTACGTATCCGATTCGCACGACATGGCTGCAAGGCGCGGCCCTACTATCACATCGTCGCTGCCGACAAACAAAAGGCCCGCAACGGCCGCTTCATCGAGCAGCTGGGCACTTACGATCCCGCGCATCCGATGACCGATGCCACGATCAAATTCGACCGCTTCGACTACTGGGTTTCGGTAGGCGCGAAGCCTTCCGGTTCTGTGGCGAAGGTCGTTCGCGAAGCGCGCAAGGGTGCTTCGACAGCTTCGGCATAAAACAGATGAGCGACTCCGAAGACGTGCTCGACGATGACCGAGCACTCGATGACGACGAAGAGCTCTCGCAAGACGAGCAGGTCAAGCAACTCAGCGAGCTCGTGAGCTACATCGCGGAGCAGCTCGTGGACTCGCCCGACGAGGTCGAGGTCAAGAGCATCGATGCTGATCGCAGTGTTATCTTCGAGCTTCTCGTTGCACGTGACGACCTCGGCAAAGTCATCGGACGTGACGGCCGGACCGCACGTGCCATTCGCGCCATCCTTTCCGCCGCCGGTGCAGACCTCGATCGGCGCCCCATCCTCGACATTATTGAATAGGTCAACCACGTGAGCGACCCAGAAGCGCAAAGCGTTGCGCTGGGGCGCATCACCAAACCGCAAGGGCTGCGCGGGCAGCTGCGGCTCAAGCTCTACAACCCCGAGTCCGAGCTGCTCTGGCAACACGCTGACTGGATCGTCCACCACGGCGCTTCGGTGCGAACCGTTCAAGCGCGCAAAGTGCGTATGCTCGGTTCCGGCATTGCGGTTATTTCGATCGATGGCGTAAGCAGTCGCGAAGCTGCTGAACAGCTTCGCGGTGCGGAGGTTGCGCTTCCGTTGAACGCGTTGCCCGAAGCGGAAGAGGGCGAGTGGTACGTTCGCGATCTACTCGGCCTTGCGGTGGTCAATGAGCAGGGTGAGCCGCTCGGGCGGGTGCTCGATACGATTCCGTACCCGAGCATCGATTGCCTGCTCATCGAGACTCCGAAAGGCCGTTTCGAGGTCCCCATGGTTGAGCCGTATCTCGATCGCGTCGACCTTGCCGAGCAGCGCGTAGTCGTGCGCAACATCAGCGACTTTGACCCCATTCCCACATCAACCAAGAAGCGAACGAAAGACGTGCCGTGAAGATCGTTGTGGTCACACTCTTTCCCGAGTTCGCAGAAGCCTTTTTTGAAACCGGGATTCTCAGCAAGGCCCGGCAACGTGGTTTGGTCGAACTTCACGCGGTCAACCCCCGTGACTTCGCAACGGACAAGCACCGCAGCGTCGACGACGCACCTTTTGGTGGGGGCAGCGGTATGGTGATGATGCCCGGACCCGTTTTCGACGCGCTCGAGTCGGTGGCGCCACTGGACGCCCAGTACAAAGTGCTGATGTCGCCGCAGGGCAGGCTCCACGACCAAGCGCACGCGCGCGAGTTGTCGCAACGGGAATCGCTTACGCTGATATGCGGCCGCTACGAAGGCTTTGATGAGCGCATCCGCGATGCGATGGACGAGGAACTGTCGATCGGCGATTTCGTGCTCTTTGGCGGTGAGGTCGCCGCCATGGCTGTCATCGAGAGCGTGGTTCGGCTACTCCCTGACGTGCTCGGCAACGACACCTCGGCTGGCGATGAGTCTCACTCGCATGGCCTGCTTGAGTATCCGCATTACACGCGTCCGCGCCGCTTTCGCGGACAGGACGTTCCCGATGTGCTGCTCAGTGGCAATCATGCTGCGATTGAAGCATGGCGTCGCGAACAATCGATCGAACGAACGAAAGCTCGCCGCCCCGATCTTTACGCGGCCTATGTCGCCCAACAGAAAGAGGACGGATGAGCCCGACTTACTGCGCGCTGGTGCATTATCCCATTCGCGGTTCGGATGGCAAAACGATCGCGACAGCGATCACCAATATCGACGTCCACGACATCGCGCGGAGCGCGACCACCTTTGGACTCTTGGGTTATTTTGTGGTCTCGCCCATTACCGCCCAGCGTGCACTTGTCGATCGCATCGTCAGCCATTGGAAAGACGGCGCGGGTGGAGAGCGAATCCCCGCACGCGCTCGCGCGCTGTCGATCACCGAATCGTGTCGTTCGCTTCAAGACGCCAAAAACGCTATCCATGCCCGCGAAGGTCAGCCTCCACGTGTTGTGGTGACTGCGGCCAACCCGTCGTCTTCCGCTGCACTTGTTTCCTTTGAGGACGAGCGCCAGGCGCTTGCCCAAACCAGCGTGCCGACGTTGCTCGTGTTCGGCACCGGGCACGGACTTGCAGGCGAGGTGCTTGAGGAGGCCGATGTGTTGCTCGAACCCATCCGCGGGCGAGGCGATTACAACCACCTCTCGGTCCGTGCCGCGGCGGCGATCATCTTCGATCGCCTCTTCGGCCGATGACGGCGACTTGTTTAGTTGAGACAACTGCATGATCTTACTTCGTTTTATCTCCATTTCGCCCATGGACGGGTGCGCCCCAAAGCCAACGCTCTTGGTTGACCCCCTGCGGAGCCCGTGGTAGCCCTTCGCTCCTTTTCGCGGCGCATTCAGGCGCCCGAAGGCCGAGGTTTTTTTACGATGAGCGTGTATAGCTAAAACAAGCCGATTTGGTATTTCCAAATCGTTGCTTGTGATGCGAAGCCGCGAAGAGTCAGAGGTTTTGAGCCATGTCTACCAGCGTCCCTAAAATTCAAGCTTTTGAGCGTTCACAAGAGCGCGTTGTCCCTCCATTTCGGGTTGGCGATACCGTCAAGGTTCACTATCTCATTCGTGAGGGCCAAAAAGAGCGTATTCAGGTTTTCCAAGGCGTTGTGATTGCCCGCAGCGGCGGTCACGGAGCCAAGGCAACCTTCACGGTTCGTAAGGTATCGTTCGGTGTTGGTGTCGAGCGTATCTTTCCGATTCACTCGCCGCGTATCGAGCGCCTTGAGGTCGTCACGCGCGGTCATGTGCGTCGCTCCAAGCTCTACTTCCTTCGTGAGCGTGCAGGCAAGAAGGCGCGTCTTGGTAGCACTCGGCGTCAGGCAGACTGGACGTCGGAGATCAAAGACAGCGTGGCGCGCCAAGAGGCCGACGCACAAGCCGCTGCCGACGAGGCGCAAGCCGCAGCAGCTGCTGCTGACGAAAGCGACGCGGCTGCCGACGAGGCACAGCCGCAAGCGACGGCCTAGCGCTGCGCGTTACGCCCTAGAGCTGCAAGTTGGTCGCAGAGCAGGTAGACTCCTGCCATGCGACCGATTTCGTTATTCTTGCCGCTGGGGCTGTTGGCTTTTGGGTGCGACGGCGACGCCGACGCGTCGTCTAAAACTGCGGTCGAACAAACCACTGCTGTCGAGGTCCCGCCCGCCGAAGCGCCGAGCAACGACGAAAAAGCGGCACCTGCCAAGCCGACGCCAAAGGTCGAGACCAAGACCTACGTCGCCGAACTCAGCAGCTCAGCGGATGCGACGTTGTCGGTTGGCGACAAAGCCAAGCTGCTCGTTACCATTCGCCCGCAAAACGGCTGGCACATGAACCACGAGTTTCCGACTTCCGTCACGCTGGCTGAGAGCGAAGCGATGGCGCCGGAAAAAAGCAGGGTCGAAAAGAAGGATGCAAAACGTTTCGACGACGATGGGGCGGACTTTGAATTGCCCGTCTCCGTTGAGAAAGGTGGCACGCACGACGCACTTGCGGACCTGTCCTTCGCGGTTTGCACCGAGCAGACCTGTTTGCCCGAGAAGATCAAGCTCGCGCTTTCACTAGAAGTTGCAGACAAAGGCAGCGCGCCCAAAGCTGCGGAGCAGTCGCCTTGAACGCGGGGGCCGACTCTGGCCGCGGGGTGGACACGAACGACTGGCTCCGCGAGTTGAGCAGACGGGCGGAGCAGCGTTTCGACGCCGAAAAACGAGTTCTTAGTTTTGGTGAATATCTCTCGTGGGTATCTGCCGAGCCCCGAGTTGCCCTGCGCGACGCGGCTACGTATGTGCGCGATATGCTCGACTACTACGGGAGCCGGGCGATCGATGGGCCGGGTGGCGAAAGCACGCGCTACAACCTATTCGACGGTGTCGACGGCGCCGAAGAACATCTCGTCGGCCACGAGAACCTGCAGCAACAGTTCTATGCAGCGCTAACAAGCTTCGTGCGCGAAGGCCGTGCCAATCGCCTTCTGCTCCTCCACGGCCCCAATGGCAGTGCCAAGTCGACCTTCGTTCAGTGCCTCTTCCGAGGTCTCGAAGCGTACAGCCGCACGGACGCGGGGGCGCTCTACACCTTCTCTTGGGTCTTTCCGCGAGGCAAAGACGGCAAGTCGATCGGTTTCGGTCTTGAGGACAAAAGCGACGCCGGCCGCCGTTCGTTCGCCCACCTTGCGGAGGCGGACATCGATGTGCGTTTGACTAGCGAGATGCGGGAGCATCCGCTGCACCTCATTTCGACAGACGACCGCGTTCCGCTGCTCGAGCAACTACTGACCAAAGAGCAGGGCGCTCTCGTGCCTGACTGGCTTCGCTTCGGTCAAATGAGTCGCAAGAATAAGGCGATTTTTGATGCACTGCTCACCGCCTACCGTGGCGACCTACAGCGTGTTCTCGGCCATATCCGCGTCGAGCGTTTCTATATCTCGGAGCGCTATCGTGTTGGCGCTGCCACCATCGGTCCCGAGATGGCGGTCGACGCCAAGGAGCGGCAAATCACCGCGGACCACTCGCTAGGTTCGTTACCGGCATCGTTCGCGTCGCTCACACTTTACGAAGCCTTTGGTTCACTCGTCGATGCCGCAGGCGGCATACTCGAATATAGCGACCTTCTAAAACGCCCGCTCGACGCGTGGAAGTATCTTCTGTTGGCGACCGAGACGGGCACGGTCTCTCTTTCCTTGTCGACGTTGGCGCTCAACGCGGTGCTCATCGCCAACTCCAACGAAGTGCACCTGGCGGCGTTTCGCGAGCACCATGAATACCGCTCGTTTCGTGGTCGGATACATCCGATTCGCGTGCCGTACCTGCGCGACTATTCGGCCGAGCAACTGATTTACGATCGACAGATCGTCCCGCAGCTGCGCGTCGACGTTGCACCGCATGTGACGTACGTGGCCGCGCTTTGGGCGACCTTGACGCGGCTCCTGCGCCCGGCACAAGAGCACTACGAGGACTCAAAGCTCGGCAAGCTTGCGACGAGTTTGACGCCGATCGAGAAGGCCGAACTCTACGCAAGCGGACAGGCGCCGAAGCGAATGAAGGTCGAGGACCGACGGCTTCTCGCGTCCGGCCGCAAAGAGATCTACGAAGAATTTCAGTTTGGAACGGTCTACGAAGGGCTCATTGGCGCATCGGCGCGTGAGATCCGAGCGGTATTACTCGAAGCTGGGCAAGGTGGCGTGCTCACGCCCATCGACGTGCTCGAGCGCCTCGAAGACATGATCGAAGCGGGAGACTACGAGTTTCTCAAGGTCAAAGCCGAGAAGGGCTACATGGACCACGAGGGTTTTATCGATGTCGTTCGGGAGCGCTGGCTCGACCGTGTCGACGACGAGTTCCGCACGAGTGCGGGTTTCATCGACCAGGGGCAACACGAAGACTTGTTCCGCCGTTACGTGCTCCACGTTTCGTACTGGGTCAAAAACGAGAAAGTCACCAACCCACACACGGGTGAATCTGAGGACCCCGACACCGAGCTCATGTCGCGCATTGAAAGAGTGCTCGCAAGTGAGGGCGAAGAAGAGGAGTTCCGCCGCCAGGTCATCGGTAAGGTGGCGGCACACGCGATCGACAATGCCGAGTCCGACGAGCAAGTCGACTACGTCTCTTTCTTTCCCAAGCACATCGAGGCGTTGCGCGAGGCCTACTACGAAGAGAACAAAGAACGACTCGCCAAGGTGCTCGAGATGATGCAGATGTTGGTTCGCTTTGCTGAGGACGACAGTGCCGAAAAGCCGCGCACGACCACCGCCGCCGAGCGGCAGGCCATCGAGACGGGCGAGAGGGCGATACGGTCGCTTTGCGACGAACATGGATACTCGATGCAAAGCCTCAAGCCGGTCCTCTCCGAACTCAAAAAGGAGCGATACCCGTGAGTGTTCGTTTGCACGTCAATGTCGACCACGTCGCGACGCTTCGTCAGGCACGTGGCGAAGACTACCCCGACCCTGTGCTTGCCGCGAAGCGTTGCGAGCAGGCGGGCGCGGACGGCATTACGGTACACCTGCGCGAAGACCGTAGGCACATTCAAGACGATGACGTTCGCCGTGCGCGCGAGGTCGTCACGACGGTGTTCAACCTCGAGATGGCGGCCACCGACGAGATGGTGGCCATCGCCAAGGAGATCAAGCCGGACATGGTCACATTTGTGCCAGAGCGTCGTGAAGAGCGGACGACCGAAGGCGGGCTCGATGTCCGTGGCGGGTTCGATCGGCTGAGCGGCTACGTCGAGTCGCTCGCTTCGCAACAGATACCCGTTTCGATGTTCATCGACCCGGAGCAAGACCAGGTGCGCGCCTCCAAGGAGGCCGGTGCGCGCATCGTCGAACTGCATACGGGTGACTACGCGCATGCGTTTGCAGACGAGACCAAGCGTGAGTCCAGGCTGGGGCAGCTTGCTTCGGCCGGTCAGTTTGCCAAAGCCCAGGGCTTGACGGTCGCGGCGGGACACGGGCTGACCCTTCGCAACACCAGCCTCTTGGTGGACGCGGTCCCCGAAATTGAAGAGCTCAATATCGGCCACGCGCTCGTCAGCGATGCGCTGTTCTACGGACTGGCCGATGCTGTTTCAGCCTATAAGAAAGCCATTCGCGCCGGACTTGGCCTGTAGACCGGCACTCTGAGTTACTCTTGACCGATGCTGACTGAGGCGCATCCGACGTATCTTCACACAGCGCGCGACGCCAAGGCGTTTGACGAGTGGGTTATCGAGTCCGTTGGCGTGCCGGGACTGCTGCTCATGGAAAATGCTGGCGCCGGAGCGACCCGGTATCTGCTCGAGGTTGCGGGGGAGCACCTCGATCGCGTGGCGATCGTTGGAGGACTCGGACAAAATGGCGGCGATGCATGGGTTGTTGCACGACATCTGTTCGAACGTGGCATTCACGCAGACGTGTTCGTCGTAGGCGACCCCGCCAAGATCAGCGGCGACGCCAAGGTGCAGTTCGAACTCCTCACTAAGCTCGGCATCGAGACCAAGCGTTTCGAATCGTTCGAGTCCGAGTTTGAGCCCGACAGTTACTCGCTGATGGTGGACGGGATATTTGGCACGGGGCTTTCGCGCCCGCCTGAAGGTGTATTCGCGGAGGCGGTGATGTTTATCGACGCTTGCGCGGAACGCGTTTTCTCGCTCGACGTGCCTTCTGGAATTTGTGCGTCGACGGGGCAGATGCTGGGCAGAGAAGCCGTTCGCGCACATTGGACGGCAACCTTTGGGGCACACAAGCGAGGCCTCCATCAACAGCCAGGTGCGGCGCACGCCGGAGAGACGCGACTTGTTCCCCTGGGAGCGCCTCACGCGGGCGCCCGGTTCGCGTCTGCTCGGGTGTTCGACGAGTCCGAAGCGCGACTTTACCTGCGCATGCTGCGGCTTGAACCCGGTTTTCATAAGGGACGTGGCGGACACGTGGCGGTCGTCGGTGGCGCAGAGGGCATGACCGGAGCTGCCATGTTGGCCGGGCGGGCTGCGCTGCGCGCGGGTGCGGGCAAGGCCACGGTCTTTACGCGGGCGGCGGTAAGCGAAGGCCCCGCCGAACTGATGCTGCGCTCCATTGGCGATGGGTTGGTCGACGAGCTCGAGCGCTTGGGCGTCACTTCGCTGCTCCTCGGACCGGGACTCGGAAGAGACGCCGATGCGGCCGCGCTTACCGAAGAAGTCGTCGGGCGATGGAAAGGCGCACTTTCGCTCGACGCCGACGCGCTGATTGCGCTTGGGCCAAAACCGAACTCGCTTCAGAGTTCGTCGGCGAGCATCGTGATCACACCGCATCCTGGGGAGGCCGCGCATCTTCTCGGTACCGATGTCGCATCGGTACAAGCGGACCGTTTCGCCGCGGCGCGCGCGCTTTGCGAGCTCGGTGTTGACGTTGCCATCCTCAAAGGCGCGTACACGGTGGTGGCTGTTGCAGAGCCGTGGTTTGAGCTTGCGCAAGCGCGTGAACTCGTGTGTTCAGGTGACGTTCCCGCGCTGGCAGTGCCCGGCTCGGGCGACGTGCTCGGGGGCGCCATCGCGGCATTGCGCGGGCAGTTTGAACGTTCGGACGATGTGTGGAAGTGCGCTGCACTAGGCGTACGCTGGCATTCGATGGCCGGTGCAGGGCGCAGTCACGTCGGCACCCTTGCTGGGGAGATCGCGGACGCGCTGCCTCGCGTGCTGATGCAACACGGCGTACTAACGCAACGCGTGTGACGGACGCGACCGCGCGACGAGACAACCGAGCAAGCTCAGCAAAGCAAGAGGAAACTGTGTCGACGCATCTTTGGATACGCGACAGCTGCCCTGCAGACCGGCGGGCGTGGCGACCGCGGATGGCGAAGACGGGGCCGCACTCGGCATTGACGCGGTCGATCCACTCGACTCGTTGCTCGCCGTCGAGCTGTTGGTCTCGATGGGGGTGTCGACGCGTGTGATGCGAAGCGCGTCCGCCATCGCAGGTTGCCCATCGACAGTGACGGAGTTGACGCGCACGGAGTAGCTCTTTCCGCCTTCGAAAAAGTAGCTTCCGAGGACTTGCTCCCCTTCCGCGACTTGCGCGACAGTGACGCTGCTCGAGCCATTGCTGTGAACGATTTCGTAATCGACACCGGCACTACCGCCGCCGGGAAGGAGCGCCTCGATCTTGTACTGGCTGGCTTCGCTGACCTTGATGGTCCACACGCCTGACGCGTCGGCATTGGCTGCAAGCTGGGCGTGACCGCCCTCTTGCCCCCCTGCACCGCCAGACCAAGCAGCGCGCGAGCCCGCCGCGGCAAAACAGCTGCCGCCGTCGTCGACCACGCCGCCTTCGGCTGGCAGAAACGGACACGTCTCACCCGGCCCGTACCAGAACTCGGCACCCATCTCATCGAAAAGCTTCGTTCCCCCGTTGCGATACTTCGGCAGGCGTGCCGACCAGCACGACGAGGTCTCACGACAACCGTTGTAGTGCCGCGTAACGGTCTTGGCCCACAGTTCGTACTCAGGGTGCCAGGGACGCAAGCGGTTGAGCCATGCGAGCGCATCCTCTTTGCTCATGTCGGGCAGATAGTTGGAGCGGCTTGAAATCATCGCGACGACGTAGTCGACCGCGTGTCGCACGTTGCCTTCTATGGTGAGGACATCTTTGCCGTACGCGGCGAGCGTGTCGTCAAAACGGCCGGCGTCGAACTGGAACATTCCGAGGCCGCCTTTTTCTTCCCAACACTCGCCGTCCCATGCACCCGCTGCGACGGGACCGCCGCCACACGATGGCGAGTTCGGTCCCTTGCAGGCCCACGTCAGCTCCGACCAGCAGTGGGACATTGCAGTCTCGACGTCTGCGATACCCGCAAGCAAAAAGCCGTTGGTGAGGCCGTGTGCCGCCGCGGCATCGCGGACGAGGCGCGCGCGGTCGCGGCGCTCGCTCTTGGTCAGCAAGCTCTCTGAACGGCCAAGGTCGATCTCGGAGGTGTCCGCAGCGCAACCGAAAACGCTGAACAGCAACACGCCGATGGCGAGGGGAGGGGTGCCTGATCTAAAAATCGTCATGTTTCCGTGTGGTTGGCGAACTCTGTCGGTCAAAGGCGATCAACTGTGACCTAGCACACGTGTACGGTGTGTGCACACGAATCGTACAAGCTTCGAACAGTTGGCCGCAAGTCCCGGACGGCATTTGTAACTGTTGGGAATGGTTGACACATTCATCGAGGAACCTAGAGTCTCGGCATGACAACCTATGCCGACCTGCTGGCGGAAGTGCGAAAGTCAGTCGAACTCGTGACCCTCGAGGAGGTCAAAGAAGCACTCGCTTCCGATGACCCGCCTGTCTTGGTCGATGTTCGCGAAAAGGATGAGTGGCGGCAAGGTCACGTGCCGGGCTCGGTTCACGTGCCGCGAGGCTTTTTGGAGATGCAGGCTGAGTCCAAGCTTCCGAAAAAAGACGCACGCATCATCACGCTGTGCGCGGGTGGTATTCGCTCGGCGTTCGCAGCCAAGGTTCTTCAGGACCTGGGCTACTCGAACGTGGCATCGGCCAACCCTGGTTACGGTCAGTGGAAGGACAAAGGCTATCCGGTCGAGTTGCCCGTGCAGCTGACCGAGGCGCAGCTCGAGCGGTATTCGCGTCACATCTTGCTGCCCGAAGTCGGCGAGAAGGGCCAAAAGAAGCTCCTTGAGTCGCGCGTCTTGTTGCTTGGCGCGGGCGGTCTTGGTTCACCCGCGGCGCTCTATCTCGCCGCGGCCGGCGTCGGAACGATCGGCGTCATCGACAACGACCTCGTCGACGCGTCGAACCTACAACGCCAGGTGCTGCACGGCCTAGACCGTGTTGGCGAGCCGAAAGTCGACAGCGGCGCGCAGACGATGCGCAACCTCAACCCCGACATCAACGTCATCCCCTTCAAGGAGCGGCTGACGAGCGACAACGTTGACCGAATCTTCGACCAGAACTGGGATGTCATCGTCGATGGGCTCGACAACTTTCCGACGCGCTATCTGGTCAACGATGCATCCGTTTGGAAGGACATTCCGGTGGTGCACGGCTCGATCTTCCGCTTCGACGGGCAGGTGACGACCTTTTGGCCCAAGCAGGGGCCTTGCTACCGTTGCCTCTACCCGGAGCCCCCGCCGCCTGAACTTGCGCCGAGCTGCGCTGAGGCGGGTGTGCTCGGCATCTTGCCGGGCGTCATCGGGACCATCCAAGCGACCGAAGCGATCAAGATTCTGCTCGGCCAGGGTCAGCCGCTGGTCGGTCGCCTACTCACCTACGATTCGCTGGGCATGGAGTTTCGTACGCTCAAGCTGCGTAAAGACAAAGACTGCCCCGTCTGCGGTGAGTCTCCGACCGTGACCGAGTACATCGACTACGATGACTTCTGCGCCGGATAATATGGGCGTTTGTATGCCAGTCGCTGGCGCCTTCATCGCCCGCGCGTTCTTGCCGCTTGCGATGGCCCACATGTTGCTGGTCCCAAGGGCATGACAACAAGGTCGTCTCTTAGCAAGTCATCGCCCGCGAATCGGTTGCTTGCCGATCTTGCGGCGCATGCGCTTGAGGTCCGCGAAACACACATCTCGTGGGTCTTCCTTACCGAGCACCGCGCCTTCAAGGTGAAAAAAGCAGTCTCGCTTGGCTTTTTGGACTTCCACAGCCCGGAGCAGCGAAGGCGCGCTTGCGAAGCTGAAGTTGAGCTCAACCGGCGGCTCTCCTCGGACGTTTACCTGGGGGTTGTGCCGATTACACAAGATGACAAAGGTCGGCATCGATTCGGCGGAGAGGGAAAAGCGATGGACTGGGCCGTCGAGATGAGACGACTTTCCGACCGCGATCGGCTCGATGAGAGGCTTCGGGAAGGGCGACTTGCAGACAGCGACCTGCAGCGTCTGGCGCAACGCTTGGCCCAATTCCACGAAAGGGCTCGCTGTGACGAACACACTTCGCGCTTTGGGGCGGTCGAGGTGATCGAACGGAATGTGCGCGAAAACTTTGCGCAAACGAGCGAACTCGTGGACGCCTTCATCACGCAAAAGGAAGAGGCCGAAATCGAAGAAAGTCAGCTCTCGTTCTTGCGCGACCATCACGACCTCTTCCAGGCCCGGATGGACACGAAAAAAGTGAGAGACGGACACGGCGACCTGCGGCTTGAACAAATTTATGCCGATGATGAAGGCAACCTGCAAATCCTCGATTGCATTGAATTCAACGAGCGCTTCCGTTTTGCCGATACCTGCGCAGATATTGCGTTTCTGACGATGGACTTGGTCTACGCGGGACGCGACGACCTCGCCGAGCGACTGTTGGCCCTGTACGCAAGGGAGAGCGCAGATTTTGACCTTTATACGCTCGTCGATTTTTACGAGGGCTATCGTGCCTATGTGCGTGCCAAGGTGACGGCGATGCTGGCGTACGATGAAGGGGCAGACCCATCGGTGCGCGACGCGGCGCAGGCGCGAGCACGTCGCTACTTCTTGCTGGCTCTTGCGTCGCAGCGTCGCCCGCTGCTACCGCCGGTTCTTATCGCAGTTGGTGGGCCGCTGGCGTCGGGCAAGAGCACGCTTGCCGATCGCCTCAGTGCACAGACGGGGGTCCCCGTCGTCAGCAGCGACTATACGCGCAAAAACATGCTCGGAGCGCAACCCACGGACAAGCTCTACGAAGGCTCGTGGGCTGGCGCCTATGACCCAAAGTTCACCGACAAAGTTTATGACGAGGTCTTTCGTCGGGCTGTAACCGTGCTTCGCTCAGGAAGACCGGTGATCGTCGATGCGTCGTTTCGCTCGGTGGAACTCAGAGCGAGAGCAAAACAGACCGCCGAGCGTGAGGGGGTCGAGTTTCGTTTTGTGCACTGCCATGCTCCTGAGGCCGTCTGCCGCGAAAGGTTACGTGCGCGTGACATGCGCAGGAGTGTGAGCGACGGACGACTTGAGATTTTTGAAGATTTTATGGCCAAGTGGGAACCTCCGGCTGAAGTGAGTGCGGCTGAACTCGCGACCGTCGATACCAGTGGCCCGGTGGAGCGCAGCTTAGAAGAAATCTTGCGTCGAGTGCCCCACTGGCCGCTTGACTGAAACAACAGGTGCGCAACTGTTGCGTCGCATGCGCATCCGTTGCGTGGTGCGTTGAGGTGCTTCGCCTGATTCTCCTATGATTGTTCCCAAGATGCGCTGGTACGCTACGTGCCATGTAAGAAACAGCCCATGCTCATTCGTGCTACTTCCGACGCAGCTGGTTCATTGACCTTTTCGAACAACATGCCTCATCAAACCTCACCGCCGGTCATGTCTATCGTTCGGGATCGTGGTGAGGAATTCATGCCCATCGCGCATGGCCGAGTACTCGTGGTCGATGACGAGCATGCGGCTTGCGCTGTTCTCGCAGAAGCCTTGCGCGAGGAAGGCTATGAGACCCGCACAGCAAACTCCGGCCAGGCGGCGCTTATGCAGCTCACGAGTTTTCAGCCGGAGGTTGTGCTGACCGACCTGTTCATGCCCGATATCAACGGACTGGATCTTTACGATCGCGGCCATCCCCTTGTCCCGCACGCTGCCTTTGTGTTGATGACCGCGCAGGGTTCGGTCGGTACCGCTGTCGCGGCGATGAAGAGGGGGGTTGAAAACTACCTCGAAAAGCCCCTCGACCTTGAGCGCGTCTCTGCCACCATTCACCGCGCACTCAATCGCGCTCGGCTTTCCAAAGAAGCAGCGGATTTGCGTGATCGACAGGGTGCCCTGCAGCGCTTCGATCGAATCCTTGGCGACCACCCGTCGATGCACAGCTTGTTTCGAGAAGTTGCGCAGGTTGCACGAAGTCGGGCAACCGTACTCATTCAGGGTGAGAGTGGGACGGGTAAAGAGCTCATCGCAGCTGCGATTCACAATCACTCTGAACGCAAAACCAAGCCTTTTATACGTCTCAATTGCGCTTCGCTCGCCGAAACGCTTCTGGAGTCGGAGCTTTTTGGCCATGAGAAAGGCTCCTTTACGGGCGCGCTCGGGCGCCGCGATGGACGGTTTGCGGAGGCGGCAGGAGGAACACTTTTTCTTGACGAGGTAAGCGAGATCCCCATGCAAGTCCAAATCAAACTCTTGCGCTTCTTGCAGGAGCGCGAGTTTGAACGAGTTGGCGGAAACCAAACGATCCGAGTCGACGTTCGCATTGTTGCCGCAACGAACCGCAATCTAAGCGAGCGTGTCGCGCAGGGCTCATTTCGTGATGACCTCTTTTACCGACTCAATGTCGTTTCGCTTGAGGTTCCGCCGCTTCGCCAGCGCCGGAGCGACATCCCGGTTTTGGCGCAGGCGTTCTTGTCCCGTTTTGCTGCTGAAAACGAACGCGACGTTCATGGATTTGCACCGGACGCACTGCGCAAGCTGATGGCCTACAACTGGCCAGGCAATGTTCGCGAGCTGGAGAACACGGTCGAACGCGCGGTGGTGATGTCGAGCGAAAGTCTCATTCAGGCGGACCACCTGCTTATCGCCGCCAATGGCCAGCAAAGGAGCGACCGGCTGGATGTGCTCGTGCCGGGGATCTCAATGGACGAAGTGGAGCGCCTGGTCATCATGAAGACACTGACCGCGAACGGTGGCTCGACCGGAAGGACTTCAGAGATGCTCGGTATTAGCCGTCGCAAGATCCAGTACCGTCTCAAAGAATGGGGGATCACAGCGCAGGAGCTTGCGGGAGAGGAGTCACGGGAAGACGCACGGTGAACGTGGCCCCGGCCCCTTCGGTGGCATTCCAGCGGACAGAGCCGCCAAGAGTTCTGGCGCGATGACGAACAAGCAGGAGTCCAAGC
Organism: uncultured Polyangiales bacterium; assembly: GCA_964487255.1. Classification (GTDB taxonomy): domain Bacteria; phylum Myxococcota_A; class Polyangia; order Polyangiales; family CAZAQV01; genus CAZAQV01. Next base: position 9,277 of record CAZAQV010000020.1, on the reverse strand, counting down.
CCCCAGGGGTTGCTTTGGCTGTCGATTTCAGCGCCTCTGACATCCATCTCAAGAACCAAGAAGGCATCGCCTTGTCCCAAACGCAATGCGAGGGCGTTTGGCGATGTCTTACTTGCGCAGTGCAGGAGGAAAAACATGATTTGTTTGACGTCGACGACGTCGGCAAAGAGCTGCGGGAGGTCGTGGGACGTCTCAAAATCGATTGTGACTTCTTTTCGGAAGTAGGGTCTCACCTCCAAGGCGACGACTTCGCGCACAAGCTCGGCCATATCGATCGGCACTGCCTCGCGCTCTAGGTTCTCATCGATAGAACGAAAGTCGGTCAGTAGTTCATTGAGCCTGTTGATCTCAGAACGCAGCGACTGCGTTCGCTTCACAAGCGGATGGCCCTCACTCTGTAGTCCACGTTCAAGCATCTGCGCTTGAAGAGCTAGGTTATTGAGTCGGTTTCCAACCTCGTGTGCAAAGACGGCTACGCTTGCGCCGACCGATGCGAGTCGATCCCTGGGAATGCATGCATGGCACTCACGCAGGAGCTGACGGAGGTTCTCGTCTTCGGCTGGACTCGGGGGCATGGGAGCGTGAAGTATGCAATGCGCACGCCAAGCGCCAGCTGCGAAAATATTGCACATCGACAAGAGGAAAACGGCTGGGTTGCCCGCGAGGAGCATCAAGATGGGATGAGCACATCAATTGCTAGGTCCTTGGGTATGGCCAAATACGTTCACGAAATCGTCAATCCAGAACTTTTTAGCTTCCGCCCGTCTGAGTCCGTGTCAAACGCGCTCCTTGGACTACTCGCGATGCGTATCACCGCCGTTCCCGTACTTTCCGATCTTGGTGAAGCCGTGGGAATGATTTCGCTTCGGGATCTGCTGGGCGAACAAAGCAGAGGCACGGTCCAGGAGCGCATGCATCGGCCTGTTCATATGATCGGCAAGGACGAGGAGATCGCTGAGGCCGGCGCGCAGATGGCTGAGCACAACGTCCACCATTTGGTTGTTCACGATGAGCGGCTTCGGGCCGTGGGGGTTGTTTCTTCACTCGATATCGTTCGCGCGCTCTTGGGCATTCCAGTCAGCTATCCAGAAACCTTTGCGCACGTTGACCCGCAGGGCCTGACCTGGACCGACCCGCTTGTGCTTGATCTTGAGCACGCGGGGCACGCCCCGGATGGGCCCGGGTTGCTCGTTCTAATTCGCGGCGAGGCGGGCAAGAGCGAACTTCCCATCTGGGCAGAGAGTACAAACAACGTCCGTACACGTATTCATGAGCTTCTCTCCGTGCCCCAGTTTGACTCGCCTTACCTTGCGCGAGTTCTTGAACACCAGCGAGGACACTTGCGTTTTCGCGCGGCTGCCGTGCCCGATGCCGCGCAGCGTGCCCTTGGCCTTCAGCGTGCGCAGAGCCAGGTGACTCGAGCATCCGGCCTGCCTCTTCCAACAGACCGTAGCGAGCAGAAGAACTAGGAGGCGGGTTGGCCTGGTGTGTGCTTGAGCGAGGGCCGCCGACCCCGCTCCGGCAATAGGCCTGCCGCAAAGAGCGCATCATGTAGGGCCGGACCGGAAAGCCGCGTCAGGTCGCGACCAAGTTCTTCCAGCGTCCAGCGCGCGGGGCCGTCCTTGAGCTGTGTCAGCTGCGGTCGCAGGGTGCTCAACACGGAGTAGCTTGCGACCAAGATCGCTCGCGTGACCCCGTGTGTTCGCCAAAGTCGCGTCGTTTCGTCAGAAACCTGTGAAGCGAAGCGTTTGTCTTCCGTATGCCGACGGTTCTCGCGTCGATCACTGACGGCATGTCGAGGTCCATGGTTTCCTTCCCGTCGCAGGCCCGGCCGCGAATCCGAGAGAAGGTCGCTGGCCCGTGCGCGCGCCTCGGGCCGGGTCGATTGCGCGACTTCGGTGAGTGGTTCAAGCGTTGGCGCGCGTCGACCGTTTGGCGCCGCGAGGATGAATACCCGTGCGCGGGATGCGTCTGCGACAAGAACGCCGAATGTGAGACCTCCTGGCTCCTCTTGACGCGGCGGGCGCGCGTGAGCAGTTGATCGAAGTGCGCGCAGTCCGCGCGGCGTCAGCGAAAAATCTGCGTCGACTAGACCGTCGCGATAGAGTGCGTCAGCCCATTGCCTTGGTGGCTCGACGTCATGCGAGGTGACGAACGCCTCTAAGGCATCCAATGCGTCGCTGGGTGCTTCGAAGATTTCGCGGCACGAATATTCGCCAATTCGGAGGGGCTCGATCATGTCTGGATCGAGGTGCCAAGGAACGGCTTCGTGTATTACAACGGCTCCGTCGACGATGACGTCGTAGCCGCCGTCTTTGTGTGCACGCACTTCGATCCTCGAACCGGCGTCGGTCAGAGCCACAATTTCAGGGGGAAGAGCTTCAATGCTTTTGGTCATAAAGGGTACTCTGGAGGTGCGGGTGTTTGTCCCTTTGGTTCAGGAATGTCGGTCAGCGTCGCTTCTGTGAGCAGCAGCAAACTTGCAACGGAAACAGCGTTTTCGAGCGCGACACGAACCACTTTCGTTGGATCGACGATTCCGGCTTGCAGCAAATCGACATACGACACCGTTGCCGCATCGAAACCGAGCGTTCCGTCGGCGCGACGAACGCGATCGACGACAACACCCGGGTCAACATCCGAGTTGGCCGCGATGCGACGGATGGGCGCTTCGAGGGCTTTCTTGAGAATGCGCACGCCTGTCTTCTCGCCCCCTGTCAGCTCCTCCTCAACGGCCTCGAGTGCAGCGATGCTTTTGAGCAGTGACCAGCCACCCCCGGGCACAATACCTTCCTCCATGGCAGCCTTCGTCGCCGCGATGGCGTCGTCGAATGCATCTTTTCGGTTCTTCATCTCCGACTCGGACGGTGCGCCTACGCGGATGACCGCGACGCCTCCCGCGAGCTTGGCGAGCCGCTCTTCAAGCTTTTCACGGTCGTAGTCCGAGGTGGTCTTTTCGACCTGTTCTCTGATTTCGCTGCAGCGGCCTTCAATCGCTTCCTTCTTGCCGCCTCCGCCTACGATGGTCGTGCTCTCGCGATCGACAACGACTCGGCTCGCGCGTCCAAGATCGCCTTCGCTGACGTTCTCGAGTTTCAACCCAACGTCGCTTGAGATGACACGGCCGCCCGTCATAATCGCGATGTCTTCAAGCATGGCCTTGCGCCGATCTCCAAAACCGGGTGCCTTGACTGCGCAGCAAAGCAGTGCACCCCTGAGCTTGTTGACGACGAGGGTGGCCAACGCCTCGCCATCGACGTCTTCGGCAATGATCAGGAAGGCGCGCCCTGACTGAACAACGCGCTCCAAAATGGGCAAGAGGTCCTTCATCAGCCCGATCTTTTTGTCGTGGATGAGGATAAGCGGGTCGACGAGCTCCGCCTTCATCTGTTGTGAGTCGCTCACAAAATAGGGAGAGATGTAGCCCCGATCGAACTGCATCCCTTCGACCACCTCGAGGACGGTTTCGGTACCCTTCGCCTCTTCAACCGACACTACGCCTTCGCGGCCGACTTTATCCATGGCGTCGGCGACCAGTTGCCCGAGGTCCGTGTCGCCGTGCCCTGAAATCGTGGCAACTTGGGCGCGTTCTTGCCGGTTTTCAACCGGCCGGGAGAGCTTCTTGAGTTCGGCGACAACCACGCTCAGGCCCCGGCTCAGACCTCGCTTGATCTCGATCGCGCTCGCGCCCGCCGCCACATTGAGGAGCCCTTCGTCCAGAATGCTTCGGGCCAGAAGGATCGACGTGGTCGTTCCGTCGCCTACTGCATCGCCCGTTCGAACCGCTGCTTGGCGTATCATCTTCGCGCCCAGATCAGCCTCGGGGTCGGCGAGCGAGAACTCTTTGGCGATCGTGACGCCATCGTCACAGACCAGCGGGACACCCCAGCTCTTGCCAAGCAGGACGGACTTTGAGCGTGGCCCAAGCGTAACCCCCACAGCGTCCGCAAGTAGCTGGACGCCCTGTGCAATCTTGTGTCGCGCTTCGCTCCGAAAAAGAACCTGTTTGTGTGTCATACGAACCTCAGAAGCCAACCTGCGCACCGGCAGAGCGATCCATTGCCCCCCTGCCGGTGCGCGCTCTGGCTAACGGCGCATCATGCGCCCGCTCTTTGCTGATGCGCCGGTTGTTGTTGAAGCTTGATGGGTTGTGACTTGGCCTGCGTTTTGGAACGAGGTTCGCAAATCGCGGCGAGCGTTTGAACGAGCTCTTTGTCGAGACCGTTCTTCTTCTGCAGCGCAGCATGCCGCGCGAGGTCGTTTATCGATACCATCCCGATGGGTCGTTCGCTTCCGTCGAGCACGGGTACGCGGCGAATCTGCTTGTCCGCCATGAGCCGGTCGACAGATTCAATGGAGTCCTCGGGCCGACATGAGAAGACCTGTTTCGCCATCGCACTCGAAACAGAAATCTCGGACAGAGCCTGTCCTTGTGTGTACGCCGCCATACAAATGTCACGGTCGGTGATGACACCCGCAATGCTCCCGTTGTCGTGAACCACCGGAAGCACGCCACAGTCGTGCTCCCACATTTGTTGCGCGGCGGTGCTCAGTCTATCGCTGGGCCGGCACGTGACCGCCGGCTTGTTCATAATTTGTTGGATTTGCATTGGTCTTTTTTCCTTTTTGTTGAGTTGATGCCCTCTTATGCGGGACAAGCGCTCCGTGAGCAGCCGCCTGCCACGCCCAACCCAGTCGCCGCTTCGCGAGGGCGCGACGAGTTTCGACAAGGTGATTTCGAAGTGGTTGGGCATGGCGCTGACGGTCCCGCATCTGGCGCTAGTGAACGGCAATCTCCCTAGATTTGCTCGCCTTCGCGTGAGACTTAGCGATGACCACATTCAAGATGCCGTCGCGGAACGTCGCGTCGACCTTGGACTCGTCACTATCGCTCGGCATGCTGAACTGACGCATGAAGTGGCCATACGAAAGCTCCCGGCGCCGAAGTCGTACGCCTTTTTCTTCTTTTTCTTCGCGCCGCTCACCCTGTATTGTCAGCACACCGTCCTCGAGGGTGACGTGAACGTCTTCTTTTTTCACACCAGGGAGTTCGGCCTGAACGCGATACTCTTTTTCTGTTTCACGGATGTCGCACGACGGGTGCCAATCTGAGGTCGCGAGCAGTTCGCGGTCCCCGTTGCCCGTCCAAGGTGAGAGGCCGAAGAGGCGATTCATACGGCTTGAGAGTTCTTCTATCTCCCGGAACGGGCTCCATGATTCGCGATGTCGAGTGAGTTGCATAGTCTATTTCCTTTCGTTGTTTCCCGCTGCACCGAGCGGTTGTTCGTTCTTCGGTCGCGTCATCATCTGCGCCCGAGCTGTCGGACAAGTGCATGCGCTGTGCCAGACGCTGAGTTTGCTTCTCGGTCGAGACTTTTGCGTTGAGTAGCCACGTTCTCGCGCATGGATTGCACTGCGCCTTGTGAGTGAACTGTGAAGCCTAAGCTTGCGAGAGTTTCGTTGCCTGCAAAAATGTCTTCGTGTTCTGCTCTATGCGAAACGGTTGCGCAGGACGCGTCGCATTTGCGCACTGACTCGAACGGTTTGGATCGAACTTTGCTTCTGTATAGAGGGATGAGGATTCAACGGACGAACTATGACAACGTGGAGACTGGCTGCTGCGCCGAACTCAACGCAGCAGATTGGGATGGTAAAGAGTTCGAGTGGGAGGACAAAGTCTTCCTCAAAGACCATGTGCGCGCAGTTTTTCATATGCCGCTCAATTTCGGTTCGGTGATGCGTCGGGACCTCGCGGTTGTGCAAAGCGCGGAAGCCTATCCGGAGCAACCCTTATGGTTGACCGACGACGTCTCGGCATGGCGTTCCAATCTCTACATCGCGCTCGACCGGGAGATCGCTGGCGTCGAAATCGAAAAGCTGTCTGGCAAGTTTCTCGCGAAGGTATTTGAAGGTCCGTTTCGGCATGCCGGAAAGTGGGCGCAAGCGATGGAGGCGTACGTCAAGGCGCATGGATATCGGATGCAGAAGCTCTACTTTTACTACGCGACCTGTCCCAAGTGCGCGAAGCACTACGGCAAGAACCAAGTTGTTCTATTTGCGCAGGTGGTGCCTGAAACAGTCCGAGGTGCCGAGCGTGTGCATCCACAGCCAAGTCCTTGGCCGGGTGACTCCTTTCCGGCGAGCGACCCACCCGCGTGGCTGGCATGGAAGGTGCAGTCCCGAAACTGAGAGGAGAAAAGCGATATGGCAACCTGCGACACTTGCGGCAACGACTATCGGCGTAGTTTCCAGGTGAGACTTGGCGGTCAAGTCTATCACTTCGACTCGTTTGAGTGCGCCATTCACAAACTTGCTCCGCACTGTCAGAGTTGCGGTTGTCGCATCATGGGGCACGGGGTGGAGTCAAGTGGCGAGCTGTTTTGCTGCGCGCACTGTGCACGTCAAAGCGGCGTTCGCGGAATTGTGGACCATGTCGGTGGCAAGACGCACTCATCGAGCGTGTGAACTCTGGCTCGTGGGGACGCTCCTCGCATGTGGAGCGGAGCGCAGCCAGCAGCCCGCTGCGCAAGTGACGGTGACGCGGCCAGCGCTTGGCACGGAGCTGCCTTACGGTCCCGCTATATCAGCGGCGATTGATACAGCTGAACCTTCCGTCGTAAGTCTCGACATAGAAGCTCGAAAACGGATTCCAGAAGAACTCGATGTCCCAGATTTCTTCGTGGACTTTCTTGGTAGAGAGTGGCGAACGACGCCAAGTGGACGATGGACGATCCGACAAGGGAACGCTTCTGGGCTCGTTGTTCGTTCGGATGGACACATCGTAACGAACTTTCATGCAGTCGAAGAGGTCGACTATATCGAGGTTCGACTTCAGGATGGACAGCGTTTTCGCGGCCGGCTTGTCGCAGCCGATCCAGCCACGGATCTTGCCCTCGTCAAGATTGATGCCCAAGGTCTACCTGTGGCGCAGTTCGCGCCGCGCAAGAGCGTGCAAAGAGGGCAATGGGTTGTCGCCATCGGCTCGCCTTTTGGCCTCGACCAGACGGCAACGGTCGGAATCGTAAGTGCGGTTGGGCGCGCGGACATCGGGGCGAACGAGATCGAGGACTACATTCAGACCGACGCGAGTATGAACCCGGGTAACTCAGGCGGTCCTCTCGTTGACCTCCGCGGGCGCGTCGTGGGTCTCAACACGGTGATTGCTGGCGTCGGAACAGGCATTGGCTTTGCGGTACCAGGGCCAACTGTTCAGCGCGTGTGCGAGCAGTTGATGGAGGACGGCGTCGTGCGGCGAGCGTGGATAGGCGCACTGCTGCAGGAGCTCACGCCAGAACTCGCTGAGCAGTTCGGTGTTCGCAATCACGGAGGGGCGCTTGTGGCGCTCGTCGTTCCAAACGGACCGGCGGCGAAGGCGGGCATCAAGCCGGGAGACATTGTGACAGAGGTCGACGATAGAAGGCTCTTGGAAGGCGATGATTCGCTCCGGCAAATCCTCAAGAACGAAGCCGGGCAGAATGTTACGTTAGGCGTTTTGCGAGACGGGGAGAGGATCGTCACCGAGATAAGAGTCAGCGTTCGTCCGCAACCCCGATTGCGGACGCTTCGGCCTGACGTGCTCGTCGAGCGATACGAGCCTTCAGCCCGAGGCTTTGAGGTAGAGGTGTTGCATCCCGAGCTAGCGAGGGAAATCGGTTATGAAGGCGAAAGTGGCCTCATCATTTCCGACGTCGCTCTGGGGTCGTATGCCGGCCGTTCCGGTCTGCAGCCGGGCGACCTGATCGTAGAGGTCGACCGAGAGCCGGTCTCCACGGTCCAACAATTCGATGATGCGCTTCGCGACGGCCGCGCCCTTCTTCGCGTGCGCAGGCAGGACGGTGCATTCTTCACCGTGCTTCGTCGCAACCCACAAGGCGTACCCGCACCTTGACAAGGTTGATGTGCACATGCTGCACGTGATTCCTCGGCTGACTGTGGAAAAGCTGGGGATACGCGTGCATCTCGCTGCGCGATTTTATTTGTAATCGGTGAAGACGAAACGCTTTCGCACTCAGCCGCTCGTTGCGCGTTTTGCGGGTCCATACGACGCATTGCACCTTGTACGTGCGTCGCGCCGTGATTGGATCGCGCCTTGCTTAGTGCCGATGCCTCAAGAGCATAACCAATGCTCAGAAAGTGAGTACAATGCAAACTTCGGACGGTGCGCGGGTCCAATGTAACCCACCAACAATACGTGGTAACGAATCGGTGCCGCGGCCGGTCTACTGCCCCCTCCCGGTTGCACACACGGTCGATATTACCTTCCGGAAAATGCCGTTGGATGAGGAGTTGTTTCAGGGCATCCGCGACTTCTGTCAGCTTGTCGGCGGTTCACTCTGTGAGGGCTCCGAGTGGAACATCGTGCTCGAACGACTGCGAGCCTCTTTCCGTGTCACGACCCAACTTCTAACCCCGCAAGGAATCGCACAGCATTCCGCCGAAGGCACGGACCCCTACGGAGCGGCCCTGCGCAGCATCGCGTGTTTACTCGAGCGATAGGCAACGCTACACCGTGTCTCACGATCCAACGCAAGTTCATTTTGACCACGGAAGTGCACAGAATCGCTCACCTGGACCAAGCGCGATTCATTGCCCCGCGATGCGCTCGTTGATCCAGATTTTTCAATCTATCCGCGGCTGCCTCCGCGGTGGATGGAATACACCCGAAGATGTGTTGGATCGTCAGTCACCGTGTAGCGTGCAAGGCGACAACGTTACGTTTTGCCTACGTAGTGAATATTTCTGCTGAGCCACCGCGTGCCCATGTTGCCTACCAACATGCATGAGTGTAGCGTTCTGCGCGCTCGCGCACTTGCTAAGGACCGCTTTTTTGTGAACGACAAGAACAAGGATACGGAAACGAATCCGTCCCCGGTTTCAGCCGACAGTGCTCCGAGTCTCGAAAGGTTTCCCGTGGTCGGGTTAGGGGCATCTGCCGGAGGTCTCCATGCCCTCGAGGAGTTCTTCGAAAATATGTCAGTCGACAGTGGGTGCGCGTTTGTCGTCGTTACACATCAACACATCGGACAGAAAAGCATGCTCGCCGAGCTCTTGCAGCGAAAGTCCGGAATGCCGGTGACGCAGATCCGCAAGGCTACGCGAGTAGAACCCAATCATGTCTACACCGCTCTGCCTGGCTTTCTGCTTTCGATTAAGGACGGTGAACTCCGCCCGAACGAGGCCGGGCCGGGCCGTCCGGCTTCGATGCCGATCGACTACTTTCTGCGTTCGCTTGCGCTCGCTTGCCGCGAACGGTCTGTGGGAATTATTCTCTCGGGAA
>CAZAQV010000019.1:60209-118780 GCA_964487255.1 uncultured Polyangiales bacterium | reverse complement strand
GCTTGACCCTGGCATAACAGGATCGGGGTAAACGGCCTTCTCATCCCATCTCTTCGCGGCTGCGCGTCGCAAGCATCGATTCGCACGTAGCACATCGGCGTGCTTTGGCTGCGCACGCTCATCGCGAGTCTCAATGGGAGCCGGGGCCCGATTGAGACTGCATTGCTGGCTCTTCGCGGCTGCGCGTCGCAAGCATCGATTCGCACGTAGCACATCGGCGTGCTTTGGCTGCGCACGCTCATCGCGAGTCTCAATGGGAGCCGGGGCCCGATTGAGACTGTGTTGCTGCAAAATCGTTGCTACGCAGAAAGCCGAACGAAGAGCCAGAAGTTCAGCCGCGATGAGCGTGCGGAGCCCGAGAAACCCGATTTGCTAATTGCAAATCGTTGGTTTCGAAGCGCAGCCGTGAAGAGCCATAAACGGAGTCAGCGGTAGTCGATGGTGAAGTCGTCGTCCTGCACCATGCAAAGTAGGCGCTCCGACACGCGGTACTTCTTCCACAAATTCCCAACCGCAACAGGGTCGGTCAGAAAGAGTCTGCCGCGGTACATGCCATGCCTTCCGCGCTCGGCGTCGACTTTGGCATAGTAGCAGTCGGGCCGGCCAATCAATTCCAGAAGTATCTCGCCGATGGCATCGAGATCGGTCGAGACGAAGCAGAGTTTCTTTTGGCAAAGCTTGTCGCCGCGCTTTTTGGCAGCTCCTTCATAGGAGAGGAACCCGCGCCCATCCGGTTCGAACATGCTGCGCCAATCGCTCATCTCGAGAAGCGTAGCCGATTTCGGCCTAGCGGCCGAGTAGCTTGCCCAGTTTGGTCACGGCCGAAGGCAGGTCGACCTCGACAGTGAGTAGCTCGGCCATGGGGTCGCCATAGGTTCGCGCGCGTTCGGGTACGCTCTGCATGTCGAAGTGGCGCGGGTCGAGCGCAAAGCCGACCTCTTCCCAGAAGAGTGGGGCGGAGACTGTGCCGCCAGGATGCGCGCGCACCGAATAGGGCGCGACGATGGTGCGTGCACGGCCGGTCTGGCCGGTGTCGATATAGACCTTGGCGCCGCGCTTGTCCTTCATGCGTTCGGTCGTGCCGATTTCCGAGAAACGCGTTTCAAGAATCTTTCCCAGAACCTGACAGAGCCCTGTCGCGGTCTCGAAGGTCACGCCCGGCCCCAGTGGCACCATCACGTGAAGTCCCGTCTTGCCCGAGGTCTTGGCAAAGCCAGCTAAGCCCACCTCGTCGAGCAGCGCCTTGAGTCCGCGCGCCAAGGTAATGCCGTCGCGCAGCGTCGCGTCTTCGACATCGAAATCGATGGTCAGAAAATCGCAGTGGCGTTTCTCCGCGGCTTCGGGTTCGTGCCCTTGGTGGCCTGCACCGACACGATAGCCCAGCGCATGGATGGGAATCACGCCGAGGTTCGCCAGGTGAAGGAGCATGTCGACGTCGTCGACGATGAAGGTCTCGACGTCCCTTTTACCCTCGACGCCCTCGCGGATGGCGTGGGTGCGGACCCAACTGGGTGTGCCCTCTGGCGCGTTCCATTGGTAGAACGACTTGCCTTCGATGCCGTTCGGAAAGCGCACCAGCACGATAGGGCGGTCGCGCAAGTGCGGCAGAATAAACTCAGCGATACTCTCGTAGTAGTCGCACAGGTCGCCCTTGGTCAGCCCCGCGTCTGGCCAGAAGACTTTATTCTGGTTGCTGAGCGTAAAACGGTGCCGCCCGACGGTGCGTTCATCTTCTCGAACCCGCTTCTTTTGCGCGACTGATTCAAGCGTAAGCAGTTCACGGTCATTGGGTGTGGCGTCACAATCGCGCGGCCGCGCGTCCTTGCGGATGCCGACGAAGGTGGGCTGCCAGAGGTGTCCGCCGTCGGTCCAACGCGGGTAGCGCACGCGTACAACGATGTCCGGTCTCACATATTCCCTTCCCTCGGGTGCGGGCATCCATTCGCCCGACGCGGGAGCCGCATCGCAGTGAAGGGTGGGCAATGTCTTCAGCAGCGCGTCGATCTGCGCATCGCTCAGGCCACCGCCGACCTTGCCGCGGTAGACCAGTTCGTCACCTTCGTAGCTCGCGATGTCGACGGCGCCGAGGCGCTTGCGTGCGCCTTTTCCGACCGTGTAGCCCACGACCACAAAGTCGTCTTCGTTCTTGGTTTTGACCTTCACCCAGGTGTCGCTGCGCGTCGGGCCGTGTCGATAGTCTGTGCCCAGCTTCTTCGCGACGATGCCCTCGAGTCCTTGTTGTTCGCAAAACGCAAAGAGTACCGAGCCCTTCTCCGCAATATGGTCGAGTACACGCAAGACGCCAGGGCGCGGCAAGACGCGAGCGAGCACGGCTTTTCGTTTCTCGAGTGCCACAGGGCGCAAGTCGAGTGCGCCCGACGCGCGGCTGCCAAGCTCGAGACAATCGAAGGCCAGAAACGTGACCGGCGTTTCGAGCGCGGCATAGCGAATATCGGACGGACGGGTCGCTTGAATACGCTTGGCCAGTTTGTGGAAGTTGGTTCGACCTGTGGCGTCGAAGGCCACGATCTCTCCGTCGAGTACCACGCGATGGATCGGCAACGCGCGTATGGCCCGCGCCACCTCCGGGTAGCTTGCGGTGGCCGAGCGTCCGGTTCGGTAATGAAGCGTAACGTCGTCGCCATCTTTGGTCGCCAGGATGCGCACGCCGTCCACCTTGAGCTCGTAGAGCCAGTCCGGGTCATCGAGCGGCGCGCCCTCGGTCGCGCAACGCATCGGTTCGGCAAAGCTCGACGCCGAGTCGCTTGCCCGTTTTCGCGCACCTTGTACTTGTGCGAACGAGCTGATCTCTTCGGCGATAGCGGCGCTCTTCGAGAGTTCCTCAACGGTCAGGCCCGATAAGATGCTGCCTGGCATCTTCGTGGGCAGGTCATCGTTTGGATCACAGTCGGGCTTGGCGTACTCGTCCGCTTTTTTGATTAGCAGCCATTGTGGCTTTTCCTTCGGGTCTTCTTCGCCGTCGTTTTTACGCCGACTCGTGTTAACAAAAGCGTGGTGACCTTTGACCTTGCGGCCCCACAAGTCGAAGTCGATCTTTCCGATGCGATGGCCTTCTTCGGCGCTCGTCTCGCGGTAGCGGACCACGCCGCGATCCCAGACGATCATTGACCCTGCGCCGTAGTTGCCCGGTGGAATGACCGCCTCAAAATCAAGATATGGCAGAGGATGGTTTTCCACTTCGATGGCGAGGCGTTTTTCTTTGGGGTCGAGGCTTGGCCCTTTGGGCACCACGAAACTTTTGAGCACGCCACCGATTTCGATACGTACATCGTAGTGGAGGCGCGTCGCATCGTGCATGTGGATGACGAACTCGCCGCGCTGCGTCTCGTGTTTGGGGTTTCGCGCGTGAGCAGCGACGCCGCGGGTTGGCGAAAAGGGCTCACTCGTCGCACCAGGGTTTCGCTTCTTTTCGTAGCTGTCGAGTTCGCTCAGCGCTGAGCGTGGTGGTTCATCATCACCCGGTTTCGACTTTGCGCTCACGTCGGCAAATGTATCGCATGCGCAGTAGTTAGAGCACGTCTCAAAAACCCTCCCGTCGATCGTGGCCCGATCTGCATCACATTTTCGGCCCTGCTCACACTCAAAAATACTCGGCATTTCCTCGGTTCGCAGAACCAAAACTGCAACACACCTCGAACCACGCTCTCGGTCCGGGTTCTTGAGATGTGCTCTAGTCGCTACCGTCGCCGTGCCGCGCCTTTGAGCCGCTCAGAGTGATGAGGTGGTGGTCTGTTGTCCGGCTGTGGCGTGTCGTCAGCGTCGTCATGCGTTGGCTCTCCGCCGCCGAACTTGGTGAGCTTGTCGATCAACGAGCGTGCCTCAGCCGCGTGTTTCCGGGCAATGCCGGACGCTTTGCGAACGCGAGATTCATCGGCTGGGTCGTTGCTGGCCATGTCGCGAATCATTGTTATGCGCTTTCCGTATACGTTGGCAAGTTGAACTTATGCCGCCAAAAGGGTGTGCTACATGCTTCCCGCCAACGCGCGCCAGCTTGGAACACGCGGACATCAACTTGTGGGCGCAAACGGTAACCTCTCCTCGAGAAAGTTCTCTACTTGTAGGCGATGGCGGCGCTCGAAGGACCATCAAGGGGCAGCATTTCGACGCGTTTGAACCCCGCCTCTTCACACCACGACTTGAACTGTGCGCCAGTATAGTCGAAGCCGTCGCCAAACTCGATGAGCATGTTGAGTGACATGAGAAGGCCAAAGAAGTTGAAGCGTCGGGCGTCGTCGATGAGCGCCTCGATCACGACAAATGCGCCACCATCCGGGAGCGCGTCGTAGGCGGCTCGAACGAGCTGCTTCTTCTTTTCCAAGTTCCAATCGTGCAGAATCATCCCCATCGTGATCACATCGGCCTTGGGCAGTGCATCGCGAAAGAAATCGCCGCTCACCGTGCTTACACGCTCATCCAGACCCGCTTTTTCAATCGACTTGGTGGCAATTGGTTCCACCTGCGGCAAATCGAAGCTTTGGCAGCGCATGTGTGGATGGCGCTGGGCAACGATGCAGCTCAGCTGGCCCGTCGCGCCGCCCACATCGCAAAGGGTCTTGTAGTCGGAGAAGTCGAACTTCTCTGCGAAGGCGCGAAAGTTGGCGGCCGAGATCCCGCTCATAGCATTCATAAACTGCTCGAGCTTTTCGGGCGCGGCGTAGAGTTTGGAGAACACTGGCTCACCGCTGCGCTTGATCTCGTTTTGCGGTTGACCTGTTCGCAGGGCCTCGGTCAGGTCGTTCCAGAAACCATACAGTCGCGCGGCCGCCATTTCGAGCACGCCGCCGATGTATTGCGGGCTATTTCGGTCGAGAAACGCCGCCGTCGCGGGTGTGTTCTCGTAGACGGCCTCGGGGCCATCGCCGTGTCGCTGCAGCAGCCCAAGCGCGACCAAGGCGTCGGTGAAGTCGGGCACGGCACGTTGACTAAGTTCGAGCTCGCTGCGAATTTGCTCGGCGTTCATCGTGCGCTCGGCCAGCTTTGTGAAAAGTCCGAGTTCAACGGCCGAGAGTAGTGTGCGCGAAGCAAAAAATCCAAAGCCGATTTGCATGATGTGGGAAGGGTCGGGCTGCGTCATCGTTCTCCTTGGTTGAGCTCCTTGGTTGAGCCAAGCGTAACGCTACGCGATCCGCAGCGTCTCTGTCGAACCGGAGACTTCGCACCAAAGGGTTTGGTGGCCGAAGCTGCCTGCTGGGGCATGATGCCTCGATCACTTCGAAGTTGAGGCAGGGCGCGGCAGCTGCGCAATGGAAATCCGCTGATTATCGGCGGCACGCGGGTTGCAGTCTTTATGTACATGTCACGCTTGGCTCCCTTACAACTGTCGCCTGTCGCCGCACCTGCCATCGGGGGTACGGGCAAAGCTCTTCCTTCCCACCGCTATGATCAGGAAGAGCTCGCACGCTTCGCCATCGAAGTGTTCCCGACACTTGAGGGAAAAGAAGATGTGTTGCGACGTTTCTTCCGCCGGGTTGGCGTTGAGGGGCGCAACTTGGCCCTGCCAGCGGAACGCTACGGCGAGCTGCAGGGGTTGGGCTCTCGCAATGACGCGTGGCTTCGTGTTGCGATGGACCTGTCCGAAGAGGCGAGCGAGCGGGCGCTTCGCGACGCAGAGCTCTCTGCCCAAGACGTCGACGTCATTATCACGACGACGGTGACCGGAATCGCAGTCCCTTCGCTTGATGCGCGTCTCGTCAACCGCTTGGGGTTACGATCCGACATCAAACGTGTGCCGCTCTTTGGCCTTGGCTGTTTGGGTGGTGCCGCGGGTATCGCTCGCGCAGCCGATTATCTGCGCGGTCACCCTGACGAGGTCGTGCTGCTGGTCAGCGTCGAACTTTGTTCGCTTACCCTTCAGGCAGAGGATGTTTCAACCAAAAACCTGATCGCCACGGGTCTCTTCGGTGACGGTGCTGCGGCCGTTGTGCTGCGCGGAAAAGACCATTCGAAGCGGCGCTCTGGCGCGCGCAAGGGACCTATCTCGTTGCGTCGAGGAAGCATTCCGCGCGTCCTTGACTCACGCTCTGTATTCTTCCGAGATAGCGAGCGGACCATGGGATGGGACGTGTGCGATACGGGCTTCGAGGTCGTCCTCTCTCCCGACGTGCCCAAGCTGGTTTCCGAGTATGTTCCTGAGGCGATCGATAGTTTCTTGGGCGACCATCGGTTGAGGCGGGACCACATTGCGACCTGGGTATGTCACCCTGGTGGCCCCGCCGTGATCAACGCTTTGGAGGAAGGCCTCGGGCTCGAACCCGAGGCTCTGCTTGCAACCCGAAGGCACCTGGCAGAGGTCGGTAACCTTTCGTCCTCGTCCGTTCTGTTCTTGCTCGACGAGGTCCGTCGGGCGTCCCGTGTGTCGGGTTCGTTTGGTGTGCTCCTCGCGATGGGGCCAGGGTTTTGCGCTGAGTTGGTGTTGTTGCAATGGTGAGTCAGGCCCTTTTTAGTCTCTTGGTCTTGGTTGTGGTCATGCAGCGGCTGTGGGAAGTTCGAAAGAGCCGACGACATGAGCGTGCGCTGCGCGAGCGAGGCGCGCATGAAGCCGCTGAACGTCAGATGCCTGTGATGAAGGTGATGCATGGGGCTTGGTTTGTCTCCATGCTGCTCGAAGTCTGGCTCGCTGACCGCCTGTTTTTTCTTCCGCTTGCCGTCGTGGCTTTGCTCGTCTTTGCGCTTGGTCAATCGTTGCGCATGCTCGCCATGCGAGCCCTCGGCGAACGATGGACGGTCAACGTCATGGTCTTGCCCCAAACGCCTCCTGTTGCGAGCGGCATCTTTCGCTACCTGCGACACCCCAACTACTTGGGCGTCATTCTTGAGATCGCCGCGCTACCCTTGGTTCATGGCGCATGGATGACTTCGGTGGTCTTCTCCGTCGCCAACGGCTGTGTTCTGTATTTTCGAGTCCGAGAAGAAGAGGCCGCGCTTGAGAGCGTGAGCGACTATCGGGGCGTGTTGGGCTCGAGGCCGCGCTTCTTTCCAAGTACGGAAGTGAAAGCATGAAAACGCGTGTTGCGGTCGTAGGCGCGGGACCGGTTGGGCTCTTTCAGGCCCTTTCGCTCGTGCGTGCTGGCCTCGAAACGACGGTGTTCGAGCGTTGGTCGCTGCCACATCGCGGGAGTCGGTCGATCGGGATTCATCCACCCTCACTGGAGCTTCTGGACGAACTCGGGCTTGCTTCCCCTTTCGTGCGTGCCGGAGTGCGTGTGCGTCAAGGCCATGCGTTTGGGGCAGCCGGGCGGCTCGGGAGCATCGACTTTGCGCGCTCGGGTGGATCGTTTCCGTTCGTGCTTGCGCTGCCGCAATATCGAACGGAGAAGCTTCTGAGTGACGCGCTTGAAGCGAGCACCCCAGGTGTCTTGCATCGAGGCGCCGAAGTTCAGGATATTTGGCCACAACAAAACAGCGTTCGACTCGAAACTTCTGCGGGTCCGGTTGACGCAGAATGGGTGGTCGCGTGTGACGGTCGGCACAGTCGCATTCGTAAGCTTTTGAACATCGGCTTTGATGCGCACGACTATGATGGGACCTATGCGATGGAAGACCATCTCGATCAAACTCCGTTCGGCTCCGATGCGGCCGTATTCTTATCTCAAGATGGGCTGGTCGAGTCTTTTCCACTGCCCGAGGGTCAACGACGCTGGGTCGCTCGCATCGACGATCGAGCCTTTCAGCCCGCGGTGGCTGAGCGCACTGGCTTTCAGCTTCACGGGGACACTTCGCAGACAAGCTATTTTCACGCGGAGCGCGGCATGGCCAAACGTATGTTCCACGGCCGTATCGTGCTCGCTGGGGATGCCGCCCATGTCGTGAGCCCGATCGGTGGCCAGGGCATGAACCTGGGCTGGCTTGGCGCAGCGAAGACGACGCGTGCGCTCAAGCGAGCACTTGGCGGCGATACGCATGCCTTGCTTCGGGATGCACACGTGCGCGCGCGCACGGCCAGAGCCGCGATGCGACGCGCAGAGATCAATATGTGGCTCGGGCGGCCGACAAAACACGACCGGCTTCGCAACCTGCTCGTTAAGACGCTGCTCAATCCTCCCTGGGAGAGGGCGCTGTCTCGTGCGTTTACCATGCGCGGTCTTCAATGGGGCGTGTAGTGGCGAAGTGAAGAATGTGTGGAGAATCGAGGCAGGATGAAAGTCATCGGATGGATTGCTGGCGTAGTGCTCGGGCTGTTGCTTCTTGCGGGGCTGGCTGCAGCATTTGTGGCGCACACTTCGACAGGGCGCGCCTGGCTCGCCGACACCATGGCCTCCAATGCGAGCGCTGAGAGTCGCGGTACGGTCACCATCGACTCGATCGAAGAAGTTGGCTTTGATCGTCTTGTCATCGCGGGCTACCGGTTGGTTGCGCCCAATGGTGAAACCGTGATCGAAGTGGAGCGCATGAGCGGCGATCCAGTCGTCTCGGAGCTTCTCACCGGCAAGCTGAGACTCTTGGACGGACGCTTTGAGCGGGCGACGATCCATCTGACGTCGGGTCCCGGTGGGCAAGTCAACTTGGTGTACGCCAGCGAGGTGCCGGACGACCGCGCTGCGACGCCACTGATCTTCGAAGACATCGAGTTGGTGCAAAACCGTATTGTTGTGGACTTGCCAGGTAAGCCAAAAATGAACCTGACAGAAATTTCAGGGTTGGCCCACTTGGAGATCGGGCATCGCTTCTTGTGGCGACTTGATCAAACCAAGGGCAAGGTTGATCTGCCGATTATCGGAGACCGGCCGTTCTATAAAATGCATGGTCGGCTCAAGAGCGACCACGCGCACCCGCTGCTGGTCGAGATGGCTGTGGACCTGTCGATCGCCGAGCCCGTGGCCAACCTCGACTACCACGTGCCCGCGATTGGCGGACAAGAGGGCGAAGCGTACTTCGACCTGGATCTACCCGATGGAATTTTCGCGGGCGGGGATCGCGATGCCGACGATAGGGATGACGGAGGCCCCGCGCCGGGCGGCACGCGTCAAGTCGATGCCGATGAAGACATTGACGAAGACGTCGATGAAGACGCTGACGAATCGATCGATGAGGGCAACGACGGGTGATGAAGCTGCCCAGCTCGATCAGGTGATGTCCTGCAGCGCACTGCGGTAGCGGTCCGGTAGCTTGTCTTTACCATTGAAGAACTTCACGTCGTGCGCCTGCTCTGGCAGCTCAACGATCTTCGTGAAGCGCTGTTCCGTCGACTCTACGGTCGTCGGCGCCACGTCGTATTCTGTTCCGGTGTCTTCACGCTCAGCGGTGTAGCCAGCGCGCTCATAGCCTTGGCGTCGCTGTTTGAACTCGATTTTCATGCCGTGAACTTGCTTTCCGGACTTCTTTTCGAAGTCACCCATCTCAGTGCTCTCGATTTCACCTGCAATGTAGACGCGCTTGACCTTTGGGTAATCGCTTTTGTCACCACCACGAGTCTTCTGCGGCAGCTCATATGTAATAAACATCTCATCGGCGCCGCCCTTATATTTGGATTCTGTGGGACTGTAGTTTGCTCTAGGCATGCTTCATCTCTCCCCATTTGTCGTCATAGTCTGCATCGGTTCCAATCTTCTCGGCTCTGCGGTTGATCTTATGCGCAGTGGTTTGGAACTCCTCTTCGGCCGTGGCACGTATCTCATCGAGTTCGTCGCCGAACTTCTTCTTCCATGCCGGCGCGTAGCTGAGCGTAATCAGATAGCCCGCGCGTCGATGTAACTCGGTCAGATCAGCACGCTTGTGCGCAGTCTCGACATCCTTTCGGATTTGACGAAACACGTCGCGTAGGTTCGTCTTGTTGTCGATTTCTCCGTAGATGTTGTCGTTCGCCATGGCGCCTCCCTTGTAGATATGGGTCTTCGCGTTCTTGTGTTTCGTTGCTCCTTTGAGTGTGCGTTGCAATGATCGTGCAACGATCGACCCGGGTGCATGATGTTCGAGGGGCGCAAGCACGTGGCAAATAACCACACTGTCACGGACAAGGTGTCCCGGCGGTCGACGAACACCAATGCGTGGTTCGCCTCTGGGCGGACAGACCTTCGTGAAACACCCCCAATGGTGCGGGGGCACACGGCTTGCAACATCAAGCACTCGGGATCCCTTGCAAAGGAGAATACGTCATGAAAACGATTGACCGCGAACAACTCGAACAGCGCCTTAGCGATGAGAATTTGGCGATCATCGAGGTCTTGGAAAGCGACGCGTACCGGCGCTTTCACATCCCGGGCGCGATGAACGTACCTCTCGCTGAGAATTTCGAGTCCGAAATCACGAAGGCGGTTCCGGACAAGGAGCAAGACGTCGTCGTCTATTGTTGGGACGAGAATTGCAATGCCTCGCCCAAAGCTGCACAAAAAATGGAGGCCTTGGGATACGAACACGTGTTTGATTACGAAGCGGGCAAAAAGGACTGGCACCGAGCCGGAATGCCAATCGAATCTTCAAACGGAAACGGACGGGATTGAAGCCACCGAGCAGACCGGGCCTGTAGTCGAAATGAACGGCAAACCTAAGCACCGTAGCCTAGGGCCAGTAGAATGCCGCGAGTGCGGTGGCGATGAGCAAGGCGAGAGTCGCTAGAATCGTCCACAGTGCTGGATGAAAGCGAGCGCCTTGTGTGGACCCGGGGCTACGAGGTCGACCTTGAGCTTGCAAGTCCGGCGCGGCACGTTCTGAGCGATCTCCAACTTGCAAACTCGCTCTTGGAACGCTTGCGCTTCCGACGTGAGCACCGGCATCGGGAGGCGCCGCGACGCCTTTTGAGATCTGCTGCTCTTCTTGTTTTGTATCGCCCATATTGCAACTAACCTTGTTCCCCGCTGGGGCCGCTGGCTTTGGTGAGCTTGCTGGCCGCGATATAAACGCCCTTGCTCTCCAAGGTTTTGCGCTGCGAAGGAGTAAGCTCGGAATTTGCGAGGGTTCGGCCCAGAGAGCTTCGTTTGCGCACTTCACCCTCAAGCTTGATGTAATCACCTTTCTCGAGCGCGAGAAGCACCTCCGGGTTCTCGGGAACCACCAGCAACGCTGCATCGTGCGATCCGATCCAAAGCGAGCGTTTTCCGACCTGCGTCACCCGCGTACGTTCGAAGCTGACGTTGGCCCGGTCGAGTTTGTCTGCAGACCAGGTGTCCGGCCAGGGCCGAGTGAGCAGGCCGCTTGCGAGGTCACTATCGCTCCAGATCGCCTGCCGCCGCACGACTTCGATCTCGTTTGCAACAATGACGGGACGCTTGCTCCAACCTGCCTCAAATGCAGGTTCGAACTGCCAGCCAAGCTCTGACTCAAGTTTGTCTCGTGAAAATTCCCGCACCTTGCCCGTGACCCGCACGATATCGTCCGTGCTCATCGCTCGCTGCCCGACCTTCATCGCGTTTTTGCTGACAACAAGAACGTCGTCGCTAAAAAGCCAGTCGAGTCCTTCCAGTTCGAAAGCGCGATCGGTGTAGGTGGTGTCGATCTCGCCGATGACGGTGACCGTCTTACCGATGAAGTCGTTGGGCTGCTCCTCAATCTCTTCGACTTCGGTCGTCGTTTGGTGGGCCTCCGGTAAGTGCTCGCCATAGGGCCGATCGCAGGCTGCCGCGACCGCAGTGCTGAGTGCCGCCAGCATCAGCATCCGGATGCCAAACCCGCTCTCTTCGATTGCTCGCTCGTGTGTCATGACCACCTAGTTACGCAAGCGCAATGCCAAGCCATGTCGAGAAAAAGCGAACAAACTCACTCTGCGTGGAAGCGTGGGGAAGCATGATCGTCACACTTTGGGGCAACTTGCAACGGAAGCTGCGGACTGCAGAAGCCGGGCGAGCGTCCTCCAGCAATGGGAGTGACTTACATATGGACTTGGCTGCCAATTTCGAGGACGCGGTCCGGGGGCAAGTTGAAGAAGAAACGTGCGGCGATGGAGTTGCGTGAGAGAAAAGCGTAGAGCGCGCTTCGCAGGTGGTGCAGGACGCCTTTTTTGTCGGCGATGATGAACTCGTGACCTAAGATAAAGGTGGTTTCCTCGAGCGGCGGGCTGGGCGTGTCGTCACGTTTGAGGATCTGCATTACATCGGGGCTCTCCTTGTAACCGTAGGTCACGACGAGGCGATGAAAACCGTGGCCTAGCTCCTCGATCTTGACCCTCTGCTGGTCTTGCACGTGTGGTTTGTCGGCGAACGCGATGGTCAGCAGAATGACGCGTTCGTGAAGGGCGTGATTGAGTTCGATATTGTGAATGAGTGCGGGTGGCGCGCCTTCGGTGTGACCCGTGAGGTAAACGCCCGTTCCTGGCACGCGCCGCACCGTCCCGCCCCCGAGCTTATCGAATAGCTGCGCGAGCGGAAGCCAGTGCTTTTCCACCATCTCACTGACGTCGGCGCGACCACGTCTCCAGGCTGTCATCACAAAAAAGACGATGCTCGCGATGAGTAGAGGAGCCCAACCGCCGTCACCGATCTTGACGATGTTGGCGCCGAAGAACGCGATGTCGACGCACAAAAACGCGGCGCTCAGCAGCACCGACCACACGATGTGCCAGCCCCATTTGCGCCGTGTGACGAAATAAGCCAGCACGGTGGTGATGATCATCGTCGTGGTGACCGCGATTCCATAGGCGCCGGCCAGCGCACTCGACGAACGGAAGGTGAACACGAGGAGCAGGGTGCCGATCATCATCATCCAGTTGATGCTCGGAACGTAGATTTGGCCGATTTCTTCGCTCGAAGTGTGAATGATACGAATCCGTGGCCAGTACCCGAGCATGACCGCCTGCCGCGTCAGCGAGAACGCGCCAGAGATGACGGCTTGGGACGCGATGATTGTCGCCGTCGTTGCGAGCGCGACCATGGGATAAAGCGCGACTTTGGGAACCGAGTGGTAGAAGGGGTTTTCGACCGCTTCGGGGGAATCGAGAAGCAGCGCCCCCTGCCCAAAGTAGTTGATGAGCAAGGCGGGAAGCACGAAGCCAAACCATGTCCAGCGAATCGGGCGCGCGCCGAAGTGCCCCATGTCGGCGTACAGTGCCTCACCGCCGGTCACGACCAAAAAGACCGCGCCGAGTACGAGCACGCCCCCCCAGCCGTGCGAGGCGAGAAACGAGATAGCGTGTAGCGGACTGGCTGCTGCCATGACCGCGGGATTCTGGAAAATCTGCGCGGCGCCCAAAAGCGCCAATACGGAGAACCAGACGAGCATCGCCGGCCCGAAGATTTTTCCAATGCCACCTGTCCCTCGACGTTGCAGCGCAAAAAGCCCAATGAGGATCGCGCAGGTGATCGGAATGACGTATGGATCGAAAGCGTCCGTGGCGACGCTGAGACCTTCGATGGCGCTCAGCACCGAGATGGCGGGAGTGATCGTGCCGTCACCGTAGAGGAGGGCGGCGCCGAAGAGCCCAATGGCGATGGTAAAGGTCAAATGTTTCGTGCGCTTGGGGTCCTGCTTGGCCGCGACCACCATCAGTGCCAACACGCCACCTTCGCCGTGGTCGTCGGCGCGCAACACGTAGAGCAGGTACTTAATGGAGATGATGATGATGAGCGCCCAGAAGATCAGTGAAACAACTCCCAAAACGTTGCCTGTCGTCGGCGCGATGCCGTGCTTGCCGTGGAAACACTCGCGCAGCGCATAGAGCGGGCTGGTGCCAATGTCCCCGTACACCACGCCGAGCGTCGCAAGCGAGAGTGTCGCGAGCTTCTGACGCTTCGTGTCCGCGGGGGCCTTTTCGTGCTCGTCACTCATTTTCCTCATGACTATGCAACAAAACCCGTCCTTTCGACGCTCCTTCTTCGCTAGTTTGTCTCCTTCGCACTCAGAACACTACAATTGGCCTATGAGCCCTCCGCGAGCGATATCTTCGGCGACCATCAGTTTTGGTTTGGTTTCAATTCCGATCAAGGTGTTCACTGCTGCGTCATCGCAAAGCGTGAGCTTCAATATGGTGCACCCCAAGTGCGGCAACCGCGTGCGCCAAAAGCTCTGGTGTCCGGACTGCGAAGAAGAGGTCAAGCGAAGTGAGACGGAGAAGGGCTATGAGGTTGTCAAAGGCCAGTTCGTTCGTTTCACTGCTGAGGAACTCAAAGCCCTCGATACGCCCAAGAGCAACACGCTCGATATTTTGGAGTTCGTGCCGCTTGACACCGTGGACTTGATTCAAGTTGAAAAGAGCTACTACCTAGGTCCCGGGAAGGGCGGTCAAAAGGCGTATAAGCTGCTAAGCGCCTCAATGGATCGCACCGGCAAGGTCGCGGTCGGGCGCTACTGGACGCGCGGTAAGGAACAGCTTGTGCTTTTGCGTCCGTATAAAGAGGGCCTGCTCATGCACCAGCTCTACTACGCCGACGAGGTGCGTGCGTTCGAAGACGTCGACGTCGGAGACGAGGTGAAGCTACGCCCCGGCGAGCCCGAGCTGGCCGACCAGCTCATCGAGCAACTCAGTTCGAAGCAGTTTCGCGCCGACAAGTATCGCGACGAGTATCGCGATCGCGTCGTCCAAGCGATCGAGGAAAAGTCGGCTGGGCTCGAAATCGCGGCCATGCCTGATGCGCCCGCGGCGCAAATCGTCGATCTCTTCGAGGCGCTCAAGGCTTCGCTCGACTCGGGTAACGGACCTGACCAAGGCAACGCCCTGGGCGAAGACGGCAAGCCCAAAGCCAAGTCGCTCAAAAAGGCCGAAGCGTCCGATGAGCCTGAAAAGAAAGCCACCGGTTCATAGGACCAGGAACTCCAAACAGTGTCGGATGGGAAACGAGACAAAAGCGAGACGAGGAGATGGCGAGGAGCCCGCGTAAGCCTATGTTGAATAGGTGCGTAGGCACCGCAGACATCGACGAAGTATCGCGTATTGGATCGTTTTCTAGGCGATACTGTTTAGTGCCAGGGTGCGGCCTCTTGCATGCAAAAGGGAACGGGGTCAGCGCCCGTGTTGCCGACCGCATAGCAGCTGCCGTCGTTATCCTCGGCGCTTTCGATCTCGTTGTTCAAAAAGTAGGTGTCGATGGCGTCGTTGTCGCTCGCGGCATCGCCGTGTTCGACGAGGTTGATTCGGTTGCCCTCGACGAGCGTGTTAACGGCGAGGTAGAGCTTGAGCATCGCGACATCGCTTTGGAAGATGACGCCCGTTGTACCTTCGTCGAGCAGCACTTCGCCCGCTGCGATGCTGTTGCTTAGCTCCAAAAAGGAAAAGGCGTTGCGGTTTTCGATGGCGCCGCCACCGGAAAAGTCGCTGTTGCTGACGAGCACTTCGCCGCCCTGTGCGATGTTGATGTGTGCGCCGCCCGGGCTCGAGGTGAACCGGGTACAATCGATGTTGCTCGGTTCGTGTCCTGAGAAGAGAATGTGGTCTTCGGCGGGGGTGCCTTCGAAGATGGCGTTGCGAATCTCGACCGAGGCCTGCCCACCGACGCTGAGTGTGCGCCCGGAGTCACCAACCGCGCTACCGCGAAAGGTGACACGCTCAAAGACGACATTGGTGGCGGCGCCGGTCACCGTGACCAAGTTCTCGCCTGTGGCCGCGTCAAAGATCACGTCGGAGACGACAACGGTTTCACCGGAGTTATAGACGGTGGCGCCCAACGTCTCGGCGCTCGCCGTGGCACCGATGGTTCCGCTGCAGTTGCCCCCCGCATCTGCCACTCCGTCCCCGGCGCTGGCCTCGCCAGCAGATGCGTCCTCTGTCGTGTCGGCGTCGCCGGACGCGTCGCCACCGACCTCGCTGTCCGTCGCAGCATCTGGCTGGGCGGAATCCGCACGGCTGTCGATCGCGGCGTCGGCGCTGTTCTTGGCGTCGTCGTCCGAACAACCGAAAGCGGTGATGAGAGTGAGACATATGAAGCTGAGGCGGAACATCGGCGGACCCTAGCAGGTTGCGCTCAGCGCGCCCGCTGCGCTGCTATACCCGTCTCGCCTCGTGCGTGGACATCGTGATATTGCTGACCTCGAAGCTTTTGGGTTTAGCGGTGACTGAAGCCATGCGCCAAGTGGGGAACGTGACGGTTGAGCGTCCCGAGCTTACGGACGAACTCGTCACGCGCCGTATCGCGCAGATGGCTTCGCTCTACCGGCTCTGTCGGTCGTTGCCGACCCTCCAGGCGCCCAAAAAGCAGGGCGCTCGTTTCGGATTACTCGCCGCGGAACTTGTCGCACGCGACGGTTTCGCTGGGGCCAAGCTCTCCGCACACAGGGCACACGCCGCCGAGGTCCCAGACTTGCGTCGCCGTGTCGAACTCGACGGTGATGCGGTCATAAACGACGCCCTCGGGCGCGTTGGCCGTTCGCTCGAAGCGCGCACGAAGCTCGGTGAGCTCCACGATCTGATCGGTGTCTGCATCGATCCAGTCAAACGTCGTTTTGCCATCCGCGGGTTGTAGGTCGATGATGGTCTCGCCCAGCACGTAGCGACCCTCGCTCCGATTGCCGAAGTCGCAACCATCCTTGATCCACTCGAAGGTGCCATCGTCGTTAAGCCGGAGTGAAACCGGATCGATGGGCACAGGCTCGAGGTGGAACATGTTGGTGCTCGTCACTCCGCCGTCGTCCACGCCACCGTCGCCGTAGAGGCAGCTCGGTCCAAACCCACTGCATTCGGCTAGCGGAATCATGGTGCCGGGGCAGGTCCATGTTCCGCTGGTGCACGTGGATTGCATCTCGACATCACCGCAACAACCTGCGCCAATGTCCTGACTACAGTTGGGTGGCGTTCCCGTGCAGCCGCTGCCGAGACCGGCGTCGCTTTTGTACACGCGGTAGACCTCCTCTTCGAGGTCCTCGGGGGGCTCGGCGGGCACGCCGCAGGCCTTGTAGCCATCGAAGTCGTATTCGTTCGCTACGTGGGCGGGGCACGAAAAGCCTTCTTCGATGATGCTCGCTTTGTACACGCAGTACGTGGCGCCTTCGAACTGTAGTTCATCGCCTGCGCCGCAACCGTGCCCATGCTCCCTCGCGCAACCGACCATCGACAAACTGGCCAATGCGATGACCCACCCAATACAAAGTTTCTTCAACACGTTCATTTTACTTCTGCCTTTCCTGATCTTTCTTTTCGCAACCTAGGGACCAACTTCGTGATGTCCTCGTTCCCTTTTGTTGAATCTTGTGGGGTCCAGAACACGGTGAACTGGATCGGCTGTGCGTCGTCGCAGCCTTCGGCCTCGGCGTCGAGGTCGCGCAGCGCAGGCCAAATGGTTTGCTCGTAGAGTTCGCGCAAACGAGCTTCGTGCTCCGGGTGAACGCGGAATGTAAGCGTTCGGGCAAAGCCCGCGTCTCGCTCTTCGAAAAAACGCACGCGCACCAAGTCCGACAGCGATCGAAGCAGACTCTCGAGCGCCCCGATGCGAGACGGTGCGTCGGGACCGACCATGCGTTCTTCGCGTTTGGTCACGTGGTACTGCGGCGTGCGGCCGTTTCGAAGTTCGATGCGCCCTTCCTCCACAAGCTTGGCGAGTGCGCGATCGATCTCTCTCTCGTCCGTTTCGGCAAAGAGCTGCTTGAAACGAGCCTCGCTGAGCGGTCGCTCTTGCAGCGCGAAGAGCAAACGCTTGGGCAGGGCGTATTCTTCGTCGGGCGTCAGGAAGTCACTGCGCAGCTTCTTGGCGATGCGGCTTGCGGTCGGCACGCTCACGCCAAGCTTTTCGGCCGCCTCCGGGATCGTCTTGCCGTCGTCGCGCAGCGCGCGAAAGTTCGCGAGGCGCACCCACTCTTCGAGCTCCTTCGTCGGGACATCGGCGAGGGCACGAAGGCGCGCAGCAGGCCCGAGTAGGGCGAAGAGGACACTCCTGCGCATGCGCTTCATGCCCAATACATATCAAAAATGATGTGTTATGCAATCGGAAACAGCCTCTGAGCTTGTCGAGTGGATAAAAACCCGCAATTATATGCTCGTGTGACGCTCGCCGGGTTTTCGACGAGCGTCCTCGCCATGCTCGGTCACAGGGCTCGGTGTAGTTAACGCGGATGAAACTCTACGCCGGCAGTAGCGGGTTTTCGTACAAAGAGTGGAGGGGGCCTTTTTACCCCGAGAAGCACCCGGACAAGCAGATGTTCGCCTATTACAGCGAGCGACTGCGCACCGTCGAGATCAACAACACCTTCTACCGCATGCCCCGCTCGGAGATGATCGCCAAGTGGGTCGACACGGCGCCTGTGCACTTTCGTTTCGTGTTCAAAGCATCGCGTCGGATTACGCACTCGGCAAAGCTCGGCGAAGAGAGCTTCGACTCGCTTCGCTACCTTTGGTCCAAGCTCGAACCTTTCCAAGATCGGCTCGGACCCGTCCTCTTTCAGACGCCGCCGTATCTGAAAATGGACATCGACATCCTCGGCGCCTTTGTCGCGCAGCTGCCCGAAGGCTTGCGCGCCGCGTTCGAGTTTCGCTCGCGTACGTGGTTCGATGAAGACGTCTACGAGACGCTGCGCAAGGCGAACGCGACCCTCGCGGTGGCCGACTGGGAAGACGAAAGCAAAACGGCGCCGCTGATCAGGACTTCGGACATTGCGTTTCTGCGCCTTCGCAAGGACGACTATCGCGACGAAGAGCTCAGCCAGTGGCTTGAGCGCTTGCGCGAGCAAGGTTTCGAAGAAGTGTACGTGTTCTTCAAGCACGAGGACGACGGCGCCGCCCCCAAGCTTGCGATGCGGCTACAAAAGCTCGCCGACTCAGGCGTCTAAAGCAGTGGGTTCTAGTTGGGTGCGAGCGCCAAGAGAAGGGCGGCGATCCATAGCGCCGCGGCGACCAACTCGATGGCTCGACCACGATTCTTATGCTGGCTCAGTTGCACGCGGAGCTATCTGTCTGCACTTCCTGTGCCGGTCAAGGGAGTGGCCAATTATTCTGTGTTATCGTGCTGATCGCGTACAGCTGGGGGTGAAAAAATCCCACGATCCGGAGCATTTGGTGTTCTTATTCGGTCGATTCCGCTAACACGCTTGAGGTGGAACTTGCGTCGGAAATTGTGGCAGCAAACGAGGCCGATGCGGTCCTCGAGGCATTCTTGGCCGCGGTCGAAGCGCAGGGGCTTTCGCTCTATCCCGCGCAGGAGGAGGCCATCCTCGAACTTTATGCGGGCCACAATGTCATTCTCAACACGCCGACTGGGTCCGGCAAGTCGATGGTCGCGCTCGCTGCGCACTTCGATGTTCTTTGTCGCGGCGGTCGGTCTTTTTACACGGCGCCCATCAAAGCACTGGTGAGCGAGAAGTTCTTTGCGCTCTCTCGAACCTTAGGCCCCGACAACGTGGGCATGATGACAGGGGACGCCAGCGTCAATCGCGACGCACCCGTGATTTGCTGTACCGCCGAGATTCTCTCCAATCTCGCGCTCGCCGAGGGCGAACGCGCCGATGTGACGCAAGTGGTGATGGACGAGTTTCATTTTTATGCCGACCGCGAGCGCGGCAAGGCGTGGCAGATTCCACTGCTCACGTTGCCCCAGGCGCAGTTCTTACTCATGTCGGCGACACTTGGTGACACAGAACGCTTCGAGAACGAGCTGCGTGAGCGAACCGGTCGCGAAACGGTGTTGGTGAAGACCGCCGAGCGCCCCGTCCCGCTTGAGTTTGCGTACCGAGAAGTCCCGCTCCTGCATTCCATTCAGCAGTTGGTTGAAGACGGAAACGTACCCGCGTACATCGTTCATTTTACGCAACGCAGTGCAGTGCAAGAGGCGCAGAACCTGATGAGCGTCGATTTTCTGAGCAAGGAGCAAAAGGCCGCTATCAAGGACGAGCTGCGCGGGTTTCAGTTTGATACGCCTTTTGGCAAAGAGCTTCGTCGCTACGTTTACCACGGGGTGGGTGTGCACCACGCGGGCCTCTTGCCCAAGTATCGCCTGATGGTGGAAAAACTGGCCCAAAAAGGGATGCTCAAGGTGATCTGTGGCACGGACACCTTGGGCGTGGGCATCAACGTACCGATTCGAGCGGTCCTCTTTACGAAGCTTTGTAAGTACGACGGCGAGAAGACAGCGGTTCTATCGGTGCGCGACTTCAAGCAAATCGCGGGACGTGCCGGCCGCAAAGGCTTCGACGACAAGGGGCTGGTCTGGGCGCAAGCCCCCGAGCACGTTGTGGAGAACAAGAAGCTCGAAGCCAAGGCCGCCGGTGATGCGAAGAAGCTACGCAAGCTTGTGCGCAAAAAGCCACCCGAGCGAGGCTACGCGCATTGGGACGCGCAGACCTTTGAGCGACTGATCGACGGTGAGAGCGAGCCGCTGCAATCATCGTTTTCGGTCTCGCATGCGATGGTGATGCAACTGCTCGATCGGCCGGGTGATGGCTGCGCGGCGCTCAAGACCTTGATCCGCGATTCGCACGAAAGCGAGCGCGAAAAGAAACAGCACGGTCTGCGCGCCATCGCGATCTTTCGCGCGCTCCGCAACTCCGGTGTGCTTGAGGTTCTCGACGCGCCGGACGCACAAGGCCGCCTGGTGCGTGTGGCCCATGACCTGCAGCTCGACTTTGCGCTTAACCAAGACCTGTCTCCGTTCGTGCTCTACGCCCTCGACGCCCTGGATTCTCTTCATGAGAGCGAGGCGCCCAAAGCCGCGCGTGATGAGCCAAGCGCAGGGAGAACCGGATGTGGCAGTAACCACATCCATGGTTCGGGGGGAGCGCAAGGCGAAGAACAAAGAGCATTGGACGTGGTCACCATCTGTGAGTCGGTGCTCGAGCAACCGCGGGCCGTGCTGCTCAAACAGCTCGACAAGCTGCGTGGCGACCTCGTCAGCGAACTCAAGGCCGATGGCGTGCCCTACGAAGAGCGCATGGAGCAGCTCGAAAAGGTCGAACATCCCAAGCCGCTCGCCGAATTTCTGTACCAGACATTCAATGCATTCAAAGAGGCTGAGCCCTGGGTGCAGGACGAAAACGTCGCGCCCAAATCGATTCTGCGCGACATGTGGGAGAAGAGCGCGAACTTCAATGCCTACGTCAAAGAATACGGTCTTGCTCGTTCGGAGGGCGTGCTGCTGCGCTACTTGATGAGCGCGTACAAGGTCTTGCTGCAAACCGTGCCCGACGAACGCAAGGACGACGCGCTTTGGGAGCTCATCGATTGGCTCGAAGCCACGCTTAAGACGGTCGACTCAAGTTTGCTCGACGAGTGGAACCAGCTGCGCGATCCGGAAGCTGCGCCGAAGGAAATCGATCAGCCCATCCCGTCGGGCGACGCCCAAGACATCACCCAAGACGAAAAAGCCTTCACCGCTCTACTGCGACGCGGTTGTTTTGGCTTTGTCGCATTGCTCGCCCGCGGGCGCTACGACTTGGCCAGCGAAGAACTCGACAACGCGCGCCTCTGGCCACCAGAGAAGCTCAAAGACGCATTTGCTCCCTTTCTTGCCGAGTACGGCAAGCCCTTGCTCGACCAGGCGGCTCGTTCCCCATCGCGGCTGACCATCGAGCCAACAAACGACGGATGGACCGTCACGCAAGTGCTCTCCGATGAAACCGGCAACCACGACTGGGCAGCCATCTTCGAGGTCTCTCGTGCGCGCTCCCGCGAAGAGGGACAACCTGTGCTTGAGCTAGAAGCACTCGGCGAGCCCTAGATCGTTGGTACCAAAACGTGGTGAGCTGGGTTTCTCCGGTTCTCGGTGCCATGCACGGATGGAGAGGACTCACAGCACAGAGCCGACGGGCACGGCGTGGGCTTGTCTGGATAGCGGGGTCGGTGTGCGGACGAAGCAAACGATGGCTTGATGACCGAGCGTGGCCCCCAGCTTCTCAAGCCGTTCGACATGCTGGAGATCTGCCAGTGAGGGCGAGGCGGTCTTTTTGATTTCGACCGGAAAAAGCTTTCCGTCCTGTTCGATCAGTAGGTCGATCTCTTCCTTTTCCTTCGTTCGAAACGTCCAGAAGTTTGCTTGGCTTCCTCGATAACGGTGGCTCTTTAGAACTTCAACGACGACATAGTTCTCAAGCAACGCTCCGCTCATCGAACCATTCATCGCAGTTGCTGCAGAGGACCATCCGAGCAGATGCGCTACGAGGCCAGTGTCATAAAAGAACAATTTCGGGCTCTTGATCTGTCTTTTACTGAGATTGCGATAGTAGGGGCGCAAAAAGAAGAGCTGTGAAGTCGCTTCCAGAACAGACAACCAGTGCTTTGCGGTGTTGGGAGAGACGCCTGCGTCCTTAGCCATGTCGGCAATGTTCACGAGCTGCCCGATACGCGATGCCGCGATAACCAAGAATCGCCGAAAGGCCGACAAATCATTGGGTCGCAACAGATCACGAACATCGCGTTCTAAATAGGTTTGGATATACGAACCCAGGTAGGTTGCTGGAGAAGGCGCGTTTTCGTGTGTAAGGCGTGGAAAACATCCGCGGACAATTCGTTCGTAAACGCCATGCAAACCAAGCTGCTCAAGGGGTTCGCAAGTACTCTGCTGTGGCAAAAACGGCTGCCGCGCTTCGATTTCAAATTCTTCAGCCTGAGAGAACCCGTAGATCTGCAGAACTGCAACGCGACCAGCAAGGGATTCTGATACTCCCTTCATCAGTGGTAGCGTTTGTGAGCCGGTGAGCCAGTATTGTCCGTATTGATCGTTCTGGTCGACGCGGGGTTTGATCGCGTCGAGCAGCTTGGGCGCATGTTGAACTTCGTCGATCAACACGGGCGCGGGATGTGTTTCAACGAAAAGCTCTGGGTCTTCCTGCGCGAGCTGCCTGGCAGAAAAATCATCGAGAGAAACGTAGCGCCTTTCGCTTTCTTCCATGTGGCGAAGAAGCGTCGTCTTTCCGACCTGCCTCGGGCCGGTGAGCATGACAACCTTGAAGGTCTCGCTCGCTCGCTCAATCGTCTCGCGCAACAGCCTCGGCCGGAAGTCCATGTCTGACTATATTGCAATAGGATTGCATAATAGTCAAAACCGTACTTCTCCGTGCCATGCACACGGCTTTCAAGGTATCGAAACTATTGCGATTCTCAGAAGGACGCGACAGGACCTATCGGGCGCTTGAGCGGTCGGGTCGCTCAAGCCTCCCGCGGTGCTCTTCGTGAGTTTGAGGCGAAGGTATCTCCAAGCTCTTGTCCCGACGGCGAGCTCGGTACGCCTCAAGCCAGCTTCGGTAACTGGCAACGCGCTCAAGGGCGTTCTCTCCGAGATCGAGATACCACTGGGATGGTTGCCAAATATCGTGCGGGACGTTGCTCCGCTCGCCAGTATGTAGGCCCAGTGTTGACCATTTGGTCGCCGGTCGTCCGTAAACTTTGCCGACAGGGTTTAGGTCGATATACGCCGTAACGACTCCTATATCGTTCCAATCATTGAGTGGGCGGGACCAAAAGCGCTCCTCAAAGAGTTTCCCACTTCCACCTGTGCGGCGGTTGCGGTATCGCGCGTAGTGCCAACAAACACTGCGCATAAGTTCCGAAAGCGCAGGAACGGTCGGTGGACAGACTTCGAGGTGCACATGGTTGGCATTGAGTGCGAGTGCATGAAGTTGGCTTTCGGAACGCTCAAGCGCTTTGGCAAGATAGCGAATAAACATGGCTCGATCGGTAGGATAGGAGAAGAGTCGCCTGCGGTTGTTGCCGCGTATGACGACGTGATTAGGTGTTTGGACTGATACTCGTAGGAGGCGCGAGGGGCGTGGCATAGTCCGTCATCGACGCAGAGGCGCGCGTGGTTGCGACGCGTACGACCAGTTTCGTCGCGTCTTTCGCAGGACCTAAATAATTCCAACACGTTGATCCCCTAGTGCATGGCACTGAAACATTGCGTGCCACCAAAGCTGACGTTGGTATTGCCCGTTCCCGCATCGTTCGGCGAAAAAGCCGAAGGCCACGGTGGCTCGGCGATAAAAAGCTAGGGTTTTCATCATTGCGATCTCCTTTCGATACGTAGTTCGCGCGTTGGATAGAGCACGCCGCGTGCCAACTGAAATTGTTCGACAAAGATGTGCTCGCGCATGACCTCCTTTTCACGGCTAGCACACCTTGGCACTCTCCTGAGCATGACCATTTTCTCGAAGATCCTTTCTGGCGAGATACCATGTCACCGCCTCTATGAGGACGAGCATGTGCTTGCCTTCCTCGACATCGGCCCGCTCAGCCTGGGGCACACACTTGTGATTCCCAAGGAGGCGAAGGCCACCCTTGGAGAACTTTCCGACGAAAGCGCGGCTGCGATCGGTCGCGTGCTGCCGCGTCTATGTCGCGCGATCAGCAAGGCGACTGGGTGTGAGGACTACAACGTCTTGCAGAACAATGGCGCGGCCGCGCACCAAGCGGTGTTCCATGTGCACTTCCACATCATTCCCAAGCCCAACGATCGCGAGGGGCTCGGTATTCGCTGGCCCTCGCAAAAGCTCGATGACGCTGAAGCGAAGCGCCTCCAAACCGCCATCACAGAACATCTGAAATGAGGGCGCGATGAGCGTTCTTTGCGAGAAGCTGATCTGCTATTCGCAGATCACTGCTTCGCAGCAAAGGCCACAGAAGAGCCAACAACCGGGCAACGCGTCGGGAGGGAGAGACGATGCTCGGTTGATGGCTCCTCGCGGCGACGGATTATCGCCGAACTTCACTACGACGGAGGCATTAGCACGCCGTCGATCACGTGGATGATGCCGTTGCTCGTCCGAAGGTCGACGCGGACGACGCCACGCACGTTGTCCATGCCGTCGCGAAGTGTCGGCCCTGCTTCAACCGCTACGGTGGCACCGTTGACGGTCTCGACGTCATCGCCGACCAGACCCACGACCGCAGTGCTGTCATTTGCGCCCGCGACGACGTGGTAGGTGAGGACCGGCGTCAGGTTCATGGATGTGTCCACCCCGGCGAACGCTGGGTTGTAGGGCGCGAACACCGTCAGCTCGTCTTCGCCTGTGAGCGCCGTGGCGACCGCTGCGTCCGCGTTAATGACAGCATCAACCAAACTATCGAGCATCGGGTAGGCTTGCGCGGCCTCTGCCAGGTTGCCCGGGAAGGCAATATCGGCCGGCAGCATCACCGAATCGATGACGTGAATCACACCGTTTGCGGCTGGAACATCGACGGCCGTGACTTTGGTGAGGCCGTCGATCACGATGTCGTCGCCAACCACCGTTGGTGTGAACGCATTGTCGTCGGCACCGGTCGCTGTTTCGACGTTACTCTCAGCAGCAATCACCGTTGCGACGGCTGCCGAATCGGCGACGCCAGCGACCACGTGATGCAATAGAACATCTGCAAGGACGGCGGAGAGGTCGGCACCTTCAGGAAGGCGTGCGAAGGCCTCGTTTGTCGGCGCAAAGATCGTGTACTCATCTTCGCCTGTGATGGCGCCTGCGAGGTCAGCTTCGGTGACGAATTGGACAAGCGTCGACAAGCCCGCAGCGGTCGCGACCTCGGCCAAATTGCCCGGTGGGACGACCACGGTATCGATCACATGTAGAACGCCGTTGCTTGCCGTTCGGTCGGCGTAGAGCACGTTTGAAGTGTTCATGCTGTCGAAGAGCGCAACGCCGCTATCATCGGCCTGCACAGCGATGTATGCGCCGTTGGCGGTCTTCAAAGTTCTCGCAGCGACAACGGCTTCGGCACTCCGTGCGCCAGCGAGCGCGTGGTAGAGGATGATGCTGTCAAGGGCCGCTTGGTCTTCGGGAAGTTCCAGTCCGTCGAACGCGGCGTTCTCGGGGGCGAAGACAGTGAGGTCATCTTCGCCGGAAAGTGCTGCGACCACGTCTTCGCCGGCGGCGCCCGTCACCGTGCTCACGCGAGGGTACGCCGCCATCAGCTCGGCGAGTGTGCCGGGGAAATCGCCAGGAATCAGCACAGAGTCGATGACGTGAACAATGCCGTTCGTCGCTCGGACATCGGTTTCAATCACGGCGGTGAGGCCGTCGAGGTACAGTGTCTCGCCGTCGACTGTGAGCTTGAGCGAGATCTCTGCAAGTGTGTCAGCGCTGTCGAGTGTCACGGCGGTTGCAGCAGGTACTTCCCCGCTGACGACGTGATACTTCAACACCGTTTCCAGTGTTGCTGCGTCGAGTCCGGCGACCAGCCCCTCGGGCAGCAGCGCAAAAGCATCGTCTGTCGGTGCGAAGACTGTGAACGACCCCTCTTCATCGGCAAAGGTGTCGACCAGGCCCGCACCGCTTAGCGCTGCGGCCAGGGTACTAAAACGCGCATCTCCGGCGACGATCTCGGCGATGCTCTGCGTCGGAGTCTCTGCATCGGTCGCGCCGTCCTGGTTTGTTGCGTCCATGCCACCATCGGTCGTCGTCATCGGCACTTCGTCGTCTCCGCAGCCTGCGGCGCCGATCAGTCCGAGCATCAGTATCCAAGTTAGTTTTCTCATTTTGGCTCTCCTTCACGAGCCAATCAGGCCCGTCACCTACTTCTACAAGATCTAGACATAATGTCAACACGATTATGGAAATTACAGATATTCATTGAAATCGATGGACTATGGCGAGAGCTAGATCTATACATATATTAGACACATGATTGACAGTATCTCGATCGGCGCGCTCTCACGGAAGACGGGCGTTTCGACCCACACGATCCGGGTGTGGGAGTCTCGTCATGGTCTGCTCAACCCCAAAAGGTCGGCGGGTGGCACACGCCTTTTTGGCGAGTCGGACGTGCACCGCGTGCGCATGGTTCGCGACTTGGTCGACAAAGGACACGCGCTCAGCGCATTGGCAAGGCTCGACAACGAGCAACTGCACGAGCTTCTCGCCGACACACTGCCACTTCAACAAGACGAGCCAGACGTGCGCGTCCTGCGCGATGAGTTCGAGTCCGCCGTCGAGGCGTTCGATCATGAGCATGCGCACCGCGTTCTTTCGCGTGCTTCCATTCTACTGGAGCCAGTCGACTTTCTGCAGCACGTCGTTCTTGCGGCGATGGTGCGCATCGGGCAGCGGTGGCACGACGGGTCGCTTCGCATCGCCCACGAGCACTTTGCGTCCGCGGCCGTTCGGGCGCTGCTGTTCAGTCTCGCGAACACCTATCCGGTGGCGCGCAGTGGTGGGGTCGTTTTGGCCACGACATTGCCGACCGAAAGCCACGATGTTGGCGTGCTTGCCGCGGCCCTGTGCGCGCGGATCCACGGCTGGAAGACGATCTACCTTGGCACACAACTCCCGTCTGAAGAGATCGTCTACGCAGCAGAGTCGACCGGAGCCGACAAAGTTCTGCTGTCCTGCGTCGCGGGCGAACTGACCGTGTTGCAGTCGGAGCTATCCCGGCTTGAGCGCGAACTCCCGAAGAAGACGGAACTGTTGGTCGGGGGGAGGCAACAAGATGCGCTTGAGATGGGGCGTGCACGCGCCGTCCCGACGCTTTCGAAGTTGGACGAAGTCTTACGTCGTTGAGCCAAGCGCCATTGCTGTGGCGCGGACTCTAGAGTAGCGTCCCGCTTCGTGCTTCGACTCATCGGTCGGTTCTGGTTTTGGCTGACCGGGTGGAAAGTGGGCGACTCGCCGCCGCAAGCTACCAAGTTTGTGCTGGTCGCTTCGCCGCACACCAGTAACTGGGACTTTCCCTTCACCATGGCTTACGGCTGGATGTGTCCACAGACCTTCAGTTGGCTTGGCAAGAAAGAGGTGTTCCGCTTTCCGTTCGGGTGGGTGCTGCGACGCATCGGGGGCGTGCCCGTCGACCGACAGGCGTCCCGTGGGCTTGTCGCACAGATGGTCGAAGCGTTCGCAATCCGCGATCGTTTTTGGCTCGTAGTGCCTCCAAAGGGCACCCGCAGTCGCCGCGAGTACTGGAAGTCCGGCTTCTACGCCATCGCCTACGCAGCGCAAGTTCCAGTTGCTCTCGGCTACCTCGACTTCGCCAAGAAGCGTGCCGGCATTGGTGCGCTCATCGAACTGACCGGTGATGTCCGTGCTGACATGAACCGGATTCGCGCATTCTACGAAGGCATCGAAGGCAAGCGTCCCGAGCTACAAAGTCCGATTCGTCTGCGCGCCGAAGACGATGCCGAGGCCCTTGAGCGCTTGCTCGGTACCGCACGAAGTGCCAGCCTTCACCCATCGCCGCCGCCGTAGCCGACTAAAACAGCTCACCTTGTGTGGCTTCGAACCCGTCGCCCCAGCGCGCGAGGTAGTTTTTGAGCTTGAGCTTCTTACGCGTGCTTTCGCTCGTCATGTAGCGAACTTTGCCGAACACGGGGCGTTCGGGCCCCCAGGCGCGATCGTAGCGTCCAAGCACCCAGAAGATGCCAGAGTAGGAGTTGGGGTTGCGGCCGTCGAGCGCGTACTTGTTGTTGAGCTCTATCATGACCTTGAGCGCGTACTCGGGGGTGTTCGTCCAGTGTAAGATCTTCTTGCCCCAAAGCATGCGCATGTAGTTGTGCAGCCGACCCGTCGCCACGAGCTCTCGCTGTGCGGCGTTCCAGATTTCGTCGTGGGTCTGAGCCGCCTCAAACTCCTTGAGCGAATAGACGTACTTGCGCTCGTCGTCCTTGTGTTCGCGCAGGGTCTGTTTTGCCCAGTCCGGCAGTGAACTAAAGCTGTCATAGCTCTTGCTGTGCGCGCACATGTTGTAACCCAGTTCGCGCCACGTCACGAACTCGTCGACAAACGCTTCGGCCGACTTACTCATCCCCCAAAAACCGTCACGTTGGCCCGTGACCCTCTTCTGCACGCGCGCCTTCGACCACGATTCTTTGTCGGTGAGTGCGTGCCAAACCCGGTGCGCGCCGATATGTCCAAAGTGCAAGTAGGGTGATAGACGGCTGCTCGCATCAGCGTCTGGGTGGTTTCGTTCGTCGTCGTAGCGTTCGAGGTCCTTTTCAACGAAGGTCTTAAGGCGCCGTTCCGCCGCCCGGTAGCCGCCGCGGGTGTCCGTTCCCAACACCGTGTGGTCGATCGGAAGCTCGGCTAAGTCCGTGTCTTGAGCTGTGCACGCGGACAGCGACCAGTTGTCTGCTACATCGCTCAGGTGCTTTTTCGCAGAATTCGAAAAGCCCGGTAAGTCCACGCCGCGAAAGGCGCTGCGCTTTGGCGCGCAGTCTAGGTGCGCCAGTAGCTCTTTTTGCAGATGTCGTCGCAACGAAAACGCCCGCGAGAAGACCCGCTCAGTCGCCCGCATCGGGTAAAGCCCGTTACTGTCCACGACTTCGAATTTAACCGAGACCTTCTTTGCAGCCGCCGCTTGCATCCGTGGCAAGAAGAAGCACGGGAAGTCATCGCCGACCAGCACGCACGCCTCTTTACACAGCTGTGCGAGAAGGCCCTTGCCCGCGCCGAGCCTGGGCTCGACGTACCCGATATAACGAACGCCGTGACCCCGCCGCGCGAAGTACGCTGCGTTGTCCTCCATGCCGTCGAGCAAGAAGCGGTGTAGTCGCTCCGACGCCCACGGGTAGTCCGTGCGCAGTGCCTCGAAGATCACCAGTGGTCTGCCCAACCCTTTGGCCCATTCGACAGCCCGCTGCAGCGCGAAGTTGTCGTACGGCCGCCGAAAGGCCGTCATCCAGTAAAGGACGTAGCCGCCATCCCTCGGCTCTTGCTCCAGGCCAAGCTCGCGAATACGGATTTGGGGGACGTTTTGGGGTTGGCCCACTACGTTCTGCTAGCGCCGCACGCGCCGCTTGCCCAGTGCCAGCGTGCTCCGTCTCGGGCTTTCGGTGTTTCGATTGCGCTTGAAGGTTGATCATATCTTGCGCCTGGTCGAACATCCAAGTTCTAGTGGCGCAAGAAGGTAGAGTGCTCGGCTCGTATCAGCTCGGCGAAATGCTGGGCGAGGGCGGTATGGGGGCGGTTTACCGAGCACGGCACGTCCGCACAGGCCGGCGCTATGCCGTCAAGGTGATGCCCCAAGCCTCACAGCTTGATCCAGACCTTGTACGCCGTTTTCGACGCGAGGCGGAGCTGTTGGCGTCGCTCGGTCATGCGGGCCTGGTCGCTGTTCATGATTTTGACGTCGACGACGACGGCACCGCCTACATGGTGATGGACTGCCTCGCTGGCGAGGACGTCGCCGCGCGTCTCGAGCGGCAAGGCGCGTTGCACCCACGCCAAGCGCTCAAGATCGCGCGTCAAGTTGCCTCGGCGCTTGAGGCAGCGCATGCCGCCGGTGTTTTGCACCGCGATCTGAAACCCGCGAACATTTTCCTGCAGACGCAGGCGGGCGCCGAAGAGCGTGCGGTGCTGCTCGATTTTGGCATTGCCAAAATCATGGAGGACGGCGATGCCACGCGTTTGACGCACACCGGGGCTACGATCGGAACCCCAGGTTATATGTCCCCGGAGCAGGCGCGCGCCGAAGAACTCGACGTCCGCTCCGATGTTTATTCCCTCGGCTGTGTGATCTACGAAATGCTTTGCGGCGTGCCGCCTTTCGATGGCCCGACCGTCACCGCGATCTTGGTCAAAGTGCTGACCGAGGAGCCCGCTCGACCTTCTTCTGTCGAACTCAATCTTCCCAGTGTGGTCGACGATGTGCTCAGCAAGGCGCTCGCGAAGAGCCGCGAGGAGCGCTACCTGACGCCCACGGCGCTGGTGCGCGACCTCGAAGCGATCTGGCCGCACGAAGGGGGCGGGGTGCGTGCGCCGACCCAACCTGCGCCCGCCAACACCGCCCTCTCGGACGGGGGCGCTTCGCAAGCTGGCGTTTCGCTTGTAGGCGCACCCAGTTCGGAAAAAAAGCGACCCGTTCTGCTCCTCGTGGCCGGCGCGTTCCTGGGGGCACTCGGCCTTGTTGCGATTGCGGGCGCCGCAGTTTGGTGGGCGCAGCGCGGAGACTCGGACGACGTGATGGCGCAAGGCGGTGACGACATCGTCGATCCACGGCCGGTCGACGACGGACCACCGACTCTCGATGTGTCCACCACAGCTCCCATTGTGGCGATGGCCGACGCGGCGGTGTTTGCGCCCGATGCAGCCAAGCCGACCAACGCAAAACAAGACAAACCCTCGCGCCGCCCGCATCGACCGAACAGACTACGTCCCAAGGCAGATCCAACGCCGACGCCGGGCCTGACCACGCCGACGTCGACGCCGACACCAAGCAATCCATCGATGGCGGGACACATCCAGACCATGAAGAAGTATCTCGCCGGATACGAGGCGCTTCAGGGCATCCTCGCCGAGTATCGACGTGCGCTTTCAAGTTCGGGAGCACGTACACCGGCCATTTGTAAGGGTGGGCTGTCGAGCAAACTGATGAACCGCGCCAAGGGGCTGGACGCGCCGGGTGCGGCGCAAAGTGTGGGTAGCATCCACAACCAAGTCGACGACATTTGCGCCATCTACGAAAAGATTGACGACCCGCCGCCTGAAGCCGAAATCCGCTTTAAAAAGGCGCGCAGCGAGCTTGCCGAAGCGGCGCGGGCGGTCGCTTCCGCTCGGCCTGGGGAGGGCATCGATGCCGCCGATCTCAGTAAACTCAAGCGCACCATCAGCGGCGCGACCTCAGAAATGCAGCCTGAAAAACGCTTTCCCTGTGGCTCGTCGAACTTCCGTGTGATCGAAGCTTTCGTCCAGGTTATCGAGGATCGCGACTTGAAATACGCCATCCGCGACGCCCACTACGCACACCGCGATGCCTGTAACAGCCTGGGCTGGGCAGGCGCTGAGCCGCGGCGCAAAGCTTTGGTGCAAACGGTGGATACAATGCAAAGCTCCTATCGGCAGGCGGCGCAGTCCTACCGCGACTCGATCCGCAACATGGGCGGCTAGGATCCGGATGTTCAGAACTGAACAAATGGGGGGTATACGCCCCAGTTGCTGGGGACAAGCGATGAAGCGATCGTGCAGGTCTTTCACGGAAATAACTTGCACACAAAGCCTGTTCTCCGGGTCAACAACGCGCTGCACAAAACGCGGTGTCCGTTTTTTGAATATCGATTAACCGCTGTGATAATCGATATTTGTAGCGCTATTGCCGCGCTGCGTAAGCGTGAGAGATCGTGACGGCAATGCCGTCATTATATTTACGACTGAGACATTATGACCCATGTAGTACGCGTTTGTCCCACATGTAGGCAAGCATCGAAAATATTTGTGTTTTTTTGAAAATGTAGGTTTTTTCGTGCGCTGGTCGACACTGGCCCACTACGTGCTACTGACTGCGGGCAATGCCCAAAGTTTGCACGATTGTTTTATGTGCGGCGCACTCCTGGACGCTTTTTGCGCCATCTGCGCTTTGTTTAGCTAGCGTGGCCATCTCGTTTGGCCTGAGCGTACCAACCGGCTTCGCTCAGGATGTCGACCCTGAAGCGGGCGACGTTGTTTTAGAAGAAGAGGTTGCTGAAGAAGAGGCGACCCCGGCGCAAACGACCCCTACGGCTATCCAGCCAAACAAAGAGACGACGGCCCCAGCCCTTACGCCAGAGCCCGAGAAGGTCGAAGAGAAGAAGGCGAACCCACTGCGCATCGGTCTAGGCCTCAACTCTGCTGTCGGCCAGGGCACCTTCGTCAAGAACGAAGGCGCTCGCAACGCGTATTTCGGCTACGGCCTCACCGTCACCCCGTCATACACGCTCGAAGAGGGCGCATTCGACATGCCTGGTCCTACGTTCAGTGCATCGGCCGGCATTAGCCAGGAGCTGACCGACTCGGACGGTGACACCCGAAATCAGCGCGTGCTCTTTGGTGACATTCGGCTCGGCATGTCGCAACCCATCGCCAAGGTCGAAGACACGCTTTCGCTCGGCAGCAGCGTCAACTTCTTCTTGCCGACCTCGCTTCCCTCGCAGTTCGCGGGCCTTTATTTCGGGGCCTCGCTCGGCCTCAACCT
The DNA here is from genome assembly GCA_964487255.1 of uncultured Polyangiales bacterium. Lineage (GTDB taxonomy): Bacteria > Myxococcota_A > Polyangia > Polyangiales > CAZAQV01 > CAZAQV01. The sequence goes on along the minus strand of CAZAQV010000019.1, from coordinate 86,130 downwards.
AGGGGCGACCTTCGGACCGGTCAGCATCAGCTACAGCGCATCGTTCCGTAAAAACTTTCACGAGGCCACTTCGCCATCGGTGGACGACCCGTATCTCGATCGTTACTACGGCACGGACTATCCCTCGATCATCAACCGTTCGAGCACCAACACCAACTTTGACACCGCTTCGAACCCAGGCTTCGAAGGTGGTGTCCTCTCCGATGGCGTCATCTTTTCGTCGCACGCGCTCTCGCACGGTTTGAGCCTCGGCGTCGACATCATGGAAAACTGGTCCGCCGGCATTTCCTACACGCTTCGTCACGGCTGGAGCTACGCCGACTACGAAGTCGACGAGTTCTCCTCTCAGTACGCGACGGACGAGAACCAGACCGATTCGTTCGCCACCAGCATCAGCACGACTTACGCTTTCCCCTACATCAAGACGTCGCTTGGCGTTTCGACGAGCGGCCCGGTTTGGGACGCCCGCAATGACAACCTGCGCTTTCCATTTTGGGACTTCGAGTCGCAGGCGATGAACCTCACCACCATCTATCTCAGCCTCGGTTCGTCCTTCAATATCTCAGGCGATGGGGTCGAACTCGCGGAGTAGCGCCGCGCTTCACAAACACAGATTTACTCAGCCAGAACCAACCAGAAAGAAACCAAAGTTATGCAACCAGCCATTCAAACAAGCACGAAGGGAGCTCCCGGAGCAATGAAAGTCAGTATGCGGAAAACAAACCTCTTAGCAGCAGCCTTGGTCGCCATGACCGGGCTCAGCTCAGCCACTGTTCTAACTGGCTGCGCGGACAAGGTCGGCGACATCGACCGTACGCAGCCCAATCTCTTGGATAAGGACATTTTCGAGGGCACTTGGTACATCAAGCAAACCGTCGTAGATGTTCCTCCCACCAGCGTTGCCGCATTTGTGGGCGCCGGCGGCGACATGGAGATGATCCGCTGGGAGTTCACGCAGAACTACCTCGTCGCGTACCGCGCGTACGAGTTCGTTCCTGGCTCCAACCAAAACGCCGACCACGAAAATGCTGAAGTCGGTGACACGCCGGTCAAAGAAGGGCACGAAGAGGGCCGCAATCAGGAGTTCAAAGAGAACCCGATCATGGCGTATCCGGTGGACTACGTAGATGTCGTGCGTCAGTACAACCCGCGTACGGGCGAGCAGACCAACGTCATCGCGGAAAACAACTTCGACCGCGAGTGGCATGAGCGTCAATACGTGCGCGTCGACTGGAACAGTCCCAAGGTTGCCAACTTCAACATGTTCAAAGACGCCAATAGCGCGATGTGGTCCACCGCCTCGTACTGGGTGCAGGACGACGAGCAGAGCCGCGACGCGTTCAAGATGGAGCGCGACGAAAATGGCGTCGTCAACTACATCGACTTCACCGACCGCGTCTTCATGCAGCCTAGCTTCTACAGCTGCATCTACTCCATCTCCTGGTATGGCGGCAACGTTGGCGACTGCACCGGTGACGAGATCCGCATGCGTACGTCCTTGCTCAAGGTCGACGAAGAGCGCGAGCTGGAGTACGAGTCGCTCGAGTGGGACGACAAGCGCCAGGGCGAGTTCGGCTACTTCCGCACCGAGCGTAACACCTGGAACCGCGACCGCGGTCCGACCTGGAGCGGCAAGATCTTCATCGGGAACCGCCACGACATCTGGCAAAAGAGCTACAACGTCTCACGCGATGGCGAGGGCAAGCTTGTTCGCGAGCTGATTCCTCCTGGACAGCGTGAGTTCCGTCCGATCGTCTACACGCTTTCGGAGAACTACCCACAAGACATGATTCCGATCACGGAGGAAATTGCGGGTGAGTGGGACGCTGCCTTTAAGGCCACCGCAGCTGCTGCGCGTGGCACGGACATTGCGACGGTGGAGTCCGACCTCATGGCGCAGACAGGCAATAGCTGCCTTTTCTGCATCAACTACAACGAAGATAATTCGGCTCGCAACGGCGACCTCCGGCATAACTTCATCTACTGGGTCGACGACAATCAGCGCCGCGGACCGCTCGGCTACGGTCCGTCATTTGCGCATCCAGAGACGGGTCGCATCGTCTCGGGTAACGCCTATGTCTACGGCGCTGCGGTTGACACCTACGCGCAGTGGGGCGCCGACCTCGTTCGCCTCATCAACGGCGACGTCACCGAAGAAGAGTTCATGGACGCGTCCTACATCAAGGACCAAGTCTTGCGCGCAAAGTCGAACTTCGACCCACGCATGCTCAAGAAGCTCGAAGGTCTTGAGATCGAGAACACCGGGATCATTCCGCAGACTCCTGAGCAACGTCAAGCCTTCCAGGAGAAGCTTGATGTCCACCTCATGGGTGTCGATGCGGCGGCTCATGCACACAAACTCGATGTGGACATGACGACCAACGGTCTTCCAGCCGCACGTCATGGCTACATGCAGGCGCAGTTTAAGAAGATCGAGGACACGCCGCTGGAGGCCACGTTGATGACCGATGAGGTGCTTCGCGGCATCGCACCTGAGTGGCAGCCCGGTCAGCCCATCACCGACGACATCATGCAAAAGGCACGTCTGACCGAGTGGGCAACTCCGACCGCGCGCGCCAACCAAGAGAAAGAGATGCGCATCTTCGCGGAGCGCAACAACCTTTGGCTCGCCGACTTTGGTGACCCGGCACTGGTCGGTCTCGCACGCGAGATTGCAGACAAGGGCTGGGACGAAGCCCAAATCAAACAGCACGTTCGCGAGCAGACCTATAAAGCGGTCATGCTTCACGAAATCGGCCACACGCTCGGCCTTCGCCACAACTTTGGTGGCTCGGCTGACCCGCTCAACTACATGGATGAGTACTGGACGGTTCGCCCGAACACGTTCGGCATCCTCCAGAAGCAACAGCTGACAGCCGACGACCTCATGCTCGTCAACTGCACGATGATCACCGACGAGAACCGAGCTGCTTGCGAAGAGCAGACCAACGCTCGGATGGTGGAATACCAGCAGTCCTCGATCATGGACTACGGCTCGCGCTTCAACTCGGACTACCAAGGTCTTGGTAAGTACGACTGGGCTGCGATTGCAGCTGGCTATGGCGACCTCGTTGAGGTTTTCGACGAGACCGTGTCACAGCAACTCAACAATGTGGCGCTTGACAACAACGGCGGCACAGCAGCGCTCTACCTTGACGCGTTTGCTGGCTTCACCAGCCCACTCGATGGCAACTTTGCCGACGTGCTTCACTATGTGAACTTCCCGTCTGTCTTCGGCAGTGTGGAGAACATTGCGAAGCGTAAGTACATCCCACGTTCTGAGTACGAGTCGATTCAAGAAGAGGCCGCGCAGACGCAGCAGTTCCGCAACGTCCGTGTGCCTTACTACGCTTGTTACGACGAGTACCGTGACTCAACGGCTCGCTGCCACACCTGGGACCAGGGTGCGGACCACTACGAAATCACGCAGAACTTCATCCAAAGTTACAAAGAGTACTACCTCTTCAATAACTACCAACGTGACCGCATCGGCTTCTCGTCCTTTGGCGTGTTCAGCCGCGTGCTGGGTCGTTACTTCATCCCGCTTCAGAACATGTACCAGAACTGGATCTTCGGGCGCAGCCAGCTCGATAGCATCGGCGGATTCTACTCGCAGATGGGCATGCTTGAGGGCTTTGAGACCATCTACAAAGCCATGAGCGGTCACCTCTACGGCACTTACCAAAAGAACGGCGAGGGCGTTTGGGAGTGGGCCGGCTACGAAGACCAATCGGGTCAGGCGAACCGCATGTACGTGCCTCGTGGCGACGGACGCCGCTTGTTTACGACCTTCGACCGTGACTCCGGCTACAACTGGATCAACCGTCCGCTCGAAGCAGGTGTCTTCTACGAGCAACTCGCTGCGATTCAGGCCCTGGTCAGCGCACGTTCTAGCGCGCTTACCGTGGGTCAGGACGCAAGCGCAGACGTTCTCGCCTTCTCGCTTCCGTATAACCTCGTGTTCGGCGAAGAGATCAACAACCTCTTCTCCGGTACGTTCACCGAAAACTACGACGTCTTCGCGCCTCGTGTCGTTGATGGCCGCCTGGTTACACCAAGCCCGATCTTCGCAGGCGAGGGTGACGACGAGTGGGACTCGGGTGAGCGCGTGGCTTACCAGACCTCGTGGAGTTCACGCATCTACGCCGCGCTCTTCGGCATGGCGATGCTGAACGTCAACTACGACGTCACGTTTGCGCGTCGCAACCAGGTGGCCATCGGCGGCTCGGGCGACGAGGTCAACCCTGGCGCTGGTTTCGAGACAGTTCGTTTCGACGATCCGGTCAGTGGGCGAGAGTTCACCGCTTGGCGTCCGCAGACCGCGCAACCCGGAACCATCTACCCAGCTGCTGACATGGTGGCTCGTCTTCAGCCTCTCGGTGACCAACATCGTGGCCTTCAAGAGAAGCTTGCGCTTCTTCCGGAGAGCACCGATCCAAACAGCGAGTACGCGAAGACGCAAACGCAGCTTCGTAACATCGAGTTCGAGATTGAGGATACCACCCGCGATCTCGAAATCCTCCGCGGCATGTACTACTACTTCGGCCGCGCGTGGTAATCGATTTCGAGCAAGTCTCGGCGGGCAGTTGACGCAGGGGCTTGTTTGAGAACTTAGTCCTTCGAGCAGTACCAAGAAGGGCTGGAGCCTCCCCCCAAAAGGCGCCTCCACCGAGGCGCCTTTTATTAATTGTGCGACGCGCTTGAGGTCCGTTGTGGTCGTGGCAATACCACGGAGTTCACGGTAAGCTGCGCCGGATGTTCGTCGCGAATCGCAGTTTTTCGCTCGTGTGTTCTGTGCTGGTTGTGGCGCTGGGCGCCTGCTCAGAGGTGCACGAGAAGCCGTTTGATCCAGACAGCGGCGGCGAGCGCGACGCCGCCATTTTCTCGGACGGCGCGGTTGTGGACGCCGCAACCGTGGGTGATGCGAGCGTGCTCATTGACGCATCGGTTGTTGACGCGGTCGTATCGCCGGACGCTGCGCTTGACGCAAAGGTGGATGCGCGCGTGCTCATCGATGTCTGTGACAACCCCGACGATCTGGCAGGCCTGACGGAACTGGGCGGTCGCTTTAACCAGATTCTGCAAGAGCAGGGCATCCCGTGTTTCATCGCGTCCATGGGGGGGCCGGGTTTCGCCATGTGTATCGCGGACGCGCTCGGGGACTATTTGTCTGGTGACTGTGCGCTCTGCGTGGGGCAGCAAGCCAATTGTTTGGTGTCGAACTGCCTCGATCGCTGCGTCACCGACCAGGGTGGCCAGGTCTGTCTAGATTGTGTGTGCGATGCGGGTTGCGTGGAGAACTTTGCAACCTGTTCGGGCGTTGACTTCGGCCTCTTCGAGTGCCCCGCGCCATAGCGCGCCCCCAAAACCAGCTCACCCCAGCACGTAGGGAACCGACCATGCCGATAGACCAAAATACTCTTCATGCCCTGTTGACCAACGCCATGCAGCACAAGGCGAGCGATGTGCACTTTCGTCCGGGAGCGCCGCCGTCGTACAGAGTCAATAAGAAGCTCGTGCCCCTCAAGATGGACCGCCTGATGCCGCCTGACACGTTGTCGGTCGCTCAAATTTTGGGTGGGCCACTCTTTCAACGCCAGAATATGGAAGAGCTTCAAGAGTTCGACACGAGTTACGCGATCCCTGGGGTTTCGCGATTCCGTGTCAACATCTACAAGCAACGCGGCTCCTTTAGTATTGTCACGCGCCTCATTCCTTCGGAAATCCCCACCCTCGAGAAGCTGGGGCTCCCGCCTGTTCTCGCACAGATCGCCGACTACGAACGTGGGCTCGTGCTCGTTACGGGTGCCACAGGTTCAGGTAAGTCCACCTCGCTCGCGGCCATGCTCGACCGCATCAACTCGTCGCGTTACGCGCACATCCTCACGATCGAAGACCCGATCGAGTACCTGCACCCCAACAAAAAATCCTCTATCTCGCAGCGCGAGGTGGGCCCCGACACCCGGAACTTCAACATTGGCCTGCGCGCGGCGCTGCGCCAGGACCCCGACGTGATTCTGGTCGGTGAGATGCGCGACGCAGAGACGGTCGACATCGGTCTCAAGGCGTCCGAGACGGGCCACATGGTCTTTTCCACCGTGCACACGACGGACGCCGCAAAGACGATCGGTCGCCTTCTGGGCGTGTTCCCGCCCGAGGAGCAAAACCAGATTCGTCGTCGCCTGGCGGAAAACCTGCGCGCGACCATCTCGCAGCGGCTTCTGCCCAAGGCGGACGGCAAGGGCATGGTCGTCGCCATGGAGATCATGATCGTGACCGGAACCATTCGCGAGATCTTGCTGGATCCGGCGCAAGGGTCGGTCAAAGACGTGATCGAAAAGAGCCGGTCGCAGTACCACATGCAGTCGTTCGACCAACACCTGACCGATCTTTTCAAGAGCGGCGTCATCACCAAAGAGGTCGCGCTTCAGGCCGCGACCAATGCAGCCGACTTCATGCGCAACCTCGAGTTCCAGTAGCGCTGTATCTCTGGCTCTTCACGGCTGCGCGTCGCAACGATCGATGTGGATTTACCACATCGCATTTCTTTGGCTTCGCACGCTCATCGCAAACCGTTCCCCCTCCTATTGAGACTTTACCTCCGGCTCTTCACTAGACTTTCGGGTTGGGGGCAGTTCGTGAAAGAAGGCGTCTTCGACGTCGTCGTTTTCGATACGAATGGCGACGCCGCGCTCACCCTCTTCGATAAACCAGCGGTAACGCTTTTCGGCGTAGCGGTCTTTGGGTAGCCGACGGCCGCCGAGGAGGCGCGGCGGGTTGTCCGAGCGAAGCAACCAAAAGCGGTGTTCAGCGGTCTCGTCATCGCAGGAACGCGCTTCTTCGCGAACGCTGACCTCGGCGCTGTGCCTGCGAATCGAGCGCTCTTCGAACGGACACTCGGACTCCCGGTGGCGCATTTCTGAACGCATGACGATGAACACGATCGCGAGCACTGAAAGCACGCTTCCCAACGCGAGTACGATGCCGATCCCTTTGAGCGTACGCATGACGCGTGAGGGTGGCTGTGGGTCCGCCTCTTCGGGGCTGCTCATCGCTCGATGCTCCTGGCTCATCGCTCGATGCTCGCGAGCCACTCGGCGAGATCGTCGAGCGCGCGAACCGCCATCGCTTCGCGGCGCTCTTTTCGGCCGCGTCGGCCGCGTTTTCCAACTTGTTCTGGCAGCGGCGGAAACATGCTCCAGACCACGTTGCTGGGTTGGAAATTTTCGCGCTTTCGGTCGGCGTGCGGTCTGAGGTGGCCGAGTAGGGCGCCCAGCGCGGTGGTTTGTGGCGGCACGGCTGCGGGCTTGTCGGCAAGCTTGCGTCCCAGTCGAATGCCGAGCACCAACCCGCATGCTGCGCTCTCCACGTAACCCTCGACGCCCGTGATTTGCCCTGCGAGAAACACACCCGGCTTGCAAACTAGCTCGAGGTCTTCGCTCAGTACCTCGGGCGAATGCAAGAAGGTGTTGCGATGAACGCTGCCCAGGCGTTCGAACTCGGCGTCTTCGAGACCTGGAATCATGCGAAACACGCGTTTCTGCTCAGGCCACTTCATCCGTGTTTGGCAGCCGACGAGGTTGAATGCCGTCTTCTCGGCGTTTTCTGCGCGTAGCTGAAGCACCGCGTGTGGCCTCTTTCCCGTCTTGGGATCGCGCAGGCCAACCGGCTTCATTGGACCAAAAGCGAGCGTTTGTTCTCCGCGCTCCGCCATCACTTCGATAGGTAAGCAGCCCTCGAAGAAGCGCATCTTCTCGAACGTGTGCGCTTCGACTTTCTCGGCGCTCACGATGGCGGAAACGAAGGCTTGGTATTGCTCTTTGTCGAGCGGGCAGTTGACGTAGTCGGCGTCACCTTTTTCGTAACGCGAAGCCATAAACACGTTGTCCCAGTTGATGCTATCGGCGAGCACAACCGGGGCAATGGCGTCGTAATAGGCGAGTTGGTCTTGGCCGATCGTTTGCGCCAGGTCGCTAGCGAGAGCGTCCCCTGTGAGCGGTCCGGTTGCGATCACGCAGAGCCCCTCGTCGGGTATCTTCGTGACGGTTTCGGCCACGCGTTCGATGCCTGGATGCGCATCGATGAGTGTCGTGATCTCGTCCGAAAAACGCTCGCGGTCGACCGCCATCGCGCCGCCTGCGGCCACCCGGTGTTTTTCGCCGACGCGCATGATGAGTGAGCCGGCCCGGCGCATTTCCTCTTTGAGAAGACCGACTGCATTGCTCAGTGCATCACCGCGAAACGAGTTGGAGCAGACGAGCTCAGCGAGTGTGTCGAGCTTTTGTGCGGGCGTCTTGGCGCTCGGCTTCTGCTCAACCAGGCGAACCGAGACGCCCGATTCAGCCAGTTGCCACGCGCATTCACTTCCAGCTAGGCCGCCTCCGATCACCGTGACAGTCGATTGTCTAGGTTCACTCATGGGGCGACGATGACACCGCTTCGGCGAGGGGACAAACCGAGATCGACGGGTGGCACGCTATCTCAGCTCTCCTTTGAAAAAAAGAGGCCGCTGCGGTTTTCTACCAACTGCTCCATCTCAAGCTCGAAAAGTGCCTGGCTGGCTGACGGGCCGTCGAGGTTGCTGCGCGCCGCCAGCTGATCGGCTGACTGCCCGTCGTCTTCTTCGACAAAGAGCAGAAGTTGGCGTGCATCCTCTGAGAGCTGAGATGTGTTGGTAGGCAAGGCCGGGCGCGCGGACAGGGGCTTCGCGCCTCGGCTGAGTAGTGCGTTGCAGCCCGCGTGCCGTGGCTCCCACGGCGCTCCTTGGCCAACGAGCACATCGCGTCCGAGCCCGAGCGCGATGCGCGCGGTGTGAAGTGCGCCCGAACGAAGCGGAGCCTGCACCACAATCACCCGCGAGGCCCAGGCAGCGACCAGGCGGTTGCGCTTGAGAAAGAGCCCCTGGTGCGGCGCGGTCTGGTGCTCGGATTCGGAGACGATGGCGCCACCGGCTTGGATGATGTCCTCAAAGAGCTGTCGATTTTGCTTTGGATAGGGGTAGCCCAAGCCTGAGGCCTGAACCACGATGGTGCGTCCTCCGGCTCGGAGTGCGCCGCGATGCGCTGCGGTGTCGATACCCAGTGCGCCGCCAGAGATGACCCAAGTCCCCGCTCGCGCAAATTCCTCTGCGAGCTCTTCGGTGTACGCGTTGGCGCGACGAGTGCTCGATCGTGTTCCGATGATCGCGACCATTGGGGTATCTGGAGAGGGTAGCTGTCCACTCACGAACAGCACGCTTGGAGGCGTTTTGAGGTCGATAAAGCCTTGGGGCCAAGCGGACGAAGTCGGGCGCAGCTGCTGCACGACGCCTTTATCGGACGTTAGCCGCGTTGGTTGCGTGCGCGACGTCCCAGTGTCGCCAGAGCGAGCATGAAAAACACGATGAAGGAGCCCGTCGGTTCATCGCGCTGAACGCCGCACCCACCGTCGTCTTCGCAGCCCGCGTCCGGACAGATCGGGTCGGAGGCGTCCACGCCGGCGTCTAGCATTCCGCCGTCGCTTCCCACACTCGCGTCCGGCGTCGACTCAACTTCCGTGAATGTCAGCTCGAGATCGAAATCGCCGCCGGGAAGGGGTCGAAAGCCTTCGGAGTCGAGGATGAGAAAGTAATCGCCTGCGGCGAGTGTTGTTTCGAGCCGTGTGCCGCCGTTGCCGGGGGGGGTTGTGTCGTCGCGGCACAGAAGCTCGCTACTTGCGAGTGCGCAGTCGGAGCGGACCTGCAGGACCGTGTCAAATCCGGTCGCTTCCGCAGTGATACGCGTGCGTGCGGACAGGGAAAAGGAAAACACTTTGTCGGGTCCACGCCCACCACAACTACCCATGAAGTTGGAAATGTAGTTGTCGGGGGTCAGCGTTCCGGACAAGGTTTGATCAACTGCTTCGATTTGCACCGCGGTCTCGCATACGTTGCCTTCATCGGCCGCAACGCATGCGGCGTCGTGACAAACTTCGTTCTCCGAGCAGGCTTTTGCCAAGGCTTTTGCGCGTCCGCAACTGTCGTACGTCCAGACATGGCCGCCGCGACAAGCCAAGCTCTCTTCGCAATCGCAAGCCGCACAGGGGCCGTCCTCCTGCACACAGAGGTCAGAGGTGGGGCGCTCGACGCAAACATCGTCGATGGCCCGCGCGACATAGGAGACGTCTGCCGCGCCGGTCGTGTTTTCGCTGTAGACCAAAAAGCGGTTACAACCATCGCGCTTGAGATAGTTGCTGCTCGGTGCGCGAACGAGGACGCCTACGGTGTTACCTTGGTGATCAAAGACGCCGCTGCCCGAGTTGCCAGGGAAGACGTCTAGCGTGGTGTCGAAAAACTCGTGCACGCCCGTGTCGGGGTTGTCACGCGTGGCAACGACCTTGCCGGCATCATCGAGTTTTTGTGGGATCCCCATGCCACAGCCTGCAATGGCAACCGGCGTTTCAAGCTCGAGTGTTTCGTCGACATACTTGACCGGTGCTGGTCGATGCTTGGGGTTGACGGCGCGATCGAGTCGCACGATGGCGTGGTCGATCAGGCTCGACTCATTGTACACGATGCGCTCGCGGCAATGGTAGACGTCCTCGGCGGTAATGGTCGCAAGCTGGCCCTCGGCCTCGTAGAGGTAGTTGAAAACAAAGGTGAGCGCTGCGCAGTCCGTTTCTTCATTTACACAGTGCCCCGCTGTCAGCACGAGATCCGGCGCGATGAGCGTGCCGGTGCAGCTTGCTGCGGCGGGTTGGTTCCCGTAGCGCACGTCCTCGCACAGGTCGTGCCTCTCGGTGTTCGTTTGGACCGTGTCGACGAAGCGGATGTTGTTCAGATCTTCTTGGTTGAGCCGCGAGTCGTAAATCATCGCGGGTACGGAGTAGCGGCTGATCTCTCGCAGCCAGGCCTCAGGGTGCTCGAAATACTCGCGCCGATTGTCGTCGCCAAAGATCACGGGCTCCGTCCGGGAGTGGATTTCGGGGGAATTCGAATTCGCAATTTCGGCGCAACCAAAGGAAAATAAGTTCAACCCAAGCGCAGCTAAGGCATACAACCACCTACATGTCATACCCCTAGTTATGAGGGCTTTGGCGCGATCCGTCGAGCCGAGACGCGGTGCTGTGTCTCCCAAGACGCGCTTGCCGAGCAAAGCACGCTTTTTTAGGGGATTTTCGCTTGGAACCCTTCTTGCTGTTAGAAAGGGGGAGAAAGATTGTGAAGACGAAGTGAAGAGGAACGTGACAGACCAGTTCAGAGAAATCCTGCTTGCAGCGGGGCTCATCGGTGCACTCACCGCGTGCGGGGACGACGAAGGGCCGCCCGACGCGGGGGCCGAAGAGCAAACTGAAGAGCAGGCGCCACCTGGAAAGAAGCGCGTCGACAGTCGCCCGCCTCCCATGGCGCAGCCGGTCGACTTTTGGTCCGGCGGCAAGACCGAGCGCAAGATCGATGCAGCGACGGCGTCGCTTGAAGACCAAATCGTGCTCGACCTTGGCAACAAGTGGACGCCGTACCTTTTCACCGAGTCGTCCGGCACCGAAGCGGACAAGAAGTCGAATGAGTACCGTCCAACGTACATCGCTTTGGCCAACGAACGCTGGCCCAAAGACCACCACGGTGAGCGGGCGCGTGAGGACGAGTATCTTGAACTCTACGGTATCGCGCCTTCGCTGGGTGTTCTTCGCAAGCGAATGCAGAAGGTTTCGAAGCTGCCTTGTGCGGAGAAAATCGATCTCGAACCACTCAAGGCGTTCGAGGGACTCGTGGTGTTTCGGCAAGGTAAGAAGTCGGAACGCAATGCCATCGAGTACCGGTCGCTCAAGCGCATGGCTGACTCGTACATGAAGCGTCAGAAGGTGGAGACGCTCGATGCACTCGACCGAGAGAAGATCGAAGAGCGCGACCAGCGGCGTCTCGAAGTCTACGAAAAGATCGCGCCTGAGGTTCAGGCCATCCGCGCTGCGCAAGACCGCCTTAAGTGCGAGGGCTTTTTTGGTCGGCGTGGTTACAAGACGTATGGTGCGCTCGACTGGCAGACGCGCGATGCTTTGGCGCGCTTTGAGCGCCGACATCGCATTTATGGATGGGGCTTCATCGGCAAGGACACGTTGCCGATGCTCCAGAACACACCGATGGAAAACGAGCGTCAGGCGGTGATCCGCGTGCTCACCGAACGCGCCATGCTCGAAGCGGGTGTGATCGAAGATGGCAGCACCGATGTGTTCAGTAAGAAGAAGGGCGAACCCCTTACGTTTGTAGGGCGTGATGGCAAAGAGCACGTTGTGCCCAACCTCGAAAAGCAAATTCGCGAAGCGCTGATCGAAGCGTTCGGCTTGCAGACGCCGGAGTCGACGCTGGCTTGGCTCGAAGGGCTTGGCGACCTCGGCGAAGCGAAGCTGGCTGCATTCCAGGGGCCCGCGTTTCCCGAGTACTACGACGGCAACATGGACCTCTCGGTAGAGGTGGATCGCGGCGACGTTTGGTATGAGTTTCCCTACGATGAAGAGGGCAAGGAGCGAGCGCAACCGGTCTCGCGGCGGCCTCGCGCGATTTTGTACACGCGATATTTGAACAAGCGCATTCCGCTGGCGCGTTTCGGGACCACGATCGGTGGCTGGCGGACCGAGTACATCGATGGCGAGCTGATGTGGCGATACAAGAACTCGCCTCCCGGTGAACGAGTTTGGAAGCGCATCGTGGCAGCGCCGGTCTGGATGCCTCCGGCGTCGACACCCCCACGGGCATTGCTCAAGCGCAAACGAAACGGTGAGTGGTACATCAACTATCATGAGACCGGGCCGAGCTATGCGTCGGCGTACGGTCTCGTCGCCGCGTACCATCGCAAGTACCGCGAGAAAGATGGTGAGATCATCCTAGGCGGAGACGAGGGTATTCGCATGCATGGTTCTGTCGACTACATGAGCATCATGCGTCGTCACTCACACGGCTGTCATCGTCTGCACAACCACATTGCCGTGCGCCTCATGTCGTTCGTGTTGGCCCACCACAAGCACAAGCGGCTCGGGCAACAAAACCTCGAATACGTGTTGCCCCTCAAGCGAGAATACGAGGGTGAGGAAGTCGAGATGGAGCTCAAGCTCGAGAAGGGCGGTTACGTCTTTTTGCTCGAGGAGCCGGTTCACGTCAACGTTCTCGAAGGGCGCATCCGCGGCAAGGTGGAGCAACCGATCGAAACGCTGATTCCGAAGTACCAGGAAGAATACGGCGCGTACATCACCCCCGACGGGGGCGCGGTGGAAGTCGATCGCTATGGAAATATGGTCTCGGTTCCGATGCCCGTGATGGACGCGGGTGTGCCCATGCTGGGCAGCGGTGCGCTCGGTGCGCTTCCAGGCATGACACCACAGCCGGTGGCGCCGCCTGATCCGCCAGTGGTACCAGCGCCAAAACCCGGACCCCCGGTTTTACCCATGCCGACGCCCGTGCCCGCGCCATCGGCGCCCTAAGGTCGCTCCCGAAAGCCAAATCATCATCATAGGATGGCACCTCAAGTTGCCACTTTTGTGAGCAGTGTCACTGCCAGTGCATCCATCTGTGTACGAAAATAACTCAGCTTTTGGGGTGTGAAAAGCTGGCACAGTTAGTGCTGAACTGGTTGCACATGATGGCAAGCGTTTCTCTGTGGCTGGACTGCGATGGAAACGCCCAAGCGCCCTATGCCGCCTTATGCGCGGTCGTGGCCGTTGCCGCCCTGGGTAGCCTCGCTCCGCTTGGTGAGGGCTTCGACAGGGCCATTTTGGGGAGCGTTCGCGCGCAGCCGGCGCCGATTGCGCTGACCAGCGCGAGCCAGGCCGCGAGTTCGGACCCCGCCTGGCTGCTTGCCCGCTTGCAGGGGAGCGACACGCCCAGCTTGCTGCACCTCTCTGAGCGTAGCCTACGCTCGCAAGCGTCAACGAAGGGCTCGAGTTCCCAGGGCATGGCTTCGATCACTGACGCGCTCTTGGTGCAGCAGGCGCAGCGAGTCGATCAAACGCTCGCGGCGTTCGATCTATCGGTACAAGAGCGCACTGGCTTCTCGTTGGAGGAGCTCGTAGCACGGGGCTATCTTGTCGACTTGGCCGACAAGGTCGACGCCGTGCGTGCGGCTGCGGCGAAGAGCGGCTCTCTGAGTGCGACGGACAAAGCGCTGACCAGTGAGCTCAACACGTTGCTCACCAGCAAGCGCGCGCTCGACGAACTATTGGCCGCGTTTGACGCGGATGGTTCGTTTACGCTGGACGAACTGGAGCAAGTCGTCCACTCGACGGAGAAGACAATCCGCAGGCATCGCGGACTGACGAGAGACGGAAAAACGAGCTATCTGGCGGTGCTCTTGAAGCGACGAAATCACCTTCGGGATGCGGTGTTGGCGTTTGAGAAGGAGGGGCTTGAAGTTCCTCATGCCCTCGGCCTGCAAATGGCACTTCTCGCTCAACAGTTTGAGGTCGGCGCGGCGCGCGCGACTCTTGCGCAGCGGATCGAAGACCTCGCTGAGAGCGGTGCCTCGGTGGAGGAGTATCGCGCTCTAAAAAAGCGGTTGGCCGAGTTGGATACGAGGTTTACGCATGCCTCGGGAATCGAACTGGCAGCGGTGGGCCCCGCCGCTGGCGATGCCTCCGCTGTCAAAGACTTTCTCGCCCAGCCGCAGGGCGTGAGTGCAAGCCAACTACTGGCGATCATGCCGAACTTGGGGGTCACGGAAGCCGAGCAATATGCGCCGTTGCTCAATCGTGCGATGGAAGAGGCTTCGATCAACACGCCGGCACGCCAAGCGGCGTTCATCGCGCAGCTCGCGCACGAAAGCATCGGCTTGATGTATTTCGAAGAGCTGGCATCGGGTTCTGCCTATGAGGGGCGTCGTGATCTGGGGAACGTTTACGCCGGGGATGGCAAGCGCTACAAAGGGCGCGGCCCGATTCAACTCACGGGTCGTGCAAACTACCGCGCGGCGGGTCAGGCGCTTGGTGTCGACCTTGAAGGAAACCCCGAACTCGCCGCGCACCCCGAAATCGGGTTCCGCATCGCGGCGTGGTATTGGCAGACGCGAGGTCTCAACAAGTTGGCAGACGTCGGAGATTTTGACAGAATTACGCTTCTCATCAATGGCGGCTACAACGGTGCTCAGAGCCGAAGAACGTACTGGGCGACCGCCCAAAACGTACTCTCCTAGGGCGGCCTGAGGATCGCTGCGTTATTGAGGGTTTGAAGCGCTGTGCAAGCAGTGGTTTAATCGAGGTAGTGCGACGGCGAATGTTCTTCCAAGGTTTGGCTGCGGGCGCGGGTGCGCTGACGCTGAGCCATGCCTTGGGGACGCGCGCAGGGCCTTATGGCTCGCTCACGCCTGACCCAGAAGGACGTTTCGACCTACCGAGCGGGTTTTCCTACCGCATTCTGGAGACAGAGGGCGACCCGATGGACGACGGACGCACCGTGCCTCGCCGACCGGATGGCATGGCCTGCTTCGTGGACCCCGATGATGGTGCGCAGCTTATTTTGATGCGGAATCATGAAAACAGGGCGCCCAATGGGGGCGTCACGCGTTTGGTTGTGTCCGCGAACGACGCGACGCGCGTCAGCAGCAATCTCGTGCTCTCCGGAACGGACCGCAACTGTGCCGGCGGCGCCTTTGCAGGAAGAGGGTGGCTGACCTGCGAAGAGAGCCGAGACGATGGCCATGGGTACGTCTTTTTGTGCGACCTCCGCGCGAGCTCGGTTCAGGAAGCGAACCGTATCGACGGCTACGGTCGCTTCAATCACGAAGCGGTTGCCATCGACCCTCGCACGAATGTCGCGTACTTGACCGAAGATGAGACCGTAAGCAGGCTCTATCGTTTCGTGCCCGACGCGAAGGAGAGCCCATTTGAAGGTAAACTGCAGGCGCTTGCGGTTGTGGGCGAGGCAGGCTTTGACACCTCGAACATGAGCACGGGCGATTCGGTGCAGGTTGCATGGGTCGATATCGAGAGCCCGCTTGCCGGGGCTGGAGTTGTCGCTGCTGAGGCTGGGGAAAAGGGCGCGGCGCGTATCGTGCGCGGAGAAGGCATCAGCTTTTTTGACGGTGAGGTGTACGTTTGTTCGACGAGTGGCGGTTCAGGCTACGGGCAAATCTTCGCACTCAGCGACGGCGGGGCGCAGGGCACGCTCCGTTGCCTGTTCACATCGACCGATCCAAGCGCGCTTCGGGCGCCTGACAACATCGAAGTCGCGCCGAGCGGTGACGTTTTCATGGCCGAAGACAACACCGGATATTGTCTCGTGCGCGGGCTGACACCCACGGGCGAGGTGTTTGACCTCGTGCGCAACAACACGATTGCGAGTGAGTTTGCGGGCATTTGTTTCTCGCCCGATGGCCGGTTTGCGTTCGTCAACGCGCAGCGCCTTGGGGTGACCTTGGTGATTTATAAGGACGATGGGTCGGCCGCGTTTGCTGCACCGAAGATGACGCTCACGGATGCAGGCGTCGCCGAGGCAGGCCTGCCCGACGCGGGACGGCCAGCCGCCAGCCGCGCGGACGCCGCGGTGACCGATGCGAAAACGCCGGATGCGGTTGTGGTCGCCCCGGACAGCGGCACGGCGTTGCCGCGGCATGCGAGTGATGACGGGTGTGCAGTCGGTGGCAGCGCCAAACCACTTCTTGCCGTTGCAGCCACCGCCGCGACCATCGCCGCCTCCCGAAAAGACAACAGCGTCGGATAGGACACGAGACAAGCGTAGAACAAGGAGAAGTCGAGGAACCCGCGTAAGCGCATGTTGTGATGCGTGCGCAGGTACCGCAGACTTCGACGACGTGCTGCGCTTTGGATCGTTTTCTAGGCGATGCTGTTTAGTGGCGGAAGTGGCGGTGACCGGTGAAGAGCATCGCCATCCCTGCTGCGTTGGCCGCTGCGATGACCTCGTCGTCCTTTTTTGAACCGCCAGGCTGGACCACGGCCTTGATGCCGACCTTTGCGGCGGCCTCGATTCCGTCCGCAAAGGGGAAGAACGCGTCCGATGCCATGACCGCACCACGCGCTTTGTCGCCTGCCTTTTGGGCGGCGAGTTCCACCGCGACCACACGCGACATTTGGCCGGCGCCGACACCGACGGTTTGATCGGCCAGACCGAACACGATGGCATTGGACTTGACGTGTTTACAGACTCGCCAGTTGAACGAGAGCGCGCGAAGTTCCTCTTCAGAAGGTTTTCTCTCGGTCACACATTTTGCATCGACGAGGTCCTCAAGACCTCTTCGGTCACGGTCCATCACGACAAGGCCGCCACTGATCTTTTTGAATGTGATGTCCGTGTAGTTCGCGGGGAGCCACTCGCCGGTCGCGAGGATCCTCAGGTTCTTTTTTTTCTGAAGGCGCGCCAGTGCGTCTTCATCGAAGCTTGGGGCGACAACCGCCTCGATGAACGTTTCGGCGATGGCATCGGCGGTTTTTGCGTCGACGTTACGGTTGAGTGCCGCAATGCCTCCAAATGCACTGAGGGCATCCGCCTCGCGGGCCCTGCGGTAGGCTTCTTCGAGCGTCTTTCCGATCGCCACACCGCATGGGTTGGTGTGTTTGACCACGACGGCTGCCGGCTCTTCGAACTCACGCACGGCCTCAAGGGTTGCGTCCAGATCCACCAAGTTGTTGAAGGACAGTTCCTTGCCGCCGGCTCCGACCGACTCGGCACGTGCAAGCGACCCCGCCCGGGCGTCCTGTTCGACGTAAAAAGCGCCACGTTGGTGAGGGTTTTCGCCATAGCGGCAGTCGTAACGCTTCTCGTATCGAAGTTCTAAGCGGTCGGGAAATATGTCTGCCGTCGGTTCGCTCTGGGCCGGGTTGTGTTCTGCGAAGTAGTTTGCGATCGCGCGATCGTAGTTCGCCGTGTGTTCGAACGCTCGATGCGCAAGTCGCGCACGGAAGGCGAGGTCGACATTGTTTTTGCGGAGCGCTTCAAGCGTGGACGCGTAGTCCTGCGGGCTGACGACAACCACGACACGCGCGTGATTCTTTGCGGCGGATCGCAACATGCTGGGTCCACCGATGTCGATGTTTTCGATGACCTCGTCGTGCTCGGCACCACGGGCGACGGTCGACTCGAAGGGGTACAGGTTGCAGACCACCAGATCGATCGGGCGTCCATCGACTTTCTGCAGATCGGTGCGGTCGGCGTCCGTGTCGCGAGCGAGGATCCCGCCGTGCACTTTCGGATGTAGTGTCTTGACGCGCCCGTCTAGGATTTCAGGAGAGCCTGTAAACTCGGCAACCGGGATGACCGCGAGGCCCGATTCTTGAAGCGTGCGCGCTGTTCCGCCCGAGCTCACCAACTCGAACCCGAGTTCGGCAAGGCCCTTGGCGAACGCTACGATGCCGGATTTGTCGGAAACGGAGAGAAGCGCGGTGCGTGTCATGGCAGCCCGGTAACCGTTCGCGCAGCTTAGGGCAACCGATCCACCGAAAAACCCGCTCGCTCGGGCGCGCGACGAGGAGCCATCGATCGGCTAGTGTGATGGCCAGCTCCGACCTGCGGGCAGGTTCGTAAGACCTCAAAAAAACTAAGAAAAGTGTGGACTCGCAGGTGTGGTTTCGCGGAACGATACTTGCACTTTTGGCCGCCGATGTGTGGCGCAGCCAGCGAGTCGGGGAACGCAACGACGAGCGCCGTGGCGATCGTGGTCTGCGTCGCCTTACTGGCAGCATCCGCAATCGAGCACTTGGGCGTGGCCGCAGAGCGAAGCGTTGTGGGTGCGTCGCAGTCGGGCGCACCGATGCTCACGTCGAGCACGCTGGGTGCACACGACGACTTCGTGAAACCGCAGGGCCCCGTTGCTGGCTTACCCAGCCCGGTGAATCCGATCCTTGGCAAACACTTTGCCAACGCGACGATCGACGTGGAGGGGTTGGCGCCGCGCCCCTCGCAGGCATCACGTTTCACTGGCCTGTGGGAGGTCTCTGCGATTGCGATCCGCGAGGAACTGAGTGGCCTTGTGCACTTCGCGCTCCAACTCGGGAAGACACTGGGCTTGGCTGTCGTCGGCAAAGGAGCCGACGGAGCGGTCGGGCAGCTCGTCAAGGGCGTTCTCGTCGGCATTCTCTCGCTTCCCAAGCTTCTCTTTGATCGCGCAGCGACTCTCGTGGTGCCCTCTTCAACGCTCGAGGAGCGTGTTGACGCTGCGACGCGTCTTGCAGTCGACATTGGCCTGACGCTGGTGGGAGTGCGTGGCGTGAAGCTCGCACGCGTCCAAGCCTCCAAGTTCATCTATCGCGGGTGGTCCAACGAGCGCATCATTGCCGCGATTGCGAAGCCGCGACCCAAGGGCTTGCGTCGCGACTTTTTTAACGAGATGCGAGTCCAACGCCTACAATTCGTACTGGCCGACCGCATCAAGTCGCGTATTCATGTGCAGGACGTTCGCGTCGCGCGCAAATACCCATGGCTCACGCGGAAGCAGTACTTTCAAGCCAACGATGTCGCCACGCAGCTTGCGCGCACTGCGGTTCGCAAAGGTGATGACTTTTTCGACAACGCTCACATCTTGCGCCTCTCACAAGGCTGGGACATGCATATGTCACCGGCGGGTTCAATGCTGCGGCCGACCGGAACGGTGACGCTGCGCAAGCCACCGCCACGCTTCATCTTGCCGGTTACGGTTCCGCAGTTTCGCGTCTTTTCGGAGCTCGTTCAGATTGCGCCCATGGCCAATTGGGTGCTGGGCAAGGTCAGCCAGACCGCCGCTGCAAAATCGATCGGCCGCACGGTCTTCGGCAACCGCTTGCTTGCGAAGGTGCGCGATTGGTACCGCAGGGGAGTGCAGGACCTCGACTATCGCATCGTCCGAAGCCGTTCCGCTTCGGGTCCAAACGCGACACTGGCGGCGCAGTCGCGCGCGCTGTCACAAACGGGGCGTGTAGACATTGACGCAGGCTTGCGTAACCGTCTTGGGCAAAGCGAGGCGGTTGACGCCATGCTTTTTGAAGCGACACGCCATCCGCAGCTGGCGGCTGCCCTCAAGCAGGGCGCGCCCGTTCGCATCCGAGCCTTCGATGCGAAATACCCGGCGGGACGCATTCGCATCAAAGAAGGTCGAGTCGAGGTTTCTCCGGGGCGGCGCGCATTCCGGCTTGAGGATGACCTAGACCTTGAGCGCGCTGTGTTCAGCGTCGACTAGACTCGCTCGTGGAAGCCGATCTAAATCCCAGAGCTGGTTCTACCGAAGAAAGAAAACCTGCTCACATTCGACCACGATGTCGAGCGTTGTGCCCGGATTGTCTCGAACCGATTCGCAATCGGCGCCAAGCAAGTTGATCGTCTTGCCGCTCAATGCCCAGCCACCTTCATCGACCTGCGAGGTGTGCGCCAGCTCGTTGCCGTTCAGCACCACACGCACGTGTGTGACGTCGGCGGGCTCCTCTTCGAGCGCGAACGAGCAGGTCCCGAGGCCGGTTGCCACACCCCTGAGAGATTGCTCAAGCTGGAGGGCGTTCTCTACAGGAATGTAGGCTCCTTGTTGCGATTCCCCAGCGGTCGACCTGCCGTCCTCAGTCGTGCCTTCCACTCCTGCACGCGCCATGCGATCGAGGGTGTCCGCCCACTCGCTAGCCGAGTACCCGATCACGTAGGTCTCAACGCCAAGCTTTCGCAGCGCCATGACGGCCGCCGTCGCCTCATCGTCGTCGAGGCACAAGGTGCTGTTGTTCTGTTCTCTCGCTTTCACGCACTCGGCAGCATCTGGGTGGGTGCACACGCACGACTGTGCGTCCAGGTTGTGGTTACAGTTGGGTGCGCCGTCTGTTACCAAGATGACGGTAGAGACGCCTTGAAGCGTACCGCCCTGGCTCGAGCTCGAGTCGTCGGTCTTCCGATCTTCTCCGTTGTCGCCGAACCCCTCGGGTAGTCCGCCAAGGCTTTGCCCGTCTTCCTTGTACGTCGCAATCTGCTCCAAGATCTCGGCGATAGGGGTTCCGCCACGGGGCGATTCGCGACTCATGTAGTTGATGATCGTCTCCGCGTTGCCAAGCCGGGGAGCGCTTACCATTCGTGTTGAGCCACAGGAGAACGTATTGGTTCCAAAGGCGGCCAAACCGAACGCTACGTCGTTTTCAAGCGAACGAACGACAGATGAAACCGCCTGGACTGCCGCGCCCCATCGCCCCTCGATCTCCATGCTTGAGGACTGGTCGAGGGCGATCATGACCTGGGGGGCGGAGGTCGTCGCATCGAACTGGAGCTGTTCACACGTCCCGTCACTCTCGGGCGAGTTGCCGGCTGAATTCGAGTTGTCTTGGGAGGTCGCTGTGCCGCTGTCGGGATCGGAATCGAGCTTGCTGCCGAGCGCGCTGTCCTGAGAGCAGCCGAAAGGCGCTGCGGAAAAGGCGAGTAGACAAAGCGACACACGGAGGGATGGGGACATTTCGGAGATAATGAGCAATGCGCGTACCAGCTTCCTGAACAAGAAAATAAAGAGCTTTTTGTTTGGATGGGCGGCAACAAAGGCGGCCTTGTCCCCAGACGGAGCCCCAGGCGCTCCGTGAGGAGGTCGATTCGGTGCTAGAAGCCGGCCATGGGATACCTGCGTGGCTACACCACATTCACCAACGATAGCGAATGGCCGCTCAAGCTTTTCTTCACTTCGCTGTGCATCCTTATCGCGTCGATCGTTCCGATCGTGACCCAGGCGATGGTGATGGGGTGGACCGCGATGGCGATGCGGCATGCGGTTCTTTCGAATGCCCTCGAGCCGCTACCTAAGTTTGAACTCAACGCGGACTACATTGTGGAGCTGATGCTCAGTGGCCTCAAACAGGTTGCCATCCAGTTCATCTGGATGTTGCCTGCGATCATGTTGATGATGCTCATCATGTTGCCCATGATGTTTGTGATGTCGGCGTCGACGATGGATGACAGTCCGACCCCTGCCGCGCTGCCGTGCATCTCACTCGTGCTCTTTCCGCTCATTTTTCTGACCATGCTGCCCATGCAGGTCGCGTTGCTTCGTGTTGAGCTCTGCGATCATCTTGCTGCGGGGTTTGCCTTCAAGGAGATTTTCAATTTCACGCGAATGATGTTTCTCGAACTGCTGATCGGTTTCGTTCTGGTTGGGATCGTGGGCTTCTTCCTGTCGATTTTGGGCTTTGTTGCGCTCTGTGTCGGGATATTCCCCGCCTCGGTCTTGATCAGCTACGCGTTTGCGCAGTGTAGGGCCTACGTGTACGAGTGTTACCTCGCGAAGGGGGGTGAACCTTGGGTCGTGGCGCGTCCGATCGACGGTGCGTTTCCCTCGAACCCTGGTTATCGCGACCCTGCTGTGTTTGCCTAAGCGCTTTTGTTGCACGTTTGACTTTTTGCGAACACAGGTTCTTGCGGTAGAGTCTCGGTATGCGCGTTTTGGTCGTTGGTTCGGGAGCAAGGGAGCATGCACTGACCGAAGCCATTGCCGTCTCCACGCACCGACCTGAAGTCATCGTTGCGCCCGGCAACGGCGGTACGAGCGCGTTCGCAGAAAATGTCGACGTCGCTGCCGACGACATCGAAAGGCTTGTTCAGCTTGCGA
Source organism: uncultured Polyangiales bacterium (assembly GCA_964487255.1). Taxonomy (GTDB): domain Bacteria; phylum Myxococcota_A; class Polyangia; order Polyangiales; family CAZAQV01; genus CAZAQV01. The sequence goes on along the minus strand of CAZAQV010000019.1, from coordinate 63,646 downwards.
CGGAACGAGCGGTGGACCTTGTCGTCGTCGGACCTGAAGCCCCCCTGGTGGCCGGTTTGGCCGACACGCTTCGCGAAGCTGGCATTGCGGTGTTCGGACCCTCCAAGGCCGCGGCCGAGCTGGAGGGCTCGAAAGCCATGTCGAAAATCTTCATGCGGCGACATGGAATTCCAACCGCCGCCTTCGAGGTGTTCGATGCGGCCGACAAAGCCAAGGCTTACGTCCGAGGCCAAGACCGACCGATGGTTATTAAGGCCGACGGCCTTGCAGCCGGCAAGGGCGTCGTGGTCGCCGAAACGGTCGATGAGGCGTGCGAGGCCATCGACGACTGTTTGCTGAAGGGGCGCTTCGGTGCAGCCGGCTCGAAGGTGGTCGTCGAAGAATGCTTGGTCGGGCAAGAGGTTAGTTTTCACGTCATTAGTGACGGCCAGCGCATCGTACCGCTGGCTGCAGCCCAGGACCACAAGCGCGCTTACGATGGTGAGCGGGGGCCGAACACGGGCGGCATGGGCGCGTATTCACCGCCACCTATCATCAACGGCGCGGTCGAAGAGACGATCATGAAGACCATCGTCGAACCCACTTTTGCAGGGCTCAAGGCGGACGGCGTCGAGTTCGTCGGTGTGCTCTTTGTGGGCCTCATGATGACGGCGGACGGGCCGATGGTACTCGAATACAATGTGCGCTTCGGGGATCCGGAGTGCCAGTGTCTGCTCGCTCGCATCGAGAGTGATGTGCTCGACCTGCTCGATTCGAGCGCTCGAGGCAAACTCGACGAGACGGCGGTACGCTGGAAGCACCCCTTCTCCATGAGCGTGGTGCTTGCTTCCAAAGGCTATCCCGGCCTTTACGAAAAAGGCCTTCCCATCGAGGGCATCGAAGATGCAAAGAATGTCGGCGCGAAGGTTTATCACGCAGGTACCCGACGTGAGGGCAGTGCGCTTCTTACCGACGGCGGTCGCGTTCTGACGCTCACGGCAGCGGGTGACGGCCTCAAGAACGTGCGCTCCGTCGTCTATCGTGCGGCCGGGCTCATCCGTTTTCGTGGCGCTTGGTGTCGACGCGACATCGGCTGGCGCGCTGGATAGGCATGCGAGAAGAAACGATCGACGAAGCGGTGCGGGTGCTGCGCGTAGGCGGCGTGGTTGCCTGTGCGACCGAGACGTTCGTGGGCTTGCTAGCCGACGTCTCGAATGCGGGTGCGGTTGAACGCGTGCTCGAACTCAAAGGCCGACCCGAGGGGCAGCCTATGGGCCTGCTCTGTCCGCACGTCTCGTCGGCGCGCTCGATGGCGCAGCGCTGGCCGTCGCAAGCGGAGGCTCTGGCGCAGGCGCACTGGCCAGGGCCGCTCACATTGATTGTCGAGGCGTGTCCGGGTCTGCATGAGGCCCTGCTCAAGGATGGCAAGGTGGCCATCCGCGTGCCCGGGGCGAGCCCGGCGCTGGTGCTCACCCAACGCTTCGCAGGGCCGCTCACCGCGACGAGCGCCAACCGTTCTGGTGAGCCCGCAGCCACTTCCGCGGATGAGGCGCGCCGCATCTTTGGGGAGGCCGTTTTTTGTGTCGACGCTGAAGCCCCCGGCGGATTGCCGTCCACCATACTGGACGCAACCTGTGAGCCCCCGAATCTCGTGCGCCCAGGCGCCGTCGTATTGTAGGCTCAGGGTGTGAACACGCTCGCTCCGGTTCGCGCGCTCTGCTATCCGACTGACCAGCTCGCGTCGGTTACTGCACCACCCTACGACGACATTGACGTCAACCTGTTTCGCGAGCTGACCGAGCGCTCTGAGTACAACGTGGTTCGAGTGGACCTCCCGCGTGGTTCGGGGTTGGGTCGATACGAGGTTGCTGCCGGGCGTCTTCGCACCTGGATGGAGCGCGGCTTGCTTCGCTACGGCGAGCGAAATGTCGTCTTACGCTATCGGCAGTCCTTTTCGTTGCCCGGAAGCGAAGAGAAGCTCGAGCGGGGTTCGTTCATCGCGCTGCTGAAGATCGCGCCCTATCACCAGGGCGTCTTGCCGCACGAAAAGACGCTCGATGCACCGTGCGAGGATCGCTACCGCGTGTTTATGGCAACTCGCGCGAACCTCTCGCCCATTTTCTTTCTCTATCATGACCCGAGTTTTGTGGTGGACGAGGCTTTCGATGTACCAACGCACCCCGTGTCTTCCTACACGGACCACGCAGGGGTGGCCCACGAGCTCAGTGCGCTTCGTGACGCGGGTGCCATGGAGCGTGTGGCGTCCTTTGTCGAGACGCAGCAACTCATCATTGCCGATGGCCACCACCGATACGAAGCGGCTCGCCGTTGTTCCGAGGCACTCGTGAAACAAGGTGAGGACGCACCCGACGCCGCCCACCGTTACGTCATCGGCATGTTTGTGAACGAGCACGACCCGGGCCTACGCATCCGAGCGACACATCGGGTTGTTCGTAAGAAGTTCGACTTCGATCTCGTGCGTGACAAGCTCGCGCCGTGGATCGAGTTTGTGCAGACCGACGAAGACCCTCGAGATGCCTGGCGGGCTATCGCCTCGCGTGGTGATTTCGCGGTTATGGTCAGCACGCTCGGCGTGTTTCGCTTACGCCTGACCTGTAGCGCCGACGGCTGCACGCCGCTGCAGGCGGTGTCGAAGTCGATCCGGGGCCTGCCCGTTAGCGTGTTGCACACCGCGGTCTTCTCCTACGGCATGGGAATCTGGGAAAAGGAGCAGGCCGCCGGCGAAGTCATCAAGTTCAAGCGTGGGCTGGAGAACGCCCTGGCCAAGCTCGAAAAGAAACGGACGCGAGCGGTTTTTCTTTTGCCACCGGTCGGCATTGCGGATGTTCGTCGTGCTTGTGAGTCCGGCGCGTTCATGCCGCAAAAGAGCACCGCCTTTTTCCCGAAAGCGCCCGCGGGGCTCGTAATTCACACCTTTGAGCAGGGGCGGCAGATCACCCCTTTGGCGCCTTCCTGACGGCTGCATGGAGGGGTCAGCGTCCCCATGTCCGTCCCCAAATTGAAAAAAATGCGGGAAGTTCACGCATTTTGGGTTCCCCCAAAAAGCGGACTCGACGCATAACCTTGACACATCAAAAGCGCGCGCGGTAACTACGTACCCCATGGCAATCGTCGATGATGAGAAGCGTGCCCGTCGCCGTGCACGAGTGGTGGTAAGTGACATTCTTCAGTATCACGATGACCTCGTGAACCAAGGCGTCGAGAACGACAATCTCTTCGACCTGCTTGGTGACCACATCGAAGAAGAGCGCGCGAACTACCAGAAGAGCGTGACGCCGGAGATGTACAAGAAGAACTTTTTCGGGCGAGCGTTGGTGGACCTTTTGGTTAAGTACAAGGGGCACATCAAATCCCCCATGTGGTAATGCTCGGGCGATCTTCGCCCGACTACCGGCTTACCTCCTCACTTCGGACCTCGAAGTACCAGGACGTACGTC
>CAZAQV010000019.1:0-60109 GCA_964487255.1 uncultured Polyangiales bacterium | reverse complement strand
TTCGGTCCTTCGTTGCGGGGGCGCTCGGTATTCGAACGAACCTCACCCGAGCATTTGGGGCGCTGTTTCGAACGACATGCCGAGGACGTCTTCGGTCCTTCGTTGCGGGGGCGCTCGGTATTCGAACGAACCTCACCCGAGCATTCGTAGCGTGGTCTCGAATGACGCTCGTCTTGTGTTCGCTAGCGTGTGGGGGCGTCGATGATGTGCCGGACCCGACCGAGGCGCGCATCGACGCTATCTTGATGCTCGAAGGCGATGCCACCTTTGGCCAGGCGCTCTACACGATGGAGTGTACTTCCTGCCATGACGGTTTGGGTGGCGCCGTGTCAGCGCGGGGCTCGCAAATCACATTCGCTGTGCCGGAGCGTTCGGACCGCTACCTACTGCGGACGCTACTTGAGGGGCTTGCTTGTCCTCTCACGATGCCCTCCTATGCGGACCTCGAGGACCAGCAGCTGGCGGATGTGCTCGCACATATGCGCGCGACCTTCACCGAGCGCTCGCCGTCACCGCCCGAGGCGGGCTGTCAGACCGAGGCGACGACCGTCGACGCCTCCACATCTGGCTGAGGCTGGCGTTAGAAGCTCATGGCGAGCTTTTGCGCTGTTCGCTCTGCGAGAGAAACGCTGTCGGGGATGCCGACGCCGCGAAACGCATTGCCGACCAGGTGCAGGCCCGCCATTTGTCCCGCGCGCTCGAAGATCGCCTCGACCCGCGCCCGGTGCCCGAGCGTGTAATGCGGCGTGGATGGTGTGTAGCGCGTGACCCAACGCCGCAGTGGCGCCTCGCAGATTTCGAGCCACGAGGCGAGTTCGTCGTGAGCCAGCTTCGCAAGCTCCTCGTCGTTTTTATCGGCGGTTTGGTCGACGACGAAGGCTCGCAGCAGCGCCTTTCCTGCCGGCGCGCGTCCGCTCCACTTTTGGTGCGAGAAGGTGCATGCGATGACCCCTGTTCGTTCGATACTCGGGACCACAAATCCGTAGGCGTCGAGCGGGTGAGCGATGGCGCGTCGGTCATAGGCGAGCGAGATCGCGGCGCCGCGGCCGTAACCGATGCTCTGAAGACCGCGGTGCAGGTCCGGGGCTGCGTCGCGCAAGAGTTTGGCCGCGTCAGGCGCGGGTACGGCCAGGACGACAGCGTCGGCCTCGTAGGTCGTTTTGGCGGTCGTGACGCGCCAGGCGGCTTTTTGGCCACGTTGGATCGATTGGACCGGACTTGAGGTCTCGACCTTGGGACACTGTGCGGCCAAAGCATCGGTGAGCGTCTGCATGCCGCGCCGAAAAGAAAAGAAGAGTTTGTAACGCGCGCCCGCTGCGCCTTTGTTTTGTTCGCGTTGTTTGCGCAGGCCTCGCAGTAAGCTTCCGTACTCGCGTTCGAGTTCGATAAAGCGTGGCATACTCGCCGCGAGAGAAAGTGTCTCCGGGTCTGCGCCGTAGATTCCGCTCACCATCGGTTGCGCGATGCGGTCGAGGACTTCGTCACCCAGTCGTCGGCGAACGAAGGACGCGAGGCTTTCGTCGTCGTCGGACCTGCGAGCCGGCACCCAGGGCTCGGCAAGGACTCGGGCTTTTGCAGGCCAAGAGAAGAGCGGCGAGGTCAAAAAGTGTCGCAGATTGGCCGGCGCCATGAGCGAAAAGCCCTCCGGGATGCGAATGAGCCGCCCTTGCCGAAGAACGTACGCACCACCGACGTGTTCACGCGTCTGTTGGATCTCGTCTTCGAGACCAAGCTCAACGGCGAGCTGTCGTGCAGCCGGTTTGGCCTGCAGGATGGACTCCGGCCCATGCTCGATCAAAAAGCCGTCGCTGTGCTCTGTGCGAATCAGTCCGCCCACGTGTTCTGAGGCTTCGAGCACGCGCGCGTCGATACCGAGGTCGTGCAGGCGGTAGGCGGCAGTGAGTCCGGAGACCCCTGCACCGACGATCACGACCTTCGGACCCATCTTCACCACGAGCTGAGATAGTATCGCTCTTGCTGAGCCAAAGAAACCGGATGTGCTAACTGCACATCCTTGGTTTTGAAGCGAAGCTGGTCGGGGGAGTTTGGGTGAATCGCTCCGACTGGAGCGAGAGGGTCTGGGTGCCAGACCCTCTTTAACTCGAGGCTTCGTGTACGCAATCGACGAGTGCTTTGGCTTGGTCGACCGATGCCTCCGGCATAATGCCGTGCCCGAGGTTGAAAATGTGTCCAGGCTTGTTTCCTGCCGCGTCCAGCACTGCCTTGGCTTCGCTCTCTAGCTCTGCGCGCGGTGCGAGTAGTGCGGCTGCATCCAGGTTACCTTGAATGGCCACGTCTCCGAGCTTGGGCCAAATGCTGTCGATCGAAACGCGCCAGTCGATGCCGATGACGTCGCCGCCGGCTTCGGCCATCAGTGGATAGAGTTCTGGGTTACCCGTGCCGAAGTGGATGTGCGGCACGTCCTTGTTCAAGCTTTGGAATAAGCGCTTCATGTGAGGCTGGACGAAGCGCACGTATTGTTCCGGCGAGAGACAACCGACCCACGAATCGAAAAGCTGGACGGCATCGACCCCCTTGTCAATTTTCGCGTTGAGGTAGTCGATGGTGGCGTCGGTCAGTCGGTGCATGAGCGCATGCCAAGAGCCAGAATCCGAAAGCATGAGCGTCTTGGTGTGGTGATAGTTTTTCGAGCCGCCGCCTTCGATGGCGTACGATGCCAGTGTAAATGGTGCACCAGCGAAGCCGATGAGCGGCGTATCACTTGGCAATGAGGCTTTGGTGGCCACGACGCCTTTCATCACGTAGTCGAGGGAGTCTTTGGCATGGATTTCGCTCGCGACGGCGTCGACCTGCTCGGCGGTGCGAATGGGTTCTTGAATTTTGGGTCCGCCCTCGGGCAAGAACTCGAACCCGATGCCCAGTGGTTCGAGGATGAGCAAAATGTCTGCGAAGAGAATGGCCGCATCGACGCCCAGCTGGGTGACGGGTAGCGTGGTGACTTCGGCGACCAGGTCAGGCGACTTGCACAATTCGATGAACGAGACTTTCTCGCGGATGGCGCGATATTCAGGTTGGTAACGACCCGCCTGACGCATGATCCAAATGGGCGTATGCGACGCCTTCTGCCGACTACAAGCTTTAAGAAAAGCGCTCATACCCTCTTCTACTACATTCGGATGGCGGGGTCGCTCTCGATTCCCAGCAGCTCGGCCCGAACAGCCGCCATCAAGAAAATCGAGCCACATGCGACCAAGGTGTCCTCGGGCTCAGCGTGCTGTTCCGTCCAGCGTAGGGCCTCACGCCAGCTGTCAAAACGCAGGGCGCCTTGGGGTGCAGTGATGGCCGCGGGATCGGCCGCGCGGTCCATCTCTGGTCGGGTCAAAACGATGCGCTCGACGACAGGAGCGAGCGTGTCAAGCATCTCTGCGTATGCTTTGTCGGCCATGACGCCGAAGATCAGCGCTTTGGGTTTCCGAGGCAGCGTTTTTAGGTAGTCGGCGAGGGCTTCGCACCCTGCGGGGTTGTGTGCGGCGTCGAGAATCCACGTCGGCTGGCCTTTGAGCACTTCGACGCGGCCCGGCCAATGCACGTCGGCGAGACCGCGCGCAAACGCTTCGCTTGACGGAGCGAGATGTCCATCGCGAACGAGGCGCCGCAGTGCCGCGAGGGCGAGCGCTGCGTTTTTGCGCTGATGGACACCGCGCAAACCGATGGCTTGATGATCAGCGAGATCGAACGGGGGTGAGCTAGCGCTTTCGAACTGCCAGAGCGGTGCACTCAGCTCGCGCGCTCGCTCCCCAAGGACGGCGCGTGCGCTGCCTTCGCTCGCACCCGAGATGAGCGGCACACCACGTTTGATGATCCCTGCCTTCTCAGCTGCGATAGCCGCGAGCGTGGTGCCCAGCAGCTTGGTGTGATCGAGCGAAATTTCACTAATCACCGTGAGCACGGGACGGATTGTATTGGTCGCGTCTAGGCGTCCGCCGAGGCCCGTCTCCAAGACAACCCAGTCGCAACCTTCTTCGCGAAACGCCTCACACGCAACAAGAAACACGCATTCAAAAAACGACAGACCGAGTTCGAGTCGGCTTTCAAGTTCGAGGACGCGCTCGGTGGCGTGCACGAAAACCTCCTCGCGCACGGGTTGACCTCCGATCGTTACGCGCTCGGCGAGACGATGCAGGTGGGGGGAGGTAAACAGTCCTGGCTTGTGTCCGGCCGCGGCGAGACAGGAGCTGAGCATCGCGCAGATGCTGCCCTTGCCGTTGGTCCCTGCGACGTGGATGATGGGGTAGGCGGCGTCCGGACTTCCCAGTGCGTCCAAGGCGTCACGAACGCGCGAAAGCTCAAGTTTGACGCCGCGGCGTTCCAACGCGTAGAGGTTTTCAATCGCTTGCGCGTAGTTCACGTGTTCAGATCAGGCCACAGATCCGTAAAGGTGGCGAATGGCGAGGGCGATGTTCTTCTTCATCTCGGAGCGCGGCGTAATGATGTCGACCATGCCGTGCTCGAGCAGAAACTCGGAGCGCTGAAAGCCTTCTGGTAGCGTCTCGCGAATCGTTTGCTCGATGACGCGTGCGCCTGCGAAGCCGATTCGCGCATTGGGCTCGGCGATGTTGACGTCGCCGAGCAGCGAAAAGGATGCCGCTACGCCACCCGTGGTGGGGTCGAGCAACACGCTGATGAAGGGCAAGCCGGCATCACGCAAGCGACCCAAGGCCGCCACCGTTTTCGCCATTTGCATGAGTGAGAGAATGCCCTCTTGCATGCGCGCACCACCCGAGGCGGAGAGCAAAACCGCCGGCCGTTTCTTTTGCAGCGCGGCCTCGAACAGCAACGTAATCTTCTCGCCGACCACCGAGCCCATCGACCCACCCATGAATTCGAAGAGAAACATGCCGAACTCGATGTCGATACCGTCCAAGCGCGCCTCTCCCACGGTCGCGGCATCGGTTAGACCGGTTCGTTTCTGTGCGGAGCGGATGCGCTCGGGGTAGGTCTTGGAGTCAACGAAGGCGAGGGGGTCCACCGCGGCCAGGTGTTCGTGCTCCTCTTTCCACGTGCCAGCGTCGATCAGAAGCTCCAACCAACGCGCCGACGATAGACGAAAGTGATGGCCGCAACCGGGACAGACTTCGAGGTTTTTCGCGAACTCCTGCTCGAGCTTCGTTTCGCTGCACCCGGGACATAGCCTGAACACGCCCTCTCCCAGTGTCTTCTTCTCCGAGGCGTGGACTTCGGATCGTCCTTTTTCAAACCAGCCCATGTTTAGAGTGTACGCAGGTAGGCGATGACATCCGCCAACTTTTGGTTTTGTTGGTTTGTAAAGGACTTCATGCCTTGTGGAGGTCGAAGGAGCGTTTGAGCGAGTTCGGCGTCGGTGAGCATGGGGACGATGACGGTTAGGTCCGAGCCCAACCCTGCGATCCCCATCGCGTTGTCGTCGTGACACGTGACGCAGTGGTCTAAAAAGAAGGTTTCACCCGTTGTTGCGTCACCCGAGAGCATTGCGATGGCCCTGGCACGTTCACCGACGTCCTCTTCGCCTCCGCAGCCCTGAAGGGCCGCGAACGACATCGCGAACATAGGCATGAGATTACGCATGGCGAATAGTTAGCCCACAGAATGCAGCGCTGTCGAGCGGGAAGTCGACAATTGCTTGTCGCGGTCGGCAAATTGCGCTGTGATTCGAGGAGCGTCGTGGAGGTCATTGAATCCGATTTGCTGCGAGAGGCCGGTTTTGTGCACGGCTTCAGCTCGCGTCATGGAGGCGTGAGCAAAGGAGCGTACCAAAGCCTGAACTTAGGCTTCGGCGTCGGCGACAAAGCGTCGAATGTCGAGCAGAACGTCGAGCGCTTGTGCACGCACCTCAGGATTGCGGAGTTTTGGCGCGTCGATCAAGTGCACGGTCGCGACGTCCTGGTGCTCGCCCCCGGGGACGATCCGGACGTTATTGCAAGCACCAAAGCCGACGCACTCATCGCTCGCAACGGACAAGCGGTCTCGGTGCGCGTCGCGGACTGCTTACCGCTCTTGTTCGCCGACCGCAAAACGGGCGTCGTCGCTGCCGTCCATTGTGGGTGGCGAAGCGTTGCGTCCGGAATAATTGAAGTCGTGGCCAGCCAGCTCTCGGGTCACCCTCGCAATTGGGTGGCTGCGATCGGGCCGCACATCCGCCCCGAGAACTTCGAGATTGGCGCAGACGTTGCGGCGAAGTTGCAGCAGGCGGCATCGTCCGCTGCGGCGGTGTCGCAAGGTGACAAGTGGTTCGGACAGCTGGCGGCCGCGGTGCGGGCGCAACTTCGAGTCGTGGGCATGGCCGATGACCAAGTCGAGGATGTCGGTCGCGACACGTTCGAAACCGACTTCTTTTCTTATCGACGAGACGCGGGCGTGACCGGACGACAGGTTGGTTTGATCGTCGGTCAGGAGCGAGGGTGACCCGTTCACTTGCAGATTTTGTCCATGCCCAGTCATCGTGCATCGTGCGAGGAGACAATCTCTCTTGGCTCAGGCAGCTGCCGGACGCCTGCGCGCGTTTGATTTACGTGGACCCGCCGTTCAACACCGGCGCCAAACAGAAGCGTCAACGCCTGGTGGTCCAAGCCGATGAAGCAGGGACGCGCGTTGGCTTCGGTGGAAAAAAATATCGTGAGCAGAAACTCGACTCTCCGAGTTACGAGGACCGTTTCGGCGACTTTTGTGGCTTTCTCATGCCGCGCGTCCAAGAGGCGCTGCGTTGTTTGTCCAGGGATGGTTCGATTTTCATCCATCTCGATTATCGCGAGGCCCATTACGTCAAGGTCGCGATGGATGCGGCCATGGGTCGCGCTTCTTTTCTCGGAGAAATCATATGGGCTTATGACTATGGCGGGCGCTCGAAGCGGCGTTGGCCAGCGAAGCACGACACGATTCTTTGGTACGCCCGAGACCCAAGGAACTACGTGTTCAACTACGACGAAATGGACCGTATCCCGTATATGGCGCCGGGTTTGGTGAGCAAGGAAAAGGCCGCCCGTGGAAAAACGCCGACCGATGTTTGGTGGCACACCATCGTACCCACCAACGGCAACGAGAAGACAGGCTACCCGACGCAGAAACCACTCGGTATCCTCGAACGTGTTGTGAAGGTGCACAGCGAACCTGGGGATCTGGTGCTCGATTTCTTCGCGGGGAGTGGTACGACGGGCGATGCTGCAGCGCGACACGGTCGGCGCTTTGTGTTGATCGACCAAAACCCGGAGGCGTGCGACGTCATGAAGAAACGGCTCTCGGTGTTCGGGCCTAGTTTCCTCGAGGAGAATAGCCTTTGAGAGCTACGGCAAAAACGAAAGAATGTCCTCGGTCCTCACTGGAATCCAAGCCCGCTTTGCTCGTGCTAGGCGCCGCTTTTTTCTTGTTTGCGCGCTGTGCTGTAGTCTCGGCGCAAGAGAAGCCCGACGGTCCTGTCGCTCAGGAGGAGGGTGTGCAATTAGCAGGTTTGTCACCATCGACGTGGGATGTGCGACTGGAAGTCGACCTTCCCCTAACCTTGCTCGCGGCTGTGGGCGCATCGTCGTGGCTCCTTGGCGAGCAGCTGCAGTCGCCCCATTGCGCGCCCGTCTGCGATCGCTCCACATTGTGGGGCATCGATCGCGGTGCAGCAGGGCAGTGGGACACGGGCTGGAAGACCGCGAGCGACCTGGGAGTTGGCGTGGTCTTGGTGGGGTCGCTCGCGACGCTGGCCGTCGACCGACCCGACCAGAGCATTTTTCTCGATGGGCTCGTAATGGTGCAAACTGTGCTCGTCACGAACTCGATGTCGAGCCTGTTTGGGCTCGCGACTCGACGACCTCGGCCTCATGTGTACGGGGATGACTCGCCCCTTGAAGATCGCCTGAGTGGCACGGCTGCGCTCTCTTTTTTTTCAGGGCACACGGCCAACAGTTTCGCCGCGGTGACGGCACTGTTTTGGACGCTCAAGGAACGGCATCCAGGCGACGCTTGGCCATGGGTGGTTTGGGGCGTCGGTATCTTGGGCTCGTCGTTTGTGGGGCTCGGGCGCGTTCTTGCGGGTCAACATTTTCCGACCGACACGCTTGCTGGTGCTGTCGTGGGTATCGGCGCGGGTATCGCCATTCCCGAGTTACACCGTCGCAGCGCGGCGCTGCGTCCGCTCGCTTGCGAAGGCGGCGCGGGACTGCAATGGACGGGCCGCTGGTAGGTCAGAAAAAGACGAGGCCCAATGCGAGGCGGTACTGCACGTAGGCGATGGGCGCGCCCTGCACCTGGGGTATCACGGCAAGCACCTCAGCGGGGTCGATGACGAAGTGAACCCGATCACTGAGTGGGATATCAATGCCGAGTAGGTTCATTCCTAAGCATGGCCCGATGCTTCCGCTGGGTGCGCCCACCAAGTCGAAGAGGAGCGCCGAGATACCCAGGCGGCCTGTCGTGCGGAGGGAGAGTGAGTTGTCGTGATGCCAGCGCCAGACCAGCGCCCCGAACACATTGAGCGTGCCGGGTCGGGCGCGCAGCGTTGCAAGCGAGAACCACGGGTTCCACTCGAAGTCGAGCCCGACCCACCAATCCTCGTCGATGGCTAGCCTTCCGCCGACGCCAACTCCGAAGCCGCCTCGGTCGATCGAGGCCGCGACGCGTGCCGAGCCAGCGAAGCGCATGTCGGACTGTCGCGCAGCCTCGACCTTGCTCTGGGCGCTCGCGGTGCTTGCTGCCAGCAGTCCGATCAACACAGTTGCGACCCACACGCTGCGCCATCGGTTTCGCCTCGAAAAGAGCAGGAGCGCGAGCACGAGGAGTGAGGTGGTGGTGGACTGACCTGCGCTGCACGACGCGGCTTGCTCTGCGACGTCGAGCTCGGGTGCGTCACACCAGTTGTTGCTGGCGGCGCAGCCCTCGAGATGCTGCAGATACGTGCCCAACACTTCGTCCACACGGGTGATCTTTTCGTCCGGGGTCTTCGCCTGCAGCAGGGCACGCATCAGGTCGATGCTGGCTGTGAGCGCCATCTGGTAGCGAGACTGCACGCGTATGTCGTCACTTGAGCAGTCGTCGAGTGCGGACAAGTGGGGTGCTCCGTCGCGTTCGTCCTCTCGTCGCTCTTCGACTTCGTCGACCCAGTTGAGTACCGAAGTGATTTGGCGGAGGTCATCGGGATCGCGCAGCGCATGGGTGAAGGAGTCTTGAAGCGTGTGCAGAGCGTGTCCTGCGTGGACGTAGAAGGTTGGGAGGGCAACGTGTTGCTGTCCGGAGAAATCGAAGAACACGTACAACAGCGATTGTTCGCCTGGGTCGGGTGCACCGAGCTCATCGAGTCCCTTGATCGCGCGAAGCGATTGGGCGCGAATGAATGCGCGGCACTCGCGCAGCGCTTCGACGCTGCCTTCGTGACCATCGTGTTCTTGTCGACGTAGACAATGTTCGGCCTGAAACGAGTTGGTTCCGTGAACCTCCGCAAGGTCTTTGGGGTCGAGCCCGGAAAGCCCTTTGACGTCGTTGTCGCGGTTGCCCAACACCAGCGCCACGGCGTCGATGTCGCGCATGTCGGCGGGCACCGTAAACTGCACATCGTCGATCAACGCCTGCTCAGAACGACTTGGCGTTCGTGACGCAACGAGGCCTTCCGCGCGAATCGCGCGCAGGGTCTCCCAGGATAGCGCTTCGTGGCAACCCGATGAGAGCGACGTCTCATAGGTGTACGCAAGACACTGCGCTGGCAAGGCAATAAACGTGAACGCGACCGCAACGCTGAGCCGCGCCCTCGAAGCCGCGCCTACTCGGGGTCGCACACGCCTTCGCAGGTCTGTTCGATCTGCCCGTCTGGGCGGAAGAGGCGGTCGATTTGTTCCTGACTTGCAGTCGTTTGGCGAGTTTGACCGTGTGCGGGCGTGTTCTCGGCCGTCGACTCTGCGCGGTCGCCGGGCAGCGGGTCGGTGCCGAAGTCGAACCACGTCACGGCCGCTCGGGTTTGGGGCCCTTCCACCGTCTCTTGGCCGAAGTAGTTCCATGCGGTTGGGGCCAGTGCGGGTATGCCCAGGCTGCGCATCTGATATTCAGTGGCAATGTTTGGGACTTGCGCATCGCCGACTCCGGCGTGCACGGCCAACACCAGGGGCTCTTCGGCATCCATTTTTGCGCGAAGGTCCTCGCTGAAGACGACCGGTTCGATCATGTCCAAAGCAAGCTGCAGTTGCGCCGTAATCTCCTGGACGCGGCGAGAAGTCCGAACCTCCAGCGCGATCAGCGCAAGGAAGGGCGCAAAGTTGGTGGACCGTGACGCGATCAGCGTCCAGCTACCGCCGCCAACGGACAGCGTAGCTCGCTTGATGTCATCACTGAGTGCAAGAAAGACGGTGCCCAACATATGGCCCCCGCTGATGCCATAATAGTAAACATTGTCCTTGTCGTAGAGGGTGGCATCAGCAGAAACAAAAGGCGCAGCATCGGCAAGCGAAGTTTTGATGGCTTTCGTGAAGGCCAGCTGATTGGCCATCGCTTGGTGGACGCGCTCTGCAAACGACGGCAGTTCATCCATGTTGTTCATGATCGCTGTGACAACGGTTGCCTGATCGGGTCGCGACATGCCCCACCAGTTGATGGCAAAGTGAACAAAACCGTAGTCATTCGCGAAGCTCGAATGAAAATCACTTTCAATCTCGTCGTAGTCCCCAAAAAAACCGTGACCGAACTGAATGGCGCGACCCGCAATTTCTCCATCCACAACGCGTTGCGGAATGGTGGCCTTAAACGGAACCTCCATCAGATTTTCCAAGTCGGGTTCAGCGAGCAAACGGGCACCTGGTTCGGTGCTGTCTACGAATGCCGGCACGCCAATGGTGCCTACGACGACCTTCGCAATGCCCGGGCTTGCATGGTCTTCGACGCTGGTGATGGTGACCGGGGGCGTATTTTCCAGCAACCATGTCGCCATCGTGTCACGCACCTTATACAAGCTGCTGCGGACGTTTGTGGCGCTGCCAGTCGTGAAGTCCCAGGCGAGCTGCAGGTCGCCGCGCACGACTCCGATTTGGTCGAGTACCGAAAAAATATCATCGTCGTAGTGGCGCTGCAGCGCTGGGTCAGCGCCAGGTGCGCTGTCGCGAAGCTCACGAAACCCGTCGCTCGCCTCGATCGTTGTACCCGACTGATTTTCCACTCCCTGCACCGCGACGATGTACCGAGTTTCGAACTCAAGTGGGCTGGCAGGTCGAATGAAATTCAGCGGATTGGAGGTGTTATCGCGGGCGTCGACCTCCGCAAAGTGAGCCACGATTTCCGCAGTATCCGCATTGATGAGAAGGGTCTTCGACGAGGCAACCAGGGTGTCACTGAAATCGTCGCGTCGATTGGTGAGTTGTGTTTCCTCGGCGGCCTCAGCCAGAGCAAAGACGATCTGTGAAGCGATTGAAAAACCGTCCGGCTCCAAGAGCGCGGTCGGATCAAAACTTCCCTCATCCCATGTGACCCGTGCTGGGACCGGCACAACGACTTTGCTGCCGGTGGTGGTTAGTGGGTCCTCGGTCAGAAATACGTCTGATGGGAAGGGAAGAAAGCAGTCGTCGCCGTCGCCGACCGGGTTGCAGTCGATTGGCCCAGCATCGGGAGCTGCGTCGGGGTTGGCATCCATGCCACCATCGCTCGGGTCCCCACACGACACCGTGTCGGAAGGCACGCAGGTGCTGTTGTCGTCGTCGCCGCAGGCAGCGAGGAGAAGGGCCAAGATCAAACCACAGGTCACGCGCATGGCTGAGATCTACCCCGGAACGCGCAGCCGCGCTATTCGGAGGCCGAGCTATTCGGAAAAGGTGACGCTCTGGGGCGATTCGATGGGGTGCATGTCGTCGTTGGCGCCAGATTGGCCCGCGGTATTGCTTCCCCAGCACAAAACTTCGGCATCGCTCTGGCGAATGCAAGTGTGAAGTCCGCTGGTCCCTGCGAAATCGTCGACCTCAAGCGTCCTGACAATCACCGGCTTACGAACTTCGTTCTCGCCGCCGATGGTCAGGTTGCTGTGAAGGTTGCGCCCCCAGCAGTAAAACATCTTGTCACTTCCGATGGCACAGGCGACGAATTGTGACGCGAGGATGCCTGACGCGGGTCCGGGGACGGTGATCGCGACGGGCGTTCCCCGTTGGCCGGTGCTCTCGGGTAGGGCGAGCTGCCCAAAGCGGTTGCTACCCCAACACTGAACGGCGTCCGTGTTTTGGGCGCACGAGTGCTCGTTGCCGACCGCGATTGCGCTTGCGTTCGCAACACGCTCGACCTTGGTTGGGGAGGCCACGACCTCGCTCGTGCTGTCGGCGACTTGTCGTTGGTCGTTGCGTCCCCAGCAGAACACTTCGCCCGCTTCGGTGCGTCCGCAGGTGTGATAGAAGGATGCACGGAGCTCCGCGAACGGAGGCGCACCTTCGACCACGGCGGGCGCGAGCTCTTCATCGATCGGGCCGTGCCCCAGTCGCCCAAAACGATTTGAACCCCAGCACCAGGCCTCTCCGGCCCTCGTCAGCGCACAGGCGTGAAGGCCGCCGACGCTGACCTGCTTGGCGGCGGGGACTTCGTGAACCGCCAGCGGGCTGTTGCGGAAGTCACCGACCGCACCGCCGAGCTGCAGAGAACCGTTCTGCCCCCAACAAACGACACCACCCTCATCCCGGACGGCGCACGCTGTGCTGCTTGCTCCACTAACCTGAACAGCGTCATCAAGACCTGCCACTTTGATTGCGAGATAGCTTGAGCCAACCCCGCCGTTTCCCAGCTGACCGAAGTTGTTTGCGCCCCAGCACCACACGCTTGCGTCATCGCGTAGATAGCAGCTGAAGGACGAACCGAGCGCGAACCGGTCAGCGGCTAGCTTTGAAGGCACGACCGGGTCGGGGACCCGCGCGTCGGGTGGAGACGCGGCGTCGCGCATGACAACCGGGGTGTCTGGCGCGCACGCGTACAGTGCCACAGTGAGCACAGCGCCCGTTATGCGAAGCGAAGGTCTCATGCTAACGCAAACTTAAATACCTGCGGAGGTCGGCAAGTTCTTGTTCGAGCCGAGTGAGCCGTTCGTCGACCGCGCGCTGCACGTACTTCGCGAAAACATCGAACTCAAGGTTGACCTGGTCGCCGGGCTGGCAGCGACCGAGCGTGACGCGCTCTTGTGTGTGCGGAACGAGCGTGACACCGAAACTAAATGCCGTGGTGTGGGTGACCGTCAGGCTCACGCCATCGACCGTGATGAAACCTTTTTCGGTCACCAGATTGCGAGATGCCTCGGGGAAGTCGAAGGTGAGGTCGGTCGCGTTGCCGTCCACGTGGCGTGCGCTCACCGTGGCTGTGGTGTCGACATGTCCCTGCACATAATGTCCCCCGAAGCGCTGACTGCCCGCCATGGCGCGTTCGAGGTTGACGCGCGTGCCAGGCGCGACCGATCCCAACGTGCTGCGCCGCAGTGTTTCAGGGACGATGTCGAAGGTCATGCAGGAGGCGTCGATCGACACGACGGTTAGACAAACGCCGCTCACACAGATGCTGTCGTCGACTTTTGTATCCTTGAGCGTCATGTTCGCTTCAATGACGAGTCGCTTTCCGCCGTTGGCATCGTCGACCGCAGTCACGCTTCCCTGCTCTTCGACGATTCCCGTGAACATACGACTATCTTAGGGCGAATAGAGGTTCTTCGGCACGGAAACTTTTTGCGGCATCGCGAGCGGGTCGTCCGGTTCGAGCCCCAAGAGGCCACGGCGATTGGCGCCCCAACAGTAGAGGTCGGCGCCAGCATCCGCCTGTACCTCGGCCCGCACCTCCGCTTGCACCCAGGCACACGCCGTGCGCGGACCGACCGCGAGTTCCAAAGCCTTTCCCGGTAGAGCGATCTGCTTGGGTAACTGGTCAAGTTCCTCTTCGGTGCCGAGGATAAAGTCGTGATTATCGCCCCAGCAAATCACCTGGCCTTGATCGGTGAGTCCACAGGTGAATCGGCCCCCCGGCGCAATTTGCAGCCAGCCACGATCGCCGATGATGGACTTGGGCACCAACACGCCGGCGCTGTAAGGTTTGCCCGAAACAAATTTGGTGGCCGGTACGCCCAGTTGGTCTGTTGAGTTATTGCCCCAGCATATCGCCTGGAGCTTTCCATTTCTCCGCGGGTCCGGGTTTTTTTGCAGGGTGCAGCAGTGCCGTGAGCCACACTGCAATGCAGCGATCGTTTCGGGCCAGTTGAGCGTTGCGGTTTTGTGTGGTTCGGCTTGTGCTGGGGAAGGTGCTTTGCCGAGCTGGCCATCGACGTTGTCGCCCCAGCACAGGACGTCGGCATCTTCGTCGATGGCGCACGTGTGGTGTCGACCTGCTGCGAGCCAAAGAATGCGTTTGTCCCAGTCGAGACGCCCATCTTTTTGCGCCCCAAGTTGCTGATATTGGTTGCTCCCGCGGCAGCGCACGCGGCCTTCACGATCGAGCACGCACGTGTGTTCGCTGCCAGTCGCCACTTGGACCACTTGGAGCTCTTCTTTCGCCGCCCAAGTCAGCTTGGTGGGCTCATGGATCGATGTGCGGGGAGGTTCCCGAATTTGCAGGAAAGCATTTTGTCCCCAGCAGTATGCGTTCCCCGTTGTCGTTTGTGCGCAGGTGTGGAAGAAACCGCTGCTCAGCGAAGCAAAGGCAAGGTCGGCGTCGATGCGTTGCGGAGCCATAAGGTGAGCGAGCGGCTCTTCTGGAACCCCTTTTTGCCCGAGCTCGGCGAACTGGTTGCCACCCCAGCAATAAGTGTGGTTCTCGCGGCCCAGGAGACAAGCGTGCGTGGCGCCCAACACAAAACGGCGATTGAGTGCGCGGGGCTGCGGCGGGGGCTTGGGCCTGGTCGGCGCCGGCCGCACGGAGGACGGCCTTTGCGTCGTATGCGGCAAGGGCTCTTCTTTTTGCTTTTGCGAACCGCAGGCGGCTAGGAGCACAACGAGTGCGTACCAACGTCCCGCAAGAAACTGTGATTGGGCGGTCGCGAACACACGCAGATACTAGCCCGAACCAGTCTGTAGCGCCCTCGCGTCATCCACGATATTATTTTGGGGATGCGTTCTGCTTTTCTTGTTCTTGTCATGCTAGCACTGGCTCCGACCGCGCAGGCCACCTCTTACCGCGACGTTTCGCTCGAGGAACTAACCGCGCGCTCCACGGTTGTCGTCGAAGCGGAGGTGACGAAGGTTCGCCACCTGCAGCAGCCCGGCCGCCTGCCCGTGGTGACCATGGATGACTTGCGGGTGATCCGCTACTTGCGAGGGAGTGGGCCATCGCAGATTACGCTCTGGCAGCCCGGTGGCGTCATCGACGAATTGCGTTTTGAGATCGTCGGTTCGCCGCGGTTCAAGGTCGGGCAGCGCGTTATTCTTTTTCTAAAGCCCAAACCCGGCTACGGTTCCGTCACGTTTTACCTATTCGGGCTCGAACTGGGAGCTTACCAGGTTCAGCGGGGTTCTGACGGTGTGCTTTGGGCGGTGCGTCCGAGCCATCGTGCGTCGAACGGCGGAGCCCAGTCTGCGCTGAGCGTTCCCCAGCCCAGCGCCTCGCAGTCGCTGCCGCAGGCGTTGCCGCTTTGGCAACTCGTCGCACGCATCAAGGGGGTGCGATGAAACGCGCGCTCCTTGGACTCTTTGTGTTGGCGCTGGCGGCGATCTGGGCTCCGGGTACGAGCGCCTTCGAGTTGCTGGTCAACGACACCGGTCGCGCGATTACCTGGCGCAAGTTTCCGCAAGACGTGCTCGTATACGGTGAAACCTCAGACGGTCTTGACGCGTCTGGCGCACAAGAAATCATCTCGCGCGCGTTCAATGATTGGGCGGATGAGGGCTGCTTCATGACGACTGCCAATGTGATGTCCGTGCCCGGTGCGAACTGGGCGTCCGGAAACGGCGAAAATGAAGTTGTGTGGATCACTGGCGACGCGGCCAACTACGACCCCTACCAGCCAAGCTTGGGCAACAAGACGGTCGGTGAAGTCTGCGGTGCCGATGCACAGTGTTCCTCCGGGCTGTGCGAAGGCATGTGCGTGATGCCCGGCACCAAGGCCAACGGCACAGTGTGTACCGCGGACAGCGAGTGTCGCTCGTATGTTTGCGTCGGTACATGTGAGCCGCGCTCGATCGTGCTCGGCATTACGATCTTGGTCTATCCGACCATCTCTGAGCCGTACTCCATTCTCGAGGCAGATATCATACTTAACGAGACCAACGGTGGTTTGGACTACACACCGGGCGCAACGAACAACACCGAGCCGTACTCGGTCGTTGCGCACGAGGTCGGTCACTTTCTTGGGCTTGCGCATGAGCCTACGAAACCGGTGGCCGAAGTCCTGATGCATCCAAATCCCAAAGCGACGTCCATACAGGCGGACGACCGCGACGGCCTGTGCACACAGTACCCGCCAGGGCAAGCTCTTTGCGACAGTGACTGCGACTGTTTCCGTGGAAACCTTTGCGGCAACGGCTATAAGCCGGATAGAGCTTGTCCCGCTGGCGAGCGCCGTGCCGACTGCGTTCCCGGCGCAATGGATTGTCCCCGTGCACAGCTTTGCCTCCAAGGGATGTGTCAAGAGGTGCTTGCGGCCGCGCGAGGAGAGCTGTGCCCGCTCGACGCGGAGAATGCCTGCGAGGGCGCCGACTCCAAATGTGAAGTCACGGACCGCGGAGAGGATCGTTGCGAAGGAGAGAATGCTCCGTTAATGGACGCACGTGGTACGTGCGGTGGGCCGTGTAGCGGACCTGCGGACTGTCCGCCCGATGGTCGGTGTGTGGACAATGAATGTGAGTACCCGAAGTCCGGCCAGCCGGGTGACTCGTGTATGGAAGATTTCGACTGCGCCAACCAGAATTGTAACAACGGGGTCTGCGGACAACCCTGCGGCGAGGACTGTGATTGCGGCATCTTGGGCGAACGATGCGACCCCGATCTCAACGTCTGTGTTCAGGGCCGCACGAGCTGCTATCGGGCTTGCGTGGACCCACCTGCGTGTACCGAGTTTGCCGACGTTCTCGATCGACGGTTTACCGGAAACACCTGCCGTGTGGGACGCATTGGTCAGAGGCGCGTAAGTTGGCTGCTCGTCGTTGGACTTGCCGTGCTGTCCGTTCGGCGAAAACGATCTACAGCCAGCTGGCAGCGTCGCAGGCGCCGTAGGTAAGGATGCCGTCGCAGCCGGCACGTTTGAAGGCGACGAGGCTCTCTAACAGACAACTCTGGTAGTCGAGCCAGCCATGTTGGTCGGCTGCTCGTAGCATCGCGTACTCGCCGCTCACCTGATAGGCGAAGGTCGGCATGCTGAAGCGCTCTTTTATGCGGCGTACGATGTCGAGGTAGGGCAGCCCGGGTTTGACCATGACCATGTCCGCGCCTTCTTCGATATCGAGTGCAACTTCGCGTAGTGCTTCGCCGCCGTTTGCCGGGTCCATCTGGTAGGTTTTCTTGTCACCGCCGCCCAGCTGCTTTTTGGAACCTACGGCGTCGCGGAACGGACCATAAAACGCCGAGGCGTACTTGGCCGCGTAGCTCATGATCTTGACGTCTTGATGGCCGCTGCTTTCGAGTGTGTGGCGAACGCGACCGATGCGGCCATCCATCATGTCTGAGGGTGCGATAATGTCGCAGCCCGCGTCGGCCTGCACACGCGCCTGTTCGCATAAGACATCGATCGTCGGGTCATTGAGGATACGCCCGTTTTCGACCAAACCGTCCTGCCCATGCGTGGTAAACGGGTCGAGCGCGACATCGCAGATGACACCGATCGAAGGCACGGCGGACTTGATCGTAGCGACGCTTCGACAAACCAAGTTCTCAGGGTTGGTCGCTTCTTTTCCATCCGACGACTTCTTGCTCGGATCGATCACAGGAAACACGGCGAGCGCGGGAATGCCAAGGTCAGCGGCGCGTTTTGCGGCGTCAACGATAGTTCTTTCGGAGTAGCGCACCACGCCGGGCATGGACGGGATGACTTGGTTCGCGTCTTGCTGATCGTGGACGAAAACAGGCCAGATCAGGTCGCTGGGATGTACGCGGTGCTCGCGAACCATGTCCTGTATCCAGGCATGCGTACGGTTACGGCGAAGGCGGGTAGAGGGGTAGTGTGGACTCATAGACGCTGGACGCATGCTATCCTTTGACATGGCCAAAGTTCAATCTCTGCGCCGCTTGCCAATGCTCCTTCTTGCATTGAGCGCGTGCACCAGTGCTGAACTCGACCCGACAAACTCGGGCGATGCCTCGGTGGAGCGTGATGCCGACACCAAGCAGGACGGTTCGACGCGCTGGCCTCCGAACGAAGCTGACGCGACCGTGACAAGCGACGCAGTTGTGTCGCGTTCCGACGCAGGTGTCGATGCAAGCTTGCCACGCGAAGAGCTGGCAGTGCCCGGTGGGGACGTTATGGGCACATGGTGTGGTGACATCATCGTTCTCGACGCGGTCACCGTGCCGAGCGGCGAGACGCTCGAGGTGTGCGCAGGTACGACGATTGCCATGGCCGAGGGCTCGCGCTTGCGCGTCGACGGCACGCTCAAACTTTCGGGGACAAACAGCCAACCCATCCGCATCTCCGGTACGGGGTGGCTCGGGCTCGTCGTAGGCGGCACCCTCGATGGCGTTTTCACGGAGGTGCGCGGCGCCGGAACGTGCGTCAAAGGCAACGACGGCGGCCAAATCATGCTTCACGACTCGTACCTGCACGATTGTGGGCAGACGCTCAATGCCGTCAATGGCGCGCATATGGACCGCACCATCATTGAAGGCGGGACCAGCGTCGCGATCTCGGGTGGTGTTCTGAAGATGACCGACTCCATCATCGACCTCATGCACGATACGAAATCACCCGATTGCACTAAGTTTAACAACGCGAGTGTCGAACTTTCGCACGTTCATTTCACGGGCTGTCACTGTCCGCTCCACTTCAACTCAGGCAGTCCAACACCCATCGTAATCGAAGATTCGGTCTTTGATGGCGCGACCTACCCGGTCATGGTGGCAAAGGTCTCGGGGCGCTTCGCGCGCAATCACTTTGAGGGCACGGCGTCGGACTTTCTCGACATCGGTGGCTCGATCGACCTCGACATCGCGGACAACTACTTTGGTGGAGAGGCTCCCGATATCACGGGAGGGGACGTCGAGCAGTTCAAAAACCGCGACCAGTACCGGGCGGAACCCGTTCCGGGCGTCGGACCGCGATAGAATCTTTATTCGCACGACTTATCCGCCCAGATAGGTACACTTCTGGGCGATGACCGTCCCGCTCAACCTGCGCGCTGAAGCGCGCCGACTCAAAGAACGCGTGCGTGAACTCGAAGCCTACTCCGATACGCGTCGGCTCGACGCCACAAGTTTACGGTTTGGAAACTCGCGCCGGGAACTCACCCGCGAGGTGAAGGAAGGCCACCCATGGCCGCAGTGGGTTCGGCCCGCTTGGTTCGAGGCCGAGTTTGATATCCCCCAAGACTGGCCCAAAGATGCTGAGCTTTGGGCGGACCTAGGTGGTGAAGGTTGTTGGATCGAGGGCGAGGAAGCGCGCTTTGGTTTCAACCCGATGCATCGTCGCTGTGCGGTCTCGCTGGCTCCCGGGGAACGCTGTCGCTTCACGTTCGAAGTTGTGCCGCACGGTTATCAGGGTGCGCCCGTTCATGAGCCAAAGGTCGCAATCTGCCGATTGGCGGTGCCCAATCCCGATGTGCGCGCGTTCACACGGGACCTCGAAGTGGCGACGGACGTGATCGACTTTTTGGCGCAGCGTGAAGACCGTGAAGTCGGTGTACGCCTGGTCAAGCTCGTTGACGACGCGCTGCGTGAGCTGCGACTTCCACGTAGTCCAAGCGAAGCGTACCTCGCGCGCATGGCGTGGCTCGAAGCGACCGAGGTTGAAGGTGGCTCAACGGACTCGCCCGCTCTTCAGGTTCGTTCTGCACTGTGGGAGCGGCCCACTTTCGAAGCAACACCGCTTGAGTTGGGCGAAGAAGATCTGCAACGCGTGCGCCAAACCATGGAGCGCTTTCGCCAGGCCAGCCAAAACCTGGCAGCGAAGTATCCTGGGCGTGGACGCCTTGTCTTGATCGGGCACGCCCATCTGGACGTGGCATGGCTTTGGCCCATTTCCGAGACGCGCAAAAAGTCGCGCCGCACCTTTGCGACCGCCTGTGCGCTCGCTGAACGCTACGAAAACTATGTTTTTGGTCAGTCGCAGGCCTATCTCTACGCCGCGGTGGAAGAGGACGACCCCGCGCTCTTTGCGCGCATTCAGTCGCTGGTCAAAGCGGGGCGATTTGAGGTGCTTGGGGGCTCTTGGGTCGAACCCGATGGAAACCTTGCATCGGGTGAATCAACGGTGCGCCAGTTGCTCTATGGACAGCGTTACTTTGAGTCGCGTTTTGGACGGCGCTGTTCGGTGGCGTGGCTACCTGACACCTTCGGCTACGCAGGCAACCTGCCCCAGCTCTACGCCAGCGCTGGAATGCACCGGTTTATGACCACGAAGTTGGGTTGGAACGAAACCAATAAGTTCCCGCACGACCTCTATTGGTGGGAGGGGCTCGATGGAACGCGCGTGCTTGCGCACACGTTCAAAGAGATCGGTCCCGGTCCTGATCCCGCGCTCATGCACGCCGCGTGGGCTGGTTATGTCGGAAAAGAGCGCGCGGAAGTCGCCCTGCAAACGTATGGGCGCGGTGACGGCGGTGGTGGGCCGAGTGAAGAGATGATCGAGGGCTTTGTGCGCCTCGGCCGACAGCCGGCCCTTCCGCAGCTTGACTTGGGTACGGCGGAATCGGTCTTTGATGAACTCACCGAGTGCGAGGACCTACCGGTCTGGCGCGGAGAAAAGTACCTGGAGAAGCATCGTGGTACCTTTACCTCGCAGGTTGTCGTAAAACGTGATGTGCAGCGGCTGGGAGAGCGCTTGCGTGCGCTGGAAGTGCTCTGCTCACTCGCTTGGTGCGACCATGAACAGCCGTACCCACAAGAGCAACTTGAGCATTTGTGGAAGGAGCTGCTGGTTCACGAATTTCACGACATCTTGCCGGGCTCAAGCATTCACACCGTTAACCAAGAGGCTGCGCAGCGACTCCATGCGGCGCTTGAATCGGCAAGCGTGCTGTTGGACAGCGCGTTTGATGTGCTGCAAAAGCCGGTGCCTGACACCTGGACGGTGTGGAATCTCGGCGAGGCGCCCGTTCTCCTTGCTGGAGTGTTGGCTGCTGCCGACCCAGAGACCAAGCGCGTAACGTTAGCGAGCGGTGCGAACCTTCGGTGTCAGCGCATCGGCGACAGACTGGCCTTCGTGGGTGAGGGCGAGTTGGCTCCTGGTGCGGCGCTGACACTGCGAGCGTCGAACGACGAGCATGCTTTCGAAGGTGGTGTCGAAGCGACAACTTCCTCACTTCGGTCGAATCTGCTCGACGTTCGGTTCTCCGCTTCCGGTTCCATCGACTCGCTGCGTAGCTTGGCGTCTGGCAAAGAGTTTGTGCGCGAGGGCGCGGGCCGACTCGTCCTACATGAAGACGTGCCGCGCGAGTATGAGGCGTGGGACATCGATCCGATCGACTTGGCGCATTTCGAGGAGCTTGCGCCAGTCGGTGAGCCGAAGGTTTTGTATCAAGGGCCCGTAGAGGCGGCGCTGCAGTTTCGTTTAGAGGCGGCCGGCGTTGAGATCGCACTGACATATCGCTTGCGTTGGGGCAGTACGCGGCTGCAAGTTGAGGCGACTGTTCAATGGCACTGTCGGCGCAACATGCTTCGTCTTCATGTGCCAACCACCGTGCATGCCGACACCGCCCGCTTCGATACACTTTTTGGGAGCGTGACCCGACCTACCCACCCAAACACCTCGTGGGATGCCGCCAAGTATGAAGTGCCTGCGCATCGAGGTGTTACGCTCGAAGACGCCTCCCACGGTATCCAGCTCATTGCGCCGTACGGTCGTCACGGCTTTTCGGTGACCGGCGCCCAGATAGGTCTTTCGTTGTTGCGCGCACCCATTCACCCTGATCCCTTGGCTGACGAAGGCGAGCACCACTTCGAGTATGCGATTGCGGTGTTTGACGAAGGCCACGTGCCGGCGCCGGTGCGTCAACAGCTTGAGGCGCGTCCCGGCGCACTTCCGGCGGGGCGTTCTGAGGGGGTGGCGTGGATGTGTCACGAAGGCGTGCGCTGCGCCGCCGTCAAGAAGGCTGAAGAGCGCGATGCGGTCATCGTACGTCTGTACGAAGCCGAAGGCGTAGCGCGCTCGGTTGATGTCTCGCTGCCGGCGTGGGCTCGCCGCGTGACGCTTTGCTCGATCCTCGAAGAACCAGAAGCGAAACTCAAGATGGAGCAGGGCGACAATGGTAAGCGAGCAGTCCGCGTCGACTTCGCCCCCTATGCCGTTCGAACACTGTCTTTTGAGCGCTCAACGTAGCGATCCGCTAGCGATCTGCGACGTAGGTTAGAAGCCTTGTGCACGGAGTTCTTCAGGGACGAGCAGGCTGGGCTCGGAGCTGGTCGTGACCCACAGTTGGTGTGCTGCCCGCGTCGCCGCGATATGGAGCAAATGCCGGGACTCGTCGTCCTCGGGGTAGCTGCCGCGGCTCACTTCGACGAGAATGACGTAGTCAAACTCGAGACCCTTAACCTGACGTACGTCGGTGACATCGACCCCCGGCCTGAACGAAAAGTCCTGGTCCGCGATGCGACGCAAATGCGGAACCTCGGAAGTGCGAAGCCCGTCGTAGTACATGTCGGCTTGCTCGGGGTAGCGCGCGATCACGGCAATAGAGGCCTTGGGCTCATTCATGACGAGCTCGCGCAGCGACTCGCCCAAAAAGCCGACCGCGTCGCCGTGGTGGGCGAAGCGGAAGAGCTCCACAGGTACCCCGTGACGTTGCGCTTGGTTCTCGTCGCCATCGTGCAGGGGACCGAGTACGGCGTTGGCGAACTCGATGATTTCCTTGGTCGACCGGTACTGAAGCTTGAGCGGCTCGATGCTGACATGGTCCATGCCGAGGTCTTTGAGCACACCGCGCCAGTCGCTAAAGCCGTTGTGCATGTGCAGGCGCTGCGCGACATCGCCTGCGAGCGTGATGCTGCGTTGTTTTGTGGTTGCGCCGAACACCACGGACATCTCGACCGGGCTTAGGTCTTGCGCTTCGTCGACGAACACGTGTTCATAGAAAAGCGGTTGGCCCTTACGGCTCAAACCACCGCGGACGAGTTGGATGAGGCGCAACAGGAGGGTATTGTCTTCGGTGTCGAGTTCGACCTTGTCTTGCTCGTCGACGCCGTCGAGTGCATGGCGTCGCTCCGCGTCGGCCTCGGCTGCTTCAGTTTCTCCAGCGAGCCGTTCGTCTCGATAGGCGAGGACACGCGGGCATTGACGCTCACACCAACGAAACGCCTCGGCGACGTCTTCTTGGCTCAGCGGGTGTCCGCCGTAGCGCGCGAGCCCTTTTTCAATGAGCGAACGATCCGTCAGTGTCTCGGCCCATATGGTGACGACGTCACGCGCCTCATCCGACAACTTGGCCACCGTGCGCTCCAGGGCGTGCCTCTCTTGGATGTCGAGCCGTGAGGCGGAGCCTTTGCGGTCTCGAAGCCACTGGCCGAAGCGGTGCACGCGAAGCCCGGGCGCAGCTTTTTTTCCGGTCTCTTTCCAGACGGTCCGTATCAGGCTTTGCGTGGCCTCGGACTTGCCCGCCGCTGCCGCCAGGGCGCTCTCGAAGTGGGTGCCGAGGGCGGCGACTTGGTCCGCGAGGATCTGTAACATCGCCGGGTGCTTTTTGAGCTTGGTGGCGGCCACCGGCGTCTCTTCGCTGTACTGGTTGGGAAGCCCTTCGGTGTGGGCCTCGCGCAGCCGATGGACCCAGCGTTCGTAGGTGATGACCATGACGCCAGGGACACCGAGCGCTGGCAACACTCGGGAAATATAGCGCGCGAGCGCGTCGTTAAATACGATAGCCAACATGTTTTTGTTGGCGTAGCGCTGACGATCTTGGAACGCGAGATACGCCATCCGGTGTAAGCCGATGGTGGTCTTGCCCGAGCCTGCGCCGCCCTGGATGACGACCAAGCCTGACGCAGGACTGGTGATGAGTTCGAACTGCCGCGGGTCGATCAGTGCGGCGATTTCAGGCAGGAACTTTTCGTCGCCTAGACTCTGCTGTCCGGTGCCCAGCGTCCCCGGCTGGTGATGGTCTTCGGGCCGCGCCGCCGCGCCTTGGCCGCCGCGCAGTTTTGCGGCCGACTCGCCCAGTTGTCGCCAACCTTTATCGCCGAGCACGAAGGTGCCTTGCGGCGCACCGACACGACGCAACACACCGTCGGAGATAGCCAGGCTGCGGCGTGTGACCACTTCGCCCTCGACGTCACGGCCGCCGAAGTTCTCGTCGAAGTCGTCACCTTCTTCGTAGCGGTAGTAGATGCGACTGACCGGCGCATCGCGCCAGTCCACGATGCGCACGCCGGTCTTGGCATCGAGGTAGGTGGCTTTTCCGATAAGCACTTCGCGTTTGCTTTCGCGCTTGTTCGTGGTGTTGTCTTCGTCGATCACGAGACGCCCAAAATAGGGCGAGCCGCTGTCGACGACGCCTTCGATGACTTTGGCGCGACGTGCGGCGACATGTTGGAGGCGTTCCATTTCTTCGATGAGCGGTGGTACGTCCTCGAGCCGCGCTTCGTGGATCTGGTCGCGGAGGGAGATGAGCTGGGCTTCGTAGTCGACCTCGACGGCATGCTCGCTGCGCTTCCGATTGGCCAAGGTGCGTTTGACCCGCGCGAGTACCTTCTCTTCCTCCGCCACAATCGGAGGTAAGGTGCCCTCTGAGTCGCCGTTTCGTGCGTTTCGCTCCATCACCAGTTGTCTCTCGCCAGATTTCGAAAAGTTGTCTGGGTAGCACGGAAAGCTTTTGGGCGAAAGCACCCAGAAATAGCCCTGATCATGAGGTCAGCGAACGAAGATACGAGGTGTGGTATGTCCACGCCCTATGAAGATCTACACGCAGGTTCTGATCGGCATGGCAGTGGGTGCAGCGATCGGCATTTTCCTGGGTCCCAAGAGCGAGTTCCTCGAAAAGGATACGTTCATGATTTCCGACGCGTCGTCCCAGTCGTTTTTCATGAACAAGGACGACCAGGGCTCGAAAGTCACGTTCCCGGCGGGCATGCGCCTCGACCTCAAGAGTCTTAAGATCGAACGCGCCCAGCGCACCGACGCCAAAGGCGAAGAGGTTGACGTTCCGGTTTGGGCCCAGGTTTCGCTGCGGTGGAAGAAAGAGTTTTCGTTGACCGACGGAAGTGGCGCCCTCAAAGAGGCACTCGGCAATCCCAGACCCGGGGAGCACGTCAAGCTATGGCTTGAACTGCAGAATATCGTGCTCCCGTCCGGCGGGTTTCTGACCATGCCCGAGCGGGTGAGCGGCCTCGGCGACACCATCGTGACCTGGCTACGGCCGATCGGCACCGCGTTCATGCGACTCATCAAGATGGTGATCGTGCCTTTGGTGTTTGCTTCGCTGGTCGTCGGTGTGGCGAGCCTTGGTGACGTGCGCAAGCTGGGACGGCTCGGCGCCAAGACGCTGGGTCTCTACCTCCTGACCACGGCCATTGCGGTGACCATCGGTTTGCTCACGGCGCATCTCATCAACCCGGGCAGTCAGATCGGCGAGCGTGATCGCGCTGCGCTGCAAAGCCAGTTTGCTGGGGACGCTACATCCAAGGCAGAGAGCGCCGCCAAGGCACCGAGCACGATCGACAATATTCTCTCGATCATTCCCACCAATCCGGTCGAGTCGCTTTCGAGTGGCAATATGCTGCAAATCATCTTCTTCGCGATGATCTTCGGTATCGCGCTTACGCTGCTCGACACGGGGGAAGGTCGCATCGTGGTAACGATGCTCGACCGCATCCAGCAGGCGATGGTGCTCGTCATTCATATGGTGATGGCGGTAGCGCCTTTTGGTGTGGCAGCACTTGTGGCAGACGTCGTGGGACAATCGGGCGTCTCGGTCCTGCTCTCGCTCCTTGTTTACGGAATCGCTGTGGTTGTTGGTCTATTGCTACAGGCTGGTTTGGTTTACGGTGGCCTGGTCGTCTCGGTGGTCCGAATGCCGCTTTTCGACTTCCTGCGCGCCATACGCCCCGCGCAGCTAATCGCGTTTTCGACCTCGTCGTCGTCAGCGACGCTTCCGGTCACCATGGAGTGCGCTGAAGAGAACTTGAACATATCAAACCCGGTTTCGAGTTTTGTGCTGCCGCTCGGTTCGACGGTCAACATGGATGGCACCGCGCTCTACCAGGGCGTCGCCGCCATCTTTATCGCGCAGGTGTTTCAGATCGACCTCACGATCGGTGACCAGATCACGATCGTGCTCACCGCGACGATGGCCTCTATCGGCGCTGCCGGAGTGCCGGGTGCGGGCATGGTTACGCTCGCGTTGGTGCTCACGGCGACCGGAATTCCCCCGGTAGGCATTGCGCTCATCTTGGGGCTTGACCGCCTGCTCGATATGTTCCGCACGGCCATCAATGTGACGGGCGACCTGGCGGTGACCGCAGTGATGGCCAAGACCGAAGGCGAGGATGTTCGACGGCTCACGGACAAGGAAGACGTCGCCGACCCCAACCGGGGCTTCGAACACCGTCTCGACCGGGAAGCCCATCCGGTCGAGCCCGACGAGCCGGACGAGGAACCCAAACGCTGAAATGAGTGAAACCCGGATCGAAGTCTGGCAGGGCGATATTACGACCCTTGAGGTGGATGCGATCGTCAATGCGGCGAACAAGTCATTGCTCGGTGGTGGTGGTGTGGACGGCGCGATCCATCGTGCGGCCGGGCCGGAGCTGCTCACGGAGTGTAGGTCCCTCGGGGGCTGTAAGACCGGCGAGGCTAAGATCACCGCCGGCTACGCACTGCCGGCGAAGCACGTGATCAACACCGTTGGCCCGGTTTGGCACGGCGGGCAGCAGGGCGAACCCGAGCTACTCGCGTCGTGCTATCGGCGCTCGCTCGAACTGGCGTCGGAGTATGGGTTGACTTCGATGGCCTTTCCCAGCATCAGTACAGGCGTCTACGGCTATCCGGTCGATGCTGCGGCCGAAGTTGCTGTCGGTGTCGTTTCGGCCTTTGTCCGCGTGCATCGGCAACCGTCGCGGGTCGTCTTTTGTACCTTCGGCGATGAAGCAACCATGGCGATCGAGCGAGCGTTGGCTGCCGAAAGCCGCGACCGAAAAGGTTAGAAAAAAGTCGCCTTCGTGGCACCAATCTCTGCGATTTTGCGCTATGAAAGGCCCGTGTCAGAAGATGAGCCAGGGACCTTGAGCCAGGTCGAGCAGCCTTCTTCGCAAGAGGAAACTCAGACTTCGCGCAGCGACCGCAGTGCGTGGTGGCTTGCGGGGATGCTCGCGCTTCTCGTCGTGAGCACGAAGCTGGTCAAGTGGCGAACCATCGGCCAGCAAGGGGGAGCTGTCGACCTACTCGGTGTGCTGGCCGAAGACATCGTGATGTTGGCTCTATGCACACTGGTGTTTCTTTGGTTGCGCGCTCGAAAGAAGACTTGGCAGCGAAACGCCGCCTATTTCGTGTTCGTGGTCATTGCCTTTTTGGGTGTGGTGGAGCACGGCTTTTTCATGACGACGGGCGCCGTGGGTGATGGTTATCTTTTGCTTCAAGCGGTCCTGCGCTTCGATGAACTCAAGAAGGTTTTTTTGAGCGAGATGACCGCCATTCGAGCCTTCGCTTTGCTCGTGGGCCCGTTTAGCGCTGCTGGGGTCCATTGGGTCTATCGGCGGACCGAACCCGCATCGCTTCGCGGGTGGCTACCGGTGAGCATCATCGGCGTACTTGCGCTCGTCGTTGCGCTGATTCCCAAGGATTTCGAAGGTGAAGTCGCGGTCCTACGGCCGACATATATGCGAACACTCGTGCAGGACACGGCCGCGCTGATGTTGCCAGCGAGTGAGGCCGCGCTTGAAGGTTCGGACGCCATCTTGGATCCGATCGAGCTGACACCGGTAGACGGGGCGCCGGCCAAAGCGAAAAATGTCGTTATCATCGTTCTCGAGAGCACCAGCGCCAAAGGCGCCTCGGTCGACACCGACACGTCCTACGAACTCAAAGACCCGAACGCGCAGGTCACCCCATTTTTAGCCTCGCTTGCCAAGAAAGGCGCTCACGCGGAGCGTGCGTACTCGACCATGCCGCACACTAGTAAGGCGCTCGTCGGCATCAACTGCGGTATCTACCCGTACTTCGATGTCTCGATCGCGGAGGCGCAAGGTGGCGGCGTGCCCACGGCGTGTCTAGCGCGTCTGTTACGCGAACAGGGCTACGCCACGGCGTACTTCCAGTCCGCGGAAGAGAACTACGAAAAACGCTCCGAGCTGGTCGGGGAGTTTGGCTTCGAACACTTTGTTGGCAAAGAGTCGCTCGACTCGAGCGGGTTCGATGAGTCGAGCTACTTTGGCTACGAGGACGATGTGTTGGTGTCGCCGCTCATCGAGTGGGCAAAGAAGCAGAAGAGACCGTTTTTTGCCGAAGCCCTAACTGTAACGGCACACCACCCTTACGCTGTGCCGCGCGGTTTTCCGCGCAAGACCTTCGTTGAAGACGAACGGACCAACGACTACCTCAATACGCTCGCGTACCAAGACCGCTTCACCAAAAAGGTCTACGAGGGGCTCAACAAGGCCGGGTTGCTCAAAAACACATTGTTTGTGGTCACGGGTGACCACGGTGAGGCTTTTGCCGAGCATGGTCGGTATCAGCACGACAGTACGGCGTACGACGAGATGATGCGAGTGCCCTTGGTCATGCACGGTCCGTCGATCGAGCCAGGAACTGTGTTCGAGGGGGTGAGGCAGCACGTGGACATCGTGCCCACGGTGGTCGAACGCCTGGGCTTTGCTCCGTCGCGCCCGTTTTTTGGGCAGTCACTCTTCGGCAAACCCCACGAGAGCGTGTACGTGCACTGCTACTACCAAAACTTCTGTCGCGCGCAGATCCGCGGCAAGTACAAGTACATCGACAACTTCGGCCGGAGACGCGCCGAACTTTACGACCTCGAAGCAGACCCCCAAGAGAAAAACGACTTGGGCGCTGACCCGGAGCGAACCAAGGAACTGCGCGAACGTTCGACCGAGATGGGCAAGATTACCGACGAGTGGCGCAGCCGTTACGAGGCGCAGTCCAAGACACGTCTCGACGCATTTGTCACCGATCGCGTGCCGCGTATTCCCAACGCGGCCAACACCGACTTCGGGCCGATCATTCTGGTTGGCTCACACCTGTCCACGGACGAAATCGTTGCGGGTGGCAAGGTCATGGTCACATTGTTTTTCTACGTCAAAGAAAAGCCCGACCCCGACCTCAAGCTCTTCGTGCACGTCCACGGCGGTAAAGACATGATCAACGCGGACCACGTTCCGGTCGGTGGGGCATACCCCATCTCCGAGTGGAAGCCGGGACAATACGTGCGCGACCGATTCCCCATCGCCACGCGGCCGCGCGCCAAACTCGGCGAATACAAGATCTTCGCCGGCTTTTACAGCAACAAGAACGGACGTCTCAAACCCAGCGGCGGCTCCATCGACGACAAAGACCGAGCGCGTATCGACAGCTTCGAAGTGAAGAGCCCCGATTTGGACCTCGATTCGTTCATCTCCACCAAGATGCCCAAGACCGGAAGCCAGGTGAACATTCCGCTCTCTGATGCGCTCACCGTCGTGGGCACCATGCAGGAGCGAGACCGTGTGCGACGGGACCTCAAGTTCAAGAGCGAAGTGATCTTCAAGGTGAATGAAGATTTACCTTCTGATGCCACCTTCAAGATCCGGCTCGACGGGCCGTCCCCGGTCGAGTTCGACTACGCCCCACACAATGGCGCGATGGACCCTGGGGATTGGGAGGCCGGCCAGTTTGTCCGCGACAAGCTTTCTTTCATCACCATTCGCAAAGCCAAACTCGGTACGTACAACGTTTACCTCCAACTTTGGCATGACGAAGAGAAGGTGGCCGAAACGCCGGAGCCTATCGGCAGCTACGAACTCGATCCTTAGCGACGTACCGTCCTCGTCGAAGAAACGAATATGCGCGTTGCTCGTGCGCTGATGACGCTGCGAGACGATGTGCCACACTCGAACGTATTGATCGTAGTCGTTGCGCCAAGTCCTGCGAGGGTTTTGCTGCGATTTCTGCCCGCGATTACGAGCGCGTAACTCGGCATGGGCGTTGCAATGACGAGCGACCGGACGCGCAGCGAGGCGCGCCTAACCCTCAAAGGAGAACTTATGAATCAGAACGAAATCTCAGGTAAGTGGAACCAACTCAAAGGCAAAGTGCAGCAGCAGTGGGGTAAACTTACCCACGACGACTTGGACCGCATCGACGGCAAAAAGGACGAGTTGGTCGGGCGCATTCAAGAGCGCTACGGAAAGACGCGTTCGGACGCTGACCGCGAGGTAAACCAATTCTTTAACTCCCTTGCATAAACACTCCGGTTACCGAGCGGACGAAGGTTCCACTTCGTCCGCGGGTGACCTGGGTGGATGTGCCTTGAAAGGATCGAACAATGAAACGAAGTTTTAGATTACTGCCGCTAGTTGTCGTGATCGCCTGCGGCGGCGAAGCCGAAATCGAGCGCGAGACCGCCGACAACGAAACACAAACCACCGGCTCTGAGTTGGCGGGTTCGACAGACCCAACCAATCAGACCCATGACCGCGATCGCGCGCAGTTCACAGCGGCAACGGCTCAGACTGACAAAGCCATGGGCAAAGGTTCGAAGATTATTTATGGTAGTCTCGCGGACTGGGACCAGGACGGAGACAGGCAGCTAACGCTCGTCGAGTTCAAGGCCGGCCTCAAAAAGCACGACGTCTACGGAAAGTGGGACACCGATGGAAGCGGTGGACTGGTCGACCGCGAGTACCAAAACGCGCTCTTTAATGCATGGGACAGCAATCGAGATGGGATCGTGGACAGCTTCGAGTTTCGCGACAGTGCTTCGCACTGGGTAGGGCGCGACGTGACTTATGGTGCGTTCGCCGACTGGGATCTGGATGGTGACATGGAAATCGTTGCGGCCGAGTTTGACAAGGGGGTGAAGAAATATCACTTCTTTGAATCGTACGACGCCGACGGCAACGGAGAGATCAGCGACCAAGAGTACCAGACGGCGCTTTTCAACGCGTGGGACATGGATGGCGATCAACGAATTGACGCCGTCGAGTATCGCTGGTGAGGGGAGCCGAGATAGCGCCAGACAGCCGATGCGCCGGAGAGGCGTGTCGGCTGTTTGATGTTTGAAATGTGCGAAGGGAGAGAGCCAATGAAACGAACAAAGTTGCTAACCGTAGGTACGCTTGCCGTGTCACTTGGATGGGTAGGATGCGATGAGACGACGCCAGTGGGTGTCCCCGATGAAGTAGAGACTGAAGAGACGCTCGAAGGCTGGTCAGAGGAGATGGTCGAAGAGGCGCGAACCGAGACAACCCCGCCACAGAATGTCGACGAGGAGTACCGTTCAGAGCAACGGGAGGAAGAGCTGTCCGGGCAAGCAAAGGAGTTTGCCAAAAAGGCGACGGCGGAAACGCCCCCGAGCGAGGAGTAGCGGGCCGTGTGAGGGAAATCCGCCCGTAGACTTCGCGCGCAATCGTTGTATGTTGCGTGCGCAATGGGCACGACGCCACAGACAACTGCGGAAATCCGCGAAGCCTTCCTCAAGTTTTTCGAAGAGCACGGACACAGCCGTGTCGCCTCGGGTCCGCTCGTTCCGTCGAACGACCCGACCTTGATGTTCGCCAATGCCGGCATGGTCCAGTTCAAGGATGTGTTCACGGGTCGCGAAACACGAGATTACAGCCGGGCGACGACGTCTCAAAAGTGCATCCGTATCAGCGGCAAGCATAACGACTTGGAGAACGTGGGCGCCTCGGCGCGACACCACACCTTTTTCGAAATGCTCGGCAACTTCTCGTTTGGCGACTATTTCAAGGCGGACGCCATCAAGTTTGCCTGGGAGTTTGTGACCGATCGTTTGGGTATTGACCCAGCGCGTTTGGCCGTATCGGTGTTCGAAGGCGAAGATGGTGTCCCCGCGGACGACGAAGCCGCCGGCTACTGGCAAGAGACGACCGGGTTTGGCGACGAGCGCATCTTTCGCTGCCCAGCCAAGGACAACTTCTGGCAGATGGGCGATACGGGACCGTGCGGTCCGTGTTCGGAAATCTTCTACTGGTCGGGGCCGCTTCCCGCGGACTTGTCGAAGTTCGATGAGGAACCGACGGTTGATGGCGTCGGCTGGATGGAGATCTGGAACCTCGTGTTCATGCAGTTCGATCGCTCAAGTGATGGCACGCTCACGCCGCTTCCCGCGCCGTGCGTGGACACCGGCATGGGGCTGGAGCGCATCTCGGCTCTCAGACAAGGCGAGTACAGCACATACCACACCGAGGTGTTGCAGGCGGTCGTCAACCTCGCGGCCGAAATCGCAGGAAAGAAGTATGCGCGCTCGCAATCCGCCGACGACATCTCGATGCGGGTGGTCGCCGACCACGCGCGCACCGCGGCTTTTCTCATCGCCGAAGGTGTGTTTCCCGATCGTGACGGTCGACCGTATGTGCTTCGGCGCGTCATGCGTCGGGCGATTCGTCACGGGCACCGGCTCGGTATTTCTGAGCCGTTCATGCACCGCGCGGCGCTGTGCGTCGTCGACCACATGAAGGACGCCTATCCTGAGCTTGAAGAACGACGCGCCCTGATCGCGGACATCACCCGGCAAGAGGAGGAGCGTTTTCGCCGAACGCTTAAGCGTGGCCTCGACTTGCTGGCAGAAAACCACGAGTGGGACGAGCAGGGCGGCAAACGTGTGTTGCCCGGACGTGTTGCGTTTCAGCTATACGATACGTTTGGGTTTCCGGTCGACCTGCAGGAAGTCATCGGCCAAGAAGAGGGCTTTGTCGTCGACCAGGTTGGGTTCGCCGCAGCGCTCGACGAGGCGCGCGCCCGCAGCGCGGGCTCGAAGGTGGGCGAGAGCGCAGTCGACCAGGTCGTGCATGAACTGCGAGAGAAGCTCGGCGACACGGTGTTCGTCGGCTACGAGACGGAGCAGGCCGATGCCAAGCTGCTGGCCATCGTTGTCGACGGTGAGTCGCGCGAGCAGCTCTCCGCGGGCAGCCAGGCGGACTTGGTGTTCGACAAGACGCCTTTCTATGGTGAAAGCGGCGGCCAAGTGGGCGATGTAGGCCACGTTCGCGCTCAAGGAGTGGTCTTTGACGTGGTTGACACCCAAAAGCCCGTTGGCGCCTTTTTTGTTCACCGCGGCAAGTTGCGCGAGGGGACGCTTCGCGTTGGAGATACCGTATCCTTGATCGTCGATGGTCATGCGCGCGCGGCGACGCGCCGTAACCACAGCGCGACGCATCTCATGCACTGGGCGCTTCGCAAGGTTGTAGGTGACACAGCGCTGCAAAAGGGCTCGCTCGTCGGACCCGATCGGCTTCGTTTTGACTACGCGGCATCCAAGCCGCTCACGGACGAACAGATTCGACAGATCGAGGACCTCGTCAATGAGGCTATCCTGGTTAACACGCCGGTGACGACCGAGCTGCTCGCGATGGATGCGGCCAAAGCCAAGGGCGCCATCGGCATTTTCGAAGAGAAAT
The DNA here is from genome assembly GCA_964487255.1 of uncultured Polyangiales bacterium. Taxonomy (GTDB): domain Bacteria; phylum Myxococcota_A; class Polyangia; order Polyangiales; family CAZAQV01; genus CAZAQV01. The sequence goes on along the minus strand of CAZAQV010000019.1, from coordinate 26,512 downwards.
ACGGCGCAGAGGTGCGCGTGCTGACCATCGGTCCGTCGCTCGAGCTATGCGGCGGTACGCATGCGGGCCGAACGGGAGACATCGGCAGCTTTCGCATTCGATCAGAGGGAGGGCTCGCTGCTGGTGTCCGGCGTATCGAAGCCGCGACCGGACTCAACGTCATTAGGGATCACCGGCTGGCGGAGCAGGCGCTACAAGACGCGGCAGCGCGGCTTAAGTCTTCGCCCGCCGAGCTTGGTTCGAAGATCGACAAGCTCATCGAAGCCAACAAGGAGCAAGAAAGAGAAATCGCGCGTCTCGGGCGCGAGATGATGAGTGGTGGCGACCGCGACCTCTCGTCGGAAGCCAAAGAGGTTGACGGTATTCGCTTCTTGGGATCGGTCGTGCCGCTGGGTGACCCCAAGGCGCTGCGCGAACTAGCAGACCAACTGCGTGACAAACTCGCACCCGCGGTCATCTTGCTCGGCACGGAGGGCAAGAACGGCAAGGCGCTTTTGGCATGCAGTGTGTCGAAAGAAGCGACCAGCAAGTACAAGGCGGGGGACATTATTCGCCAAGCCGCGCAGGTCGTGGGCGGTGGCGGCGGTGGACGCCCCGACTTCGCCCAAGCCGGCGGCAAAGACCCGAGTAAGCTCACCGAAGCTGTGCAAGCGGTTTACCCCAGCTGACGCTCGGGTGTGTTAGATTCATTTTCGTGAGGTTTTGCTGCGTCTTTTTTGTCATGATGACGCTCATAGGTTGTCCGGGACCTGACGACCCTACTCCTTCCTGGCAAGAGCCATCCGGCGTTGAGGCGCCATGGCTGCTCAACACGTGGGGGCGGAGCGGAGCTGACCGCTACTTGATCGGCGGTTCGCCGGAGCAAGGCTACCTCGCGAGCAATCGCTCGGGCGTGTGGCAAGAGGAGTCGCTCGGTGTCGATGTGCCACTGCTCAACTGGATGCAGGGGTGGAGCGAAGAGGAGGCTATGTTTATCGTCGGCAATGGCGGAACCGTCTTGCGCAAAGATCCCGGCGCGCAAGCGTGGTCGATCGAAGAGACGCCCACCGATCAAGACCTGTGGGGCGTCTGGGGCGCAAGTCCGGATGATGTTTGGGCGGTTGGTGGTTCGGGCCGCGCGACCACCGGCGAAGCGACCGTTCTTCGGCGCAATGCGTCGGGCGTGTGGAGTGCGGTCGCGCTACCCGAACTTGAGCGACCCCAGGTTTTTGCTGTGTTCAAGGTTTGGGGAACCAGCGTGGACAACGTCTATTTCGTCGGTCAGAGCGGCCTCGTACTGCACTGGGATGGCAGCGAGCTTCGTGAAGAGCTGGTCGGCGTCTCCGATGACCTGATCGCGCTCTGGGGGACCGATCCGGATCGGATTGCGCTTGTAGGTGGGCGCGGAAACGGGGTCATCGTGACATGGGATGGCACGGAGTGGCACAAGATCGACTGGAGCAACGACTTTCCACTTCCGGGCCTCAATGGGGTCTGGATGAGCCCGGCGGGCACCATGCGAGTCGTCGGGCTAGGGGGGACCATCGCCGCCGTAGACTTTGAAACAGGGGATTATCTGACGGAGCCCGTCAGCTCGAACCTGACCATCCACGCCATCCACGGAACCGCCGATGGGCAATTGACGGCCGTTGGCGGTAATCTTGCATCCACAGAGGGGCCGTACCAAGGCTTCGTCGTCGAGCGGCGCCTCGGCGACCAGGAGTGAGCCAGCCATGACACAGAACCTGCAGCCCAAAAAGCGCTTCCCGTTTTTGATTCTCACCCTCCTGCTTACCGCGTGTCCCGGACCTGATGACCCGCCTAGGGATGCCGAGGGGATCTATGCCCCGCTCGGTGAAGCTCTCCCCATCGCGACGGCCGAGCAAGTCGAAGCCTTCGAAGCTGGGCGCGAAGCGGCGCAGCAACGTTTTAGCAAAGAGACCGGTTTGGGGCCCGAGTTCAACGTGAGTTTCTGCGGTGCTTGTCACGAGAAGCCGGTGTTCGGAGGTGGCGCAGGGCGCTATCGCAACTTTCTGTTGGTGGGGACGGCGCTGTCGGATGGCTCATTTGTTGGCGGCGGCATCAATGGCGTACGCACGCATTTTTCAACCGACGAACGCATGCGCGTTCGGAGCGGTGACGAGTCGATCGCAGCTACGCGCAACCCGATTCCGTTTTTCGGAACCGGTCTTATCGCCGAGTTGCCCGAGGAAGCCATTCTTAGAAATGCCGACCCCGACGACGAGGACGGCGACGGCATCAGCGGTCGACCGAACATCGACCGCACTTTTGTAGGTCGCTTCGGGCGAAAGGCACAGACGGTTTCGGTCGAGGGCTTCATTCGCGGCCCGCTCTTCAACCACCTGGGGATCACCACCAACCCGCTTTCCGAGGAGCGCAAGGCCGCGCTTTTCGTGCCGAGTGCGTCCACCGACATCGCGATCTCAGTGCAGCCGCTCACGGACAACATCGAAGGCGTACAGGTCGCTCAGGTGGCGGCACCGGCTGAGCCGAATTTTGACGACGACGGCGTGGCAGACCCTGAACTTCCCGAAGAGGACTTGTTCAATATCATCCAGTTTTCGATGCTCTTGGCGGCGCCGGAGCCGAGCGAACGCAACGCAGAAGCCGCGCTCGGCGAGCAGCTCTTTGAAGAGTCGGGCTGCGCGGGGTGCCATGTGCGCGCACTCGAAGGGCCACGCGGGTGGGTGCCGCTTTACTCGGACCTTTTGCTTCACGACATGGGTGACGAGCTCGCAGACGGCATTGTGATGGGCTTTGCGAGCGGAAGTGAGTTTCGGACGCAGCCGCTATGGGGCGTCAGCGCAGTCGGACCCTATCTTCACGACGGTCGCGCCGACACACTCGATGCGGCCATCCGTTTTCACGGTGGCGAAGCGGCGGCGTCTCGCGATGCCTATGAAGCGCTTAGCGACATCGATCGCAAAGCGATCTTGGCCTTCTTGGGCACGCTCGGGGGCGCGTCGCAGCACAGCGAGGGGCTCATCCCCCCGGGCGCACCGATCGTCGAACCCGGGCTTGCGGGCGGGCCAATCGCCCCGCTAAGCGCGGCAGACCAGGCACGTTTCGAACGAGGCAGGCGCCTTTTCGATCGCGACTTTGCCGTCGAGCGCGGGCTTGGACCGACGTTCAATGGTGACTCGTGCCGCGCGTGCCACTTCGATCCTGTCGTGGGTGGCGCAGGGCCGACTGACGTGAACGTGACTCGCCAAGGCGCTGGCACAGATGTGTACGTACCGCCCAGTGACGGCACCATGCTGCACCGTTTTGCTGTCGATGCACATCGTCCCGCCGCTGGCGATGACGTGACCTATTTTGAGCTGCGGCAAACGCCGTCGCTGTTGGGGCTTGGTCTCGCAGAGCAGATTAAGAGTTCTGCGATCATCGCGCGGGCCGACCCGGACGATGAAGACGGGGACGGCATTTCGGGGCGCGCCCACATCCTCCCCGACGGGTCACTGGGTCGCATGGGTTGGAAGGCCGACGTTCCATCGCTTGCCGAGTTTTCGCGCGACGCCATGTCCAACGAGATGGGGGTGACCGTTCCCGAAGGCGGTCTTTTCGGCAACCTCGATGACGGTGACAGCAGCGCCGATCCGGAGATTACCCGCGACGAGCTGGACGATCTGACCTTTTTTGTCGCTTCCCTTGCGCCGCCCGCGCCCGACGAGAACGCGCCGGACTTTGAAGACGGAAAAGCGCTTTTTGAAGGCATTGGTTGTTCGAGCTGTCATGTTTCATCCTGGACCTTGGGGAGCGGCCACGTCATTGCACCGTACAGCGACTTTCTTTTGCATGACATCGCGCCCGAAGGTTTCCGCGGTATTGAGAGTGGCCAAGCGAGCGAGCGTGAGTTCCGCACGACGCCCCTGTGGGGACTCTCGCATACCGGACCTTATATGCACGATGGTCGCTCCAGCACCATCGAGGACGCAGTGCTTCGTCACGAAGGCGAGGCGGCTGCGATCAAAGCTGCATTTGCGCAGTTGAGCGAGCGTGAGCGCGAAAAGCTGTTGCGGTTCCTCGGTGCGCTCTAGCGCGTTTGTGCTGAGCTGGCTTGCGCTCGTGAGCTGCAGCTCTCCTGAGGCAGAGGTGCAGCTGCTCGACACGGATGGCGTGGTCGTTGCGGAGTTTTTCGTCGACGCCATTGCGGACACTGCAGAAGAACGCATGCGTGGGCTTTCGGGCCGAGACAAGCTCGGAGGCGCCGAGGCACTTTTGATCGAGGCGCCGGTTGTGGATGAAATCTGCATTTCCAATCGTGACGTCGGGTTTGGAATCGTCGCTATTTGGGCAGCTGAACGTGATGCAAGCGGCCTCGCACCGGTCATCACCATCGAACCTTTTTCTGCGATGCAAGAAGAGATTCGCTGTCACCCAGGTGCGAAATACGTGCTCGAAGTTTCCGATTCCGAGCTCGAACACGCCACGCAAGCGCAAAGCCTGCGCTGGTAGAAGCTTGTGCTACAAACGAGGGAGAGGGTATGGACAAACGGCGAGCCACCACGATTGAGCTAGAAGGCGACGAGCACTACGACGACGCCGAGGAGCTGTCCCAAGCGACCGAAGAACTCTCCGTGATGATCGCCACGCGTCAAGATGAGGACGCGCTGGTGTGGACGCTCACCGTTCTCGAGGGCCCACAGCGCGGCGCAACCTACCCGTTTCGTGGTTCGACACTGATAGGTCGCGAAAACTACTGCGACATCGCGCTCGACGAGCGGAGTATCTCGCGCCGTCATGTTCGCATTGACCGAGAAGACGACGGCTACACCTTGGTCGACTTGGGGAGTCGCAACGGTACGTTCGTCAACGGGCGTCGGCTTGAGGGGCAGACGGAACTGCGACCCGCAGACCGCATCCAGCTTGGCTCGACCATCGTGCTGTCCATCTCCGTGAAGAACAACCGCGAGCTGACGATTGCGCGCGAGCAATACAACAAGGCCGTCCAAGACGCGCTCACCGGAGCCTACAACCGCCATTACGCGCTCGATTGGCTCGAGCGAGAGCTGGCGAGCGCACGGCGACGCGGTGAGCCGTTGGCCATCTTTGCCCTCGACATCGACCATTTCAAGCGCATCAACGACACGCTTGGGCATGCATGTGGCGATGCCGTCTTGGTGGCGTTCGTGAAGACCATCGAGACAAAGTTGCGTGCCGACTCGATCGTTGCGCGCTTTGGCGGCGAAGAGTTTATCGTCGCGGCGCGTCACATCGGCTCAGACGAAGCGAAGGTCCTCGCCGAACGACTGCGGGTTGCTATCGAGCAAGAGCCCGTCGTGTTCGAGGGCAGGACGGTCCGCTTTACGGCAAGCCTCGGCTACCTCACTTCAGACCGACACCCCAGCTGTCACCTTCAAGAACTTCTGCAGCTTGCTGACCGCGCTTTGTACGTGGCCAAGCATCAGGGGCGAAACCAAGCGATTTCCGCGCAATCGTAGCGAAGGTGTGCGTTCAGGCGTGGGCAATGGCTGACAAAAAGAAGAACAAGGCGCGGCTTCCTGCAACGGCGCAACTACTCGTGCTCAGCGTTGTGCTCACAATCTTGATCTATCAAGTCCCGGCGGGGCGCTACATCCTGTACCCGTTGACACTGTTGTCGACCTTCGTGCACGAGTTCGGTCACGGCATATCCGCATGGCTCGTGGGCGGCGCGTTCGACGAGATGTTCGTCTACGCCGACACGTCCGGTCTGGCCAAAGCGAGGACGGACGGGTCGCGTATTTCGCGCGCTGTGGTGGCCGCTGGTGGGTTGCTCGGTCCAGCGTTCGCGGGCGGAATCGGTTTTGCGCTCGCACGTCGTCAGAAGTGGGCCAAATGGGGGCTCTGTGCGCTTGGCGTGGCGTTCGGACTTGTGGCGCTCGTCTTCGTGCGCAACATCTTCGGCTTCATCGTGGTCGCTTGCTATGCCGTGCTTTTTCTTGTTGTCGCGCTGCACGCCAAGCCGCGGGTCTCGCAGTTCCTCATCGTGTTTTTGGGCCTACAGCTCTGCATGAGCGTGTTTGCCCGCAGCGACTACCTGTTCATGCGAAGCGCCGTCATCGACGGAAAGATGCGCGTCTCGGACACCGGGGCGATCGCCGAGGCGCTGGTGCTCCCCTACTGGTTCTGGGGAGGGCTGATCGGGCTAATTTCCCTAGTGGTGATGTCGCTTGGCGTGTGGACGTACGTACGTGCGCGTCGTCGCGCCGAGGCCGCTTGACCACGCTCTGCTCAGATTGTGATACCGTGCTCGGGTGCGCTTCGCGGACATTGACCGAGAACTCGACCAACTGCGCGACGAAATCGGTGCAGAGCCCCCGCCCCTGGGTAAGCAGTCACCCATCAGTTTCGAAGATGCGGACGCTGCACTCGACGCGTTGGCCAAAGAGGCTGCTGTGCAGGCGCCGCTCCCGCCACCGCGACGACTGCCTACCGACCCACCGCTTCCTACTGCGGCGTCGTTCGCCGACGACACCTTTGCAGTGAGCGACGACCGGAGCGACGACTACGAGTCGTTCGCGCCGCCGGCATCCTCGATGCCCGCGGGTATTTCATCGTCCGAGCCGCCCCCGTTGGCGGACGAAGTCACCGAGCGTAGCTCCATTCCGGAGACGCTTGGCGCGTACGGCGCGTACCCCGACGTTCCGCCGGCGCCCTCTATTCCGTCGATGGACGGAATACCCCATCGGCCGCCTAGCTCCATTCCACCGGTCGCGACTGCGAGTTTCCCCTCCGAGCGACCGCCGCCCGTGCCGAGCGAACGACCTTCCGTCTCGCGTTCTTTTGCTCCACCCAAGTTCTCAGACTCGTCCGTGCCCCCGCCTACTGCCGAAGAGCCGGCCGTGCAGGCCGTGCCTGAGCCACCCTCGCAGCTCGACACACGCGCGTCGCTGATCGACCGAGCCATCGGCGATTCGATCGCGGACTCAGAGCCACCGGAGCGTCCCCCCGAGTTTGCTGAGGTTCCCAGTTCGGTTCGCCCCGGCCGCGAAGAGTCGACAGAGCTCATCAAGCTCGAAGATGGCGACTTGGTCGAGATGGACCTCGACGAGATCGAAGTCGACTGGGACGACGAAGAGGCCCCCACGCTCCAGGACAGTTCCGAGGCCATCTCTCCCGAGTTCGCGCTCGGCGATGGCCTGAGCACCGAGGCCACACAGCGCGAGAGTGTCGCCGAAGTAAGCCTCAGCTCTCATCCGCCATCGCTGAGCGCGGCGACAGGCGGGAGTCAACCTCCGGACGACAATGACTGGAGCGACGAGTTCGAAGATGCATTCGATATCTTCCTCGATCCCGACGACCCGGAACGATGAGCCATCAGCCATGAAGGTGGTCGTTGCGCCTAATGCGTTCAAGGGTTCCCTCGGCGTTCTGGAGGTTAGTGCGGCCATGCGCGATGGGGTGCTCGATCACGACCGCACCGCTGAGGTTCGCGTGTGTCCGATGAGCGACGGTGGAGACGGTCTGTGTGACGTGATGTCGCATCTCAATGAGGGGCTACGTGAACAGGTCTGCGAGCTACTGGATGCGCTCGGTCGCCCACGTGAGGCGACGTACCTCTGGGACGAAGAAGAAAAGCTTGCGGTGATCGAGTCGGCCAAAGCCAATGGCATTTCCTTTATCGAGGACCACGAGCGCGACGTGCTGCGTGCAACATCCTACGGTGTCGGGCAGTTGATTGCAGATGCGCTCGGGCGCGGCGCCCAGGAGGTCGTGCTCGGCGCAGGCGGTAGCGCTAGCGTGGATGGTGGCCTGGGCTGTCTGCAAGCGCTTGGCGCGCGTGTGCAAACTTCCGGTTGCGAAGCGACCGTGTTGCCCGGGGGCTATACGCGCATTCGATCCATCGACCTCGATGCCGCGCGTGCGCGGTGTTCACAGGTGAGGCTCACCGCTCTTTGCGACGTCGACGTACCCCTCGCACGCGGATGGAAAATCTTTGCGCCGCAAAAAGGAGCGGACGAAACAGACATGCGTAGGCTCGAAAGCGGACTCGCGACGCTTCGTGACGCACTGGGCGGGCGTGCCGAGCTCTATTGGAATGGTGCGCGAGGTGGTGCTGCAGGCGGGCTGACCGGGGCACTGTCTTTACTTGGCGCCTCCCTTCACGAGGGCGCGCAATGGGTTGCGGACCGCGCTGGACTTACGCGCGAACTTACGGACGCGACTCTGGCGATCACGGGCGAGGGCAAGTTCGATGCGACGAGTCTGGTCGGAAAAGCGCCTGGGTGTGTGCTGCGCGCCGCGCGTGAACTTGGCGTTCCGGTGGGCATCGTGGCGGGTGATGCCGTGTCCGACGAGATCTTTGCGCGTGCGCTCGGCGAGGTCTCCATCTGCGCGTTGACCGAGTTGACCAGTGTGGCGCAGGCGATGGCCGAACCCGCACACTGGATTCGCCAGGCGACAACTCGTGTTGTCGCTAGCGTGATAGCCAATCGAGCGCGAGAGCAGCCGACCAGGTAAAGTCCTCGCCGCCGCATGGTGTGCCGTCGAGTGGGTCGAAGTATTCGTAGACGCCGCTCGTTTCGAGCACCTTGAGGGCGGGTTCACGCAGGGCGTCGTCGAGTGCATCGTTCATCAGCCAGCTGATATTGATCCAGCAGGGCCCGCGCCAATAGCGGCGCGCGTCGAACTTTGGGTCCTCGGGCGAGACGGACGGTAATAGTCCTGTTTGGGGGGGGCACATAGCAAGGGCGCGGCGTTTGAGGACTTCACGTCGAACCGGGTTGGACTCGACAATCAGGGGCAGTAGTCGCCCGATGGCCTGGCAGTCTTGTACTTCTTCTGTGCGTGCGTCGATGTAGTCGTAGCCGGGGTTGTCGTGGTTCCAAAGCGTGTCGAGTCCTGCGCGCAAGCGCTCGATGCGAGCTTCGCAGCCCAAGTCGACGCCCACTTCACGCGAGAGCCACTGCAAGTCGTGCTCGGCCTTGAGGAGTAGCGCCGTCATCAGCGGGTCGTACACCACGAAGTCGCCCAGCCCGAACTCGTTTTCTTTGATGGCCTTAACCAGGCAAAGATAGCCCTTGTATTGCTCGTCCGTCGGACGCATCGAGGGGTCGACGTGCGCCGTGTCCCGCCGCTTGAACGGTGGCGGGCTCTTGGTGTCGACTAGCGACAGCGGCGCGTCCCAAACCGGTGCGTTGTCTAGGCCGCTCTCCCACGGGTGTGCGACGGCGATCGCACCGCGAGACTCCGGGTCGCGATGTCCGAGAAAGAAGTCGTGGGACGCCGCGATCGGACCGAGAAGTTCGCACGTGCGGGCGACCGATGGCTTCCGCTCGTAGACAATTCGAAGCGCGGACGCCCAAACGGGAGGCTGGGTGATCGAAGAGCTTTGGCCGGCTTGCCAAAAGTCTGGGCCTGGAAAGTAGTCTGGGCTCGGGCTGTGAAAGTAGATGTGTGGAATGCGGCCGTCATCCCATTGCGTGTGCAGCAAGGTCTCAAGTTCTACCCACGCGCGCTCGGGCTGCACGTGCGACCAGCCGATGGCTGCGAAGGCAGAGTCCCAGGCCCACTGGTGTGGGTAGAGGCGTGGCGATGGGACCGTGAAGCGACCTCGGTCGTTTTGCCGCAAAATGCGCTCGCAGGTCTCTCGCAGGCGGGCGTGGTTCGCCATCGCGCGAAGCACAGCAGGAAGCGCGCACAAAGACAAGTGCCCTGGCGTGAGGGAAGGCAGCCTCTGTCTCCGGAAGTGGACCTGTTTGGCGCCAGGCGCTAAGAATGGTGTAGCAGCGATGAGTTTTCGGGATGAACACGAAGCGCTACGGGCGCGACTTGACGCTGCAGAAAGCGAGCTCAAGGAACTGCGGCCGCTCCGTATACGCAATCGAAGGCTCAAAAAAGAGCTCAAACGCCTTAAGCAGCTCCTCGCGGACACCAACTCCGACAACGTCGACGCCATGCGAAAGGCGCACGACCAGATCGCAGCGCTCGAAATACGAACGCAAAACGCCCATGTTCATTCCGCCCACTCGCAGTGGAAGACAATCTTTCTGTGGGTCCTGCTGACGGCGAGTTTCACGGTGCTATACTATCTGGTCCGCCGCTGACCTCTTTTTGCGCAGCCGCCCCGCTCTGCGCGAGCGTGTGGCAGTTGAAGCAACCAAATCCGGTCTTGGTCTCATCGGACCACGGCTCGGCATCGAGGAGCCGAGTCATGGTCGGCACAACCTGTTGGTACATGAAGGTGACCATTTCGCGTTGCTCTTCGACCATGGTCTTCTGTTCGGGTGAGTCGGTGGGGTAGAGCGCCCTCAGGTGCGATGAGGGCATTTCGAAGCTGTGTGCGCCGGGGTCCGGGCTGTGGCACGTCTGGCACGAAAAGTCGGCGTAGCGTTCGCTATCGTAGGCCTCGAAGAGAGACTGCATTTGCGGCAAGACCACGTTGGCCATGTAGCCCTTACGCTCAACAAAGCTCATGTCGCGCCAGCTCTTGTGTGCAGGGTCGCCGGGCTGTGCCGAGTCAGTCTGGGTCGAGACCTCTCCGCCGCAAGCGACAAAAGAGGCGGCGAGTAGGGCGGTCCAGTAGACGCGTGCCATGTTCCTTGTATGAAGCAATCGTCGTTTTGTTACAACAAACGCCTCACGGAAAAATGCCGCGTTTGCCATAGGTGTCGGCCACCTTTTCGATCGCCTCGACCATGGCGGCGCCGCGCAAGTCGAGTGCGCCGTCGGATTGGTCATGCCGCGCTTTTAGGCGTGCGTACGTGGAGACCATCGTCTCCTCTAGGCCACTTCGCACGAGTTGTGCTTCCGTCGGGCCTTGTGTGAGCTGGTGTTTTTCGTCGTCTGAAATGGTCTTGCCTGTCAGGCGTTCCATCTTTTCGACGATGCGTCGAAACGCACCTGCATCGAAACGTTCCTCGATACGGCCGAGGCGGATGTGCCCCAGGTTCTTGATCCACTCAAAGTAGGAGACGGTGACCCCCCCTGCGTTGAGGTACATGTCGGGAAGGACGAGTTTGTTTGTGCGCGACAAGGCGCGTGCGGCCTCGCTCGTGGTGGGGCCGTTCGCCGCTTCGGCGATGATTTTCGCGCGAATGCGGCCGACATTGTTTTCGTTGATGACTCCCGAAATCGCTGCTGGAATCAGGATGTCACAATCAAGTTCGAGCGCGTCTTCGCCGGAGATGCTTTTCGCCTCGGTAAATCCAGTCATCGAATCGTGCTCTTCGAAGTGCTCAGAAACTCGGATGAAATCGAGACCTGCAGGGTTGTAGATGGCGCCGTCGTGTTCGGCGATCGCGATGATCGTGGCGCCGGCGTTCGCTAAAAACTTTGCAGCTGCGCGCCCGACTTTGCCAAACCCTTGGAGGACGACCGTCTTGCCTTCGAGACCGCGCTCGAGTCCAACCAACTTCATGTCCTCCGCGACATCGACGGCCTCGCGTATGCCGTAAAAGACGCCCAGCCCGGTGGCCTCGTCCCGGCCGGCGATCCCACCTTGGGTGATCGGCTTGCCGGTCACGCAGCCCATCGCATCGAGTTCCCCGGGATGCATCATCGCGTAGGTGTCGGCAATCCACGACATCTCTCGGGCCCCGGTGCCCATATCGGGAGCCGGAACGCTATTCCCAGGCCCGATCATCTTCTTTTTTCCGAGCTCGAAGGTGTAGCGACGCGTGATCTTCTCGAGTTCGCACTCGGAAAAAGATCGTGGGTTTAGGCAAATGCCGCCCTTCGCACCGCCAAAAGGAACATCGACCAGCGCGCACTTGAAGGTCATGAGCGTGGCCAGCGCTTCGACTTCCTTGGTATTGACACTGTCGCTGTATCGGATGCCGCCCTTGGTCGGCTCGCGGTGATGACTGTGCTCTGCGCGCCAAGCATGGACGACGAAGATATCCCCATTGTCGCGCTCGACGGGAAACGCCATTTTATACACGCTGTTGCAGTGCCAGATTTGTTCGAGCAGCCCATTTTTAACTCGCGTGTGCCTAGCCGCGCGGTCGAAGATTCCTTTGACATCCGCAAGCATCGTGTCGCTCATGCTGTTGCTCCTTTTACGTACACGGTTTTAATGTTGACGAACTCGTGCATGCCGAACGAAGCAAGTTCTCGGCCATAGCCTGAGCACTTCACTCCGCCGAAGGGGAGCCTCGGGTCCGAGCGGACGAAGTCGTTGACAAAGCATGCTCCGGCCTCCATCTGCGCCGCGATCTTCTCTGCGCGCTCGAGATCTCGTGAGAACACTGCCGATCCGAGACCAAAGCTCGTGTCATTGGCGATGCGTATGGCGTCGGCCTCGTCTTTGGCTTCGATGATGCAGGCGACAGGACCGAATAGCTCCTCGTAATAAGCGGGCATGCCCGGACCCACGCCGGTTAAGACAGTCGGTGGGTACCAAGCGCCTGGTTTGTCCGGCACCTCGCCGCCGAGTACGAGCGTGGCGCCTTGCTCAACGCTCTTGCGAACCTGTTCGTGGAGCTCGTCGCGTAGGTCGGTGCGCGCCATCGGACCGACTTCCGTGGTTTCGTCCAGAGGATTCCCCACCACTTTGGCGTGCATCTTTTCGATCACCAGTTTCGTGAAGGACTCGATATTCTTTGACGTGACGATGAGCCTTTTGGCCGCGATGCAGCTTTGCCCCGTATTGATCATGCGTCCGTTGACGCACGCGGTCGCAGCGGCCTCGAGGTGGGCGTCGTCGAGCACCACGTACGGGTCGGAGCCGCCGAGTTCGAGGACGGACTTTTTGAGCGCCGCGCCCGCCGACTTGGCGATGGCTTTTCCCGCGCGCGTGCTGCCGGTGAACGTGACCGCGGCGATCGACGGGTGGTCGATCAATGCCAGTGTGTTGTCATTGTCGAGCGTGACGTTGACCAGCAAGTCGCTACGTCCCGTGGCTTCTTGAACCAACTTCTCGATCGCTTTCGCGCAGCCCTGGACATTGGAGGCATGTTTGAGCACGCACGTGTTGCCCGCAGCAAACGCTGGCGCGGCGAAGCGAAAGAGCTGCCAAAACGGAAAGTTCCACGGCATGATGGCGAGCACCACGCCCAGGGGCTGGTAGAGTATATACGAGCGCGCCGCATCTGTTTCAATAGAAGTAGGCGACAAGAATTCTTGTGCGTGTTCGGCGTAGTACTCGCAGACCCACGCGCACTTTTCGACTTCGCCTCCGCCTTCGCGGACGGGCTTTCCCATCTCTTTGGCCATGCGTTGTGCGAGTTCGGGCTTGCGCTTGCGAAGTTCGGTCGCGAGGGCGCGAAGCTTTTCTGTGCGTTGCGCGACCGTTGTTTGCGCCCATTTTGGCCATCGTTCTCGAAGGCGAGCGGCGAGAGCTTGCGCCGATTCGAGACTTTGCTTGGGGTGCTCAGGCAGCGCGGAATCATCCGCCGGATTTCGATTCGACATAGTTCGTTTTAGCGTGCCGTGTTCCCTTTTTCCATGAGGCACGATGCCGCGCTCTGGGGCGTCTCGCCACGGACATCGACGGGGTCGCTCGCTTCGGGGGGGCGACGCCGATCGCGGAGCCTTCGGTAGAAGCGGTACGCCACGTAAAGCAGGATCACGCTGGTCCCGATGATGATCGCCAGTGTGGTGTAGCGATCGAGTATCGCGATGAGCGCATCGAAGTTTTCGCCAGCTACGTAGCCGAGAAAGAGAATCACACCGTGCCAGGCGCAAGATGAAATGCCCCCGTAGACGATCACCGAAGTGCGCGACAGCCCTGCCATGCCTGCTGCCAAGAAGAACGTGACCCGCAGCGCGGGCCAGAAACGGTTGATGGCGAGCAGTGCAAGACCGCGCCGCTCGAATAGATCGAGCACGCGATCGACCGCGCGTTCCATCCCTCGTTTGCGTAAAAAACGCGGCCACTTGCTTCGTTTTCTGCCGGTCCAACGTCCAAATTCGTAGACCACCATGCAGCCTGCGAGCGAGCCGAGGCTTGTGGCAACAAACACGGCGACTGGATTGAAGGTCGACTTGAAAGCCAAGAACGCGCCGAACAGACTGACGAGGTCGCCCGGAAAAGGCGGAAAGACTGCCTCAAGGGCTGCGGAGGCGGCGAGCGCGAGATAGGCACCGACGCCTTCGGCGGCTTCGAGGTAGGCCATCAAATGCTCAACAAACTCTTTCATGGATGGCTCACGGTTAAACCTAGCACCGAATACTGACCCGTAGCCTACGCATTGCGAAGCTCATCGCCAAACCGCTCTCATGTCCCGATAGGTCATGCATAAATAGCGCCAATGCGCAGCCGCTGCAGGGAGCGTGGGTCGGCATGCCTTTTGCGTTCAACCTCGGCTCCAATCAAGGAGAAGGAATATGAATAGTGTAGCAAAAGTAGTGGAACTGACGTCTGAATCAGCGGAGAGCTTCGAAGCGGCGATCCGGACGGGAATTGACCGTGCAAGAAAGTCGCTCGACGGGGTTAAAGGTGCGTGGATCAAGGAACAACAGCTCAGCGTCGGCGATGACGGTCGCTTGGCCTATCGTGTGAACATGAAAGTGACGTTCGTGATGAACGACTGAACGATGTGCGCGAGGGGCGGAGTGCGACGTAATGGGTATGTGGCACTTCGCCTCAACGTGCGCGCGAGCACGCGACTGCGGACCCCGTAGCCGTTGGTTTTTCGTGAGCGTCCAAGTCGGTACACCACTTGCAGATCAACCTCCCATGAACAGCACAAAAGAAATCAACATGCTCAAGCAGATTCTGCAGAGTGCCAACACGGCCATGCTCACAACGTGCAGCAAGTCGAGCGGTATCGAGGGCCGTCCGATGCATATCGCCGGCGTCGGCGAAGATGGAGAAATCACCTTCTTGACCAGTCCGGACGCGTCGTGGCTCAAGACAATCCGTGAAGACGACAATGTCGGCGTGTCTATTCTCGAAACGGGGCACTACGCGTTCATCAACGGGCTTGCAGTCATTGAGACGAGTGCGGAGCGCGTTCGCAGTGTTTGGAATTCCGGGCTGAGCGTGTGGTTTCCGAAAGGACCGGATGAGGGTGTCGTCACGGTGACGGTCATGCCGCGCCGCGCGGAGTACTGGGACGTGCGCGGTGGATCGATGGTGCGCTTTGCCTGGGAGTACGCAAAGGCCAGACTTACGGGGGAGAAGATCAAGCTTCCCGACACTCCGGACATGCACGGTACGGTGTCTCCCACGTAGACTCTTTCGGTCTCCTCGGTACATGGAGGCCAGCAGTGGACGAAGCGGGTTACCGCGCAGTGTTCGGCTATTAGAGACAAAGCTCCTAGCGAAGTGCTTCGATGCTCGCTAGGGTAGCGGCATGTGCCTCGTTGGATGTCTGGCGCTCTTTTTTCCTCGCCTTGCCATGTTTCTCGTGTGGTTGTTTGCACCTGGCTATCTAAGTGCGGCGATTTCGCCATGGTATTGGGCGGTGCTCGGCTTTTTCTTTTTGCCGACGACGTCACTCGCCTTTGCGTACGCGCACAACTCGCTTGCGCCTGCGGGTGAGGTGTCCGCGCTAGGCTGGGTGCTCGTCGGGGTGGGCGCTGCCATCGATATCGGTCTCATCGGCGGAAACGCACGCCGCCCCGCCCACAACAGCCGCTAACCAACCTGAACAGAGTCTCAATGGGAGCCGGGGTAGGATTGAGACTTGCACAGTGGTGGGGATGCTCCCTCGGTTGACTCGATTCGCGCCTCAAGTGCGCGTATCCGCTCTTCTTGAAGCTTGAGCGTCGCCACCGCCATCGACAGGTAGCCGTAGAGGTCAACCTGGTTGCGACCGGAGTTTACTGCTGCACTCGGCTCGACGTCCTCGATGATAAAGCCCAGGTTGCTGCGCTTATCTTTGGCGTCGCGATACTTGTACGTCGCCAACGGAATGGCCAACAGCGCCTCTTTGGCTTGTGCGAGTTCCGCTTCGCTCAGATAGTGAATGTCTTCTTTATACGCACGGCGCGAGATCGGGCAGCCGCCGGGCTGGCTCTTTGGGTCGCTGTCCGCGCAGATAATGTAGCTATTGCAATCGTTGACGGGGTCGCATTGCACGCCTGATGTGCTGCACGCCGCGCCGACCGTCTCGCTTGTACACGTTGGAACCTCGCTCGTTCGATGACCTCCGCATACCGGGTCGCCACAGGTTTCGTAGTACTGCAAGCTGCCCTCCGGTCTGCATTCACAGACTTCGCAACCACTCGGCGCCGTTTCGCAGACCTTTATCGTGCTGCCGGTGCACTGAACCTCCGCGGACGAGCAGATGGCGCCGACACAATGGCCATCGACGCAACTGAAACTGGCGCCAAAGGACATGCACTCGTCATCGATCGTACAGTCGGGAAGACAGAAACCGCCCGAGACCGGCTTGGTGACGGACGTGCACAGGGCGTCCATGGCCCCGTTTGCATCGTGCGTGCACGAGTCCAGTTGGCCAACGCCGGCGCACTGTTCGTCCGAACTGCAGATGCGGGTGCACACGCCGCACACGCATACGCCATTGTCGCCGCACGTGCTTCCCTCCGCGCACGCTTGTAGCCAGTAGCTGTCGCCGGC
The DNA here is from genome assembly GCA_964487255.1 of uncultured Polyangiales bacterium. Lineage (GTDB taxonomy): Bacteria > Myxococcota_A > Polyangia > Polyangiales > CAZAQV01 > CAZAQV01. The sequence continues at coordinate 10,062 of CAZAQV010000019.1, read as the reverse complement.
GCTGGAGCCGTCGTCGCAAGCGACGAACCCGATAGAAAACAACAGTGAAACGGTGAGCTTTTTCATGTCGCCCAATCTACCGAAACCACGCGTGCTTCACGAGGCCCGAGCGCTGCGCCCGTGCCGCGATCACCATGGCGGCATGCGTAGCGTAATCAATGAAGGAAAACCTCTCCCAACCCGAAAAATGACATGACAAAGAAAGGGCAACATCGTATGAAATATCAACCACTTGCCCCCGTAGCTCAGCTGGATAGAGCAGCGGCTTCCTAAGCCGAAGGTCACACGTTCAAATCGTGTCGGGGGTGCCGGTACTCCGAACAACAAACGAATCGCTGCAAGTAGCAGCAATCGTTTGGTTCTCCGTCTGACTTCAGTTCTTCGCCTGGCGGCTCATCACGCCGACCGGGTTGAACCTCCTTCGTTGCTCGTTGACCTGTGGTTGACATGAGGTGGCGCGGAAGGCGCCAAGCCCTCGATCAAACGGAGCTTTGAGCGGTTGCTCGTGTGGATGTAGCGCTCCGCACTTTGCGAAGAACGCTGGCCCAGTTGGGCTTGAATGGCCTTGATCGTGTGCCCGAGTTCCGCCGCTTGGCTTCCCACGGAATGACGACCGAGCCGATGGTGACTGAGCAGCCGAAGGCCAAGCCTCTTTTGCACCGTCACGCGGGGCCGGTTGTGGCTGTCGATGAAGGTCGGGAACGTTCCATCCTTGCTGAAATAGAACTCGTCTCCCGAGTAGCCCATCGCAATATGCCACTCGATGGCGTCCACGATGTCTTGGGTGATTTCCACCATATAGGCTTCGTGGTTCTTTCGATTCTTGAGCATCGCGGGCCGATTCGTCCGGCCTTGCTGCACGGCTCTGTCGATGAGGATGCTCGCGGGTTTCGCGTCGGTGCGCGTTCGACTTCGCGAGAGCGCGTAGACTTCGCCCGCTCGCAAACCGAGGCGCATCGTGGCATAGAAGAAGAGGAACCATTGAGGGAACTGCTCGTAGATCCCCGCCAAGAAGGCGTCTCGTTCTTCTAAGGTGTACCACTCGATCGGTTTTCGGGTCTCTTTCTCCTTCGGGATGTAGGGGAGAGAGGCCAACTTCTGCCGCTTCCACATGAAGCGAAGCACAGCGCTCACCAGCGCCAGCCGTTTGTTGACGGACCTTGCGCCCAAGCGAGCCGGTAGCGACTGCTTGAAGCTGTCTAGCTCCGATGTCGTCACCTCTTCGATGTAGAGGTGCCCCAACGCGGGTTCGATGGTGGGCCACATTTCGTCGTACGTGTCCCGAGTGCGATCCTGAAGCCGCGTCGCCTTCAGGTACTCTTGATATGCATCGATGAATCGAATCCTCCGATGCCCGTTGATGACTTCTTCCCGTGCTCGCCGCTCGGCTGCTATCGCCTCGGCTTTCGTGCGAAACCCTGCCATGCGATGGCGCTTCGGGTTTCCTGGGATTCTGAAGTCGTACTGCCATGACTTTTTCAGTCTGCGTACGGTCATGTTTCTAGCTCCTTTCGAGCCGGAACTTCCGCATGGCCGCATCTCGATCTGTCAGCCAGTAATCTAGCATCGAAGCCTTGAAGCGTCGGGAACGAGGTGGTCCGTAGACTGGGATCTGGTTTCCCGAAACCAGGTTTCGCAGCGTTCGTACCGAAAGCCCGGTGTATTCGGAGGCTTGTGCGTAGGTAAGCCAACGAATGCCGCCGCGGCTCGACTGGCTCCACGGCTCGCCTCGATGTGATCCGCCGCCCATCATTTGCCCTCGTTTCGCGTGACGCTTTCGACAGAATGCCTTCTGTCATTTGTGTCACGGCCATAGAGCTCGTGAACGCGTGGATTGATGCGATATGCATCGCTTGGCTTTCTGCCAGGGCCGCCGCCGTGTGATGTTCGTTCCTGTCGCGCGATCCAGTGTTCCTCTTCGAGCCGTCGAATCAGGCGCCTGCAAGCGTCAGCGTCCACACGCGCTGCCCGTTGAAGGTCTCGCTTGCTGCAATGCTCCCAGCGCTGCTCCGCAATTCTTCGCTTGAGGCTTTGCACCTTGCGCTCGAAGTCACTCAACGCCAGGTCGCGGTAGAGCGCGCGCACGTTCGCCAAAAAGTATGCGCCCAGTTGGATCGCTTGTTCGAGCCGTTCGCAGCCTACTTCGTGCTCGCCCCGACAGACCGCAAGCAGTGCAGCGAGGCGAAGGACTTGGCTGTCGAGCTTCCCGCCCCACGCCGCGAAGTGCTCCAGCTTTCCGCCTGCCCGTCGCTCAGCTTCGATGGTGCCGCGCCACTGCTCGAACCGCTGCCGCGCCGCATCGGTTAGCGGAACTTCCCGTTGTTCAGCTCGAAGCTCTGCGAAGAGGCCACGCACGAGCCTCTCCCAGCGTTCTAGCTCTGCCGGGGGCAACGAAACCAGCTTGCGGCTTCGATAGCCCACGCGCGAAACCGGCCACACGAAGAGCATGCGTGCGAGCAGTCCGCGCTCTTCGAGCTCTCGAACCCGCTTGGCTTCCTGGATCACGATGGGCTGAATCGCTAGACACAGCGTCAAATGAGCCGCCTCGATGTGCTCGGCCGGCCGGTTGATGCGGTCCACCGTGAAGCCTTCCCCCGAGTGCGCGCTCAGCAGGAACTCGAAGTTAGGCGCACCGGAGTAGCGCGTGCCGCCCACGGTGCCGAAGAGTGGCGTCTCTGGCGAGACAACTGCGATGGTCCCGTTGTTTTCCGCGGCGAGCTTGGCGAGCGCTTCGGGCGTCGCATCGTTGGCAAGCAGCCGAGGATGCGCAATCGGTGGTAGTGCGTCGAGCCTGGCTGTGAGATCGGCGAGTTCAGCGATGGCCGTCTCGGTCTCTTCGATGCCGTCGGCTTTGCTCGCCTTGCGCTTCGCAGTCTTGATGCGTTCTTCGAGGACATCGCGTTCGGCGCTGCGCTCGGCAGCAAGGGGCTTCGCTTCTTCGATGAGTTCCCGCTCCAGCTTTCGAACGGGCGCGGTCATCTTCGAGAACGTTGGCGACTTGCCGTCACCCGACGGAAGCACCGTCACGATGTAGAGGTTGCAGGGCTCGCTCCAGCCTTCGTGGACACGCACGCGGAGCCGCCCCGCAGTGACGGCCGATAGCACGCCAAGTGCCACCGATGCCGCCCCCGCGGGGTCCGTCTCCATTGCTGCCGCAACCGCCCTCACAGGCCCTGAGATGTCGCTTGGCAGCGTATCCAGGGGGAAGGGCCATGCGCAGCCCTCGGTCGAGATTGGCTTAGGTTCCGGGCTCCGCATCGCTAGTCACCCCTCAGTATCGAGAGGATCTCTTCGGCTTCCGGCCCGTAGTCCGGAACCTCTCCGTTGATCTGCGTGAGCAGTGCCTTGATGTGCTCTCGCGCTTGCTCGGACTCGATGTCGTGCTCTTCGCTACCGATGCGAATCAGAAGCTCAGGCTTGCGTCGAACCTCGCGCACGACCCCGCGGCTCTTGAGCAGGTCAATGAGCTCGTGCCTACGGACGTGGTCGGAAATCATGCGACCCCCTGGAAGAAGAGCATCATCTCAAGTGCGTCGATGACGCGACACGACTCGCCAACGAAGGGCGGCTCATCGAAGAAATGCTTCGAGACAGTTGCGAGCCAGTCATAGCCCTCGCGTGAGCGCAGATAGAACCGACTTTTTGGAGTTTTCACCGCTGCGTGTCCGCGCTGCAGATAGAGCTCGATGGTCCGCTTGCGATGCAGCGTCCACACCGCATCCAGCATTCGTTGCGGGTCGTCCGGCGACTCTTTCCAGTCGCGGATAGGGACACCTTGGTTCGGTTGTCGTGTGTTGGTTTTCGGTCTAGATTTCATGTGTTGATGTTCCTTTTGGGAAAATGATTTGGCGATCTGTCAACAGGCCCCTTTGAGCGATTGCGTCACTCATCGGGGCCGAACTCTTTCTGGACGCCAAGCTGGCGTAGCGCTCCGACGAACTCGTAGGAGTTGGCCCGAGGTAGTGGTTGTCGCAGCACTCTGAGCATGCCCCGCCGCTCCAGCGCGCGAAGCCTCCGGCGCACAGTGCGCTTCGAGGTGAGGCACATGGACGCCAAGCGGGCGATGCCGGGGTTGCTCTCCCCTTCATGAATCAGAGCCGCCAAGCAACTGGCAATGAGAGCATCACTCCCATCGAGACCTGCCCTTCCGAGGTAGCCCACCGGCACGCAAACTGTGGATTCTCCTGATACGATCACCCAGCGATGCTAAGGCCAGATTCGCTTGATTTTCAGACAGTCATGAGCCTGGGCCTGTCTGTGGAGTGAATTCGCCGCAGGCGTTAGTCCGCAGACAGTAGCTCGCTGATCGTTGGCCGGATGAAGCTTCCCGGTTTTCCATGGCCGAATTGTTTTCTCCACAGCTTGCGGCCTTCAGTTATCTGATCGTGGAGCCAACGAAGTTCGTCACGCATTCCAAGCGCAACCGACAGGATGACTTCGGCTTGTGGCGAGAGTCCAAACGACGTTTTTTCTGGAATCCTCTTTCCCGCACGCATCGTCTTCACGTCTGGGTGCTTGAAAGCCTCACTGAGATTCTTGAAGGTCGCCTCTTCGCGGTTTCGGTCCAACGGCTTAAGACCCACACGTTCTCGATAAAGATCCAGAAGCCCGAGTCGATAACGCAACATCCCAATCTGGACTTCTAGGCTGTGAAAACGTTCACCTGAGGTCGGAATAGTTCCCTTTTTCGGGAGATACTCCTGCAGGGCTTCGTGAGCTTCGTAGAACTCTGTAGTGAAGGGCGGTTCAAGCCAAGCGAGTTCGTCACCCATGAGTGAAATGAGTCGTCGCTGTTTGGTATCAGACAGTTTCTTCGCGGCAGATTCAATCGCAGCGTAGAACACCTCGCGCTCTTTACGATTCTCCACGAGCTTTGCTTGCGCAGAAACCGCTCGCCAAGCGGCGGCGTACTCGGGTTGAGAATCCTCCATTGGGTAGTTCAGGGCGTCGCCCTCTAGGCCCTTCTCTTCGGCTTGGTCGATAATATCTCCCCACGTTGTGTCAGGCGTCACCGTGAACCCGTGACATAGACTCAGCTGCTCAGCCAGGTAGGTTTCCCACTCCTGCTGACGCGCATTCAGTTGTTCACGGTAGCGGAGTATCTGCACCCAACCATCCAGCTTTGCGTCGATCTCGGCAATCCGCGCATCGTCCATCTTGCTCGCTAGCACGATGCGGACAGCTTGGCCGCCGCAAGATCTCTTCTCGCATTTTCTGCAGTGCATCGCGCATGCGTGCACGGGCGTCATGGGCTTTGAGGATCTGCCATCGGCAGCGACGCGGTCAAACTGGAGCCTCGCGCGGACGCGCACCAGCATCATGGACTTCGGGCGGTCAGAGTCTATCCGGACTCTCGCGCGCACGCGCTCCAGTGACATGGACTCTGGGCCATGAGTTTCTGGAGTATTCGGACCCAGTCGCGCGCACGTGTGCTCAAGCGTCATGGGGTCTGGGTTTGCCGGACTCGGATTCCGAAGCGTCCGGTTGCGATATTGTCATTTCTGTCACGCGTTCCGGCGTGCTCACACCCGAGTTCCATGCGGCTCCGGCCTATCCAGCCGGGGGACTCTGAGCCGGATCACCTTGCAACCTAGGGGTCTGAGCGGGTGCGGCACCCGCCCGTTGACCACACGTTGACTAGTTTGGCCCGGGGCCCGGCGCTTCGCTAGACTGACACGATGGATTTCGCGAACCCGCTCTGGGTTACTCCCGATGCAGATACCGCCAGTTCGCTTCACTCTGAATGCCTGAAGGAGCTCGATGCAGCGCATCCGCTCCATGGACGCATCGAGGCCATCGTTGGTCGCTGCAACGGATGCGACGATGTGCTCGCGCGTCTTAAGAACGATGAAGGTTTCGCGTTGGTCCACCTCACGTGGTCTGGGAAGAAGGAGACCCCACCATGGCCCAATACGGACTTCCTTGGTGGGTTCATCGCTACCGAGAGCGTGATCGATCAGCACGAGCACTGATCGGATTATTGAGACTGACTCGCGCGCATGCGTGCCGGGGCGTCTTGGGGTCTGGCCGATCGGGTCGCGATACTTCAAGATAGACACTCGCGCGTGCAGAGTGGGCGTCATGGAGTCTGGAGTCGATGAGTAAACCTTCAAGTGCAGAAGTCGATGAGATGATCGAGCGCGCCGTCGCGACGCAATCAAGGAAAGCTCCCGAGCCCTACCGCTCGACATGGGCGCCACGAAAGCGCGACCGTCCCCGATGCAACGCGCACTGCCGCTCGACCGGCAAACCCTGCCAAGCCCGCGTCGTCTGGGACCGCGATAAGAACGCACCCCGCAACGGCCGCTGCCGAATGCACGGCGGCCTCAGCACCGGGCCAAGGTCCCAGGCGGGACGAGACTCGATCCGCGATTCGAACCGCAGGCGGGCCATGACCTCGAACGCGCGCGGGCAGAAGTGACCGAGGAACCCGATGAACCACGGCTTCGCTTTCATCCCCCAGAGACTTTTGGGGAGGGACTCGATTTCGTGTTCCAGCAGATCGGAGCTAACGGTCTAAAGGTGCATACCGAGTCAGGGCTAGCCAAGGGAAGACGGGCTGTAGAGCACTACCGGCAGAAGCTATTGGAGCTGCCTCAGACTGTGAGAGTTCCTCGGGAGAAAATCGGTGAGGAGATTCGCGAGCCTCTCGGATTCGATGCGACCATGTGCGCCATTGCGACGGCGCTGACGAAGAATCCCGCGAGTGTGAGCCCGCGGCTAAAGGATCTTCTACGGGGTGTGCCTAATGTATTCGCTCCATGTCCTCCGTCCCAGCAGCGAGATCGAACTTGGGAGGTCGTTGTCGCGGGTCTTATCAGTCAGTTCTGCGATGAGTGGCAGTTTGAAGAGCCTGACATTCAAGCAATGTTCGGCGGGCAACGTGGGGCTATTGCCCTGAAGCTCTGCCAATCAAGCAAGTCGCTCACGGCCGCTATCAAGAAGGGCTTGGACCAGTGCAACGGCCAAACTGCGGATTTCAACATTGTCTGCGTGAACGCAACTGAACTCTTGGAGCAAGACGATGTGCTCTGGAACGTGATCCGCAGACAGTTCTCTACTACCGACCGCGCGCACGCAACGGCCGATGAAATCTTGACGGACTGGTCAATGTGTCAGCAAGGAGAGATTGAGCGAGCTGTGCCTACTCGGATCCAGAACTCGAACAGACCGACAACCGTCGCACTCTTCGCGCCACTCATAATTCGCTTGGATGACCTAAATCCGATTCCGATGTTCCGATTCCATTGTTGGACGAGAACAGACCGCACAGACTTTGAAGGGGACGATGTTTCATTCGCGTTCCTTGCAGCGCTGCAGCGAGCAGGCAACGAAGTCCTAGGCTTCCGAAAACCAATCGCGAGCTAGCTGCTTGACTTGCTGGCCAGCTCGATCTTCCCGCCGAGTTCGGCTATCGCGTCGTCTAGTTTGGCTACGTCTTCTTCGCTCCCTAGTTGAAGGGTTAGCTCTCCGTTCTCGGCGAAAGAGTCGAGGTACCGCTTGGCGTCATACAGGTCGAGTCGAAGCGCGGCCTGGAGCGCCTTCGCGAACGAGATGGGCAACACCTCGACGCCTTGTTTCCAGCCGAGGATGTGCACGATCGGACCGGACGCGTTCTCTTCGACGGCACGCCGAAGGAAAGTTCCGAAGCAATACACGTCTTCCGATCGGCCGTCCTTACCGAGAACAGGCAAGCTGACTTCTCGCCCGTCGCGGAGCCGGATAGTGAGGGTGCTCGTTGTTCCCTTGTCTGGAAACTCAAGTTCCGTGATGTTGCAATAGAGGAACGGGCGAGTCTCCTGATCGTCGATGCAGAATAGTTGCTCCTCGCCGACGATGATGCGGTTGGGCGACTCGCCTTCCGGATTCTCATACACGCCGAGCACAAAGTCGGGCAGCTCCGCGAACTCCTCTCGCAGATCGGGATCATCTTTCTCGCTCCTGAACCGTGGGATGTCGCGCAGGTTCATGTGCACGAGATTCCGAATCGTCATGCCGCCTCGGTAGATCCTCTTCACTCCAAACCCATTCTATCGAACCCGGGTTCCTCGGGAAACCCGCTGGGCTACTCAGAATCGCAGCGCGTCGGTACAATCAGGTGTGGCGGACGCGGAGACCATTCTTGATGAGATAGCGAGTGCTATCGAGACGCTCGGTCTTTCAGAGAAGGATTGCGCGCTGCTGGACGACGCCAAGGCTTCAGGGGTGCGGAATCGAATCGCTGAGAGCTTCCTCTCGGTCCCAGACTCGAAGTGGTGGTGGGAGCACTTCAAGCTCGATTCCGTCTCGATCCGCTGTGCCGATCAGATGGGATTCAAGCGGCTCCCGGAACTCGTACCCGACGCGGACGCCCCTCTTTTCTTCGTTGCAGAGGATAGCTCGCTCCCGTTCTATCCGGTCTACGAGGCGAGCGCCCGCGTCGTCAGCGCGATCATCGGCGAGTGCTACGGGTTCGAGTACTACCTCGTGCCCGAAGACTACGCCTGGCTCTTGTGCGAAAACCACCACGACTATCTCATCGGCGCAGGCCAACCCATCATGCAAGGACTCCAAGAGTTGGGAACACAACTGGATGAGTGACATCTACTTCTTCGAGATCGAGGTTGGCGCGCTACCGGGTTCAGAAATGCGAGAAACCGGGGCCGGGCATGGCGGGTTTGTCGCTGTATTCGTCAAAGCGAAGTCTAAAGCAGATGCAGAGTCGAATCTCCGCAGCAAGTTGGCGCAAGACCACTACGAGCTGCGATCTATTGATCACACTGGCCTTCACGCTGCCTTCGAGTGGGACGATGATGTGCAGCAAGAATACGACGAGCTGGCCGCGACGGCCGAAGCTGTCGGGTTTGCCTACGGAGAGTTCTACTCATGGGACGAGCACTGAGAGGACATGGCACATGAGAAGATGGACTGCCGAGATACCGAATAGATGCTTTTGCCTAATCGAACACAGCGAAGGAGTCGGCTTCTTTCTCTACGTTTTCGAGGCGGGCTCTTGCACAGCAGACTACATGCAGGACGACCTCGAAATGGCCAAGGAGGATGCTTTAGAGTTCCACCAGGTGCCCAAGGGTGAGTGGTCGGAACTCGCAGACCAATCTGCGCTTCCTCGTTATGTCTCAGCCGCACTCGGACAATCATGAGATCCTTGTTGTGCTTCGCTGCCTGCGCCTTGTTCGTTCTTGGATGTCAAGACGGCACAGTGACTGTGACCGGCGAGAAGGCGCACCTCTACCGAGACCTGGAGCCCTGCCTCTACCACTGGCACGAACCGTCCGGATCCAACATTTACGCGGTAGTCCAGAAGGGCACCCGGATACCTGCCTACGGCGACTACTATGGCAAGGAGTCGATGTGCGTGAAGATCAAGCACGATGGAACAACAGGCTACGTCTCCATAGCCGACCCGATTCGTTGGAAGCAATACGGCGACTCTCGTTGACCTGTGGTTGACCAAGGGTTGGGTGATGGGGGGATTTGGCGTGACGTCGATCGAGATGCGGCACGCGGGGAACCGACTATGTTTGTAGTGTTTTAGTTGGTTTTGTTGATGTTTGTGTGGTTGGCGTCAGCGCCCCTTTTCGCTTTCCTAAGCCGAAGGTCACATGTTCGAATCATGTCGGGGGTGCCGAGCGTGGCGGGCAGCCTATTCGCGGAGCGCTTGGGAAGCCCGCGATGACGCGAGGGAGACCGAGAAGCGTTGTGCTACTTGCACGACGTCTTCGAATCGAGCGTTAGCGGAAGAGCAAGGAAGACAGCCTAAGCTGAAGGTCACATGTCAACTAGCATCCACATCGTGGATGGGTTGCATCCCAGCAACGCTTCAGCTCCACAGACTTGCGTCTGCTCCGCTTTGAAGCATTGAATGGGCTGGGTGAATCATGTGGGGGGTGCTCGCCTTCGCCGAGGCTTCGGCGGAGCGGGCTTGCTTTCAACGGGCAAGAGCCAGCCAAGGCGTGGTGGAAGTGGTGCTCTTTTCACTTCATGGTGGGTGGATCTGATTTCATTTTTTAGGTGGACCCCATTGTTCGGACCAGAGAGCAGGTGGTGTAAGGTGGAGCTCTG
>CAZAQV010000018.1:39732-124453 GCA_964487255.1 uncultured Polyangiales bacterium | reverse complement strand
TCAGCGTCGCGGGTGACTTGGTCGGCAGCGGCAGTTATTGGCGCTATCGCGACTCAGACGCCCAAATCGAGATCACCGACTGGCAGATGCAAGGCGAGCAGGTTATCGCCGACGGCAAGTTTTCCGTCGAACTCAGCGAGTTCACCTGCCAAGGCAGCGACGAAGAGTGCGCCCGCTACGGTGCGGCGACGCTTTCGGGAACCTACCAACTCGGCATCACACCCTAGTCCACCGATCATTAGGGTATTGGAGGGACAGCGCACGCGGCGTTCCACAAGGAACACTAGATTGTCAGCAAGACGCTAGAGTTCCTCAATGATTACAGCAAAACGACCCTGGAACGTGGGTTGCATGATGACCGGGGTATGTGGTGGCTCAAGACGGTGCGGGCAACGATTTATCTAACGGGACTGTGTATGGGCGGCACCGCTCTTATGGGTTGCACAGGGCAGCTGGTCGATGACCCGCTGGCCAATGACGAACTGTACGCCAAGGGGGGAAAGAACGCCGCTCTTGCGGCTTTGAGCGTCACACCGAACCCGGCGGTAGCATTTGTGGATGAATATACGGTTAGCGGCTGCGGGCTTGAACCTGCGACGCTGACCGACATCCAGATTCGCGGGGCGCAAGAAGATCTCTTCCTTTCCTTAGCCACAGACGCCAATGGCTGTCTATCGTTCGAGCGGCTCGCTGACAGCGCCGGCGATTACATCGTGGATGGCTTTCAGATCGTTAACGGCCGAAAAGCAAGCCACGTGGCAACCGGTAGCTTCGTCGTGATCGACGCGACTGCACCCGAGCCCGAGCCCGAGCCCGAACCTACACCAGAGCCAAGCTGCGGCGATAACACCTGCGACAACGCTGAAGACTGCTCCACCTGCGCAGCCGACTGCGGCGCATGCCCGGAGCCGGAGCCCGAGCCGGAGCCCGAGCCCGAACCTACACCAGAGCCAAGCTGCGGCGATAACACCTGCGACAGCTCCGAGGACTGCAATAGCTGCGCGGCCGACTGCGGCACTTGCTCGTCGACGACCGCGCCCGACACCCAGGGCACTTGGGTCGCTCCCGAAGGCGTCACCATTGACGTCAATACCACGGGCAACTGGACGATCCGGCAGATCTATCAACTGCTCGTCGATAGCGCACTCGATCTCGATGTGATTGGGCCGAACCTCACCGTCAAAGTCCAGGACACCTACAACTCACAGACCGCCGCCGGGTTCTCCGGCAGCGGCGATCGGTTCAACTACAGTGCTATCATTTACCTCAAGGGCGTCGATCGCGACACCTTCACTTTCTACCCGGACCAAGTACTTGCCCATGAGTACGGCCACGCTTGGGCTACCTATTGGCGCGGCAAATCCCAGGCCGGGTCGTGGGACGCATACCTCGATGCACGAAACCTCACCGGCGATAGTCGACTTGGCTCGTCCTACACCTGGGGCACCTACGAGATTATCGCGGACGATTATCGCCTGCTCTTCGGGTCGCAGACAGCGGTCGCGCAAAAACCCTGGCACATGAACAATGATCTCCCCCACCCGGAGGACGTTGCCGGTCTCCGTAGCTTTCTGTCGGGACCATTCCGAGCGCGATAACCACAACGACTCGACGTATATCAGCTTGCGGGTCATGCCCCGTTTCGCCTTGCTCGCATCCGCCGTCCAGCCCCCGGGCGGAGGACCAGAAGGCACTAGGTCTCTCCTACCCGGGGGCAACGCAGCGTCAGAAGCGCGCTATCGACGTCGGTGGCCCATCGATTCAAACCACCTTACGAGTGTTGATATGCGATACTGCTCGTGGCCTGCACCGGGCCACTTCCGCATGACAAGCGCGCACTGTTTTGGACGACGCAAAACACCTCACCTAGTTCAACGGCTGCGCGCGACTGCGCGCACGGTCGATGGTGTCCGGCGTCGTATCGAAAGGATCGTTGCCGTCCTCTTGGCGCGCCTCGAGCGCGCTCTCCTCTACCCCTTCGTCCAGCGCTTCGGGTGGCATGGGTTCGACGGGCTCCGCGACCGTCGGGTCCACATGCGGCGCACCCGGCGCACCTGGCTCAAGGGTCCCGGTCAGCGACCCCATAACCTCATCGGCCTCGACAACAGTGTCAGATTCAACGACATCGTCGAGCTCATCCGGCTCGCTTTCATCGGAGTCGCATGCAGTGAGCGTGAAAAGCAACGCGGCCGCGGCCGCGGATCGAGTGAGTTTGTGGAGGTTCAGCATAGGGGACCTTTCGTTCGCGCTAAAACAAAGCAATCGCTGTGCCGTCCCGAAAACCTCAACAACCCTGCAACTTCTGGCGCCGATGCGGTGTGGAGTCTTGCCCCATCACGACAGATTTCCTCAGTCGGAGTGTCCATAGCGCTGCGCTGCACTTCGAAGAACGAAACGCTCAACGATGCGATCGAGGCGGTCTTGGTCGAGCACGTCGAGTGCGCGCGGCAAGACACTGTCGATTTCAAAGTGCAGCAGGTTGCAGGCCGCCTCATCGACCCTGGCGAACGCAACCTCCCAAAGCAGTTCATCCGGACGCTTTCTTTCGACCTCGCGTAAGTACCGCACGACGTAACGCTGTCCCTGGCGCGCCTCGTCGATGAGATCGGCGAGTTCGGGACGGGCGTCGGCGCTACGATAAAGGCTTGCTTCCTGACATGCGGCGTAGGTCCGCAGCGCGTGCGCCAACTCAATAAAACACACCTCCCGACTGTCGGCATCGGGCTGCCTCGTACGTTCTAGTAGGCCATGAATGTATTGGTGCGCCCTAGCGACCGCCTGCAAGAGCGGTGTGGTGGCCAGACGCGAGCACAGCCGCGGGCCCACATAGCTCGCAAGCGACAGCTTGGTTCTCCTTTGAAGTCTTTGTTTGATTTTGGTATCGCGGTTCATGATGTACTCCCAGTAACCCGCGGTGACGACGCGCACCGCACTCCAACCCAAACGTTGCAAGACGCCTGCATTCGGCATGCCAGCTCCGAGATCGAAAAAACCGAATCGTATCTTTGTGTCGGTTGCGCGCTCGTTACAGATCCGACCGCGAGAGCGAATGCTTGTTACGGTAGAGTAATCGCTCGCTCAGGATTCTGGATAGAGAAACGGAAGGTTCTCATCGAGCGAGCCATCGGGACGAAAGATTTTGAGGTTCGGCGACGGTACGGAAAAGCCCCCACGCAGGTGCACGGTCCAAACCACTTCTTCGCTCAGGTCCAAGACAGCGCAACTGCGCGGCATCGTCTCGGTGCAATACAGATAGTGCGCCGACTCGAGAGGATGAGCGTATTGCTCATCGACACGAAGCGATTGATCCGGCGGCGTCTCATCCGCGAGCGTTGCCGTAACAACCGCCATGCTTGGCTCGCTGTCAAACCGCCACAAATGGAAGAGGTAACTCTGGTACTGGCAATCGCGGCAGCCATTGGAAACGACGTCCGACTCTTCATAGGCAACACCTGCAATGCCTTGCAGCAGACCCCGAGGCTCCAGCGCATAGTCCGCGCGTTCACACGGCTCAGACTTGTCGCAGGTGGTGCACCCCACGATGCACAGCAAAGACGAAACGGTCACGATACGAAAAAGGAGAGAAAGTGTCATACACTAGAGTTAGATCAGCACGCGGACCGATGGCAAATGCCACGCTTATCGCTCACCGGATCTTTTTGATATGCTGTCATATGGCTTGGACACGCCGACACTTTCAATGGAGCGATTGTTGGGTCGTTTGGGGTTGCCAGTTGAGCTCACCCACGACTTTCGGGCAACCCGATCGAGTCGCCGCTTTTATCTCGCTGAGTGCAGAATCGGGCGTGCCGGCCAGCAACTCTTGATCGAGGAAACATCGCGCTTTGCATCGCGCACACGTAGTAGTCATCTCCAGCACGGTCGACGCGCTTCGCCTTGCCTCAAGCGCGACAAAATGCCTCGCGACATAGGCGCGCGGACGGCCAAGGAAGGCATGTATGCGCAAGGAGATTATTGGCAAAACGCATGTTCGTGCCGTTAAAAGCTGATCTCGATCAACTGGCCTACTTCCTGCATTTTCTTCGCGGTCATGAAAGAGCGTTTCGAAGACCTTCAAGCGGACCAAGATCGGACAACCATTCGCGACGTCGCTTACGACTATGAGGAACCGACCCGGATCGTCGAAGTGCCTCTTCCCGATGTGGTGGTCACCTCGCGTGGCTTTGTCCCGAACGATGATCTCATCACCGAAACACGGCTTCTTTGTTGGGAACTCGCTGAGCGAAGCAACTTCCACGGCGAAATCGAGGTCACGTTCAACGTAGACCTCAAGACGGGCTGGGATGACACCTACACCGCAACCGTCGTCGTCAAAGAAGGTCCTGTGTTCCCTAAACTTTGCGGTCTGGGCTCCGACCCGTACGAGGCCCTCTCCCACGCCCTTTCCTCCGGCCGTTAGCCCAATCGAGCGCTCAGCTGCCTAGGGAGCGCTCTGGCCCAACTTATCCTCAATGATCGGCCGGTAGTGCGACAAGTCGCGCACGCCACGCACGACCTGCCCATTGATCACCCACGTGGGGGTCGCCCGAATACCCAACTCGTCCAGTTCGCGGGTGCTGTCTTTAACTTGCTTCACACACGCATCGCTCGACATGTCCCGCGCAAAAAGAGTTTTATCGAGCCCCACCATCGCCGCGATGCGAAGCATGTTTCGTTCCGAGAAGTCGCCACCAATCGTCGCCTCGTCCCACGTGGTCGCCAGGAACTCTGCGGCACCGTCTTGTGCCATTGCCGCGCAATACGCTTTGGCTCCTCCAAAACCGTCTGTAAAGTCAGAGCGGAGTCGCCGCACGATGCGTAGCCGCCCCGGGTAGTCGGCGCGAAGTTGCTTGAGAATCACTTCAGCTTTGAGTGAGTAGGGACATCCCGTCCTGATCACCGTCACAATCGTCACGGGCGCGTCAACCGGCCCCTCGGTCAAGTGCCCTTCAGTCGGCACCTCGAGGAGCGCATCGTCGCGATACTCCGTTAAGCCGTATGAGCTGGACTTCACTCGCGCACGCTCTTCGTCGACGAGTAGAGAATGATTGAGAAGCTCCTCGTACACGCGTCGTTCGCGATCGCTGATGGTTCCGTCGCCGTCCGTGTCCATGGAACGCTCGACCTTCTTCTCGATCTCTTCGTCACTTAAGACACCGCTCATCTCTCCCTCCTGAAGTCTGAGTCGAATCTCCTTGGGCGCCTCCGCCAGGGTTTCGCTGCGCAACGTTTTCCAACCGTCGGGCACGGTTACGGGCCAACCTATGATGCGCTTGTCAGGCAGGCTGACAAAGAGCTGCTCATTCGCAATACGCGCTTTGCCCTTGCCCCGCTCGCGACACATTGCATTCATAAGATAGCGACCGGGCGGCACGCCGACGAAACGAAACATCCCCTCGTCGTCGGTCACGGCCCAGGCCCGAGCGAATGTAGTGAGCTTCGCTGGATCGGACAGCACGACCATGGTGTGCACGCAAGGGACCGTGGTGCCCGCGATCACGATCTTGCCTTCAAACACGTCGCCCTTTGACGCCCCCTGCCCGGCCTGGCCCACGCTGTTGGTCAACGTCGCACTTGTAGACGGCGGCGCAAGATCGCCGACCGAGTGCTCACGAGGCGGCTCGGTGTCTACAACCTCACGACGAGCCGAAGCCTTCGCTTCGCTGCCGTCGGTTGCGCGCTGTTCATCGCCAAACTGCGAGGTTTTGGTTGACGCATACGTCGCAGCGACGACGACGAGCGCAACCACAGCAAGAGCGATCACACCGACGAGTGCAGCGAGGGGCGAAAGGAGTCCGCGCAGTGCGCCACGCCGTAGCTGCCCGCTCGTCGTGGCTTGAACCGGTCCATGGGCTGAAGCTTCGACGGACGAAATTTGATCTTGCAGCGCATCTGCCGCGGGCTGCACCGAAGCGTTGATTTGCGTCATCACCATAAGGGCGAAACTCGCTGTCGGCTTGCTCTGTTCGAGCTCGTCGCCGATCCACTGCTCGAGTTGACCGCGCATGTGCTTTCGGCCGCGCGAGATGCGCTGCTTGACGGCCTCCTCCGTCAAATCGAGCGCCCGGGCCACTTCGCGCACACTACGACCTTCGCGGTAGAATAAGATGAGCGCGACCCGACATCTCTCGGGCACCTGCTCAAGGGCCTCGCTGACCAGGCGCGCGCGATCGGCCTGCTCTAGGGTCTCCTCCGGACTGTCCGGGGACGGTAGTTCGACGGCGTCGATCGCGGCCACAGGTTTGCGGCGACGCATGGCCTGCAACGCTTCGTTGCGAGCGATGCCACACAGCCAACTTCCGAGCTTGTCCGGTTCGCGCACCTGCTCAAGCTTGCGCCAGCCCGCCACGAACGCCTCTTGGCCGATGTCTTCGCTAAGCGCGACGTCTCTCACCACGGCGTACGCGGTCGCGCATACCGCAGCTTGGTGCTTCATCACAATTCGCTCGTACGCCTGGACATTTCCGCTTCGCGCTTGCAGAACAAGGTGTAGGTCTGACTCCGACTGGGTGCTCATGACTGGTAGATGCGCCTCGGCCACAAAAGGTGACAAAGAAAAACGCTTGAACGCGGGTAGCCCCGTAAGTAGCTCATTTTTTGAATGCTGGCCGCGGCGCGGAGCCGTCGAGTATGCTTAACATCATGTTGAGGATAGGACTACTCTGGATTGGCATATTGTTTGGCTGCGCGTCGAGTTCATCGGCAGGGCGGATCACCTTCGATGGCTCGAAACCCACGGACGGTGCGACCGATGCGACGCAGGATGCGGGTGTCACGGCGGGCGAAGACGCAGCGGTCAACGACGCAGGTCTTGCCGAAATGGATGCGATGCTCGACGCCAAGCCCGACGCGATGTTACCAGAACGTTGCAGCACATATTTCTCGGATGTGCCAAGCGATCACCCGGCGTACGAGGCTGCGCATGCACTCTATGTAGCCGAGGTCACCGATGGCTGCGCTACCGCGCCGCTTCGCTATTGTCCCGCGGACTCGCTGCGACGGGATGGCGCTGCGGTCATGCTCATGAAGGCGCGTGGCGAAAGCCCGTCGAACGCGGCATACAACGCGTACTTCAGTGACATATTGGACAACAGCGCAGCAGGCTACATCAACAAGATGAAAGAACTCGGTATCACCAACGGTTGCGAAGTGGGAAAATATTGCCCGACCGTCGCGGCCACACGTGCCGAATTCGCAGCGCTGCTGGTAGGCACGCTCGGCGAGTCGACATCGAACGCCGCGACCAACGCCTACTTCGACGATGTTGGAGCCTTCGCCGCCGGCTATGCCAATCGGCTCTACGAACTCGGCATTACCCAAGGCTGCGCCACGCGCAAGTTCTGCCCAAGCGACCCGACCTCGCGGGCGCAAGCGGCACTGTTCATCGCTCGTGCCTTCAATCTATCGCTCGCTGTGTGCGGACTCTAACCGCTAGCGAGTTCGCCTTTGCCCAATGGATGGTAAGCTGGGCGCCGAGGTCGACCGTTGCCATCCCAACGCCCACATCACAAAAAGCATCACCACTTAGACATCCAAGGCGGCACAGCGCGCGCCGCGGTCTTTGGCGTTAGCGATGGGCTGGTGAGCAACGTTGCGCTCATTCTTGGTTTTGCCGGTGCAAGTGCTGATCCTTCGAACGTCCAGCTCGCGAGCATTGCGGGTCTGATAGCCGGCGCCTGCTCGATGGCGGCCGGTGAGTACATTTCGATGCGGGCACAGGTCGAGATCGCAGAGCGCGAAATCGAGCGCGAGCGAAAGTCCATCTCCGAACATCCTAAAATTGAGCAAGCTGAACTTGCCGAGCAACTCACGGCGCTCGGCGTCGACCGTGAGTTCGCGCGGCACGTTGCGGCCGACATTCATCGCGACGAAGAGAAAGCACTCGTAGTGCACGTCCGTCAAGAACTCGGCACCGATATCGAACCCGAAGGCTCACCCTGGGGCGCGGCCATCGCTTCCTTTGTTACTTTCTCGATTGGTGCAGCGATACCAGCCGTGCCTTGGTTCGTACTGGACACGGGTGCTGCGCTCGGCGCGACGATCTTGCTATCGTCTTTGGCGGCACTCACGGTGGGTTGGTTGCTGGCGCGCTTTACGTTGCGTTCCCACTTGTGGTCGGCGCTTCGACAGTTGCTGATCGCGGCAGGCACAGCTGGCGCAACGTACCTGGTCGGCCTCCTTTTTGGCGTTAGCGTTTAAGCACTGCGCTCTTGGGCTTGTTGCGCAACCCACTGTAGCGCGTCTTCGCGGCGGAAAAATCCCACCAATCGCTCGCCATCGAGCACAGGAAGTTGAAGAAAGCTGTTCTCGACGATGGCGCGCAACGCATCGGTCGCCTCGGTGGAGGGTGCAACGCTTACCAACCTGGCGCGCGGTGTCATGACGTCCGCAACAGAAGTCTGATCCCAAGAGCCGTAATCAACCTTACGAACGTCCTCCACGCTGCAAATCCCGACAAGGTGACCGTCTTCGACAACAGGAAAGCTCCGCTGTGGCTGACTCATCACCGTCCGCACAAAATCGCCGACCGACATCTCAGGCTCGATAGAATGGAAACGAAGCTCCATCACCCGCGAGACAGGGACGCCCGTCAAAACTGCTTTGATCATGGTTTGTTGGTAGCTGGCTTGGGCCGCGTGTTTGAGAAACCAACCGATCAAGATCAGCCATAGCCCCTGCACCCCCGACCCGAAGAACGGTACCGACATACCAAACACCATCAGTAGGCCCGCCGTCATCAGTGTCCAGGCGACGACCTGGCCCGCGCGGGATGCCCAGCGGGTCGCCAGCTCGATCTCACCTGTTCGCCACCAGATGAGCGCCCGTAAGACACGACCACCATCGAGGGGAAACCCCGGCACCAAGTTGAAGATGCCCAGCACCAGATTGACCGAGCCAATCCAGTACAGGATCGTCGCAAACGGCCCCGTCTTGGCCAGTGCAGCCAAGACCGCTTCCTCGTTGGGAGCGTCCGCCACTTGTAGAAGTTCGGGCGAAAGGTTTACCGCGACGATGGTGCACCCGAAGCCAAGAGCAATGCTCATGGCTGGACCGGCCGCTGCCATAAGGAGTTCGGCTCTTGGGTGCGGCGGCTCACTCCTAATACGTGCCATCCCCCCGAACATGAACAACGTGATGCCGTCTACGGACATGCCATAAGAGCGAGCTACCGCTACGTGCGACAGTTCGTGTGCGAGGATCGAAGCGAAGAAAAGCAACGCAGATCCAACGGCGACGGTCCAAGTGAGCACCGAACTCCAGTCAGGATGCCAAGCCGGCAAGCCAGCGGCGCCAAGATTGACCGCAATCAGCCCGAAAATAATGAACAAACTCCAGTCGACCGTGATGTCGAAGTCGCCCACCGTGAGCAATCGGAATCCGGAGGTAGGTTTTACCATCTCCCAGGCCTACCTCGCGAACGCTCTTCCGCAATCTAGCGGGCCACGAAACCGCCGTCCACGGTCATGCATTCACCGGTTACGAACGAGGACCGATCGGAACATAGCCACAACGCAGCCTCGGCGACCTCTTCTGCTCTCCCCATGCGCCCCATCGGCTCAAGTGCAGTGAACTGCGCTTCGGCATCCTTGTCACCACCGGTCACGCGCTCAACCATTTCGGTCTGGATGACGCCGGGACAGACCGCATTGACACGCACACGTCGCTCGGCAAGTTCGAGCGCAGTGCTCTTGGTCAGTCCACAGATAGCATGCTTGCTTGCGACGTAAGCGGGCAGCCCTGCGAAGCCCACCAAGCCCGCGACTGAGGCGTTGTTTACGATCGCGCCGCCTGGGTCTTGTTGGGCGAGCATTTGGCGGATCTGGACCTGCATGCAAAGGTAGGTTCCAGTGAGGTTGACCGCGATCGTTCGGTCCCAATTCTCGCGACTGCACTCTGCTAACGGCGCCATGGCGCCTTCGATTCCGGCGTTGTTGAAGGCCGCGTCAAGGCGTCCAAAGTTTTTGACAGTATGCTCAACCAGCGCGCGAACGTCGCCTTCTTTGGACACATCAGCCTGGATCGCAAACGCCTCAGCTCCTTCGTCCCTGGCCATGGCCGCAGTCTGCTGGACGCGCTTCTCGTCAACGTCGGCGAGTGCCAGCCTCGCTCCCTCGCGTGCGAAAAGTAGCGCAGCCGATCGCCCAATACCCGTCGCGGCGCCCGTGATGATGATCGACTTGTCCAAGACCAATTTTGATGAGGCCATATCGATTCACGAAGCAGCTTTCATGCCAGTGACGAGTCAGCGAATGCTCCGAACATCTCAGCGCGTGTTTGAATCGGTGCAACGCAAGGTTTTCGCGGGCGCGTAGGCCATACGCATGCTCTGCGCAGCGCGCCTGCACACTCCTCAACTACTCCTCAACTACTCCTCAACTACTCCTCAACTACTCCTCAACTACTTCGAACTTAACGAAATGCGCTTGGAGTGCAGGTTGTCGAAGACCCGCGTGCAGTTGCGTCCTGCATGCTTGGCCTCATAGAGCGCGCTGTCCGCGGCTTCGAAAAGCCCGTCGGGCGTGTCGTCATGTGCGGGGCACGATGCAACACCAATGCTCACGGTAGCGGGGACCTCGTGCTCTGCCTCTCGCAACGGATGGGCTTCGATATCTTCGCGAATCCGCTCCGCTACCTCAAACGCCTGCTCATGCGCCGTGTCAGGCAAAAGAATCGCGAACTCTTCGCCACCGTAACGTGCAACGATATCATTGACGCGGCGGTCTATCAAAAGTCGGTGAGCAAGGTGCCGAAGCACCTGGTCGCCCACAAGATGTCCGAAATTGTCGTTGATGTTCTTGAACAGGTCGACGTCCACCACCAGCAGCGAAAGTGGGCTTCCCGATCGCTTGCAGCGCTCGACCTCCTTGCGCAACGCTTCCTGAAAAACCCGGTGGTTGCGAAGTCCTGTCAGTTCGTCCGTGGTCGCCAGTCGACGCAGCGACGCGATCATTTGCTCATTGCTCAGGTCTCGGATCGTCGTCACCCGGAAGTCTCTTCCATTGTGTCGAAAGGGCCGTCCGCTAATGCGCATCGGAAATTTCTCTCCGCTCTTGCGCTGTCCCCAGGCCTGATACGCATGCGCGTACTGCGTCTGAACGTGGTGCTTGACCAACGGCCGAGATTCCGGCGCAATAAACTCCAGGGACGACACACCGATCGCCTCATCACGCGAGTAACCAAAAATCTTACTCGCGGCGCGATTGAGTTCAATCACGCGCAGGCCGTCGAGAATCGCAATGCCTTCGGATGTGGCCTCCGCCAACATGCGAAAGCGCTCCTCGCTATCGCGAAGCGCCGTGACGTCTTCAAACGTAAACGCGAGATAACCCTCTCCAATGCAGTACGCACAAGTCTTGTAAATGCCCGTGAGCCCGTCCTCCGCGAAGGCACGCTCCTGCTCCAGCGGCTGTGCCGTCCGAAGAACCTGCAAAAAACGGGCTTTGACTCCGCTTTGGATCGCCGTCGGCCAAATCTCCTCGATCGTCTTTCCAACCAGTGCGCTAAAATCGAGACGTGTAATTCGCTCCGCTGCCGGGTTTGCATCGGCCAATCTCAGCGTATCGGGCGGCTCATAGGCATAAACCAACAAGCCCCACGGCGCACATTCGACGATGCGCGCTGCGACGCCTTCGACATTGTTCCATCTAAACGGGTGTTGCGGCAACGCGCTCATCGATACGGAGCTTAGCATCGCCTCCAGCGGCGGCACGAGCACCCGTTTCTCTCGCAAGTGTCCGAGGCTTTCGCGCTCAGCTTTGGAAGAATGCGGCTGTCATGAACGCAACGTATGCCAAAAAGCCAACGACACCTTGGGTCCTGGAGACACGCCATCCGCTCTTGACGAAGTGCAGAAGCGCGACGGTAAAAAAGAGCATCACTGGGATGGTATAGCTCACTGTGATCTCGGCTACCTCGAGTGGGTGGATCAGTGCTGCCACGCCAGCAATCAAAAATGTGTTGGCGAGGTTGCTCCCCATGACGTTGCCGATCACCATGCCCGCATTGCCTTTTCTCACGGCCGCAATCGCCACGATCAACTCTGGAAGGGAGGTCCCGACCGCGACAACGCTTAGCCCGACAACGCTGTCGGGTACCCCAAGCTGAAGTGCACCCCAGGTCGCTTCTTGGACCAGATAGTGTGCGCCCGCCACAACGCCGACGCACGATGCTGCGATGGCAAGCAGCTCGAGTGCCAGCGTTTTTCGCGAGCCCCCGTCGACCGACGATCGTTCGCTCTTGCCCTCGACTGGCTGGGGGCGAAGCTCGGACCGTCGTCGCGTACGCTCACGTAGCGCACCTGCGAGCGGACGCACCATGTCAAGCCGGAACACATAGTTCAGAAAATAGCGGAACTGGTGAGATACCTTGTCCCGATCGGAACTCGCCACAAACCCGACGTAGGCCGCGTAGATCACCAAGAAAACCACAGCCTCCACGCGTCCGATCACGTTATCGAGCGCAAAAATAAAGAATAGCAGCGCACTGGCGAGGACCACGTAGCCGTCACGTTCATGCATCTTGATGTCGGTCGAGAATGGGTTAATCGCTGCCGCAACGCCCGTGATCAAGCCAATGTTGGCAATATTGCTGCCACAAATATTCCCGAGCACGAGCCCCGGGTTCTGCTGCGTTGCAGCGGAGATCGATGATGCCAGCTCCGGCACAGACGTGCCCACGGAAGTGAGTGTAAGGCCGATCACGAGATCGGAAACACCAAGTCGCCGTGCTACGCGCGCCCCGTATTCCACGAGCCAGTCGGCACTCTTGATGAGCACGGCCAACGCGAGCGTGAAGATCACGGTATGGAGCACCCAGCTCACGCTTGTGCTTTCTTTCGAAGAAGAACTTCTAGAAAAATTGGGATCACGAGTGTCGTCAGCAGGGAAATGATCACGACCGCAGTAAAGAGGTCTGGACCGATGACACCTTCCTGGAGCGCGGCATAGGTGGCGGTGATCGGGACCGCCAGCTTCACGGATGAAGCAAGCCCCAGCGTCGTCGCACTTCGGTGGTCAAACCCAATCACACGCCCACCCCAGTAGCCACCGGCTACTTTCGTGAGTATTGCTGCGATCACAATCGCGGCAACAATCCAGTTCCGTCGAGGAAACTCGAGCAGTGCCACAAAGTCGGTTTCGAGTCCCACTGCAAACAAGAAGACTGGAATGAAGAGCGTGTAACCGATGAGGTGGAGCCGCTCTCGAAGCGCGTCAGCGCGCTCTACCGACGCGAGTGAAAACCCCACCAAGAACGCCGCGACCACGGCCGGAACGTCGAGCAGGGAGAAAAGCACCAAGACGGCGAGCATCGATGCCAACACGAAGCGCAACCGTTGCTCAATCCCAGCAGCACCCTCCTTGCGAAAACGCGCAAACGCAAACTCCACGACCTCAGGTAGGAACATGCGTAGTGCCACCACCGCAGAGAAGACGAGTCCCACTAAGATCGGCAACGAAAATCGCGAATGAGGTGAAACACTCTTTAGAATTATGAACGCAAGGAGCGTACTCGCGAGATCCTGAAGGACCGCCGCACTGCGAAGCCGTTGACCAAGGGACCCCTGATCCAGATCAAAATGCCTAGCAAACGAGAACACCAGAAGGATCGAGGACGAGAGGAACACGGCAGCGGTCAGGAGTGCCCCGCGCCAAGAATATCCGAAATAGAATCCAAGCGTCGCACCGACCACTGCCGGCAAAGCACCATTGAGCAAGAACACGAGGAGGTTCTCGCGGTCGAGTCGTAGCTCCAGTTCATGGGCTTCAAAACCCGAGAGCAGCATGTGAAAAGCCGCTCCAAGGAACCCAAAGAGGGTGAGTGTATCGTCCGCCCGAACCCAGTCCATGCCGTGCGGTCCAAGCACGGCTCCAATCAAAACCAGACTGCTCACAAACGGGACGCGAAAGCGCTCGAACACGGCCGGCACGAGCAGCCCAATGAGCAGAACCGTCGCGAGGACCACCAGGCTTTGCTCGTCGAGCTTCACAGCAAAAACGCGAATCCAAAACTACAACGAATGAACTCCGACCTACGTCGAACTTGCACTAGAGAAAGTCCAACTCACAAGGAGACACCGCCTTTGTTTCATCGAACCAGATGTACTCGTCGAACTGGCGCGGAAGGTTGGCTTGAAAGTAATGACTCTGCAGCTCCGTCTCTGGACGGTAGATGACCCCGATGGCGCGCTCCAGTCGTGGCGAACCAAGTTCATCGCGAACGGCGGAACGCCGTGGCACCCGGAGGTGAAGCATGCCCGCTGGAATTTCTGAGTCGTGAAACATTCTCTCGTAGCTCTCGGGGTGTGCGGGCCGCACCTGCATCACTTGCATGGGAGCGTCCCAGTTCGAGGCTGCCGCCACTGTTCCGTGGTCGGTGCCGAACCCCACGATAGCGACGCCGTCTTGATACTTGGTGCGACACAGTTGCCCCACGTTGAGTTCCCCTCTGGCACTCATCTCAGTCGCAAGCGCGTTGCCCACGTGCGAGTTGTGTTCCCAAACAATACCTCGCGATCCAGGGCCGTAGAACTCGAGCAGGGCTTCAAGCGTCTCAAACATGTGGGTGTCACGAAGGTTCCACGAGACGGCTGAACCGTAATACATGGCGCGGTAGTAGCGCTCGGCATTGGCCACCAAGGCAGCGTTTCGCGTCGCATCGAAAAAGCGTTCACCATCGTCTTGCGAGTACTCGATGCGTCTGCTCAACATGTCACGCAGCATGCTGACGACAGCTTGCTCAGAACTTTGGTAGCGTCCCGCGAGCACTGCACGTCCATAGGCGGCCGGGTTCTTCTGCCATGGCGTGAGCAAACCGTAGCGCTCGCGAGCGACGCGCGCGGCGTGGGGATCGACATCATCGAGATACCCGAGCACAGCCGCAATCGACGTGAACATGCTGTAAAGATCGAGACCATGAAAGCCCGCCGGTGCTCGCGCCTGGCCCCGCTGACGGTTGTGCTCGTGAAGCCACTTCACAAAGTGGCGGACCTCCTGGTTGCGCCACATCCAGGTCGGAAAACGCGCGAAAGGTGTGAACGCAACCCGGGGCTTTCTGGACTGTCCGGTCACGTAGTCGTCGATTCGTGCCGCATCCGGCCAATCCGCCTCGACGGCGACAAAATCGAAGCTATGCTTCTCGATCAATTCACGACTGATGCGCGCGCGCATTCTGTAGAATTCATGGCTTCCATGTGTCGATTCGCCGAGCAGCACGATTCGAGACTGGCTCAAGCGTTCGATGAGCGAACCGATCGCGGCTGTGTCGATATCGTCAATCGGCTCGAGTTGTTCGCGGATGAGCGTGGACGCCGAACTGATAACCGATGTCTTGCCGGGCACTTTGGGTATGCGTTCATGGTCGGGCCAACCCTGCTCGCCGATCAGCGGCACAAAGCGCACGTCGGTGATCGCTTCTTCGTGCGCCTCTTGCTCGGAGACCCGCGTGACTCGCGTAAGAACTTGCATTTGCTCCGGCCCGACGGGAAGGACCAGTCGGCCGCCCAACGAGAGTTGCTCGACGAGCTTCTGCGGCACTTTCGGGCCACCGGCCGCGACCGCGATGGCGTCGTATGGAGCATGCTCCGGCCAGCCGAGGGTGCCATCACCGTGAACGACACGGACGTTGCGGTAGCCGAGCCGCTCAAGACGCGAAGCCGCTTCCCGGGCCAACGACTCAATTCGCTCCACCGTATAAACCTGCTCTGCGAGCTGGGCCAAGATAGCCGCGGCATAGCCAGAACCGGTACCGATCTCGAGCACGCGTTCCGTTCCCTCGCGAAGCAAGAGTGATTCGACGGTCAGCGCGACGATATAGGGCTGCGAAATCGTCTGACCGTTTCCGATCGGTAGCGGAGCGTCCTTGTAGGCAAACTCAGCAATGTCAGTGGGAACGAAAGCTTCGCGAGGTACCGTGCGAAACGCCTCAAGCACCCTTGCATCCTTAATTCCTCGGCGCGCAAGCTGAAGGTCCACCATCTTTTCGCGTGCTGCTGAAAACTTCATGTTCTCTCCCGGCGTGCGGCTCGTTTCCAATAAACAACGATTGCCGTCGTTCTGGTATGCGACGCATCGACCGTTCCAACAAGGTCGCCAAGCGCATCGATGTGAGATTTCGCTGGGCGGTCAGGCTCGGTCAGTTTTAGCTGACCTCGGTCCAGTTGCTGCCTATTTGTCGAGCACTTCGCGAACCTTGCGCGTCAGGTCTGCAACCGTAAACGGTTTGCCCAGGAAGTGCGTACCGGCATCGAGGACACCGTGCCGCACAATCGCAGCGTCTGTGTACCCGGAGGTGAACAATACCTTGAGTTCTGGGTTGGACTGCCTCAGTCGCTCGGCAAGCTCTCGCCCACCCAGCTCGGGCATCACCACGTCGGTGACCAAAAGCTCGATTTGTCCCGCATGTCTCTGACATTCAAGCAGCGCCTCGCGGCTACTTCCGGCAACGATGACCCGGTATCCAGCGGACTGGAGGATCCGCTCGGCCGCCATTCGCACCGAACTTTCGTCCTCTACCAGCAGAATCAGCTCGTTCTTTGTCGCCGGCGAAGTCGGCCGCAGAGGCTTGCGGCTCGCTACCGCGGCGTCGACGCGAGGCAGGTGGATCTTAAATGTGGTGCCTTGGCCTGGCTCGCTGTAGACCCAAATGTTGCCACCGCTCTGTTTGACGATGCCATAGACCATCGACAGGCCGAGGCCGGTCCCCTTGCCCACCTCTTTGGTTGTGAAAAAAGGTTCGAAGATGTGACTTCGAGTCTCAGGGCTCATGCCCATGCCGGTATCTGCGACCGATAACCGAATGTATTGACCCGGTTCGACCGAGAGGTGTCCAGTAGCGTAATTCTCATCGAGTTCGACGTTGTTCGTTTCGATCGTGAGCTTGCCTCCTTCTGGCATGGCGTCTCGCGCATTGATCGCAAGATTCATGATCACCTGCTCAAGCTGCCCGGGGTCCGCCATCACGTTTCCGAGGTCGCGCTCTGGATGTACCTGAATATCGATATCCTCTCCGATAAGTCGGCGAAGCATCTTTTCGATACCGCCAATCACCGTATTGATATTGGTGACGCGCGGCTCCAGGATCTGCTTGCGACTAAACGCGAGCAGTTGCCTGGTGAGTGTCGCCGCACGCTGGCCGGCTTCACGCATCTGCTCGATATCGTGATAGACGGGGTCCTCTTTATGGAGCTGTTTCATCGCGAGTTCTGCATACGCAAGAATGACACAGAGCATGTTGTTGAAGTCGTGCGCCACGCCTCCGGCAAGCCGACCGACAGCTTCAAGGCGCTGCGCAGCCACAAGCTGCTCTTCGGTGCGTGCGTGAGCAACACGAGCACGCAGCGTCTCGATGCCGTACCCGAGATCCACTGCAATCTCCTCAAACAAAGCACGCTCATCGACGTCAAACGAATCGGGTTCATCGGCATGTATCTCTAATGTGCCGAGCACGGACTCGCGACTTCGAATCTCAAGCGAGAAAGCGTCACCTGCCCCTTCTTGCTCCGGCCTGCAATCGCCAGCGTTCGCTTGTTCAAGCAGGCGAACCTGACCTTCCTCGTCGACACCGCGAAGTGTGATCCGAGCCGCGCGATACCCACCCAACTCAACGAGAAGCGCACACACTTCCTGCAAGAAAAGCTGCTCGTCCGTGGCGTGCACCAAAGACTGTTTGCAGCGACTCAGGGTGGTCAAGGCACGTATCGCACGTCGAAGGGCAACTTCATCCCTTTTGCGCTCAGTAACGTCCACGGATAGTATCGCCACACCTTCGGGGACGGGCTCAAAGCGAAGCTCGAAGCACCCTTCTGAGCCGTCAGGAAACGTGAACCGGTTTTCCATGGTCGCCGGCGAACGCTGCTCCATGCATTCGCGGAGCATGGCGAACATGTCTGTGTTCTCAATCCCCGGATAGCACTCCATCATGGTTCCGCCCAACAGAGCCTCGCGCGTGGCTTTTCCCTGTCGCACGACGGCGTCGTTCACGTACAGGTAGCGGTAGTCCGGGCCAATCACTTGGCAACCCTCGATCAGGTTATCCAGAACGCTGCGGGGGAGCTCTCGCGACGCAACATCATTCCCGGCTCTTCCTTCATCGTCGATCGAGCTATTCATCTTGCCCCCTCCCCATCGCCGGCTGGAACCCGGATGATCGCAAACAATCTCTCACACAGCGGCTGAACCTATAAAGCACAGTTGCCTTTCACTAGCAAAGACCACTCTCAAACCTAACCTGCTGCACGAAGCTGCTACACAGTGTAGTAACGTCCGTTTCGTCGCAATTCCCGTAGCCGCAGGTTCATCCAGGGGCTGCCTGGAGCGGGAGGCATCCACACGGGCGACATCTCAAACTTGAAAGCTCAAGCGCGCGCGGATGCAAGAATGACGCGTCTTTCAGCGGAGGCGATCGTTTGTCGCGCTGCGACCACCGCATCGGCGTTTACGGAAACAGAGGTGATACCGTACTCGACGAGTCTTTCGGCGAACTCGGGGCGATTGGATGGCGCCTGACCACAAAGCGAGGAGGTCAGACCGTGCTTCCGTGCGGCGACAATGATCTCGCGGATGGCCCACAGCACAGCGTCGTCGCCCTCATCAAAGAGTTCCGCGCAGATCTCTGAGTCGCGGTCCACACCCAGCATGAGCTGCGTCAGATCGTTGCTACCAATTGAAACGCCATCGATACCGAGTCTTGCATAGTCCGGAATGCGATAGACGACGGACGGAACTTCAGCCATGACCCACTTGAGCAGTCCACGCTGCTTTCCGAGTCCGTGATGCGCGACCGCCTCGAGGCAAGCCTCAAGCTCCCACGACGTTCGGACGAAGGGAATCATCAGATGAAGGTTCGGGAACTGCTCTCGGACGCGTTCGAGCACGTCAAGGTCGAGCGCGAACAGCTCTGGGTCGCGGATATAGCGATAGGCGCCCCGATAGCCGATCATCGGGTTCTCCTCGTGCGGCTCGAACGCCTCGCCCCCGCGAAGTTTTCGAAACTCATTGGTTCGAAAGTCGTAGCTTCGGTAGACGACCGGCCTGGGAGCAAAGGCGCCTGCGATGCGGCCCACCGAAGCCGTCATGCGGTCCACGAACTCACCCCGCCTTCCTTCGGCGAGGAGTTTCTTCGGATGTTCGCCACCCAGCGCCTCGGTGATCATAAACTCCGCCCTCAAAAGCCCCACACCATCGACGGGCATGGCCGCGACCTCTTCTGCTCGGTCGGCAATCGCGAGGTTCACATAGAGGCGCGTGCCAAGTGGCTCGAACACAGGTTGAGTCATAGGCGCCGGCTCACGAAGCTCGATCTTCGATTCTCGCGGCACCTGCGCACCTGCGTGAACTTCACCACGTTCGCCATCGACAGCCACGATTTCACCGTTGCGCAGCAACTTGGTCGCCTGCCGGGTTCCTACGACGCAAGGGATGCGAAGCTCGCGGCTAACAATCGCGGCGTGACATGTCATCCCGCCTCCGTCGGTCACGAGGGCAGCCGCTTTTCGCATGACGGGAACCCAATCGGGTGTGGTCATGGCTGCAACGAGAACTTCGCCATCCTTGAATGACGCCGATTCCTCTGGCGACGCAAGCAGCCGCACCGGACCACTGGCGATTCCAGGCGATGCCCCGAGGCCTGACAGAAGCAGCTTTTGAACTTTCTCTTGAGGCGAAAGGGTCGTGATCGGTCGCGACTGCAGAATCCAGAACTGACCTTCGGCAATCGCCCACTCGACATCCTGCGGCGCTCCGTAGTGCTCTTCGATCTCACGACCGAGTTTCGCGAGGTTCAGCACCTCGTCGTCGCTCAACACCCGGCCGCGACTTTCCTTGAGAGAGAGCTCCACCTTGGCCTCCGAGCCGTCACTTTGTCGGACGATCTTCTGGTGCTTTTCGCCCACACGAACTTCCAACAGCGTTGGCTCTTGTCTATCACCCTTGGCGACGACGTAGGTATCGGGCTCGACCTGACCGCTCACCACACTTTCACCAAGACCGAACGCCCCCTCGACGATCAGTCGGTCTCGGTCCCCGGAGGCGGGATCGGCAGTAAACATCACCCCAGCGCGCTCCGAATCTACCATCTCTTGCACGACGACTGCGATCGCGGGTTCGTCGAACAGACCACGACTTGCTCGATACGATACGACCCGTGCTCCCCAAAGCGACTTCCAGCACGCGAGGATGCGTTCAAAAAGGTCCGCCAAGCCCCGGACATTGGTGAAGGTCTCGTTCATTCCCGCAAAAGACGCCGCTTCGGTGTCTTCGGCCGTGGCCGACGAGCGAACCGCCACCCTCCGCTCATCGCCTAGTTGTCCGTACGCTTCGGCAATCGTCTCTTTGAGCCTGTCGGGAAGTCCCACTCGCTCCACAAGCTGCTGAAGCTCAGCCGCCGCGCGTCCCAGCCCCTCTGTGTCGCTGGAATCGACGCCACGGACCAGCGCCGTCAGTTCTTCGCGTACTCCTGCCTCTTGCATGGCATCGAGATACGCACTCGCCGTAACGACGAACCCACCGGGAACGCGAAATCCCGCCGCCACAAGCTCACCGAGATTGGCGCCCTTCCCTCCGACAAGCAAGACGTCGCTCTTCCTGAGTTGCGCGATAGAAACAACTTCCAATCGCTGCGATTTGACATCACGCTTCTTTGAAACACTGTTCTGAGCATGTGCATTCATACCTGTTCGCACGGGCATGCACGTGCTGTGCCGCAGCCTCTCGGACGAATAGTCGCCAGTTTTGACCTTTTTTTGGGGCACGACGAAACACTTGCGCCCCAGGTAGCACGTTTCGCATTTTATGCGTGCAAAGCCAACACCGCTTGCTCGAACCGCTTGCGCTGTGCAATGAGCATCGCTAACCGTCCGCCACTGACAAGGAATCTGAATGTCACAAGCTCTGCCAACGCCTCCATCCACGAGGGGACCACGACAACCCGGGCAAGACCCCGAGTCGCCACGGCGTCCACGCTTTTCGTGGACGCTGTTCGCGATGCTCGCTGCGCTGATGGTCGGGATGTACGTTTGGCAGCTCAGTTCTCATAGCTCGACACACCCCGCCGTCGACTATTCACAGTTCTACGACTGGGTGGAGGACAACAAGGTCCAATCGGTCCGCGTCAAAGGCACGACGATCGAAGGAGCGCTCAAAGCATCACAGAAGGTCGACGGAAAGACGACCACGCAGTTTCGCACCTTGCGGCCCGATGCCGACGACGAACTTCTACCCTTGTTGCGAAAGAAGGATGTGCGGATTCGCGTGGAGGAGGAGTCTCAGCCTTTCGCTGTTCAGGTGATCTTGGGTTTGCTCCCCTGGGCGCTCATCATCGGAATCTGGATTTGGATGTCGAGACGCGCGCAGAGCGTGATGTCAGGCGGCGGTCCGCTGGGCGGCATCCTCAAGTCCAAGAGTCGAAAGTTCGAGCGAAACACGGCGGTGGACGTCACATTTGAAGACGTGGCAGGCCTCGGCTCCGCCAAGCGAGACCTGCAAGAGATCGTGCAGTTTCTCAAGGAGCCGGAACGCTTTCGCCGACTTGGCGGAAAAGTACCGCGCGGCGTTCTTTTGGTCGGCCCCCCCGGCACAGGAAAGACCCTGCTGGCACGGGCCGTCGCAGGCGAGTCGGGGGTTCCCTTCTACAGCATCTCTGCCTCAGAGTTCATCGAGATGTTCGTCGGCGTCGGCGCAGCCCGTGTGCGCGACTTGTTTGAAGAAGCGAAGAAGAACGAACCAGCCATCGTGTTCATCGACGAAATCGACGCTGTGGGCCGATCGAGAGGCGCCGGCCTCGGCGGAGGCCACGACGAACGAGAGCAGACGCTCAACCAACTTCTCTCCGAGATGGATGGCTTTAACCGCAACGATCTAACAGTGGTGTTGGCGGCCACCAATCGCCCCGATGTGCTCGACCCAGCGCTGCTGCGTCCAGGACGCTTCGACCGCCGGGTTTTTGTCGATCGACCCGAACTCGACGCGCGCAAGGCCATTCTGGAAGTGCACGCGAAGAACAAGCCGCTTGCGTCCGATGTCGACCTACGCGCGATCGCCAAGAACACACCAGGTTTTTCAGGGGCAGACCTTGCCAACCTGATCAACGAAGCCGCACTGCACGCCACGCGTCGAGGTGCCGACGTCATCGAGGCGTCGGACTTTAGCGAAGCCTACGACAAGATCGTCCTCGGCGATCCGCGGGAAGGGAAGCTCGCGCTTCAAGAAAAAGAGCGGGTGGCCGTTCATGAGTCGGGACACGCCGTGGTGGCTCAGTTTTCATCTCAGACAGAGGCTCTTCATCGCGTGACAATCATCCCGCGCGGCATGGCACTCGGCGCCACGCAGCAAACGCCGATCGAAGACCGTCACCTGATGACACAGCCCGAAATTGAGTCTCGACTTCGTGTCCTGTTGGGGGGATACGCAGCCGAGCGACTCGTGTTTGGGACAATTTCGACTGGCGCCGAAAATGACCTCAAGGAGGCGACCAAACTCGCCACCAAAATGGTTTCCCAGTATGGGATGAGCAAGCTTTTCGGTCCGGTCTACTACGAGCACGATGTCGAACACCCTTTTTTGGGTCAGCGCATCGCATCGGAGTCGGGGACCAGTGATTCGACAACGCACGCAATCGAAAATGAGACGCGCAAGATCCTTGGCGAGGCCCTCGAAGCGGCGAGCGAGCTGTTAAAAGGTCACCGCGAGCAACTCAATCGACTAAAAACGGCGCTTCTCGACCAAGAAACGATCGAAGGCGATGCCCTGGCAAACATCTTTGCGGACAACGCAGGAACAAGCTCTGAGGAGACAGTTCAGACGTGACTGCGCCGGCCAGGCAAGAGCAACCCTGGGCTCAGCCACCTCGCGACTTGCTGG
Organism: uncultured Polyangiales bacterium; assembly: GCA_964487255.1. Lineage (GTDB taxonomy): Bacteria > Myxococcota_A > Polyangia > Polyangiales > CAZAQV01 > CAZAQV01. The sequence continues at coordinate 101,600 of CAZAQV010000018.1, read as the reverse complement.
AACACCTTTGCGTCGAAGAGCGCAGAGGACTCTCCAACAACGAGGTGCGCAAGCGGCAGAACCTGCACGGTCTGAATATCGTCGAGCAGCACGCGCCGCGAAGTGTATGGAAGATCCTTCTTGCGCAGTTTCGCAGCGTGCTCGTGGGTCTACTGATCCTTAGTTTTCTCGCTGCACTGGCATTCGAAGAGTGGGTCGAGGCGGGTGCCGTGGCAGCCGTCATTGTCATCAACGCCGCCATCGGATTTTTCACGGAACTCAAGGCCGCCCGCTCGATGGAAGCCCTACGTAAACTTGGTAAGACACACGCAACCGTGCGTCGCGAAGGCAGCGTGCAACGGGTCAATGCATCGCGCCTCGTACCTGGTGACATCGTGCTGGTCGAAGGCGGCGACGTCGTGTCCGCGGACCTTCGTGTGATCAAAGCAGCACGGCTTGAGGCCGACGAATCGACATTGACGGGTGAATCCGTTCCCAGCGCAAAAGCGGTCGAAGGCGTAGCGCATGATGCGGATATCGCGGAACGCAGCTCCATACTCTACAAGGGCACGGTTGTCACCCGAGGCGCCGGAGAAGGTGTCGTCGTCGCAACGGGCATGCGAAGTGAACTTGGGCGCATCGCGCATCTCGTGAGCAGCGCAGAGTCGGAGGAGACGCCGCTCGAGCGCAAGCTCAACAAACTCGGACAGGGCCTTGTGTGGGTCACTCTCGCCATCGCCGCGTTGGTCTCTATCTCCGGCGTTCTATCCGGTCACGATAGCTTTCTCATCATTCAAACCGCGATTGCACTCGCCGTGGCGGCTGTACCCGAGGGCCTGCCGGTCATCGCAACGATTGCGCTCGCTCGAGGCATGCGTCGAATGGCGAGCCGCAATGCTTTGGTCAATCGACTCTCGGCGGTCGAAACACTAGGCGCGACCAGCGTGATCTGCACAGACAAGACCGGCACGCTGACCGAGAACCGCATGCGCGTTGTAGAGTGGGTACCTGCAGAAGAAAACCAGCGCACATTGATCGAAGCTGCACTTCTGTGCAACCACGCAGCGCTTTCGGAAAAGGGCGACAGCATTGGGGACCCCACCGAAATAGCGCTTCTTCGTGCAGGCCTTGAGGGTGGTGTCGACCGCGGCGCGCTGCTGAGCCGATGGCCCCTTGTTCGTGAAGTGCCTTTCGACTCCTCCTCTAAGCGCATGGCGACGGTGCACGGCGCGACGCCGCCATACCGCATTGCGGCCAAGGGCGCCCCCGAAGCGATCCTGCCCGCCTGTAAACTCGGCGACGAAGAAACCGCACACTGGCTACGCGAGGCCGATCGGCTGGCCGAACAAGGTCTGCGGGTTCTCGGGTTGGCAAGCAGACACAGCAATTCCCCGTCCGAAAAGGCCTTTGCTGGACTGCGCTGGCTAGGACTCGTCGCCATGCACGATCCGCCGCGAGCTGAGGTCCGAGACACGATCAGTCAATGCCGCAAGGCTGGCATTCGCGTCGTGATGGTCACCGGAGATCACCCGGTCACGGCCCGCAATATCGCCTTGGCGACAGGCCTCGTTGACAGCGTCGAACGCGCCAGACTGGGAAAAGAACTTGAAAGCCTAGAAGATGCCGACAAGGCCAAGCGAGAAGAACTCCTCGCCGCCAACATCTTTGCCCGGGTGAGCCCTGAGCAGAAACTGCGACTGATTTCGCTCCATCAACGAGACGGCGCCATCGTCGCGATGACCGGCGACGGAGTCAACGATGCCCCGGCGCTACGCAAAGCGGACATCGGCGTAGCGATGGGTGGTCGCGGCACCGAAGCCGCGCGAGAGGCCGCCGCCATGGTGCTTCAAGACGACAACCTTGCCACGATCAATGTCGCGATCGCGGAGGGCCGCACCATCTACGACAACATTCGACGCTTCGTGGTCTACCTCTTGTCGTGCAACGTAGCAGAAGTCCTCGTCGTCGCGATAGCAGCGAGCCTGCGCACTCCGCTACCGTTGCTTCCGTTGCAGATTCTCTTTCTCAACTTGGTGACCGATGTCTTTCCCGCCTTGGCACTCGGCGTCGGCGATGCGGCCGACAATGTGATGGAGCGCCCACCTCGGCCGGCAGGCGAACCTGTGCTCGGAAAAGCACAATGGAAAGCCATCTCAATTTACGGTGCGATTCTCACCGCTAGCACGTTGGGCGCATTTTTCTGTGCACTCCACGTCTTCGATCTGCCACAACAAGAAGCGGTGAGCATTTCGTTTTTGACCATCTCTTTTGGCCAGCTCTGGCACGTCTTCAACATGCGGGCGAGGACGAGTGCCTACCTGAGAAATGAGATCACGCGCAACGCCTGGATCTGGGCCGCGATCGCTCTTTGCACCGTCGTTCTGCTGCTCGCGACCTATGTCCAACCCTTGGCGTCGGTGCTCAAGGTCGTGCCGCCAAGCCCCACGGGATGGCTTACAATCGCCGGTGCGAGCCTGGCGCCCTTGCTCATCGGCCAACTCTTCAACATTCGACCCGCAATCGAGTCTTCGGTGCGCGTTCCCCGCGACTGAGCACTTACCCAAGCTCCCGACCCCGAACGACACGCTGACCTTCGCGCGGGCCACGGTACTCGGTCACCACGGTGCGCTGTCCTTCATCACCGTCCCGCTCAAAGAAAATCACGACCCAATCGTTGGTCTTACCCAAGCGGTGCGCGCGCGCCGTATTCGAAAAAAGCGCGGTGAACGCCCATCCTTCATGTTCGGTGTGATAGATCGGTAGCCAGGCTCGGCCTTCAGGATTGAAGCGGCGCGGCGCGATCTTGTGCAACCGCCCTGCCTCAGCATGCTCTCGGTAGTCCGCATCGACCCTTAAGAGCAGCTCGACTGAGGGCTCATGGCGCGGTGGGGCCGTCGAAAAGGTCGTGTGCGTAGGGCCGATACGTCTCGCCGCGCGGCGCGCGGAGCGGCTAAGCATCGACGCGAGCGCTTGGCGCACCGCCTGAGTACGTCGCCGGCCAAACCCTTCAAGCTCTTCGAGCTCTCCTCGATGCACCGCGAGCTCAAGCTCTTCGAGCGTATCAATGTGTAAGTCGTGATGGATGCGCTCGGCGAGCTCCGGACCGATTCCTGGCACGAGCATGAAGAGCGCCTCTGGAGAGACTTCCCCTTCGAGCCGATCGAGCATCGCAAGGCGACCGGTGTGAACGATTTCATCGATCGAGGAAGCAATGCTCTTGCCAACCGCAGGCAGTTCCGCAAGCGCCTTTCGACCACCGCTTTGGGCCACCTTCGCAACACGGATAGGCAGGGCGCGAACCACATCGGCTGCGCGACGGTATGCGCGCACACGATAGTTTCGGGCGCTTTGAGCTTCGAGCAGCTGCGCGACCTCGTCGAGCATGTCCGCGACGCGCTCATTTGAAACGCGTTCTACCGCCTTTGTTGTAGCCTCGACCACGAGCGCTACCGTTTGTCCGGCCGACTCCAGGCAAGCAGGTCTAAATACGACAGCATGCCGACCACGACGCCTTGGTTGTCTGTCACGGGCAACGCACCGAAGCGTTCATCAAGCAGCACCTCAAAGGCCTTCGTGATAGGTGCATCGCTACTTATCGTCCGTACGCAGCACGTCATCGCGCTCGCTACCCGCGGTGGCTCGCTATGCGAGACATTCGACTGGAGTGGGTTACCAAACACACTGCGAACATCCCGCTCGGAGAGCATGCCCACGGCTCGCCCTTGCTCACTCAGTACAGGAAGGTGTCGCACGCGACGCTTGAACATTCTTGCCGCCGCCACGGAGAGCAACTCGCTCTCTCGCGCCACGGCAGGGTTTCGGGTCATCACATCGGCGACGACCGCTTCGCTCTCCCTCGGCTTGATGGGAACCCAGGCGCTTGCACCGAGTACGTCGGTGGTGGTGACCATGCCGACGATCTGTGAGTCCTCCATGACCGGCAGACAGCCGATCTTCTCGACCGCCATCATGGCAGCGGCTTCTGGAACCGTCGCGGTGGGTGCAATGCTCGAAACCGATCGCCGCATGACATCGCGCACCTTTCCCAGTGCCCCGATCGAGCACGCTTCGCGGGACGCCGCGGCGATCATATCACGTTCGCTTAGCAAGCCGACCAATGCACCGTCATTGACGACAGGCAAGTGTCGGATCTGACGCCACAGCATGAGTCGTAAAGCCGACGCAAGCTCGTCGTTCTCTGCGACACTCGCGACGCTGCGCTGCATAATCTCAGCGACCGTGATCTGTAAATCTGTCGTGCCCAAAACAGCGCGCTTCCCCTCTAGGCGTTACTTGTTCGAATACACACTCTTGAATCGTTCGAGCTCATCTTTGAGTTTCTTCGCGATGTTCTCGGCCGCTTCATGACCCACGTCATCCACCCGCGACTCGAACTCCGCAACCTTGGGTTCAAGCTTTGCCCACGCCTCTTTCGCTTCCATCGAAGCCAGATGCGACTGCAGCCGGATCTCATCGGCCAGGAACTGAATCTTGTCTTTCCACTTCTGGAACTCATCGTTTGTTGAATCGCTCATCGTTACCTCATTTCTGACAAAGCACTTCGGCTTAGGCTCAAGGTCAGCACGTTTCGTGCCAGTCGCCAACAACCGCCAACCCACTGGTATTCGAATAAGTCCGAGCGCGCGGGCGCAAAAGTTGCGTGTCGGCCTCGCCGCACGCAGAAAGTGCACGCCTTCGGCGCTGCGTGTTTAGCCTAGCAAGGCAGATCGTGGACGGACCTTGTGGCACAGCCGTTGCTAAGTTCGTTTTTAGAGGAAACGAACCTATGACCAAGCTCACTGAAATCGAAGGCATTGGAGATACCTACGCCGCAAAGCTGCGCGGAGTCGGCATCGAAAGCGTCGAGGACCTACGCAGAGCTGGGGCGACCCCAGCCGGACGAAGAGCTCTCGAAGAGAAAACTGGCATCGGCCACCAACACATTCTGCGCTGGGTGAACATGGCTGATCTTTTCCGCATCACAGGCGTCGGCGAGCAGTACGCAGACCTCCTCGAAGCCGCCGGCGTTGACACCCTGCCCGAACTCGCACAACGAAACCCCGAACATCTCGAAAGCAAAATGGCCGAGTGCAACGCAGAGCGCGTGCGGGTGAAGAAGATTCCGACCCGTTCTCAAATCGAAAAGTGGGTTGCGGAAGCCAAGAGTTTACCGCGCGTCATCCACTACTGAGCCTCGACCCGCTGGCGAGACTCCCGACGTTCTGATGATTCAGGCAACGCTCACCGACACGCTCCGTTCAGATGGGGCCATCTGCACAGCGGGCGATTCGTACGACCCAGCCTAGGCCTTCGCGACCTGTAAGACGATGTTTTCGTCGTCATGCACGTACCAGATGCGTCCGTCGAGACTGACGGTCAGGCCCTCGACTTGCCCATCCTCATCAAAGGTGCGCAGGTGCGTCGCCTCGACTGACGCGAGCTGTTGGGGCGGAAGCTCGAAACAGTGGTGTTCGTTCTTCGCGCGCTTGCCCTCAGGGTGGTTCTTCAGGATCTCGCTGCGATCGGGCGAGCTATCAAGGTCACCGGAGATGAGGTGCACCGTGGTGCCGATGCAATCCAGCTCACGAATGCCGCGCGGCTTCTCGGCCGTGCCAACATTGGTCACGACGTGCACATCCGTCACTTCGGGGTCGCCGAAGGTGCTGCGCTTTTTGAAAAGTCGGTCAATACCGTCGATCTCGACGACGATCGGATGCCCCTCAACGGTCACCGGGTAGCGCAAGCCCAAGTGCAGCCGTCCCTTCGGTCCGAACGTAGCACCTTCGATGTTGATGGGATGGTCAGCGGGCTTGATGCGCTCACGCCATTTCTTGTCGAGCTTGCGCGTGGCTTTGATGAAGGCCTTCCGTTCATCGACACCACGTTCGATGAGACGCGTACCAAACACATCGAATGCGTCGTTGATGACTCGATGGAGGCGAAACGCAGGACGCGAAATCTTGATCTTCGCTTCCACACACTTGTTCTTGATCACTAGGCGTGATGCGTTTACCCGCGCCACGAAGTTGCGTTCCGGGTCGAGGGGACCCTCTTTACTGCCAAAGTGCGAGCCGAAAATGTAGAGCCAGGCCCCCGCACGTGCCATCGCCTCCGTGTCGTCAGTCTTTCCGTCAAAGGACTTGTTTGAGCGCCTCGCCTTGAACTTTAGCACTTCCCACTTCTGATCAGTCTTTCGTCGCCCGAGCAGCGCCAGGGCCTTGTGCACCTTCTTTTCGTCGTTCGCGATCCAAAACGCATCCTGCCAGTCTTTTTGCCGCAACAGCTTCGCGTCGTGCACGGCCAGCATGGCTGAGATTTCATTGTGCGATGTGTCGATCTCAAAGGTCTCAAGTGCCTGTTCTTTTTGCTGACCGTTGGCTTTCTTTTGCTGACCGTTGATTGGAGCCGCTTTGTTCTGCGAGGCGCGCGCCTTGCGCTTCGCACGTTTTCTCGCTGTCACTGACATGGCCGCATAGCAGAGCAAATCGCGTGCCGATCCCGACAAGAAAAAACACGCAAAACGACTTCCTTGTGCAAGTCCAACTGAGCGCTCTTGCCCCGCCGAGACACTTCGCCACAGCCATCGACCGTCACAGCTCCAAAAACCAACGGTGTCGCGGCTGCGCGGTCTCGCACAAGGATTGCACCCCTCGAGGCAAGCACGAGGACAAGCATTGGACTTCATTTCGAACTACGACTTTCAACAGGGGCTCGAGTTTCTCGGCCGCATGCTGGCCGCCTTTCTGATCGCGCTACCCGTCGGCTTTGACCGAGAAAAGACTCATCCCCGCGCGGGGCTTCGCACGTTTCCGCTGGTCGCGGTAGCTAGCACCTCGATCATGATGCTGGGCAAACTGCTCGCAGACGGAAACGCCGATGCAGAAGCGCGCGTCCTTCAGGGTCTCGTCATGGGCGTTGGCTTTTTGGGCGGTGGAGCCATCCTAAAAGGCGACGGGGAAGTCCGTGGCACCTCGACCGCCGCGGCAATCTGGGGCACCGCCGCATGTGGTGCAGCCCTCGCATACGATCTGTACATGATGGCGGTTGCGCTAATGGTCGTGACCTTTGCGACGCTGCGCTGGTTAGCACCCCTCAAAGAAATTGCCCAAAACGAAGAACACGAACGGAAGGACGGGGCCCAGCCGCCATCGGGCGAGCGTGACAACGACCCCGTCAAGATCGCAAACGGCTAGCTTTCGTGCGAGATGGGCGCGACGAGCACGGGGACGGTCGAAATCTTGAGAACCTCTTGGGTGATGGAGCCCAGCAAAAGCTTCGATAGGCCCGAACGTTCGCGGTTACCCATCACGATGCGTACCGCGTCGTGCTTCTGCGCATAGTGCACCACCGTTTCGCCGACTGAATCCTCTGCGACGCGCACATGCACCTGCTCGCCGTTATCGGTGTTCGCAAGCGCGTCGAGCGCTTTCTGTGCCGCGTCGGAGTTGTCTGCGATGACCTGGGGCGCGGGCGACGACGCCCCTCCCGCCGTGGCAAACACGGGAATGACTTGCACGTTGAGCAGGTGTAGTTCTGCGTTGTGGAGCACCGCCTCTTGTCGCGCGATTCGCACCACCTTCTCCATGTTTTCACCGATCTCAAGCGCACAAACCACAGTCGTCATGTTCAACCTCGCTACCCACTATGCCGCTGAAGCGACGATTTGAAAAGCCTCGCTTTCTACTGGGCGCGGTCGACACTCGCTCCGAGCTGACCGTCTTCGTCACGCCAAACTTGAACACGCCATGGCCGACAACAAACTTCACAATCTTCAACAAAAGCCCCCTCGGTCTCCGGGTCGACATAAAGTTCAACCGACTGCTGACAGTATGGGCAAGTCACATGCACTACGTCTTCCATCACTTGTCGCTTTGCCTTTGCTGCGCACACTTCCATTTGCCAAAACCTTCGGAGACTACAATCTCGTCGCGGCTACAACGCGGAAGCAGACCCTGTGCACCCCAGGAGGTGTTCGACGGACCCACGCAACGGACGAGCAGGTCACCACGGCTGCAATAGCCGTCGACCTCCAACTTGGGACTCTCGGCGTTGACGGCCGATGGCAAACGTGCCGTGAGCGCACCGAGGGCAAAAACAGCGAAGTAGATGAGGAGCGATACGCGCGCGCGTGGAAGAGATTGCTTCATGGGCCTCCATCGACAACTGTGGCACAGGGAGCAGCGCACTTCACCGCCATCGTATGACAGTGTGCGACAAGTCTCGTATCGCAGTGTGAGACAGATCGACCGCACGGCGTGCTCCAGGTGGCTTACTTTGTGAGCTTTGGATCGTCGATCGGGGGTTCTGCCCATGCATAAGCGCCGCAATCGTTACCGATTACATGCTGGCACGAAGTTTGAAGTAGTTCTGGGCATGGCTGACGACTCCAGAAGCGCGTTTTACGAAATCTGGTTCGAGCACGGTGTGTTCATCACGCCAGGTCCACGCTTTGCCCGGCTCGACGAAGCGGTCGAACATGCCCGGCAGATGGTGCAGGCTCGCCCCCAGACAAGCGTGTCTATCCGGTTCCCCAATACCCCAGTCGATACCTTCGTCCGCAAAAAGCAACCCGACGGGCAGCGCCATGACCCATCAGCGCACCAGATGTTTGATACGATTGAGGAGATGCTCGGCGAGACGGCCGGGGACCTGACGGTTCAGCACAATAAGACGACGATCGGAGACTACGCAGCGCGCGTGGACCACGATCTCTACGGTCTTGAGGACGAAGACACGTCGGTCGATAGTTTTGAAACGGCATCGGACGGCGACACCAGTCCGTATGGCTCACCCAACGAGAGCGCTTCAGCACCACCACGAACCTCAGGTTTTTTGTCCCGCACAACGGTGATGAACTCGAATCAAATCAAAAAGGGGCTCAAGAAGCTCGGCTAGACGCATCGCCCCTCCGAGGTGCTAGACTCTATTCATGCACCGCTCATTCGCTTCGCTGTGGCTCGCGCTTTGGCTCGCGCCGCTTCGAGCAAGCGCCATCGACGTGCCCACCGCCGATGCACCTGTCACGCTCGACGTGCACGTCCAGGTTGCGATCGAAGGCGGCATGAACGCGTCCAACGTGGCCTGGCTCCGCGAACACGTCGCACGCGCAAACAATCTCTTTGCGCAAAGCGGCATCGTGCTCCAAGCGCGCTTTTCACAGCTGGCAGATGGAGCCCCACGAGACCTGCGGACGCGCGACGATCGCCACGCTTTAAGCACGCACCTCAGCGACGAGCCGGTCATCCATGTCTTCGTCGTGCAGTCTCTTAAAGACGTCGACATCAAGAACAAGTGGATTAGCGGCGTGCACTGGCGCCCGCGCGGGTTACCCGGCAAACACTTCGTCATCCTATCGCGCAAGGCAAGGCCATGGACCCTCAGCCACGAACTGGGTCACTTTTTCGGCAACAAGCACAGCGAGACCATCAACAACGTCATGTGCTACGAGCATGACGGCGAACGAGACCCCTTTTTCGACCCGACACAACGGCATCGTATCGCGGAACGGCTTCGTTACTTTCTACGCACGCGCGAGCTCGTTCCGCTGTCCGCACCTTGAGCTCCACCGCGCCCGCACCGCGTAAATTCGTCCGACCGTTCTCGCTGACTGAATCCCGAGTGCGTAGCGCCGCGAGGCGTGGCAAACCAACGCCATGTCCACACGAGACCACCGCGCTGTCGTCACGGCTTGCCGCAAGATGCGTAGCAGCCTTGAACTCGGACAGCGACCGCGCATCGGCGACCTTGCGCGCGACCTACAGCTGAGCGAGTCGTCACTCTACCGTGCGTTTCGCAGCGAACTCGGCCTCAGTCCGTCGGCCTACTTCGATGCCCTTCGACACGAGCGCTTGCGTGACGTCCTCCGCCCCGAGCGAGCGGTAACAGAGGCCATGTTCGAAGCGGGCTACCAGTCATCGGCCAACTTCTACGAACTGGGCGCAGGCGCGCTCGGCATGAAGCCGTCCCGCTATCGGCAAGCGGGACAGTTCGAACAAATCCGCTTCGCGCTTGCCGAATGTACGCTGGGCTCCGTCCTGGTGGCAGCTTCTGAAGCGGGTCTGTGTGCGATCGATCTGGGTGACGATCCCGAAGCGCTGCTCGACGCACTGCAAAAGCGATTCGTTCGCGCCGAACTGATCGGCGCAGACCCCGGGTTTGAATCCCTTGTGGCTCGCGTCCTCGGCGTCGTCGACGGCAACGATGCGGGCCGTGACCTCCCGCTCGATATTCGTGGCACTGCATTTCAGAAGAAGGTCTGGCAAGCCCTGCGAAACATCCCGCGCGGACAAACAGTGTCGTACGCGAATCTCGCAAAACGCCTGGGCATGCTCAAAGGTGCGCGTGCAGTCGCGCAAGCGTGCGCCGCGAACCCTCTCGCCGTGCTGGTCCCCTGCCACCGGGTCGTGCGGCGGGACGGAAAGCTCGCCGGCTATCGCTGGGGGTTAGCGCGGAAAGAAACGCTGCTCGTGCGTGAAGCGGGAGCTAAGGATGAGTGAGCACAGCTCGAATGACGCGCGGGGGACGCTCTACGCCCTCTTGGCGTACGGCGCATGGGGCGTCCTGCCCGCCTATTGGAAGTTGCTGGGACAGATCCCCGTCGCAAACATGCTTTCGCTACGCATCGTTGGCTCCGCCATCTGCGGCGTCGCCCTGCTGTTTTTGCTGCACCGAAGCAGTGAGCTCACCCGCATCCTGAGCACGCCGCGCACACGACGCGTCCTGTTATTGACCGCCGTACTGCTCGCCGCCAACTGGTTGCTCTATCTCTGGTCCGTGCTCGAAGGTCGCATCGTCGAAGCGAGCCTCGGCTACTACATCACCCCGCTGGCAAATGTGGCGTGGGGTGTCTTGGGCGACAAAGAACATCTGCACCGTCATCAATGGGTGGCCTTCGGTTTCGCGGGCGTAGGCGTTGCCGTGATGGCCTTCGACCTCGGCATGCCTCCGTGGATCTCGCTACTTTTGGCAGCCAGTTTCAGCACCTACGGTTTTGTTCGTAAGCGTGCACAGGTCAGCGCGCTTGCCGGGCAGACAAGCGAAGCGCTTTTGCTGATGTTACCCGCGACGCTGTCTTTCTTTGTGCTGGGCGGCGGTTTTGGTGGTGCCGAACAAACGACGCTGGGACTCTGGCTCATCACACTCGCAGGCCCGGTCACGATCGCGCCTTTGATTTGGTTCGCGGCAGCCGCGAAAGCGCTCCCGTACTCAAAACTCGGCATCTTTCAGTATATCGCGCCTACCCTGCAACTCGTACTCGCAGTGGCGGTCTACGGTGAGGCGTTCGGCCCCGCGCGCGCCACCACGTTCTTGTTCATCTTGACGGCGATTGTCGTCTACGTCGGCGGGAACCTGCGCCTACGACGTGGCGTGCGTCCCACGCGCGCGAATCCAAGACCAGGCGTTCGCTAGGACTCGTTCGCGGGCTCGACCCGCACCGCGTGAGGTTCGGGTTCAACCCCATGACCACGGTGTAGGGCCCACGCATGCGTGAAGGTCGCGCCAAAGAAAAACACGTGGGCGCAGTAGTTCATCCAAAGCAAGAGGACGGCCAACGTACCCGCAGCGCCGAGCGCGGAGCTCGAGGTCACATGCTGAAGGTAGAGCCCCGCCAGCAGCGCGCCCAACGAAAAAAAAACGGCTGTGCTCAGACCACCGATCGCCGCGTCCTCCCACTTGACCCGTGCATCGGGTAACAAACGCAGCACAACGACAAACACCGCTGCCATGAGCACCGACATGATAACCATCTCGCTTACAATCTGAGACAACGCGACTTGCCATGCGGGGGCCTGATCAGAAAAGAACGAGTTCCAAAAGGCGCGTGCTACAAGTCCCGCGGTCAGCATCAGGCCCGCAGAGAAGACCAGCAAAAAAGAGAGCAGGCGCTTTTTAAGAAGGCCTCGCGCGACCTTTTTCACCGACCGATCCGGGCGCAAGCGAACGCCCCATACTTGGTTGAGCCCATGTTGAAGCGCGGCGAAGAGCCGACTGGCCGAAAACAGGAGCACCACGACTCCGCCAACCGCCGCGACCCACCCACCTTCAAAGTAATCCACCGAGAGCAGAAACTGCTCAACAGCTTGTCCGCCGTCTTTACCGGTATAATCGATAATCCAGCCCAACAGCTCCTGACGTGCGTGCTGATCCCCCAACGCCATGCCCGCAATCGCAGTGCCTAAGACCAACGTTGGGGTCGCCGCAAGAAGAGCGTAGAAGGTAATCGCCGCACTGACGAGGGGCCCTCGAAGAGTCACGTAGTGCTTGAACGACTCGAGTACGAGCCGTTTGATGCTCAGCAGCGTCAGCTCTTCTTCGGAGTCGGAGACTTGCTGACTCACGTCCCCGTGTACGCGATGCGATAGATAAAACCGTTGGCCTCCTCGGTGAACAGTAAGCTTCCGTCGGGCATCTGCAAGACCCCAACGGGTCGCCCCCAAGTTGTTGGACCACTCGGATCGATGAGAAAGCCGGTCACGAAGTCCTCGTAGCCTCCGATGGGGCGCGCTTCCTTATTAAAAGGGATGAACACAATCTTATAACCTGTGCCCTTTGAGCGGTTCCAAGAGCCACGAAACGCTACGAACGCGCCTCCATGATAGCGCTCGGGAAACGCGGTCGCGCCGTCGCGAACGAGCGCGCTATCGTAGAAGGTAAGTCCCAAGGCCGCAGAGTGGGCCTGAAAGAGCACATCGGGTGCTCGAGTGGCGGCAGCCTTCTTCGGCGCAACGCTCTTTTTGCCTTTGAGCTGCCTCGGGTCGAGTAAGTCCGCACGCAAGTAAGCGTAGGGCCAGCCGAAGAACTCCCCCTCGCGAACGCGCGTGAAAAAGTCCGGTACCAAGTCATCGCCGAGCGCGTCGCGTTCATTAACCGTCACGTAGAGCTCGCCGCTTCTCGGGTGAAGTGCCATTCCGACCGGGTTTCGAAGCCCCGAGGCATAGGTCTTCATCTCAAACGTGTCCAGGCTCAGAAGCTGCACCGAAGCACGTGGAAGTGGCTCCACGTCCACGTTCGTCTTGCTGCCGATCGATACGTAAAGTGCATCACCCTTGGGTGTGAGCAGAAGGTTTCGCGTCCAATGTTGCCGATAGCCGCCCCCCGGCAGCTTGGCCACACGCTTTCCGGCTTCGCGAAGCGTCGTCTGTCCCGTCGCAAACGCGAACTGCAAAACCTTGTCATCGTCCCCAACGTAAAAATGCGTCTTGGTATGCGCCATGCCGAAGGGAATCTCGAGACCCTGCTGGGCCGTGGCAAACGGTGCACGCGTCTCCGCGATGCCGTCCCCATCGCTATCCACGAGTCGTTGGATACGCTGCGCACGCGTTTCAGTCACCAGCACGCTTCCGTCATCCAGCCGATGAAGCCAACGCGGCTTGTCGAGGTCCGAGGCGAAAACCGAAACTTCAAACCCTTTGGGTGCGAAAAAGACTCGCTGCACCGGCGGCTCGATCACTTCGGGTGATTTCGATGCGCTGTCCGTCGCGAACGGTTCGGGCAGAGCATCGATAGACAGCTGATGCACCTTACGTTCGGCGACTTTGGTGGTCACAGCTTGTTGGGGTTTGGTCGTCACGGAAACCTTCTCGACAGCCGCAGAAGTCTTCTCGATAGCCGCAGCCTTTTTGGACGCCGGGGCGATCGCTTTGGGCTCACAGCCACAAGCGATCGCACACAACCCAAGCCCGCCCGCCAAGATCGCTCGTCGCATCATGGCCGTATCATTGCACACTCGACGTGGTCCTTGCAGGCTTGTTCAGACCATGTTGGGATTCGACGTATGTCTAAGGCGAACAAGAAACTCGGTTGGGTCGACGCGGCCTGGCTGCGCATGGAAGAACGCACCAACCCGATGACCATTACCGGGTTGCTGCTCTTCAAGTCGCAGCTCTCTCCGGCGACCATGCGCAAGCTCATCGAAGAGCGCATCATGCGCATGCCACGCTTTGCTCGACGCTTGCGCGAGCGCCCTGTGGGTCCCCCCGTCTGGGAGCGCGACCCTCTCTTCGACCTCGACGCGCACTTGCGGCACGTCGCGCTGCCCGGGGCCGGCGACGCACCAGCATTGATGCAGCTCATCAGCGAACTTGCCAGTGCGCCCCTGCAGCTCGACCGACCCCTTTGGCAGCTTCACCTGGTCGACAATGTGCGCACCTTCCAAGACGGCTCGGTCGGCTCCGCCATTGTTTGTCGCGTCCACCACACGGTCGGCGACGGCGTCAAGCTCACCAAGATGCTGCTCTCGTGTATGGACGATGGCAATCTTGCGGCCGCAAAGAAAATCGATCGTCCGAAGCAAAAACCCCAGCGAAGCGGCTGGCGCGCACTCGCGCTCGAAGCCAAGAACCGGGTCGCCTCGCTCGAGCATTTGACCACGCTGCGCCGCGAGAAAATCCACCCGCTACACATACCGCCAGGAACGCAGAAACGGCTCGATGTCAGCGCCCCAGTCTCACTCGCCGCACTGCGGGCCGCCGCCGAGCTGCACAACTGCAAGGTCAACGACCTCTTGTTGACGGCTTTTTCCGGGGCGATCAGCAAATGCTTCGGTAGCGAACCGCCCGAGCTACGTGCGATGATGCCCGTCTTCTTCGCACACGAAGACGAAGCGGCGCTGGGTAACCAGTTCGGCCTGGCTTTCGTCGACCTGCCAACAGGTGCGCTGCGCCGTGACGAGCGCCTCGCGACCATCAGGTTTCGCACCACGCACGTCAAGAGTTCCGAAGATGCCACAACCGCATTCACGCTTCTTGGTGTGCTCGGTTTGGTCAATCGCAGCATCGAAAAGCTTGGCGTGCGGTTCTTCACCGGCAAAGCCACGGTGCTCGTGAGCAACGTTCCCGGACCGTCTGCCCCGGTCTCCCTGTATCGGCACCCTGTCGAGTCCATCAATGTTTGGGCACCGATGGCGGGTGAGCTCACGATGAGCGCCTGTTGGTTCGGTTATGGAGACGGCCTTCGCCTCTCCCTTGCCTACGATGCCAAACTTCCCCCGGCTGCGGCTCAGCTTACGAAAGCTTTCGTGCGCGAGGTCGAAGCTTTGGTCGACGTTCGCGAACCCGACCCCGTTGGCGCTCGCCCCGCCGCCATGCTCAACTGACCATCCATGCGTCTCAAGAAGGCTTTTCGCTGGCTGCTCGTCGGAATCATTGCCATTGCCGCAGGTCTCTTTTTGGTCGGCTGCTGGCTCCACGAGTCAAGACCCGGCGGTATGGCTGGGCAGAGGGCCGAACAAATGGCCCACGACATGATGCAAGCCGCGGGCGCAGAAGCCTGGAAGACGACGGGTGCGGTTCGGTTCAACTTCGCTGGCAAACACAAACACGTGTGGGACCGCCTAAACAAACGCGCCGCTGTCGAGTGGGACGATTGTCGGGCGCTCCTGTCGCTCGAAACCAAAGAGGGCCGCGTGTGGTGCGAGGGGAAAGAGGTTCGTGCGGTCGAAGAAATAAAGGAACACCTCGCCGACGCCTACAGCTACTGGGTTAACGACGCATTCTGGTTCGCTGCGCCCTTCAAGGCCTTTGATGGAGGGACGGCGCGTCGCATCGTGCAAGATGGCGAAGGAACGCAGCTGCTCGTCAGCTACGGAAGTGGCGGGCTCACGCCCGGCGACGCATACCTTTGGACCATCGGTAAATCGGGCCGTCCATCCGCGTGGAACATGTGGGTGTCGATCATCCC
Organism: uncultured Polyangiales bacterium; assembly: GCA_964487255.1. Taxonomy (GTDB): domain Bacteria; phylum Myxococcota_A; class Polyangia; order Polyangiales; family CAZAQV01; genus CAZAQV01. Next base: position 85,943 of record CAZAQV010000018.1, on the reverse strand, counting down.
TATCGGCGGCGTTCGTGCGAGCTGGGAGGGGTGGATACGTACCGAAACCGCCGTCTGGATCTCCACCCGCCACGCCATCGGCCCTCTCACCCTGCGCCTCGAAAACGTGCACACTGCCAGCGAGATCGCCTCGCTCAAAGGCTACGAACACACCTTCGATGAACTCAATTGACTGTAGACTTGGGGACGCGCTCCAGGCGTCAACTTGTTTTCGCAAGTTGACGGATACGCTCCGTCCCTAAGTTGGCGGCACTGCTCGGGCTCGGCATCAGCGCGGCGTGTGGGTTTCGCATCTTCGTCCCGCTACTCATTCTCTCGCTCGGCACACGTGTGGGATGGGTCTCGCCGAGCGAGGGTTGGCTTTGGGTTGGTGACACCCCAGCACTCGTTACGCTCGGCGTGGCGACTGCGCTTGAAATCGGCGCTTACTATCTCCCTGTTGTCGACAACTTCCTCGACGCGATTGCAACACCCGCTGCGGTGGTCGCGGGGAGTATGGCAACCGCGTCTATGGTGGCTGACCTCGATCCGCTGATGCAGTGGTCGGTTGCGATCATTGGCGGAGGCGGGCTCGCGGGAAGCGTTCAAGTCGGTACGAGCCTTGTACGCGCTGCATCGACGGTGAGCACCGCCGGACTCGGCAACCCATTCTTCTCAACCTTCGAAACCATGAGCGCAGCCTTTCTCTCCTTACTGGCGGTGCTGCTCCCGTTCCTCGCTGCACTCGTTATTCTTTTCGTGCTTGGCGCACTATGGCTGGCATTGCGAAAGCGAAAGAAGGTCGCTCGTGCCCGACATCCCGGCTAGTGGACTAGCGGAGTTTGTGGCGCTTGAGGATCGAAAACAGGTAAGAGCGGTCGAGGCCCGCCATGCGCGCCGCTTTGGACACGTTATCTTCGCTACGCTCGAGCAGCTGACGCGCGTAGTCAGCTTCAAAGTCGCGAATCGCGACCTTGCGCGCCTCCTTGAAGGGCAGCTGCGCAACCGAGGGGCTGAGCCCAACCCCACCCGAGCCAGCGGATGCGACCGCGCTCGGCATGTTCGAGGTCATCATCTCCGGCGCCTCACCCATCGCAACAGTGGCCTCTACGAGGTTGCGTAGCTCGCGCACATTGCCCGGCCAGTGGTGGCGTTCGAGCGAAGTCAGAAGTTGCGGTGGAAAAAACTCGTCTTTACGCTCCAGCGCTCCGAGTTCGTCAAGGAAGTGCTCGATCAGCACTTCGATGTCGCCCTCGCGGTCGCGAAGGGGCGGAACCGCTACGCTGACCACCGCAAGCCGGTAGTAGAGGTCGAGCCGGAAGGTGTTCTTATTGACCTCCGAGCGCAGGTCACGGTTCGTCGCGGAGACCACGCGAACATTGACGCTGATTTCCTCGCGCCCCCCCACACGACGGAAGCGTCGACGCTCGAGCGCACCGAGCAGGTTGGGTTGAAGTTCGCTTGGTAGCTCGCCGATCTCGTCGAGAAAGATCGTGCCACCGTTCGCACGTTCGAACGCCCCGATATGGCGACGGTCGGCCCCTGTGAACGCGCCTTTCTCGTGACCAAAGAGTTCACTCGCGATCAAGTTCGCCGCGAGCGAGCCACAGTCGACGATTTCAAATGGTGCGTCTACGCGTTGGCTTCGCTCGTGCACTGCTTCGGCGATAAGTTCTTTACCGGTGCCGGATTCGCCGATGAGCAGCACAGGCGTGTCCGTCTGCGCAACCTTGTCCAGCTTGGCCATCATGCGCCGCATGTTGGTGGAGCGCCCAACCAGACGGCCGAGGATGGGCTCCTGGAAAAGAGGTACAGTCGCTTTGCCGCCCGCACGCACCAGCACGTGGGTCTTGCCCAGCTTAAGTAAGGTCCCCGAGGGCACAACAGCATCGTTGATGCGCAATTGGTCAACGAAGGTTCCATTGGTCGACCCCTTGTCGACTACACGGATCCCCTTTTTGTCTTGGACGATTTCGACGTGGAAGCGCGACACGGTCTCGTCGTCGAGCACCAGATCATTACCCTCCGCTTTGCCGATGTTCAGCGCATCCCCCCCCGAGCTGACCATCGTTCCCCGGTGGGGTCCGTCTGCGACTTCGGCCGCCACGGTCTCGACAATGGAGAAAAAGGGAACAGCCGTCGGCTTGGTCAACTCTGGCACCGAACGAGGATAACCAACTCCTGTTCCAAATAAAACAGCAACAAACCATGCTAGAAAAGTGCATGGTCGGTAACATTCCCCCCCCGGATGCAGACAAGTATCCTCACGTGCTACGGCACAACGGCAATGAACGAGTCGATCCTTACTACTGGCTTCGCGACGACGAGCGGAAGAACGAAAAGGTCCTCGATTATCTACGCGCCGAGAACGATTACGCCGACGCTCTGCTCGCCCCACTGGGCGATCTGCAAAAACAGATCTTCGACGAACTGCGTGCGCGCATCAAAGAGGATGACGAGACGGTCCCCTACCGCATGGGCAGGTACATGTACAACGTGCGCTTTGTGGAGGGACGCGAGTACCCGATCCACGTGCGACGTCCTTTGTCACACGATGATGGCGAGCACGAACAAGTCTTGATTGACGAAAACGAACGTGCCGAGCCGCACAGTTATTATTCGCTCACTGGGGTTCGGCTCAGTCCAAACGAGTCGCTCGTGGCGGTTGGAGAAGACACGGTCGGTCGGCGCATCTGTTCCATCCGAGTCTACAACATCGACACGCGCGAATGGAGCGACGTCGTTCTGGAAGGCACCACGGGCTCCGTCGCCTGGTCATCTGACAGCCGACAACTCCTCTATATCAAACGGCACCCGACCACCCTCCGTGCCTACCAGGTTTGGCGACACACTCTCGGAGAGCCAAGCGAGCAGGAGGAATTGATCTTCGAGGAAAAGGACGAAGAGTTTCTGCTCTCGATTCGTCCTTCCCGCACCAAGCGCTATATCTTCATCACAAGCCATCAGACTACCTGTTCAGAGGTTCGCTTTCTTGAAGCTGCGAACACCCATGCCGAACCTCGATTGGTACTGGCGCGCGAACGCAACCACGAATACTCCGTCGATCATGCAGGCGATCATTTCTTCATCCGCACCAACCTCAATGCCGAAAATTTTAAGTTGGTTACCGCAACCGATGAGACGCTGCGTGACACGACCAAGTGGGTCGACAAGATACCGGCTCGCGAAGACACACTCTTCGTGTCTGCGGAACTATTCCGCGACACGATTGCGAGCCTAGAGCGCAACGACGCCAACACCCGTCTCGTCCTCTATCCGGTCACCGAAGGAACAGCCAAACCCATCGATTTCGACGAGGAAGTCTACGTCGCTGGCATTGGCATCAACCGTGAGTGGGACGCGACATCTCTGCGAATGAGCTACCAGTCTCCAACCACCCCCGCGACCATCATCGACTACGAGTTCTCAACCGGGTCGCGCACCGTTCTTAAGCAAGAACAAGTTCTCGGGGGATTCTCTCCGAGCAACTACGTCACGCGCAGACTGCACGCGACGGCAAGAGACGGCGAGCAAGTTCCTCTCTCGCTGGTCTATCATAAGGACATCGATCGCTCTCGACCCAATGCGCTCTATCTCTATGGATACGGAGCCTATGGGTCGTCGATGGATGCTTGGTTCTCACGCAATCGACTCACACTACTCGATCGCGGACTTGTGTACGCGATCGCACACGTACGCGGTGGCCAGGAGAAAGCACGACGATGGTATCGCGACGGTAAGCTGCTGAACAAGATGAACAGCTTCTCGGATTTCATCGACTGTGCGGAGTACCTGGTCGAAGAGGGGTGGACGGAACCGAAGCAGTTGGTGGCATCAGGGGGAAGCGCGGGCGGTCTGCTCGTGGGTGCCGTCGCCAACATGCGACCCGATTTGTTTCGGATGATCGTCGCTGCGGTACCCTTCGTCGACGTTGTTACTACGATGTTGGACGAGACGATTCCCCTGACGACCTTCGAGTACGACGAGTGGGGAAACCCAAACGACCCCGCATTCTACGAGTACATGCTGCGCTACTCGCCTTACGACAACGTCAAGGACCAAGCCTATCCCGACATCTTCGTGCGCACGGGCCTGCACGACTCTCAGGTGCAATACTGGGAGCCCGCGAAATGGGTGGCCAAACTGCGCGATCACCAACGTGGAAACGGAAAAATTCTCCTCAAGACCAATATGGAAGTCGGACACAGCGGTGCGTCTGGGCGCTTCTCCGCACTTGTTGACCTGGCGACCGAATATGCTTGGGTTCTTCATCGCCTGGGAAAAGTTGAGAAAATTCAGCCGGTCGCTGCGGATGGGTCTGTTTCATTGCAGCGACCTCCTACCTAGGCTAGCCTCCGCCGCTCTCCGCGTGCCGCCGCTCTCGGGTTGGTGTCACGCCCCAAAAGTGAGGAAACAATGCCAAAAATGAAAACCAAGCGGGCTGCGGCCAAGCGCTTTCAACTGATGGGCTCCGGCCGTCTCAAGCGCGCGCGCGCCAACAAACAACACCTCAACCGCGGCACGAACAAATCGCAGCTGCGCCTTCTCAAGACGCGCGCCACGGTCGACGACGCCGACTATCAGCGCATCATGGAGATCCTGCCGTACGGCACGGGGAAGTAGAGGTAGACCATGCCCAGAGCTTCAAGAGGTTTTAAAGCGCGACGTCGTCGCAACCGTATTCTCAAGCACGCCCGTGGTTTTTACGGTGCGCGCAGCCGGCTGATCAAAGCCGCGCGTGAGCAAGTCCACCACGCCTGGATGGACGCCTATGCACACCGGCGGCTCAAGAAGCGCGACTTCCGCCGTCTGTGGATCGTGCGCATTAACGCAGCGGCACGTCAAAACGGAACCACCTACAGCAAGCTCATCGCAGGCCTCAAGAAGACCGGCATCGAGCTCGATCGCAAGGTGCTTGCCGAACTGGCACTCCACGATCCAGGCGGCTTCAAGGCCGTCGTCCAAGCCGTCGCTTAGAGAGCATCGCGATGGCCGAGCACGATTTGGCCAACAAACGCAATGTGGCCAACGAACGCGATGTGACCAACGAAGCGGCTGGGGCTCCGAACGATCCCGTCGCGGCGATCGTCTCAGGCCTTGAGCAAATTGCGTCGAGCTACAAAAAAGGTTTCGCAGAAGCGAAGAGCGAACACGCACTGCGTGAGGTCGCTGCAAAAGTAATCGGCCCACAAGGCCAGCTGACCACGCTGCTCAAGCAAATGCGGCACGTGCCCGGCGACAAGAAGCGTGACATCGGCCAGCGCAGCAACGCGCTCAAGCAAGAGGTCGGGACAGCTTTCGATGCACGCCTAGCCGAGCTTACTGCCGAACTGCGTCGTCAGGAGCTCGAAGGCCCAGCCATCGACCCAACCCTTCCGGGACGCGATGCAACCACTGGCCACCTCCACCCACTCACACAGATCACAAACGAGCTGCTTTCGATCTTCGTTTCGATGGGCTTTGACGTCGCGGATGGACCAGAGGTGGAGCGCTACGACTACAACTTTACCAAGCTCGCTTTCGCGCCCGATCACCCTGCAACCGACATGCAAGACACCTTCTTCGTCAATGGCGAGGACGAGGGTCAGTCGCTGCTTCTGCGCACCCACACATCCCCTGTGCAGGTGCGCGAGATGCTCGCACGCAAACCGCCGCTCGCGGTGGTCACCCCCGGCGCAGTCTACCGCCGCGACGACGACATCACCCACTCGCCCATGTTCTTTCAGCTCGAGGGCTTCATGGTCGACGAGGGCATCTCGTTCGCGAACCTCAAAGGCACCCTCACCCACTTTATCCAGCAACTTTTTGGGGAGCGTGTGCCCGTTCGTCTACGACCAAGCTACTTCCCCTTCGTCGAGCCGGGCGCGGAGATGGATTGCGGCTGCGTGTTCTGCGAACCATGGGATGGCGGCGTCGACCCGGGCTGTCGCCTTTGCAAGGGCTCCGGTTGGATCGAAATTCTCGGCTGCGGGATGATTCACCCGCGCGTCTTCGAGCACGTGGGCTACGACCCGGAGCGCTACACGGGCTTTGCGTTCGGGCTGGGCATCGACCGGGTCGCGATGCTGCGCTTTGGCATCTCCAACATCCGCAGCTTGTACGAGAACGATCCCCGATTTTTGGAACAATTTTGATGAAAGCGTCTTATCAGTGGCTCAAGGAACTCAGCGGCGTCGATGCGTCCGCAGAGCAATACGCAACTTGGCTCACGAGCCTCGGCCTCGAAGTCGAGGCAGTCCACAAGAAGGGCGGCTTCGAGCACATCGTCATCGCCGAGGTGCGCGGTACGAAGCCCGTTCCCAAAAAGGACAAGCTCAACCTGGTCACGGTCTTTGACGGCAGCGACGAACACGAGGTGATCTGCGGCGCGCCCAACGTCCCCGAAGCCGGCGGCCGCGTGCTTTTTGCCAAGCTCGGCGCCTACATTCCGGGTCCAGACTTCACTATCGAAGAGCGCAAAATCGGCGGCGTCATTTCTCGTGGCATGCTGTGCAGCGCGGACGAATTGCAAATCGGCGCAAGCAGTGAAGGCATCTTCATCGTACCTGACGCGGTCAAAGCAGCGCCTGGGACACCGATCGACGACGCCCTAGGCCTGCGCGACTCGATCTTCGAGCTTGGCTTGACCCCCAACCGACCGGACGCACTCGGTCACATCGGCCTGGCACGGGAGATCTGCCTTGCCGCAGCAGAACCATTCGCGCTCGACGCCATCATCGAGCAGAAGTACAGCGACTGGTCGTTCGTGGACGCGCTACCGAACGCGGACACGTCGGCAGAAAGCGGGCTGCGCGTGCAAATCGCAGACGCCGACGTCGACAAATGCCCTCGTTACGTCGGCACCGTGCTCGATCAGGTTCGCGTCGGCCCATCACCCTTCGCGGTACAGTACCGCCTCTTCAATCTTGGCGTTCGCCCCATCAGCAACCTCGTGGATGCCACCAACTTGGTCTTGCTCGAGACGGGACACCCGACTCACGCCTTCGACATGCGCACGCTCACCGACGGCAAGGTGGTTGTTCGCAGCGCCCAGCCGGGCGAAACGCTGGTCACGCTGGACGATCAAGAGCGCAAACTCGAAGCGAGTGACCTTTTGATTTGCGATGCGAAGCGCGCGGCCGCTCTTGCGGGCATCATGGGTGGCGCCGACACCGAAATCAAGGACAGCACCGACACCATTGTGCTGGAGGCAGCCTATTTTTCACCGACCGTCATCCGTCGCACCTCCAAGCGCCTCGGCATGCACACCGACGCAAGCCATCGCTTCGAGCGCGGCGTCGACCCCAACGCCCTGCATTACGTGACCGCTCGTGGCATCGCGTGGCTCCAGGAACTCGCTGGCGCCCGCGTCGTAGGAAAACCTGTCGACGCCTACCCTAAGCCCATCGGGCGTCACGGCGTCCGACTTCGTCGCACACGAATCGAAAAGCTCTTGGGCTACACCATCGAAGACACTTTGGTCGAGCGCACGCTGACCGGCATCGGTGCGCATTACGAAAAGACCGACGAGGGATGGACGGCGAGTTGTCCCACGCACCGTCCCGATCTGACGATCGAAGCCGACCTGATTGAAGAGGTTGCACGCGTCGCCGGCTTGGACCGCTGCCCGACGGTCATGCCCGCAACCATTCCCTCCTCCGACCGCCGACCCGCTCACGTGCTCCGAGCACGGCTACGTCAAGCCGCGGCCGACGCAGGTCTAAGCGAGGCCATCAACTACGCCTTCACGGACCCCAAACTGCTTGAGTCTCTCGGGTACCACGCCCAGGTCGAACTCAAGAACCCACTCTCCGAAGAAAAAGCTGTCCTGCGTCCCGCCCTCGCACCAGGCCTTTTGCGTAATGCGCAACATGCGCTGCGCCACCAGGTCGACCACGGCGCCTTGTTTGAGATCGGACGCATCTTCGAGCAGCCCAAGGCTGGGCTTCCCGTGCAACGCACCATGGTTGCGTTCCTGCTCTTTGGTTCGCGACAACACTGGATCGGTCCAGGTGAGAACGTAGACTTCTTCGACATCAAGGGTTGTGTGCAACGCGTGTTCGCACCGCTCACCAAAATGCCACTTCGGTGGGAGCTCTGCGACAAGCCATTACCGACCCTTCACCCAAAAAAGACCGCATCCATCTGCCTAGGCGACACAACCATCGGTTACGCCGGTATTCTACATCCCGACATGCGAGACACACTCGACATCGAGGTCCCGGTTGTACTCGCAGAGGTCGACCTCGATTTAATGCTGTCATTGATCACACAAGAAGCGCCCCGTAAGGAGCGACCGCTACCACGCTTTCCTGCGTCTCGACGCGACATCGCGTTGCTGCTCGACGAAGGCTACACCTCCCGCCAAGTCGCAGAGCAGATCGAACAGAGCGGCGGCGAACTCGTCGAATCCGTGGAGCTCTTCGACCTCTACCGGGGCGAACGATTGCCCGACGGCAAAAAGAGCATGGCGTTTCGCATTCAATACCGTGACCGCGAGAGCACGCTGACAGACAAGAAAGTGGAGAAGCTCCACGACGCCGTTGTCAAGCAGGTCGCACAAAAATTTGGCGCCTCGCTTCGGTAGCTCCGGCACGCTGCGCTGAAGAAATTTTGTGCTGCTAGCACAAAATTCCTTTCGCCTTCGCCTGTGTTTTTTTGCTCTTCCGCTGACGCGTCATCGCGCGGCGCGCTTTGACTTTCGCCTGACGGCTCATCGCGGCACGCTTTGCACACCTTGGCACGCGAAATGATCGGGGTTTTGGATCCTCCTATCCAATGTCAAATCAAATTCGCAAATCGCACGCAAGGCACTTGAGATGATTGCGTTCTTATGCTTGCATAGTGGTATGCGATCAACTGGAACGTCGATGACCAAAGCCGAGATTGTGGACGCCGTGTACGAGCAAGTAGGCGGGTTTTCAAAAAAGGAAGCGGCTGAACTGGTTGAAAGTGTCTTCGACACCATGAAGGACGTTCTCACGCAAGGCGAGAAGATCAAAATCTCTGGCTTTGGCAACTTCGTTGTTCGCAAAAAGAAAGAGCGCATCGGCCGCAACCCACAAACGGGCGAGCCCATTCCGATTACTGCACGGCGCGTGCTCACCTTCAAACCGAGCCAGGTGCTCAAGGGCATCCTCAACCCCGACAAAGAAGAACTGAAGGCCGAAGCGAGAGAACGAGGCGGGTACACGGGCAAACCGGGTGGCGAAGGCACGACAGAAAACGGCGCAAGCTAGCTTCGGGGGTTCTTCGTCGTGGCACACAGCAGCCAACTTCCGGACAAGCTTTTCTTCAAAATCGGCGAGGTCGCTGACATCGTCGGAGTAAAGGCGCACGTGTTGCGCTATTGGGAACAAGAGTTTCGACAACTCAAACCCATGAAAACGCGCGGATCTCACCGCGTCTACCGTCGCCAAGACGTAGAAACGGCGATGCTCATCCGTCGCTTGGTCCACGACGAGGGCTTCACCATTCCCGGAGCCAAGAAGCGCATCCGCGAACTGCAAAAAGAGGGCGCGAGTGAGCCGCGCGCCGAGGCCAAGCGTGAAACGGAGCTTCGTGCCGATTTGCTGCGCATTCGTGCCGATTTACAAGACTTTGTTTCACGCCTCGACGATCTACCGCTGCCCGTAGAACCCGGGCTTGAGACCAGCCCCGCCAAAGAAAAAGAGCCGGCGCTCGCCACGGTTCGCGCGCACTAATCCCCTGCGCCAGCTTTTAGAGACGTGTGAGTGAGGGCGCAACATCACTCGCGTCCGCGTCCGCGCGCGGCACGTAGAATGCGTCGAGGTCTGAAACGACCGTCCATGGAACCAAGCCCTGCTGACGACGCTTGGCATTTGCGATGCCCAAGTGTTCATGAATTTTCTCGAAGCTCTCGACGCTCGCAGGGTGCAGGTCGTGCAGCAAGATGACCCCTCCGTCCCGAGCCGCCGGTGTACGCGTCACACGAAGCCAGTTCTGCAGCACTTGATCTGCGCCCGCCACCGTGGTGTCACTCGTATCCATATTCCACAGCACCGACGTATAGCCCAGCTCAGAGATGATCTTGTCGACGCGCTCGGATCGTGCACCACCGGGAGGTCGAAAGAGCCAAGGTCGGGTCCCGATGACACGAGTCAGTATGCGCTCCGTCCTGAGGATCTCTTCGCGCACTTCCGCGTCGCTCAGCAACGTGAGCTGACGATGCGAAAACGTGTGGTTGCCAATCAGATGCCCGCGCGTTGCGATTTCCCTGACGAGTGCTCTGCGCTTGTCGGCGCGCCGTGAGGCGCCCGCAATGCGCTCACCCACGATGAAGAAGATCGCTTTGATTCTTTTTTCGTCCAGTGCATCGAGCAGACGCGGTGTCGTTTGAAGTTCCGGACCATCGTCAAACGTAAACAGCACAGCCCCCGATCGGGTCGTACCGCTGATGACCATCCCCCCTCGGTAACGTTGTCCCGACGGGTCATGCGTCGGTCCTTCGGGCGGCCGTACCGCAAATGCACTCCCTTTGGCGCGCACCTCAATACGCCGCGATGGTGCAGAGACGACTTCCGACGCCTGCACAACTTGACGGCTCGGAACAAACAGCGCCGCCGCACTACCAAGCAGTCCCGCAAAGAGGCACAGAAACGTTAGCGGGGGTAGCCATGGCGTTCGAGCCGTCATCCCCGAATTCTACAGATCAAGGTAGTCAAATGTAAATAAATGTGCGCTAATCACCTACACCGATCACGATCGAAACTTTCTGGAACACGAAACATTCCCGAAACATCAAAGCGGTTAGGCTCCGCGAAATGAAGCGTGTTGAGGCGATCATTAAGCCCTTCAAGCTCGACGAGGTCAAAGCCGCCTTGAGCGAGGTCGGTGTGCAAGGAATGACCATCACCGAGGTCAAAGGCTTCGGACGGACCGGTGGGCGACGAGAGGTTTTTCGTGGCTCGGCGTACGTGGTCGATTTTGTCCCGAAGGTCAAAATCGATGTGGTGATCCCGGACGCACTCGTACTCGACGTCGTCGACACCATCGAACGGGCCGCAAAGTCGGGAAAAATCGGTGATGGCAAGATCTTCGTGTCGCCCATCGACGAGGCGGTCCGCATCCGTACCGGCGAACGCGGAGACGACGCGCTTTAGAAAGGCCAAAGATTTATGAGTGAAATCAAGACAGCAAAAGACGCGATTAGCTACGGAAAAGAGCACGGCGCGGTCATGGTCGACCTACGCTTCATCGACCTGCCTGGGATCTGGCAGCACACGACGATCCCATTCGGACGGCTTGAAGAAGACACCTTTGAAGACGGCATCGGCTTCGATGGCTCATCGATTCGCGGCTACCAGCCCATCAACGCGTCCGACATGCTGATCGTGCCACGCGCGCACACCGCCAAGATGGACCCGTTCACGGCTCACCCGACGCTGGTGTTTATCTGCGACATCCTCGACCCGATTACCAAGGAGCGTTACGTGCGCGACCCGCGTTACGTCGCCGAAAAGGCCGAGGCATACCTCAAGCAAACCGGTATCGGAGACCGCGCTTTCATCGGACCGGAAGCCGAGTTCTTTGTTTTTGACGACGTCCGCTACGGCTCGGATCCGAGCCAGGCCTTTTACTCGGTTGACTCGGTGGAAGCGGCGTGGAACTCAAGCGCCGACGAAAGACCGAACCTCGGCCACAAGATCGCCCACAAGGGCGGCTACTTTCCCGTGATGCCCACGGACACTCTGATGGACCTGCGTACGGAGATGGTCCTCACCTTACAGAACGCCGGCTACGAAGTCGAAGTCAGCCACCATGAGGTCGCAACAGCGGGACAGTGCGAAATCGGCACGAAGTTCAGCACGCTCAAGGCGATGGGTGACCAGCTTCTGTGGTTCAAGTACATCGTCAAAAACACCGCGCGCGCCAACGGCCGAAGCGCGACCTTCATGCCCAAGCCCATCTACGGCGATAACGGTAGCGGCATGCACGTTCATCAATCGATTTGGAAAGGCGACGAACCATTGTTTTCGGGTGACGGGTACGGCGGCCTCTCTGATTTGGGCCTCCACTATATCGGCGGTATTCTCAAGCACGCACGCGCCCTCAACGCCTTCACCAATCCGACCATCAACAGCTATCGGCGTTTGGTCCCTGGTTACGAAGCGCCTGTGAACCTTGCGTACAGCTCGCGCAATCGCTCCGCGGCCGTACGCATTCCAATCGCCGGAGTTTCTCCCAAGGCACGGCGCATCGAGGTCCGCTTCCCGGACTCGTCCGGCAACCCCTACCTGGCGTTCTCAGCCATGCTCATGGCCGGACTGGACGGTATTCTGAACCGAATCGATCCCGGCGAGCCACTCGATCGCGACATCTACTCACTGAGCCCGGAGGAGCTCAAGGACGTGCCGACCGTCTCTGGTTCGCTCGAGGAATCTCTCGCGGCACTGGAACAGGATCACGAGTTTCTGCTTCAAGGCGACGTCTTTACGCGCGAGAACATCGACGAATGGATTGCGTTCAAGCGGGAGACGGAAGTCAAACCTTTCAAGCTTCGCCCGACACCGCTCGAGTTCGAGCTGTACTACAGCGTGTAGCGCGCTTGATTCGCCACGCCGCTAGCGCGGCGCACACATGCGTTTTAGACTCTCGAGCCTCCGCACACTAAACTTGTCGGTGGCCGAGAGATTTTCCGCGTTCCCAACTCGAGCGATCAGCTTCGAAATGGGACGGTGATCAAACGACGGAAGTTCACTCACGATTTCTGTCATCCGGTCGATCGTTGTGGGCGACGGAATCGTCGCGCACGCTTCGTGGACGTTTAGCGTCCACTCAACCCAACGGTCCGACTTGAGCTGTTCCGCGAGTTGCAGGGCGCACTCTGACGCTAAACTCAAGTCGTCGGGGCGCTTTCCGGTCTTGATCGTTTCTTGTAGGAGATCGAGCAACGCACGCTCAAGCACCCGCTCCGCCCCCAGATAATTTTCAGCCGTCATCATGCGGGTCGCCACGCCGCCGAGCACCGCGAGAGCTGAGGCAGCGCTGGTCGCCTGGGTGTCTTCGTTCTCCTCCATCGAATAGGGCTGGGATGGCGAGTCGCCCGAACTTTGGCCAGAGAACGCCATCGAGTTGCGGATCGGGGTTCCGCATCTACGGCAAAACACGTCTTGTGGGTCGACGACGACGGAACAACCAGAGCATCGGTGTAGGGGGGGACGCTCTCTCACGCGACGGTCTTCGATACACATCATGTCGTGCGCGCCGACCGTGATTTGGTCAAGGTGGGTGAGTTCGCGCTCCATGCTGATACGGTTCCCGTTGAGGAAGGTGCCATTTCGGCTGCCCATATCTCGAATGCTCGCGCGACCGTTGCGCACCAAAAGCAGGGCATGCTTGCGTGAGACCAAGTCATCGGAAACGGGGATATCGCAGTCACGACTGCGCCCGATCGAGTACTCACCATCGCTGAGTTCGATATCGCGGTTCAGGACACGAAGTCGAAATCCACCCATTTCAACAGCCAGATTAGCACCGCAAGGCCATGTTCGGCAAAACTCTCTACAAGCTCTCGCCGAGATTTCCATTTGAAGGGTGCAAAAATCGCGGTACCCTCTCCGGCTCCCCGCCCCCCGTGCCGATGGATTCTGGAGTAGAGCATAACCCGACCGACTCGAAGAGCGACGTACAAGCCTCGACGCTAGGCTGGCACACGCTCGATGAGGACGAGGTCTTCGAGTGGTTTTCGTCGAAAACCTTTCGCCTGGGCGAGAAGTACCTAGCCGACGATCGCGTCCATATCCTTTCGCTGGGCCCCGATGAGGCCCGTGCCAAGGTCGCGGGAAGTGCGCGCACGCCCTACCAAGTCGAAATCGGAATTCGACAAAATGCCGCGCGAAACCGCACGTACTTTCACAGCAAGTGCTCCTGCCCAACCGGCATTTGGTGCAAGCACGCCGTGGCGACGCTGCTGGCTGCGCAAGAGCGATGGGACCCTTCCGGTCCCCAAACCACGACCGATCTGGGCACGAGCTTCGAGGAGCAGCGTTGGAAGGAGTGGTTGGCCAACTTTCAACCGAAGATCGTCCCTGCCTTTGAGGGGCCACCTCCTCCCACGCCGACCCCGGCAGCCCTCGGCGTCGACGACGAACCGGACGAACCCAGCGATCTCAGGGTCCACTACATTCTGCAAACTGAGCGGGACACCGAAGGCGAAGTCTGCTTGCGTATCTCCCTTCATCTGACCGGCCCCAAAAAGCGCGGGGGCTGGAAGAAGGGGCGTAAACTGAGCGTATCGGTCTTCCGCTGGGGACCTGGACCCGCACAAGCGACCCCAGCCGATCGGCAGATCATTCGACTCGCCGATGACGAGACCTCGGCCCTTCGCGATCTGCGACTGCGCTTCGGCCAGACGGACGCCGGAGACGCACTGCGACTCATCCTCACGACCGGACGAGCCCATTGGGGCAGCCTTGACGGGCCCTGGATTGAGCTGGGTCCCTCGATCGACGGCAGTTTCTTTTGGGAGCTGGACGCGACCCTTTCGCAGTCGCTACGTGTTCGCCCTCGGGGTGCAAGCGGACCGAGCACGCTTGAGGTGCTCGATCTTGGCGACTTCTGGTACATCGACGAGGCGCGAGGCAAGATCGGCCCCCTGGACTTCCAGCTCGACGCCACAACGGTGCGCCACCTGCATGCGGCGCCAGTGTTGATGCCCAACGTGTCCGACCAAATCGCGGAGCGCTTTGCCGCCTTCACGGACTATGTGCCGCGCCCCCGTAGCTTCGAGGTCAAGGGCGAGCCAGTTAGCGCCGTCCCCAGGCTTCACATTACCCTCTTCGGCCTCGCCAATCGCGATTTCGCGCGCGAACTACCCTCCGCACATGCGCGCATGTTTCCCGTGCAGCCAGCGGCACGCGTACAGTTTAACTACGACGGTCATCTGATGTCGCCGAATACGCCTCAAGAGGAGCACGGTCGCTCGTACGCGCCAGCCGAAGACGGCAGTGGATTTCATGTCGTCATCCGCGACCAAGAAGAGGAAGAAGAGTGGTCGCACCTGATCTCAACTGCACGACTCCTCCACGTAGGCGGCCTGAGCTGGAACAAGGGTCGCGAGGAACAGTACGGCGAACTGCGCTTCGTCGCACCCGCGCCAGCTCCCGGCTCGGACGAAAAGGCCTACCGCGATTGGGTGGGCGCTTGGCTCCGCTGGACCGAGCACCAGAAGCCGCAGCTGGAAGGCGCAGGCGTTGTATTCAAGACCGAAAGGAGTTTTCCACTTCAGGTCGTCGAGCCTGACGACAAGTGGGTACTCGAGTCACTTCCTGTAAAACCCGCCACCAAGTCCGCCTGGCTAGGCTTCGATGTTGGCATCGAAGTTGACGGCCAACGCATGGGACTCGGCGCCATTCTGGCGAGCTACCTGGCTGGTCTCGGCGAAAACTGGCGCGAGGAGCTGCGCCTCACACTCGGCCGCAAGGAGCCTGTCTATTTACCGATCGAGGGCGGCCGCATCCTGCGCATCGACGGGGAGCGTTTCGCAGCCATCCTCAGCCACCTCGTTTCGTTCTTCAATCCAAAGACTGAAGCCTTCGAACCCACGTTGCCCGAACTGGCGGGTCTCGTTGCTGCGGACTCCGAGCAGCTCTTCCTCGCATCAGAAGATATCGCTGGCATCGTTCTGCGACTTCGGGAACTCGCACAAACCGACTACACGGTCACCGCACCTACAGCCCTCCGGACGCAACTCCGAGACTATCAGGCCCGGGGTCTGGGTTGGATGCAAGCGCTTTGGCGCGCCGAACTCAGTGGACTGCTCGCTGACGACATGGGTTTGGGTAAAACAGTCCAGGCGATCGCGCACATCCTCGCGCTCAAAGAAGACGATGCCCTCGACGCGCCCTGCCTGGTCGTTTGCCCGACCAGCGTCATCTGGAACTGGCAGTCGGAGTTGGAGCGCTTTGCGCCCAACCTAAAGACCTACGTACACCACGGATCCGCACGTACCAAAGACAGGACCACTTTCGCAGAGCACGACGTGGTTATCTCGACCTACCCGCTCCTCTTTCGCGACGATGAACTCTTCCTAGAGAACCCATTTACGGTCGCCATCCTCGACGAGGCGCAGTTCATCAAAAACGCAAATACCAAGGTCGCGCGCACAGCCTACAACCTGGAGGCTCGCCAGAAGCTTTGCCTCACCGGTACACCCGTCGAAAACCACCTGGGCGAACTGTGGTCACAATTTCACTACCTCATCCCTGAGCTGTTCGGCAGTCGCAGTCAGTTTGGAAGCACATTCCGTTCCCCTATCGAGAAGAACGGTGATGCTGGCGCCACCTTGGAACTGCAGTCACGGATTCGCCCGTTTGTGTTGCGGCGCGAAAAAGAAGAAGTGGAACGCGAGCTTCCTCCCAAGACTGAACTGCGTCGCTATATCGAACTCTCCGAGGAAGAGCGCGACCTCTACGAGACCGTCCGCGCAGCCATGCACAACCGGGTACTCGACGAGATCAAGCGTCTAGGTATGCAGAAGAGCCAGATTATTCTGCTCGATGCTCTTCTCAAGTTGCGCCAGATTTGCTGCGACGTTCGCCTCATGAAGTCTGAGGGTAAGCCGCGAAAGACCCCCGGCAGCAAGCTGACCGATACCGTCGACCTCATCGAAGAACTCGTTTCCGCGGGCCGACGCATTTTGCTTTTTTCGCAGTTCACCAGCATGTTGGAGCTGGTCGAACACGAACTTGATCGACACAAGATCGAGTACAGCAAGCTGACGGGACAGACACGCAAACGAAAAGAAGCCATCGAGAAATTTCAGTCGGGTGCGGCCCCCGTCTTTTTGATCAGCCTCAAAGCTGGCGGTACAGGCCTGAACTTGACTGAGGCCGACACGGTGATTCATTACGATCCGTGGTGGAACCCTGCTGCAGAGGCACAGGCAACCGACCGAGCACACCGCATCGGCCAGGACAAAAAGGTCTTTGTGCACAAACTCATCGTTCGCAATAGCGTCGAAGAGTCGATTCTCAAACTTCAGGAGCGTAAGCTTGGGCTCGCGAAAGTCGTGACCGGAACGGGCAACAAGTCACTTTCTTTTTCTCTCGACGACGTGGAAGCGCTGTTGGGCCCAAGCCCGGGCACGAACGAAGGGCGCTAAGAGGCTTCCTAGGGCGTATCGGGCTCCACGTTTTTTGGCGCCAGCGTCACCGGCTCCTAGAATCGGGGTATGACGTTTGCGCAACAAGTCCAGACCTATCTCGACTATCTGCGTGACGAGAAACGAAGCTCGCAAAACACGATCGCCGCATACACACGTGACCTCGAAAATCTCGTCGCGTTCGCCAAAGACAGCTCCATTGACACCTACTTACTGCGCGCCTTTTTGGCCGAGCGTTCCAAGCACGTTGCGCCCAGCTCACTCGCTCGCCAGATCGCGGCCATAC
Source organism: uncultured Polyangiales bacterium (assembly GCA_964487255.1). Classification (GTDB taxonomy): domain Bacteria; phylum Myxococcota_A; class Polyangia; order Polyangiales; family CAZAQV01; genus CAZAQV01. The sequence goes on along the minus strand of CAZAQV010000018.1, from coordinate 68,574 downwards.
GCAGTCTGTTTCGTTTTCTACGAAAGCGCGGTCTCGTCGTGCGTAACCCCGCAGCCAATCTCCGCACGCCCAAACGCAGAGAGCGTTTGCCGAACTTTCTCACGGTGGAAGATGCGCTTCGCGTGGTCGAGCCGACAACCACGACTGAAATGGAGCAAAGCCTGCGGCGCGAACATCGACTCACGCGCGACCATGCCCTGCTTGAGCTCCTCTACGGCACCGGCATTCGTGTGTCCGAGTGCGCCGGTATCGACATCGGGGACGTCGACTTCGAATCGCACTCCCTTCGCGTCATCGGCAAGGGCAACAAGGAACGCCGTTTACCTCTCGGAGAACCCGCGCTCGACGCCATCAAGGTATATCTTCCGGTTCGCGCGAAGTGGCGCAGCCGTATGAAGTCGGAGTCACCGGCGCTATTCCTGGGCCGTAAGCAACGGCTCAGCGTGCGACAAATCCAAAACGTCGTACAACGCATCGGAAGTCAGCACGCGGGACGATCCGACTTGCATCCGCACGCCCTACGCCACACCTTCGCAACGCATCTACTCGATGCCGGGGCAGACCTGCGCTCGATTCAGGCCTTGCTGGGTCACGCATCGCTGTCGACAACCCAACGATACACGCACGTCAGCCTGGACAAGGTGAAGTCGGTCTACGATCGCGCGCACCCTCTAGGGCGCCGACGCGACCGACGTGCGCTAGACGACGGCTTCGACGACGAGTGAGCGGCTGAGCGTTGACAGGGCCAATGGGCATCCTTAGGTTGCATGCTTCCATGTCGCTGATCTTTAGAATTACTTCGCTTTTTTGGGGAAGCACGCATGTCTGATCCGCAGGACAAGCTGCGCTTTCGCTCGACCACCATCGTCGCCGTCCGCAAGGACGGCAACAGTGCGATGGCAGGCGATGGGCAAGTGTCCCTCGGTCAGACCATCATGAAAGGCCAAGCCAAAAAAGTCCGGCCCATCAGCGACGGGCGCGTCATTGCGGGCTTCGCCGGCGCGAGTGCCGACGCGTTTACGCTCCTCGATCGCTTTGAGGACAAGCTCAAGTCACGTGGTGGCAGTCTGCAGCGCGCGGCCGTCGAGCTGGCGAAGGACTGGCGTACAGATCGCTACCTGCGACGTCTCGAAGCTATGTTGATTGTCATGGATCCCGAACGCACCCTCTTGATCAGCGGCACAGGGGACGTCATCGAACCGGACGAAGGTGTGCTCGCGATTGGTTCCGGCGGAAGCTACGCGCTCGCCGCCGCGCGAGCCCTGATTCGTCACACTCAACTTGATGCCAGGACGATTGCAAGGAAGTCGCTTGAGATCGCGGCCGAGATCTGCGTCTACACGAACGACAAGATCATCGTCGAAAGCTTCGACCAGGGGAAGGAATAGTCAACATGCCTCAGTTTACGCCGCGCGAGACGGTCTCCGAGTTGGAGCGGCACATCATCGGCCAAAACAAAGCAAAACGAGCGGTGGCGATCGCGCTTCGCAATCGTTGGCGCAGACAACAGCTCGACGCAGACTTGCGCGAGGAAATCTCGCCCAAGAACATCATCATGATCGGTCCGACCGGCGTTGGTAAGACGGAGATTGCACGCCGTCTGGCCAGACTTGCGCGCGCGCCTTTTATCAAAGTCGAGGCCACGAAGTTCACCGAGGTCGGCTACGTCGGACGCGACGTCGAAGCGATGATCCGTGACCTAGTTGAGCGCGGAATTGCGCTCGTGCGCGAAGAACATCTGCAAAGCGTGGAGGTTCGCGCTGCGGAGCGAGCCAAAGAGCGCCTGATTGATCTGCTTCACGAAAAGGATCACCCTTCTCCGCCGACGACCGCACAAACAACAACCGGTTTCGGACCTTTCATCGTCACTCCCGCACCCTCACAGAATTCGCACTCGAAGGTCGACAGCGTTGAGGCAAATTCGATACGCGAACGCCTTCGCAAAGGTGAGCTCGACGATGAGGAAGTCGAACTATCGGTCGAGGACATGAGCAACCCGTTCATGACGGTCTTTGGTGCTTCGGGCATGGAAGAGATCAACATCAAAGACATGATGAACCAGTTGCCCGGCATGCGCGGCAAGTCGAAAAAGCGCCGCGTCAAGGTTCCTGAGGCGCTTGATCTGCTCCAAAAAGAAGAAGCCCACAAGCTACTCGACAACGACTCGATCACAAAGGACGCGATCGAACGCGTCGAACAATCCGGCATCGTCTTCCTCGACGAGATCGACAAAGTCGCGGGTCGTCAAAAGGCGATGGGTGGCGCAGACGTGTCGCGCGAGGGAGTGCAGCGTGACCTTCTTCCCATCGTGGAAGGTTCGACGGTCAACACCAAACATGGCCCGGTCAAAACGGATCACATCTTGTTCATCGCGGCCGGCGCCTTTCATGTCGCGAAGATCACCGACCTCATCCCTGAACTTCAAGGTCGTTTTCCGATTCGTGTTGAGCTCGACTCGCTGGAAAAGAACGACTTCATCCGCATTCTGACCGAACCAAAGCACTCGCTCACCAAGCAATACACCGCCTTGATGAAAACCGAGGGCGTGGAACTCGTCTTCGAAGACGAGGCCATTGATGCCATCGCCAGCTACGCGGCTGAGGCAAACGATCGCGCCGAGAACATTGGTGCGCGACGCCTGCACACCATCATGGAAGCGCTGCTCGAAGAGTTGTCGTTCACCGCGTCCGAACGAGCGGGCGCGACCGTGCGTGTGACCAAAGCCATGGTGGGCGAGGTGCTTGACCCGATTATCAGCAGCGAAGACCTAAGCCGCTACGTCCTGTAGAGTACCCGCCGTGATGCAGGAACTCATCGACAAGGCCGCGATTCTCCACGAAGCGTTGCCTTACATCCGCCGCTTTCATGGCCAGATCTTCGTCCTCAAGTATGGCGGCCACGCGATGGTTGATCCCCAGCTGCGGAGCTCGTTCGCTCGCGACATCGTGCTGATGAAGTACGTGGGGCTCAACCCGATCGTCGTTCACGGCGGCGGGCCTCAAGTCGATGCACAACTTGCACGACTCAAGGTCGAGTCCAAGCGGGTCGAGGGGCTACGCGTCACCGACGATGCGACGATGGAGGTTGTCGAGATGGTCCTCGGCGGCAGCGTCAACCAGGAGATCGTCTCACTGATCTGTAAACACGGTGGTCGCGCCGTCGGGTTGACGGGCAAAGACGACCGTTGGCTTCGCTCGCGGCGTCAAGACGCGCACGAAACCACCTCAGGCAAAACCGTTGACCTCGGTCGCGTAGGCGCCTCGGTCGAGGTCTCGCCCGATGTCGTACTGCGCTTGGTCGACGGTGGTTTCATTCCCGTCATCGCTCCCGTGGCTGTCGACGACGATGGCGTTTCTCTCAACGTCAACGCCGACACCGTCGCAGGGGAAGTCGCGGCCGCCCTCGGTGCTCGAAAACTCGTCTTGATGACCGATACCGACGGCGTCAAGGACGACCAGGGCGAACGTATCTCGACACTGACGCTTGAGCAGATCGACGACATGATCCAACGCCGCATCATTTCCGGCGGCATGATTCCAAAGGTGCGCTGCGCTTGGGATGCCGTTCGCGGTGGCGTACGCAAAGCCCACATCATCGACGGCCGGGCACAACACGCTATCCTTCTTGAGCTGTTCACCGACCACGGTGTCGGCACGCAAATCGTGCCCACAGACTAGCTCAAAAGGCTTCATGGCGCGCGCTGCGATTCCGCGTTAGACCCCGTCAATGAGTCACCCGAATGAACAGCTGATCGAGTCTGCAAAGCGCACGCAGCTGCAGAACTACCGCCCAGGTCCCTTCGTTCTCACGCGCGGCAAGGGCTGTCGCGTGTGGGACGTCGAGGACAACGAGCACCTGGACCTCTCCGGCGGGATTTCCGTGCTCACGCTAGGCCACGCGCACCCCGCGTTGGTCGAAGCGATCAGCAAGCAGGCTGCCAGGCTCATGCATGTCTCGAATCTCTTCTACAACGATCGCGCGATCGAACTCAGCCAAGCGATCGTCGAACGCACGCCTTTCGATCGCGTTTACTTCTGCAACAGCGGAACCGAAGCCAATGAGACGTTGATCAAGCTCGCGCGCCGGTGGCAGTACGAGCACGGCAAACCCGAACGCACCAAACTCATCGCAACGCAAGGCAGCTTCCACGGACGAAGCATGGGTGCCCTCTCCCTGACTGGGCAGCCGAAGTACCACGTCGGCATGGAGCCGTTGTTGCCCGACGTCGAACTCGTGCCCTTCGGTGACCTCGATGCAATGACGGCCGCCATCGATGAGCGAACCGCCGGCGTTCTGCTCGAACCGATTCAAGCCGAAGGTGGCATCATCGAAGGCTCTCCCACGTACTTACGAGGCCTGCGCAAGCTGTGTGATGAGCGAGGCGCGCTGCTCTTGTTCGATGAGGTGCAAACCGGCTACGGACGCACCGGTACGTTCCTAGCGCAGGAATGGGCTGACGTTGTCCCTGACGCCTGCTCGCTCGCCAAAGGCATCGGCGGCGGTTTTCCGTTGGGCGCCGCAGCGTTCGTCGACAAGGTTGCCGATGGTTTGCCCGTCGGCAGCCACGCCAGCACCTTTGGCGGCAATGCCCTCGCGTGTGCGGCAGGCCTCGCTGTACTCGACACCATCGATCGCGAGAACCTTTTGGACAATGTCAAAACCCAGGGTGCGTACCTCAAGACGCAGCTCGAAAGCGTCGTCAAGGCGCACGCCGCCGCCACCGAAGCTCGTGGACGGGGGCTCTTGCAGGGCATCGCGCTCGCCGACGATGTCGACCCGCTGGCGACCTACCATGCGATTCGCGAGCGACGCGTACTTGCGTCCATCGCCGGCGGAACGGTGCTACGCATCTCGCCCGCGCTCACAGTCACCCAGGCTGAGCTCGACGAAGGTCTTTCTGTGATCGTGGATGTGCTCCGCGATCCACCGAGGAAATCCGCGTGACCCGCCACTTTCTCACACTCGCCGATCTGTCAGTCCACGAACTTGAGCAGGTGCTCACATCTTCGATCGAACTCAAAGCCGCACGCGGGACACCAGCCCACCCCAGACCGCTGGAAGGTAAGTCGGTCGGCCTGATCTTCGAAAAGGCTTCGACTCGCACGCGCATTTCGTTCGAGGTCGGTGTCGCCGAACTCGGAGGTCAGCCGCTGGTGCTTGCCGCGCGCGACACACAACTGGGGCGCGGTGAACCGCTAGAGGATACCGCAAGAATGCTGTCCGGATTCATTCATGCAGTGGTGTACAGGACTCACGGGCACGACAGGCTTGAGGCACTTCGCGACCATGGAAACATTCCTATCATCAACGGACTATCCGACCGCTTCCACCCTTGCCAACTGCTGGCAGACCTACAGACCTTGCGCGAAGAGTTCGGCGCTCTGCGAGGGCTGAAGGTGGCGTGGGTCGGTGATGGCAACAACATGGCGCACTCATGGATCTTGGCTGCGGCAATGACGGGCATCGAACTGCGGATCGCGGCTCCAGCGGGATACCAACCGGAAGGCGATGTGCTTGAACAAGGGGCGGCACTCGGGGGTAACCATCTCGTCACCCACGACCCACGTGAAGCCTGTGATGAGGCGGACGTGGTCACCACGGATGTTTGGACGAGCATGGGCCAAGAGGGCGAAAACGAGGCCCGTCACAAGGCCTTTGCGGGCTATTGCGTGGATTCGTCGCTGATGGCCGTGGCGAAATCACAAGCCATCTTCTTGCATTGTCTCCCCGCGCATCGCGGCGAAGAGGTCAGCGCCGAAGTCCTTGAGGGACCACAGACTCGCGTGTGGCAACAAGCCGAAAACCGCTTGCACGCCCAGAAGGCACTCCTCGCCCTTCTGTTGGCGGGCAAGACCCCAAACTGAGCAGAGTTTGCTAGGCTCTCGACTCGATGGGCCCTTCGCTGACCGACATCCCACGCCGGCTAAGCGCCGCAGACAGCGCCGCATTCGAAGACAAACTCGTTCAGAAGGTCCTCCGCAATGTCGACGGTCGACGAGACCTCAAGCGCATCGCGGTAACCTGCGGCATCGGCGAGGACGCCGTACTGATCGTGGCCGACGAATTACTTCAAAACGGGTTCATCGAAATCGACGACAGTTCTCGGATCGAATCACTGGGGGGCCGCCGCCGGGGTCGTTCTTCGGGCATGTACTCACAGGTGGTCCCTTCGGAGCGCCCCCGAAGCAGCTCCCAGGTTCCATCTGACCACCCGGGGCTAAGCGAAGAGCGCCGTGCCGAAATCGAAACCTATTTCGCCAGACTCGAGACAGACAACTTCTACAGCCTTCTGGGCGTAGCCGAAGACGCAACGAAGAACGAGATCCGTCAGGCGTTTTTCGCACTCTCAAAACGGTTTCATACAGACGCACTCTTCGGGGTCGAACTCGGCCCCTACCGCCAAAAGATGGAAGCTGTGTTCCAGCGCCTCACCGAAGCATACGACACCCTCGGTCGCGCAAAGCGACGCGCTCGGTACAACCGCGCCCAAGGCAACACCGTTGCGCCGCGAGAAGATCCGATGTCGGATCAGCCCACCGCGCCACACGTTTCAGCCAGCAATGCCGACTCGCTCAGCGACGCTCCCACTTCAACTTTTCGACGGCTTAGCGACGAAGAAAAACGCGCGCGTCGTGAACTTCACACACGCAAGCTCCTCGCGGTCACCCAGCAGAGCGAAGGGCGCTACCGGCTTGCGTCACGTCCCTCCGTCCCGGTGGTAGAAACCCGATCTGAAAGGCCGCAACCATCATCGAAGCCATCCGCTGCACCGCACCGTGGACGGGTAGGTTCCGCACCGAAGGAAGGTAGAATCTCGCAAGCCACGCGAGAGCTCGCGCGGTCGCTCAAACAGACAGCCCAAACCACCGGTGGTTTTAGCCGCGCGGAGACGTATCTTCAAGACGCACACCGCTCGGCGGAAGACGGCGACTTCCACGGCGCGGTCAATGCCATTCGGCTGGCCATCAACGCGGCTCCGGAGCGCGACGATCTGCGAGACATTTTTGCCCAATACAACGCGAAACTCCAGGAGGCGTTGGCGGCAACGGCAAGACGCCGCGCCGAGGGCGCCGAGCGCATGAACGAGTGGCAAAGCGCGGCTACGGCGTGGCGGGAATGCTGCGACGCAGCAACGGACGACTTCGAAGCACACCTACGCGCGGTTGATGCCGGCCTCCGCGCGGGCTCAGAGTTGCCAGAATGTAAACGTCTGGCCCAACGAGCCGTCGAACTCGCGCCCGAGCAGGCGGAGGCACGTCGTTTACTGGCAAAAGTGTTTATTGCCGCTGGAATGAAGCTCAACGCGAAGCGCGAACTCAAAAAAGCCCTGTCCCTGGATCCGGCAGACAAAATTACTCAAGATATGTTACGCACGCTCGGGTAGAATGCTGGAGAATCTATGGAAAAAGTAATCGGCATCGATTTGGGGACGTTTAATTCCTGCGTCGCGATCATCGAGGACGGCGTGCCAACCGTCGTGGCGAACCGCGGCGGCTACAAAGTAACTCCATCGATGGTTGCGATCACTGAGGCGGGCAAGCGCCTTGTCGGTCATATCGCCAAACGCCAGGCGGTCACGAACGCTGAAAATACCGTGTACGCTGCCAAGCGGCTCATCGGACGCAAGTGGGACAGTCCACAGGTTGAAAATGCCAACGTCAGCACCGCATACCACCTCGTCGAGGGCCCGCACAACGACGTGCGCATCGAACTTCGAGGCAAGACGTACAGCATCCCTGAAATTAGCGCCATGATTCTCCAAGAGATGAAAATTGTCGCGGAAGACTACCTCGGAGCAGAGGTTCATAAGGCGGTCGTCACGGTCCCTGCCTACTTCAATGATGGTCAACGCCAGGCCACGAAAGACGCAGGCTCTATCGCCGGCATCGATGTCATCCGCATCATCAACGAGCCCACGGCAGCCGCGCTCGCCTACGGTTTTGGCAAGAGCATCGACCGCACGGTTGCAGTATTCGACCTCGGCGGCGGCACCTTCGACATCTCTATTCTCGAAATTGCGAGTAACGGAGTGTTCAAGGTGATCAGCACCGCAGGTGACACCTACCTGGGTGGTGAAGACTTCGACCAACGTGTGATGGACTGGCTCGTCGAGGGTTTCATGGACAAGCATGACATCGACCTGCGCAAGGACCGCATGGCGCTGCAGCGGCTCAAAGACGCTGCAGAAAAAGCGAAATGTGAGCTGTCCGCGGTGCAGGAGACCGAGGTTAACCTACCGTTCATCATCTCCGGAGCGGACAACGAGGCGCTTCACCTCCAAGAGTCGCTGACGCGAAGCAAACTCAACGAGCTGACCGCCGACTTGGTCGAGCGCACTGTCCAGATCTGCAGCATGACGCTAGATGAAGCTGGCCTTGAGAAGGACGAGATCGAGGACGTGATTCTTGTCGGCGGCATGACCCGCATGCCTGCAATTCAGCAAGCCGTCACCTCGCTCTTCGAACGTGAGCCAAGCAAGGGTGTCCATCCGGACGAGGTCGTCGCTCTCGGCGCAGCTATCCAAGGCGCCGCGCTGCTCAGCGAAGAGGAGGACATGGTCTTGCTCGATGTGACCCCACATACCCTTGGCATCATGGTCGCCGGCGGTTTTTTCGAGGAACTTATCCCCCAAAACAGCACGGTTCCCACCTCGCGGTCAAAGATCTTCACCACCAATCGCGACAACCAGACGGCGGTCAAGATCCTCGTGCTTCAGGGTGAGTCTCAACAGGCACAAGAAAACGAGCTTCTCGGAGAGTTCACACTTACCGGGTTGCGACGAGGACCGGCAGCATCGGTGGAGATTGAAGTCACTTTTGAAATCAACGCCGACGGCATCGTCAGCGTGCTCGCCCGAGATCTTGAAACCGGCACCGAGCAGTCCATCACGGTTACAGCATCAAGCGGTCTGACGCCTGAGGAGATGTCGGACATGGTTGAAGGCGCAAAAGAGTACGCGGTCGCGCGCCGCCAAGACGAAGCCTCCGAGGTTGTGCGTCAGGAGGCCGAAACAGCGATCGCGGAGATCGAGCGCTTGTTCCCTAAAGTCGAAACGGTTGTCGCGGGTAGCGAGTTTGGTCGCGACGCGCTTGCCAAAGCTCGAGCCGTACTCGACAAAGCCAAGTCTTCCCTGGCGTCGGGCGATACCGCTTCACTCGAGGAACAACTGGATGCGTTGAGTCGAACACACCGCATGTTCAAGGGCGTCGTCGGCAGCTAAGGGCGTATGTCTCAAGACGGCAAAGACGCGGGTAGCGACGAGTTCGAACTCGACCTCGACTTTGACGCACTCGATTCAGCAAGCAAACCGGATCATCGTTCGAAGAGCCGAGAGCGTCGAACAACCAAGCGCGGGGGATCGCATGCGCCGCCTTCGCTCGATACCGAATCGATGCAATCCCAGGAAGGGAAACAAAAGCTTGTTCCCCCCGTTCGCCATTCGATGATTCCCGGCCCGGGCCTCGATGTTGGCGATTCGAACTCACGGCCAACAGATCCTGGTCCTGGCCAAATGCGTGCTCGCAAGCGCACCGATAGCACGCGAAAGATCATCCGAAGCGGAGAGAAGGCTCAAGTCGGCGGCAGACTCGACCAACTGACCGAACAACAGTGCCTGTCGCGCCTTGGCTCGTTGGAACGCATCCCGAAAATCAAGATCAGCGAAGAGCAAGTCTTGGCGTTGGGTCTCGACCACCGCGCGGGGTTTCTTTACTCGCAAATCGACGGACTCACATCGCTGGAGGACCTGCTTTCCATCTCGCCGATGTCGCGAGAAGATTCGCTTCGCATTTTTGTGAAGCTTCTCGAGCACGACGCCATCGACCTAAAGTAGCATCGGCCTAAACCAGCTAGGTGTGCTTCTGGATAATGTCGGCCAGTCGTGGCACCGCCGACTCCACGTGCTTTTTGGCGACGCCACGAAGCTTCTCGTAGGTGCCCTTCACAACACCTCGATCTGCGCGTTGCGCGCGTGCGTCGGTGACAGAAAGTAGTGCGTCAGCCACCCGGGATGAGTGACTGCGAAAATAGTTAGCCACGTCCCCATTGGCGTCTTGGTATACCGGATCAAGCGCGTCCGCGAACGATGGCAGCAAATCGTAGACCACCTGGCGCACGAAACCGGGCTTGATGCTGCTGACCGCCTTGTGGCCGGCCTTGATCGCGAATCCCGAAACGCCCTTCTTGTCCGACACCTCTGCACTGACGAGTTCAACGCAGTCATCGGTCACTTGGTCTCGGCGCTCCGCGCTCACCAATATCTCTGAGAGAGTTGCCATGGCTGGGCAGCCTATCTCAAGAAACCATCTCTCGCACCTGACCATTTAAGGTGGTCCGAGCAGCATCCCGCGACTATGCTCGCGGCCTCGACAAAGGCGGTTTCGCATGAGCAACAACCAGAACGCAGCAGTGGGCGCAGATGCCGTAGACAAAGTTGTCCTCGCGTACAGCGGCGGACTCGACACCTCCGTCATCCTGACCTGGCTCAAAGAAAAGTATGATGCCGAAGTCATCGCTTTTTGTGCAGATGTCGGACAAGACGAAGATCTGTCGGGGGTCGAAGCCAAAGCTCTCGCCACGGGAGCCAGCAAGTGCATCGTCGCGGATCTGCGCGAAGATTTCGTGAGTGAGTGCTGTTACCCTATGTTCCGCGCAGGCGCGATCTACGAAGGGGAGTACCTACTCGGCACGAGCATCGCCCGTCCCATCATCGCAAAAGCGATGATGGATGTGGTCAAAGCAGAAGGTGCCACGGCGATCGCACACGGAGCGACCGGCAAAGGCAACGACCAAGTTCGGTTCGAACTTAGCGCGCTGGCCATCGACCCCGCCGTGCGCGTCATCGCACCCTGGAGAACGTGGTCACTTCGTTCGCGAGAAGACTGCATTCGCTACGCAAAGGAGCGACAGATTCCCATCGAAGTCACACCGGAAAAGCCCTATTCGATGGACGCGAACGCCCTGCATATCTCGTACGAGGGCGGCGTGCTCGAAGATCCTTGGGAAGCACCGGCCGAATCGATGTTTCGTTGGACGAAGTCACCGGAGAACGCTCCTGACAAGCCTCAAGAGGTCATCTTGACGTTCGAAGAGGGCAACTGCGTCGCGGTCGACGGCCACAAGATGACGCCTTACCAAGTCTTGGCTCACCTCAACAAAGTCGGCGGCGAACACGGCGTCGGGCGAGTCGACATTGTCGAAAACCGCTTTGTCGGCATGAAGTCGCGCGGCGTATACGAGACGCCGGGTGGAACCATTTTGTACCGCGCACACCGCGCGATGGAATCACTGACCATGGACCGCGAGGTCATGCGCATCCGCGACTCTCTGATCCCCGAGTATGCCTCACTCGTGTATCGCGGGTTTTGGTTCTCACCAGAGCGCGAAGCCCTGCAAACGCTGGTCGATCAGACGCAAATCTACGTCACGGGCGAAGTGCGTGTAAAACTTTACAAGGGCAATGTGACCATCGTCGGCCGTCGTAGTGACGAGACACTCTACGATACGAACCTCGCGACGTTCGAAGAGGACTCGGTCTACGACCAGTCGGACGCGACGGGCTTCATTCGACTCAACGCCCTTCGCCTGAAAATGCAGACCCGCCGCAACCTCGGACGTCCGCTACGGATGCCGCGCTTTATCGAATAGCGGCGCTCCGCGATGAACGTGCGAAGCCAAAACAACGCGATTTGCTAAGTGCAAATCGATCGTTGTGACGCGTAGCCGTGAAGAGCCAGGGGTAGAGGCTTGCGTCGCATGCCCGCACAACATAGAGTCTGGTTTCCGCCTTGGACATCATCGTCGTAGGAGTAATTGCTATCGTCGTAGGGGTCTTCGTTGGCGCCCTACTCGCTTCCGTGGACAGTGCGCTTTCCTCTCTCGGAGATGTGGGGCTCGCCGCATTGCGCGATGCAGGCGGAAAGAACGGCGAGACCGCAGGACAGATCCTGGGCCGTCTCGACTCGATCCAGGCGCGCTATCTTGCAGGTCGCTCCATCTGCGTGGCGTTCGCGGCTTCAGCGGCCTCCATCATCGGCTACGCGGAAAAAGGTCCAGCGCTGGCGTTCGCTGCAACCGCCGTGGTCGCGCTCACGTACAGCACAACCGTCGAGGTTTCATCGACCCTGGCACATCGGCGCGCGGGCCGTTGGGCGCTCACCATGTTTCGTTGGCTTCGACCACTCGAACTTCTCTTTGCACCACTGGGCCTGCCGGTGCAGCGGTGCGGCGAGTTCGTCGAGCGACGTTTTGCCAACCGAAAGAGCGAGCACTCCGAAAACCTCACCGAGTTGACCGTCGAACACATGATCGGTAAGGGCGAAGAGGCTGGCGACATCGACGAAGACCAAGCCGACCTGCTGCGCTCGGTTCTGGAATTCAAGGATACCATCGCACGCGAAGTCATGGTTCCTCGAACACGCGTCGTCGCGTTCGACGTACGAACCCCCATCGCTGACGTCCTTGACCGAATTATCGAAGTCGGCCACAGCCGTTATCCGGTCTTTCAGAACACGCTCGATGAGGTTATCGGCGTGCTGTATGCCAAAGACCTGTTTCGTGTCGTGGACGCCGGAACACTCGACACCGCCAAGTTGCGCGGGCTGATACGCAAGCCTGTGTTCTTCGTTTCCGAGGCACAAAAGATCGACTCCGTTTTGCGCAGTATGCAAACCCGTCGCGTTCATCTCACCATCGCAACCGACGAGTTTGGTGGCACCGCGGGCATCCTGACACTTGAGGACATCCTCGAAGAAATCGTTGGCGAAATCGAAGATGAACACGACTCTATCTTTCCTGCCGTGCAGAAGGTCGGCGACCGCAAGTTTGTCGCCGACGCCGGTATCTCCGTCTACGACCTGCAAGACTTCTTAGGGATCTCACTGGTCGATGCAACACACGCTGACTTTGACTCTCTTGGCGGCTTCATTATCAACCTGGCAGGCCGCGTCCCAGAGTCGGGCGAGCAGATCGTAGCCGGTGAACACCAGTTCGTGATTCGGGAAGCCGATGCCAAGAGCATCGCACAAGTCGAGATTCGTCTCGCCGACGAAAACGCCGACTCCGAACCGGCTCCTTCGCCCGCCTCGTAACATCAGTTTCGGACGCAAGGTCGCAGGGTACTTAGCTGCCGAGCGTGTCCGCTAACCCTATTTGGCTTCGAGGTAGCCGAGCTTGATCAGTTTCACAAGGTGCTGACCGGTCTCTGCGTCACTCGCCTTGCTACGGTCAAGAAGCGCCTGAACGTTCGCTGCACCGAACGACAGCTGGAAGACATCAAGCTCTTCGGGGGAAAGGTCGCGGAGCGGTGCCTCAAGCGGAGTAGGTACCTGAAGCGAAGCAGTGAGTTCCGGCATGTCTGGCCCGAGTCGCTCGAGCTCGTCGAGCTGGCGCATGGCCTCCATCAACACGCCCTCGGCGCTCATACCCATCGGGTTTTCAAACTCACGATCTGAAGGTGGATCGAGTTCAAACGTTCCGTCCTTCCAGGTCATGATGCGCACGAAGTTTTTGATCGGGTCTGGTGAATCGTAGTTCGCGTCTACAGCAGAAAACATGATTTGCCCGTCGCGCAAAAAGACCTCACCGCGATGTGGCCCCGAGGTAATCGTTAGCACACCACTCTTCTTTGAAGCGCCAAAGAGCTGCAAGAGATCAGGCAGCGGGATCTCGGCGATCGAACCTGTCATCGTCTTGACGTGCGAGGTGCGCTCGCCACTCGGCGGTTGCGGAATGGGCGGCGGTTTCACAGCCTGACCGCTCGCGTCCGCCGGCACCACTTTGATGATGCTGGTGCCGATCAAGACCCGGTCACCTTCACCGAGCCCTGCTTCGCTAACCTTCTCGCCGTTGACGAATGTCCCGTTCGTGGAACCAAGGTCAGCAATCTTGATGTTGCCGTTATCAACATTAATCTTCGCGTGCCGACGTGACACCATGTCTTCGACAAGAACCATGTCGAGCTCGCTAGAGCGACCGATCACCAGTTCGCCGTTCATCGGAAGCGGAAATTCGCCACCTTGGTATTTTCCCGAAATAAATCGGAGCGCAAGAGGATGTGTATCACCCGACATAGTTTACCCAGAGAGCCCGTTCCTTACAGAGACCCTGTTACCCAGAGATTTCTCTCCTGATTTCGGGTAGGTTAGAGGGGATCGGCGATGGTGGTCAAGTTCATTCTAAGAACACTGCCCCTCCTGCTCTGTCTCGGTTTGACAACAAGCGCTGCGGGTCAGGCGGCAGACCCTCGTCTACGGTGGCACACCCTAGAAACGAAGCATTTTTCGGTGCACTACCACCAGCCCCTCGAACCGCTCGCCCGTCACGTCGCGGCCACGGCTGAGCGGGCTCACAGCCTGCTCGCACCCAGCCTCAGACACCGCCCGCGGACGAGAACCCAGATTGTGCTTTCGGACATCACCGATGGCGCCAATGGTTCGGCCGGGGTCATCCCCTACAACGCGATTCGTCTTTTTGCGACTGCACCCGAAGATTTGAGCCCGCTCTCCGATCACGACGATTGGATGGTGTCACTTGTGACGCATGAGTACACCCACATCCTGCATCTGGACACGGTCGGAGGCTTGCCTGCGTTGCTGAACACTTTGACAGGCAAGGTGTTCACGCCCAACTCTTTATGGCCACGTTGGTTCATTGAAGGGCTAGCCGTTCACGAAGAGTCACGCCTCGCGGCGGGCGGTCGGATTCGCTCGAGCATCTTCGACATGTACCTGCGCATGGATGCCATTCAAGATCGGCTTCCGCGTATCGACCAGATTTCGAACGTCGTTGACCGGTGGCCGCACGGCAACGTTTGGTATCTGTACGGCGGTCGCTTCGTTCACTTTATCGCGGAGAAGTATGGCGAGGAAGCACTCGCAAAGATCACCCACGATGCCGGTTCGCAAGTCGTCCCCTACTCACTCAACCGCACACTCAAACGCGCGACCGGGAGGAACCTCTACGACCTCTACCGTGAGTTTATCGACACAACGCGCAAAGCGGCGTCAGACGTACGCACCAACCTCATCGCACAAGGGCTGCGCCGAGGTTCGCGGCTCACGTTTCATGGAGAGAACACGCGCAGCCCACGCTTCGCGAGTGACGGGTCGCTACTGTACTGGGCCTACGACGGTCGATCGTTCGGCCAAATCTACCGCATCACCGACTGGCGTCCCAGCGCTCACCCGGGCACACCACGTCCGCGGGCGGCCGTCATCCGCTCGGACGGCAATGGCCACGTCGCGCCAGTTCCCGCCTCTCGGGATATTGTGTTCGCTACCACCGACGCTTTTCGCGACATCTACACTTTCTTGGATCTCTTCCGTTGGCATGCGCAAGAGCAGCGACTGGAACGGTTGACGCACGGACTTCGAACGCGCGAGCCCGATGTCTCACCCGACGCAAAAAGGGTTGTGTTTACGGCCAATGCACACGGGCGGACGACCCTTTGGGTTGCAGAACTCGCGGATATTGAAGGGACCCGCAAGCAGCTGCTTATGGGCGCAAGTTACCGACAATACTACACGCCGCGCTGGTCGCCCGACGGCAAGAAAGTCGCGGTCAGCACCTGGGCGGACGGCGGCTACCGCGACATCGTGGTCATCGATACCCGATCCGGACGTGTCAAGCAGATCACCCACGACCGGGCGGTCGACACGGGTCCGGCATGGTCCCCCGACGGACGGTCTCTCTTCTTCTCGTCCGACCGCACCGGGATCGCCAACATCTATCGCTTCGATTTCTCCGAAGAGACGCTCACGCAGGTGACAAACGTTCTGGGCGGCGCGTACCAGCCTGACATCTCATCGGACGGTCAGCATCTTGCCTATGTCGGCTACACCACACTCGGCTTTGACATCTACTCCATGGCGCTCTCCCGGAGCGCAGAGCGACCGGCGGCACCCTTCGTCGATGAACGCCCGCCCCCCACAGTGGTCGCTCCAACCGAGATTTCGGCGGTACAGGACTACGAGCCTTTCGACACCTTGTTGCCTCGGAACTACACCGTCGAATACACGAGCGACGGTTTTGGGCCCGCGCTCGTTCTGTCGACGAGCGGCGGCGATGTCGTGGGCTTTCACGGCTACGATCTCAGCATCGGCACCGGACTCGTCGAGGGCAATGTCAACGCGCGAGTCGGCTACGTCTATCGTCACTCCATGCTACCAGTATCACTCACGCTGCGACGCAGCGAAGCGCCGCGCGGTGACCTTTTCGCGGGAGGACGGTACAACACATGGAAGGAGGAGAGCTGGGGCGCCGAGATCGGTACGTCCTATGGTCTACCAGAAACTTTTTCGTCTCAGCGACTAAGTGCCTCGTATGCAGTGACATATCTCGAAAAGGCGGATCCGTTCGGTGTCAAACTCGACCCCAACGATCCGCCACCAAGCATACCGACGCTCGGGTGGTTCACACGCTTGCGCGTGGGCTGGAGTTACAGCGACCAAAATCGGACCACGTACGATATCTCGACCTCATGGGGTCGGTCACTCGGGCTCAGTCTCAACCTTGCGCACCCCGCCCTCGGCTCGGACTTTCGCTCCGTTGGTGTAACGTGGACACTCGAGCAGTTCATCGAAAACCCGTGGGTCGAGTACCACGTGCTCGCGATCCGCTACGCCGGCGGCATCGGTGGCGGCTCGATCGGGCAGCGCCCGGTGTACGCCATCGGAGGGTACGGCGACGCGACCGTGTTCGATGGGCTGCTCAACAATGTCGTCCTCGGCGGCGCCGCGCTTCGCGGCTACAAGCCCGGGGTTCGGCGCGGCAACCAGTACCACTTGCTGCAGCTTGAGTACCGCTTTCCCATCGTTCGTCCGCAAGCGGGCCTGGGCACCTTGCCCCTGTATATCAATCGGATTTGGGGAAGTGTTTATGGCGACACGGGAGACGCCTTCAGCCATGACCCTGAGTTTTCAAACTTTTTGGTCGGCGTCGGTTTCGAACTCTTCATCGAGTTTACCACGGGCTACACCGACCTCTGGCGCCTGCGCGTGGGCCTCGCCCAAGGCCTCGCCGAAGAGGGACTCACACAATTTTACGCGCACCTCGGCATCCCCTTCTAACGGAACACTTCGGCCATGCCTTCGGCGCGCTGCGAGGGATTGCCGTGGACGTACCAGAGGTAGGCACGGGTCCAGGCAACTTCGCGCACGGCGATAGCAAAGGGATAGACAAAAATAATACCCACGCAACAAAACAGTAAGCCCAGGAGCGACCCGCCGAGGCGAAACAAGAAACCGACGATCGCGAATAGGATAAGCGAAAGCCTGCGACCACTCGTGAGGTGCCAACTGGTTTTGGCCGCTTCGAAGAGAGGTTTGTCTTCGCACACCACGATACGACTCGTGAGACAGAAGCTCAGCCAAAGAAAGACCAAGATTGGTACCGCGATGAGCGCGGTGACGCCCATCACCGTCAGCATCATCGTTATCGAATCGAGTGTTGTCTGCTGCTGCGAGAGTGGGTCACCGGAGCCACCGAACCCGTTGCTTAGCGTAATGCCAATCACAGCGATCATCGGCGCAAAGAGGACGAGGAGCGCGCCAAGCCAACAGAAGCTCCAGCCCAGAAGCCGCGCGTAATATCGACGCCCTGCAAAGAGCAAGCTGGGCTGGGGGTCGCGGTCGTCCACGATCTCGCGCTGCGCCATAATGAAGCCCGCTTCAAAAAAAGGCGCCAAAAAGAACTGAACCACTCCGATCACGAAGAAGACGCCGCTCACAAGAGCAGTGAAGAGCAAGACTGGATCGTCGTACCCATTTGAAAAGTCGGGCAGGTCGATGCTGTTGCTGTTCTCGGTGCACATCGTGAGAAACCCACCGACGAACGCCACCGCTGGCACGCGCTTAACGTGCTCAATGGCGGTGCCAAATGCGTCCGAGATATCGAACGCTTCCGTGAAGTTCCCCCTTGGTTGCACGACGGTGCCGCCGACTAGACGGTCAGGATTTCTTTTTCTTTGGTTGCGACGATGTCGTCGGCAGCGTTACCCGCGGACTTGACCGTGTCTTCGACCTTCTTCTTTGCCCGATCGACAGCGTCTTCGCCGACGTCGCCATCTTTCTTGAGCTTGTCGAGACCGTCCATCGCTTCGTGACGCGCCGAGCGAATGGCGATCTTGCAGTCCTCGCCGTGTTTTTTGGCAATCTTGACGATGTCTTTGCGACGCTCTTCGGTCAGAGGAGGCATCGGAATGCGAATGACCACGCCATCGTTTTGTGGGTTGAGGCCGAGGTTGCTCCCGATGATGGCCTTTTCGATAACTTTGAGCTGGTCCTTCTCCCAAGGCTTGACCTGCAGCGTGCGAGGCTCGGGAACGGAAATCTGTGCCATCTGGCTAATCGGGGTCGGGGATCCGTAGTAATCGACGCGAACCGAGTCGAGGAGGCCCGGATGTGCGCGCCCAGTTCGCAGTTTTGCCAACTCGCGTTTGAGCGCATCGTGCGCCTTTTCGATGGAGGCATCTAGCTCTAGCTGTATCTCGTCAATCATCGCGGGACAGTGTGCACCTCGCGCGCTCGGATGTCTACGCCAACACGTACGCGTTCAGTCCCCGATTTTTGGGCAATACCAAAAATCGCGAACGTTCCGCTTTTTATCAACTTGAGGGGAGTTCCCCCTCAAACTCCCCCAACCCGCTGCTCCCGGATGTACGCGAACACGTGCTATGAAGAACCCTTTGGAAGTCATGAGCGCCGCTGGTTTTTCATTTGAAAAGAAGGCTTTGTCCGGCCACGCACGGGTCGCCGTATTGCAAACCGCACACGGCCGGGCCAAAACGCCAGCCTTCATGCCCGTCGGCACGCAGGGCACGGTGAAAGGCTTGACAGCAACCGAAGTGGCCAGCACCGGTGCGAGAATCTGCTTGGCCAACACATACCACCTTTGGCTTCGTCCTGGCGCCGAGCAGATTGCCGAAATGGGCGGCATCCAGGAGTTCATGCGCTGGCCACACGCGGTTCTCACCGACAGCGGTGGCTTTCAGATTTTCTCTTTGGCCAAGCTTGCAAAGATCGACGAAGACGGCGTCACCTTCCGTTCTCATCTCGACGGGAGCAAGCGACGACTCACCCCCGAGGAGTCCATGCGTGTACAAGCCGCCCTCGGATCCGATATCGCGATGGCCCTCGACATTTGCCCACCGGCAAACGCCGAACCGAAGGCGATGGCGCACGCCTTACGCACGACCAGTGCGTGGGCCGAGCGATCACTCCGAGCGCCGCGCCCCGAACACCAGGCGCGCTTCGGCATTATCCAAGGCGGCACCGACACCCAGCTGCGCCTCTCTCATATGGATGACATCGCCGCGCTGCCCTTTGAGGGGCTGGCTCTTGGAGGCCTCTCGGTGGGCGAGTCGACCGAGGACATGCACCGCACGCTTGCAGAGGTAGCGCATCAGATGCCGAGCGATCGACCGCGCTACTTGATGGGCGTGGGAACGCCTCAGGATTTGCTCGCTGCGATGGGCGCGGGAATCGACATGTTCGACTGCGTACTGCCCACTCGCAATGCGCGCAATGGCCAAGCATTGACCTGGCACGGGCGCGTCAACCTGCGACAAGCCCGCCACAAGTCGGACCGCGCGCCACTGGACGAACGTTGTGACTGCGAGACCTGCTCACACTATGACCGAGCCTATCTGTCGCACTTGTTTCGCGCGAAGGAGATGCTTGGGCCGCGATTGCTCTCGCTGCACAACCTGCACTTCTATGGTGCCCTTACGGCTGCCGCACGCGACGCGATCGAGACCGACCGATACCAGACCTGGTCCCGGCAAACCCTCGCAGACCTTCGAGACGGTGACGAGGTATCAACGCCGAATGCGTAACTTCAGACCCAAAAAATCAGCGATTGTCTGCGCATGCCGCTTGGGGATAGCGTACAGGCGTTTTTCCACAACCGAGCGGACATTGGCATGAGGTTCGCCCTTGAGCGCAGGCAAGACGGTTTCAACCCAGGTGACCAGCACCTTCGGTTCCGCATCCGCCATCGCTTCACATAGAATGGGCTCGAGCCGCTTCTGGTAAGCCACCGATGCGAGGCACAAATTCGAAAACGTGTTCACCAATCCGTCTTTTCCAACTGCGCTCGTTTCGGAATAGCTGTCGCGGAGGGTATCCATGTGTTTGGCCACTTTGGCAGGTGCGATTTTCGCGATCGCAGGCAATGCATCGGCTCCGGTCTGAACCACACGCCGGTTGCCGGAACGCAATGCGTCCACCATTCGTTCGACGGTACCAACCAGCAAGTCTGGTTTGGCAGCAGAGACCTCTGAAAGCACGCGGGCGGCCTGCGTCGCTGCAGTCGGTTTGCCTTCAAACATGTCTTTGGCGAGCTGGTTGACCTTCGCGGTGGCCCCATCTTCGATAATCTGCGCGGCGACAGCCGCAGCCCCGGTCTTTTTGCGTTTGTGCTTCGGAGGCTGCACCTGTTCAGCCGGAGTCGGCTGCTCCCCGCCTGCAGCATCTTTTGGTGCGTCGGTCACCGACTTAACCTTACCACATTCGTCCGAGAGCCAAGATCAATTTTGCAGAGCGCAAAGTAAGCGCGGTATGACGTGGAGGTAACGTGCCCGAGTTCCTCGATGGCCACCATCGAACTCCTCGTGTGCCACATTTACGCCCGCTTCACGCGCCTGCAGCGCAAGCCTTCGCGCAGCATATTGAAGCCCATACTCATCGAAACGTCCAGCTTCGACGTGAAGCAGCCTAAGCGAACGTAAAGCCTCGAGCCGCGAAGCAAAGCGCGTGCACGGATCAGCTCGCATCCACGTCGCCCACAGCGCCTCGTCTACGCTGCCATGTTTCGGATCGAATGGAAGTGGTGCATGTGGAGGGCGCTCGGTCGCCTCGGGAGCGTAGGCCGAAGCCGCTGCCAGCAGAAACGCCGCATCATAGTCACTGCCGTGGGAAGGCCCTTCATCGGCCAGTCGCTGACAGAAGGCCTCTACCCCGCCGCTACGCTCGAATGCGAGCTGCGCCTTGAGAAGTAGAGGACGCAAGCTAAGGTCGAAGGCAGCGTCTCCTGCGATGCTTCCCGCAGCTGCGACAACGTCCGGGCGGTCCACCGCTAAACGCAACGCACCAAAGCCTCCGGAGGAACGCCCTACCACGGCTCGCCCTACCGCCCCAGCGCGTGTGTTGTAGCGCGCTTCGACAGCGGGAAGAACTTCGTCAACCAAGAAGTCTTGATAGTTTCCTGATGCCGGTGAGTTGATGAACTGACTACCACCCCACCTCGTCCGACAATCGGGGATGATGACACTTGTGCGCGGGCACTGCCCATCTGAGACCAACGCATCAAGCCGCTCAAGAACGCTCGGCTGCCACAGGTCATAGTTCAAAAAAGTGCGGTGGTTGCTCCCGTACGCTGGCAATAACAGCGTGCAAAAGAACGGCGCACCCCTGTCGTGCTTGGGCGGCAGGTACACCAAGACCTCCCGACGATCCGGGTCCCCAAGTACGTTGCCTTTGAGCGCTTCGCTCTCGACCTCGAAAAACTCAACCGTCCCCTGCATTACATGCGCTCCACGACGCCAATCCCCAGTAGGGACAGTCCCCGCTTGAGTTGCGCTGCAGTGAGCGCGGCGAGCGCCACCCGGCTCGCGCGGGCATCGCCTTCCGACTTTAGAATCGGGCACGTTTCGTAAAATGCGCTGAAGGCGCGCGCAAGGGAATACAAGTGATCGGTAATCTGGTGTGGTTCCGAGGCATCGGCCGCACTGTGGACCACGTCTCCAAAACGAAGCAGTTCGCGACCCAAGTTTCTTTCGGCATCGGCCTGCAGTGTGATGGAGGTCGGAGCTTGCGGAAGCTCGATCTCGCCTTTGCGGAAGATGCTCTGGATACGAGCGTACGCGTATTGAATGTAGGGACCCGCATTACCTTTGAACGAAATCATCTTATCCCAGTCAAACTGGTAGTCGCTGAGGCGGTTGTTACGAAGGTCCGCGTACTTGACCGCTCCGATACCGATGGTTCGTGCGGCATGCTCAAGTTGATCGTCGGGAACCTCAAGCCCCGTTTCTTTGATTTGCGCCATCGAGCGCTCGACCGCTTCGGTCAAAAGCTCAAGCAAGGTGACCTTCTTGTCGCTGCCTTCGCGTGTCTTGAGCGGTTTTCCATCGCTTCCCAGCACGGTTCCAAACCCGACGTGCTCCATCTCCATATCGATGCCGAGCTTTTCGGCCAAGGCAAACAGCTGCTTGAAATGCAGCGCCTGACGTTGGTCGACAACATAAAGAGCACGATCGTTCTCGAAGTTCTCCTTACGGTAGTAGATCGTCGCCAGGTCCGTCGTGGAATAGAGAAAGGCACCGTCACGCTTGCGGATGATGAACGGCTCTTTCTGTTTCCTCAAAGCCGTGGGCACGTCATCAAGTTCGTTCCAAAAAACGCAGATCGCACCATTGTCTTCACGGGCGAGCCCCGCCTTCTGAGCCTTCTCAACAACACTTGGAAGCATGTCGTTGTAGGCGCTTTCACCGAGCCACTTGTCGAAGGTCACTTCGAGTAAGTCGTAGCAACGGTCGAGGCTCTGTCGGGTGGCGGCCACGAAACGTTGCCACATCGCCGTGTTTTCGGGATCTCCATTTTGTAGCCTTGCGAGTTCGGCGCGCGCTTGCTCTTTAAACTCCTCGTCGACTGCGGCTTTCTCACTAGCCAGCTTGTAAACTCGTTCGAGTTCGACAATGGCATCATCAGAAAATGCTTGCTCGTCACCCCACTCGCGCATGCCAACGATCAGCAAACCAAACTGAGTACCCCAATCTCCGAGATGGATATCCCCGATCACCTCGTGACCCAAGAAGCGAAGGGTGCGCACAATGCTGTCGCCGATAATGGTGGACCTGAGGTGCCCAACGTGCATCTGCTTGGCAATGTTGGGACCCGAATAGTCGACCACAATCGTCTGCGGCTTGTCGTCGACGGTCACGCCTTGTCGCTCGTCGACGAGTTGCTGCTCTAGGATGTCAGCAAGCCAGACATCATCGAGCGTAATATTGACGAACCCCGGGCCAGCCACCTCGGTCTTCGCAACCGCGCGATGCGCAAGCAGTTGCTGCGCGATCTGCTCTCCCACTTCGCGGGGCGCCTTGCCCAGGCGCTTTCCAAGCGGCATGGCGGCGTTGCATTGGTAGTCGCCGAACCTTGCATCCTGGGTACGCCGCAAGAGCGTCGGCGACGGTCCACCGGCGATCTCCTCCACCACCGGCTCAATAATTGCTTCTAAAAACGGCAGAACCCGCATGCAGCTCCTATACACCGCCGCTGCGAGCTCTCCCACATCAGACTACGATTTAGGTGTTTGAGGCTTGACGCGTTGCGGCAAGTGACCCTAATTCTAAGAAGCTATGGCGCAAGGCGACAATCACTACAAGGCCGATCTCGAAGATGTCTATTTCCGGCTCTTCGAGCAGTTTCAAATTGGTGACATTTTGGGGAAAGGACCCTTCGCGGACTGGGGCGAGGAAGAGGTTCGCATGGTCCTTGAGGAGACCTATCGCTTCGCACGCGAAGTGAGCGGCCCGCTCAATGCGAGCGCCGATGCTCAGGGGTGCCGCGTACAAGATGGACGCGTCATCACGCCCGACGGTTTCAAGGAGGCGTGGAAACGCATCTACGATACCGGCTCACAGTCGCTGTCCATGGAGGAACGCTACAGCGGTCAGAACGCACCTCATGCTGTCCATGCGCTCACCGAAGAACTCCTTACGGGTTCCAACACCGCCTTGCTCATGTACACAGGCTTTGGACCAGCGGCTGCCGAACTTATCCTCAAGCACGGCGACGATCGCCAGAAGACGTTGTTCGCGGAGCGCATGTGTTCGGGTCAATGGGGCGGCACGATGTGTCTTACAGAGCCCCACGCCGGTTCGGACGTCGGCTCAGCGACCACGAGCGCGACGCCTTGCGGCGACGGGCGCTACAAGATCAAAGGCTCGAAGATCTTCATCACCGCCGGCGACCACGACTTGGCAGAGAACATCATTCACCTCGTTCTAGCGCGCATCGAAGGCGCACCGGTGGGCACTAAAGGATTGTCGCTGTTTATCGTGCCGGCCACCCGTGTCGACGACCAGGGAAACTTGGGCGAACGCAACGACGTCACGCTCGCCTCGATCGAACACAAGATGGGCCTTAACGGCTCGGCAACCTGCGCTCTCAATTTCGGAGAGAACGACGAATGCTACGGCGAGTTGGTGGGTGGCAAGGAGCACCAGGGCATGCGGCAAATGTTCACCTTGATGAACCGGGCGCGCATTGCGGTCGGCATTCAAGGACTCGCGATTATGTCCACCGCTTACTTGAACGCACTGGAGTACGCGAAAGAGCGCAAGCAGGGCTCCGACGTCAAGAACTGGAAGGACGCGTCTGCCGAACGCGTCGAAATCATTCGACACCCCAACATCCGTCGCGACCTGTTGTGGATGAAGTCGGTTGTGGAGGGAACGCGTGCTCTCGCGATCAAACTCACCACTCACCAAGACCGTGCAGAACTTTTGCGCGGCAAGGACGACGAGGGCGTCGCGTACCACGAAGGACAGGTCGACCTTCTGACCCCGCTTCTTAAAGCCTATGCATCTGATATGGGTTTTGCGGTCTGTGAGCGCGCCATCCAGGTCCTCGGGGGAGCTGGCTATCTCAAGGACTATCCACTTGAGCAATACGCACGCGACACAAAGATCTTCAGCATCTACGAAGGCACCAATGCGATTCAGGCGCTTGACCTCGTAGGGCGCAAGCTCGGCCAAGCAGGTGGAAAGAATGCACAGGCCTTCATGGGCGAAGTGCAAAAGTTCGTGATGGCGAACAAAGACCACGCCGAACTTGGTCCGAGCGTCGTGCAGCTTGGCAAGGCTGTCGAGGCTGTCGCGGGGGCCGCTATGAAATTCATGGATTGGGCGCAGCAGAACAAGATGGAACACGTACCGCTTCACGCCGAAACCTTCCTTCATATGATGGCCGAAACGACTGTCGGGTGGCTTCTGCTTGAGGGGGCGCGCATCGCGTGCGACAGGCTTCCCGAAGCGAGCGAAAAATTGCAGCCTGTCTACGAAGGCAAAAGAGCCACAGGCATTTTCTTTGCCAACAACGTTCTGCCGAGCGTGATCGGAAAAGCAAAAATGATCCAAGCGGACGACGCGACGGCGCTGTCGATTTCCGACGCAGCTTTTGGTTCGATCGGTTAGCTTTTCGGCGGTTCCACCACGGGTCGTGCAAACGCGCGGCCTGAGTGCTACGTTGCGTGCGGATGTCTCGGGGTCAGCTTCTCATTGGTGGAATCGTCCTACTGATTGTCATTGGATGCTCGGGTCGGGACAGTAGCCGCAAAAAAGGCCGTCCGGTCTTGACCGATGGCTCGATGGCTGACGCCGGAACGCGCGATGCAGCGGCCCAGACGACAATGCTCGAAGGCACCTATGAGATTCAAGCCTGGACACGCAACAGCACGGGCTGCACCACAGGCTCGAGCGTGATCGCGAGCGAAACCGATCGCTTCGCATTCGTGCGCCACCAGATCATATTCGGGGATTCGCTGCTGACGACAGGCACATGCGCCATCAAGTTTGACTGTGACGAAGAGGCAGCGGTGCCCGACAACGATCTTCGACTCACTTCGTGGGCTTTCGATCGGGGCAGCGACTCCACTGGCTGGCGCGGGGAGACTTCGTCCACAACCCAGGTCAGCGACGCGGATTGCAACGCGGTGGTGTACAAGAACTCGCTCACGTCAGTTGGCGCGTCCATTATCATGCGCCAAGAGCTACACGAGTTATCCTACCCGCCCTCAGACGACATCGAAGATCCGTGCCCTACTGACCTGGCTTTGGCTGCAACCAGCTCGGTCACCTGTGTCTCACTCGAAGAAATTGCCGCGGGAGCAATCCCATAAAAGGGGTCCCGTTTCCTGAATATTTCTTTTGAAGAGGCGTCTGAGAACGAACCAAAAGCGCAGAGGAGAACGGGAAATGCCAAACAGACTTCGTTGGACGAGTTGCATACTTTTCGGGGCGCTGCTTTGGGGGTGCGGCGACGACAGCGTAACCGCCCTCGAAGGGGCTTACTCGATTGAAACGTGGACGCACAACTCGACGGGATGTGACGTGGAGGGCACGAGCGTGCTTGAAACCGAGGACGACAAGTTCGCGTTCGTTCGTCACCAGGAGTTCTTCGGCCAGGACCTCGTGAGTGCAGGAACCTGCCCAACCCAAGCAGAATGCGAAGAAGAAGCTTTCGTCGGGGACGACGAATTGCGAATCTCGCTCTCCGGTTTCTCTTTTGAGCAAGGGTCTGATTCTGCGGGATGGGAAGGCGAAGTGAGCGCCACATCGTGGAGCGGCGATTCGGATTGCAGCGGTACGGTCCGCTCGAACCGTATGACCTGGGATGGAATGACGCTCACGATTCGTCGCGAAGAAAGAAGCGTAACCTTTCCGCAAAGCGGTGACCCCGATGACGAATGCCCGACGGAAACCGCCGTTCAGATGGCGCGAAGTGCGCCATGTGAGTCACTCGAAGTGATTACCGCGACCCCGCTTTAGCCAGGTGGCCGAACCACGATCACCTGCACACTCGACCAATGCGGAACGCCCTCGCCGTCAACCTTGAAGCGAAGTTCCCAGCGAACCTCGTTACGGCGGATACCGATGCTCAGCGGGGCACTGTGCGGAAGCTCGAATGCCTTCGACAAGTCGACAGGCTTTGCTGCTGGGTAACGGGTTGCCGGCGCTGCGAGTGGCAGCTTTGAGTCGAACACCCGCTCGCGATACGTACGCGTATTGCTACCGCTACCACGAACTAAAATCTCTTCGGCGATAAGATGCGCACTGATCTCCTCGACGACGAAGTCTTTGGGTGGTGTAAAAAGAACGTTTGCGCTCAAAGCTTGACCGGGACTGAGTTCGCGAGGACTCGCGCCCGCGTAAATATCGTTGCCGACCGCGCGTTTACCTTTGTGGATCTGGATTGCCCGATAGAAGAGGTGAATGCCGGCGGGCAGCGTGCAGAGCAATGCGGCAAGCAAAAAAGGATTGAAGACCGACGTCACGAGGTTGCCCAGGACCAGGGCCAGCGCGCCTCCCCAGTAGTGCGCTGGAACCTTCTCTTTGGCCGCGGTGGATACCGCTTCGCTGCCCAAGTCGATCACGGCCGCGTCCGCACGTGCTGCTACGCGGTAACCCTGCGTCTGTGGTCCATGCGAGACCTCGGTGGCCGGAACGAGGCTAAAGCCAACCGAGGTTTTGGGGTCGATCGCCCAAGGAATGTCGAGGCGAGCGTAAATACGCCAACTAAAGACAAAACTTTTACCGGTATAGCTGAACGGCCCACCCGGTGCGCGCACGGCAAAGGGGTAGCTCGATTCGCCTGCAGGGATATGACGAACCTCTTCGAGTTCAACGTGTGCGTCCACGGCGCCTTCGTCTTTGGAAATGCTTTGGCCTTGGCTGCGCCACTTGATTTCAATGCCAAGACCCTTGCATGGGGTTGCACCGTCAGCATCAACGACGAGTCGACCGCGAACCATTTCCCCAGGATGATAGACCGCATCTTCGCGATCGAGCTCGATGCGTACTGTCGTCATGAGGGGGCAAACATCGCACAAAGCTGCCCGGTCAGCACAGCGAGGTAGTTCCCGTATGCATACCCAACCAGTGCCATCAGAATGGACACCGGCACCATCGCGGGACGGTGATGCGCGGCAACGATGGGCGCTGAGACGGCACCACCAATGTTCGCGGCGGATGCGATCGCGGCCGAGTGAATGTCGACGCGCAACACGCGCGCTGAAAGCACGATGAATGCGCCGTGCAGCCCGATCCAAAAAAACGATGCAGCGATAAAAGTAGGCGCGTCGGCCAGACCCTCGATCGACGCGCGCGCGCCCATGCCGCACAAGAACAGATACACGAGCGCCATGCCAACCTGTCGGGCGCCCGCCAACTCACGCGCTGGCGTAAAACTCAGCGCGATCGAGAAGGTCGTAAGAAGTAAGGTCCGCCATGTCCCGGTCGACAAAACCGGCTCGATCTGAGGCAGCGCCTCCGCCAACGAAGACGCCACCCACACCACGCCGCCGACCAAAGCCGTCAGGTAGATGACGTCTTCCATGGTCGGCACACGCTCACTTGCCAAGGGCAGCCCCACAGCCTGGGACTCGACCACCTCGAGTCGTTGTGGGTCGACTTTCGCCCAGCGGTTGAAGCGCCGTGCGAACGCACGCGAAGAAAGTAAGATAGGCAGCCATACGATGTAGACGACGTTGTCTGCGACAATGGCAACGCCCAAGTCCGCATCCTCAAGACCGAGCCCAGGAGCCACTGCGGCCATATTCGCCGTGCCCCCAATCCATGCGCCCGACAGCGCGCCAAATACGCGCCAAGCTTCTGGATCGAGCCATTGGCGGAACATTGCGTAAGCGCCGACAGCCCCAATCACGATACCAACGCTACCGGCGAACATCACGAGCACGCCCCTGCCCAGCAGCTGGACGGCCGACCGCAAATCGATAGAGATGAGCATCAACACGATGAACGAGGGCAATCCGATCGCGCTCAGTATTTCGTAGGTCTGCGACTCGCGAGGCAGCACGCCGACATTGTTGAGAACGACCGGGGTGGCGTAGATCCAAAGCAGCGGAGGAAAGAACGCGAAAATGCGCCAGCCCGTTTTCTTTTCGAGCAAGAAGTAGAACGCAACGATGCCTGCAAGAATAAAGAACACGCCAGCGCTGCTTTGGACCAGGGCCACGCCGTAACTGATCTACCTGAATTGAACCCAAAGCGCACCGAATCGCTGCTTCGGGGGACGTGCCAGGCGAAGAACCAGTGAGCGTGAT
>CAZAQV010000018.1:0-39632 GCA_964487255.1 uncultured Polyangiales bacterium | reverse complement strand
TTGGGTACGCACCGAATCGCTGCTTCGGGGGACGTGCCAGGCGAAGAACCAGTGAGCGTGATGAGACCAACGGGAGGAGAAGCCGATTGGGTACGCACCGAATCGCTGCTTCGGGGGACGTGCCAGGCGAAGAACCAGTGATAGAGTCGGGCCACGTGGCAAAAGCGTTGCAAAGAGGCTTGGGGCTCGCCGTGATGGCCCCCGCGCTGTGTATAGCAGGCAGCCTTTGCGCCCAGCCTCAAACGACCGGTCTTTACGACCCGCCCCCGCCCGACACTGGCAGTCTGTCGAAAAGCCGCCTTCAGGTTCCGCACGGGCGAGATCGATTCCTCGGCAGTGAACGCTCAGGCAAAGAGGTCATTGAAGCGCCGAATATTCCGGTCGCGCCCGAAGAGGACGCCATCGCCGACATGCCCGACAACGAGTGGCTGGTGGTGCCCTTCGCATCGTACTCACCCGAAACACACCTCGGTGTAGGCGCAGTCGTATCGTACGTATACCGCTTCTCGGGTGAGCCCGCGGAGTCGCGTCCGTCGAGCGCAACTGCGGTGGGCATGTATACGACGCGCGGCCAGGCCGTTGCCGAACTCCTCCCTGAGTTCTACGTCGACAATAACCAGACTCATATCTGGAACAAAATCGAATACCGCAACTTTCCCGATTCGTTCTGGGGTATCGGCAACGACACACCAGACTCGAATGAGGAGCGCTGGAACGAACACACCTTTCGGCTACGAAGCTGGGCGCGCCGCAAGATTGTTGAGCGACTCTATTTGGGCGGACGTGTCGATCTACACTATCTACGTGTCGAAGACACAAAAGTCGGCGGGCTCTTCGCCAACGAACAACTTGTGGGACGCGACGGCGGTTGGACCTCGGGACTCGGCGTAACAGTCGGCTGGGACGCACGGGACAGCGCGATTCGTGCACTTGAAGGTGGCTTCTACCAGATCGAGCTGATGGGCTGGAATCGCTTTATCGGCAGCGAATACGACTTCTTCAAGATTACGGCAGATGTGCGACAGTTCATTCCTCTCGGGGAGGACCATGCGCTGGGTGCCCAGTTCTACGCAGAGATCGCCGGTGGAAACGTACCCTTTCATTACATGGGCATGCTCGGCGGGAACGAACGGATGCGGGGTTACTTCAAAGGTCGCTACCGCGACAAAACGATGTGGACCGCGCAAGTTGAATACCGATCACCCTTGCTCTGGCGCTTCAGTGGTGTTCTCTTCGCAGCGACCGGCGGTGTAGCGAACGATATCGCGTCCTTTCGAGCAGAGGACACCAAGTGGGCTGTCGGAGGCGGCTTGCGCTGGCTGCTCGACGAGGACGAGCGCATCAACCTCCGCGCCGACATCGGCTTCTCACTCGAAACCTTTGGCGCCTACGTCAACGTCTCCGAAGCCTTCTAGTGCTCTGACCGGGAGATTGTGAGCCTGGATCGCACAGCAGCGGAGTGAACTCGTAGGAGAGAAAACGATGGACGTGCAGAGTACATTCGAGTTTGAACGACAACCGAGTTCGCTTTGCTGCGAAGCGACACGGATCAGAACCTCCTGGTCAGAGCACTAGTGACAACACTGGACAGTGCCGCTGTGACAAGCGCTGAGTGTTGTGATTGAGAAAGTGTGCACTTGACTGCACACTTTCACACCTCAAACGCCTCTCCCTATGCCTCATCCTCTGGAATCACTCGTTTTTACGACGTCTGTATCGAGGCATGGGACTTGCTCGAAGGCCCGGCATGTCTCAGCTCGATACTCACCGCAGCGCTTCCCAACACGTTGCTCTTGCGTGTGTGAGCCTCTCCATCATGTCGCTGCTGGGTGCGCTCGCTTTCCACGCACCAGGGTTTTCCTCTACCCCCGTCCTTCGCGAACGCTACGACGTCGACCTATTGCGCTGCGTCCTCGGCGCAGTGTGCCTGGTCGTCTCCGTCTGTTCTTCCGTGCAAGTTGTGCGACAGCGTCATCTCACTCTGCATGCACTGAGCCTCGTTGCAATCGCTTTAAGTCTTGCCATCGGCGGACCTTTCACCCCGGTACCCGAGCACGACCTACCGACCCAAGCCTACCTGGGAGTCGACTGGCTGCTGCTCGACCTGCTCGCTTCGTTTGCGGTTTTCGGTCTACTCGAAAAGCTCTGCCCGATCCGTCCGGAACAACCGGTCCTGCGTCATGAGTGGGGTCTCGACTTCACCTACTTCGCCACGAGTCACGTCTTTGTCGGCGGCCTCATGTTCGCGCTCAACACGATCCCGCGAACGCTCGCAGAGCTCTGCGCATGGGACGACCTGCAAACCTCAATCGCAAGCTGGCCGTTCGTGATCCAGTTCGGACTCGCCGTGCTAGGCGCTGACTTGGCGCAATACGGCGTGCATTGGTTGTTTCACAAGGTCCCCTTTCTGTGGAAGTTCCATGCTGTGCACCACAGCACCGAAACGCTCGATTGGCTCTCGGGGTCGCGTCAACACATTCTCGATATGTTGACCGTGCGCACTGCCGTCATCGCCGCGCTCATGGTCATCGGCTTCTCTGAGTCCGTAATTAATGCATACGTCGGACTGATCGGTTTTCAGGCGGTGATCGTGCACGCCAACGTACGAGTTCATCTAGGCCCCTTGGAGCGAATCCTCGTCACCCCCAACTTTCACCATTGGCATCACAGCAGTGAACCCGAAGCCATCGACAAAAACTTCGCCGTGCACTTCTCATTCATCGACGATCTTTTCGGTACCCGTTGCAAGAGCAACAAGAAGTGGCCGGAACACTACGGCGTGACGGACCCTGACTTCCCGCGCGGCTTCGTCCCACAACTGCTCTATCCCTTCCGCGCACCGTCAACCCACGAGTCTCAAAGGGAGCCGGGGTGACTTTGAGACGACTTGGACTTGACGATGGTGTATTGGTGATATAATACACCAATACACTGTGCTGATACACCTCGATAAACACTCAGGAAAACCTGTTTTCCGGCAGATTGCTGACCAGGTGTCTCAATCCATCGCGGGCGGAGGCTTGGGTCCGGGTGAAAGGCTCGCGTCGGTGCGGGACCTGGCCAAAGAACTCCAGGTCAACCCGATGACGGTGTCCAAGGCGTACTCGACGCTCGAAGCCGACGGCCTCGTCGAGCGCCGCAGGGGCATCGGGATCTTCGTTGCCCAGTGCACAATCGCCGAAGAGGAACGCATCGAACCGCTGCGCGAGGCGCTCTCACGCGCCGCACGCCTGAGCCACAGGCTGGATATCAAGACCGACCACGCTTTGCGCCTCTTTTCCGAGGCGCTCGACCAACCCACACAAACCGGAGAAGAGTGATGACACAAACAGCCATGAACCCAAACGACCAATCCATTGTTCAAATCCGAGCGCTAAGCAAGTCGTTTAAGAGCATCGACGCACTCAAAAGCGTCGACCTTGAAATCGAACCAGGGCACGTCTACGGCCTGGTGGGCGCAAACGGTGCAGGCAAGTCGACGCTCCTGCGAACGATGATGGGTCTACTGGCACCCACAAGCGGTCAAGTCCAGGTGTTCGGTACGGACAGTCGCGACATCGGCGATAACGAGCTCGACCGCATCGGCTACGTGGACCAAAATATGCGTGCGCTCGGCTGGGGCAAGGTCAAGCATTACGTCGAAGAGGTCGCCCGGGCATATAGCAAGTTCGACTACGGCAAGTTCGAGTCGATTCGCACAAGATTTGGCTTCGACATGGACCGTAAGATGCGCACGGTCTCGCCGGGCACGGCGCAGCAGATTTGGGCGACGCTGGCCTTTTGTCATTCACCCGACTTGATTTTGCTCGATGAACCCGGCGCGGCGATGGACCCGATCGCGCGCTCGACCATGCTCGACCTTTGTTATGAAGCCGCCGTCGAAACGGGCGCAGCGGTCGTGCTCTCCTCGCACATCCTGAGCGACATCGAGCGCGTGTGCGACCGCATGCTGATGATGCGCGATGGCCAGCTAGTCGATGCAACCTCGCTCGACGAAGTCCGTGAACGCTATGCGCGCCTGCTGGTCGAAGGCGACTGCCCACCCGTTGCGAGTCCACTCGTCGAAAAACCGCGCATGGGCGGCTACGAAATCATCGCCCGCAGCGAAGACGTGCACGCCTGGATCACCTCGCATGGCGCCACACATCGCTACCGCGAGCTACCGCTCACCTTCGACGAAATCTTCGCCATCGAGGCCAACACGTCTGCACTTCCCACGCAACAGGCCGCCGCATGATTCACTTTATTCGTACGTATGGAAGCTGGCGGCTGCCGTTGATGATTTGGGTCGTTCCCGCGATGTACTTCATGGAGCAGCAAGGCGCCGGTGAACTGTTCCTCTATACCGGCGTGAACTTTGGGACGCTTTCGAACCTGGCTCAGGCACAGATTGCGGGACTCAACCGGTTGCCACGCGGCATGGTCCACGCTCGCTTGTATACCGCACTCCTTGCGGTGGGGGCGTTTTCGTCGCTCTGCCTCATGTTCTGGGTAGCGGGGGGAAGCCCCGAGAAAATCACGGTGCCGTTGCTAATCCACTTGCTGATCTTGGCGTGGTCGATCCGGAGAGCTGCGCTCCTGCACCGAAATCAATCACCAATGGGCAGGCAAGGTTTCGGTGTTCATTTTGCAGGAGGCATCCAAGCTGGCGCGCGACGCGCGGCACTCGGGGTAGCCCTCGTCGCGGCATGGACCCTCATTGTGTTCGTGCCCTTAGATATTCTGGTCATGCGCGGCACATTCGGATCGGCCATTCTCATGTCGTTCTGGCTCATCTCTTTTGTGGTACCAACCTGGACCGCGCAGATTGCGCGCGGGCACTACAACTGGCGCGGACAAGGCAACATGCGTCGTGAAGCGCTTCTCGTCGCTATCGCGGGCGCAGGGACCAGCGCTCTTGCGATGCAACCCCTACTCGCACTCACGGCGACCTTGTTTCCCGAATGGTTCCTCCACCCCGCAAGCCTCAGCAATGCGCAACTTGCAATCGCCGGCGTATCGCTACTCGGTTTTTGCATGTGCATCTTGTTGAGCGTGCCGCGCCGCTCGACCGCCTACGGGATCGCTTTCGCGCCCTGGCTGATCACTGTTGTCTGGTTTCACTGGACCCTCACGCACGTTTTGAGCGACCCGAGCATCCGAAACAAAGCTGACTATACGTTCGCACCCACCTTAACCCTTGCGGCGCTCGCCCTCAGCCTCACGTATTTTCTTTGGACGACGCGACGCGGCTCCGATGTGCTCTTTCGTTATGTAAACGCCTAACAGTAAAAACACGCCAATACTGCGTTCGCCAGGCTGCACTTACTCGAGCCTTAGCGGCCGGTTTCGAAGAGGTGGAGCAGGTCTTCAGGGTCGGCTGAAGAAAAGACACGGGCGCGGTTTTGAGGCGAGATGAAGCCTTCGGCCACGGTGTGGTCGAAAAAGTCGAGGAGCTTGTCGAAATAGCCGTTGACGTTCAAAAGCCCGGTCGGCTTGTTGTGGATCTCGATCTGGTTCCAAGTGACGACTTCGAAAAACTCGTCGAGCGTGCCGAAGCCGCCCGGCAATGCGATGAAGCCGTCCGAGAGCGAGGCCATGATGGCTTTGCGCGAGTGCATGCCATCGACGACCATGATCTGGCTTACGCCGGTGTGCTTGAGTTCGACTCGGTCGAGCGTCTTGGGAATGACTCCAATGACATGGCCACCATGCGCCAAAGAAGCGTTTGCCACCTCGCCCATGAGGCCCACGGACCCACCCCCGTACACGATCTCAATTTCCTTGCGCGCGAGTAGTTTCCCCAGGTCAGCCGCAGCACGTCGATAGGCGTCCGATATACTTTCGCTGGAACCACAATAAAGGGCGAGACGGCCTATCCTCGACATCGCTGGCGTTGTAGCAGCCTTGCGCCCCATAAGCCTGCAAAAAGCTGTACGGTTCACTGATGAGCGTGCGTAGCCAGAGAAGCCGATTTTGTGTGCGCCGTTCAGGCCTCTCGATGCATATGGCATCGCTTCGGCCTGCTCTTCGCCTGACTTCTTTGCTCTTTCGCTGACGCGTCATCGCTGGCAAGATCTCGACTCCCATGTTTCATCGGATATTTGTCGCCAATCGTGGTGAAGTGGCTGTGCGGATCGCGCGCACGTGCGATGCACTCGGCATCACGCCTGTCTTCGGTGTCTCAGAGGCCGACAAAGAGGCGCCCTACACTCGAGATCGCGAAACCGTTCTCTTAGGTCAAGCACGCTCCTCGGAGAGCTATCTGCACCTCGAACGGGTCGTGGAGGCAGCGCTCGCCGCTCGCTGCAGCGCGCTTCACCCCGGGTGGGGCTTCCTGTCTGAAAACCCGCGCTTCGCCTCCTTGTGCGAAACGCGAGGCGTGACCTTCATCGGGCCGCCGGCGAATGTCATGGAACTGATGGGAACCAAAATTCCCGCCAAGCGCGCCATGATCGCGGCAGGACTCGATGTCATTCCGGGCTCGGAGGGCACGCTAACCGGCGCAGCCGAAGCGCGATCCATCGCCGACGCCATCGGCTACCCCGTATTGCTCAAGGCAGAACGCGGCGGCGGCGGGCGCGGTATGCGTATCGCGGAAAGTTCGGACGATGTCGATCGCGCTTACCAGGAAGCGCAGGCCGAGTCGCTTGCCGCGTTTGGAAACGGGGACCTTTACCTTGAGAAACTGATCACCGACGGCCGCCATGTCGAGATCCAGATCATGGCCGACCGCTACGGCAACGTCGTGCACCTCGGAGAGCGCGATTGCACCGTGCAGCGCAACCACCAGAAACTCATCGAAGAATCGCCTTCGACCGCTCTTCCAGACGACGAGCGAGAGCGCGTCTGTATGGCGGCAGCGAAGGCCGCGGCGGCGATCGGCTACGTCGGTGCGGGTACCATGGAGTTCTTGCTCGACGCTTCGCAAACCCTGCGCTTCATGGAGATGAATACGCGTTTGCAGGTCGAGCACTCTGTGACGGAGATGCGAACCGGGCTCGACCTCGTCGCCGAGCAGATTCACGTTGCCGCAGGGCATCCATTGAGCTGGAAACAAGAGGACATCGCCCTAGAAGGGCACGCCATTGAGTGCCGCATTAACGCAGAAGACCCAAATGATGGTTTTCGCGGCTCGCCAGGGTTGATCAAAAACTGGAGCGCACCGAGCGGAGACGGAATTCGCGTCGATACGCATATCGAGACCAACTACCGTGTGCCCCCGCACTACGACTCGCTCATCTGCAAACTCATCGCACACGGAAAAGACCGCAACGAAGCGAGCTCACGCATGCTCGACGCGCTGGCAGCAATGAAATGCGAGGGCATTGCAACGACCACGCCGCTGCATCAAACCATCATCGCGTCGGACGCATTCCGGTCAAATCAATACTCCACTGGAGAGCTCCCCGGCTGGTCGCCGAGAGCATAGGAACACACATGGCCCACCCACCTCTTCGGCCCATCGGGCAACCCAAAGAAGAAGCGATCGACAGTGACGGCTTTGTCGCGTCGCGCGAAGCCCACCAAGCGCGCAACGAACGGCTTGAAAAGAAACGAACCGGGGCTCACGCTGGATGGGGCGAAAAATACGTCAAACGTGTTCACGACAAAGGGAAGCTTACCGCCCGCGAACGCCTAGAGCGGCTCAAAGATGACGACGCTCCGGTTTTTGAGGTCGGCACCTTCGTCAACGACGACGAGGTTTTTGGGGGCAAGCTCCGCTCGCCGGGTGCAGGTGTCGTCACGGCCTTCACGCAGGTCGAAGGGCGATGGTGCATGGTGATTGCCAACGACAACACCGTCGCCAGCGGATCATGGTGGCCACGTACCCCCGAGAAAATCCAGCGTGCGCAGGAGATGGCACTGCGCCTTCACATCCCCACGCTTTACCTCGTCGACTGTAGCGGCCTTTTCTTGCCCGAGCAGTCAAGATCATTCCCTGGAGCCAAGGGAGCCGGCCACATCTTTAAGATGAACGCGCTGCTCAGTGCAGCCGGCGTCCCACAGCTCGCGGGCGTGTTCGGGGACTGCATCGCGGGCGGCGGATACATGCCCATTATCAGCGATCGCGTATACATGACCGAACAAGCCTACATGGTCATCGCCGGCGCAGCGCTCATCAAAGGCGCGAAAAGCCAGAAGCTCACCTCCCTTGCCATCGGCGGTCCGGAGGTGCACGTGCACCAAAGCGGCTGCGCCGATGTCCGCGTGCCCAACGACGAGATTCTTATCGACTGCATCCGTCGCGATGTGGCGAAACTCCCGAGTTCAGCCGCGGACTACTACGCCGCATCGGGTGGTGCGCTTCGCCCCGCCTTCGAAAGCGATGAGATCGAAGGCCTGCTCCCCATCGACCATCGCGAAGTCTATTCCGCAGAGAATATTCTCGCGCGACTGGTAGACGGCAGCCTGTTCTGGGAACTGATGCCCAGGACCGGAACAGAAATGCTGTGCGGCGTGGCGCGCTTCGGCGGACTTTACGCCGGTGTCATCATGAACCGCCAAGGTCTCGTCGACGACCCGAACGAGCTGGGCAAAAAACGACCCGCAGGCGTCCTCTATCGCGATGGCATTGCGAAAATCTCTGCCTTTAGCCGTGCCTGCAATGATGACGGCATCCCCATCATCTGGTTGCAAGACATCTCGGGCTTCGACATCGGGCAAGAAGCGGAGCGCTTGGGACTGCTTGGCTATGGCTCAAGCCTCATCTACACGAACAGCACCAACCAGACTCCGATGTTTACCGTGCTGCTGCGCAAGGCCTCGGGCGCAGGCTACTACGCGATGAGCGGCCTTCCCTACGATCCCGTCATTCAGCTCTCGACGACGGTCTCGCGGCTGAGTGTCATGGAAGGTCGCACACTTGCCATAGCGACCTACAACACCAAACTCGATGACAACTTCGAGATCCTGACGAACGACCCTGAAGAGCGCGCGCAAATCGAGGCCGGCATGAAAGACGTCGAAGCGCGCATCGAGTCCGACATGGACCCTTACGTAGCGGCGCGGCAGATGGACACCGATGAAGTGATCAAGCCGTCCGAGATTCGCGCTTGGCTGGTTGCGGCGGTGGCGATGAGCTATCAGAACACCGGTTCACGCCGCATCAAAAATCCTCGCATCTGGTCCCTGCACGACCTCGAAGCGCTCTATTCGGCCTCTTCACTAGTCTTTTCTAAGGCTTCCAACCAAGCAAAGGGTAGTCAGGTCAGCCGCGATGAGCGTGCGCAGTCCGACAAGCGCGATGTGGTATCTCCACATCGCTCGCTTGGAAACGAAGCCGCGAAGAGCCAGAAAGATGTATTCGTCGCGCCGAGTAGCGGGCGCTTTTATACGAAGCCGTCACCGGACAAGGCGCCTTTCGCCTCCCCCGGAGACGTGTTGAAGAAGGGCCAGGCCATTGGCCTTCTCGAAGTCATGAAGACGTTCAATCGCGTGCTCTACGATGGCCCTGAAGGCGTGACCCTCGCGGAGTTCCTCGTCGAGGACGGCGCAGATGTCGACGACGGAGATGCTCTCTTCAGATTTGAAAAATGATCGATCCGCAAGCGTTACGGAAGCATTACACGCGTTTTTTGCGAGGTGACCGCGTTCTATTGACGGGGCACTCGCATCAGGCTTGGCCCGATGTGGCGCGCGAAGGTGTATTGCAGGCCTTCGACGATGCTGCCGAGCATGTCGATGACAAGTGGCAACGCGCATTCGATGTCGCCAAACGCGTGAAGAAGGGAATCGCAGAGCGAATGGGGGCTCGCGGCGACGACATCGCTCTGGGACAAAACTCGCACGAACTCGTGACGCGTTTTCTCTCCGCGCTCGACCTGCGAGCACGACCCAAGATAGTCACTTCCTCGGGCGAGTTTCACAGCCTCAGGCGGCAACTCGCTCGCCTTTCCGAAGAAGGCGTCGACGTGGTGTGGGTCGACGCACATCCTGTGACAACCCTCGCAGAGCGAGTGGCGTCCGAGATCGATTCCCGCACGGCCGCCGCAATGGTCTCAAGCGTACTGTTCATGAACAGCGCCCATGTTCCTGAGCTACGTGCGGTGACCGAAGCATGTCGCAAGCATGGAGCACAAGCACTCTTCGATGCCTATCATGCGTACAATGTCTTTCCGTTTTCGCTCAAGGACTTCGGTGGTAGCGATGTCTTCGTGACCGCCGGCGGCTACAAGTACGCACAAATGGGCGAAGGCGTCTGTTTTCTCCACGTGCCCCCCGACTGCCAGTTAAGGCCTGTACACACGGGTTGGTTTGCGGAGTTTGGCAACCTGGAGAAGCTTTCGAGCGGGGTGGCGTACGGTGCAGGCGCCGAACGCTTTGCAGGTTCGACCTACGACCCAACCAGTCACTACCGAGCCGCGGCAGTACTCGACTTTTTCGATGAACAGCTGCTCACGGTTGCGCGGCTTCGCGAGCTTTCGCTGGTTCAAACTTCTCGCATCATCGATGCGCTACCCGACGCCGACTTCGCAACCCCCCGAGAGCCCGCGGCGCGCGCCGGATTTGTCGCCGTCCGCCACCCACGTGCGGTAGAAATCAGCGCTCACCTTCGCCGTCAGGGGATCTACACAGATGCACGGGGGGAGTATTTGCGCGTCGGTCCAGCGCCCTATACGACTGACGAAGAGATTGTTCGCGCGAGTGGCGAGATCCGTCGCTGGCGATAAGACCCCTACACCCCGGATGGCATGTTGATCTGCCACCATTCACTTAACTCTCGGTCGAGACGTCTTCTAAAACTCAATGATCTTCGTGCCCTTTGTTAAGCCCGTACGTCTTGAGCGATGGCATGGGACATGCTTGTGCCCTTTGCACTGCCTTCGGCCGCAAGCCACGGCCTGTTCCTCAGGAATCGAACTCATATGAAGATCGCCTATGCCATCACGCTCGTCGCAACGTTAACCTGTGCCTCGGCCCTCGGGTTGATGGGAGCGCAAATGGCTCACTCTGTCTCCGGTTCGGTCTCACCAACACATCGTACTCAAGCTGCCCGACCTGTTGTTCGCAGTCATTCGTCGGCGGGGCAGGGCACGGTTGCGCGAACGATTGTGCGAGTCGCCACGAAACCCGCGCGCGTCGCCGTCGAAACACCGTTGCGGACGGCCGGGGCAGCCGCGCTCGCGGTCGTATCAAGACAGCCAGCGCTAAGCCGTCTACCGGGTCTACGGTGGAGCGCAACCATGAGTAACGTCATGGATCTACCCACGCCAACTGGCTTTTTCACAGCTTTTCGCCGCCTTGGTCCTTATGTCAAGAACGCGATCAGCCAGACGCCGTTGCTGCGCACTTACTTCGCCAGCTATCGTTGGGTCCGTGGAAAGCTAAATCTCCCTACCTGGGTTCCACCTTCACGAGCGGCCCGCTTTGAGGAGTTGGGTTACCTTCGCAATAAGCCCAACTTTCGCCCAACCTACGGACGCTCAGGAAGCCTGACTTGGGATTCGGTTCCGGATTCTTCGTTTCCGCTGGCCGTGATCGGTGAGACTCTTGGAGAAGGTTTTGGCAATCGGGTCTATCGCGCAACATTGCAAGACGGGTCAGAAATTGCGGTCAAGGCAAGGAAACAAGACCTTACGCCTTACGGTCATTTTACCACACGAGATCAACTCTTCAGTCATGAAGTTGATGGAGCGGGCAACTTGCATGACTTCTTGGGGGGCCCCGCGGCACGCATCGTGCGCTTCGAAGAAAACGGAGAAATGCGTGTCGGCCTTGGTCTCGACCTGGTAGAGGGTAAACCTCTCGCCAAGTTCCTGTCCGGAGAAGCGACCGATTTCCCTGTAACAGAAGCCCACGTGCAGTCGGTGCGACAGCTTTTTGAGCGCCTCGACGAACTCGGTGCGTGGCTTGAGGATCTCCACGACGGCCAGCTTATGCTCCGTGCGGACGGCCGCGTTGTTCCACTCGACATGAGACTTGAGGCGCTCGGAAATGGGAACCCTATGGTGCTTGAGTACGCACGGCGTCGGGCCGGCATTCTCGACCAGATGTCCGAACTCGCGGCAGGAGCGCAGTAACTCGGACGCACCTCGTCGGGTGCACCCTGTTGCAATGCCGAGTACAGAAATCGTTATTGGGTCCCTGCGTCACCGTCAGCCTTGTCGGGCTTACGCAGGGCTGGCGCATTCTTCGCAGCAGTGACGAGCACTTCGGGCGGCGTAATCTCAACCGCAACGAGTCCTTCCGGAAGTTCTCGAACGAGAACATCGGCCGGGTGCGTCCCCACCGTGAGGTTGGAGATGTCGATCCAAGGCACGACCAAGGAGGGTTCCAGGCTCTGCACTTGCGCTCGCGGGCCTCGCACTTTGACATTGACCGCTTTGGGACGAACTGTGATTCCCCGCGCATCGCCGAGCAGGGCCACTTCGAGCCCGGCCAACACCTGTTCGCTTTCCCGATGCGCAATCTCGACGATCACTTGAACGCCTTCGACTTCGCCAAAATCCACGTTCGAGGGCGGCATCTCGAGCCGTGTCGCAATGCGATTTGTGCCGGCACTCAAACCAGCCACCGAGACTCCGACCGTCCGCACGGATTGCATCAGCTCGAGCTGCGAACGGGCGCCGATTGCAACGATCGTCGCGGGCTCTACACGAGTGCTGCGCACGACCAAGTCTCCACCTGGATCGTCGACGATTCGCGGTTCGATTTGGAACTCCTGCTCCGCGCGCTCCAGCCAACGCGTGTCGAGCGACGCCGGCTCGATTTCAGCGATCTCAAGACCAGGTGGGATCTGGAAGTCCTCCGGCTCGAAATAGTGATAGCGGCGGCCGGGTACGAGTTCTACCTGAACGGTCCCGAGTTCCTCGACGTGAAGCGCTCGAAGTCTCGCGCCATTGCCCTTCAGGGTTAGTCGAACACGTTCGCGAACCGGTGAAGCGAGGATCATGTCGCTCTCTTCCGCGACAAACGCATCGATAGGCACGAAAAAGAACTTCGTCTCGTCATCCGAGCCGTGGACGTAGGCAAACAGTATGAGTGAAGCCGCAAGAGCAACCGCCTTGATGCCCAGGTTCTCCGAAAGCGCCGCGCGTGCAAAGCGCACGGTCGACTGCCACCAATCGCTGCCCACTAAGACGCCTCACCAGGCCGCTCAGATGGCCGCTTACCAGTCAACTCGACGATCGACTCGCGACCACCATCGTCGTGGACCGCAACCTTGCTCGTGTCGTCTTTCTTCTCGCGCTTGACGTCGGTTTGAAACAGGTCGCGTAGTGCTTCTCGAAGCGCCGAAGCGTCGAGGTCGCGGATAAGGTTACCCTTGAACGCGAGCGAAACCTTGCCGCGCTCTTCGGAAACGGCGACGGCTACAGCGTCTGTTTCTTCGGTGATGCCAAGCGCCGCACGGTGACGCGTACCAAGCGCACGGTCGAGTCGCGCTGAGGCCGTGAGGGGCAAAAAAGCGCCCGCCTGCCACACACGCCCGCCGCGAATAATCACGGCTCCGTCGTGCATAGGGTTCTCGAAGCTCGGAATGAAAAGGCTGTACAGCAAATCTTTCTGGACGGCGGCGTCGAGCTCAACGCCTGGTTCGATGAACTCGTCGAGAGAGGCATCGCGCTCAAACACGATGAGTCCTCCGATACGTTTTTGTGCGAGAGCGGTCGTAGCCTTGATGACCTCCTCGAACATATGAGTATCTTGCGCGGGTCGCAGCCCCGGAATGAAGGGTCGCTGGCCAAAACGCATGAGCGCACGTCGGATATCATCTTGAAAAAGAATGACGACGACCAGGATGATTGAACCCAAAAGCGTGTCCAGTGCGCTCCAGACCGTGACCAAGCCAACACGCTTTGCAAGCCAGTAGATGGCCACCACGAAGCCGAGTCCTGCAACCATCTGCATCGCGCGAGTGCCGCGAAGCAGGAGCAGGATTCGGTAGATGATGAAGTACATGAGGAAGATGTCGACGATGTCGATCACCAGTTCCCCAGGATTGTCGCGAATCAAGAAGGCTTCGATGCTGCGGAGCACGCCAACAAAGAAGTCACCCACCGCTGCGCGCTCCTGCTATGGCATCGTCGATATCGAACGCCTGCCGCGTTTCAAACACATCGTGCACTCGCACCGCATGAACGCCTGCATGCTTCGCATGCAACGCGACCGCGAGACTCCCTCCCAGGCGCTGAGCCGGGGCGGCCGAACGCGAGGAGGCGACTGCGATGAAGGATTTACGCGAGGCACCCACAAGGACACGATAGCCGCACGCGGTCAGATCTTCGAGTGAATTGAGCAAAGTCAACGATTGCTCCGCGGTCTTCGCGAAGCCGATACCTGGGTCGAGCCAAACTCGGCTCGCATCGACACCCACGTGACGCGCACGTTCGACCGC
Source organism: uncultured Polyangiales bacterium (assembly GCA_964487255.1). Lineage (GTDB taxonomy): Bacteria > Myxococcota_A > Polyangia > Polyangiales > CAZAQV01 > CAZAQV01. Next base: position 25,315 of record CAZAQV010000018.1, on the reverse strand, counting down.
CACCGCCAACTCGTCGATGACCTCTTGTGTTACGTCTTCGTAGCGCGCGTTGAGCTCGTTCACTTCGCCTCGCCCACGATTGTGCATTAAAACCAGTTCAACTGGGTACTTCGCTGCAACCTCAAGCAAGGTGAGGTCCGCCCCCGCGGAGACATCATTGATGATCTTTGCCCCTGCTAGCACAGCGGCTTCTGCGACGAGCCCGCGGTTGGTGTCGACAGAGGTGACGCACCCCTGCTCACAGAGCGCACGAATGACCGGAACGACCCGATCGCGCTCAAACTCGGGAGGGACCTCGGCATAGCCGCTTCCATAGGTCTTGCCAGCAGGCCGTGTACTCTGCCCCCCGATGTCGATCACCTCTGCGCCTTGCCTCGAGAGCAAGAAACCACGATCGATCGCGGCATCCGTCTCAGCGTACTTGCCGCCGTCGGAAAACGAATCCGGGGTCACGTTCAGAACGCCCCAAATGCCACACTTCTTCTGGCTCTTCACTAGCCTTTGCTCCGAATCAACGATGTGCATGTAGCACATCGAATCCTCCGCAAAGAGCGTTCATCGCAGTGTTTTTGGCTCTTCACGGCACCAAGAGAGCCTTAGCTTTTGGAGGGGTCGGGCGAGGCAAATAGTGGCGCGCCGCTCGGTCTGCGATCCTTGTCGCGCTCCTTACGTTTCTGCGCGTAGGTGGGAATCTTCACAGGTCTGGTCTCTGGCAGCGGTTCACCGGCGAGCACCGCGTTGATCTCCGCTGCACCAAGAGTCTCTCGCTCCAGTAGAGCGTGCGCGAGCGCGTCGAGCTTATCCACGTTTTCTTCAACAATGCCGCGCGCACGTTTGTATTGTGTCTCGATAATGTCGCGAACTTCGGCATCGATCTCGCGCGCGGTCTGCTCCGAGTAGTCCTGGGTCTTGGCGGCCGGACCGAACTGGAACAGCGCAGCCTCGCCTTTATCGCCGTAGGCCATCGGCCCAAGCTTTTTACTCATGCCATATTCAGTAACCATGCTGCGCGCCATGTTGGTCGCTTGGCGGATGTCATTGCTGGCACCTGTGGTCAGCTCGTCAAACTTGATTTCCTCAGCAATGCGCCCGCCCATCGCCATGGCGATCCGGTCGAGGAGGTACTCGCGAGAAGCACCGAGCTGGTCCTCCTCAGGCAATGCGACGGTCACGCCCAGCGCTGGTCCGCGCGGAATAATGGAGACTTTGTGGATCGGATCGTGATTTGGAAGCAGTTTTCCAACCAAGGTATGACCTGCCTCGTGCCAAGCCGTCTGGCGCTTCTGCTTTTCGCTGATAACCATCGAGCGACGTTCGGAGCCCATGAGCACCTTGTCCTTGGCAAGCTCGAAGTGCTCCATGGAGACGTGATCTTGGTCCAGGCGTGCGGCGAGCAAGGCAGCCTCGTTGACCAAGTTTTCGAGGTCTGCGCCGGAAAATCCGGGTGCACCGCGGGCGATAATCTCTAGGTCAACGTCTGGAGCGAGCGGCACCCGCTTGGTGTGGACCTGAAGAATACCCACGCGACCGTTCAGGTCCGGTCTCGGGACGATGATGCGCCGGTCGAAACGACCGGGACGCAAGATGGCAGGGTCGAGAACATCCGGTCGGTTGGTGGCCGCGATGATAATGACGCCGTCGGAGGCCTCAAAACCGTCCATCTCCACCAAAAGCTGGTTCAGCGTCTGCTCGCGCTCGTCGTGACCGCCCCCCATGCCCGAACCGCGGTGTCGTCCAACGGCGTCGATCTCGTCGATGAAAATGATGCAGGGCGCGTGCTTTTTGCCCTGCTCAAAAAGGTCGCGAACGCGCGAAGCGCCCACCCCTACAAACATTTCGACGAAGTCCGAGCCGGAAATACTAAAGAAAGGCACTCCCGCTTCACCAGCGATGGCGCGCGCGAGCAGGGTCTTACCCGTACCTGGAGCACCGACCAGCAACACCCCTTTCGGGATGCGCCCGCCGAGGCGCTGAAACTTCTTCGGGTCCCGCAAGAACGCGATGATCTCTTCGCAGTCGTCTTTGGCTTCATCAATACCAGCTACGTCGGCAAAGGTGACTTTGTTCTGCGACTCATTGAGCAGCCGAGCACGCGACTTGCCGAAGCTCATGGCTTTGCCCCCTGATGCCTGAACTTGCCGCATGAAAAACAATAAAAAACCCACGATGATAATCATCGGGAGCCATGTCAGCAGTGCACTGGTCCAGACCGCGTCTTGATCTGCGGCCAAGAACTTCGTCTCGACTTTACGCTCGAGGAGGTCCTGTTGCAGCGCATCGGTGACAACGCCGACCGTCACCTTTTTCTCATTGCGCTTGTCGCCCAGGTCGACCCAATAGGCGATTTCTGCGCTGTTTTCGCCCGGACGAATTTCAACTTTCGTGACACGGTCGGACTCGAGCTCGGCGACAAAGTCGCTAAACTGCGCAGCGGTTGGGTGCTCGTCGCGATTAACCAGCTTGTAGATCGTGACGAACATCACAATCAGCAAGACCCAGAGTAAAAGTGTTTTGTGCGTTTGTTTCAAAGCGTCCTCGCTGCGAAGGCCCGCCCTTGGGGGGATCCCTAGAATCCTAGGGCAAGCCGCTCGCGCCGTCGAGGATCTGGGAGGATTCGGCCCTAACTCCGGCGTTCTAAGCGAATCGCCTTCGCGGTGACACACAGCTGCAGCTCGTCGCTAAGCCATAGTTCACCCTTTCCTAGCTGGACGAGCGTGTGCGCTTGCTGCTGCAATTGGCTACCCATCGACCGCGCCGCATGGGTTTTCACCCAGCTCGCCAGCACCTCCTTGGCGACAGCCGCTGGGAGCTCAAGCAAACGATCGCGGCCGAGCGTTGGCTGAGACACATCGATGGTTCTCGCCCAAAGAACGATCGTTTCTCGATGATCGCGCGCCGCTTGCGCCAGTTCAGCAAGTCGCTCGTCAATGAGCTCACTCTCTTCGCGGAGCGCACCCAAAATGGCTCGCATGCGCACTCGCTCAAAGCGTTCATCGCGGTTGCTTGGATCCTCGCGGTGCTCCAGGCCTCGCTGACGCGCATACTGTGCAACCTGCGTGCGCGAAAGACTTAGCAACGGACGAATCACACCGTCGTCCCGGCGCAGCGCGATCGCGCACAAGCTCGCGATGCTTGCCGAGCGAAAAATGCGCGCGAGAACCGTCTCCGCTTGGTCGTCGCGCGTGTGTCCCGTGGCAATCATGTCAAAGCCGTGCTGCTCACGAACGCCGAACAGCGCTTCGTAGCGCGCGCGACGCGCGTCTGCCTGAAGCGAATGCCCGCGCGTCCCCACCTCGACGCGCCGTGTAAAAAAGGGCAGCCGTAGATTCTCGGCAAGGCGACGAACGAACTCGACCTCCTCGCGCGCTTCCGGCCGGAGCCCATGGTCGATGCAACAGACACCGAGCTCGACCTCTAACGCGGGCGCGAGGTCAGAGAGCAGCGCCGTCAGCACCACCGAATCGACCCCGCCTGAGCAGGCCACCAAGATTCGATCCCCTCGCTCAACCAACGAGGCTCGTCGAATCAGTCTTAGGACTTGCTTTTGCAGGTCTAGAACGCGCCGGTAAGTACCGGCACACGCAGAGACGTGGCTGCCGGAGCACCGTACTGACGTTGCTCGGTGAGCGAGTACACCGAGGCGATAGAGAGACCGGGAGCGCCCACCATCAACTTGCCATTCGAAGCGACACGCAGAAGTCCAACGCCGGCCTGGAGCTCGCCCGAGGTCGTGCCGGCTCCTTGCTCAGCCGCGTCGGGATCCACATTGGGCGCAGGAGCTTCGACGGCGTCCTCTTCGCCAGGCGTTTGAAGGTCATCGGGAAAATCTGATTCGGGATCATAAGCCGTCAGCGCGAGCGTGGCGACGATGGAGGGAACGATGAGCAACATCCCCGCTGCGAGCGTAATGACACCTGCCTCGGTGTGGTCGGGTTGGTCGAGCAAGAAATATCCTGCGACAGCACCGCCTCCAGCACCTACGACCGGAAACACAATGTATGGCCAGGCATCTTCCATTCCCGCCAATGCTGGAATCAGGAGGCCCAGCTCCGCACCCACCAAGCCCAGACCGACCGTGCCTTGGATATTGGAGTCGAGTTCGACGGGCTGCTGAGCTTGAGAAGCATTGGCCGACGCACACAGCAGCGCAGTGGCCATTGTCATGATTGAAGCAAACTTAAGAAGGGTTCGAAAATACACAGGGCTTCTCCTTCATGCCCGAAACACGCGCGTCATGCGCGCAGCTTCTAAGCGATCGCACCTTACACAGGACATGGGAGACGAGCAACCAGAGAAAAGCCGCTATTTTCAATGTGTTCCAATCTTTCCCACGCTGGCAAATAGATTCGCTATTCTCGCCCGGTGAGTGAGGCAAAAAGCAACACCGACTGGAAGAAGGTGAGCTGTCATTGCGGCGCACTTCACGCCGAGATCCGACTCCGCACAACGCGGGTCCTCGAATGTAATTGCTCGGTTTGCATCAAAAAGGGATTCCTCCACTTGTTTGTCAGCAAAGCGGACATCCGCGAGGGCTCGACCGCACATCGCTCCGAATACCAGTTCGGCAGCCGAACGGCCCGGCACTATTTCTGCGATCAGTGTGGCATTACGCCATACTACGTCCCTCGCTCGCACCCCAACGACATCAGTGTCAACGCGCGATGCCTTGACGGTTTCGATCCGGCCGATTTTCAGATCGTCCCCTTCGATGGCAAGAACTGGGAGAAAAACATCGCCTCAATTCGCGACTGACGTTTAGCGGATGGCGAGTCGGGCACCGATCATGACCGTAAAGGGCTTGAGTGGTCGAGCTCCAAAAGGACGCCGGGCGACGATTGGCGATGCGTCCGTGATGTTTTCAAACCGAAGGTAGAGGTCGAGCGGGTTGGCGAGGTGATAGGTCGCCAGGGCGTCGAGGGTGAAGTATGCGTCCGTGCTCGGCAACTCGCCGGGCTCGGGATCGCCCTGCCCGGCCTGCTCTCGCATGCTGCCAACGTAGTTTGCGGCGATGTTGGCAGAACCGATGGTATGTTCGACGCCCACCTGCGCACGAAACTGGTGCTCGGGAACGTAAGGAACTTCATCGCCGTTTTCGACGTCACCGAAGGTCGGGTTGTCCGAGGAAAAATCGGACCGAAAGCGCGCGTGCGTGAAGGAATAGCTACCTCGCACAGGAAGCCGAAGGCCCTCATCCAGCTCAAACGCATGCACCCCCGCCAGTTCCAAGCCAAAGATGTCAACTTCACCGCCGTTAAACTGGCGATCGATATCCGTCACCGAACACCCCGTCGAAAACGTACAGTTGCCCGTCAGGTTTGAGTAGTCGTTAAAAAACCCGGTCAGCTCAACCATCGTTGCGCCTTCGTTGGCCTGAAGGCGACCTCCCAACTCGTAGTTTGTGCTGCGCTCGGGCTCGACCTCATCGGGCTGCCCCGGTGCGACAGGGCTAAACCCGCGGTGCACGCCGGCAAAGACTTCCAGCTCGGGGACGACCTGATACTGAATGCCCAGGCCGGGAATAAACACGACATCGCTATTGTCGTAAACGCCCTGTGTGAGTGCGTCCGAAAGTGTCGTGCGGATCCATTCCATTCGGATGCCAGGTGTGATGGTTAGCTTGGCAAACTCGATGCCGTACGCAGCGTAAAGCGCGAGCGACTGCGCGTTGCCGGTGTTGAGCGTGACGGCCTCTGCTGCGCGTCCATCCCGGACCAAGCGAGCCCGGTCCATGCGATAGCCGCGCTCCACGTGATTACGGTCGATTCGGTCGTGGTGAACACGAGCGCCGACTTCGAGGTGGTGCGCAAGCGGCGCCGTGTCGAAACTTGCCCGAAGCGTCGACTGGAGGCCCTGCGAGACGAAAGCGCGCGCGTTGTCGATAACCAGCAAGTCCTGCCCGTCTTGCGAAGGGTCGAGCACCGATGCCGAGTCCTGCTCACCGGTGAGCACACGGTAGTAGACTTCGCGCCGACCGGTGGGGTTCTGAAGCACGTCGGAGATCGACGGTCCGTCCCGGAAGCCGTTGAGCCTCGTCCAGGTACGGTCGAAATCATGGCGGTAGAAGACAGTTCGCACCTCGAGTTGATCACCCATGGACAGCAAGTGCCGGAGCTGAACTTGGGTTCTCCACCAGCTCATCTGATCGCGCGCGGTCGAGGGATAGCGACGTACGGGGTTTTGTTCAAAGTCAACATCCGCGAGCCCCGTATAGGTCTCATTGGAGCGCTCCCGCGAATAGCCGAGTCGGAGTTCGAGCTTATGGAAGACTTCCTTTTCAGGGTCGGTATTGACCGCTGTCTTGAGCAAGAACTCATTGCGATGAAAGCCAGTGTCCGCGCCGCCAGGAAGCTCTTTGAAGCCCTGGCTCGCGAGGTCCACACCCTCAAAGAGGATGCCTCCCCAGTCGTTCTTCGCGCCCACGTGCCCATGTAGTCGGCGCGTCCAGAAACTGCCGAGCGACACATCGAGCTCGCCGGAAAACTTATCCGGAATGGGACGACTGCGAAAGTTCAGCGCGCCGCCGATCGTGTTGGGTCCATAGAGCACCGCCGACGGACCTTTGAAGACGTCGACCCCCACCATGCGCGTGACCAACGGAAAGTAGTACGCCGCCGGCGCCGCATAGGGAGCGGGGCCGAAGAGCACGTCGTCCTCCATCAATGTGATTTTCTTGCTGCGATCCGAGCTCGTGCCACGAATGCCGATGTTTGGACGAAGACCGAAACCGTCTTCTTGACGGGTATAGAGACCAGGTGCCTGCTGCACGATGGCATTCGGATCGTCGAACTCGAACTTCTCGAGCGACGCTTCGTCGATCTGCTGCATAGACCCGCCTTGACGAAAGACATCGTCGTCCTTGTACGTGACTTCGAGCTCAGGCAACACCAACCAGTCTTCCTCGGGTAACAACGCCTCGGGGTCGAGCACGTCGTCCTCGGGCGTCGTGGCCGGGTCGCCCTGCTGGGGATCTTGCGCGAGCGCACTGGCGTTCAGAAGCCAAGTGAGCACGGAAAACAACAGCGTGCGTCGAGCGATCACCGTCGCCACTCCAGTGCGGCGAGTGTGATGCGGTGGCTCTGAAGTGGCGGCTCGTACGGCGCAGGCATGATCCAAGACGCTTTACCAAGTCCGTCGTGGATCTGCATCAAATCCGCGCTGGGATCGATCATGGACCTAGCTGGGCGACCATTGAGAGACACCCGAGCGTCAACCCGCACTTGCACGCTTTGGTAGCCACGAGCTTCAAACTCTCGACCAATGTGGTGTGCGAGCTGTAGGATCAAGTCGGGTTGTCCGCTCATCTCGCGCTCTTGGTGAGAGGTCAAGTACTTGCTGGGGGACACGTGTTTTTCACGGGTCAGGCCGTCCGCACGCACGCGATACGCGATACTTCCGTTTTTTTCTCGGAGCATGACGCGCCACGAAAAGCGCATCCCTTGCTCGGCCCAAAGCACGTCGTGATCGTAGAGGTAGGTTCGCAGCGGCATCAGGACCTGCAAAGAGCTCCATAGGATGGCCGCCACCAAGCCCAGGTTAAGCATGGCGCCACGTGGTGCCGTCGATGCAGGGCTCGGAGGGACCCGAATTCGATCGGAGCGAAGCGCAGAGAAGAGATTTGGGAGGCGCCGGAACGAGCGCCAGGTGACCGAAGGGAACCGGGAGCGAGTGTCCCTCATCGATCGGCGCCACGTGGCAATTTCTCTTGGCCAAGAGGGGTCGAAGAAGATGGTCGCGCACAGCGGCATCAAGATGGGAAAGATCCCGATCGTGAAGAGCAGGTGCGTGCCGAAGTGAAAAACAAGCAGCACGACGAAAGCGAGCTTGCGTGTCCGCTTCCAGAGCAGTGCGGGCACGATCAGTAAGTCGTGCAGCAAGCCAGCCCAACTCAGCGCGAGCGCCGCCCCAGGAAGTGTCAGCAGCGGACCAATCAATGGCGTCTCGGCCCGAGCCGCCAGCCAGATCCCGAGCGGCTGACCATGCAGGAGCCAATCGGGGTGCAGCTTCGCTACCCCGGCGTAGAAATAGACAGCGCCGATCTGAACGCGCAGCAGGTAGAGCATCCAAGCGGGCACCGTCGCGCGTCGGAGCTTAGAGTTTCGATGCGCATCGAGCGACATCGCGCCGTGCAGCGGCAGGAAACAAAAGAGCAGCGCCAAGAAGCTCACGAGCACGTAGTGGTTGAGGTAGTTGGTGACGTCGAGAAGCTCGACGTAGCTGAACAAGACAAAGAACGTCACCGCACTAACGCGATAGAAAAGACCGAGTGTGACGCCCAACGCCGCAAACGCCATCACGATGTGCATGAGTGTCAGAACCTCGGGACTCGCAACTTCGACGAACTCGAAGCCCCAGTAGGAAAAGAAAAATGTTGGCTTCTCAAAAAAGCGCTCGACCCAACCGTTGGCCAAAAAGCGGACCGTGCTGACAAACATGACGAGCCCAATGAAAACCCGCAGCATCGCCAACGATGCAATGTCCGTTTCTCTCCAAAGCTTGGATTTCAGATTCGACACTGAGATGCCTCGCAGTAAGCCGCGATATGGGTGCATATGGGCCGAAGCACACGCGATGAGCGTGCGAAGCCAAAGGAAGCAGATGTGCTAGATGCACATCCTGCTTTCGACGTGGAGCCGTGAAGAGCCATAAATTCAGTCGTTGTCGCCTGCTGCGCGGTTTGGAATCTCCAAGTCCAACACGGACAGGAACATGGTTTTCAGGTCGACCACAACCAGCGCGATCGCCGCATGGGCAGCCTCGACATCGGCGGCGTCGTTGACGACGGCCTCTTGCAGCGGTCCATCGATCTTGCTCACCGCGGTGATCGCTTCCTCAATATGCGAGCCCATTGACTGTGCAAACACTTCCGCTTTCATCGCGATGAGGAGGTCATCGAAACCGAGCGTTGAAGACTCGTCGCCACCTCGATACAAGCTTTGGAATGCGAGCAAGTTCTCGGTCACTGCCTGGACGGAGAAACTCGCATACGGAAACTCGACGGCCTCTGGGCACACCGATTCGGTGCAACCGATGATACCGGCGGGTTCGCCGACCTTCATGTCGCGCACGCTGTCGTAAATGTAGAACATGGCGTCGGAGACTGCATTGAGTCCCTCCTGCGCACTGCCGTACAACGCGCCCGAACGCCTGGGTTCTGTGAGCTCGGAGATGAAGTTTCCGTCATCCGCCTCCCATCGAGCAAGCAACGCAGCCGCGTCGCTTTGCACGAGCTTGGCGAGTTCTGCAGCCTGCAAGGTCCGTCGCTGCCGGATTTCCTCTGCTGAAAGCGCCGCCCAAGTGCCCTCGGCATTGATGGGACTAAGCGGAGAGCAGGTGTTGTCGTTCGTTTCGACGAAAAGCAGATAACCCACTGCGCCAAGGCCGCGCGTGCTCACCAAATCTTCGGACAGGACGGACGTCGTTGCATAGTCCGCCGAAGCCGTTCGCTGATCGATCGCGCAAAGGTTCCGGAGCGGCCAGGCATAGATGTAGTCGCGACGGTCTTCTCCGCCCGAGGTCAGGTCCATCGCCCCAGTGGGTCCAACCTGCATCATCTCGACGAGTTCCCAAGTCTGCATGGCGCTGGTCCACGCCTGACGGGCTGCGACCAGGTCGCCGCCGTTGCTGGCTGACGCGAGTGCATTGCTAAGCTCGACGGCGTCCTCAGCGAACGTTCGCAATGTCGGAAGAATGACGTTCTCGCCTAAGTTTGCGAGCACCAGGCTCCGCAGCGCAAGGTCAACGCTCGCATCCTCGGTCGCCTCGCCACCGCCTGAGTCACAGTTCACGAGGACAATCGTCACGAGCGACAACGTCGCGAGCGCTCCGCGTCGTCGAAGCTTTTGTCGCATCTCTACCATCCCTGCACGTCGCTCGCGTCAAACGCATATGCTTTTTGCAACGCGCTAACGGCAGCGTCGATTTGCGAAGCACGCGCTTCGAGGTCGGCATCGCATGTAACAGGGGCGTCGCCGATCAGGTCGTGCAGAGCTGCAAAGTCATTTGCCGCATCGTTCCAAGGCGAGCGCGGGTTGAACTGTAGCGAAAGCGCAAAGCCCTTCAGCTCGCTCCAGTGCCCCGCTTGGCTCTCAAATGAGTAGGCGTCCGTGCCACAAGTTTCAATGTCAGCGCGAAGCGCGTTTGCGTAATGAATCGAGTTTGCGGCGTGAACCTTTTCATACGTGGCAACTGCCTGGTCGCGCTGCGCCTTCAGATCATTCATTTGCGATTCGTCAAGCGCACCGTCTGCCAACGTGATCAGCCATCGCCCTCGCACGAACGCATCGAATGCCGTCTTGGTGAAGTCGGTACCCGTTGCCGAGTTCGCATCTCGGCGAGCGGCATATTTCGCAGCCGCAAAATTGTACTCGCTAAAGACGTCGATACACCCATCGCCGTCGGTATCGTGAAAGCCACTGGAATAGCCTTCGCGCCCGCCCGCGCCACGAATCTCATCGTCGGTGTAGTCGCCATAGTCGGCCGCCGCACCGAAATAACCAAAGCCTTCATCCCATGCGTGCTCGAGCACACTCGATTCGGCGCCTTGCTCGCGGGGCTCGCTGTTGTCCGTCAGCAGGCCTTTGCCGTCGGTCGCATCGTCGAGATAGTCATCGGTCGCCTGGCTGAAGCTGACAGCGCCCATAAGGAATTTTTCTGCGAGCTCCGCTAGGTGCTGCCCCTTTTCGGTTACGTAAAGTGGGCGATCGGTCGGACACTGCTCTGCGTCGAGCGCGCAAGCCCGAACATTGGTCTCGAACGCTGCAAAAAGTGCATCCATGTAGTCCAACGGCGTCGCGATGTCCGAAACTCCTTCAAAGGCTGCACCTGCGCTGCCTTCGTCGTCACCGTCCCAGTCCTTGTAGTCTGTAACGTCATCTTGTCCGGCGAGCTTGTCGACGAGGTTCGCATTCCCCAGCTCTTCGTAGCTTTTCTGGCAGAGCGGAAGACCGTCGCCGGTGAGCGCGGGCAGCGCGCGTGAGCCTAGGTCGGTTGAGCCAGCACGGAATATTCCGTTGAGCATCGCGACAACCTCGCCCTCCTCGTCGACCGTTGATGGATCGACCGAACCACCGACCACGCCCTCCGCGAGCGACTCCATGAGGCCGACGAGGTCGATGATCAAGATCTGCCGAGTCGTTTGCCCGGTGTGGTTCACACCGCTCGCCTCAGCGTTGAAGCGGCTCGCAAACGTATAGGTTGTTGGCGGCTCGTTCAATGAGCCATCGGGAACCGTCGAGCCGTCATGACCCGCGTCTGTTTCCGCATCCGCGCGCGCATCGCCCCCCCCATCCGCACCTGAATCCGTACGTCCGAATGGGTTTTCATCATCGCCGCAGCCAAAAACCATTAAAATAACGAAGAAAAACAAAACACTCTTGTTGAAAACGACTTTCATTTTCATCTTAGTAGCCAATCTCGGGGCCTCTCGCAACCCTCAATTGCGGAAAACTGAGGTGTGTACACTTTTCTTATTGAAAGTGATTTTCACTTTCGTATACTTGCTGTACGGGGTTGGCCCTAGCCTCTCCTGAATCTGATGCTTTCACCCACCCGAACCTTGCGACGAATCGCTTCTCGACGACAAGAAGGCGCGGGCGCCAGTGCTCTCTTTCTGATCGGCTCGGTCGTCTCGCACGGTTTGCTCTACGGCATCGCCGCCTCGGTCAGCAGTGGGGCTGGGGTCACTGAGCAAAGCGAACCGACGTGGATCGAGATCGCGGTGCAGAGCGAGCCTGACATTGTCCGCGCACCGGAAGCCGCAGTCATCCCAGAAGAGGTTCCACCCAAGGTTGCGTCCATTAAGACCAAAACACAGCCGCCCCCCAAGCCTCCTAACACAGCAAACCGGGTGAAGCGCGCAGCCGTCACCGCGCTCACGAAGCAAGTCGACGAACGCACCCCTTCCGTGGCAGAACACGTCGTTCCAAGTATCGACGATGCGGGTGTTGAAGAGAGTGAGGAAGACTCGTCCGTCGTCGTCAGTAACGACGATGTGCACGTGTCGGAAGACGCCTCGACCGGGCCCGCCGGCCTCGGTGACGGCGATCAACAAAAGGTCGACCCCCGTGTCGTGATTCGTGCCTGGATGAAGAAGGTGCAGCGGGCTGTGCAGCTACGCGCCATTCGTGACTACCCGCGCGCAGCGCAGCGTATGCGGCTACAAGGAAATGTCTTCGTTGCAATGGACGTCTCGGCCAACGGACGCGTCACCAACGTGCGCGCGTCCCGTGCGTCAGGGCACGACACGCTCGATGAAGCGGCCGTTGAGGCTGTACTGGCCATTGGCGATCTGCCCTCGCCCCCTCGCGAGTTTCTGAGCATGGGCAAGCCTCTGACGATACCAATCGCCTACCGAATTCGCTAGCTGTCAAACGCGGCGGATCGCACTGCCACAAGTCGGCCAAAGCTGTTGCGTTCGCGTTGCTACTCAGTTTGTTGAATGCTTCGCGGAAAGCGTCGTTCCCTGAACCACTTCCGCCAGGCGCTCGCCACCCTTGATGCCAAAGTCGAGAGTCCGAATCGGAAACGGAATCGTCACGTTCGCCTCATCGAATGCGGACTTGAGCGCCAGGATAGCGTTGTGCTGGACCGTTAGGTAATCAGCATGGTTTCCATATTTCAACCAAACCATCGCCGTGAAGTTGATGGAACTGTCACCAAAGCCCTCGAAGAAGACCTTGACGTCGCGAGTCGAATCCCGCCCCTCGACTGCCTCCATCGCGCCCTTAGCAACGTCGGTTACCTTCGCCAAGTCATCCCCATAAGAGACACCGCACTTCAAGTCCAGACGTATGCGTCCATTGAGCGTGTAGTTCGTAAGCTTTTCTTGGTAAATCTGCTTGTTGGGCAAGATAACCGTCTTGCCGTCAAAGGTCTCGATCATCGTCGTGCGCAGATTGATGTCCCGAACCGTGCCTAGGACTTCGTTTGTCTCGATCACATCGTTGATCTGAAAAGGCAAACGCTTGTGAATCGCGAGACCAACGCCCGAGATCAGGTTCGCAGCCAAGTCTTGGAAGGCAAAACCGAGCGCAAGCCCCACAATGCCTGCTCCGGCAAGGATTGACGCAAGCGCTCGGTCGAGATTGAGCACGCCGAGCGCGACCATCGTGCCGGCGAACATCACGGCAATGCGGATGAACGCCAGAATCAAGCTGCGCGCCGCATCATGGACGTGCATCTTGTGCATCGCCCGAGACGCAACCTTGGACACCCCTTTTGCGACGAACCAGAAAAATACAAGGACGAGACCTGCCACAATCACGTTCGGCAGCATCGAGATCAGCCCTTCACCCCACGCCTGGAGTTTCTTCAAAACTGGTTTGATCAGCTCGTCCATTCCAAAATGCTCTGCCGATCGGTAACACTCTCGTGGCCGCCAATCCAGAACAACTGCAGCAAGCCATGACGCGGCGGCATCGACAAGCAGAGGCCGCTCGTGCTCACCAGGTGGCTTGAGCGATGAGCCTACCCGCGACGCCGCCGCACGATGAGACCGACCGCAAGCACCAAGACGAGTAGCCCTCCGGCGCCTCGAAGCGGCGATACGGCGCAACCCAAGGCCCCACCCGAGACCTCGCCGTCAAAGCGAGGCAGCTTGCCGCCCCCCGTGCCTGGGCTCGAACCATCGGGAGTCACGATCGCATCAGGCACGCCACCATCCATGACCATGCCACCGTCCGGCATGCTCACCATGTCGGCGTCGAGATAGTTCGGGATGCCGTCACTGTCGTCGTCGCCACGCCCTTCGTCCATGTCAGACTCGCCGTCTCCATCTGAATCGAGGTCGAGCCAGTTGGGAACGCCGTCAGTATCGACGTCGGTGCCATAGACGGCAGCATCCGTCACCTCGAGGAGTGTCGAGATACCGTCATTGTCGTCGTCCGGATCAAGGAAGTCTGGACCGTCTGCGCCATCGGTATTGGGCAGCGGAAGCGGCACTGCTTCAAGCATGTCGCAACTTCCGTTCGCGTTCTCATCTACGCAGCTGTCCACGCGGCCATCGCCGTCTTCGTCCTTTCCGCCGCCTTCAACCAAGTCGAACACGGTATCGGCATCGCTGTCGAGGTCGAGGTGGTTGGGTACGCCATCGCTATCGAAATCGTAGCGGTCGTCGGTACCGTCACTGTTCGCATCGACGAACCCTTCTGCGTCGGGATCTTGAAAATCGAGTAAGCCGTCAGAGTCGCTATCTTGGCTCGGGTCATTTCCGTCGGATTCGTCTACATCTGCGATACCGTCATTGTCATCATCGAGGTCGTCTGTGTCGGCCACGCCATCAGCATCCCGGTCTTGCGTACACGATGATGTGACCGAACATACTAGTCCTTCTTCACACGTTGCCGAATCGGCGCAAGCCTGACCAGCATTGAAGCGGCAGCGCACAGAACATACCGCAGGATAAGGACCGTTCGCACCACCCGCATCGCAAGCTTCGCCATCATCGAGCGTCGAGTCCCCGCAGGTTCCGTCGCATATGCCGGCTGCGCACATACCGCTGATGCAAACCTGCGTTTGATTATCGCCTGTGCAAGAACCCGTTCCGTCAGGGAACTGGCAAGTGCTTTGGTTGCAAACCGCATCCATATCCACGCAGTCGTCGTTGTCGCCAGCATCGCAAGCCTCGCCCGCGCTTGCTTCGTCGGCACAGGTGCCCGCGAGACACGTCACGACACACTGGACGTTGTCCGTGCAGTCAGCGCCGTTTCCGCCGCAAACACCATTGGCATCACAGTCGACGTTCGCGGAGCAATCTGCAGCATCGCCCACGTCACAAGAGCCACCCGGATCGCTTCGCGTGGCACAGGTGTTCGAGACGCAGGTGTTGGTGCACTGAAGATTTGTCGAACAGACAGCCCCGTCGCCTCCGCAGATGCCGTTGCTACTGCATGCAATCGCCCCGGCACAATCATCGTTCTCTCCCGCATCGCAAGTGCCGCCAACATCAGGCGGCGCAGCGCAAGTCGCGCCGATGCACGTCTCGACGCACTGATCATTTGAAGCGCACAGCGCGGTGTTTGCGCCACAAACGCCACCTTCGCCACAACCTATGTCGCCGACACAATCGCTATCGTCGTTACAACCCGAAGCGCCCAGGTTCAGCTTACAGCTGTTGTTGCAGTCATTGGTGTCGTCGTTGTCACCATCGTCGCAGGCTTCATCGCCATCGATCGAGCCATTGCCGCACAGGACGGACGGGGCACAAACAAGGGCAGCGCAGTTGCCACTGACGCACTCATCGGGTTGCGCGCACACTGCTGTGTCGCCACCGCAGATGCCAGCCGCATTGCAGTTGACCGCGCCCGTACAGTCGTCGTCGTCGAGCGTGTCGCAGTCGCCACCCAAACCGCTTGTCACCGCACAACTGCCGGCAATGCAGGTGCCCAAGCATTGATCGTTCGCGCTGCAACTTGCGCCCGTTTCGCCACAAACGCCACTCGGTCCACAGCTGACATTCCCCTCACAACCCGCATCGCTGGTACAAAGGCTTTCCCCGACTTGAAGTACGCAAGTCCCACCCACGCACGACGCATCGGGGTCAGCGCAGTCAACTGCTGCCAAACACATCATGAACCCAGTGTTGACCTTGCAACTGTTGTTACATGCATTGGTGTCGTCAGCATCGCCATCGTCACAGGACTCGCCGTTGTCGACGTTGCCGTCACCGCAGCCAGCCGCGACGCATTGATTCGAAACGCACGCTTGTCCTCCGGTGCAGTCTCCACCGACAATGCACTGCACGCATAGCCCGCTCTGTGTGTCACAAACGGGTTCGACCATCGGGCACTCATCGCTCATGCTGCAAACGGTCGGTACAAGGACTGGATCGACCGGCACCTCAGCCAATGTGCCCGGTGTTCCGTTGAAGCACACGAGGTCTTTTTGGTCGCCACTCGAGTTGGAAGCGGAGCCGCCCCAGATGACCATCTCGCCAGTAACGCCGAGCGAGTTGAGGTCTGCAAAAGGGACGGCAACTTCGATGAAATAGTCCGTGGTGCCGTTGAGCGATGTGCCCGCTTGGTCGACCTTGGCATGGGTCGCCGTCGAATACTCGAAATCGGGGTCAGGAGCCGTAAAGTCAACAACCTTAACCACCTCGTTGAGACCATCGAGGATAATCAAAACTTCATAGCCATTTGCGGTGTTGCCGTCGGTGTCGACCCCGAACGACCAGCTAAACTGCTGGAACTTGCCTTGCCCGCCCATGCCGATCGGGCTCTCATCGACACGCATACGAAAGTAAATAAACTCACCGTCTGTCTGGTAATAGTAGGCCGGAGTCCCTGCCTCACCGACGATATTGAGCTGTCCTTGGTTCTCGTCGACGAGGTCATCGGTCGAAGCCATTCCGTCACAGGTGATCGTTTTGTAATCGCTGGGAAACGTCTGCGCAGTCACGACTTTGGGTGAGCAAAGCGCCGCGAATACACAGAGGGTGCTTAGGACTCGTTTTGGCGTCATCCAGGAACGCTACTGAATTTGCTGAATTTAGCTAGCGCTTGTTCCTGGTTCGCACAATCCACCCTCAGCGATCAGGGCAGCGGGACTGCGCATGCGTCACACCGGGACTGCGCATGCGTCACACCGGGACTGCGCATGCGTCACACCGGGACTGCGCATGCGTCACACCAAGGTAACGGGTGCTAATGCTCACAAGTCCTTACAAGTTACTTTCAACGCCAACGACCGCGATGACATCGCGTGGGAGATCATCGAAGCTACGCACGGATACGATGAAGAAGCCGCGAAGAGCAGTCAACGCGCACGCGAAGCGCAGAACGGTGTCAGACGACATGGCAGAGGTTAGGCCGTTATGACAACGCAGAAGCACACTCGAACATCGAAGACCCACAGGCAATTCATTCGACCGTCGTCCCCGTCATGTTTGTCCAGAGGTTTGACGATATCGTCAGCTCGCTAGCGCCACATTTCGAAGTTGTTTTCCATCAGGAGGAAGGTGTGGAGTACGACCTTGCTCGCAGGGGTTGGACGCAGACTTCGCGAAGTCTATCCAGCCATCGAGATTATCAGGGTCGAACTGACCACAGCTCCATCTCGGTCAGAGGTGGAATGCGAAAGGCATTGGGACGGTGACGAGCCAAAAGACGACGTCGACGCCACGCTCGTTACGAAGACCGTGCGCGTCAGCGACGAAGAGGCCTATGGGGAACGCCAGCACCTCGCCGCGACACAAGGCCTACTCGTCGGAATGAGCTCCGCCGCCAATGTAGCTGTCGCTCGACGAGTCGCGCGCGATGGACGACCAGGCGAGCATGTCCTGACAGTGATCTATGACAGTGGCGAAAGATGCCTCAGTCTCGACCAATACTTTTGAAGGCTTCGGTTATGCGCTCAAACAATATTATGCGCTCGAGCAATATTGTTGAACTTGTCGGGAACACCCCGATCGTTCGCTTGCATCGACTTGAGAACGACTGTCCGGGGGTGCGACTCTACCTCAAACTGGAGTATCAAAACCCGTGTGGTTCGGTGAAGGATCGGCCGGCCCTGCAGATGATGCGCGACGCTGAATCGAACGGAGCGCTCACTCGAGAAAAGATCATCATCGATGCAACCAGCGGGAATACGGGAATCGCTTACTCGATGATCGGAGCAGCGCTTGGCTACCGTGTACGACTCGTCATGCCGGAGAGCGTGAGTGAAGCTCGCAAGAGCATCACACGCGCCCATGGGGCTGAACTGGTTTTCACAAGCGCTGAAGAAGGGATCGACGGTTCGATCTTGCATGTACAGGCTATGGCGGAAGCCGAGCCGGACCTTTACTTCTACCCAAACCAGTACGGTAACCCGTCGAACCCTCGATCTCACTACCTGGGAACGGGACTAGAGATCCTTTCCCAGTTAGGTGATGATCTTACTGACTTTGTCACCGGCATCGGTACGACCGGAACGGTGATGGGCATCACGCATAGGCTACGTGAGCATCACCGCCGCATCAATTGTTACGGGGCTGAACCAGCCACAAGCGAGCATGGGCTTGCAGGACTCAAGCACATGGCAAGTTCAATCGTGCCTGCCATTTACAGCCCCTCCGAGCTAGACGGTGTGCTTCCAATCGGCACCGAAGAGGGCCTAGAGATGTGCTGTCGCCTTGCTGAAGAGGAAGGTCTTTATGTCGGCTCCTCAACGGGCGGAAACGTGGTTGCGGCGCTGCAAATTGCGAAGCGACGTTCTGCCGCTCAACTGGGGGGGCCGTGGTCACGATCGCCTGTGATAGAGTAGACCGTTACTTCTCGGCCGTCGTTCAGCGCGGTACGGTGCTTAGAATCCACGATACTGTCTCTTCCTGGCAAAGCGATGACGGTAAAGAAGTAAGCCTCTCCCTCGATGATAACGAATACATCTTTGACCAGGATGCCCCGGGGTTGACGCACATGGTCCGCGAGATGTTAGGTCGCGCTAAATTTGTCGCGGAAGACTGCCCCAAGTGGATCGGAGGTGATGCCGCTTGGCCAGATATTCAAGGTCTACTGGAGCAGCTGGTCGAAGCGGGCGTCTTGGAAGCTGGTGGCAAAGAAGAGTGACGTCACAGATGCTTCCAGAGGCTCCAATTCCAGCGTGGATCGAAGGGGGCATACTCAACCATCTTCTCAAAATAACCGGCAGATTCTAAGACGTCCGCGCAGCGTGGGCGAAGATAGACAAGGTAAACCTCGGGGGCTGCTCCGTCTTCACGAGACAGTGTGACCGCGTGGTGAACGCGCTCAATAAACGCTTCAAAGACCTCCCCAACAAAGGGATTAAAGAGAAAGTAAATCGTATTCCCCCTGGGCATGTCGAACTCCAAGGCATCAGCAAGCCAAATGTCGAGTTCGCCACAC
Source organism: uncultured Polyangiales bacterium (assembly GCA_964487255.1). Lineage (GTDB taxonomy): Bacteria > Myxococcota_A > Polyangia > Polyangiales > CAZAQV01 > CAZAQV01. The sequence continues at coordinate 6,476 of CAZAQV010000018.1, read as the reverse complement.
CGTTGCGCGTGTGAATGACATTGGAAGCGCTCTACATTTTTGCGCGCTATGTCAACGAGTGGCTCCGACAGATCGATACCGATGACACGCTTGAACGGTAAGCGAGCTGCCATGAGTGCAAATCGACCCTTCCCCACACCGATATCAAAGAGTTCGAACCTCTCGGGCTCGACGGGGAGCCTGCGAAGAACCTTCTCTGCTACTTTGACGGCGACCGGCGCGTAAGGATGATTGTCCTGACTCCAATCATGCTGATTGAAGATGGCTTCGTCCACCTCGTCGAAAGCAGTGTTGGTGCCATACAGCATATCGAACTCCTGCTCAGCCAACACCGCGGGATCGTATTGTTCGAGAACTTCGGTTGCTCGGTCAAACAGGATAGAAGTCGCAGTTAGAATCGCAGAGCGAGTACCAAAAAGTCGCACATGATCGATCATCGCTCTCAGCGGGCTGTTGGCTTCGAACATGCGCAAAGTCTACAAGAATATGGGCTGACAGTCTTCTGAGTTCTGCCCATAATTGGTGGATCGGGAGATTGAAATAGGCGACGTTTCCGAATGCAAAAAACACCGGCCGAAACCGGGAAAGGAAACGCCACCCATGCTCAAAATAGTCGAAAATCCACGAACTGAAAGCGAAAACCGACCTGACCTCGATGCGCTTGCTCGGGCAGGCGCCCAGCAGATGCTTCAAGCCGCGCTCGAGGCCGAAGTAGCCGAATATCTTGCGCGTTATGCCGATGAGCGTGACGAGGACGGCCACGCCAAAGTAGTGCCTGCTCACAGATCGTGAAGCTTTGCTGACACACTTCGACTTTCCAGCGGAGCACTGGAAGCATCTAAGAACGACCAACCCGATCGAGTCGCCGTTTGCGACCGTGCGCCTTCGTCAGCGCGTGACCAAGGGCGCTGGCTGTAGAACCAAGGCGCTGACCATGGCTTTCAAGCTGCTCGATATGGCCGAGCAGCGCTGGCGCAAAATCAGCGCTCCGCACTTGCTTCCGCTTGTGCGCGGAGGCATCACCTTCGTCGACGGAATCCAGAAACATTCAACCCTAACCAACAACGAAGCGAATACAAACATCTGATCTGCCGTCGGCATTGAGGTCCCCCATGCGCAGCGTGCCGTAAAGCCTGGTTGCGCTGAAGCCGGCCTCGTCACACCAGGCCGGCCCTTCGACGTAGCTCGAAAACCCCAACCCATCCGACAGCCAGCAGCCAAAGCCATCCGCCGCACGGGCGCACAGATCGTCCCGCCCATCGCCGTTCGACGTCGGCGAGTCGAACGGTCGCGTAGTGACGCGGTGCCGACCAGCCAGCCTCATCGGAAAGTTCCATGTTCCAGAGACTCGGCGATGAAAAACCCTGACCGGTTGAAAGAGCGCATTCAACGCCATCCGCTGCGCGAGCACAAACGTCGGCTCGGCCGTCGCCATCGACGTCGCCCATTGTGATCGATGCGTAGCGCGGCGCCCGGTCCCAGCCGTTCTCGTCACTCCACGCAACCGGTTCCCAGCTCTTGGCCCAGCCACCCTCAACACTCACCCAGCAGGTAAAACCTGCTGCGCCTCGTGCACAAAGGTCGGCTCGCCCATCCCCGTTCACATCGGTCGTTGTGGGAGGCGCGTAGGCGACCGGCTGTTCCAGCAACAGTCGCTCAGCGCACTCGTCATTGTCGCCCTTCCCGGTTGTGCAGTTGGGTCCGCACCCGTCGTACGCAAACCCGCTCATTGGGGTCTTGCGCAGCCGCCCTCGCGTTTGCGGACCAAACGGGTCATTGGGGATGTTTGGCCAGACACATCCCGCACCAGTGAGCGCTCGACGCGCGCTATCCCACTGCTGAACATCGATCGCAGTGCCCGATTCGTGGTTGCTCGTTCCCGGGGGCGCGACAGAACCGCACGCTGGGTCCGTCGCCGTCGACAGATAATATTGTTCTAGCAGCGTGCGAAACGCGGAGTTAACTTAAAAAGCCGCGTTCTTGCGGGCCTTGTAAAGTGCATCTCGCGTCTGCGGCGAGGCATACGGCGCCGCACCTGAAGCAAATGTGAGCCCACTCCCCGCTTTGACCTCAAGCAGCGCGTCCGGAAACAGACAGGTTTGGGCGAGCGCAAACTGCCGGGCAAGCGAACGCACCGGTCTTGTCGTGCAGCCATGCGCCTTGTCGGCCTCCTGCCCCACCGTCTGCGCATTCGCGAGTGGCAAGGAAAGAAAAAAAGAGCACACACAACAAAGAGCAAACAACAGCGCCTTCATCACACGACGATGGATCTAGCGCGCGAATGGTACACGCGCTGATCATTAATCCTTACAAGCAAGAAAGCGATGCGACTTAGCTGTGAGAATATTCCAGCTCACAACTGGTGGCTCGGCCGATTCGCCCGCCGTGGGCGCGACCTCGTCTCATCAAGAACACTCGCGAGGCGCTCTCCCCCTTTGATTCCAAAGTCGAGCGTGCGTATCGGGAAGGGTATTGTGATTCCCGCGTCGTTAAATGCGGACTTGATAGCCAACACCGCCTCGTGACGCGCTCGCAGAAAATCCGCATGCTTTTGGTAGCGAATCCAGAACATTGCACGAAATTTGATCGCACTATCCCCATAGCCTTCAAAGTAGACGAAGACCTGAAGACTCTTATCGCGCAAGCCAAGATCTTCGAGAGCCTTCGTCGCAACTTGTGTGACACGGGAAAGGTCCTCACCGTAGGACACGCCACACTCGATCTCAACTCGCAATCGACCTGTGTAAGAATAGTTCGTGAGCTGATTTTGGAAGATCGCTTTATTCGGTAAAATGACTGTTTTGCCATCAAAGGTTTGAATCATCGTCGTTCGAAGGTTGATGGCCGTGACGATCCCCAGAACATCGTTTGTGTCGATAATGTCGTTAATCTGAAAGGGAAGCCTCTTATGGACAGCAAGCCCCACGCCGGAGATGAGATTCGCTGCAAGATCCTGAAATGCAAAACCAAGCGCGAGGCCGACGATGCCCGCACCGGCGAGGATCGAGGCCAAAGCCCGGTCGAGGTGCATCACCCCAAGGGCAACCACAACCCCCGCCATCACGACCGTGAAACGAACGAAAGCGAGCACCAGGCCGCGCGCCGAATCGTGAACGTCGAACTTCGCCATCGCACGCGACACAAGATGGGCCGCGAGCTTTGAAAGCCCTAGAAACAGAAGCACAACGATGCCTGCAACAATGATGTTGGGCAGCATCGACATGAAACTTTCGACCCACGCGTAGAGCTTACGAAAAACAGATTTGATCATGGCGAACGGAAGCCTACGTTCGCAATCCGGCGACGCAAGGCTCAGCCGTCCGCGAAATCATCCATTGCGGGTCGGCTCGGGTGGCTGGCTTCCAAGACGAGCTTCCCGTAGAATGCCGGTAGTGCGATCCTTAGGCATTGCTTGCCGGTCCGCGTTTCTCTCACTGCTTCTTCTGGCGACCGGCTGCGGCCGAGTATGGTTTCAAAGCGTTTCAGGCAGCAGTGACGGGGGGAGGGACGCAAGTCGCGATGCGGGCGCGCTTGATTCAATGATTGCAATAGATAGCTCTATCGACGCAATCAGCGACGCTGGGATCAGCACGCCAGGTTGCATGCTCTTTTGCCCTGACGAACTTTCCACCCTCTCCACCTCCGGCGCAGCCTGGGACGCCTTATATGCCGATGCCACCGGCCCACTCGGAACCGCGGACCTGTCGATGCTCGACAATAGCCACCCCACCAACGTGCTCGCACTGGCTCTTGTCGCCGTACGGACCAACGACGATGTCATGCGCCAAACGGTGGTGACCGAGGTCATGTCTGCGCTAGGGACCGAAAACGGCGGGAACGTCCTGACGGTTGCGCGTGGCCTCCCGCCCTACATTTTTGCCGCCGATCTTGTCGGACTGGCAAGTCTATCGCCTTCCGACGACGCAACCTTTCGAGCTTGGCTTGCCGAGATCCGCACACGCGACATCATCGGCCATCCTCGCTGGACAAACATCACGTTTTCGAATGGCGACTCAGGCAATGACTGGGGTTCGCGTTCCGGTCTGGTGCGAATCGCGGCGAGCCTCTACCTCGCGGACGCGAGCGACGTAGCGGCTGCCGCTCAGATCTTCTATGGATTCGTCGGTGATCGAGGCGCATGTAGTGGCTTTGAGCACGGTCAGAACTATGATTCGAGCTGGTCGTGTCAGGAAGCCACTTGGACGCCGATCAACCCAGCCTGCGTGCTGAGCGGCATCAACGCCGACGGCGCTGCAGTCGAATCGATCAGCAGTCAGCACCCCCTCGGATTGCCTATTCCCTCGACCAACATGGCCCTCATGGAAGAGACCCTGCGCCCGCTCTATCTGCAGGCGTGGCTGCTAAAACGAGTGGGTTATCCAGACCCGTTCGGTGCCTCGCAGGAGGCGTTGCGGCGAGCGGTAGCATTTCTCTTTTTTCATGGTTGGGACCAGCCGGGAGACGTCAATCACGTGCTTCCCTGGATGGTCAATGCAATCTACGGAACTACGTATCCCACTCAGCCTGCGGGCGCGGCTCGAACGTTCGGCTACAGCGACTGGCTTGCACCAATATTCTCCCGCTGAACCGACTCTTCTTACTGCTCTTCGCGGCTTAGCTTCGACAGGCAGGCCGCGTTCACGGCCCACTCCGCGGACCGTCGCCGCCGTGAACCCCACGCCGAAGGCCTAGCTAGGAACTTTCAAATCTTTTACGAGAGAGAACCGGCTTGTCAGATATCATACTTATAGTATGCTGCTAGTATGCGTGCGACGGTGACTATTTCGGATGAAATCTTTGAGAGAATCGACGAGATCGCGCGGGCGGAAGGCAAGAGTCGATCTGCGGTCTACCAATTGGCGCTCGAATCGTACCTGGCCAAGGTCGACAGCGAGGCGCTGACTGAGCAGCTCAACGAACACCTTGAAAAGAACGGTCTGGCTCTTGATGACAGCTACGCCGAGCACATTCAGCGCAACTGGTCGGCCACCATGGGCGACGACTCCTGGTGAGCATCAAGTTTCCACAGCGCGGCGAAATCTGGTGGGCGACCGCAGACAAGCGACGCCCGGTGGTTGTGGTTCAGAGTGACTTCATGAACCGAAGCCAGATCGGGTGGATTCTGGCGGTACCGATCACGTCGAACCTGGCGTTCGCCGGAGCACCGGGCAACATACGTCTCACAAAGCGAGACAGCGGCCTGCCGAAACCTTCAGTCGCCAATGTCTCACAAGTTGCGCCCTTGCCTCGAATCGGCTTCATCGAACGCATCCGCCCGCTATCGCCCGACCGCCTCGAACAAATCGACGAAGGCCTCCGCCTCGTCCTGGACCTGTAAAGGCTACGGCATCACAACAAGTCGTGCTCGCGAAACTCACCCAAGAGCCTTTTGTCATCGACGAGTTCGGATCTCCCAAGCCGATATGCATCCGCTAGGGTGCTTTGTTTTGATCGGGGCAAAGACATCCGAGTGCGTTTTCGGGAACGCATAGCATGCGACCACAGCAAGGAGCGCAGAAGGCACCTTCAGGACAATCTGTTGTTGAATCACACTCACGCTCCTCATCGACCTCAACTACCTCTCCGGTATCCTTTTCAGCTGACAGGTTGGTGGAGTCACCCTTGCTGCTCTTAGTCGTTGTGGCATCAGCGCGCGCGCTGGGCGCCATTTCGTTTGATGCGGACTTATCATGCTGCAGTGCGTTCGACTCTGATTGCTGCGCTTCCTGGCGACCCGCGGAGAGAGGAGTTGACGATTGAGGTGGTCGGCGGCCTACGCACCCGCCGAAAAGGGCTGCAGCGATTGCAAGCAGGCCGAGTGTCACGCAGTTGCAAGAAGAGCGTCCCAATTGCATTCGCGGACGGTAGTCTTGTCTTTGTAGGGCGGTCAACCAGCGGGTCATCTTTGGACTACGCGAACCGATCTCGGTTCACATAAAGAACAAGCTCGCCGCGATGGACGAGCTTGTTCAAAAGGAGGTGCTTTGGTCCTTCAAAACTGAACCGGCTCTATCTTCAGCTCTTCACGGCTCGCCGTCGGTCCATCGATTTGCTGGTAGCAAATCTGAACCTTTGGACTCCTACGTTCATCGCGTTGATTCCGGTTCAGCACCATAAAAAAAACCCGCCACGAGGGCGGGTTTGAAGTTTGGTCCTTCAAAACTGAACCGGCTCTATCTTCAGCTCTTCACGGCTCGCCGTCGGTCCATCGATTTGCTGGTAGCAAATCTGAACCTTTGGACTCCTACGTTCATCGCGTTGATTCCGGTTCAGCACCATAAAAAAACCCGCCACGAGGGCGGGTTTTGAAGTTTGGTCCTTCAAAACTGAACCGGAATCGATGCCCGAAGGCTTATACAATAAGAGTGATCCCAAACCGGGATTGACCGAGCTGTCTTCCTTCTTTTTCAAGAAGGATATGCTCCATAGAAAGGAGGTGATCCAGCCGCAGGTTCCCCTACGGCTACCTTGTTACG
>CAZAQV010000017.1:115164-128703 GCA_964487255.1 uncultured Polyangiales bacterium | reverse complement strand
TTGTTGCTTCGCAGAAAGGCTAGCGAAGAGCCCTAAGTACAGCCGCGATGAGCGCCCTTTCCAGGGACCGATTTGCCGCTTCGCCCGAACGTGGCCGTGCAAGTAGCACAGCTCGTTTTCATGCGCATGTGCGCGGTTGTTATCTCTGTTGAAAACAATCCTTGGTGCGGGGTGTCTAGGGCGGCGTGTTTTTTCGTCTTGTTTTTTTGTATATACATATTATTATAACGACATGTTCCGGTCAGTCTGTGAACGCCTGGACGCGTGGATCGGTGAGGAAAACGACCGTCGGTTTGACGAAGGCGGCGCCAGGCTCGGACCATGCTCGATCAAGCTTTTTGGGCAGGCCGCGTTGCTTGAGCGGTCAGCCGAGTTTTCTTTCCCGATAGCAGCAACCAAAGACGTTGATGTATTCGCAAACTTTGACGACGAGGTTGAGAAGAAGTTTGCAGAACTGGTGAAGCGCTCAGGCTGGGTGCTCGACCCGCTTGGCCATGAAAGTTGGATGCCGAAGGAAACGAAGTGGGAAGAGATCTACCAAGGTTCGCTCGTGCGAGGCTTCATCGCCGAAGCCGATTTCGTCTTGCTCGCCAAAGCACTCAAGGCGCCAGAAAAGAACCGCCCACTATTAACGGAGTTCATTGCTGCAGGCGCTTCCGAGCGGTTCTTGGACCTGGCAAGAAAATACAAAGTGGACTTGGAGGCGTTGCTGAAATGAGTCAGCGGTTGGTTGAAGAGGCGCAGAAGAGGCGTCGAAACCTTCGAAGTCGGCGTCGTGATCCACGCTATCGCGAGGTCATGGGCCGCCTTGTGGAGGCTGGGCTCATCAAGACCTCTGATGAACGAATCGTGCCGCACCGTCGACCTATCCAGGTCAAAGACGCGCTCTGGGCGTCGGTCGCCGAACCGAGAGTGGCCGAACTTCTACCCGCACTTGTAATCAAGAAGCCTTCGCTTCTTGTCCCTGACGAGACACTCCCGGCTGACCTTGAATCTGTGGTCGACGCCATTCAAAGAGCGAGAGACCTTCCCGGGTTTCGCGGAGTACAGCCTGCAAACTACATGAAGTGGGTTCGCGAACTGGGGCACCAAGGGAAAACCGGAAGCGCGCTCAAGACATTCCGCTTCCGCCCCGAAGAACAGCGTCGACTTCGCAGACTGAAGCTCGCACTCGATGCACGCTCAGAAGCCGAAGTCCTGCGCATCGCTCTCGAGCGGCTTGAACTAGAACTCAAGCCAGTTACGAAATAGGAAGCAAATCGGGATAGGGGCCGCATCGGGCTGCCGATACGGCGTTGTCCAGACGTGGTTGCGGGGGCGCGATTCACCACCTAGTGAAATCCGTGGTGATTCCGCTTGAAGTCGAGATTGCCGCCTGACGACCCTTCGCAAGGTCCCAACAACCCAAATAGCCTATCGGTGGCCTAGTACTATTGATTGGACTAGGGCGAACCAGGCGCGATCTGATCGCTGGGAGCTTTGTCGCGCATGGCTTCAACGCCACCCGATTCAGTCCACTTCTTCAACATGGCCGGAATCGCATCTTCGATCATTGTGGCGCAGCCAGCCTCGAAAGTTGGATAGGAGTCATTGCTAACCGCTGTTCCGGCAAAGGAGTAGGAGTAGTCAGCTTGTTCACTGCGACGCATAGCGAAACTCCACGTCATTTCGATGAGCACATGGGTCATGTCGCCACGCACAAGACTGTTGAGGCGAAGGCTGTCGATCTTCACATCTGCAACCACATGCGGTGTTGCCGGCAGCGCTGTTGCCGGATCAACCACCTCAACGCTGGAAAAATAGTTGAGCATCGCGTTCTTAAGGTCTCGCGTAACAAAGGTCTGTACCTCGAAAAGATTGAAGCGTTCACAACCCGCGCTTTGGGCAGCGCATGCAGCGGTCTCCATCTGCCAGGTATCCTTGACGCGCTTTGGATCGAGAACAATGAATAGCGGTCGCTCGATCTTTCTGGCTACCATGTGGCCCATGGGTTTTGCGGAAGCATTCGCAAGGCTATAGCCGCCTTCGGTCCCGTGGACGCTCCTCGTGTACGCGCCGCCACCACATGCAGAAATGCAGAGCAGAGCTACAAGAACTATCAGTGACGGACGAGACGCGTTCGCAGTCATGCGCGCCTGCATAACCCGCCCCCTTATGTTTCGCCAGCCACTCTGCTCTCGGCTCTTCGGCTATCGCTCGATTCGAGACCGGCGTGCACCTAGCACATCGGCTCTCTGTCTCGCTCGCCTCATCACGTGCTATCTGCAAGATTGTTGCTTCGTAGAAAGGCTAGCGAAGAGCCAACGCGATGAGCGCTCTTTGCGAGAAGCTGATTTGCTACTTGCAAATCACTGCTTCGCAGCAAAGGCTAGCGAAGAGCCAGAAGTACGGCCTCAGCGGATGGCGAAAACCTGCTCGCACTCGACCACAATGTCGAGCACTGCATTTGGGTCATTTTTCGCAGAATCACAGTCAGCTCCGAGAAGCTCGACGACATTGCCGCGCAGCTCCCAGCCACCCCCTTCGTCAGATTGCGAGCGGTGCGCGACAGGCTGGTCGTTCAAGGTCACGCTGACATAGGTGATATCGTCGGGTGTGCTCTCCAGTTGAAACGAGCAACTGGTAATGCCCTGTGCTATTCCGCCCAGCGAAGACTCGAGGTCGGTTGCGTTCTCAACCAAGTAGTACGTACCACCCGGAGACCCTGCCTCGGCCATCGCGTTGAGCGTGTCCTCCCAAGCGCCGACCGCATAACCGATGACGTAGGTGCGGACCCCTTGCTTCGCGAGCTTCTTCACGGCTTCGACAGAGCGGACGTCGTCGAGGCAAAACCGGTCTTCATTGGAGCAGTCCGGCTGTGTACATGTGCATTGATCGCCATTGAGAGCCTCATTGCAGTTCGGCGCACCGTCGGTCATCAGGATGACCGTCTCGAGGTTCTCGAGGCCCGGCTGTCCAGGCACGTCTTCTCCGGCTTTGAGGCGAGAGACGAGGTCGAGCATGGGCGCGATCGGTGTATAACCAGCAGGGCTGCGTCGGTTGAGTTCGTCAGAAATCTCGGCTGCAGCGCCAACTCGAGGCGGAATTGGCACATCGACAGCGCCGCATGCATCGCTCGTACTGGTTCCAAAAAACCCGATCCCAAACGCGACCTGAAGGTCGAGGTTGACGACCACCGCGCCAACGGCCTGCACGGCCGCTTGCCAGCGCCCGTCGGTCATCATACTGCGCGACTGGTCGAACACGACGAGGACCTCGGGCGGCTCCAGGGTCGAACCCACCGTGAGCTGCTCACAGGCGTCGCCACCGTTGCCGCCGCCGCCGTCGCGGTTGTTGTTGCCACCACCATCACTGATGTGATTGCCACCGTCGTTCTCAAGGCCCGAATCACTACCATCGCCGCAACTGCAACCCAATAGGGATAAGGCAACCACACAAGCGGAGGCGAAGCGGAGGCAAGGCATAGACCAACTATGACGGATTGTGACGACGTCGTCGATTCAGCATCGGCCCAGAGTGTGGACTGGGTGGGGAGAGGTGCGCTAGAGAACGTCGATGAGCAATCAGCGACATCGCAACACGATCGCCGTCCATGGCGCAAAGCCGTACGAAACATTTCTCGGCGAGGCCACTCTTCCAATCTTTCGCAGCACAGTGTTTCGCACCGACACAGGGACTCCTTACCACAAGATCCGCTACCCACGCCTGAGCAACTTACCCAACCACGAGCTCCTTCACGACAAGATAGCGGGTCTGGAGCAGACCGAGAGCGCACTCGTTACCGCGAGCGGGATGGCGGCGATTTCGAGCGCCCTGCTCTCCGTGCTACAAATGGGTGACCACGTTTTGGTTCACGAGCAACTCTACGGTGGAACGCATACCTTCATTGCGCATGAGCTTTCCCGCTTTGGAATCCAGCACGATTTTGTCGACGCGACCAATCCCGCAAGTTGGTCGGCAGCGCTTCGCAAGGAGACGAAAGCCTTCTACGTCGAATCCATCACCAATCCGTTGCTGCGAGTCGCAGCGCATCATGATGTCGTGTCATTTAGCAAGCAGCACGGTCTTACGACGCTCATCGACAACACGGTCAGCTCACCTATCAACTTCCGGCCAGCAACCCTCGGCTATGACATCGTGCTGCACAGCGCAACCAAGTACCTCAATGGCCACTCCGACGTCGTGGCTGGAGCCATCGCGGGGTCCAAATCGTGGGTCCAGTCTATCAAGCGACGCCTTGATCATCTGGGTGGAAGTCTCGACCCAGGCGCCTGTTATCTGCTCGATCGGGGCCTCAAGACGCTGCACCTGCGTGTACCCCTTCAGTGTGCGTCCGCGGCAACTTTGGCGGCGCGCCTCGATGAACTCGCTGGCGTGCAGAAAGTGCATCACCCATCTCTGGCTTCACACCCAGATTACCAACGGGCCCGTGCACTGATGGGCGGGGCCTCAGGCCTGGTCGGGTTCGAGACAACCCGAACCGCGAGCGACGTTTTGGCCGACCTGCAACTCATCGTCACAGGGCCGAGCCTCGGTGGCGTGGAGTCCAATGCCACTTGCCCAGCCGCCACCTCGCACGTTGGCATGACGCCCGAAGAACGCGCAGCAAGCGGCATCCATGACAACCTGATCCGACTGTCCGTTGGAGTCGAGAACATCGAAGACCTGTGGCAAGATCTGCAGAGAGCAATCACAGGAAAGGTCTGAGGTGATGCGCAAGCAAACGTATGTTCTTCTGTTTGTTCTCAGCACGGGTCTTATGGGCTGCGGCACACGCTCGGGTTCAAGCTCCCTTCGCTACCTGAATCACGCACCGCTGGGTCCCGAGACTGCACCAGGCCTAGTGGTGATGCTGCCCGGTTTCGGTGACCGGGCAAGTCATTTCGTACGAAACGAGTTCGTGGAGTTGGCGCGCGCGGAGGGAGGCTGGGACGTTGTCGTCGCAGACGCTCACTTTGGTTATTACCGCGTGGGTGAAGTCGTGGGGCGGCTGCGCCAAGACATCATCGGCCCCGCACGCTCACTCGGCTATCGACATATCTGGCTTGTTGGTGTCTCAATGGGCGGATTTGGTGCAACGTCGTATGCTGCTCGCTACCCCGACGACATCGAGGGCATCATCCTGATCTCGCCGTACCTTGGAGAGCACGCGGGAAACATGACCGCTATCAAAGACGCTCTCGCGAGAGAGAGAAAGGACGTGCGGGCCTCGGACACGCCGCCCGCAGCACTCGAACGTCGCGTCTGGAACTACCTGGCCGAGAAGGCATCCAATAATCAGCCCGACCTGTTTCTCACATACGGTTCAGAAGAGAACGACCCAGCACACTTGCGCCTCGCGAAACTGCTTGAACCTGAGCGGGTCCACGTCGAGCCCGGAGGGCACAAGTGGAATGTCTGGCGACCTGCTTTCTCAACCATCAGCAAACGAGCACTCGGTGAGCAAAACGCGCTAAAACGGTAGCGTCCAATAGGACGCACCCGCCTCAAGTTCTAACTCATCGATAAGTTCTGGTGCGACGGCAAATCCACTCTTGGCTCCCTTGTCGATGGGACAGATGCGCGCCTCGAACCACGGCCTGTCGGGATGAACTCGCGCCAGTAGCCCCGCATCGGCGGCGGCGCCTGCGGCTGCCTTCAGCACACGTGGCCTGCTGTCAAGGACGGCCGACACCGAATCGGTCGCCGCCATGAAATGTGGACCGCCATCAAAGGGGTCGACGCGGGATACATACTCGAAGCCGACGCGGCGCAGCATCTTCTCCACGCCACGGGTATCCGGCCCCACCTCGCCGATCACATCGCGCGCCTCCTTTGCAAGGAGGGCTGTGTAGATCTTACCCGTTGGAAATAGCCCCCATATGAATTCCTTGTTTGTCTTTGAGAGCTTGTCTGCCTCTTGGTACGAGAGGTCGACAAATCGACTACCGACAGCTTCCCACAAGTGACTCGTGCCATCAGCACGTAGCGGCGGCATCAGTTCGGCGAGCAGGTCGTTCTGAAAGCGCTCGCGGTGCATCGCGATAAATAAGAAGCGCACATAAGACATGGCGCGACCAAAGCGTAGCGACGACCTGCGATAGTCGGGGTGCATGACAAGGCCGCCAAGCTCCGTCGGACCGTCATACGAATACCCCATGCGCAAGACCTGGTGTTTGACGTGGCGATCGAGCGTCGACGAATAGCGCTCTTCAACGCCAACATCGAGGAAGATGTACGGCACACCGCGACGACCGAGCTGCGCAATGATCATGGAAGTGCCAGCAATCCGCTGAGAGCGCAGGTCGACCAGCACAAACATGTAACGTCGCTCACTAAAACCAGCCGTCTTGCCCGAAAACGAGTTCTCACTTCTTTCGAGCAACTCTGTTACGGCCGACTTGCGATGTGGCAAGTTCACCGAGTTCAAGTGCCGCGAAAGCTCGAACACACCGTCGAAGTCGTCACGGGTCGCGCCCCGAATTTCAAACTGCCCGGATTGAGATTGCTCCGTCATCGAACCCCTAAAACACCTTCTTCGTGTCGATCAGTATGGTAACCGGACCTTCGACGACCGCGTGGACGTCCATCATCGCTCGAAAGCGTCCGGTCTCCGCTGTCAGGCCCTGTTCGCGCAATCCTGCCACCACGGCTTCGTATTGCTGTTCGGCTTGAGCAGGCGGCGCAGCACCATCGAATGAGGGACGCCGACCACGCCGGACATCACCAAACAAGGTAAATTGCGACACCACCAAAACAGCACCCTCGATGTCCTGTACCGAAGCCGTCATCCGGTCGTCCTCGGCGCCTGGCTTGCGAAAGATCCGCAGCCCCGCGACCTTGCGCACCATCGTCTGGACGTCCTGTTCGTCGTCGTCTCGCGCGGCCCCAAGATACACGAGTAGACCGCGTCCGATCGAGCCCGTGACTTCGCCGCCAACCTCCACACGAGCACTTGATACGCGTTGAGCCACGGCACGCATGAGCGATGCTCTAGCATTACTGAGATTGACGGTCACTGTCGTTTTGCCCGAGGCTTTGCTTGATGGACACAAACATTGCCACGGTAGGGCTCACGGGCGGAATCGCCTCCGGGAAGAGCGCAACGGCTAAAATCCTGGCGGAGCTTGGCGTTGAGGTGGTTGACGCAGATCAAATCGCGCGCGAGGTCGTGCGCCCCGGCGAACCCACGCTCCAAGCTATCGTCGCAAGCTTCGGTGACGGGATACTCAGCGCGGACGGAACGCTCGACCGGAAACACATGGCGGCACACGTGTTCTCGGATGAAGCGGCTCGCCAACGACTCAATCAGATGATCCACCCAGCGATCGCCGCCCGGAGTATCGAGTGGCTCGAAGAAGCTCGCCAAAAGGCAGCGCGCACCGGCGTTCCATACGTGGTCTACGAGGCGCCTTTGCTGATCGAGAACAGCATCCATCGAGGTATGGACGGCGTCATCGTAGTCGATGTTGGTCGGGACACGCAAGTGACCCGACTACGTGAACGCGACGGTCTCTCGCAGCAAGAGGCCCTAGCACGGCTCGCGGCGCAAATGCCCGTCGACGAAAAGCGCAGGTACGCAACCTGGCTCGTCGATAACCGTGGTGACCTCAGGCAGCTGCGCGCTGAGGTTCAGCGCGTGCACGAAGCCATCTGCAGGCAGTTCGGGGCCTAGCCCTCTTCGCTCGCGAGCTTGGCCATCACGCCCACGTCTTCGAGTGTCGTGACGTCTCCGGGTGGACGCCCCGCCGCGATATCTCCTAGGAGGCGCCGCATGATCTTACCGCTGCGCGTCTTGGGCACCGCATCGGCAAAGCGAACCTCCGCGGGCCGCGCAAACTTGCCGATCTCTTTGGCAACCTGCTCTTTGAGGGCTGCGTTGAGCGACTCACTCGGCGACACGCCGGACTTGAGCGTAACGAACGCCACAAGCGCCTGACCCGTAAGTTCGTCGGGCCTGCCGACGACCGCAGCCTCCGCCACTTTGTCGTGGGCAACCAACGCGCTCTCGATCTCAGCTGTCCCGAGTCGATGACCGGAAACGTTGACCACGTCATCGACTCGCCCCATGACCCAAAAGTAACCGTCCTCGTCTCGCCGTGCGCCGTCGCCCGTGAAGTACTTGCCTTCAAACTTCGAAAAATATTGCTGCTTGAAGCGTTCGTCATCACCCCAAACGGTCCGCAGCATCGACGGCCAAGGTCGATCGATGACGAAGAGTCCGCCTTCGTTGACATCGGCCTCGCTGCCGTCCTCGCGAAGCACCTTTGGCACGATGCCAAAGAAGGGCAGCGTGCATGAACCCGGTTTTGCAGCAATGGCACCTGGAAGTGGCGTCACCATAATGCCCCCCGTTTCAGTCTGCCACCAGGTGTCCACAATGGGACATTGCTTACCCCCGATGACATCGCGATACCAAACCCAGGCTTCCGGGTTGATCGGTTCACCGACCGTGCCCAGCAGACGCAGTGATGAGAGATCATGTTTGTTCGGGTGCTCGTCACCCCATTTGATGAACGCACGAATCGCCGTCGGCGCTGTATAGAAAATGGTCGCCTTGTGTTTGGAAACGAGCTCCCAAAAGCGGTCGGGGCCGGGGTGATTCGGTGCGCCTTCGTACATCATGACCGTCGCGCCGTTCGCAAGTGGTCCGTAGACGATGTAGCTGTGCCCCGTGATCCAGCCAACGTCGGCAGTGCACCAGTACACATCGTCTTCTTTGAGGTCGAACACGTACTTGGTCGTCAGGTAAGTGCCGACCATGTAACCGCCCGTCGTGTGAAGCACACCTTTGGGCTTGCCGGTGGTACCCGATGTGTAAAGGATGAAAAGCGGGTGCTCTGCATCAAGTGCTGGCGCTTCATGCACAGTGGTAACGCTCTCACGCAACTCGTGCCACCAATGATCGCGCCCGTCCTTCATGTCGATTGCGTTCTCGGTGCGTCGCAGAACCAGACAAGCTTCAAGCGACGGGACATTTTCGATCCCTTTGTCGACCTGCTCCTTGAGCGGAACCACCTTTCCACGCCTCCACGCACCGTCTTGGGTGATCATCAACTTGGCTTCGGCATCGTTCAGTCGGTCACGTATGGCATCCGCGGAA
Organism: uncultured Polyangiales bacterium; assembly: GCA_964487255.1. GTDB lineage: Bacteria > Myxococcota_A > Polyangia > Polyangiales > CAZAQV01 > CAZAQV01. The sequence goes on along the minus strand of CAZAQV010000017.1, from coordinate 119,621 downwards.
AAGCCACCAAAGATGACCGTATGGACAGCACCGATGCGCGCGCACGCGAGCATGGCGATGGCTGCCTCAGGCACCATCCCCATGTAAATGCCCACGCGATCCCCTTTTGTAATGCCAAGCTTGACGAGCATATTGGCTGCACGGCAGACCTCTTCATGCAATTCACGATACGAGAGCTTGCGTACCTCGCCCGGCTCTCCTTCCCAAAGGATTGCCGTTTTATCCGCGCGTTGGTCGAGGTGTCGGTCCACGCAATTGTAGGCGAGATTCGTTGTCCCACCCAAAAACCACTTTGCGTACGGCGCGTTCCACTCGCACACAGTCTTCGGCTCGTCGAACCAGTGAAGCGCTGCCGCTTGATCGCGCCAGAAACCGTCGGGATCGGAGACGCTGCGCTCGTACAGGGCTTTGTACGCGTCAAGCGACGAGACATGCGCGGCCTTCGCAAACGCCGCAGGGGGTTCAAACTTTCGCGTCTCGTGACTGCGACTTTCAATCGAGCCCTGATGCTCGCTTGAACCTTGGCTGTTTTGGGTGTCTGTCATGCCGGCAGTGTATCGATCTTGGCGCCAGATGAAAGAGGCGGCTCGTTAACCGCCGAGCCGCCTAGCCGAAACCGAGCCCGACCGTCGCCCCGAAATACCAGAGCAAGTTCGGGAGTTCGTCCTGATCATCTTGGTCGAGCGAGTCAAAGTCTCGACACTCAAGCTTTGTCTTGTCGACCTCGATCTTCTCCTTGCAGCGATCGGACCACGAAGGCAGCGAGATACGCATCTCCGCACCGAGGGTAAACGCTTCGGTGAGCCAGTAGTCGGCGCCTCCCTGGAACGCGAAGTTCAGCCCGTCGACGGTTACATCCTCGTCCTTATTGTCTTTGTCCCACGAATATCCCCACCAACCATAACCGAAGCCAAAACCTGCCCACGGCTCGAAACGATCGAGCGGCAAGATGCCGCGCACCACAAGATTCGCCAGAAAGTAGCTCGCAATTTCCCCTTCTCGATTTTGATCGCGGTCATCGGCCAACATCCAGTTGTGATGAAGCTCCGCACCCGCCGCAAAGTACGGAATCGGTCTGATCAAAAACTTTGCGCCAGCACCAAGAAACGGCGACGTCCTGCCCTCTTGATCACCGCACAGACGTTGGTCGCAATCACCCAATCCTAGGGTGAGCGATGCGTAAAAGAGCGGACGGTCGGAACTCGGCTGAAGTGTTTGTGCACGTGCGGTTCCATCGATCGCAAAGACGTAGATGGCGACAACTACAAACAGTGCTTGAAGACGGACACGGTGTGTTCTTTTCGAGTAAGGCATAGCGATGAAAATTATCACACCGACTTCAGGCGTAACGTGCAAATCAACTAAGTGACCGATATCGCACAAGCGTTTGGAGCGTGGCGACATATGACCCGCTATCCGAAACTGAGCGTGCACGTGCGCTCCCGTCACACACTGGTGTCGGCCTGCATTTAGCGGACAGTGACGTGTGTGAGCACCCAGTTCTCATCGTCGGGTTTTGCAAATCGAAAATCCGCATCTCGCATGCCCCGCATCGTCATCACGCGAACACTCAAACGTGCTGCGCGTTCCTCGACGTGGATTTCTTGGTTCATGATCCGCAAGTGCTCGCCATAAAACCTCGATAGCGCCTTGTGCGCTGCCGACCGTACACCGGCAACGTCCTCATAGACCTTCTCCCCCCAAGGACTCGTCACGGTAAGCGGCTGGTACGCCGGCCGAACATACATCATCGCTTCGTCGATTCGATCGAGGTCGAGCTTGCCGGAGATCGTCTCGGCAAACGCTTCAATCTTCTCCTCATCGGTCACCACGGCCGCATCCCACGCAAGGTAGCCTCCAACAACGAGGACAATAAGCAGGATGAGACGAAGCTTCGGACTCAATGGGGTGCGCCAGTGACTCACAGGTCAATTGCTACCACGCCCCCTCGTCCGTCGCGAAAGCACGCACCAATTCGGGATGGAAAATCCATCGGTCCGGCGCAGCAAAGGCCCGAATCGGTTGTATTTGTTGGTCGTTTTGTCTACACCCAGGGACATGATTCGCTTCTTGTCCGCCCTGCTCACCGTCCTCGCCTTCGCCCTTACCCTCGGTACTGCAACCGAGGCGCAGGCGAGACGAATTCGCGTCAATATCGAGTCGTCGCCACCCGGCGCGACCGTTTATCTGGACGGCACGACCGCAGCGCCTCTCGGCCAGACCCCCATCAAGCGTATCTTGGTCGAAACGGGTGCGCATACGTTGATCTTCAAGCTAGACGGCCATCAAACACTGGAGATGCCGATCAACGTGCGCCGTTGGAACGAAACCTTCAAGGCCACGCTCAAACCGATGTCCACAATCATGATTTCGGCGGGTAACAGTGCGGCCAATGGCGCGTCGGTGCGTATCGACGGCGAACCAGGCGGACTGCTTCCCTACAAAGGCTTGGTCGAACCCGGGCGCCATCTCATCCAAGTTGGCAAAGAAGGGCACCAGACCTTTTCTCAATGGGTCGACCTTTCCAGCGGGCAGGTGCTCTCGCTCCCGGTCATGCTTGAAAAAATGGCACCGGACACCGGCTCGATCCTCGTTGCTGGCGGCAGCCAAGGGGCAAAGGTGTTTCTCGATGGTGTCGAGAAGGGGACGTCTCCGACTGTGCTTGAGGATGTCTCGGTCGGAAAGCACGTCGTCGAACTGCGCGACGCCGATGGTGCGGTTCAAAAAGAAGAGGTTCTGGTCACAGCTGGTCATCGTTCAAATGCCACATTCGCCGTGGAGCGCACAACGACGAGCGTCAGGGTGATCTCCAACGCGCCCGATGCGATGATCAGCATCGATGGCACCGAGGTTGGCAAAGCGCCGCTGACCAAAGAACTCAAGCCTGGCGAGCATGTCGTCAAAGGAACGGTCGAAGGGCAGGAGCCTGTTGAAGAAAAGGTGACGCTCAAAGAAGGCGACGAGCAGGTGGTGAACATCCGCTTCGCGGGGCTCGTGAAGAACGACGGTCGCATCATCATCAACTCGCCGGTCGGAAGCGCCCAAATCTCGGTCGACGGCGTCTCACGTGGCGCGCCGCCGGTCGTCATCGAAGACGCGCCCGCAGGCACCCATACCGTCGTAGTAAGCGCGCAAGGGTACGAAGATTTGCGAACCACCTGCGACACCGCGCCGGGTAAGAACTGTGAAATTGTTGCAGAACTCAAACCTGCCGATACGCCGATCCGTGTTCAGGCGAACGTGCCAGGTGCCCAGCTTTATGTCGACGGGGCACTTCAGGGACCGACGCCCTACGAGGGGCAGCTTCCGGCGGGCGCCCATCGAATCGAGGTGCGTGCAAACGGCTACCAGACACATTTCGAGCAGGTCAGCCTCGTGCCGAGCACTTCGACGCGACACATCAGCGTTAACTTGATCAAGGACGGCGAGCTCACGCCAGCCGAACAAGAGGCCAAACGTCTAACGCTGGAGCAGCGTCGTCGCGGCCTGACCACACACTCAGCTGGGGCGATCCCCGTCAACTCGGCCGCGCTGGATATCTCGGTCGGCTATCCCTACCTCCTCGAAGCGCGGCTCGGCGTTGGGATTCTCGACGTCATCGACGCGGGTTTCGCGGTCCGAACCTTCGGCCGACTCACCGAATTCGAACTTCGCGGCAAGTTCGGCGTTCGTTTCAGCGACCAGATCTCGGTCGGCGGTCAGGCCAAGCTGGGTGGCGGTTTTGGTCCTGGGCGTGACCCGAAGAGCGGGACCGAAGCTGCGAACGCCGAGGGCCACCCCGTCAACGTGTGGTTTCTCAAGCTCGAGCCGATGGCCTCGCTTCATTTTAGTGAGCACGGTGCATTTTCACTATGGCTCGGGTTCGACTTTCACACCGATCGCTACGACTGGTCCGGAGCAAACTCTGACAATCTCGTCTGTGAGCCTCCCAACGGGATGGGTTGCACGGGCACCGAGTTCGAGCGGCAAGACACGGTCCGCGTGCGACTCGGGGGTTCGCTTGAATTGGTGCTCAACCGCGAGTGGAACTTGTGGGGCCAACTCGAAGGCATCCTCGCCGGCAACAGCCGCCGCGTGCTCGGCGATTTCATCATCAACGATGAGGATCCGGAGTTCTACTTCCGCCTCGGCGGCACGTATAAATTTTAACTCCGGTCACGAAGTTTCTTGGAGAATACCAAGAAACTCAGCAACCTCCGCCTGCCTTCTACAGCTCTTCGGCTGGCGCCTCATCGACGGCTCTTCGCTAGGGTTTGTCCCGAACGAACGATGTGGACTTACCACATCGCGTTCTCCTTCAAACACCGCTCATCGCGGTTGATGCCTCTTCGCGGCTCTATTGATGGCTCTTCACGGCTGCGCGTCGAAACCAGCGATGTGCTCCTAGCACATCGGGTTTCTTTGGCTGCGCACGCTCATCGCGGTTGATGGCTCTTCACGGCTGCGCGTCGAAACCA